>NZ_CP034433.1:2584918-3877377 GCF_003952345.1 Iodobacter ciconiae | reverse complement strand
CGATGCGAAGAAGGCCCGGTGCTCGTCGTTTACCCCGAAGCCATCTGGTATACCTATATCGATAAAAGTGATATCGACGAGATTATCGATGAGCATATCGTCAACGGCCGCATTGTTGAGCGTTTAAAAATTTAAACAACACTTTCAAAAGCATAATGACTCAAGGGTAATCAGGTTGATGACCCGCACTTTTCAAACTCATCCATCTGGCAAACAGCAGCCCATGAGCACATCTCGCAAAGCCCCTTCTTTTGAACTTATTGAAATCAGCGGCCCGGTGGGCTCATTGGAATGCCTGAGGCTCTCTTCTGCTCTGGAAACAACAATTGGCATTGTGCTAGTTGCCCATCCCAATCCCACCGAAGGCGGCACATTCAGCAATAAAATTGTACACACCCTTGCCAAAACGCTTAGCCGCCTGGGCTATGTGGCCTATTGCCCCAATTTGCGTGGTGTAGGCAACTCTGCGGGCACTTTTGAAAATGGGGTCGGCGAAGTTGACGATATGGCAGCGGTGCTCGCCTTTGCCAGAAACGAGCACCCAATGCTTAGCCGGCTTACGCTGGCAGGTTTTTCCTTTGGCACTTTTGTGCAAAGCCAGCTTTGCCAGCGTATTGGCAGCGATGAGGTAGAAGGCCTGATTCTGATCGGCCCTGCGGTCAGCCGCCATAACTTCCCCACAGTGCCAGTCGGCAAAACTCTTTTAATTCACGGCGAAGAGGACGAAGTCATCAGCCTTGAAACCGTACTGAACTGGGCCAGACCGCAGTCGCTGCCCGTCGTGATCTTCCCCGGTGTCGGTCATTATTTTCACGGCAAACTCACCCAGCTGAGCGATTGGGTCAACAAAGAATGGCAAACCAGATGAACCTTGTTGCCGCACCATTTGCAAACTGGCTGCTGCTGAGCACTACTTTACTCAGTAGCCTGCTGATATTGCATGCTGCCGCACGCATTCCTTGGTTTTCCCTCTCCCAGGAACGCCTCACCGGCTGGTTTGGTGCAAGTGTTTTTGTTCTGGGGTTCTGGCAAATGAGAGCCAGCATTCAACCCGGCTTGTCATTTCACCTGCTTGGCGCAAGCGCGCTCACCATGATTGCCGGGCGGGATAAGGCGCTGCTAGGCCTTACCGCCGTACTCGCTGCCGATACCGTCTACGGCCATGCCCAATGGCATAGCTTTGGCCTAGCATGGCTAATTGTGGCCTTTATACCCGTAACGCTCACCCAGTACTTATTCACCTGGGCACAGCGTGCTTTACCGGCAAATTACTTCATTTATATTTTTGTAAATTGCTTTGCCGCCAGCACACTCACGATGTGGTTGGTGGGAATACTGACCTGCAGCCTGCTGGCAGCAAGCGGTGCGTATTCGCTGGATTTTTTAGTCAGCGAGCAACTCCCCTACTACTTTCTCATGGGCTGGCCCGAAGGTTTTAGCAGCGGCATTTATATGTCTTTGCTGGTGATTTGGCGGCCACAATGGGTAAGTACTTTTGACGATGCGTTTTATCTTACGCGCAAAAATTAAGATCCATTCAGTTCAGTTTACACAAGCCTGATCCGGCAGCATTCCATGCCTAACGGCTACATGACTTAACTTGCCCTTTATTTGCATTACAGGCTATGGTTAAACAAACATACATAGCCAAAAACACATGCACAGCATCCGCTTCCGCCTGAATATTATTTTCCTCGCCATCGTGACGCTATTTTTAGCGACATCAGGCGTGATCTCTTATTGGCAAACACAACAAGAGCTGGAAAACAATATGCACCTCTCTGCCATGGCGCTGCAAAAACGCTTGCAAACTGTTTTGCCCGGCATACTCTGGAATTTCGACAGCACCCAGCTTGGCCTGGTTGTTGAGGCTGAAATGCAATCTGCCGATCTGGCCCTTCTGCTGGTTTACAATAATGAAGAACAGGTTGATGGACGAGCCAATGAACACGGCAAAATGACCTCCGTGTCCAAAGGCGTTGAACCACCTAATGCCCAGACATTCCCTATTTACTACCCGGCCAACGAAGTCTCCAAACCCATGGGTAAGGTGGTCTATGTTTTTTCACGGGAAAAAATTGCTGCCCGCTTAAGGCAGGTTGTTATCGCCAAAATTATCGAGGTCGTACTTCTTGATTTACTACTCTTTATGGCTCTTTCACACAGCTTGCAACTGGTTGTAATTCGCCCACTCGGGCAACTCAGGGAAGCACTCATCCATGCCGCCGATGCCAAAGACTTCGATTTCAATGACATCAAACTGGCTCACCACACAAAAGATGAATTTGCCGATGTAGCCGATGCAGTGCACAGCATTACCCACAGGTTATGCGACGATTTGGAAAGCCGCAAAGCTGCCGAGCTTGCCATGCGTTTAACCAGAGACCTCACCGAAAGCGCATATCAGCAGCTGAATGAAACCAAAAATAATTTAGTCCAGGCAGAGAAAATGGCCTCTTTGGGAGGCCTTGTCGCCGGCGTTGCCCATGAAGTAAACACGCCAGTCGGGGTTATTCTAACCAGTGCATCAGTTTTATTCGAAGATACTCAGGCCTTTAAAATTAACCTGGATGCTGGTGCGATCAAAAAATCGGAAGTACTGAATTATTCCGAAATGGCCATCGAATCCAGCCGTCTTATTCTGGCGAATGCCGAACGCGCCGCACAGTTGATACAAAGCTTCAAGCAGGTGGCAGTAGACCAAACATCCGAGGCAAGACGCACCTTTGAGCTGGGTGAATATATCGATGAAGTCATTATGAGTTTAAAGCCGACACTCAAGCGCACCGCTATCCGCATTGAAACCAGCTGTGTCGAAAAAATAAATCTGGATGGCTATCCTGGTGCTATTTCTCAAATTATTACAAATTTTCTGACCAATGCCCTAGCTCACGCCTTTATCGAAGGGCAGGAAGGACTGATCCTGCTACAGGCTACAAAACTGGAAAACAACGTTACCATGCGCTTTGAAGACAATGGCATGGGCATTCCAAGCGAGCACTTGAATAAAATTTTTGACCCCTTTTTCACCACCAAAAGAGGCAGCGGAGGCAGTGGTCTAGGGCTCAATGTCGTATTTAATCTGGTGACGCAAACTCTTGGGGGCACACTGGTTGTCAATTCGGAACAGGGAAAGGGTACCTGCTTTACGGCCTGCTTCCCTCTGGTTGCCCCCCCGGCCAAGGAAACCACACAAGCCTAAAGCGCTTCGTATTCTGGTATCCTTACGCTCATGACACATGCCATCCTTTTTTATTGCCGCCCCGGCTTCGAAACCGATGTGGAGGCCGAATTCGCCTTTAAAGCTGACATTCCCGGTAAATGGGAAACAGGCCAAGGTTTTTGTATTTTCCTGCCTAAGCGCCCTGCCGATTGGGATAAGCTTTACCGCACACTGGAATGCGGCGACTGGGTTTTTCCCCGCCAGATTATTTTTGTGGCCGAAGCCCTCGATTTGCCGCCTAAAGACCGCCTTACACCCATTTTAACCGCCCTAGATAACTTACACGAAGCACATAAGGGCCCCTGGCGTGATGTCTGGATCGAGTATCCGGATACCAACGACGGTAAGGAAATCTCATCATTTAGCCGTAAATTTGGCGCGCTGCTTGATGCAAAACTCGCGGCAAAGGGCCTGGCTAACCAAGCCAATGCCAAAGCACGTCTGCACTTATTCTTCCCTACTTTAGAACGTGTTTATATTGGCTTTACCCGGCCCGATTTTTCTGTGAACTGGCCGCTTGGCATCCCCCGCCTGCGCCTGCCAACCGACGCCCCAAGCCGCTCTACCTTAAAGCTTGCCGAAGCCTTTATGATGCTGGTACCCGAATCTGCCCAGGTTAAGCCCGGCATGAGCGCTGTTGATTTAGGTGCAGCCCCCGGCGGCTGGACCTGGCAAATGGTAAACCGTGGCTGCACCAAAATTTTTGCCATTGATAACGGCCCAATGAAAGGCAGTATGGCCATTCACCCCAATGTAAAACACCTACGAGAAGATGGCTTCAGATATCGCCCGAAAAACCCGGTTGACTGGCTGGTTTGCGATATGGTTGAGCAACCGGCCCGTATTGCAGCGTTAATCTCAGACTGGCTGGTAAAGGGTCACACGCGTCAGGCAATTTTTAACTTTAAATTACCAATGAAAAAACGTTGGAATGAATTACAATGCTGCCTGGATATTATTGATGACGCGCTCGGTGGTGCTGGTATCCGCTACCAGATTCGCGCGCGCCATCTTTACCACGACCGCGAAGAAGTAACCTGTTACTTAACAAAAGCAAAACGCTAAATCACTTGTATTACAGGACTGCTGTTTAATTTACCTTCTAAGCACCATTTATTTTTTCAAAGAGAGTTTGTACATTGTTAGCTACTAAACAACAGGGATATCGCATGTTTAAAGAATTCAAAGAATTTGCAATGCGCGGAAATGTAATTGACTTAGCCGTCGGTATCATCATTGGTGCAGCTTTTGGCAAAATCGTTGATTCACTGGTAAAAGATATCATTATGCCCCCCATTGGTATGATCATGGGCAAAGTGGATTTCACAAATCTTTATTTTTTATTATCCGAAGGTAAAACCCCTGCGCCTTATGCAACTTTAGACGCAGCACAAAAGGCTGGCGCGGTTACCTTAAATTACGGGATATTTATTAATGTTCTGATCAGTTTTGTGATTGTGGCTTTTGCCGTTTTTCTGGTCATAAAAGGCCTGAACAATCTAAAACGTGAAGAAGCAGCTGTACCTGCAGCTCCTGCTGCCATACCGGAAGATGTTGAACTCTTACGTGAAATCCGCGATTTGCTCAAAAAATAAAAACTGATCCGGCAAAGATTAAAGCATGGGCAGAGCGCTGCCCATGCCTCCCCAAAAAACGAATCTCCGGATCAACTGCACCTTGGCAGTAAAAAAATAACTGGGCCCAGCTGCCCAGGGCCCTTTCCCCGCAATACTTCTCCCCATGTATTTAACCTTCAAAAGCAACAACCCCGCCTCCCAGCTTAAACGACTTGCTATTAACTAATTTATCACTGCTAATTTTAAGCCGCCTTATCTTAAATTAACCAAACTGTATTTACAAAGCACCTACTGCTTCAATATTCCTTATATACAAATCAAAATAAATACTTAAATCTGTTCAACGCAAACCACGATAATTAATACAGAGCTCTGACTCAGAAAAATATGGTATCTGATGTTTTTCCTTTCACCATGACGCACAAGTACGTGGCACGTTACAATGCCCTCATGAACAAACCTATTCATTTACGCATCCGTCAATTTATTCTGGAAGGCATACGCGAGCGCCGTTTTCTGCCCGGAGCAAAAATCCCCACCGAAGCCGAGCTGGTTTTGCAATTTGGCGTATCCAGAATGACAGTCAACAAAGCAGTCAGGGATTTAGCCAGCGAAGGCGTACTGATCCGCTTTGCAGGGGATGGCACTTATGTGGCAGAACGCAAAGCCGAATCACCCCTGCTGGACATCAATAATATCGCCGAAGAAATTGCCTGCCGCGGTCATCGCTACCATGCTTCGGTCCAGTTACTAAGCGCCGAGCCTGCCCAGGACGAAATTGCGCTCTGGCTGGGGCTCGTAACTGGTGAGATGCTGTTTCATTCGCTGATTGTGCATTTTGAAAATGATCTGGCAATCCAGATTGAAGATCGCTATGTCAACCCTGCATTTGCGCCAGATTATCTGCAGCAGGATTTCACGCTTGAAACACCCAACGCTTACCTGATGAAAAACTGCCCGCTGACTGATATCGAGCACACGGTCGAAGCCGTTCTGCCCAATGCAGCAGAGCAAGCCCTCCTCAAGATCACAGCCACCGAGCCCTGTCTGCGTGTGCTGCGCCGTACCTGGTCAAATAAGCATCTAGTCAGCTTCAGCCGTCTGCTTCACCCGGGTGGCAGCTATAAGCTACGCTCACAAACCCGGGTAAAAAAGTAAACACGTAGCGCAAAACCTGAATAGACCCGTTATTTAGAAATAAAAGCGGGCAGAAAAAAATATGCCTTTTATCCAGGCACAGAAAATGGCCCGGTTCAGCCCAATCCAGGCAGCGTCTTCATGCCTGGCTCACCAGATTTATTCTAACAATCTGCCGATAAACTGGCAGCAACCCATCCTCCTTGCCCTCAGACATAAATAAGCTATACCGGTGTTGTTAGGCCGGTGTTAACAGCTATTTCATGTGCATGCCAGCCAGTAAGCTGCGGCCCTCACCGGTGAATCTCAAGTACAGCCCTAAATACCAAAGAAATGGCCAACAGCCCGATGCCAGGAAGAATTAACTTACCGGCTGCTGATATTCTCCTTCAACCAGAAAATGGCTAAATACTGAAGGAAAAATAGCGATGAAACTAAAACAAATCGGCAGCCATAGATGCCTTGCTATCCTTTTATATAACGTCCTGATTTTTTCCCCGGGTGCAGCCCAGGCAGGCGAGCTTGTTTTTGGAAATGTCCGCCCTGCTCTGGGCGAGGGAATCGAACTTGACTTAAAAGAAGCTAAAATTGAATGGAAAGGGGCATTAGGGATCAGTACCGTTATCAGAGCAGAGAGCCCTGATGCTTTACTCACCAACGGCAGAGGGATGTCCACTCATGATGATGGAGATCTAAACTATGAGCGGGGCGATATGATCTCCCAGGTATTAGACGCTTATCTGCAAGCTAAACTGTCAGCGGGTGACTATGGGATGTTAATCAGCGCTAAAGCGTGGTACGACCATGCCCCGTTAAATCACGCTGTCCCTCATGGAAATGTAAGCAATAACTACAAGGCCAGTGCTTTAAATGACTCCGGGTTTGCACCGCTCAGCCAGTTTAGCGGAGCCCTGCTCCACGATGCCTACCTGTACGGCCACTTTACCGTAATGCAAAAATCACTAGAGCTGCGTGCAGGGCAACAAGTTATTCCCTGGCGCACCCCCACAACAATTCTGGGGGGAATACAGCAGGTCAATGCCCTTGATTTTGCAAGCCTTCGCCGTGGAAACCCTCAGCCGGAAACAATGAGTATTCCTGTTCCTGCGCTCTATGCCAGGCTAAAAATGGATGAACAGCTTTCTCTGGACGCCTACTACCAGTTTGATTTTCTCCCCAATGCCTATCCCGGCTGTGGCACCTTTTATTCCAGCAATGATTATGCGCAGGCAGGCTGCAATAAATTAACCTTAAACGGGGCGATGCTCGGCGTAATCAACCGCAAGGCCATCTCCACCAATGACCAGCAATCAAGCGTCAACCCGCTGGACTACATTGCGCGAACAACAGACCTTATTCCGAATGAGGAACAATTTGGCGTCAGTGTGACTTACAAACCTACAGAAACATCCACACTCGGCGTGTTTTACGCTCATTACACCAGTCGCAATGCAATTATTCAGGCCCTGCGGACCGGACCGGGGCCTTTTCTTACTAACCCGGTAAACGGAGAGCCCGTCAGCATCGCGGGCGAATACCGCCAAGCCTATCTGGCCCACCGCCATTTATGGGGCATCAATCTTAGCCAGCGGCTCATGGGCGGATCAGGCCTTTATCTTGAGTACAGTTACCGGCCCAATCAGCCTTTACCATGGAATGGCACAGACTTTCTAAATGGCTTTCTGGTTGGCATCGGCCCCTTAAAACACCTTGCCAGCACCGCTGCCGGCTACATCGCTCAGGGCTACGATGATTTTCCAATTAGCCAGTGGATCATCGGGGCAAGAACACCCTTACCCCCTCTGCTGGGAAACAATGCAACACTTGCAGGTGAAATAGGCATCCGCCATGTAGGCAATCTGCCCAGCACCTATGAGAGACGATACGGGCGCAGTGGGTTTGGCATGGCCCCAAGCTCCGTAGCCCCTGCCTGCTCCGGCCCGAAAACCACATGCGCCTTAGAGGGCTTTATTACCCCGGATGCCTGGGGATGGCGGCTAAAATATGAAAACGACTATCACCCGCAAACCAGCAGCTGGATCTTTCGCCCTTCTCTTTCCCTGGCCTATGACATGGCAGGCTACTCTGAAGATGGACAGTTCTCCGAAGGGCGTTATGTATCTATTCTGGGTATCGGTGCCATTTTCCAGAAAAATCATCAGCTTGACTTCAGATACATCAAAACAGGCGGCGGGGAATATAACCTGCAAAGAGATCGCAGCAGTTTTATCCTCAGCGCACGCACCTCATTCTGACCCAGGCGATACATCTGTCTATACAAAAAACCATCATTCCCAAGCAGAAGCATTTGAATACAAGATGTATTAGACCTTTCCCTGCTTGACATCAGCAGTAAAATGCGTAAATGTATATACAATTACACAGTCAGCTGCCAATAATGCCCCCAACTACAGAATCACTTTGGATTAACACCCGCCTAGCTACCCTGTCCCCGAAGCATAATGCCGCTTACGGTGCGCTGCATGGCCATGCATTATGGATTAAAGGCGAAGTCATCCATGCGATTTTGCCACAGGACGAGGCCTTGGCCGAGTTTGCGGGCAGGGGAGACGTCATTGATGTGGCAGGAGCCTGGATTACCCCGGGGCTAATCGATTGCCATACCCATCTGGTTTATGGCGGCAACCGTGCGGCGGAATGGGAAAAACGCCTGACGGGCGTGCCTTACCAGCAAATTGCCGCAGAAGGTGGCGGGATTGTTTCTACGGTGAACGCCACCCGGGATTTATCACAGGCCGATCTCGCGGCACAAAGCCTGCCGCGCCTGCTGGCCCTGATGAATGAAGGCGTCACCACGCTGGAAATTAAATCCGGCTATGGCCTGCGTCTTTATGATGAGTTAAAACAGCTGCGCGTGGCCCGCCAGTTTGCTGAGAATTACCCCGTTGAAATCGCCCCTACCCTGCTCGCCGCCCACGCCGTTCCGCCCGAGTTTGCAGGCCGCAGCGATGAATATATTGATGAGGTAATTAATCGCATCCTGCCCGCCGCCGCCAGCGAAGACTTGGCCGAAGCGGTGGATATGTTCTGTGAAGGTGTAGGCTTTAGCCCTGCTCAAACCCGCCGTGTTTTTGAAGCAGCGCATAAACACGGCCTACAAGTAAAAGGCCACGTAGAGCAATTATCCAATTTGCACGGCGCGGCGCTAGTGGCCGAATTTAATGGCCTGTCTGCCGACCATATTGAACACTTGGACGAGGCGGGCATTGCCGCCATGCAGGCCGCAGGCGCGGTGGCGGTGCTGCTGCCCGGCGCATTTTACTTTTTGCGCGAAACACAAAAGCCCCCTGTTGCCGCGCTACGCTCTGCAGGCGTGCCAATGGCGGTTTCAACCGATCTCAACCCCGGCACCAGCCCCTTTACCTCCATCCGTTTGGCGATGAACCAAGCCTGCGTGCTGTTTGCGCTAACGCCCGAAGAAGCCCTGACCGGCACCACCCGTCACGCAGCGCAGGCACTGGGGCGCGCAGCCACCCATGGCCAGCTGGCAGCAGGCTTTGTCGCCGACTTTTTAGTCTGGAATATCGATCATCCGGCAGAAATCGTCTACAGCCTGGGCACGCCACTGCTCAAACAGCGGGTATTTAGGGGCCGTTAAGCCTCAACAACATTTTAATTTACCGCATTTTCTAAAAGTTTAAACAGGATAAAACCATGACCGTCTGGACTGGGCGTATTGATGCTGCTGAAGGCGATGCAGCGCTGCGCTGGCATCAAGTGGTGCAGCCCTTAGCCGCTGACCAAGCCTCCGGGATCGCCCTGCTTGGCTTTGCCTGTGATGAAGGTGTGCGCCGCAATCAGGGGCGGATTGGGGCGGCAGCCGGGCCGGTGGCTTTGCGTAAAGCGCTGGCCAATCTGGCTTACCACCCCTCTCTGCCGCTTTATGATGCTGGCGACGTGGCCTGCGAAAACGGCGATTTAGATGCAGCTCATCAACGCCTTGCTGCCGCAGTGAGCCAAAATATTCAAGCCGGTCATTTGTCGCTAGTGCTCGGTGGCGGACATGAAACGGCTTTCGGCCACTGGCTGGGCATTACCAACGCCCACCCAAGCCAGCGCATCGGCATTGTGAATTTCGACGCGCACTTTGATTTACGCGTGGCAAGCGAGGCCACATCCGGCACGCCCTTTGCCCAGATCGCTGCTTCATGCGCCAAACGCGGGCAGGATTTTCAATACCTCTGCATGGGCGTGGCCGAAACCGCCAATACCGAGGCGCTATTTAATAAAGCGCGGCAAGTGCAAGCCGCATGGCGGCTCGATACCGAGATGACACCGTGGCAGCTGACAGAAACGGTGGCGCAGTTGCAAGCCTTTATCGATCAGGTTGATGTGGTTTATCTAACGATTGATCTGGACGTATTGCCCGCAGCACAAATGCCCGCCGTCTCCGCCCCGGCAGGCTTTGGAGTAGAAATCAGCGTGATCGAGCACCTTAGCCGGCTGCTTGCTGCCAGCAGAAAACTCGTCGCAGCAGACTTAGTGGAATTCAACCCGCTGTTTGACATAGACAGCCACGGCGCAAAAGCCGCCGCCCGGCTGGCATGGGCGATTTGCAGAAGCTTTAGACCTTTAAAAACCTAAGTTCTGTAGACACAGAGAACACGGAGTTAAAAAGCAGCACACTGAGAAAAACGAGAGAAAGGGCAAAATACTTACACCTTCAAAAAAATTATCCATTTTTCTCATGGTTTTCTCTGTGTGCTCTGTGTGCTCACTGTTCTCTGTGTCTACAGACCTTTTTGACCTTACTGACTACCCGCCATCTCATCAACCGGAGCCATTACCATGACCGATCCACGCCATGATCCTTCCCGCCTTATTCGCGCGCCACGCGGTAGCGAGTTGACTTGTAAAAACTGGCTGACCGAAGCCGCTTTTCGCATGATCCAGAACAATCTCGACACCGAAGTGGCCGAGTATCCGCAATCACTTGTGGTTTACGGCGGTATTGGCCGTGCGGCGCGTAATTGGGAATGCTACGACAAGATCTTAGAAGTGCTCACTCGCTTGGAAGACGATCAAACGCTGCTGATTCAATCGGGCAAGCCGGTTGGCGTGTTTCCATCGCACCCCGATGCACCACGCGTGCTGCTGGCGAACTCCAATCTGGTGCCTCACTGGGCCAATTGGGAACACTTCAACGAGTTAGATAAAAAAGGCCTGATGATGTACGGCCAGATGACCGCAGGCAGCTGGATTTACATCGGCAGCCAGGGCATTGTGCAAGGCACCTATGAGACGTTTGTGGCGATGGCCAAGCAGCATTTTGGCGGTGTGGCGCAGGGGCGCTGGGTATTGACCGGCGGTTTGGGCGGCATGGGCGGCGCGCAGCCACTGGCGGCCACCATGGCAGGTTTTTCGATGATCGCCGTGGAATGCGATGAAACCCGCATCGATTTCCGCCTTAAAACCCGCTATGTAGACCGCAAAGCGACCACCCTGGATGAAGCGCTGGCCATCGTAGCGAACGCAAAAGAAGCCGGCAAACCAGCATCCGTTGGCCTTTTGGGCAATGCCGCCGATGTGTTTACCGAGCTGGTTGCCCGGGGTATTACCCCGGATTGCGTCACCGATCAGACATCAGCGCACGACCCGGTACACGGCTACCTGCCGCAGGGCTGGGATATTGCCAAATGGCGTGAGGCGCAAAAAACTGATCCGGCAGGCGTAAGCAAAGCCGCCAAGCAATCCATGGCTAAACAAGTGCAAGCGATGCTGGATTTACAAGCGCGTGGCGCGGCAACGGTCGATTACGGTAATAACATCCGCCAAATGGCGCTGGAAGAAGGCGTAAGCAACGCATTCGACTTCCCCGGCTTTGTGCCCGCCTATGTACGCCCGCTGTTTTGCGAAGGCATCGGCCCTTTCCGCTGGGTAGCACTCTCTGGCGACCCGGAAGACATCTACAAAACAGACGCCAAGGTCAAAGAGCTGATCCCGGACAACCCGCATCTGCACAACTGGCTGGATATGGCGCGTGAACGCATCGCCTTCCAGGGCTTGCCAGCGCGTATTTGCTGGGTAGGCCTGAAAGATCGCGCCCGCCTGGCGCTGGCTTTTAATGAAATGGTTAAAAATGGCGAGCTGAAAGAGCCGATTGTGATCGGCCGCGATCACCTCGACTCTGGCTCGGTGGCATCCCCAAACCGCGAAACCGAGTCCATGCTGGATGGCTCGGATGCCGTATCCGACTGGCCACTTTTAAATGCACTCTTAAATACTGCAGGCGGCGCAACCTGGGTGTCACTGCACCACGGCGGCGGCGTAGGGATGGGCTTTTCCCAGCATTCAGGCGTGGTGATTGTGGCTGACGGCACAGACGCCGCTGCCAAACGCTTGGGCCGCGTATTGTGGAACGACCCCGGCACCGGCGTCATGCGCCACGCCGACGCAGGCTACGACATCGCCAAAAACTGCGCCAAAGAGCAGGGATTAGATTTGCCGATGCTGAAATAAATAGCAGACCCAAATTTCGAACCACAAACTTTCACAGAGAAGCACAGTTCATAGGATGGGTGGAGCCGGTATTTTTATGGCGATACCCATCGCAAGCATATTGATGGGTATCGCCAAAAGCAGGCTCCACCCATCCTACAAATACAAACACACTGGATCACACAATGAGCACATTGAATATCAAGCCCGGCCAATTAACGCTTGCAGACTTACGCCAGATTGCCCGTGATGAAAGCATCACCCTTAGCCTGGATGCCTCTTCCCATGCAGGCATTGATGCTGCTGCCGCCACCGTAGCACGTGTTCTGACTGAAGGTCGCACGGTGTATGGCATTAACACCGGCTTTGGCCTCTTGGCCAGCACCAAAATCGCCGATGATGAGTTGGAATTACTGCAACGCTCCATCGTGCTTTCGCATGCGGCGGGCATAGGCAAACCGATGAAAAACGGCACGGTGCGTTTGCTGATGGCGCTGAAAATCAACTCCCTGGCGCGTGGTTTTTCCGGTATTCGCCGCTCGGTAATCGAAGCGCTGATTACCCTGTTTAACCATCAGATTTACCCCGTGATTCCACAAAAAGGCTCAGTAGGCGCATCGGGCGATTTAGCCCCGCTATCCCATATGAGCGCCGTTTTGATTGGTGAAGGCGAAGCCTTTGTCGATGGTAAACGCGTCACTGGCGCAGCAGCGATGCAAGCGGCCGGTTTAGAGCCTATCGTGCTGGCCCCGAAAGAAGGCCTGGCGCTATTGAATGGCACTCAGGCATCGACTGCCTTTGCGCTAGAAGGCTTATTTGCCGCTGAAGATTTATTTATTGCCGCATCCGTTGCTGGCAGCTTATCGGTGGAAGCTGCCATGGGCAGCCGCACGCCATTTGATGCGCGTATCCATGCCGTACGCGGCCATGCAGGGCAGATTGATTCGGCCAAGTTTTACCGTGACTTGCTGGGGGAAACGAGTGAAATCGCCCAGGCCCACGCCAACTGCGGCAAGGTGCAAGACCCGTATTCACTGCGCTGCCAGCCACAGGTGATGGGCGCGTGCCTGACGCAAATCCGCAATTCGGCAGCAACTTTATTGGTAGAAGCCAATGCCGTATCAGATAACCCGCTGGTGTTCTCTGACGACAATCTGATTCTATCAGGCGGCAATTTCCACGCCGAGCCGGTGGCCTTTGCTGCGGACAACCTGGCACTGGCAATTGCCGAAATCGGCTCTTTGTCCGAGCGCCGTATGGCGCTGCTGATCGACAATAATCTGTCTAAATTGCCAGCTTTCTTAGTCAACAACGGCGGCGTTAATTCCGGCTTTATGATCGCCCAGGTAACCGGTGCTGCGCTGGCTTCTGAAAACAAATCGCTGGCTCATCCCGCATCAGTAGACAGCCTGCCGACATCCGCCAATCAGGAAGACCATGTTTCCATGGCCACTTTTGCGGCGCGCCGCCTGAAAGACATGAGCGAGAACACCGCAGGCATTCTGGCAGTAGAATTACTGGCCGCTTGCCAGGGGACTGATTTCAGAGCTCCTCACAAAGCGTCTAATAAGCTTGAAGCCGCCAAAGCACTGCTGCGCGCCGAGGTGACTTTTTACGATAAAGACCGCTACTTTGCGCCCGATATCGAAAAAGCCGCCGCCCTGATCAGCAGTGCGGCTTACAACACATTCAGCCTGCCGGGTTTATTGCCTTCGGTTTAAACCTCAAAAAAAGAGCCCGCTTTTATTTAAAGCGGGCTCTTTTTTCTCTGGTATTTCAAAATTCGATACCCAGCAATATCAACGGATCGAAACCTCAACCCGCCTGTTTTTCAGCTCCAGAGTTTCATCTGGCGTCATCACTAATAAATTACGCTTGCCACGTGATTCCACCGTCAGAGCTTGATATTGAAGCCCTTTTTGCTTTAACCACTTAGCCACCAGAGTCGCTCGTACCAGAGCAAGCTCCTCATTGATAACCACACTACCCAGAGCATCGGTATGCCCTATCACCAGGACATCGGCAGCAGGCCGTTTTTTAGCTTCAGCAATGATTTTTGGCAACAATATTTCAGATTCACTAGTAAGCGTAGTGTCAATCTTGAAATATAACAGGTAATGCTTGGGAGTTTTAGGCCGGGCCGCTATTGCATCACTAAAATCTTCCTTAATCTGTTTCATATCAACAGGTACCGGCGCTTCTGATCCGTCAAGCGCAGCGCCATAGCCGGCAACATTAATCAGCCGCTGCCCCTGTTTACCCTTGATATACACCGAGCCGGTATGGCCGTCCGGATTTTTAAGCAGTACAATGTAGGAGTTCGAGGCGCAGCCCTGCAGCAAAAACAGTGCAAGCAATATAATTGAGCCTAAAAGCCGCTTATGCCTGTTAACATGCATGCATTACTCCTCAACCTTTACAACAAACTGGGTACCACGCACACCGATAATGCCAGCAGGTGTTTTAATCGAAACTGCATCCGGCTGCATTTTAGCGATCGCTCCTGATACATAGTTCATTGTTCCCCTGGCCAGCATACTGACCAGACTCAGCTTACCCTGGGCTGGCACATACAGGAATTCATCTACGGTCAGCTGAGTGTCAGGACCAAAAGACATCATGGTTTCGTCTTTAAAAGTAAGCCCCATGCTGCTTTTTGCGCCGGTTTTTAATACACTACCCTGCATAATAGCGGTGCCAACTTCTGCTTTGACCACAAGACCACCTGTTGTAACCGAAGCGTCACCACTCACATTTTTAACGTAAGCCACAGGCGATGCGGCAGCGCATAAAGCAGAGGATAATAATAATCCACCAACGAAAGTGAATTTAAGCATCATTGATTCCTCCTTCTTTGATAAAAAAGCATTAAATACCATCAGCTTAATACGCGTCTATAAGCATTAAACCCCTCACCCCAACCCAGCAGACCACTACAACCGCCTAATGCGAATCGCCCCACACAGCCATGATCTAATTTCTACAAATAAAATTCAGCATAGCGACAGATAGGCAATTATCCAAATTACCAAGACACTATGGCTTTTATTATGTCAATCTACTAAAAATCAACAGTCCAGCGTAAGAAAAACGCATCAGACCATTATGAATAATCAATCACTCCTGCGCCTCAGTGTTCTTCTTCCGCTCGCCGCAGCTTTGATTGGCTTAGTCCTGCTTTTGGTTGACCCGGCACTGCTGCAATCACTGCGCAATAATATGTTTGATCAGTACCAGCGCTGGTCGCCGCGGGCTAATACTGATCATTCGGTGCGAATTATTGATATTGACGATGAAAGCCTTACCCGCTTGGGACAATGGCCATGGCCACGTAAACAGATGGCCGAGATAGTAGATAAATTACATGCGGCAGAAGCAGCAGCTATTGGCTTTGACGTGGTTTTCGCGGAGGCAGACCGCACCACACCACGCGCAATGCTTAACCTCTGGACGCTCGACAACGCTTTACGCAACGAGCTTGAAGCACTTCCCGATTATGATCAGCTGTTTGTACAAAGCATCCAAAAAGCCCCGGTGGTGCTTGGCTTTGCCGTACAGCGCGAATCACCTGATGGCGAAATACACCCGTCTACCCGGCCCTTTCGCTATGTCTATGCCGGCCCACCGCCTGATCGCTGGCTGCATAGCTTTCAAAGCGCCATTTTGGCACGGGCAGAATTCGAAAACGCAGCCAGCGGTAATGGTGCGCTTAATTTTGTGCCTGATAGTGACGGAGTAATTCGCCGCATTCCACTTCTGCTCCGTGTTGCCGGGGAGTCTGTCCCCTCTCTGGATGCAGAAGTCCTTCGCGTGACCCAGGGAGAGAAAAACTATATTTTAAAAACACGGGAAAATGGCCAGGGAATCAGTGAGATACGGATAGGGCGCTATCGAATACCGACAACCGAAAATGGCGAAGTCTGGATGCACTACGCCCCCCACAGCCCCGAGCGCTACTTACCCGCCTGGAAACTCCTGGCGGGGCAGATTCCCAAAGAACAGCTACAAGGCAAGATGATCCTAGTCGGCAGCTCGGCTCAGGGGCTGATGGATCTGCGTTTCAGCCCACTTGGCCGCATCCTGCCCGGCGTAGAAGCACATGCACAGCTTCTGGAGCAAATAAGCTCCGGCCATATTTTACAACGCCCGGCCTGGGCCAAACTAGCCGAAATCATGGCTACCCTGGCAGGCTGCCTGCTCATCGGCTTTATTGCGGTACGCACCTGGGCACTGTATGCGGCAGGCACCACCATTGCCCTGCTCCTGTTATTACAACTGGGAGGATGGTACGCGTTTTCCACATACACACTATTGATCAATACAGTTACGCCATCCCTGATGTTTGCCGCCACATTTATGAGCGGCAGCCTGCTGCATCACTGGATGAGCGAGCGGGAGCAGCGCTGGATCAAGCAGGCATTTTCACGCTATGTATCACCCAACCGGGTTAGCCACCTGATCGCACATCCTGATTCGATGGCCCTGGGTGGACGGCGGCAGGAATGCAGCTTTATTTTTACCGATCTGGCCGATTTCACCTCACTGATGGAAAGCATTGATCCTGCCCGTGCCGTGATCTTACTTAATGACTATCTGGATCAAATGATCGCTATTGCGTTTAAACACGAAGGCACACTGGACCGGATTGTAGGTGACGCTGTGGCTATTATGTTTTCTGCTCCCGTACCGCAAGCCGATCACCGCGCCCGTGCATTGAGCTGCGCCCTAGAAATGGATGAGTTTGCCAGCAATTACTCCAAAGAACTCAATGCCAAGGGCCTGCGTTTTGGTCTGACCCGCATTGGCATTCATTCGGGCGAGGTGATTGTGGGCAATTTTGGTGGCTCAACTATTTTCGACTACCGTGCGCTGGGCGACCCAGTCAACACTGCGGCGCGCTTAGAAAGCGTAAACAAGCGTCTGGGCACACATATCTGCCTGTCCGAAGCAACTTTATCAGGCTGCCCAAACGCTCAGACCCGCCCCATCGGGCATTTAATGCTTAAAGGAAAAAGCCTGCCATTACAGGTTTTTGAACCACTCACCCCGTCACGCCTGGCTAACTATGCCGAGCTTGAATCCTATTGCAATGCTTATCAGGCCATGTCACAACAATCGCCCGATGCAATCCTGCTGTTTAACGAGCTGGCTCTGAAGCACCCCAATGATCCCCTGGTCCAGCTCCATCAGCAGCGACTAAGCAGGGGAGAGCAAGGTAATTTAATTGTGATGACAGAAAAATAAAGGTCAAGATGAGTACTGCCAAAATCAACCGATTTATTCAAATTTTTAATGATGCTTTTACCCAGCTCGCCGCAGATATTCCTATGCCGCATATTGAACGGCTAGCGATTTTAGTCCACCGTGCAATGGAAAACAGAACACGTAAATATCACACGTCCATGCACCTATTTAAGCTATGCGAGAGCCTGGATGCCAGAGCACAGCTTGCTGCCCTGTTTCATGATCTGGTTTATTACCAGCTCGATGGCAGCTTCCCTCAGCAGACGCATTCCCTGCTCGGCAAAGTATGCCACCATGAAAATGGCGGATTTATCCTGCAGGAAATGAGTAATGATCCGCTCGCCACAATGTGTGCAGAAATTTTTAACTTCGAGCCCTATCAAGCCCTGCCTCTTTATGGCGGAATGAATGAGTTTTTAAGCGCCATCGTTGCAGTCAGATTATTAAAACCCTATCTGCCCATGAGCGATTTGATCGCCATTGCGGCCTGCATTGAAGCCACCATTCCTTTTCGGGATACAGAGAACAAGGATTACTGTCAGCTGGCAGAAAAAGTAAAACAGCAATATCAGAAACGCCTTGAAATGCAGGATGAAGCCGCAACGGATCAGTATGTAGCCAGAGTTATGCAGGACGCAATCAGCCTGAGCAATATGGATATAAGCAGCTTTGCAGAGCCAAACCCGAGTACGTTCTTATCTTCTACCTGGCTACTGATCGAAGAAGCCAACACACCATTGAATGAAGTTGGGGTGTATACCTTGCAAGACTACCGGATGGCTTTGCTCAGAATGGAAAAATTTCTGCACGGACTAAAAGCCACCGTTGTTTTTCACCAATACGATAATAATCCTGACGCCAAAGAGTATCAGCGCCTGACCGGGGCCGCACAAAATAATATTCTGTTTTCACGTGATTTTCTAGCCGCCAAGCTCACATCCATTGCCGTAATTGAAGCCATAGCGGTGGAAACAGGCGGTGATTGCCCGGTGTCGATGTTCCTGGGTGACATTCACAGCAACAATGGCAACAGACCAGTGCGCGCCGAGGATTTCCTGCCTGTGGCACCCGGTGCCGCCGATATCAGGCCGGAGCTGCTACAGGTTTTTGAACAGGGCCGTTCGGAAAAATCGGATTTGGATCTCAATGCCTCCCCCCTCACCGCCTTTCTTTACCGCAGCTTAGGCCATGAGGGCACATTACAGGCATGGAGACAGGCTCAGCGCTTTTTTTCCGGCGAGCTGTCCGCACTTGGTTTTCTCAAAAGCATTGACTCCAAGCTGATCACCGCCATGGTAAAAGCATGCATGCATATCGCTATTTCACGCCAAGAAGACCTGCAGTATCTACACAACGCTCTATCCTCATCTGCCCCCCTGGCTGCTACTATTGCACTGCAAGATATCAGCTCACAAAACAGCATAAAAACGGCCTGAAGTATCAACTCACATAAACTGGATTATTTGTAAGCAAAACCCTAATGCTCTTAATTTATTTACAAAAACACGCTTACAGGTATAAAAGAAGACATTAAACTATGCCGTCGGGATGCAATACAACACCTGACAAACCATTTTCTTTCGCCTTACAACGCCATATCTGCAGCGCAGTGTGCGTATACAGAAACCCAATACCCCGTACCATTGGTCACACTATGCGGTTATATGCAAGGCCGTACCTTAGCAAATCTCTGATCAAACCATTATCTCCGAACACGGGACCAACACCGGGCTTACGCACACGCAGAATAAGAGAATATCCAATAGATCAGAGCATTAGCTAATCAATCAAATTTAAACAAAGGAAGTATTGTATGAAATTACGCTCTATCGCCCTCACCAGCCTTTTTACCTGTTTATTAGCACCAGCTGCCTTTGCATTTGATCTTGGGGGCCTGCTCAAAGCGGGCGAGCAAGCATTTCAAGCCGCTACACTGTCGGATGCAGATGTCAAATCACTGGCCAATCAGGCCTGTGTACAAAGCGATTCGGAATCAAAAATTGCTCCCGCTAAAAATAAATACAACAAACGGATGGATGCCATTGCAAAAAGACTGGGTAGCGAAATCAATGGCCAGCCTGTTAACTACAAAGTGTATCTGACCAGCGAAGTCAATGCATGGGCCATGGCAAACGGCTGTATCCGCGTATACAGCGGCCTGATGGATCTGATGACAGACGATGAAGTTATCAGCGTATTAGGCCACGAAATGGGCCACGTAGCGCTGGGGCACTCCAAAAAAGCCATGCAAACTGCCTACGCTGTTGCTGCTGCCCGCACCGCAGCAGGCTCGTCTGGCAATGCTACCGTGGCCCAGCTCAATGGCTCTGATTTAGGTGCATTTACCGAAAGCCTGATCAATGCCCAATTCTCGCAATCGCAAGAATCGGATGCGGATAATTTCTCTTTTGATGTGCTAACTCAGAAAAAATTGAACCGTGAAGCATTAGCTAGTGCTTTTCAGAAACTGGAAAAACTGGGGGGCGGCGAGCACAGTATGCTGAGCTCGCACCCGGCATCTGCTGATCGTGCTAAAAACATTCAAAACCGTATTAGTAGCGGCAAATAAAAAGTGAAATAGTGAGGGCGTTTGTATTTTTTCAGGTGCAAACGCCCCTCACCTCAGGCTTTTCCCCACAAAAAAACCATTGCCCGCTGTTACTGATAAGTTGAAAATAAACCGACTGCTGTTTTATTTTCTGCCTGGCCAATATCTCTGGCGGCGCACTGCGAATCAGCCAGCCGAAGAACCCGCAAAAACTCATTGGGAAACTAAGCCTTGCAGATCAAACCACTATTCATATGCCTTGCGATTATCCTGCTCTGTGCTTGCGGAAAAAGAGAAGAAACAGGCGAAATGCCTGCAGCAAGCAGCAGCGCCGAGTCAGGTGCAGATTCTGCCCCGGCCAGCAAGCAGCTCAGCTCCAGTGCCAACACCTATAACGATGGCATCCGCCAGTTTATTCGCACTGCCGATGCCAAGTTTCAAGTAAAAGATGTATATAAATCTGCACTGACCATCGAAGATATCACCGCCCAGCTCGGTGGCTTTGTTGAAAAAAACACAATTAAATCAGAAATAGCCCAAATTCATTTCGAGCCCGCTGGCGACAATACAAAACTAAAACTTACTGAATACACGGTAAATGGCATATTAATTATTCGGGTACCCAGCGAAAAAACCCAGGATTTTCTACGCCAGATTGCCGGGCAAATTATTTTTTTAAATGAGCGCACATTTACCGCCCAAGATGCACAACTTGAATTACTTAAACAGAAACTAGATATTCGCCGCAGTCAGGAAACGCAAAGCCAAATGGGCAAAGCGGCCAAGGGTAGCGGCAATGCAGAAGAAAAAGCCATTGCAATTGATGCACAAGACAGCAGCAAACAAGCCAGAGACAACGCAATTATTCTGGAAAAAGAATTCGCCGATCAGGTGGCATTTAGCAGAATTACCCTGTCTCTGGATCAGGCCTCCCAGGTAAGTCAAACCGAAGTCAGCGATACAGAAGCAATATTCAAGCAAGCCCGCCCAAATTTTTTCTACCGCCTGGAAAAAGCAATTCAATCAGGCTGGTATTGGGGGCTGGACACCAGCATCGAGCTGATGAAAATCTGGCCTTTATGGCTAGTGATTGCAGCGCTTGTTTTATTGGTGCGCAGATTTAGAAAAACTAAAAAAACATCTGAAATAAATGAGTAAACACAGTTGTTTATTCTCAAAAAAAACTTAAATCAGCAAACACAGAAGATCGGCAAGCACAGAAGATCGGCAAGCACAGAAGATCGGCAAGCACGCAGAGAACATGGAGAAGGCCTGAAATAGCTTGGTTTTTCTCTGCGTTCCCCGTGTACGTAGTCTTTTTAACGCTATATCTGCAGATCTTTTTGCCTTTAAACGGAGTTATGCCGCTCCCTCACAAAGCCAGATACGTTTCAAACTTGCTTCTGAACATCGAAAAAAAGCTTCTTACATTACGGATATTGGCTTGGGTGGCAAACAGGCGGTGAGCCAGCTGGTGGTAGGCGTTCATATCTGCCACCTGAATAATCAGCACAAAATCCGGCCCCGGCGAGACGCGATAGCACTGCTGCACAGTTTTTTCTGCTGCGGCAAGCTGCTCAAACTCCTGCATCTTTTCTGATGTTTGTACATCCAGCGTAATTTCAACGATGGCCGTTAAGCCAGCGCCGACTTTTTCTGGCGCCAAAATCGCCACCTGCTTGGCAATCACCCCCGTATCTATTAAGCGCTTTACGCGGCGCAGGCAAGTGGGCGGCGAAGCATGTACCCTGGCAGCCAAATCCTGGTTACTTAATGAAGCATCTTGCTGTAATTGCTGCAAGATGCGCTTATCCAGCTCATCTAATACTGTTAGCATCGTCATAAAAATTCACAATATAACCAAAAATGAAATAAAAATTCATAAAAACGAATAAATACAAGTTTATTTCATAATACATTAAATTTTGAAAGATATATTCATAACAAACCCTTTAGCATGGTGATATTCCAATTTATCTTATCTCCCGAGGTTGCTATGTGCGGTATTGTCGGTGCAGTTGCCCAGCGTAATATCATCCCTATTTTGCTGGAAGGGCTTAAGCGGCTTGAATACCGTGGCTACGATTCCTGCGGAGTCGCCTTGCATGTGGATGGCAAGCTACAGCGCTCGCGCAGTACCTCCCGCGTGACCGAGCTGCAAGCGCAAATCGATCAGACCGGCTTAGCTGGCTTTACCGGCATTGCCCACACCCGCTGGGCTACCCACGGCGTGCCTTCATCGGCCAACGCTCACCCGCATTTCTCGCGCGAGCGGATTGCGCTGGTGCACAACGGCATTATCGAAAACCACGAAGAACTACGCGCCGAGCTAAGCGCCGCTGGCTATGCATTTGAAAGCCAGACCGATACCGAAGTGATTGCCCATCTGATCGATCATCTTTACCAGGGCGATTTATTTGAGGCGGTTCAGCAAGCGGTAAAACGCCTGAGCGGCGCTTTTGCTATCGCCGTATTCTGCCGCAACGAGCCGCACCGCGTGGTGGGCGCACGTTTAGGCTCACCCTTGATTGTGGGCGTGGGCAAAGGCGAAAACTTTATTGCCTCTGATGCCATGGCTTTAGCGGGCACCACGGACCAGATTATTTACCTGGAAGAAGGCGATGTGGTTGATCTGCAACTGCAAAAATGCTGGATTGTAGACAGCCAGGGTACATCGGTACAGCGCGAAATCCGCACCGTACACGCCCACAGCGGCGCAGCCGAGCTGGGCCCTTATCGCCATTACATGCAAAAAGAGATTTTCGAGCAGCCACGCGCCATTGCTGACACTTTAGAAAGCGTCAGCAATATCATGCCCGAGCTGTTTGGCGACAAAGCTTACGGCATATTTAAAGATATTGATTCAGTGCTGATACTGGCCTGCGGCACCAGCTACTACGCCGGGCTCACCGCCAAATACTGGATTGAATCCATCGCCAAAATTACGGTGAATGTAGAAATCGCCAGCGAATACCGCTACCGCGACAGCGTACCCAATCCCAAAAGCCTGGTTGTCACCATCAGCCAGAGTGGCGAAACCGCCGATACCCTGGCCGCGCTGAAACATGCCCGTGACCTTGGTATGCTCCATACGCTAACCGTATGCAATGTGGCCACCAGCGCTATGGTGCGTGAATGCGAGCTGGCCTATATCACCCATGCCGGGGTAGAAGTGGGCGTGGCCTCCACCAAAGCCTTTACCACCCAACTGGCAGCGCTGTTCCTGCTGGCACTCTCTTTAGCGCAAACCAAAGGCCGCCTCAATGACGAGCAGGAAGCAGAGCACATCAAAGCCCTGCGCCACCTGCCCGTTGCTATCAGCGCTGTGCTGGCGCTGGAGCCACAAATCATTGCCTGGGCCGAGCGGTTTGCCGCCAAAGAAAACGCTCTCTTCCTGGGCCGTGGCCTGCACTACCCGATCGCCATGGAAGGCGCATTAAAACTAAAAGAAATCTCCTATATCCATGCCGAAGCCTACCCCGCTGGCGAGCTAAAACACGGCCCGCTGGCTTTAGTCACCCAAGAAATGCCCGTCGTCACCGTGGCCCCTAACGACACCCTGATCGAAAAACTAAAATCCAATATGCAGGAAGTACGCGCCCGTGGCGGCGAACTGTACGTGTTTGCCGACGCCGATTCGCGCATTACCGCCAGCGAAGGTATCCACGTCAT
Source organism: Iodobacter ciconiae (assembly GCF_003952345.1). Classification (NCBI taxonomy): domain Bacteria; kingdom Pseudomonadati; phylum Pseudomonadota; class Betaproteobacteria; order Neisseriales; family Chitinibacteraceae; genus Iodobacter; species Iodobacter ciconiae. Next base: position 3,853,517 of record NZ_CP034433.1, on the reverse strand, counting down.
CCGCCTGCCAGAGCACTACGGCCTGCTCTCCCCCATCCTGCACACCATCCCCTTACAACTACTCGCCTACCACACAGCACTGGCACGGGGAACGGATGTAGATAAGCCTAGGAATTTGGCTAAGAGCGTTACGGTGGAGTGAGGGGGGATGGTTAGTTAATTTTTTTGATTGATTGATCTGATAGATCTAAACAAGAAGGCCGCTATGCAATTTGCTAGCGGCCTTCCTATAAATAGCACGTTTGCTTGGGCAGGTTTTATCTGCCTAACACATTTCTCGATATACAAAGTTGGGCAGATAGAGTATCTATCTCAAGCTTTAGGTACAACAATCGCCAATTAACTTAGTGATCAATGTAAGATTCAATATCATATTTACTTTTTGCTGATATCATGTTTGAGATTATTTAGCCAAAGTTAGGCTATGCAAATAAATAGGAAACCTTCGCTAAATAGCGATATTTTTTATCAATTTCACTATTTCCACATCTTTAAGGTATTTTTTCTGAGCGTGGCGTTTTTATGCTCCACAAAACAGTGGATTTTCTACTATTTTAGGGAGTCTACATCTTGTTAACTTCAATGAAGCAATTAGTAGCATTTATGAAAATAAAACAAATTTCGGTAGATAAACTATCGAACACAATGAGAATGTATGGTGAAACAAATTTCCACTTTGAGCGCCTTAAGTTAATTGATATAGAAGAAGCAACAAACAACTTAGATCGTGCTTTTGAAGCAAAGCTCGAAGCATTTCATAGTCTTTATGATTTAACCAAGCCCGACTTCAATTACTTCGATCATGCTGATACCGCATTGTTAATCCTAATTAGGAATGCAATTCACCATCGAGATCATGATTTATTCATTAGCTGGAATAAAGAAATGCTGATTAATGGTGGTCTTGAAAAGAAAAACGGCGCAGAGTTTTTACTGGTAAGTAACAGAGTGTGTAATAGACCGCCAGTAATGGAGTATTACTATAAACTAGAGGATATTTTATATAGAATTGATGAATCCCGAAGATCTCCATTTATAGAAAACAGAATGAAGCCTAACCAAAGAAAGGCTTTGCTTGAAAAATTAACGGTGCAACTTAAATTTAATGACATGATCAATTATTCGAAATATAAAAAATATCCAGAAAATCAGATTTATATCAACTTAATACCGATTTTTACGTCTGCAGTAGTAAAAGTTTTCACGGAATTAAAGTCAAAAGGTTTAGAGTTTACTGGCGATGATGCAAAGGCTTATGAAGAAGCTTTTACAAATGAGTTGAACGTAGATTATTCAGTTATAGATTACAAACCTTTGAGATTTTGGCTTGAAGCCCTGTAGGGCAATGGGATGGGCTCCTCCCTCCTAATACGTCATCGATGTGCCTGGCTGGAAGTGTCAACCAACAGTCGCACAACAAAAAGGAGTCCATCATGAAAATGATGCTCATTGGCATTGATCTTACCAAACACCCCTGTAGAGCAGGTTAGCTTTATCAACCCGCGCGAAACAATGCCGCCAGCCACAAACCACCCCTCGATTACCGCCCAGCTTGCCCTGCCTGAAATGCGGGTTACGCCTGCGGCTAAGCCGCCCTACGCTGGTAAATATTCTTTTTACTAAGCTTGGGTATATCTTTTTATCGACGAGCGAATGTGGCGGGTGCCCCCTGTGTCAGGATAGTTGAGATACTCCCTTTTCAGGGATTCCAACTTATCCAGGGGGCTGGTTACTGATCATGTCGCGGATTCCCAAGGCTCGTAAAGATGCCATTTTAAGCAAAATGCTTGCTCCTTACCCGGTCAGCATCCGGCAGTTGGCACTGCAAGAAAACCTCTCCGAAGCCACGTTGTACAATTGGCGAAATCAACTTCGCCAGGAAGGCAGCCCCGTGCCAGAACACCATCGCAGCAGTGAAAACTGGTCTGCTCAAACCCGCTTTGCCGCAGTCGTTGAAACCATTGCCATGTCAGAAATCGAGCTGAGTGAATATTGTCGTGCCAAGGGTTTATTCCCGGAGCAAGTTAAGCAGTGGCGCGATCTCTCCATTCAGGCGCAGGGCCTGGCTGAAATCAGCATGCCGGAACAGGCGCAGGAAAACAAAGCGCTGCGTAAGCAAAACAAACAGCTGGAGCGGGAAATTCTGCGTAAAGATAAGGCACTGGCGGAGGCGGCAGCGTTGCTGATTCTGCAAAAAAAGGTGCGCGCCCTTTGGGGCAAACCCGAGGAAGATTAACCTCACTGGAGCAACGAGAGCGGCTTACCGCGTGGATCAAACAGGCGTGCCATGCCGGTGCGAGCTTATATCGTGCCTGCGAAACCATCGGTATTTCGGTGTATCGCTGGCAAGCGGCGGGTAAGGTGACTGCGGATCAGCGACCCTTGGTTAAACGGAATGATCCGGTGAATAAACTCAGCGAAACGGAGCGCCAGGCGATTTTATCGGTGTGTAACAGCCCGCGTTTTAACAGCGTTCCACCCAGCCAGATCGTACCGATTCTGAGCGACGAAGGCCGCTATTTGGCTTCTGAATCAACGATGTACCGCGTACTGCGGCAAGCCAATCAGCTTCAGCACCGTGGCCGTGCCGCCAAGGTGGTGCGCAAAGCCAAACCGACCAGCTTCACCGCCACCGGCCCGAATCAAGTCTGGATGTGGGATATCACCTGGTTACCGGGACCGATAAAAGGCGAGTATTACAAGCTGTATATGATCGAAGACCTGTTCAGCCGCTATCCGGTGGGCTGGGAAGTGCACGCAGAAGAAACAGGAGAACAGGCCGCTGAAGCTGCTGCAACGCAGCGTGCTGGCCCAGCGCTGCAGTATGAACCCGCTGGTTTTACATTCAGACAATGGTGCGCCAATGAAAAGCTATACCCTGAAAGCCAAGCTGGAGACGCTGGGGATCGCCTCGTCCTTCAGCCGCCCCCGCGTCAGCAATGACAACCCCTATGCGGAATCATTGTTTCGCACGCTGAAATACTGGCCCGCCTGGCCGCATAAAGGCTTTGCCAGTCAGGATGAAGCAAGGCAATGGGTGAGGCGCTTTGTGGATTGGTACAGCCATACGCACCGGCACAGCGGCATTCAATTCGTCACGCCATCACAGCGGCATCAAGGGCAGGACAAAGCGCTGTTAGAAAAGCGCCATGCGGTTTACCAAACCGCCCGCTTGGCGCGGCCGGAACGGTGGCGCAATACGACCCGGAACTGGAGCTGGCAAAACGAAGTGCAACTGAACCCGGACCGGGCCATTGAGCCTAAAACAAGCGAGGAATTACAGGCAGCTTAAATCGTAAAAACATCTCAACTACTTTGACAATTGCCGTTACATGCCTGACCTCTACTTTTAAGTGAGCTTAAAAACGGGGGGATTACCCAAGCCCTTTGGGCGCGGCAACCAGAGCGTGAGGCGTTGATTCATCACAGCGACCGAGGTTCGCAATATGTTTCGATTCGCTATACCGAGCGATTGACTGAGGCTGGCATCGAGCCATCCGTTGGCACGACTGGTGATAGTTACGACAATGCATTAGCAGAGACGATTAACGGGCTCTACAAAACAGAAGTGATTCACCGTTTGGGACCTTGGAAAAGTCTAGAATCTGTGGAGCTAGCGACATTGGAATGGGTTTCGTGGTTCAATCAGCATCGTTTGCTGGGGTCGATTGGCCATATTCCACCTGCGGAAGCAGAAGCAAACTATTATCGTAATCAAAGCGAGCAGGCCGTGTTGGCTTGACTCAAACCAAACAGCCTCCGCGAAACCCGGTGTGATTCACCTTTACGTTAGTATCTGCAATGCATTTGTAAAAAGACATTGATGCCTCGAATATGAAAGTCTGTATATGGCCGACTACCGTCAGCTGACAGCTCATTGTTGACGCACAATGGAGCTGACGCAAAAGTAAGTTGTTTAATGTTGTTGCGCCTTAATCGGATTATGTTGGTTTATATATGTGTAAATCATAATTTGCCAAAACTGCCTAAGCTCTTTCTTTTATCTTCATCATAAAACTCAGACAAATATCCATTTAACGAATGTGCAACTGAACCAATAACGCCTTTATCCGTAGATATAAAGCCAATAGGCACAGGTACACGATAACTATCAGGTAAGCTCAAGTAATAAGTGACAGCCACAAGCCTATCTTCAAGCAACACAACCTCTACATCACCGTTTAGGTAACCCTCCACATATCCATGCAGGTTATTTTTAATATCCGCTAAATTATGTAGCCAATCATTCTTTTCTCTAGGGGTATATTCGCCTGATAGAGGTACCATGACTTTAAAATCGTACACTATTTTAGATCTCTTACCGCTTGTCTTACTTCCAGTCACAAGCTCAGTAAGACAAGAATTGATACGATCACTTTTACCCCAGAACGGGTTACTTGGGACTAACCACTTCATATCCACCACACCATCTTGGTGCTGTGCGATAATAGCTTTCTTCTCTTTTTCAAATAATTCATAAAATTTTGGCCAATTTTCAGGACTATATAAACCTCCAACAAATGGAATATACCTTCCTTTATTGGCATCCTCTCCGGCTTTTAACTGAATAAATTCATCAACTTTAAAAGCACTGGCACTGAATAGCTTTTGTGTATTCCTGTCTTTTAATGTTTCTATGGCACCTAGAATCTCTATATGGTTATTTCTTCTAGATTGAGCATTAATCTCAGATGCGATCAACTCCAAAGCTTCAGAAGATTCCTTAAGGCCCTCGATATCATTTGTGTCAACCGCTTTACCATCGACATCCATTTCAAATGCTAATTTGATGCGATAGGGCTCACTTCCAATTTGATTTAGCGACTCCACTTTATAAATATTTGGCTTACCACCTTCTTTATCTTTTACATGATCCATGTAGCCATCTTCAATTAGGTCTTGGAAGTGCCTTTGAAAGGCCTTAGAGACCAGTCGATCTCTGTTAGCCACTTTGCTACTGGCCACATCTAGTTTAAAACCCTGAGTCCATAATCTTCCTAGACGTTTATTTTGCGTAGAAACACAGGTTAAGGACGTTAATTCAAAGCCTAGCGTTGCGCCGGTAGAGCGCAACTCACTTACATTTAAAGTACTCCCTAACGTTTCAAAGTATCCTTCGCTTTTTTCAGTCAGGAAAACTTGATCGCGATCGTTGTACTTAAGCTCTTCTCTCTTTATTAAATCAGAGATTGCTTCTTTGGTTTCTCGCTCATTTAATCCAAAATAGCGAGCAATATGATTTGGCGAGATAGCCCCTAGCTGTGCTAGTCTAAGGATATACTCCCTTATAAAGGGCAGCCCCTGTTTGGTGGCATACGAAAACTTAATATTGTAACGATAGCTTGGCAATATAAAGTCAATTTCATTAAAGGTGATTTTCAGGTTGCTCATTTTACTTTTTCACCTCTTAGAAATTTTCCGCATTAATCAAACTGTAATTGCTTGGTTCTTTTAACCTTCTCTGCTCAATATAGTCAAATACTTTACCCAGCGGCAAATCTTGGTTTTTACCTTTCCACATTTCACTATTGCCCACTATTACCAGCCTATCCATCGCCCGTGAAAGACCTACATTAATACGATTTGGCGACCGTAAAAAACCTGGACTTTGGTGAGTGTCACTACGAGTGATCGATAAAATAACAATTCTATTCTCTTTACCTTGATAGCTATCAACAGTATCAATACGTATCAATGATTTAAACTGCTCACTCCAGGTCTGCTCTGCCACTTTCCGACGCAAACGTTTCTTTTGCTCGGCATACATACAAATAATACCAATTGGCAATTCGCCTTTATCTTTATTCATTTGTAAAGCTAAAGACTCAACTTGATCATCTTTCTGAGCAATTCCAGATAATAGCTTAATAATCACATTAACTTCCGTGGTATTGGCAATGCTGCTGCCTTTACCATCTTTATCATGATTAGCTCTTTTACCAAATGCAGCTGTATCTAACCAGGTTGTATAAGCTTTTATGCCATTAGGCAGAGACTGGTAAACATCTGGTATTTCCCTAAATCCTGTTACAAGTTCACCTTGATAAAAGCAATCAGATACCATGTTACCGATGGGCTCAACCATTCGATACTGGGTAAGTAATTTAGCACCGGCCAATTTGCCATAATGTGATTTAAAAGCTCTTTCAAAATCGGATTGTACTAATTCGTCTAGATCGACTTCATCTGAATATACGCCCAGTTTTTTTGCCAAGGCCTTTTTATGAGGTATGGTATATAACGGCGGTAGTTGGTGATGATCACCGACCAATAATATTCGCTTACCAGCTTGCATGGCGATGGCTAACTCACTAGAGATGGAACGGGCAGCTTCATCAATAATAACCCAGTCATATTGATTTTCTGCAATACCAATGTGGCGCTGGCCAATCCCCACACAAGTGCCCGTTACTAACTGCCTAGAACGTGCAAAGAACTCATCATAGTTAACACGCCCGCTCTCTAATACCTCAAGCATATCTCTTGAAATTTTACAAAGTACTTTTGCACGCATACTTTCTTTAGGTTGTATGGCATAAGCAGCCTCTAAAGCCGCCCATAATGTCGATGACATCCCAGCCAAATTATCCGCTTTAAGCTGAATTTCAAATTGATTCTGTATTCTATCCTTAAGATTTGAGAACAGTTCTTTAAATTGTTTTTTCAATCCTTCAATATCATCTTCATGAGTACCTTCTTTTTCAATAGACTTTTGAAACCCGATAAGCGTATCTATTTGCCTAATGATTAGCAGCTCTAACTCACACGCCTCACTCAAAAATGCCTTATCAAGACCTAACGACTGGCTTAAAGAAGAAACACGCTCTTTAGATTCGGCGACAAATAGAGCCCGACGCTCATCCACCAAAGCCTGCGAATAAACATCTTTTAACCCATCAGATACAGAACTTTCTTTATTGCTAAACCTCACAACGTCTAACGGGGTGTTTAATCGCAAGCAGTGTTTACGAATTCGTCCTGCTGCCGTATTAACAGCCTCATGTGATTGGCTCACTAACAGAATTCTTTCAGCCCCTTGTTTTTCAATTAAATAATGAACAAAAGCTGCAATAAATTCTGTTTTACCCGTGCCAGGAGGGCCTTGTAACAAAGATACCGGGCCAGTTCTAAGCAACTGCCGAAATGCCAACCTTTGTTGCTCATTTAAGCTTATCAAATTGCCTTTATCATCTTCACGGTCATAGCGTTTAAAGTCACTGTCTGTCACCGTAATTTCATATGAAATAGGGTCTCTATCAGAAGTGGGCTCAAAGTAATCAACCAAGTCAGGTATGGTTGACTCACTGGCCAGAATTTTTTCTAACGCACCTTTTCGTTTTTCATAAGACGCTTTATCTTGCTTGGTTCTGAAGAATAGCTCTTCCGACTCTTTAAGGTGCTTTGCAGAACTTCTTATTTTATGCAAACGTACTTCAGTTAGATCTGATTTTTTAAGGTTAACAACCCCCAATACCTTTTCATCGTCCCCCTTGCGTTGAACCGCTTCAATCACATCATTCCTATTAAATTTAGATAATGGGTCATGTTCAGATTCATGATTTAAGATAACTTCATCATCATGGTCAGGGACGGCTTCAGCCTCAGTAGCCAGCTCGATATATGGATATGATTCCGTTTCTGTTTTTAAAATGTTACGCCATAAATCACGGGTTGATATATCGACAGGCTTAATAATTGGATCATTCGTTGATGCTGTTTCAGACTCTGGGCTAGCTTCTACCTGAGAATTTTCTGCTACAAGTGATTCAAAAAGAGAAATGGCACGTCTAAACTCAGCTCGTTGACGTAAATCTCTGTTTAGGGCGTCAATATTTGGAGAATAATCACAATGAATTCTTAATCCATAAGGTAACTCTAATTTACTATTTTCCCTATATTTCGGACTAACATCTGCTCTAGAGGTGGGCTTCAACCCAAACTTTAATTCTTTCTCATATTTGTCATAAAAGAACCGAACACTACCGCCAATGCCATAAATGTCCACAATCAGATTATCGGTTTTTTGATTGCTTGATTGAATATCAACATACAACGAACCATTTTCTGGAAATATTTCTAATGTAGTAAAGATCTCATCATTTTTAGGCCTAAGGGTTACATTAATAAATTCAATATCCGAATCACTACCATTTAAGGCATCTTTAAAGCGCTCTAAGCTCTTAAATCCGTATTCAACATCATTCAGCTCAACCTGAATTACATCGCTTATATCCTGCATATCTGCGCTTGGCTTGCCCCACTCTAGGCCAAGCAACTCAGCACTCATTCGCATCACTGCAAAATTATCTCTTTCATATGCGGTACAGCCGTCAATATTGTCTGGGCTATAAGTGTGGTTTTTAACTTCACTCCCATCAAGGCAGAAATCGGGAATATCAATCAATGTAACGGTTTCAGATTCCACATTAACAATCACATTGTCAGGGTGAAGATCACCATGAGGGATATGCAATGTGTGCAGATGCTCAACCGCCTGAATCAATTTATGAACCAGAGGTAAGTTTTTCTCATCTGGTTCAATATCGCCCCAAGCAGGGCCTTCAATGTAGTCAGATACAATGAATAACTCAGAGCTCTTGGTGGCGAGGCCAAATTCGAAAATAGTCGGTAAATAAGGTGGCGCAATAGATTTAAGTTTTGCTACACGCTGTAAGAAGTGTAATAAGTCATAACCTAAACGAGCGCTGCAGTCTGTTACAGAAACATTCAGCCAAGCTTTAACCAAATTACCGTTAGAAAGATAAACTTCCTTCTCATCTGTTTCTTTTAAAAACTCACCATCATCTTCTGGGTATTGACGAGAAAGTTTGATAGATCGCTTGTAAGCATCAAACTCTGCCTCATCAAAATCCAAATTTATCTCTGTTTTGGGTTCGGCTTGCTTAAAAGCATCAAACATCTCTACAGCGTTATTGTAACCTTGACTCAACCCCTTCTTAATAACATTGGAATACCAATGGTTCTCGCTTTTAACCTCGTTATTAAAAACCGCTAAACCTTTAGGAGATATTTGCTTAGCATTGATAACATGCCATGCCATGACAGCCAGTGAATATACGTCTATTTGATAAGGGGTTGTCTTGTCATTGACCTGCATGCCATAGGGGGTACTGCCAGATACTGACAAAAGGTTCCTGAAATCCCCAACCGTACCTTGTGGCTGGTGATAGGCTGATATAAAGCTGGATATGGCCACATCTTTACTGGGTGACAGCCAAATACTGTGATTTCCTAAATCACGGTGGGCGACCTTGGTTTCATGCAAGCTAGCAAACTTACTAATAAGTAAAGTGACTAGCTTAATGCGATCCGCTTCAGCAAAACCGCCCACGAACTTACCGACAAACTCATTAAAACGAACATGGTTAGGTTTAAGTTCATATAGTTCTGAATACTGAGTTGATACTTGTTCTTTTTGGATAGCTACCAGTGAGTTCAAACAGTGATTATATAGATCAAGGTTATTGTTTTTTATATAGCTTAGAACTTCTCGCTCACGGGATATAATCTCATGCTGCCCATCTTGCGTTTTAGCCTTACTGCCTGCAACCTTGTTAAAATTCCACAAGCGCAAAAGCGCTGTATCTTTACTGGTGGTTTCAGATACGGCTTCGAATTCCTGATAAATTTCATCAGGATGAGTAAAAATTAATTCTTTAGATGTGTAGCCATTAACGCTTACTTGCTTAGGAGGCACGGTATTTCTATCAAACAGCTCATCAAAAATATGAAAGTCTTGATTCAAAACCTTGGAGTCCGGGTGCGGTTTAAATAGCTTATTAAAGGCATTTTCATTTTTAAGTTTTAAGAAGTCACTAAGCGACATTGTATGCTCAGCTTGATCTTCTTTTAAGCTACTAAAATCAGCATTACCAGTCATCAACACTAAAAAGTGAATAAAAGGTTTACGCCCCCCATTAATAAACTTTCCTTTGAACTTATCAAGCTTTCGATCAAGAAGGTATTTCTTATTCCGCGTCACTTCAACAGGGGATTTCCCCATGTCTTTATTGCCTAAAAACCACTTATTACCCTGGCAAGTTACCTTGGCGTGATTCCAGTCTTTAAGTTCAACAATAATCACATTGCAGTGAGTGACAATCACTAAATCAAATTCACCTTCTTTACCATTTTCAACCAAACGAAAGCCAGCATATCCCTTCCAAGGGAACATGCTATCTTTTACTGGTACTTTGTTTGGTGTGTTAGGTTTCAAACCACTTAACTGATCAGCAAGCGATTCACCTTTCATAGGTTTCTTTGATTCTAACTTTGCAGGTTGCACAGAGTCTTTTTTGACAGTCTTTTCTTCAAAGTGCTTTTCAATTTCTTCAATGGCTTCTACTTCGTGGGATAGAAGGCCGCCTTCCCATAGCTCAATTTTCATACACTTCTACTTTAATTTATTCTTTAATTTTCCATCTCGCTTTGTTAGCGAGACCCAAGGGGCTTAATTTGCTTTCTGCATACCCACTACGGGAACTATAAGAATGCACTTGTGTTTTAGAATCCAACGAATCACTACATCTCACCTAGCAACTAACGTGAAATATACACCTATTCAGGTGTATATTTAGTGGCGTGGTTCTAAAACAGCCGTTTTTGGGTAAGACAGTGAGTATTGCTTTAAGAAAAGAATGGTTCACACAGTTTTGTCAGTATTACCTAAATCAAACTAGGCTCCCCATATTTTTAATCCTTCAAGGGACGCTTTACACGCACCCATCTTAAATCAGCGGTTTCAGCTTCGCGAACAAATTCCATTAACTCCTGACGTGCTTTTTCGCAAAAATAGCGAGAAGATGGAATACCGACTTGGCGCATATGATTAATAACCGTTGTAATGTTAAGGTCTAGCGATTTGGCCATTTTTGAAAAATCCCCCTGATTAGCAAGAAATGCCACTTTCATTTCAGGTCGTATAGGCATAAGTAGTGATTTTGGTATTTCAGATAAACCTCGGCTGTCCTTTTCAAGCGCAAGCTCTTCTTTGGAGGGGTGTTTAGGTTTAACAAAAATATCAGCATCACGGACAATCTCAAAAATAACATGCCGTTCAGCTTCATTTAGCAATACTGCGGATGGAACACCAGCTTTCTTCATATGACGTGTCACCGTCGACATATCCTTTTCCAAAAATTTAGACATTGCGCTGAAGTTACCCTCGCACTGCAAGTATGCATTTTGCATGTCTGATCGCATTATTACTTTCTTAGGGAAAGACACTTTATGCTGATCAAGTGGCAATTCAAAAAACTTAGAAACAGCATAGTCTGCATCATCGTGGCACAAAGCCAACGTCAGGGCATGCGCCAACCCTGTGCAAACTTGACTGCCAATAACCCCATCCAAAGCAGAAAAAAGCACCCTTTCCTGTTTTTTGGCCAACTCAGGCCAATGTGTGGATAGCCAAAGACTTGGTAACTCTTGCTGCATCCGATCACTTATTCTTGTTGCACTACCGCGCAGCACAACCTTCAAACCCATTTGACGTGCTGAGGCGCTATGAAAAGCAGAAGCTACGTAGCGACACTGTCGTTGTTGATTGAGGAAACGGCTTGAAATTTTGGTATATCGCGAAATAACGGGATGACACTGAAGTTCAGCAAGTTCTTTTGAAACTGTTTCAGCAATTGCACTCCATCGCTGAGGGGGCTCGTCAAATGCATTTTGTTTGTGAATATACCTCAACGCGGTTCTGTGAATTGAACAGGTATCAACTCCTGGCAACTGATGAAATCTACGCCAATAGGAGAACCCTAGATCACGCTTATCACTTTTTACGCACTCATCGCAAAAATATGCGGCATCACGCTCATGCTTTAAAGCCGCACGTTGGCGACTTTTTGCAACTGACTCAAATTTTCGCGGCTCTTCTCGCTCAAAAGTTGTGACCCAATAGAAAGGTAGCATCGTATGCTTCTGCAAATACGCCTCGGATTCCATTCCTAGATGCGTCGTAATTAAGCGATCAACAGATGGAGGTTCCCAATCTTTTGCTCCACTTCGAAAACATTCATCCAATTCACGAATAAGCTGTAACGAAGAATTATAGCCATTAACTCGGCCCAATCGACCGAAGTGCCCACCCACAAATTCATCGGGTAGTGGTTGTACAAAAAACATGAAATTTACCGATACTGAAAAATTTAGAACGAAAGGATTAAAATGCGCGATTAACTGAAATCAGGGCGAAATCGTGGACATCACGACGCTCCCAGACCGAGGCTATAGCAACCTACATTAATTGTTGATTGCCACGGTAATCCCCCCGTTTTTAAGCTCACTTAAAAGTAGAGGCTAGGCATGTAATGCCAGTTTTTGTTTCGGGGTGATGCCGCCCAATCCCATATGCGGACGTTCGTTATTGTAAGTCCAAAGCCATTGCGTTGCAGTTTCTTGCACTTCGGCAAGGCTTTCAAAATCATCACAGGCCAGCCATTCATAACGTACAGTGCGATTATAGCGCTCAATATATGCATTTTGCTGTGGATTGCCAGGCTGAATATAAGCCAATTCAATCGATTGTTGCTCTGCCCAATTCTTTAGCAGATGGCTAATATATTCAGGGCCATTATCGGACCTGATTCGCTTAGGCTTGCCGCGCTATTCGATGATTTGATTCAAGCTGCGTATTACACGCTCTGCCGGCAAAGAGAAATCAACTTCAATGCCTAATCCTTCTCGATTAAAATCATCAATCACATTGAATAAGCGAATACTACGTCCATCGGCTAATTGATCATGCATAAAATCCATCGACCACGTTTCATTTTTTGCTGCCGGCACTGCTAATGGCGCTGGCGTTTCGCGTTCTAAGCGCTTTTTAGGTTTAATCCGCAGATTTAATTCTAAATCGCAGTAAATTCTGTAGACCCGTTTATGATTCCAGTGTTTTTTCTTGACGTTGCGCAAATGCAAAAAGCAGAGGCCAAAGCCCCAGTTACGATGCGTTTCCGTGAGCTGGACCAATGAATCAGCAATTTGAGCCTTTTCGGCATCCAACTTACGAATATAGCGATAGCAAGTTGTGCTAATCGCAAAACTAGCGCAAGCCGCACGAATGGACACGGATTTGGTTTCAACGGCCCAGTGAGCCATCTCGCGACGCTGAGATGTTTCAGAGGATTTCTGACATGGCTTCCTTAATGATATCCGCCTGCATCTGGGCTTCGATATACATCTTTTTAAGGCGCTTGTTTTCGTCCTCCAGCTCCTTCATTCTCGTCATCATGGAAACGTCCATGCCACCAAACTTAGCGCGCCACTTATAGAAAGAGGCCGAACTCATGCCGTGCTCGCGGCACAGATCGGGGACGGTCGAACCGGCTTCGGCTTGCTTTAAAATCGCCATAATCTGGCTATCAGAATAACGTGCTGCTTTCATGTAGAAGCTCCTCAAAGACTGCGAGAAAATTCTACTTAAAAATGAGCAGGTTTTGTGGGGGGATTACCATTAATAAAATAAATTTTTATAATTACATATATATTTTATTTTTTTAGACTAGCACCCTAATTAACTAATATCAGATACACAGTACATGATATTAAAATTGAAGACCCAAGTTTAGTAGGAGTTTTCAACTTATGACGCTATAAACTAGTTATGCAAAAAAACCATAAAACTACAGCCTTTAACATATGTAGCTAAAATTTATAGTATTCGAGCAATACAGCTATCAACCATTGAAATTTTTTTATTCTTTAATTACTTCACCAGTATAGATCATAAGCGTAGCTTTCAATTTATCAGAATAATTAAACAGATCATCTATAGAATTCAAAGCGAGTACTTCTTCCTCTTTTTTCTCATTAAAAAAGCCGACTCTAAGGTTCTGAAGATTATTAAATCGCAAACGACAAATAGGTTTTCTGTTATTGTCATCTAACAAAATGGCACAATAACTTTGAGCATCTCTCATTACAACTCTTTTAGACTGAACAAACTCTCTAAGCATTGCACGTACAGCATAAAAACCCTCAATTTCTTCAGGTGTTGTTATAATTAGTGGTTGTTCCTGTGGCTCCTTAATACCTTCAACTTTATTTCCTACCTGAGAAACAAGCGGGGCTAAAATATCAGGAGTCATCGCGACCTTTAGCCTTTCATTTATTTTTTCTCCAATCAACTGTTCAAAAGCCCGCTTTGTAATTTCCGTAAATTGATCCTTGGCTGCAGGAGTAAATCTTTTACTACCCAAACAGTCCACAGACAGAAGTCTAACAAAATCTTCTGGCGGACTAGAAATCCATTCGGAAAGTTTATGCTGAATTGCCCGAGTGTACTTTAAATCATTTGCTGTACTAAGAATAGTGTCTACATCAAATGTAGATTTTGCAAATTTTTTAAGTTCATCTATATCTCGTTCTTTAAAATCAAGAATATTAAACTCAAGGAATGGCTTTTCATCCATTTTATTAGATTGCTCTAAATCAGTAAAAAATTTGTATAATAAACCATTAGTTAAAACACCAAATCTTGCTTCTGTAACATGAAAATAACGAAAAAGTTGCGATGCATGACCAATATTAAGATCAGCACCCGATTTTTTACATTCAAAAATTAATATAGGCTTGCCCTCTTTTAAAATAGCATAATCAACCTTCTCTCCTTTTTTAGTTCCAACATCAGCAACAAGCTCAGGGGTTACTTCAAATGGATCAAATGGGTTATAACCTAAAATTTGAATAAATGGCATTACCATTGCATTTTTAGTTGCCTCTTCCGTCTGGATCATATCTTTTGTAGTATTGATACGAGTTGAAAGCAAGCGAAGCTGATCAATAAAATCCATAATTAACATCCTGTTTTTGAATAAAATTTCTAAATTTTAATTAAAATTCAAACTTTACAAGTACTCAAATAAATGCATTAAGCCATAAAATATTAGGCGCATTTAAAAAACTTAATATTTTTCAATCAATACAGCTATTTTACTAAAAAGTGCTTGCAACTTTTTATAGTTATTTTATTTTTAAATGTGTAAGTTTTTCCAAGAAACTTACATATTACCACCCAATAAATAACTTAATTAAACACCAACCTCAAATAAAATACGTTTTTATTTATTAATAAAGAAAAATCTTATTTAATACCAATATTTTATTTTAAATAATTATTCATTGGATTGTTACAGATATTGATTATTAGCATAAATACCTATAATATACACTCATACAGAATCCTATTTTTTGTATAATCGAATATATTACTATATTTTTCCATTTATTCTAGATCACATGGCGATCTATGTATTTGATAGTACACACACCCAAACAAACTCGGTAAGACAGATTTTGTCTACAAACTTGTGCTAAGAGATGCTACCAAGCACAAAATCAATCACCAACAAGCTTACTATACCTTAATATTTAGTTACGCCTGTCCCCAAGTAAGCCTACACTGGCAAATATTGTTTTTTACTAAGTTTGTTATGTATTTTTTATCAACAAGCAAATATGATGGCGATGACAAGCAAAACCATCGACCACAACACTCTTGCAAGGCTAATTGAAGCTGGAGCGGTACATAGAGCAAGCATCATCGAGCAGAAAGGCGACTGGGGCTCAGTAATTCAATACAACATGACCGAAAGAACTTTGGCGGCCAGGCGTGGCTCGGTGCGAATTTTCAAAAAACTTGAAACACTGGTTGGCTATCTCAAGGATATGGGGCCTGCCAAGTTTCAGATAGCCGCAACCCTATACGAGCCAGAAACACCTAAAAACAATCGAGGTTGAGCCTTCACTCAGTGATTCTGCGGTGCGAATGCAACAAGCCCACAAAGCCACCGCTCATGTCCAGAGGTTTAAGGCGCAAGTAGAGCTGGCCTCTGGTAAAACCGGCGCCCCAAATACACAAAGGGCATCCAATGAAGAAGCCACCGCCAGTTGGAGCAAGAAGCTTGGCACGCTGGCCGTACAGCTTAAAGAGAACGTACCTTGATCATCATTTGGCTTTCGCAAGCAATTAAAAACCGAGACACGCAGCAGGGAATATGGGAATTCATGATTCCTAGCATACCTTTTATTTTGATTTATCAGGTTTTACCCAAAGCCAAACCGTTAGAAACTCTCCGTATTTTGCATGGGCAGAACAACAGCTGAAATAAGCCATAGGAAACAGAAAAAACAGAAGGCTAACCACGTAACCATATTTGCCCTTCTTTTTTCCTCTAATAACGCCAGTCCTGCCTGATCAAGCATTGGCCAGCTTGCTAGTAAGAGCCGCTTTAAATAATAATCAAGCCAGCTCATGGAAATATCATTTTCAAACGGTAAGCACTAAGGATCGTGCATAGGTGTCAATATGTTGTAATTAAATGGATTAGCCCATGTAATCCAGCCTAGCTGCAAATTGATCAAAAAAGCGAGCTCAAATCAAACCAGCCACATCGCAAAGCTATCAGCCAAGCATGCATATCGATCAACAAATCTCATTAATTAAAAATCTACCTCTAAATTACCTTGAACCCTCAGCCAGCATTCTGGTCTACTTCCTTTTTAAGATGCTGCATGCAAGAGGTAAGTTTTGTCTTATCGCCCCTCCTCCTCCGCTTTCACAAGTGATGCGGCCTGCTGGATGCTTATTTTTACGGCCTGGCTGATCGCGGCCAGTGGCACACTTGGTGCCTTGTTTTTTAGTGACATAATGGGTATCGCTCCCTGCACCCTGTGCTGGTATCAGCGGATTTTTATGTTTCCACTGGCGATCTTCCTGCCACTGGCACTTTTTCCGCTCGACACTAAAGTAGTGCGCTACGCCTTGCCTTTGGCACTAATCGGGCTGGGATTTGCGGTTTTCCACTGGTTTTTGCAGCTGGGCCTGATTTCACCCTCCGCCAGCCCCTGCGCCCAGGGCTCATCGTGCTCGGAAGTCGAAGCCGAATGGTTTGGCTTTCTGACTATTCCACTTATGTCAGTCTGTGCCTTTGCACTCATCAGTATTTCTTTATTCGCAACCTCTATTCAGGGTAAAAAATGAAACAGAAAATCATCTTTATTGGCGCAGCACTGGTTTTACTCATGCTATTCATTATTGGAACTCTGGTATTTAAAGATAAGCAGCAATTGGCCACTCAGGCACATGTTCAGGTTAATCAGGATGCATTAATGCGTATGCATTCGCCTATTATTGGCGCACAAAACGCAAAAGTGACTATTGTGGAGTTTCTTGATCCCGCTTGCGAAGCCTGTGCAGCGTTTTATCCATTTGTAAAAGAGCTGATGGCCAAAAACCCGGAGCAAATCCGCCTCGTCATTCGCTATGCTCCATTGCATCAGGGTGCCGAGCAGGTAATTGCAGTATTGGAAGCCGCACGTAAACAGGGAAAATACTGGCCAGCACTTGAAACAGTGTTAGCCTCGCAAGATAAATGGACAAAAAATCATCAGGCCGATGCTAATCTCGTCCTGCCATTACTTGCCCCCCTTGGGCTGGATATGACGCAATTGCAGGCAGATATGCAATCAAGCAGTATTCAGATGCTGATTCAGCAGGAAATTGCTGACGCACAAGCGCTGGGCGTAACAAAAACACCCAGCTATTTTGTAAATGGCAAAGCGCTGCAAAGCTTTGGCTATCAGCAATTAAGTGATCTGGTTAATGAAGCGTTAAATCATTAAATTAAATATATTGCAGCATTAAAAATGCCCACTACCCAGGGGCTGTTAACATTTGATTCATGACCGCGCTGGGGTTTTCCTGCTCAGCGCAGTCGTGAATCAAGCATCAACAAAGCAAGGTGGCTTCATTCTGTCGCTTATTTAGGCCCACAACGGCCACCTGCCCCCCTCCTTCTAAAAACTGTAATACCCCACTGATACTCTCGTGCCCATATGACATTGGGAACGTTATCCATGATAATTTCAAGTGAGCTGCTTGATCGCATTTATATCAAAACAAACCAGGGGCAAAAAGAAATTGCAAAGCGCAGTGGCAGCTTATCCGCAAGACAGCGTCGCCTGCTGATCCTAATTGATGGCACAAAATCCAGCAGTGAATTAGCCGGACTACTGGCAGAATTTGAGCTTTCTGCCAAGCTGGATAAACTAGCCAGCCTTGGCCTTATTCAATTAAAAAACCAGGCTCTACCCGAAAAAATCAATACCAACATAAAACAAGCTCCAGCAGCTCCGCAATCAAGCCGAGCGCTCAATATCGATCCCCTTTTACTTGAGCAAGCAAAAAAACTAATGGCAGAAAGCGCCCAATGCTGCTTGGGTATTATGGCCAGATCATTAATTGAAGAAATAAAACAATGTAATACAAATAATTGCAAATTAACCATTGCCCGCTGGAATATGGCCTTGCGCCAATCCAATAAAGCACGCAGCCATGCCGATCAATATATGGATGCAGTAAAAACATTAATTGGGATTGGTTAACTTACAAAAAATAAACATAACTAAAATGCAGAAAACAGGCAATGCAAAGGTAAGCAATCCTTCCAAACCAATAGCTAGTTGTCATTTTTAGTTAAAGAAATCAAATAACTCCACGCTTAGCTAAAGCATCCGCCCCTGCTTGGCTTTATACTGGCGATCCAAACATAAAAATTGCTGGAGACTTGGATGCTTGCTCGATTTCGCCCTCTGATTATTGCCATCACCATCGCTTCAACCCTGCTTGCCCCCCTCTCCCACGCTGCCGTCAGCAAAGCGGTTTCAGCCAGCAATCAAGTAGAAACAAACAATAGCCTGCTGTGGAAAATCGAAAAAAAGGGCATGCCTGCTTCCTGGCTATACGGCACAGCCCATGTGGGAGACCCGCGCGTGACCCAGCTTAGCCCTAAAACCGAAGCGGCTTTTGCTAATGCAAAAAAAGTAATCACCGAAATTCGTCTCGATTTCGGCATGATGATGGAAATGGGCAAGCGCATGCTGACCCCGGAGCCATCACTGGCACAAATGATTGATGAAGATCATTACCAGAAACTTTTGCCAGCTTTAGAAGCACGCGGCTATCCGGAAGTCGCTACCGCAAAGCTCAAACCCTGGGCCGCCGCCATGCTGGTAATGACGCCGGTACGCCAGCCAGGGCAGATACCGCTTGATCTCTTATTTGCCAAAATGGCCATTGAAGGGCAAAAAGATTATTCCGGCCTGGAAACGCTGGATGAGCAGCTGAGTATTTTTGAAACGATTCCACAAAACAGGCAAATCGAGCTGCTTTATGCCGTACTGGATCAACAAGCCGAATTTGAAAAAAGCTACCAGAATATTCTGGATTTATACCTCAAACAAGATATCAGCGGCCTTGCCGAATATGCGGCGCAAGACGATTTTAAAATGGCCGATCAAGCCTGGCTCAGCCAGTGGCGCAATCAATTACTGGAAGCACGTAATCCACGCATGGCCGAACGCCTTAGCGACAAGCTAAAAGAAGGCAATGCCTTTATTGCCGTAGGCGCCCTGCATCTGCCCGGTAAAACCGGCCTGATCCAGAGCCTGCGCGAGCAAGGCTACCGCGTCAGCCCTGTGAAATAATCAGTTTTTAAGCACACATCTGAGCATATTGAGTTATCACAGGGCGAGTGAAACCCGCCATTTTGTAGCATGCCTACAAAATGGCGGGTTTCATCCCATATACGCCAATAAAATTGTTTTCATTGACAAACAATCCCTTAAGGTGTGCTCGAAGCCTGATGTGCAACGGCATTTAGTTACACACCAAGCGTAGCGCGCAGTGCCACAAATATTCAAAACAGAGACTCCCTATGAAATACCATCTTCTGCCCAAAACCGATTTAAATATCTCTACCCTCTGCCTTGGCACAATGACTTTTGGCGAACAAAACAGCGAAGCCGATGCACATGCACAGCTGGATTACGCAATCGGATCGGGTATCAACTTTATTGATACCGCTGAAATGTATCCGGTGCCGGGCAGCGCGACGACTCAGGGCTTAACCGAAAACTATGTAGGCAGCTGGCTAGCAAAGCAAAGCCGCGACAAAATTATTCTGGCCAGCAAGATTTCCGGCCCCAACCGGGGGATGGACTGGATACGTGGCGGGCCACAATTAAATCGAGAACAAATCCACGCAGCTTGCAATGAAAGCTTAAAGCGCCTGCAAACCGACTATATCGATCTTTACCAATTACACTGGCCTGCCCGCCATGTGCCAATGTTTGGGCAAAGCTATTACGACCCAAATCAGGAGCCAGTGCATACGCCCGGCTTTGCCGAGCAGCTTTCGGCACTCAATGAACTTGTTCAAGCCGGTAAAGTGCGCCATATCGGGCTATCCAATGAAACCCCCTGGGGCGTAATGGAAGCCTGCCACGTGGCAAAAACCCAATCGCTGCCACGTATTGCCACTATTCAGAATGTATTTAACTTAATTAATCGCCAGTTTGAAAACGGCCTGGTAGAAACCTGCCATCGCGAGGATGTGGGCCTGTTGGCTTATAGCCCACTGGCATTCGGGTTACTTTCTGGAAAATATTTGGATAACCCGCAAGCATCGGGCCGGATGACTCGCTTTAGCAATTTTGGCGCACGCTATTTAAAACCAGCGGTACCAGATGCCATAAAAGCCTATGTAAAACTTGCCCGCGATCATGGTTTATCACCTGCACAGATGGCGCTGGCTTGGGTGAGTAGCCGCTGGTATGTAGCCAGCAATATTATTGGTGCCACCACCATGGCCCAGCTCAAAGAAAACATTGCCAGCCTAACTATAGTGATTACGCCGGAATTAGACGCAGCGATTGAAGCAATTCATAAACAAAGCCCTAATCCAGCCAATTAAATACAACACTAATATAGTTAATTGCCATAGCCTCACCAATCGGGCCGATTGCCCCGCCTTTTGCAACAGGCCCGATTTAAAAAATAAACCGGCAATATATAAATCGCTGGACATATTTAGCTTTTATTAATTGATTTTAATCGAAACCACTCTATAAAGATAAGGGGCAACTGCTTTTAATCGGCGATTTCAGGGGATCATCTTATGTTCGGCTTTACTCAGAAAACAGAAACAAAAAATACAACAGATTCCCAACTTGATACGATGAAAGCAATTCTTGATCATGTAGATAATATGGTCCTGCTCTGTGATACCAGCCATGAAAACAATGTGTTTTATGTGAATCAAACCGCTAAAAATACTTTTGAAAAATACCGCCAGGAAATGATGCACGCTTTACGCGGAGCAGATCCGTCTGCAGCACAAGGGGGCTCTATCCATCGCTTTCACCAGAATCCGGAACGCATTCGCCGCATTTTGCAACAACTGGGCAGCGGTGCCAAAAATGCCACCCATGTTGCTGATATTCCCCTGGGCAGCATCACTTTGCGCACCAAGGCTTATCCCATCTGGGACACAGCTGACCCAAGTAAAGTTAAATGCTATCTGGCCTGCTGGGAAGATATCACCAGCAAAATAGAACACGAAGAATTACAGAATAAAGTAGCTAGCCAAGCCAATGAGCTGCATGAGCAGGTGTCCTATATTGCCTCCACCATGGAAGAAGTCAGTACCAGCATCGATGAAGTTGCGCATACCACCGCCGAGGCCAGCAACCGGGGTAATAGCGCTTTTGAAAGTGCCAAAGAAGGTCAAACTGTTGTAGAAGGGGCCGTTCGCGGCATGAGAGATGTAGCCGAGTTAGTTCATACCACGGCGGGAGTGATCAGCCAGCTCAATACTCAATCCGATAAAATTGGCGTCATTGTGGGCGTTATTAAAGATATTGCTGATCAAACCAACTTGCTGGCGCTCAATGCCGCCATTGAGGCCGCACGCGCGGGCGATACCGGCAGAGGCTTTGCTGTGGTCGCCGATGAAGTGCGTAAATTATCAGAGCGCACCGCCAAAGCGACAGCCGAGATTAGCGAGCTGATCCGCTCTATTCAGGTAGAGATCGAACACGCAGTCGGCACAATGAATTCGGGAGAAAAAGATGTCAGCGCTGGTGAAGAAAAAGCAATCAGTGCAGAAAAAGCCCTGGTCCGCATCGTTCAGGATGTAGGTGCGATGCGTAATTTAATCAGTGAAATTTCCAATGCTTCAGAGCAGCAAGCCAGCTCGGTCAGGGATGTAGCACAGCGCCTGGAAATCATGACCACAAAGCCGTAATCAATCACAAAAAAGCCCCCGCTGACCGAACTTCGCGTGGGCTTTTATCGTTTTAAATCAAAGCATTAAAACAATTACAGATCTTTAGCGTTTTTAGCCAGATAATCTGCAACACCGGCAGCATCTGCCTTCATGCCTGATTTGCCCTTGTTCCAGCCAGCCGGGCAAACTTCACCGTGCTCTTCAGTAAATTGCAGTGCGTCTACAACGCGCAGCATTTCGCTGATATCACGCCCCAGCGGCAGGTTATTAACCACCTGATGCTGAACAACACCGGATTTGTCGATCAGAAAAGAGCCGCGTAATGCAACGCCAGCACCAGCGAGCTCTACATCAAAAGCCTGGCAAATTTCATGCTTGATATCCGCCACCAGGGTATAACCAACCTGGCCAATACCGCCTTTTTCTACCGGAGTATTACGCCATGCAGCGTGAGTAAACTGGCTGTCGATCGACACACCGATAACTTCCACATTGCGGGCTTTGAACTCTGCAAGACGGTGATCAAATGCGATCAGCTCGGATGGGCAAACAAAAGTGAAATCGAGTGGATAGAAGAACACCACGGCGTACTTACCAGCGGTTGCTGCCTTAAAGTTGTAGCTATCTACGATCTCGCCATTACCGAGAACGGCTGCTGCGGTGAAATCTGGTGCGCTTTTACCAACGAGTACGGCCATGCTGATGCTCCTAATATTTTATAAAAATAAACCCCGCTGCATTCTAGAGCAAAAAATCAGAATCTGTCCAATCAACAAAGTGCATCTTCAGCATAACTTTTCTCAATGAAGTATTTATGATACATGCACCTGCAGCCTATTTATGCTCTTTTTATAAAGCGAGCGATGAACAGGGGTACTCAAACTTTAAACCGGTCTACCACTTTTTGTAAATCAGAAGAAAGATCACTTAAGTTTCTGGCGGCATCACGCACCTGTTGCAAGGCCTGGTTATTATCATGAACCATGGTATTGATCTGCTCGATATTGAGCGAGATCTCCCCGGTTGCTTTAGATTGCTGAGCTGTTGTTTTAGCGATGTAATGCACACTTTCGGACATTTTATTTGTGCCCGCCGTAATTTCCGCAATTTGATTAGCCGCTTCTCTGGATAACTGAACACCTTCTGTCACCTGCTGTAAAGCCAGCTCCATACCCTGTGCTGCCTGCATGGTTTCATCCTGAATCAGTGTGATCATTTTGCCGATATCCAAAGTGGCATTGCTAGTGTTCTCAGCAAGCTTTCTGACTTCATCAGCCACTACCGCAAAGCCTCGCCCCTGCTCGCCCGCTCTGGCCGCTTCAATGGCTGCATTTAAAGCAAGCAGATTGGTCTGATCTGCCACGCCGCGAATCACATTTATCACATTTGAAATCTCTGTGGAGCGAGCTCTTAAACCGTTCATTAGCACAGACTGCGCTTTCACTACCGCTTCAATTTTTGCGATTTCCCCGGATGTTGCCCGCACACCCAGCTCGGCTTCCCGTGCATTTTTTTCTGCTTCACCACTCATGTTTTCTGCCACATGAGCGTTTTCCGCAATCGAGCTAATTCCCACCGAAACAGCTTCAATGGCACTCGCCGTTTGCTCCGCAGCCTTTGCCTGGGTTGACGAGCCCTTGGCTACAGTATCGGTATGCACCGCAAGCTGGGCAATTTGAGCATTGAGCTCTTTTACCTGCAGCTTAACCATCTCTATCATTTTGGCTAAAGACGCTACAAATAAATTAAATGCCTGCGAAGTACGGCCTATTTCATCACCACTACTTACCTCCAGACGAGAGCTTAAATCAGCATCTCCTTCCGACAATTGCATCATGGCCAGATTTAATCGCAAAATCGGCCGGGTCAAATAACTCAATGTGGCTGATAAAATAATCGATAATATAAATAAACCCAGCCCGCCAATTAAAAGAGACATACGCAGCAATCGGTCAGAGCGTGCATAGAATTCTGCCACGGGCACATTAATCACCAAACTCCAGACGGTACCGGTTTTTCCCATTTGAACCGGCATAAGAAAACGGATAAATCCACCATTTTCGATATGCAAAGATTTACCATTCTGTATTTCAGCCAGGACACTTGCAGGTATGACATGGCTATCCACAGGCTTGGCCAAAAGCTCAGAATCAGGATGACTGCCATAAATACCGGCAGCACTAACCAGACTGATAAATCCACTTTCAAATACTTTGACATGGCTCAGTGTGGATTGCAGATCACCCATAGGAATATCACTGCCCGCCACCCCCAAAAACTGGCCCTGATGCTGAATAGGCAAGGCAAACGACATCATTAAGACTTTGGTATCACTATCAACATAAGGCTCAATTACCGATTGTTTACCGGACGCTTTAGGTGCCGTGTAATAAGCCCCGCCATAATAAGACTCTTCCCATTTACTGATTTCGGCCTCATCCATCCCCGGATCATAGGCATACTCGATCAACTCTACTTTATCGCCCTTACGCAAAGCCCATGGCGCATAGGCTCCTGAGGGATAGGCCGTTTTATCCTTGGTAAATTCAGCATCTTTACCATCAAATTTACCGTGCTCATAAATCAGCCATAAATCATAAATATCATCATTGTCTTTTAATGCTTGCAACAACAGGCTATTAATCTGGTTACGTTGCAATACGCCATGCTGCTTGCTGTTTTCCAGATCACTCACGAGGGTGTATAGCGGCCCCAGCGGTTTTTCCAGTACATTTTTTGCAAATTGCGCATAGTATTTCGCCATATTTTCTGCACTGACAAATGCTTCGGCGCTCATTTCCTGGCGCGTATTCCAGGCCAGCACAGACAACATCAATCCTAAAATGACAAGCAAAGAGCCCAGCACCGTTAGCATTATTTTTGCTCGAAAACCAAGCTTTTTCATGAATGTCACCTTTAATAAAAAAGGAAGAATTGATGTGTAAGGATAGCCCTATTTAAACCTGCCTGTGTAAGTATTTCCATATAAAGCGGGTTAAAAAGTGAAGAAAAAAACACAAAAAACCTCTTCCCAAACAAGCCTTTCTTCTCATATAACAACTAGCCAAAAAAAACAATGAATACAATATGATACGGACAATGCAAACATATCCAGCCACCGCATCTTGTCCCTAATACCCTTTTAGCAAGAAAACGCCCCTCTTCATAAAATGAGTGTTAGCATCAATGCCCTTCTAACTTCTGCCCCGCCGAATTCTAATCTTTCTTGCAAAGCCCTTCTAAGGAAGCGTTGCGTCGGTTCGAAAAGTATCCTACGCCGCATCTACACAAGGCTTTCATGCCCCATACTCCGCTTGGCTACCAGATCAAAACTCAGGAGGTCGCCGTTGCTGGCGGTCTGGATTTAAACATCCGCTCGCTGCTCGATATTCAACAATACTTTGATCCCCTGGGCGAAGCAGAAAATGCCGGTATCTCGCCCGCTTGCTGGCCGCTGTTCGGGCAAATATGGCCATCGGCACAAAAGCTGGCTGATTTAATGCAGGTTTATGTTTTAGGCGAACGGCGAATTTTAGAAATTGGCTGCGGGCTGGCACTGGCAAGCATGGTCGTGCACCGAAGAAATGGCAATATCACCGCCAGTGATTGTCACCCCCTGACCGAAACCTTTCTTAAAGCAAACTTGCAGCTCAATACCCTGCCCGGGCTGAAATACAGTACCGGCAACTGGGAGCGAACCAATACCGGGCTGGGCCAGTTTGATCTAATCATCGGCAGCGATGTGCTGTATGAGCGTAACCAACCCGTCGCACTCTCTGCTTTTATCAGCCGCCATTCCGCCGCCCATGCCGAAGTGCTGATTATTGATCCCAACCGGGGTAATCGAAGCGCCTTTAACCGGCAGATGGCAGGGCATGGATTTAGCCTACGTGAAACACTGATCAACACGCCCCTGCATGACGGCCGTGCTTATAAAGGCAGGCTATTAAGGTATGAGAGAGGGCTGGCAGCGCAGCTTTAAAAACACCATCGCAGCCAGAAGTGCATCGTTCAGCGGATCATGCCGGGGCAAATCCGGCAGATTCAGTGTTTGCAGAATATGGCTCAGACTTAAATCCACATCGGGGCGATGTGCTGTCACCATTTGATCATAAAACAGCGCCGAAACCTCAATCGCTGCATTGGGCAAAGCCACGCCCAGCAACGGTTTTAGCAGGCGGTTAAGCACCGCCAGGTCAAACTCCAAGTAATAGCCCACCAAAGGCCGTGGCCCGATAAAGTGCAGCAGCTCGGCCAGCGCTGTCTCTATTGCCATACCATTTTGCACATCCTGCGCACGCAGGCCATGTACTGCAATACTGGCCGGATCGATCTGCCCTGCGGGTTTCACCAGTAATTTAAGATGCTCTGAAACAATAATCCGCGCGCCTTTAATTCTGATCGCGGCAATGCTTAAGATCTCCGCCTGCTTTGGGTCGAGGCAGCTCATTTCACAATCAAGGCTTACATATTCATCAGTGCAAGGCTCATCCCATAGGTATGCAAACTGAGGATTTGCCAAAGCCAGGCTGCGCGATCTGCGCCAGCGATGCCAATAACTCCAGCTCACAACATACCCAGCTTAAAATGGTGGCTGATCAGCTGGCGAAATTGCCTGACGACCAAGAGTGTGTCTTTCAGTAGCTCACGCTCCAGCGTGGTTAAAGCAGCCGGATCAATCAGATGATCAACCGGCTTATCCATCGCCTGATTCACTAGCCCGGCTTTAAGTTGCAAGCCTTGTAAAAACGCAAGAGATTCAGCCAGATCAAGGCCAAAGCCCTCGCTTAGATGCCCCATCTCACTTAAGCGCTGGATACGCTGATAACTATTGCAATCGTCCACTCCATATTCCAGCCCAAGGCTGCGCAGGCCATGTACCACAGGAAAAATGCCACCTTTTTTGATATCGAGCGCGTGCTTATCCGGCCCGGAAGTCGCAATCAGCCTGGAAAACAGATTAATTGGCGGGGCAAATTGCTCCACCGGAAGCGCAAAACGGGATAAAAACGCGGCGTTATCGCCTAAATCCTGCTGCAAATAATGGCGCAGACCCTCAAACAAAGCCACCTGCCCGCAAACAGGTCGTGCATCCAGCCAGATCGCCATTTGCATGACGTTTTCACTGCTGGCACTGCTGCTCCAGATATTCATCTGCCGCTTATAGCCCGTCACACTTTGCCGCCATTGTGGATTAGAAACCATGACCAGACCGGGGCAGGGCGGATAGCCAAAGGTAATGAGCTGTTGATTAAATTGCTCACAGACGCGCTCTAAATCCGGGTGCTGATAGCCGTCTTCAATAATCAGCGCATTATCCTGATCGGTATTTAATATCTGCTCGCCACGCCCTTCCGAGCCTAAAACCAGCAGACACACATGCTGCAACATCTCCGGCGGGGCCAGTAGCGTAAACAACCTGCTGAATAAACGCTGACGAATCTCACCCACCAGCTCGGCCAGCAGAGTAATTTTCATGCCATTACTATGCAGTGTACGTATTAATTGCTGGGTGCTTTTGACCGCCGCCATAAGCTCATCAGGACAATTGGCACGGCCAATTTGCGCGGTAATGCCACGGGGATTATTTGTGTTATTAAAAAAGGCCGACATCAGCTCGACCTGCTCCAGCACGCCGCAAACCTCGTCACCCTCCAGCACAATCAGCCTTTGCACCGAATGACGCATCATCAGCAACATGGCATGGTGTAAATCGTCATCACATTTTACACAAATAAGCGGGCGCTTTAGATGGCGGTAAATCGCCTCACAATTTGCATCCAGCCCATCTACCACCACATTGCGTAAATCACTCTGAGTAAAAATCCCCATGCCCGAAGTTTCCCGTACCAGCACCGCACGGCTGTGCGCGCGTTTCATAAGCCGCGCCGCATCCATCACTGTGGCGCTTTCTGCCAGCCAGCAAGGCATATGCAATACCGCATCACCCACCCTTGGCTGCAGCTCTTGCACCGGGCGGC
Organism: Iodobacter ciconiae; assembly: GCF_003952345.1. NCBI lineage: Bacteria > Pseudomonadati > Pseudomonadota > Betaproteobacteria > Neisseriales > Chitinibacteraceae > Iodobacter > Iodobacter ciconiae. Next base: position 3,825,445 of record NZ_CP034433.1, on the reverse strand, counting down.
CCAGCGCTGCCAGTTTACGCGCCACATCAGCATAAAAAAATGCCGCAAACTGGCTATTACCATCGCTCACTTTCATCACGACATCACGGCGGATATACCAAAGCAGCGTGTCTTCATGCGCATGCAAAGTGCAGCAAGCCTTACCATTGAGTAGCGATTTACTATCGAGCACATCAAAACAGCCATAAAAACTAGCCTCGCCCGCCTCCCTGACCAGCCCTTTCATCACCACCAGTAAGGCATCCACCACCTCGCCCTCCTGCTGAATCACGGATCCCGCAGAGTAATAAGCCACATCCAGAGCGGCAGTGATGCGATCACACTCGGCCGTATTCAGGCTATTAAACGGCGCACGATTAAAATCAAAAGATGTCGTCATAAGTCCCCCAATCACTCGTTTTAGGTTTAATAGCGGGGTAAGGCAGGCAGATCAGCCTGTTTATTGATGAGAATCTGATATTACACAGTAAAACCCGGATCTTAAACCACAGAGAGCACGGAGCTTCACAAAGAAAAACCCATTTTAATTCAGTGAGTAGCCACATATACAAAGCATTTGGCAATTGCTGGCGGCGGGCGGCGGGCGGCGGGCGGCGGGCGGCGGCCAAATAGCATCGGCGAAAAAAAACCTTTATCAACAAGGGCTGTTTTTTCTGAAGCTTTCGAGCGGTATATTTAAGCACGCTCAAAACGGTAATCCCCCCGCCAAATAATCGTCGTTTTAAGTAGAATTTTCTCGTAATGAATTTGAGGAAGTTTTACATGAAATCATCCCGTTTTACCGATAGCCAAATCATTACCATCCTTAAGCAAGCCGAAGGCGGCAGTCCTGTCGCTGAGCTCTGTCGCGAACATAGCTTTAGCTCGGCTACTTTTTATAAATGGCGCGCGAAATTTGGAGGCATGGACGCCTCCATGATGGCGCGCCTTAAAGAGCTGGAAGACGAAAATCGTCGCCTCAAAAAAATGTATGCCGAAGAGCGCCTGAAGGCTGAAATCGTCCGGGAAGCGCTCGAAAAAAAGTGGTAACGCCATCTCGACGGCGCGAGATGGCACGGCGAGTGGTTAAAGAACAACGCGCAATCATAAAGGTGGCCTGCTTGGCGTTTGGCATCAGCCAAACTTGTTATCGCTATGTCAGCCAACAATCGAGCGTCAACCGGCAGATCGCCGATCAGTTGATTACGTTGACACAAAATCAGCGAAACTGGGGTTTTGGTTTGTGCTATTTGTATTTGCGGAATGTGAAAGGCCATCGCTGGAATCACAAGCGTGTATATCGGATTTACCGACAATTGGCGCTCAATCTGCGAATCAAACCGCATAAGCGCTTGATTCGCGCCAAGCCTGAGCCACTGGCCCCGTACCGGAGCATATCAACGAATGCTGGTCGATGGATTTTATGCATGACCAGCTGGCGGATGGCGTAGCTACCGTTTATTGAACGTCATTGACGACTTTAATCATGAGGGTTTGGCAATGGAAATTGATCTGTCCTTACCTGCAGAGCGTGTGGTCCGTGTGTTAGAGCAAATCATTGAATGGCAAGGTAAACCGAAAGCCATTCGTAGCGATAATAGCCCAGAGTACATCAGCGAACCTTACTCAATTGGGCGGCCAGGCGAGATATTCGGCTGGAGCACATCCAACCGGGTAACCCCCAACAGAATGCGTACGTTGAACGCTACAACCGTACTGTGGATATGACTGGCTAAATCAATACTTATTTGATTCAATCGCCGAAGTACAAGAGTTTGGCACGAGTTGGCTGTGGACTTACAATAATAAAAGACCGAATATGGCCTTGGGTGGCATTACGCTGAAACAAAAACTGGCACTTGCTGCTTAGCTCTACTTTTAACCCCGATTAAAAATGGGGGGATTACCACTTCAAAATGGCTACTTTATGTGGTGTGCTTAGTGTTGGTATTTTTGCTTGGGTTTACTATTGGTATAGATTACCTTCCTTCACGAAAACAATTAGAAAACTGTGCGGGGATATTTTCGCCAGTTGAGCCAATCGAGTTTAATCGCCCACCTAACTAGCCTTCACTTCTAATTCCAAAGCTGTGGTATGGCCGGAGAATTGAGCTATGCAGCGGCGTAAGTTACATGCATAAAAAAAACCCTTTATTTTAAAGGGGCTTGGTTTGATCTAAAGCTATTTGTACGCTTCTCGTCGATTACCTATTTTCACAACGAGGATGCGTAAGGCCCCATCTTCTATGCTGCTGATAAGTCGGTAATCACCCACACGGTACTTCCAGAACTCCCCTAATTGAGAGCCTTTAAGTGCTTCTCCAATACTGCGAGGATTGTCTAGTGTCGCTCTACTCGTTCAAATAGAAACTTTAGAATTCGACGTGCAATTTGTTGATCTAGTTTGCCAAGTTCCCGCACGGCAGCGGGGGCAAACTCAACCTTCCAAGCCATAGTTCATCATGACTTCTTCAAGGGGAATGGTTTTAGTCCGTCCTTCTTGAATATCTTTTAAGCGTTGTTCGGCTAGGTATAGATCTTCTAGATCATCCAAGTGCTGAAGAATTGCTTCTTTTGCATAAAAAGTTTTAGTTCTGCCTGTCGACTTGGCCAAGACGTCTAAGCGGTTTTCAATTTCAGCCGGTAAGCGAATTGCTAACATGGGCGGTCTCCTTAAAATACTGCTATACATGTATAGCATGCGCTTAAACTTCATTCAAGTATAAAACTTACCCTTCCACCTCACTTGCTTTTACTTCCAACTCCAAAGCCGTGGTGTAGCCACTATCGGTCAGGCTATGCGTGACGCGGCTAGCCATGCCGGTTTTATTCTGTACATGACGGACGCAGCCCAAAATGAAAGCTATATCGATGATTTGCGCACCGCACTACAAGGCAGTAAAGGCCCGGGCAATTTTAAAAATCTGATGGTGTACGCGCCTGGTGGCAAGAAAGACGGCATGCAGATCTTGCCCATCTCAGAAGTGGCGGCGAAGGATGACTTCTGGAATATCAAGAACGTAACCCGTGACGATCAGCTGAGCGCCCACCGTGTACCGGCGCAACTGATGGGGATTATTCCAAACAATACTGGCGGTTTAGGTGATGTAGAGAAGGCTGCCACGGTGTTTGCTTATAACGAGATTGAGCCCTTGCAGGAGCGCATGAAAGAGTTAAATGACTGGCTGGGGGTGGAGGTGATTCGCTTCAATCCTTACGTGTTGTCGTAAACAAACCCAAGTAAGAAGCAAGCCCGCAAGTGCGGGCTTTTTTACGCCTGGATTTTGAGGAAAATCTGCCACCAGCCCCCGGCGCGCGCCCTCGTGACCCCGCCACGCCCGGGCACTTAACCCATTACTTTTTATGCACTTGCATGATGAAGGCTCAAGCCCCGCCAAATATGGCCTTGAATAGTAAAAAATGCTTCTATAAAAGCTTGCACTATTTGCGGATTTCTTGCCGATTGTTGCACATAAAATAATCACCTCAAGATTGCCCCTATTTACCGCTATTTTTACGGTTTCACCTGAAAGTTACCCCCTGTTTTTGTGTTGTTTCAGACTCCTACTTAATACTGTTTCGCTAGTTCTGTTAGTTGGTGCTTGATCAAGGCTGATTTATTTTCAATTTCTCGAGCGGCGGCGTGAGCTTTGTCCAAGCCTGATATATTAGATGCTACGTTTTCCCCTAGTGCCGTTAAGCGAAGCACGTTCTTAAAGCTTCCCCAAAATATGTTCATCTGGCCGTAGATATGTTCGACATCTTTGCCTATTGATGTTTCATATAGGTCAGCGATGAGGCGCAATTCATCAACTTCTTGGCACACATTCAAGTATCGTTGGTCGTATTCAAGGTCTTTCATCTTTGCGCGCCAAATAATGTCGAGATTTGTAATGGAAAACTCTCGGCCAATAACGCTTAACTGTCGATGAGCCGTTGCGAGCCGGTCAAGTGCGAGCACCCTTTCGCTTTTGATTTCTTCACGTGCATGTCTTTCTGTTTCAAGGGAGTACTGAAACTGTTGATTTCTCCGTTGAGTACGCGACAGAGCAAACGAAGTCAGTGCGACACCAAATAATACTGATGAAGCGGTAATAATCTGGGTGAGGATGGATGTTTCCATGGATGTATTAGCTGCCTTATTTAATTATTTATTCTGCGGGGTTTTTGCAGGGCTGGGTGATTATCTGCTACGCGCTGGGGCAATAAATAACTGGGGTCAGAGCAAATGTTAGGGCCCGCTCCACGAATCCCGAGTGCCCAGTACAAGGTTGAGCCGATGATTGAGTTAGCCGCGATGATCGAAGCCAGATCTAGGCCTAGCCACTCACCATGTTCAAGTGAGAGGAGCAAAAGGCTTAATAAACCCACCACTAAGCCGGCCTTTAGGTACTGTGAGAACCGCCGCTTATTGCGGACATGTAAGCAAGTGAATCCAACAATGCTGAGAACAATCTGAGGCCACAGCCCAAGTATTGCGCCCACGAGTGCCCACTGTGTAGAAAATGGCCCTAGGTTAAGGCGTCCAAGCTCATGCTCAAGGTAAAACGTACCAACTAAAAGGACAGTGCAAAAACTAAAACTTGCTAGTGCCGCCAAAATTTGCCGCATGACCGGATCCTCCGTGCGGGACCAACGTTTGGTTAAGGGGCGGGCTTTAGCCCGTCCCCGTGAGTGCAAAAGCATGGGGGCAGGCCTTACATTTGACATAAGATAAAATTTACAGTGATTTGCAAAGCAGAAAATTAAATATCGCTTTGTCATTAAATAATTCACTTCCCGTAATAAAGGCGATAAGCCACAGTAAAATTGAAATCCAAATTATTAAATGCGGGATTATCTTGGAGTACCTCTATTTCTGCACGAAATAATCCAGAATTCTTGCGATCAATCGATGCTAAATAGTAATCATGGTGTGCAAAATAATCACCATAAGCAGTAATCCAACGTGTGCTAGTTCCCGTTGCAATTTCATCATCAGAAGAAGAAGCACTATAATAGCTCAAATGAATACCATCACTTGCTGCACCGCTCAACCGTGTCACTTTTATTTTTACAAGGGGAGTAATATCCCTAAATATATCAGTATCAACGTCTGTATTTTTTCCAACGAAAGACACTCCAAGCATCAATACATTCCTTTCGGAGCTATCCGAAGGGGTGGCCCAAAAATCAATAAAAGCTTTTTGACCTGCTTTATCAAATTTAATAGGCGTGGATAATGGAGGCTTCGGTTCGGGGCTAGGTGCACAACCACTTAGAGTGCTAAGAAAAACACTAAAAGCGAGTAGAATTATTTGCCTAATATTCATAAAAAATCCTTAATTTAAACATGCCTTTGCTGATTATTTTTATCATTATTTTCACTCAATAACTTTTGCAACATATTTCTATTTTTAGGTAGCGGGTTATTTTTTTCCTTATTGAGATTGCTTTTTTCAAACGGTGCTTTTATTGACTTTATAGCATCTACATTATCTATTGGTTTTAAATCACCCTCATGATCTAAACCTACAAAATCCATCATTTTGGCATAGGATAATGTCGACTTTAAGCCTGCATGACGTAAAGCATTCCAAACAAAATCCACACAATTATTTTTTGCATGTTCGTATTTTAGTGAGAAACCAAAAACAACGGGATCCTTTCCGAATTCCCTTAAAGCATCATATTGCCTTTTTGTTATTTCTAAAGTACGTGCGTAATATGGATTTACATAGTGAATCTCATCATCATCATGAACCGCACCTACCCCTATAATTTGGCCACTTATTATTGGGGCAAACCCAAAGCTTAGTGATTTAGATTCTGGTTTAAAATCGAATACACTGTAATACAAATGTCCTGGCAACGAGGTCCCCACTGGTTTTAATTTTTTATCAACTAAAGGTGTACCAGGTGCTGCTACATAAATAGTAACGATATAGCGTTGTACTTCTACTACTTTAATTTTATTATTGCCATCTGTCGTCAATGTTCGTTTTGCAACCAAGCTTAAATTGCTAGCGCTATCCTTCATTTTTACAATCTCCATATTTCTTATTTTTATTTAATATAAAATAGATGGTCATGCCAAAAATAGGCTAGTCCTTTAGATGAATCTCAATTTCTTCCGTTGAATCAGGGTTTTTAATTTCATGGGTATAGCCATCTGCATCACTGATCCCGTATTCCTTTTCTCCAAACCCTCGCTGAATCATATACTTTCTATTGGCTAGTGCTTCACCTGTAGCTTGATCTCTTAATAAAAATTTGTCATTGAATTTGGATGTAGGCATTTCATTAAATGTTTTCCCAAGGCTTGTGCCGCCGCTGATCTCATGGCTCGCGCCCTTAATACTCACTTTCCCCGGGCAATGGATTTCAATATTGCCACCTTTTAGCCGTATATAGCCGCCACCTGCGGTGAGGAGCACTTCATCCCCAGCGGCGATTTCTACTTTTTCTTTGCAGGCAGTGATTTTTACATTTTTGTCTGCGGTGATTTCAACGTCATCGCTTTGTGCTTGCATCTGTATTTTGCCCTTGGCTGCAATGAGCTTAAGTGCAACTTTGTCTTTTACCCCTGCTACAAACAGGCTGATATGCTGGCCCACGTTATGTATCCAGCGGCGGCCAGAGGTTTGGTTTGTGTCGCGCTGGGCAACAAGGTCTAAGTTTGTGCCTGCACTGATTGTCTGACTTTGTGGGCTGGTGATGGCGACGCCGTCCTCGCCATGCAGCAGGATGATTTTTTGCTGGCCTGCCTGACCTTGGGATTTGCTCTTGCCGTCTTTATCCGTGTTGCTGCCCGCTTCAAAACTTTTGCTGGCGTGCACGTGGTGGTAAAGGTGGCCGTGGCTGGCTTTGTCGCCGGGGCTGTTGTCGGGCTTAACGGTTTGATCACCATCACCGGTTTCAATCGTATCGGCAAGCTGATTCGTTGCTGTTTCACCCAGGCTTTGGGCCAACGCTAAAGCTGATTCCAGCTGGCTTTGGGCGGGGCTGTGGTCTAGCTGCTTGCCGCTGGCACCACTTTTGGCTTCGGTGCTGATCAGCAAGCCGCTGGCGCGAATGGCACCTTGTTTGTCGCTACGTAATTCAAAGCCTTCGCCGCGTGGCTCGCCTTTGCCATCGGTGCGTGGATGGATTAAGTAGCCAAGGTTAAGCTGGGTTTTGCCGTGCTCGCTCGATAATTTAGTGCGAACTTCGCCTTTGGTATCATCAAACAGCAGCTCGCCATACTGGCCACCTTCATGCTCTTTGGTTTTAATGCCGGATAGGGTTTTATTGGCAGGCAGAGCGCCAGCACCGCTAAACGCGGGTACTGGATGACTGCCGTTATAGGCAACACCCGTCACAATCGGGCGGTCGATGTCGCCTTCAATAAAATCGACCAGTACTTCCTGGCCGATACGGGGGATGAATTGGTGACCCCAGCTTGCGCCCGCTGATGGATAGGCAACACGAATCCAGCAAGAGGATTTATCGTCCAGATTAGCGCCAAATTCGGGGTGCTCGCTGGCGCGTTGCCAGTGTAGCTGCACCTTAATTCGCCCATATTCGTCGGTATGCACCTCAGATCCGGCGGGGCCAACTACGGTGGCTGTTTGTACGCCCAGGCTGGTAGGTTTGGTAAATTCTTGCCCGCCCAAATGGCTGAGCACCGGCTGGCCGCGTCTTTGGGCGGTAAAGTCCGCTTGATAAGGCGCGTTATCTTGGGCTGAAGCGGTAAGCAGGCTGGGTGCAACTAAGCTAAGTTGCTGGGTTAAATCTGCTGGCAAGTTATTGTTTGCTGTGAATTTAAGCTCGGTGATGGCAAATTCGCGCTGCTCGGGACTATCCCATTCGTGGGCCGGGTGATCTTCCAGACGGAACCATTGCCCGGCCTGTAGGCTGCGTAACGTGCCTGAGCCGGTAAATGATTTCTTTTGCGCATCCATTGCATCCTGGCGTAGCTTTGCATCTTGGTTAAGCTGGTCTAAGTCGCTGGCGTAGTAATGTGTTTGCGGGTCGTAGTATTCCAGAGTTGATTGGATTTGCTGCCCGCCTTCGCCCTGATCAATCGCGCTTTCATCCAGGCTATGGTGGGTGAGCGTAGCTTTGTAGTCGAAGCTGGCAAGAGAAACAGAGCTGCTGCCGATTTGCCGCTGGCTGCGCCATTGGGTCAGTGAATCGCTCTCTTCTGTTGCATCGGAGCGGTGAAAGCGGGCGATGGGCTCCAATGCTTCGGGGATAGAAAATACATCATCAAAAACCACGAGTTGCACTTGCGGGGAATCACCCGCCAAATGCTCAAATCGCCAAGCCAAACCACTTTCTTTCATTAAGCGGCATAACAAGGCGTAATCGTCTTCGCGGTACTGCAGGCAGTAAGAGCGCGGCGGGTAATCGCCCGATAGTTTGAAATCCAGCGTTTGCACTGAGGCAAACACGGGATTTTTGGCCTGATGTTCAGCCAGTACCTGTTTCACAATATCGACGACAGATAGATCCTGAAATACCCGGGAAGTGCGCCGATATCTAAGCAGGGCAAAAGGTGGCTCTACCGTCAGTGCGTACTTTGCAAAGCCCCCGTCAGATCCTAAAAGCTGTGCCTTGCTAATCACTCCGCAACGCTCAATTGCATCAGCATTGGCGTTTTCAATTGCCAATACCACCGGCAAGCCTAATAGCGATTTGAGTTCTAAAGCGCCATCGGGGGAGAGGCAGTCTATCTGATAGCAATAAGCTCGATTGATCCCCTCGCTGCCTGTTACACGCTGGGGTAATAGCTGTTCGCCCCATGCCGCACCATCGCCAAGCTGAAGAGAGATAAGGCGCTGATCTTGATTAAAGGCAGCGGCGAAAGAGGCAAGGAGATCAAAAGTCATCATAAACCAAGGGTTTAGAGGTGATTTTTGATATTACATGAAGCTTTATTTATGCTGTATTAGGTATTCAGTTGATAAGGAGCCATTTTTCTAATTAAAAAAGGGGTGAATTTGAGCAAAATCGGCCTAAATCAGGGCAAAATCAGGTTTTTATATTAGAAGGTATTTTACTTTTTTTAATTAAATCAATAGGTTACATGCATTTTAACTCGTGAATGGGGTACAATGAGTCGAAGATTTGAATCCTTTCATTCCGACCAATAAAATCAAAGGCTTAGCCTCGCCTATACGAGGATTTTTCTTTATGGTGTACCGGATTTTGTACGAAAGGGGTCAATCTGCTTCGCAGAATCGTAGGCAGTGCGCAGTTTGCACGACCAACTGAAGGCGGCTCGTTTCCGGATTCACCGTGATTTGCTGGGCTTTATAACCAGGCAGAAAGTCCATTGGCTGCTGCGCGAATTAAGTAGCTAGCCATCGGCGCATTTATAGAAAATGCACACAACCTGATTCTGGTTGGCGGCACCGGCACAGCAAAAACGCACCTCGCCGCAGCACCGGGTGTTGCTGCAATTCACAAGGAAAAACGGGTGAGAGGCTTCAATGCTGTGGATCTGGTGAATTTACTGGAGAAAGACAAGGCTTCGGGCAAAAGCGGTAATCTGGCGCGGCAGTTCCGCCAGATTGATCAAAAAGGTAATTCAGAAGACTCAAGCCTTTCAATCAAACTGACCTGGCATCGGTTTGGAGGGCACAAATTGAATCGCAGTAATCCCTTCGGTTCACACAAAATTCACTTCGTACCGTACCCATAAAAGTCAGAAGGTTCTAAAACAAAACGGCTTTGAGACCACTTTTTGGCCTGCCCCGGGAATGCCCCAGTCAAGAGCCCAAAGCAAAAAACCCCGCACGGGGCGGGGCTTCAGGCAACTTCCATTTGCTAGATAGCCATTTGGAAGTCAATGTACTGGCGGAGAGCAAGGGATTCGAACCCTCGATACAGGTTTTGCCCGTATGCTCCCTTAGCAGGGGAGTGCCTTCGACCACTCGGCCAACTCTCCATCAAGACTGGGGATCATACTCATTTACTTACAAGCATGTCAATAACAACTTTCAATGCAATGCTAAAAATCTATTTATCAGCTTAACCACTCTCATTTTTACTTACAAATCAGAAGGCGTCTGAGGTGTACCGCTTCCAACCACCATGCCATAAGCCATTCACAGCATCAGCAAACCACACATGATTCTTGGCAAGCACTTGGCGACTTTGCTGTGAAAATTAGCGGTAGTTTCACTTTTTATATTTATGTGACGCAGCAGCATTTCAAACAAACGACTGCTAGCCTCCCTCATTTATACAGAGCCAATCGCCCGGCCTTCCCCTAAGCGGATAGGCTTTGGCCGGACGACACCCTTACTGCATGAAGAAAATACGAACGTATTCACTATGGATCCATTTAATCATTTTTAAATAAAACGATCATCTAAGAATATTTTCACCTGCGATAATTTATTACTGATATCGAAATAAAACTCGGCATTAATCGAGCCAGTTTCATCTCCACATTGGCTTAATGCCCAGCTCTTTTTACTCGCGGCAGATAGCTTTGCTGCTTTACCACTTAAGAATAAATCCCTCTCAGTAAGGCTCATGACTTCTTTCTCGGATTTTATACCCAGCAAAGTCATTATTTCTGATTTTTTCTGATCAATATAAAATTCAGCTCCCAGTTTATATTTTGGGCCTGATAAAATCATTCGCTCAATTTGATTTACCCGTTTTTTTTCATCGACAATAGTAAAAATCAAATCTTGATATATTAAATCTTTAAGAAAATAAGAGCCCGCATTACCATCAGAATGATATTTATAACGCTTAACGTCTTCTGGCTGGCCCATTTTTTTAAATACTACATCACTTTTTTCCAGCAGACTCACACCATTAATGCTCATCTGGCCAGGCTTTAAACAAACTGTTTCTGCCTGAGTAACGCGGCTTGCAGACGCACTGACTGAGAGCAAAAACATTGAAACCAATAAAATATATTTTTTATTTGTGCGGGATAGTAAATACATTTATTACTCCTTTATCCTTATTTTTTAGCAGCCAAACACAGTTAACAAAAATAACTCAATCATATGGGTTTTTCAAAAAAATAGCCCTAGTCACAAACCTGCACCTGCTGCATTCCCCCCCACTTTCCGCTACCCTCTCCCCCTAAGCCCATTGAATAAGACTTTCCCGCTGCGTCTCTTCCACCTGCCGTACAGATAAACCAGCACAAACACCACGATGGGCAGCAGCAATTTGGAGCGCATCTGCCGGCTTAATCTGGCCTTCAGCGTATAGCGCTCTGCAAGGCGAAAGTAAGTCAGCGCCGGGCTGCCCGCGCTGAGCGCCGCATGCAGCAAATCTGCTTCCAGATCACTAAATAAGCCCGCCATCCTTCCCGCCGCCGCCACATCCTTGCCCCGCCCCAGCCACTTGCGCGCCTCATCCACCCGAGGCTGAGCGGATTTTGCCAGCCGTAGCTATAAAAAAGCCTGCGCCACCGGCAAGCCTGCTTTCTCCATCGTTGCCAGATGGGAGAATAAATCGGCACGGACGGCGTCAGTTAATGGAGGGAGTTTGGGTTTAGGCATGGGATCAATTTAGATAAAAGCAAGTCAAATAAGATTAAAATGGTAAATTATAAAGTGTATTAACTATTAAATTCTTTCTAGACTTTATTAAGGACTCATCCCAAAAATCAGCGGCCAAAACAATATCATCCAAAGGGTATTTTTCATCTAAAAGAATATTTTTCTTATCTAAAAAACATTTATCCCCAAGTTTACACTTATTAATATTTTCACTAATTAGCATTAAATTACCAATAGATCCTATAACATCATCAGATATGCCTGTTTTACTTAAAGACTGAGCCGCTATATGTTCGATTGTCAAACCATCAAAATCAATCAACAATCCAGAATATTCTTTTCCCATATATTTAGAAAGGCAATATCTTACTAAATTTTTATATCTTTTTTTCTTTGAGGTATAAACAATTTTTTCAAATGCAACTTGAGCCTCATTTAAATTGGGCATGCGATTTGAAAGATGTATTGCTAACGAATCAATAACCACTTTTGCTTCAGATTGTGTTTTAGCTGAAACTAGATCAATTGCATGTTTTGAGTACATCGTTGCAATAGACCCAGATGAACGTTGTTGGGTAATTGAGTTATAAAAGAAATGAAATTTTTCTATTTTACCAATAATGTAAGAAAAAACGGACCTATCAATTTTATTAAGATCATATGCCGCCAACAAAGATAAAATCATGCTATTTTGTTGCTTAACTCTAAAAGTAGACACAAGAGCAACTAAAGAATTTCTTATTGGTAACTCTTCCTTACTCCACTCTCTACCTTTAGGATTAACTGAATCCACATAGAATTGTGAATATCTATCCAATTCCAACAAAAAATCATTTGCATTATTATTTAGTAAATGTTTTTTTATTTCCGAAAAAAGTTTTTTATCTGTGGTATAGCCGTACTTAGAAATCCAGAAGTGCAAAAGAAACTCAGTAAAGTAATCATCATCGCCGTTTAAATCATCAATCCTATCGCTTATTAATTTCCAGCATGACTTAGCAGAATCAAACACACTATCCCCAGAGGCAGGTACCTTTCTTAACAACATGTTTTTTACTAAATCAGGTGTTGTAAGATCTTTACCGCGAGCATTTAATGTTTCGAATATTAAATATGCATCATCCTCGTTATCCAATTGAATAAAAACTAATTTAAGAGACAATACATTGTCTCTAATTTTTTTTAAAACATCACAAGAATTTGAAAAAAGATCTGATTGACTACCACTAACACACGAATAATCCCTTACTTTTTCACACAAAAACTCAAACGCTTTTTTTAAGTTTTGTTCTTCAACTCCAATTTGACAATTATATTTACTACCATCAAATTCTTGGATATAACTTTGTAAATAAGGATAAGAACTTTCCGCATTAACAATATATTTTTTTTCATTATCAATATTAGCTTTAGCTATAAAATTTTGCATTCCATGAGCAAGAGCCTCCTCCTTTATCTCAACAAAGGTGTTCCTAAGAGCAGCCAAAAGCAAAGTTATGGTTGTTAGGCGTTGTTGGCCATCAACAATACCAAAAAACCGTTTATCCTGTTTGTAAACAACCATCGATCCAATAAAATAATCTCCTTTTCTCTCTGATACTATATCATTCCAAAATTCAGAAACCTCATCAAGAGTCCAAGAATACGGTCTTTGAAACTTAGGAATTCTAAAGTAGCCGATAGAAAACACCTCTTGAATATCTTTATCATTTGCTTCAATTTTCATAAATTCCCCATAATTTTAAAAAAACCACATACAAACTAAAGAATACAATATTTACACATAAAACGCATAAAAATTAAACCATATAAAGTGGCGCAGATAATAATAAAATCAATTACGACTATCTATAGTTTTGATATACCTGCTGCATTCCCCCCCACTTTCCGCTACCCTCTCCCCCTAAGCCCATTGAATAAGACTTTCCCGTGCTGCATCTATTCCAATCCAACCGTATCGATGTTCTGCTGGCGGCGCTGGCGCATCAGTTAGAGACCTCCCCTTTGGCTTCCCCTTTCGAGCAGGAAAAAATTGTGGTGCAATCCAAGGGGATGGGGCGGTGGTTGAATTTTCGTTTGGCGGAAAAACAAGGCATGACGGCGCAGATGGGGTATCCGCTGCTGGCGTCTTTTTTCTGGGATTTGATGCAGCGCACGCTGGGCGGCAATTTACCGAAGAAATCGCCGTTTTCGCGGGAGATTATGGGCTGGCGGGTGCTGGCCTGGCTGGATTCGCAGCCCAATGCGCCGGTGCTGCTTAATTATCTGCGCGAAGGCGGGGATTTTAGGCGCTTTGAACTCGCCACGCGCATTGCCGATGTGTTCGATCAGTATCTGGTTTACCGCCCCGACTGGCTGCTGGCATGGGAAAAGAACCAGAGCTTAGGGCTGGGGGATGATGAAGCCTGGCAGGCGGCGCTGTGGCGCTACTTATCTAAAGATGAGCTGGATATTCGTATCGATGGCGGGCATCGCGGCGCACTGCTTGCGGCAACTCACAAGCGGCTGCTCGACCCGCGCCCGCTGGATTTGCCCAGCCGTGTTTCGCTCTTTGGCATATCCAGCCTGCCGCCGGTGTATATGGAGATTTTGCGCGCGTTATCGAAACGCTGCGAGGTGTTTATCCATGCGCTGAACCCTTGCGGCGAGCCTTGGGGCGAGATTCGGGATGCGGCGGAAATCGCCCGGCTTGCTGATGGTTTTGATCCTGAAGACTTGTATCTGGAAGTCGGCAATCTGCTGTTGGCGGTGTGGGGCAAGCAGGGGCGGGAGTTTTTTAATCAGCTGATTGCCGAGCCAGAAATACTTGAATATTTCACGCCTTTTCCTGGCAATCACGACACGATGTTGCAAACGCTGAAAAGCGATGTGCTGGAGCTGGTAGCCCGCAGCCCGGAAACCGCACAGCGCGTGGCGGCAGACGATAAATCCTTGCAAGTGCATATCTGCCATTCGGCCATGCGCGAAATTGAAGTGCTGCACGATCAGCTCTTGGCGCTGTTCGAGGCCAATGCCACGCTCACCCCCGCCGATATTGTGGTGTTGATGCCCGATATCGAACATTACATTCCCTATATTGAAGCCGTGTTTGGCCGCCATTTAAGCGCTGGCGCAAGCGAGATGAGTGCGCCCAATGTGCCCTTTGCCATTGCTGACCGCAGCCTGAAAGACGCAGCGCCCTTGGCACAAGCCTTACTGGAGCTGCTTACCCTGCCGCAATGCCGCTTTGCCAGCGACTGGATGATGGCGCTGCTGGATATTCCCGCCATTGCCCGTCGCTTTGAAATCCCCGCGTCCGAGCTGCCCACCATCCACCGCTGGATCAGCGAATTAGGTATTCACTGGGGCAGAGATGGCGAGCATAAGGCCGAGCTGGGTTTACCCAATACCTTTGAGCACACCTGGCGCTTTGGGCTGGATAGATTGCTGCTGAGCATTGCCCTGCCCGCTGGCGTGGCGGGCGCTGCAGCACCACTCTTTGCTGGCACATTGCCCGGCAGCGGCGTGGCCGGTAATCAGGCGCAGCTGGCTGCTGGCCTTGCGGCTTTTGCCGAAACATTGTTTGAGCAAGCTGCATCGCTATCGGGAGAGCACACGCCCGAAGTATGGCATGGCAAATTAATCGCCATGCTGGATGCGCTGTTTGCACCGGATGACGATGAAGCGCTAATTCTGGCTGAGCTGCGCGAGCAGATTATTGAATTTGCCGAGCAAAGCCGCGCCGCAAACTACGAGGCGCCAGTAGATTTATCTGTGCCACGCAGCTGGCTCAATGGCGCGCTGTCCGGCAAGATTCCAAGTGGTGGATTTTTAACCGGCGCGGTGACTTTTTGCGCCATGGTGCCGATGCGCTGCCTGCCCTTCAGAGTGATTGCCCTCCTGGGCTTTAATGACAGCGCTTTCCCGCGTGAGTCCCGCCCGCCTGGTTTTGATTTAATGGCACACAATCCGCAATATGGCGATCGATCCCGCCGTGCTGATGATCGCTATTTATTCCTGGAAACCCTGCTTTCGGCCAGTGATGTGCTGTATCTGAGCTATGTAGGCCGTGGTATTCAGGATAATGGCGTGATTCCGCCATCGGTGGTGGTGTCTGATTTACTCGACGCCGTGGGCCGCAGCTTTGTGCTGGACGACGCCCCGCCGCAACCGGCCCTTGGCAACGAGGCGCTGAAATGGCGGCGTATCGAGCGCGAGCGGCTGCTTAAGCATCTGATTACCGAACACCCGCTGCAACCCTTTAGTCCACGCTATTTTAAGGAAGAGCGACTACCCGCCTATTCCCCGCTCTGGTTTGCCGCCGCCACCGCCATAGGCCAGCCTCAGAGCTTGCCGCTCTCGGTATTAGCAGAAAGCCTGCCGCAGCCTGATGCAGAATTTAAAAACGTCGCTTTCAATGATTTGCTGGCTTTCTGGCGCAACCCTACTCGCTATTTACTCAGAAATCGTATCGGCATCCGGCTGGCTGATGAGGCGGTGGAATTTGAAAGCAATGAGCCATTCAGCCTGTCTTTTTCTGCTAAAAGCGAGCTAAACCAAGTGATCTGGCAATCTCTGGAGCAAGGCTGGAGCAAGGACGCCATCGCCACCGGCCGCGCTGCCGGCCTGCTGCCGCACGGTGGTTTTGGCGATATGAGCGCCGCCAAGCAATCCGCCACGCTGCGTAAACTCTATAAGGCCGCCGAGCCACTGCTCAGCAATGCGCCGCTGGCACCGCATACCTTTCTGTTTAATTTCGGCGATATGCAGCTCAATGGCGCGCTGCACCAGCTACGCCCCAACGGGCAAGTCGCCGTCTGGACAGACCACAGCTCGCCCATCGAGCTGATCGCCTGCTGGCTAAAACACCTCGCCCTCTGCCACGCTGCGCCTGAGGGCGTACTGCTTGAAACCCGCATCGTCAGCCAGCAAGGCCATTGGCGCTTTGGCGCAATTGAAAACGCAGGCCCAGAGCTGGAAAAATGGCTGAAATATTACTGGCAAGGCTTATCCTGCCGCCTGCCGTTTGCCACCCGCAGCAGCGCCAAATACGCCGAAGCACTCAGTGGTGATAATGGCTCGGTAGATACGGCAGAAAAAGCCGCAAGAGAAAGCTGGCACGGCAACAGCCAGCGCGGCTTTAGCGGAGAAGAATCAGAGCCATGGTACGAAATGGCCTGGCGCGGGCAAAACCTGCTAAGCGATGAAGGCTTTACAACAATGGCGGGTGAATTGTTGCTGGCGATGTATTTGCGGCGGGAAGAAATATAAACAAAACACTGATTAAAGAGAAAGAGATATTCTCTAGCCATTTGCAAACATCGAAGCAGCTTTAGATTGGCGCAAGCCCAATCCTATCAACCTAGAGAAAAAGCATGATGTTTTAGATATTTTTGTAGGAACGGCTTTAGCCGCGAAAGCACTGTGAATCAAAACTTCGCGGCTAAAGCCGCTCCTGCGATTACAGACGTTTTTGAATTTATAGGGCGGGTGCAAGCCGCTGTTTTCAGAGCATTTTATGCCAATGCTCATAAAAAAACCTCCTTGGTTTAAAAGGAGGTTTTTTTAATTCAAGAATCAACCGCTTAATCAAAACAATCTATCAATAATAATCAATGATGTTGCTGCGGTGCTACTGAATGCAATAGTTTATCGGTATAAGCCAGCGCCGCAGCTGAAATAAGGAAAGACAAATGGATAATCACCTGCCATTTCATGGTTGTTTCATTCATTTTGTCGGCGTTGATAAAGGTTTGCAAAAGATGAATCGATGAAATGCTGATAATTGCCATCGATAGTTTTACTTTCAGTACCGTAGCATTTACATGATCCAGCCATTCCGGCTGATCAGGATGAGTATGAATCCGCAAACGGGACACAAATGTCTCATAGCCGCCCACGGTCACCATCAAAAGTAAATTGGCAATCATCACCACATCGATCAGCCCCAATACAGAAAGCATAATCTGCGTTTCGGTCAGCGTCGTTAGATTGGTCATCATATTAAGGAGCGCAGCCAGAAATTTGTACGCGTAAACCCCTTGCACGATAATCAGACCAAGATAAATCGGCAATTGCAACCAACGGCTGCCAAAGATAATTTTGCCTAAAATATTGGTGTCGGAGCTGTTCGGATTGGAGTCTTGCATACACTTCTTAAATGAGATTGAAATTGAGCCCGAATTGTCTATGCACACAGGCGTGTTTGGCAAGTGCCACCTCATCCTGCAGTAAACTATTTTTAATCAAATCCCAAAAACGATCGCCCAACCCGGCTTTGACTAAAGACCGAAGTGCTGGCGACGCTCACCTGTTAAGCAGGCGCTGGCCGTTTTTTAATGAAGAACAAAAATTAAAACCGCTCATCCATACGCAAATAGCGCCACTGACCAACGGGCAAATCAGACAACGATATGCGGCCAATACGCAGGCGGCGGATAGCGACCACTCTAAGACCAACCAATTCGCACATGCGGCGAATCTGGCGGGGGCGATTTTCACGCAGAACAAAACGTAGCGAATCCTCGCTTTGCCAGCTGACTTTAGCCGGCTTTAAGCGCTCATCATCAAGGCTCAAACCATTATTAAGCTGTTTTAAGCCTTCGGTGCTCAGCATGCCCTCAACCTGTACCGAATATTCGCGCTCTACATCCACATCCGACATCAGCTTTTTTGCGATACGGCCATCCTGAGTCAGCACCAGCAAACCCGATGAATCCACATCCAGGCGGCCTGCCGGAGCAAGGTTATGCATATGCTTTTTAAGGAAATTGATACCGGTCCGATCGCCCATAAAGCGCGTCTCCGCTTTGATCAAGGTCCAGGCCGGACGCTCGCCCGGCTCTGCAGGGCCGGACACATAACCCACCGGCTTATTCATCAAAATAGTGACACGCTCAGCCTGAAATACAGTGGCCTGGCGCTCTAAAGTGATTTTTTGCTCGGGCACAACACGGCTGCCAAGGGTATTGACGACTACACCATCAACCTTTACCCAGCCCTGTTCAATAAATTCATCGGCCTCACGGCGCGAGCACATGCCCAGCTCGGTCATGCGTTTGGATAAACGGATAGATTCAGTCATGGTCGTAATACTTTTCATAAGAGCAATCTGCCATTGTACCCGCTACAGGCAAAAAAAACGCCACCGGGCCGGTGGCGTAAATACATACAGAGGAGAGAGATGAAACAACATCGAATTCAATTCAATGTACACATTAAGTTTCAGCAGCCACCATTTTAATTTCAAAGAATAATTGCGTCATTGCACAAATTACGTTACAGGCGGCGAATATTACCCAACAGGACCAGATCAAAACTGCCACTCCGCGTATTTAATCTAAAAATTAAATATCTTCTATAGCACACAAGACTTATGCTTAGGCAAATCCACCTGCAGGTGCACCCATGAATTACGACAGCATACTTACCCCCAAAATTTACGACATCAATACCTTCCAGGATTTTCGGGAGAGCCTTGCAGATCATGCGCCAAAGATCGAGCAAATCATTGCCGAGCTAAAACGTGATCCGGGCAGAATGATGCTTATCTCTGATTTATTTCGCGCTTTTCATAATATTAAAGGCGATGCCGGGCTATGCCGCGTTGAATTTGTAGTACCCCTAGTTCATGGGATAGAAACCCTGCTGGGCAGAATGCGCGCAGGTGAGCTGCTACTGACCGAAGTATTATCCGAAGTATTACTGCTAACCTTGGACAGACTTGAGCAAGCAGTTGAATCACTCAGCAATAATGCATCCACCAGCAGCTTGCATCTGCCTACCTTAGCACGTGGCCTGGATGGGCTTTCCACCTTGCAAGCTGAAGAGCTGGACCCTGCTTGCGCCCGGCTGATCGAAGCAGTAACCGGCTTCAAACATGCTGCCGTCGTTTTACCAGACCGCACCCGGGCCGAAATGGAGCGCTCAAATGAAGAGCGCAGCCAGGATTTGCGTTTTTTCCGCAATATGGCACTGCAATTGGAAATGCGCTCACCACTATTTCGTGGCCGCACTGCACGTAATCTGCAATTGGCCTTAGCCACAAATAAAGCGGCTGGTGGTGTAGTTTCAAGCACCCAGCTAGAAGCCGCCGTTTATATGCACGATATCGGCATGATGTTTTTACCCGAATCGCTCTGGTTAAAAGTAGAAAGAATGACGGACAATGAGCGGGCACAGCTGGTTGATCACCCCGCCTGGGCTGCTGGCCTTTTAGCCAGAATGGATGGCTGGCAGGATGCATCAACCATGTGTTTGCAGCACCAAGAAAATATCGAAGGCACGGGCTACCCCAATAAACTCAGCGGTAATGATATTGTGCCGGGTGCAAAAATTCTGGCGCTAGTGGATGCTTTTGAGGCCGTAATGCTCAAACACAGCCATCGTGGTCAGAATAAATCCGTGCTGCGGGCTATTGCCGAGGTCAATGCGTCCGATCAGCAATTTGATCCGGACTGGATCGAGCCATTTAATCGGGTAATACGCACCATGATGGAAAACGGCGGCCTATAAACCGCCATAGTCTCTTCGAACACGCAAGGGTAAAGCGTTATGGCTTAAACCAGGTTTTACTTCCCGGGTAGCAGCTGGGGTAAGTCATTAATGGCTTCTCCGCCACCCCACCCAACATAGCCCAACACTCAAAATCCCGGAGCCAGCTTACCGCCTCCGGGATAAACAACACTTTCCGAACTTGCGAGCAAGCCCTGCCATTAATTCAGGCAGGGCTTTTTTAGTGCCTATTCATTACAGCAGAGTGAACGCCAGCATCCCGACCAACGCACCGGTTGTACCCAAAATGGTTTCCATTACCGACCATGTTTTCAAGGTTTGCAGCTCTGTTGCGCCGGTGAATTTACCAAACAACCAAAAACCAGAGTCATTCACATGGCTCAATACGATAGAACCACCGGCAATACAAATCGACAATGCCGCCAGCTGCGCGCCCGAATAACTTGCCAGCTCGATCACCGGCAGCACCAGACCCACGGTGGTTAAACACGCTACGGTCGCCGAGCCTTGAATGACCCGCACCATCGCAGCCAGTACAAAGCACGCCACAGCAATCGGTAAACCCGCTCCGATCAGGGCATTACCCAGAGCCGGGCCAACGCCCGAATCCACCAGTACTTGTTTAAACACGCCACCGGCACCGGTGACCAGCAGGATAATCCCGGCAGGTTGCAAGGCCGCGCTACAGACTTCCATCACCTTGTCTTTGCTCATCCCACGGCGCAGTGCCAGGCCATAAATCGCCACCAAACAAGCCGCTAAAATAGCAATAAAAGGATGACCAATCAGCTGCAGCCATTGATAGGCCATGCCTGTCGGATCTACAAAACGCGCCACGATGGTTTTCATTCCCACCAAAACCAGCGGAAACAGCACCAATGCCAGACTAAATCCAAACGAAGGCATCTGGCCCTTGCCCAGACTAGGCTCGCTCACATCTGCTGGTAATTCTAAGTGCACATATTTACTGATAAAATTACCGAAAACAGGGCCTGCCAGCAACATGCCGGGAATGGCAGCGGCCAGACCCAGCACGATCATCCAGCCAAAATCAGCCTTCATTTGCGAAGCCAATAGCATGGCAGTGGGCCCTGGCAAAAGAAAAGCAGCCGCTGCGGCCACGCCGGCAAACAGAGGAATCGCCAGCTTAACCACATTGCCACCAGTACGGCGCGCCACGGCAAACACCACACCAATCAACAGCACCACCGCCACATCAAAAAACAAAGGCAGCGTACAAATCAGCCCGGCGATCCCCAACGCATAGTTGGCGCGGCTTTGGCCAAACAGGGCCAGCAACTTAACGGCAATCTGATCCAGCGCACCAGTTTCGTGCAAGATTTTGCCGAACATTGCGCCCAGCGCCACCACGATGGCTAAAAATCCCAAGGTGCCGCCCATGCCTTTTTGCATGGTGTCGGCAATTTTATCCAGCGGCATGCCCGAGCCGATACCGGCCGCAATCGACACCAGCATCAGCGCCACAAAGGCATGCAAACGCGCTTTCATCACCAAAAACAATAGCATCAGCACCGAGCCAATGGCGGTGACCAGTAAGGTTAATGTATCCATGTCTGCTTACTCCTGAGCGGTTTTGGTGCGGATATGTTGCACAGCAGCAGCAACGACTTCTTCCAGGCTTTGGTCGATATCAATATGCACAACATCTGGCTCATCACTGCCCGGCACTTCAAGTGTGGCAAATTGAGAAACCAGCATTTTTGGCTTTTGAAAATGCCCTTGCCGCGCCTTTAAACGAGACTCGATCAGCTCGAATGTGCCACCCAGATAAATAAAGGAGAGATTAGGATTTCCATTACGCAAAATATCGCGGTAGGCTTTTTTTAGGGAGGAACACACAATTACCGAAACCTTCTGAGTGCGTTGCATGGCATAAGCAGCGGTGCTTAATGCGCCTAACCAGGGCGCTCTGTCATCATCATTTAAAGGCTGGCCAGAAGCCATTTTGTCGATATTGGCACGCGGATGCAGAAAATCACCATCCAGAAAACCACAGTCCAGCACGCGGGACACTGCGCTGCCCACTGCAGATTTGCCACTTCCTGAAACACCCATTACAACAAAGACTTGGTGTGGTATAGCTTGATCGACCTGACTCATTGAATCGACTCCTGATTTGTTTTCATCTGGTTTTTTATCTTAAATGTTACTGGTAACATTTTGTAGTCACAGTATCTCTCGCAATAAAAAAACTGCCAAGCAATAAATTTGTTGCAGATCAAAAAAGAGGCGGATGTTACACAAGGAAAACCCAAGTCCGGAACCGCGAAGGCCTCAGAGAGTACGAAGATCAGCGAAGCGCAGCAGACGATGTACCGCATCGTTAAGCAAAGCGCAGTGCACCTTGCGATGAGGGCTTAATGATTGACTATTTTCGGGGGAATGGCGCACTGCGCTTCGCTTCGCTTCGAGGGCGCCTTGCAATGTTCGCGGCGGGAGCACCCTGCAACGATTTATGCTTCGGGTGGGTCTTACAATCAACGCAGATATGCTCTAAGCCTTCACAAACTCTGCCCCAGAAAAATCTCGTAAGACATATCCAGAACCTTATCCGGATAGATCTTTCCTTCCATTCTGCCAATCAAACGCTCGGCGGCAACACGGCCAATCGCCTCACGCGGGGTGATCACACTGGCAAGCTGCGGGGCAAGGGCGTGGCCAATATCAAGAGCGTTAAAGCCAGCCACGCTGATTTGCTCTGGCACACAAAGCCCTAATGCCTGACAGGCAAGCAATGCACCAGCAGCAATGTCATCATTGGTGCAAAATATACCGTCCAGATCTGGCGCAGCCTGCAGAGCATCGCGTAATAGCTGGCCGCCCAAAGTAAAGCTGGAAGGCTGATCGGTATGAATCAGTACCGGTGTCAGCCCTGCCCCGGCCAGTGCAGCCAAGTATCCCGCTTCACGCTGACGGGTACGATGATCCAAACGCGCAGCTAAATAGGCAATCCGCCGCCGCCCCTTGCCAATCATCAGGCCGACCATTTCTTTGGCCGCGACCGCATGATTCAAGCCTACCGCCAGATCAATCGGATGCTCCGGCAACTCCATCACTTCCAGTACAGGGATGGCGGCGGTTTCCAGCATGCGTAAGGTGCGATCGGTATGTTGAGTTTCAGACAAAATCAGCCCGTCTACGTGAAACGACAACAATTGCTCAATCTGTTGCTCTTCCCGCTCCATGCTGTAGCCATAGTGCCCATAGAGTGCATGCAAGCCTGCCGGGCCGCTTACCGATTCGATACCACGCACCACACTGGAGAAAACCTGATTCGACATCGAAGGCAATAACACGCCAATCGCACGGCTTTTGGCATTGGCCAGCATATCCGGCACGCGGTTATGGATATAACCCAGCTCTTCCATCGCGACAGCAATTTTCTTTGCCGTTGCCTCTGCTACCTGCTGCGGCTCGCGCAAATAGCGGCTCACCGTCATTTTGGACGCGCCTACTTTATCCGCCACATCCTGCAAAGTGGGGCGGCGTACTTTGTGATTCATTGGATTCCTTGTGTCTTCAAAATGCGGGGATCGCCCACGGCAGCTATATTACTAGCTGAGGTTACGCAGCGGAAACCTAAATATTGAACCACGGGGCCACAGAAGAACACGAAGTTTCACGGAGAAGAACAAGACTTGAAATAAGCATAAATAAATACGGGGTAACATCCAATACTCACCTAATATGCAGCAACCGTCATCAGCCTGAAAAATTCCCCTGATAGCTTTCCAGGCGGCCCCCTTCTGTAGTGATAGCTGGCTCTAAAGCGCTTCCCCTGTTAGACTACTGCCCCTTTCGGCCAGCGAGTTAAGTCATTGTGAACACTACATCTTTTGCCAATCTCCCCCTCTCGCCGGCCATGCTGCAAAACCTGGATAGCCTGGGTTACCTCGAAATGACGGAAATTCAGGCACAAAGTCTGCCGCTGATTCTGGCGCGGCGCGATCTCATTGCCCAGGCAAAAACCGGCAGCGGCAAGACCGCAGCCTTCGGGATTGGCATGCTGCATAAGCTTAATCCCAGCTATTTTGCGATTCAGGGCCTGGTGATTTGCCCTACGCGCGAGCTGGCCGATCAAGTAGCTAAAGAATTACGCCGTCTGGCCCGCTTTACTGAAAATATCAAAATTTTAACCCTGTGCGGCGGCACACCAATGGGGCCGCAAATCGCTTCTCTGGTGCACGGTGCGCATATTATTGTGGGCACGCCGGGCCGTTTGCGCGATCACCTTGGCCGCGCTTCGATTGATTTATCCACCGTACAAACCTTGGTACTGGACGAAGCCGACCGTATGGTTGATATGGGCTTTTACGACGAGATCGCAGGCATTGTGAGCGCCTGCCCGACGCGCCGCCAAACCCTGCTGTTTTCGGCCACCTATCCCGACAATATTCGTAAAGACAGCGCAAAGTTTCTGAAGCTGCCTGCCGAAGTAAAAGTAGAGGCGCAACATGCTGACAGCCAAATCGAACAACGTTTCTACTCCGTTGCCCACGAGGAACGTAACGCCGCCGTGGCGCAGTTACTCAATCACTACAAGCCCGTTCAGACACTGGCCTTCTGCAATACCAAGATCCACTGCCGCGAACTTGCCGCAGAGCTGCGAGATCAAGGTTTTAGCGCCCTGGCGCTCTACGGCGAGCTAGAGCAACGCGAGCGCGACGAAATCCTGGTGCAGTTTTCCAACCAAAGCTGCTCAATTCTGGTCGCCACCGATGTAGCCGCGCGTGGTCTGGATATTCAAAGTCTGGGTGCAGTTATTAACGTTGATGTATCCAAAGACACCGAAGTGCATATCCACCGCGTTGGGCGCACTGGCCGTGGGCACGACAAGGGCCTGGCGCTAAGTCTGGCCGCACCGAACGAAAAGAAATGGGTCACACTAATTGAGGAATATCAGGGCGGGCCGGTACGCTGGTTTGATCTGGAAAAACTAGAACCTGCCGAAGGCGGCCCTCTGCGCCCGCCGATGGTAACGCTCTGCATTATGGGCGGCAAAAAAGACAAACTACGCCCGGGTGATTTACTTGGCGCGCTCACCGGCGATGCGGGCCTGACCAAAGAGCAGGTTGGCAAAATCAATGTATTTGAATTTTTAACCTATGTTGCCATCGACAGGCGCGTTGCCAGCAAGGCCTTTAACAGCCTAAGCCAGGGTAATATCAAAGGCCGCAGCTTTAAGATGCGATTTATGGGCGAGTAATGAGCCTGAACGGGACATCAAAGCGCCAATACATATCGGCCAAGTGCTTCATCCAGGACAGCAAAACCCGCGTGCAATGCCAGACGCGGGTGCACCTGCAGGAGCACGAAGGCTTCACAAAGACAAAAAAATACCCCTTCCCTGCCAACTGGCAACGGTATTGCGCACTAATTAACGATTGCTTCACACAACACGGCAAGTACACGGGTATAATGCCGCCGGTGAGTGCGTTACCCAGTCTCCGCGCTACACCATCCAAGTACGCCATCAAGCGCCCAAGCTCAATCCGTTGAATATAAATCGCAGCCAGTCTTGGCTGTATGCGGCTGAATGATCTATCTTGATGCCATATCTGGCTAAGGTTTCTAAATACCTACCCCATCTGCCTTTGACTGGCGCCACTCTTGGCGACAGGCCGATACTCGTCTCTGGAGTTTGAATGAGTTTTTCCGCCCTAGGGCTTGCGGACGATATCGTCCGCGCCGTTACTGAACTTGGCTACACCACACCAACCCCTATTCAGCTGCAGGCCATCCCTGCCGTGCTATCCGGTGGTGATCTGCTTGCCGGAGCACAAACCGGTACAGGTAAAACCGCAGGCTTTACTTTACCTTTGCTACACATCCTGAACAGCAAACCTGCAGCCAGCAAAAAAATTCGTGCACTGATTCTGACCCCTACGCGTGAATTGGCTGCTCAGGTTGAAGAAAGCGTGCGCGACTATGGTAAATACCTGCCGCTGAAATCCATGATGATGTTTGGTGGCGTCAGCATTAATCCGCAAATCAAAATGCTGCGTGGCCAGGTTGATATTCTGGTCGCCACTCCGGGCCGTTTGCTTGACCATATCTCACAAAAAACCGTTGATTTAAGCGGCGTTGAAGTGCTGATTCTGGACGAAGCCGATCGCATGCTGGATATGGGCTTTATTCGCGATATCAAAAAAGTGCTGGCCCTGCTGCCGGCTAAGCGTCAGAACTTACTGTTCTCCGCTACTTTTTCTGACGAAATCAAAACACTGGCCGACGGCCTTTTGGATAACCCTGCGCTGATCGAAGTAGCCCGCCGCAATGCAACGGCCGAAATGATTACGCAAAAGGTTTACTTTGTTGATCGTGAGCGTAAACGTGAGCTGCTCACCAAACTCATCAAAGACAAAAACTGGTTCCAGGTGCTGGTGTTTACCCGCACCAAGCATGGCGCAAACCGCCTGGCCGAGCAGCTGACTAAAGACGGCATAAACTCGCTGGCCATTCACGGCAATAAAAGCCAGGCCGCACGCACCCGTGCGCTGGCCGAGTTTAAATCCGGCACACTGCAAGTGCTGTGCGCCACTGATATCGCTGCCCGCGGCATTGATATCGAGGAATTGCCCCATGTAGTGAACTTCGAGCTGCCAAATGTGGCCGAAGATTATGTGCACCGCATTGGCCGCACAGGCCGTGCGGGATCGGAAGGCGAAGCAATTTCACTGGTTTGCGTGGATGAACACAAGCTGCTGAACGATATCGAGCGGCTGATCAAACGTGATATCACCCGTGAAAGCGTAGAAGGCTTTGCTGTTGATCCAAGCATCAAGGCCGAACCGATTTTAAATGGCCGCAATGGTGCGCAGCGCAGGCATGATCCACGCAACCCCAATAGCGGCCGTCCGCCACGCGGGCATAATCGTACAGACCGTGTAACTGGTGATGCACCACGCCCGGCACGAAATCAGGAAGAGCGCACACCACGCAGCAATGAAGAGCGAGCGCCCCGCCCGGCTGCCCGCTTTAACCCAGACGAAGGCCGTTATAATACGCGCGACGAAACACGCAACCCTCGCCCTGCCGGTGAAGGCCGTTTTAATAACAACCCGCGCGGTGAAGCCCGCACGGCAACACCCCGCCCAGCTGGCGAAGGCCGCGCACGACCGGAAGGCCGTAGCGATTCACGCACACCGCAGGGCCGGGCTTCGCAAGATCGCAGCTATTCGGATCGCACACGTAATGATACTCGTAGCAGCTCACCACGCCCGGCGGGCAAACCGCGTGGTGATCAACAACCGCTCAGCAATGAAAATACCCCGGTTGCCGCACTATTTGCACCGATTAAACGCTCTGGTGGTCGCCATCATTAAGTGGTTTTAATTGTTTAACCCAAAACGGTGCTTAGAGTACCGTTTTTTTATGCCTAAACATATGTCTGCAATTACGGGCTTATTCGATTAGTGAATATGTTGTACGTAAATCTTGGCCCAGCTCAAAACAGCTGTCATTCAATGGATTTAAGCTGAAAGCCATTATTCAGGAAGCGCCACTATGACAAAAAATCATCCCAAACTGCCTGAGAACCCTTATTACGAAGGCGTTCCTGACTATATGACCGAAGTCTACGACTGGGCTTATGTCAATCCGGGGCGCGTTGACCAGCTAGACCACAATCTGGTTGTTAAAGTACTGTTGTTTGGTAACGATCAGCGCCTGATGCGCGCCTATTTGGATGAAATCCAGCCCGGCATGAAAGTCTGGCAAGTGGCCCATGTTTATGGTGATTTAGTGCGTAAAGTGGCACAAAAAGTGGGACCGGGCGGCTGCTTTCATCTCACCGATATCACCCCTGCACAAATCGAGCATGGCCAGCGCAAACTTGCCATCTACCCCTGGGCCAAAGTCACCCGCGCAGATGCGGCTACTTATCAGAGCGATAAATCATTTGATCTGATTTGCAGTTTCTTTCTATTGCATGAAGTGCCTGATAATAAAAAACGCATGATTGTTGACCACATGCTGAACAATATGCCCGCGGATGGTAAAGTATTATTTGTTGATTACCACCGGCCATCACTCTGGCAGCCAATTCGCTGGATCCTAAAATGGGTCAATGCCAAATTAGAGCCCTTTGCCGATGCGCTCTGGCAAAATGAAATCAGCCATTACGCCAGCCACTCCGATCCGTACGACTGGCAAAAACGCACAATCTTTGGTGGGGTTTATCAAATTGTGACGGTTAAACATAAAGCCCTTTTACAAGACCTCTAGCAAATCCCTGCACCCAGTTCTACGTGGTCATGTACTCGTTTGGTAAACAATTCCGGTCTATTTTTTTGCTGATGCTTTAACGTCTCAGCCGTTAAAAAGCACCCCGATGCCTTTTGCAGAGACTTTAAGGCTTCAGTAACCTTTTTAAATGTTTTAGCAAGCCAAGCTTGGCTTTATCAACCAGAATGAGCATATTGAGATACTTACTGATGTCAGAATGCGATACCAACTCATATGACAAGCGGCAAGATTGATCATTTTTTGGGGATAATAGTCATGTCCCCAAGGCAAACGGCACAGCTTCTTCACGATGACTTCCTGCTTAAATAATGAGTGTGGTGCGCAAAGTAAGCGGCCTTGATGAGCTCATATTGTTTTTTTGGGATAGCATGCATCAATCAAAAGATATTTTCAGTGCAAACGCAAAGTACTATGCGTACTTAAAAATGGATTTTATTTCTATATCTGGGGTAGCCATCAAATAGCTTAATCAAATGCTGCAGACACCCTTGAAAAGCAGGGAAAAATTACGCATCGGAAGATAATGCCCCAAACCAAAAAAACCATACAAAACTACCCGCCGTAATCAATTAAGAGCATAACAACAAATATAAAATCTCTTTTATGCAAATATACTGTTTGCATAAATTACACCCAAGGCCGTAACATACAAATACTTCAAGCCACCACCTGAAATATTTGTACATCCGGGAATTCGATCGAATTTAATACACGCACAACTTTAAGTACAGGACACAGCCAAATGGCTCGTTTAATTACACTTTTAATCATTGTTGGTGCGCTGCAATTTGCCTGGAAGCATTATTCAAACAATCAAACTGATATCGAATACGAGAATATAAACCAGCTAGCCTCATTAGTAAGGCCAGGTGAAATCACAATGTATTCCACTACAGAATGCATTTACTGCACCAAGGCCAAATACTGGTTAAATAAAAATAACTTTATCTTTACCGAATGCAATATGAGTATTGAGCAGCGCTGCCAGCAAGAATTCAGTGCCTATGGTGCAATGGGCACACCCTTTCTGATTGTGCGGGGATATCAGATGAAAAATGGCTTTGATCCAGATGAATTTTTACGTGCTTTAAAAATATAGCCATTTCTCATCAAAAAAATATCATGTAGAAAATAAAAAACATATAAATACTGGATAAAGGAATACATTGCCAATTAGTAAATAATATAAGATCTATATCTTTTACTTGGTTTTACCGTTTATCACATAATCAAAAACTAAAGCACCTTGAGGGGCAAGCAATGGCCCGACAAACACTTTAAAATCCTGATGTGCCAAATCAAAATACTGGGTATCAGTCACAATAGGCTCCCCTACATAAAAATTGCGGTCCCCTTCCGAATTAAACGTAACCAGAAATGCCTGCTCAAAGCCATGATCAGCGCCCTCGCCACTGTTTTGCAAACCTTCTTCAATAGAAACAATATAAGGTTTATTATTTCTGAGTGATTTACTTAATGCCAAAAAGCGTTTTGACACTTCCTGACGCTGCTCTGCGCTTACGGAAGGCTTGTAACGAAACAAAACAATATGCCGAAGCGGGCCCTTTTTATAATCAGAATGAGTAAAACGCGCAGCGCCCACATTGCCCAAATCCTGTTTCAATTGCTGCTGATTAATCACAGTAGCGCCCTCCAAAGAAGTTGCGCCCAGCACAGGCAGGGAATAACAAGCCGTTATCATAGTGATCAATGATAATATCGGTTTTAAATTTAGCATAAAAACAATTCCTTATTTAAACAAATTTATAACGAATCAAAGTCGCACAAACTAGTCACCAGCAGAACAATAATCGGTTAAATTAGCTGTCAATACAATAAGAAAAATCTCATTTTTATAAAAAATAACAAATTAAAACCAATACAAAAAAAACACACGCAGAGTGCACAAATGCCATTTTATGCAATATCAATTTAACCCAAAAATAAGAATGCGACAGCAACAAACAAGTTTTATTCATCACTTGGCAAACCACCCATAATAGATTATTTTTATAATTTATCACCAACAAACCAAGATTAATATTAACTGAATAGCATTTTATTATAAACTGTATTATTTTATCGATACAATCAGCATTTAGTTCGATAAAAATAATGAATCAAATACAATGAACTATATAGCAGCCCATAAAATACTAACTTCATCAGAATAAGTACTTCCAGCCCAAAACAAATAGCTTTTTATTCCAGCATAGACATAATAACCAGCCAGAGTTTGTTAACACGGGATATTCAAGCCCGCTTTTTAAGGCAAACTTTGCTCAATTTTGCAGTGCAAACACACTCACTTTATTGCCTCCCGAAGCCTTGGCCTGATACATCGCAGCATCAGCGCTTTTTGCCAGCTCTGCCACGTCTGTACCGTGATCCGGAAATAAAGCAATACCGATACAGGATGAAATAGTGAGATGCTTGTCGGCAAGAAAAAATGTTTGTTTCAACGACTCACGTATTTTCTCGGCCACAGCACAGGCATCGTTTACATGATTGATTTCCGGTAGGAGCACCATAAATTCATCACCACCAATTCGGCCCACGGTATCCGAATCCCGCAGACAGCCCGACATCCGTTTGGCTGATTCTTCCAGCAATAAATCGCCAATGGCATGGCCATGAAGATCGTTAATAGGTTTGAATTTATCCAGATCAATAAACAAGATGGCAAGCTTAGTCTGATTACGCTTTGCCCTGCTCAATGCCTGGCTGATTCTTTCGAATAAAAGAATACGATTGGGCAGCTGGGTCAGCATATCGTAATGAGCGGAATGTGCGAGCCGCTGATGAATTTGCTTACGCTCATTAATATCCAGCAACACCGCCACAAAATGAGTGATCGCCCCACTGCCATCCTTTACCGGCCCCACATGAGCCTCTTGCCAATACGGCTCTCCGGACTTACGCCTGGTTACCAGCTCGCCAATCCAGCGCTGGCCGCTAATCAGTGCACTCCACATTTCTGTATATGCTGCGTCATCAACCTCTTCCGCGCGCAAAAAACGGGGTGTTCTACCAAGCACTTCATCCGGTAAATAACCCGTTTCTTCAGAAAACCTGGGGTTTACATACTGAATCACCCGATCCGGGCCGGTAATGAGGACCGGGGTCGGACTTTGCTCAATCGCAGTTGAAAATACTTTCAAACGCTGTTCGGTCAGCGATCCTTCAGCCAGCGCTTTTGCCAGGCGGCCATTCAGATAATGAATATAAAGGGCAATGGCTCCTACCAGGGCCAGCAAACCTAACGCGATACCCAGCAGGCTGTAAATCCAGGAAACATCAGCCTTCGGGTTTGCTTCATACAAAAAACCATCCAAAGAGAAGCCATTGGGCAGCATACCAATCTCGGCATAGGTGTCAGCAATATGCCGCCACCGGCCGGGGTTCATATAACCCACAGCAACAAGATCAGTACGCATCAGTGACGCCATTTGTGCGGCCTCAAACTCAAGCTGGGCCCGGCTTTTGGACTTAGCGTATTTCCTTAAAATCATTTGGATGATTTCATCAGGATTAGCCATTGCATATTCCCAACCACGCAGGCTGGCGGCACGAAATGCTTTTACCCGCTCCGGATGCTGGCTTATTTCACGCTCGCTGGTAAACAGATTATCACCATAAAAATCAATACCCGCAGAGCGCGGGGTATAGGTTTGATACTTAACACCAGCCTGATCAAGAATAAATGGCTCATTGGTCAGATATGCAGAAATCGCATCGACATCGCCCCCCTTCAGCGCGTCTGTTTTAAAGTTATGCGCCACCAGCTTTAACCGGTCCAGCTCGATGCCTTCCCGTTTTAAATAGGCGAGTAATTCTTCCGAGAGCGGCTCAACCATGATCCGCTTATCGTTTAAATGGTGAATACTTT
Source organism: Iodobacter ciconiae (assembly GCF_003952345.1). NCBI lineage: Bacteria > Pseudomonadati > Pseudomonadota > Betaproteobacteria > Neisseriales > Chitinibacteraceae > Iodobacter > Iodobacter ciconiae. The sequence continues at coordinate 3,793,318 of NZ_CP034433.1, read as the reverse complement.
GTAAAGAAGATTTCTCAAGAGCAATCAGTACATAGGGGGAGTGCTGTAAAATAACGGCGAGAACAACAACGGGTTTCCCCAGCTTGCGTGCCAGTAAAAGGCTGCTGGTACCCGTAGCAAAATCAGCCCGGCCAGATACAACCTCCATCATGGCATCAACCCCGGGCTGGGCTGCTTTAATTTCTACGTTCAGGCCCGCCTGCTCGTAAAAACCCATTTCCTTGGCAGCATAGTAGCCAGCAAACTGAAAGGCATGCTCCCACTTTAATTGCAGCGTCACCTTCTCGTTTGCCCACACGGAAGACACAGTAACCAGCAAACTCAGAGAAATCACTAACAGGCATTTCATACGCTATTTCACACTAAAATTTACACAATAAAGAATACTTTAAAAAACAATCCAATCCTGAAATCTAGCCTAATTACAGACAAAAATCATCATAAAAAAACTGACAAATCAATTATCAAATAAATAACAGTAGTCAGATCTGTAAAAAATTAAATTCTAATATTTAAATAACAGGTAAGCTGCTTATTGTACTTTCAACAAATAAATAAAATGAGGCTCCAAGCCGTCATTAACCGGCAATCCAAGATAAATTATTAGCATTAAATAGCAACAAGTCTCTTTTTAAAGGACAAAAAAAACCCGCATCATCGCGGGTTTCAACTTTATCAATTAATATACTCACCCTATTAATTCAAAGTTTTTTACTGCCATAACAAAATCCGGGGGAAAATAAATACACTATTTCTCAGACCTTTTACCCCAAATCCTGGCTGCCAGGTATCATTAGCTATCACAACGCGGCATCCACCACGACCAGGGAATCCGGATCTGTTTTAGATTACAAATCAATTACGTTCCCAAATTTTTGCCCTGTTTTATACCCATTCATAAAAACACTGATTCCCTTTATTTATCAAGTGAGTCAGCCATGGTTTTAACCATTTCTAAAACCATATCCACAGATTTATCTGCTTATTTTTCATGCCATTACATAAGATACAAAAATGCTGTCGTTGCAGCGACAGCAGGCAATAACACCTATGTCTTTAGGTTTCATACATATAAAAGTCAGGCAATATTAAAGGGCATGCAGCCTCAAAGAACAGCCCTTGTGCGATTTCACACATAAAGCGGCTAAAAATGAGCAGGCAAAGGTTTAATAATCCGAAAATGCCCGCGCTCATCCAAAGAGATATACCCCCCCTCCTTCAACCCTGCCAGCATCCGGTTAACCATTTCCCGGGACAAGCCAATACGGGCCGCAATATCCTGCTGACTTAGTTTTAAACCAAACTGGTTCGGGGACATAGCAGCGCGCCTGTCCAGCCAGAGTAATAGAGTGCGTAACTTTTTATAGCCATTTGTATTGGCAAGCAAATTGACAAAATTCAGTAAAAACTTTGTGCCAACGGCCAGCTCTTTTGCACAGATTTTCCATGCAGGCGGATGCTGATCTAAAGCGGCACTGAGCCTGTCCAGTGGAACAAGCAAATAATGGCTATCTTGCAAAGCACTTAAACAAAATTGTGTTTCACTTTCTTCAAATAAAGCATGTAAGCCGGCAATTGACCCTGCGGGCATTAAGCCATACAAAAAAGAGCGTTTTCCCATCTCCGTATTCGACATTGCCGATAAGGCTCCATCAGACAAAAACAATACCGTTTCAATAGGAAACCCTTCATCCCAGATAATATCTCCCTTCAGAGCCAGATGTTGCGAGCCACTCTGAATAAGCGCCGCCCGTACTTCATCCGGCAGAGCACTGAGCAAAGGAAATAAAAATGGCAAAAAAGGAGGAAGCCCGATATCTGTAGTCATAACCGAAAATCTATTAGAAAAAAATGAAATACCATTCACCTACTCATAATGTTTATACAGCTCCTTTTTTACTAGTTCTTCTACTCGCGGCAAAAGCTTCTGCTCGATTTCTATGGTCATATCACTCATCAGGCGTTGCAGCGTATCTTCGTAAAAAGTACTCATTAAACGGGCAAAATGCTGGCGTGTTAGCTGCTCAACCTCAGTGGCAATTTCAACACCAAGCTGCGCTGCAACCGTTGCACTTAATTCTGCAATGGCCTGCTCGCTACGCTCCGGCACTTCCGGCACAGCCTCTAACAGCGCTTCTGCTAACTCCTGCTCTGGCGGACTAAAAAGTGGCTCATCTTCCCAGTCCGCCTCATTATCAACGCTCACCAGTAAAATGGACGTCAGACTTTCATCGGGAGTTTCTTCATCAACCGGTAAATCAGGCGCTTCCCAGCCACCACCCCAGGGGTTTGCCTGTGACAACGCATTTAAGTCAAGTAGCGGTAAATCCAAAAACTCCACCACAGGCGCAGCGGACACTACGGGGGGATCTGGCTCAAAAGGCTGAACTTCTGCTATCTCCTCCTCCTCAGCAAAAAACATTTCGGGAGGAAACATTAAAATATCATCAAAAACGGCAACTTCATCAGAGGCTCCATCCACCGTCTCGGTTAGCACAGGGATATCGTCTGCCTCATCCCTTAAGACAGGAATAGCCCCGGCCGAAGGACCACCACGATGACGCGCCAGCAGCGCGTCCATTTTATCGAATAAAGGACTGGATTCAGACTCGTGGCTCATCCCGCTCTATCCATCATATCGAAAGAAGTAGGCTTAAAGCCCTGTGCCACATAAGCTTTCCAGCGTTCGCGAGCCAATATACGAGCCTCCTCATCAATAGGAACAACTTCAACAACCCGCTGATAACGCTCAAAACCCGCAGGCAAACCATTTGTCCAGTTAAACAGCAATTGCCGGGCAGGCAAAAGCTCGGGGCGGTAATCCAGCACAATCGGGGTGTCTGCCACAATGGCATCATCTGCAGCACAATGCGGTAAGAAACCCGTCTGTGGTACTTCCCACAGCAAGCCATCCAGCGCAGTAGCAGCGGCCTGGCTGTCTGCAAGGATATTGATACTTAAACGCTTTGCCAGAGCCTTACCCACCAGCTGGCAAAGAGCATGCTCACGATTAGGTACATTGAAGTAGAAAGAAATTTCAGTCATTAGGCTTTTAGTAAACCGTATTTTGTATTTAATCCCGGAGGATTAATCTAAATGCTAAAAAAATATCGTTGTAATCAGTCCATACCAGTAAGTATAACAGCCCACTTTTAGCTTTTTATTTAAAAAACCAGCCGCCTGCCTGTGCAAAAAGGCCTTTTCTTTTATCAAAGTACCAGCAATTTGAAGTAAGTAAAGCCCCAAAGTAACAAAGAATACCGCTGCCTTTAGGAAATTTAAAATAAGCCGTGATTTCTTTGGATAGCATTACCGGTTTTTTAATTTTCTCTACTTATCTTAGGCCAGTAACAAATCAATTTGACTTTCTTATCACGAATTGCAAAAGCCGGTTCTCCCTTGATTCTCATCAGATCGCCTGAGCATTTCCCAATCAACTCATAAGCAGGAAACTGAACAGAAATAGCACAGCGGGCTAATACAGCGCTCCACTTTAGCAGCATACGCATCGGCTTTATCGGATCAAAAGATAAATGCAATAAATCACCGGCCCGCTCAGGCATAAATACACCTGAGCGGGCTATTTAACAGCAAACTAAATTATTTCTTTTTAGCTGCGGCGCGCTGAGTTAAAAACTCGACCAGCAATGGCACAGGGCGGCCTGTTGCGCCTTTTGCCGCGCCAGACTTATGCGCCACACCCGCGATATCCAGGTGAGCCCATGTGTATTCCTTGGTAAAGCGGCTAAGAAAAGCAGCAGCAGTGATTGACCCCGCAGCACGGCCACCGATATTGGCCATATCGGCAAAGTTGGATTTCAACTGCTCCTGGTAATCATCCCACAGCGGCATGCGCCATGTTTTGTCACCGGTTTCATTTGAGGCTTTGATTAAATCATCGGCCAGTTGATCATTAGTGGTAAATAAACCGCTGGCGACATTGCCCAGACCAATAATAATGGCACCGGTCAGAGTGGCGATATCAATGACCAGCTCTGGCTCATAACGCGCAACGTAAGTCAGCGCGTCACACAGAATCAGACGGCCTTCAGCATCGGTATTGAGGATTTCAATCGTCTGGCCGCTCATCGAAGTAACAATATCACCCGGTTTTACTGCTTTACCAGAAGGCATGTTTTCGCAAGTCGGGATCACACCAACCACGTTGATCGGCAAGCCTTGCTCGGCAATAGCGCGAATCACGCCCATTACGGTAGCAGCGCCGCACATATCAAACTTCATTTCGTCCATATCAAGGCCGGGCTTGAGCGAGATACCACCCGAATCAAAGGTAATACCTTTACCCACCAGCACCACAGGCTTTTCTGATTTCTTACCGCCCTGGTATTCAAGGCAAATCAGCTTAGGCGGCTCAATGCTACCCTGAGCTACAGATAAGAATGAGCCCATGCCGAGTGCTTCCATTTCTGGCTTTTCCAGCACAGTGCATTTCATTTTGTAGCTGGCCGCCAGTAAATGAGCAGCATTAGCGAGATAAGTCGGTGTGCAAATATTGCCAGGCAAATTGCCCAGATCACGGGTTAGATTCATGCCGTGGCCAAGCGCAACGCCGGCTTGCAGGCCGTGCTCGGCTTTTTCTACTTCGGATTTCTTGCTTACGGCAATATTTACAGCCGTCAAAACAGGAGCAACTTCCGGTTCGGATTTAAACTGCACGAATCGGTAGCTTTCAAAAACCAGAGCCTGAGCGATAATAGCAACCGCATCTTTCAGGCCAAGCGTTTTTGCCGCGGCAATGGCCAGAAAAATATCTGCAGAAGTAGATTTACCCGCAACCAACGCTTTGGCCGCAGCCAGCGCGGCCTTGCGCAGGGCGTCTGCATTCAGCTTTTTTTCGTCGCCAAGCTGTACTAGTAAAACACGGCGGCCAGGCAAGGGAATATATAAAGTGGAGCCAACGCTATCGCCCAATTCATTGCAGGTTTCTGCCAACCAGCCGTCTTTGTCCAGGCCCGCTGCAAGTGTAGAAAGTTGTGTACCAAAAACCGGCAACACCAAACAATCCGCTGCAGTTTTTTCGGGGACAGATAGATTTATGCTAAATTCCATTATTGCTTCCTATTGCTAAGTTTAAAGGCCGCGAAAATTTCGCTCGATTATTTCCTAGTCCCCCCGCAAAGTCAAAAACGCCCATGCTGTTTCGTAAAAGCCTAATTCAGGAAATGTCCTGGGTCGCCCTTGGGACCTTCTTCGTGTTGCTCATGCTGATTATGACAACGCAAATTGTACGCCTGCTCGGCCAGGCCGCCATTGGTGCTCTCGCCAGCTCTGCAGTCTGGGCCATGATGGGTTTTGCTGCTGTGCGCTATTTACCCATTCTTTTGTCGCTCATGTTGTTCTTTTCCATTCTGGCGGTGCTTACCCGGCTTTGGAAAGACCATGAAATGGTCATCTGGTTTGTCAGCGGGCGCTCGATCATGAGCTTTATCCGCCCTATTCTTGAATTTACCATACCTGTGGTGATCCTTATTGCGCTGTTATCTATGGTGCTTTCCCCCTGGGCCCTGGAAAAAGGACAGGAATACAAAGAAAAATCGCTCTCACGTCAGGAAGTTACCCAGGTTGCCCCCGGTGTATTCAGAGAATCTCCTGCGGCTGATCGTGTTTATTTTGTTGAAAACTTCACCGGAGGTAATGGTAACAATGTGTTTGTACAATTACGCCGTGATGAAAAACTAACTGTCATTCTGGCAGAAAAAGGCGGCCTCTACCTCGATAGCGACGGCTCTCGCTGGCTATGGCTTGCCAAAGGCAGATCTTACGAGGGCTTACCCGGTACTGCTGCCTATGAAACACTGGAATTTGAAAATGCCCGGTTGCGTATCGAAGCGGGCGACCCACCCCGCTCCAGCACGTCCACTCGAGCGACCAGCACCATGGCGCTCTGGAACAGCGCACTGCCCGAGCACAAAGCCGAATTAGCCTGGCGCCTGGCGATTCCTGTCTCTGCCCTGATTCTCAGCCTGGCGGCTATTCCACTGGCATTTTTTAACCCCCGGGGCGGGCGGGCTTCCAACTTATTGGTCGCCGTTTTTGCCTATTTCTTTTATTACAACTGCATCAATATTGCACAGGCCTGGCTGAGTGATGGAAAAATCTCGCTCATGCTGGGTATGTGGCCGCTGCACGCGGCAGCACTATTAATTACACTGGGTCTTTTTGCCTGGCGCAGCAAGTTGCGAGGAAGTTGAAATGAGTCTCCTGTCTCGCTATTTAATGCGCGAACTCTCACTTTTTATTCTGTTTGCGCTGATCGGTCTCCTGGGTCTTTATACTTTTTTCGATTTAATTGCCGAGCTTACCGATCTGGGCATAGGTGGCTATCGCCTAAGCGACGCGCTGATTTACGTCGCACTGCGTGCGCCTGCCAATGCCTACGAATTACTCCCCATTGCAGTACTGATTGGTGGCATTTTCGGGCTATCACATTTATCCGGCTCATCAGAGCTTACGGTTATCCGTGCTTCCGGCGTATCACTCAAACGGCTTTTACTCTGGCTTTGTCTGATTGGTGCATTTTATGGTCTCATCACCCTACTTCTGGGCGAATACATTGCGCCTGCGGGCAAACGCATGGCTAATCAGCACCGGCTGGCGGCCACCCAATCCATGCTTGTTGGTGATTTCAGATCTGGAGTCTGGATTAAAGATGGCAAGCAAATTGTAAATATCGCCGAAATGCTGCCCGATTTAACAGTTGTTCATGCACGTATTTATGAATTTGGCAAAACGCTTACCCTGGAAAGAGTGATCGAAGGGCACAACGGCCGTTTCCAGAGCAAGGGGAACTGGACTTTACAAAAAGCCACAGTGACTCGGTTTTTGCCCGAACACGCCGGTGTTGCACTCAGTAAACCCGCCGTTTTCAACTGGCAAACATCAATTTCACCCGCCATGTTAGCCGTACTGCTGGTCGAGCCTGCCCAGATGTCGGCAACCTCTTTACTGAGCTATATCGATCACTTAAAGCGCAATAAACAAAAGACATCCCGCTATGAGCTGGCCCTGTGGGGAAAATTATTTTACCCGCTGGCCTGCTTATCCATGGTCCTGATCGCCCTGCCCTTCGCCCAAAGTCAGCGCCGTAGCAGCAATGCTGGCGTACGGGTCTTTATTGGCATTGCTTGCGGGCTAATATTTCATTTTTCCAACCAGATTGTGGTTTATCTGGGCGATTTATATAACTGGCCTCCACCTGTTGTTGTTTCTATTCCTACTCTGCTTTTTCTGTCTGCAGCCGCCTTTATGTTGTGGCGGCAGGAACGACGCTAAAGCATCAGTTTGTAAGTGGACTTCAACACAATCCATACGTGGGCGTACCATCCTAGACATTAACAGGAGTTTTCCATGCACGTTTTACTGACTGGTGGAGCTGGCTATATTGGCTCACACACCTATATCGAGCTACTTGCCGCGGGCTTTAAACCCGTTATTTTTGATAATTTTTATAACGCCAACCCAGAAGTCCTGAACCGCATCGCCAACATCACCGGGCAGGCCGCCGAATGTGTAACCGGCGATGTGCGCGATGCAGCGGCTTTAAAAGCCGTGTTTCAGCGCTACAACTTTAGCGCCGTGATTCACTTTGCCGGCTTAAAAGCTGTGGGTGAATCCGTTGAAAAACCGCTGATGTATTATGATAACAATGTGGTTGGCACCCAGCGCCTGCTTGAAGCCATGGATGCCGCCGGCGTTAAAAATCTGGTGTTCTCATCCAGCGCCACCGTGTATGGCGACCCGCACGCAGTACCCATTACCGAAGATTTTCCGCTTTCCGCTACCAACCCATATGGCCGCTCCAAGCTGATGGTTGAAGATATCCTCCGTGATATCTTTAAAGCTGACACCAGCTGGAATTTTGCCCTGCTGCGCTATTTCAATCCAGTCGGCGCACATATTTCTGGCCTGATCGGTGAAGACCCACAAGGCATTCCAAACAACCTAATGCCTTTTGTGGCGCAAGTTGCCGTGGGCAAGCGCGAAAAACTATCGGTGTTTGGCAATGACTACCCAACACCCGATGGCACCGGTGTACGCGATTACATCCATGTCGTTGATCTGGCACTCGGCCATGTGAAAGCCCTGCAAAAACTAGCAGGCACCCCCGGCTTAGTGACCGTCAATCTGGGTACAGGTGTTGGTTACTCTGTGCTGGATATGGTTAAAGCCTTTGAAAAAGCCTCCGGCAAAGCCGTTCCATACAAAATTGTGCCACGCCGTGCAGGGGACATCGCAGCCTGCTACGCCAACCCCGCCTCGGCGCTTGCCATACTGGGCTGGAAAGCTGAAAAAACCCTGGATGATATGTGTCAGGACAGCTGGAAATGGCAAAGCCAGAACCCCAATGGGTTTAACGGAGCAATATAGGGCAATCAAGGCTTAGTAAATGAGCAGTATAAAAGCGCATTCAAATGCGCCTTTATTTTTTTGCCTTAAAACAAAGCCAGCACAACAACCTCACTCGCTATAACTTGCCAGCTGCTGCAATGTATCAAACATTTGCTGTAATTCTTGCGGAATAGCCTCAGCACCTGCTATTTCGGCAGCTTCAGCTATTTCCAGGGCCATACCGGGTTTGGAGTGATAACGTAGCGCACGCTGGATGATTTCTTCGTCAGAGCGGGGCGGTGCAGCATCTATTGCAGCCTGGTGCCAATGATTAAGCGGTCCACGGGGTTTGGCCGCATTGCGGTAAGTATCGGCAAAGCCGTTATCCCACAGATAGTGCTCAATGTCACGGCTGGTGATGGCGGTAATATGCAAAGCATCGGGTCTGTCGTTCAGCAAGCTTCTGGCCTTGGCGATATAGCGCTGGCCCGCTTCATCACCATCGGCAATCAGATGCCAGACGATCCCTAAGCGATCGGCAAATTTAATCAGCGGCGTTAAGCCAGCCTGGGCAAATTCGACGCAACGTATGCCCTCCATTGGAAAATTCACACCATAAATCCGCGCCAGCTCGGGCATCAGCCAGAACTCGGTTTCACCCTCCACCAGCAGCCAGACCCGGGCAAACATACTGCTGGCGCGATTGGCGCGAATATGAAATGCCACTTTTCGTGCGTCACTGGCCGATAAAGCCTGTTCCCCAACCTGATAAACATGCACATGCTGATGGCGGCGCACCAGACGGCGTAAAGCCTGATGTGGAAAACTCGCCAGCAGATCACCATGATTGGTAGTAATCAGCTTTTGCAGCGGTAATCGTTCAATCAACCCCCACATCATCGCCAGCTGAATCGGGTGTAAATGGGTTTCCGGATCTTCCATCAACAAAATCGGATGCGCGCCCTGCTGCAAGGGCAAATCACCACGGGCATTAATCAGCGCCCCCAGCAGCATCAATAGCGCCACCCGCCGCTGGCTGGAGCCGGCCCGCCCGGCAATATCGAGCAGGCTATCGTCATCGCGTAAATTAAATGGCGTGCTGGCAATTTGTTTGGCAAGGCGCTGCAAGGGCACGGGCGCTTGCAGCAGCTCTGTGTGCTCAGACAAAAACTGCTCAACGGCATCCAGGCCTTGTGTCAGCTCCTGCGGGTGCAGCTGATGTGGCAGAGTAAGAATCCGCTCGAACACCGCACGCACCGCAGCAGATGCGGGCTGGGGCAGATCATCGCTGCGGCTTTTTTGTGCGAGGCGCGGATGCTCCAGCCAGTCGGTGAGCTGCATATCACGAAAACGCAGCACCGGATGATGACGAATCAGCAATACCGCCAGCGTGTCGCTCTCCGCGTGTTGCCGCTCGGCTCCCTGAGCATCAATAAAATTACGGTGGCTGCGCACCTCACCATGACCATAACGCTCGGCCGAAAAACGCAGCGCCAGCCACTGCCGGCCTTCATCATCCTGCCAGCTTAAATCCTGCAAAGCCGCATCGGGCAACGGCTCGTCGCTTGCACCACAAAAAAACAGCGTGATATTTAAACGCCGTGCAATCGTTGCCCGGGTATTGGCCACGCGGTGAAAATCTTCGTGGGCAAACAGTGAATCCAGTGGCACAGCTTCACTTAAGCAGCGGGTCAGCGCGGTAATCAAGCTGGTCTTACCCCAGTTATTTTCACCAAAGAGCGCAGTGCGTTCCCGCTCCAGACTTAAATCAATCTGGCTAATGCCCCGGAAATTGGTAATTTGTAAGCGTAATAAATGCATTGCCTGCTTCCAATCGATGCTTTTATGAAAGCCTACACCAAGTACACCTCGCTGATTTCAAATATTTATAAGTGTCGTATTGCCATATATGGGCATAGCGCATCCCCTGCCCACAGGTCTGCGGTACAATCTGTGCCCCGCATCCAGAAACAAATCATGTCGCCAGACTCCCGCCTGAAATCCAATATCTTTGCCCTCTATGCCGTGCAGGGGCTCAATTATTTGGTGTCTTTTGTTACCTTTCCTTTTCTGTTGGTACAGCTGGGAACAGAGGGCTTTGGGGTGATGAATTTTGCCTTTGCCTCCATCCAGTACGGCGTTTTGCTAACTGATTTTGGCTTTAATTTATCGGCGGTGCGCGATGTGGCGCAGGCAAGAGATAATCCAAAAGAAGCCGCAAGAATTTTCTGGCGGGTAACCTGGGCAAAGACACTGCTCATGGTGGCATCCAGCCTGATCTTACTGGGGCTGACCTTTGCGCTGGGTAGCTGGCAGCAACACGCCAGTATCTTTTTGTGGAGCCAGCTGTATATCGTCAGCTCGGTGCTCTTTCCGATTTGGTATTTTCAAGGGCAAGAAAAGCTTCAGCTTGCTGCAGGCTTAATGGTGTTTGCCCGCGCCTTAACGCTGGGCTTTTTACTGCTGTGGGTAAGCGGGCCACAAGACCTGGCACTGGCGGTGATTTTGCAAGCCGCACCGCAAATTTTGGCCGGATTATTATGGTGGTTTACCGGCTGGGGCGCGCCAAAACCAGAGTGGGTGCGAGTGCAATGGCGGGAGCTAAAAGGCGCGCTGCGCGCAAGCTGGCCGTTTTTCCTGTCGGCGATTTCCACCAGTCTTTACACCACCTCCACCACCGTTTTACTGGGAATGTTTGCCGCTCCACTGCAAGTGGGCTTATTTGCAGCCGCTAACAAGCTGGTTTATATCGCCCAAGGTTTGATCGGCCCCTTGGTGCAAGCCACTTATCCGCGCATAGCCCAGCTGGCGGTAAACGATAAACCCGCAGCAATCCAACTAATCAAAAAAGCCTTTCGCATTCAGGGCGCAGTCGGCCTGCTGATGACACTGGCGCTGGCACTGTTTTTGCCACTGCTTACCCCGCTTTGTGTACAGCTTTTTGGTGCAGACTTCGGCTTATCGCGTGCATTTTTAGCGTTAAATAACTCGCAAAACGTAATGGTCTGGCTCTCGCCAGTAATTTTGCTCGGTGCTTTATCCTTGGTTTATGGCCAGCAAACGCTGCTGGTATTCGGCTTTGAGCGCTATTTCAGCCGTGTGCTGGTGGCGGCAGGGCTGCTAAATATGGCTTTAATGTGCTGGTGGGTGCCGGGCTCTGCCCAAGGCGGCTTACGCGCAGCACAAAGCGTGCTGACAGTTGAAGCCTTTATTGTGCTGGCATTTTGGTGGCGGGCCCGAAAAATTCATGCGGAGCATGGTGGCTTAAACAAGTAATTTCACAATGAGCAAAACCCAAATCTTGAACCACTTCGATCCCAGAGAACTCGGAGTTTCACGGAGAAAACCTTACTGATTATGCTTTTCTCCGTGGCCCTCTGTATTCTCCTTTTCCTCCGTGGTTAAAGATTTGGATTTGGGTTCTACTCTGGCAACCAATAGTGTACGCATCATTGTATTGAGATAAAAATGAGTCCTTCCCCTAAAGTCAGCTTTGTTCTGCCCTGCTACAACTCAGCGGCCTATTTACAAGAAACACTGGATTCAATCAGCAGCCAGAGTTTTACCAACTTTGAATGCATCGCTACAGACGATGGCTCAAGTGACACCACGCTGGCGATTTTACAGGCGCATGCGGCAAAAGATGCTCGCTTCTCCATTATCACGCGTGAAAATCGTGGCCTGATTGCTACGCTTAACGAAGCGATAGCCCAAGCGCAGGGTGAGTGGATTGCCCGCATAGATGCCGATGATATTTGCGATCCACAGCGGATTGAAAAGCAACTCCAACGGCTAAATGAGACCCAAGCCGATGTATGCGGCAGCTGGATTCGTTTTTTTGGAGGCAAAAGTGGCGAGTGGATGACGCCTTCCACCGATGGTGCCATCAAGGCCATGCTGCTGTTTAATCCGGCCTTTGCCCACCCCAGCGTGATAGCGAGGGCTGCACTATTAAAAGCGCATCCCTATTCACCCCACGCCGTGCATGCCGAAGATTACGCGCTGTGGTGCGAGCTGGCGCAAACAGGTGCCACCTTTACCACCGTGCCGGAAGTACTGCTGAACTACCGTTGCCACGCCGGGCAAATTACCCAAAGTAAAAAAGATGAGCTGCGCACCACCGCACAAATGATCCGCAGCAAATACGTCCGCTTCGCCCTACCCGCCGCCATGCAAAAACATGCGGAACGCTTTGTAGAACTGGCCGAACCCGCCCGCCAGCTCAGCCGTACCGAATTTGACTGGATGTGCGATTTTTATCTGCAACTGGCAGAAAGCTGGCCGACAAGCCATGGCCCGCTGGGTGAAGTTTGGGTCGATACCCTGCAACGCACCACTGGAGTGAATCTGTTTCTGCTGGGCAAAATAAAAACCCTGAGCCAGGCCCTGCCACCGCCGGCCAGCGAAACAGGCAAACTAAAACGCCAGAAAATCCGCTGCTTAATTGGCGATACGGCTTGGCAGTTAATTAAAAAATTTAGATAAGAACCTAAGGTCTGTAGACACAGAGATAAATGAGAATGCAAAGCACACAGAGAAAACCTTAAAAATTGAATCACAACCTAGTTTTATGTTTTCTCCGTGTTCTGCTTTTTCTCTCTGTGTCTACAGATCTTTTTTGAGACCGTCATGAAAATTGTATTTTTTGTCCGCGATCTGGGCCTGGGCGGCGTAGAGCGTTGTGTAGCCCTGGTGTCTGAAGGGCTGATTGCGCGGGGCTGCAAGGTGAGCATTGTGATGCTGGGCGGTAATCGCAATCTGTGGGCGGCGCGTACCGGCACGGCCGAGGTGATCGATTTATCCGGCACTTGGCAGGGCAAAAAACCTTGGACCTGGCTGGCTGGCTGGCGCGCGGCAAGGCAGCAGATTAAAGACGCCGATATATTGATTGCCGCCACTTTTTTAATGCCGCTCTATATGGCCTATGCCGTAAGTCGTGGCTTAAAAACGCGGGTAATTGGATGGGTACATGGGCCGCTGTTTGAGCTGGACCAATTCGCCACAATGAACCCGATTCACCGCAGCGCTTGCCAATATATCTACCGGCGCTTAAATGAATTGGTGTTTGTATCCGAGCACGCAAGGGATTCGCTGGCGCGCTGGCTAAAACAGCCGGTTGGTGATGGCTGGCAGGTTTTACCTAATTTTGTCGATGAAAAAGAAGCCAAAATTTATCCGGAAAAACCAGCTAGCCCAACGCTGCAATTACTGTTTGTAGGCCGCATCGCCGTAGAAAAACAGCCTCATTTGTGGCTAGAAACCTTGGCCAGCCTGAATAAAAAAGGCATACCCGCCAAGCTAACGGTGGTGGGCGATGGCCCGCTGGAAGACAGTCTTAAAAACAGCGCTAAAACGATGAAGCTGGATCATCAAATCAGCTTTGCAGGCCACCAAAGCAATGTAGGGGATTACTTAGCTGCCGCCAATGTGCTGCTATTGACTTCCAGCTTTGAAGGCTGCCCGCTGGTGGTACTGGAGGCCATGCCGCTAGGCTTGGTCGTGGCCTCCACCAATGCAGGCGGTGTGTATGAGCTATTTGGCAAAAGACGTAGCGAGTTTGTGGTCGAAACCGCAAGCGGGGAAGCATTGGCAGAACTCATCTCCACACAACGCCGCCCTGAGCTGTCCATATGGCTGAAACAACGGGCAAAACATTATTCGTCCGGGCAGATACTGCAACAATGGATAAACCTCTGCCTGGGCAGAAAAAACCCAAAAAACGACCTGTAGGGTAGGTTTCACCCTCCCTTTTATGATTTGTTAATAAAGAGATTGTTATGCTTAGCTACCGCCATGCTTTTCACGCAGGCAACCATGCCGATGTGTTGAAGCACTATATTCAAACGCAGATTTTGTCTTACTTTAATCAAAAAGATAAATCCTACTGGTATATCGACACCCATTCCGGCGCGGGGGTTTACTCGCTCACGGAAGGCTATGCCACCAAGAATGCCGAGTTTGAAAGCGGCATCGCCCGCCTGTGGGAGAGGGATGACTTGCCTGAATCCATCGCCGAATATGTGGATGTGGTGAAAGCGCTTAATCCTGATGGCAAGCTCACGCTGTATCCCGGCTCGCCCTATGTGGCCGATCAACTGCTGCGCCCGACCGATCGCTTACGCCTGTTTGAGCTACACAGCTCGGATAGCAAAATCCTGAAAGAAAATTTCGCCGAAGCAGGCCGCCGTGTAGCGGTAATTGCTGGCGATGGCTTTACCGGGATTAAAGCCGTGCTGCCACCACCACCGCGCCGTGGCGTCACGCTGATTGATCCGCCTTACGAAGACAAAAACGATTACGACTACGTGATCGATATGCTGCACGAGGCGCTTAGCCGCTTTGCCACCGGCACCTATGCTGTCTGGTACCCTCAGCTGCAACGTGCGGAATCAAAGCAGCTGCCGGAAGAATTGAAAAAACTGGGCGTCAACAGCTGGCTGCACGTGGCACTAAGCGTGCAAAGCCCGTCTAAAGACGGCTTTGGAATGCACGGCAGCGGCATGTTTATTTTGAATCCCCCCTGGACTCTGGCCAAAACGCTGAGAGAAACCATGCCTTATCTAGTAAAAATTCTTGGGCAGGACAAGGGTGCCAAGTATGTTCTGGAAGAAAAAACAGCCTGATCTATAAAATGGCAAACCGAACATACCCTTGCGCCCACGCATTATCAGCTCGTAAGTGCAAGACAAAACACCTTGCTAGAAAAAAACAGACAAAAACCATATCCAATTAACCCCATATAACAGAGCAATCTTCATGGCCATCCGTATCGAAGACCTAGAGCCGCTCAGAGATTACCTCTACCGTTTTGCGCTCTTTCAATTACAACACAGCAGCAGTGCTGAAGATGTCGTACAGGAAACACTGCTGGCCGCACTGGAAAAACCTGATTCCTTTCATAACCAGTCCTCCCTAAAAACCTGGCTGACTGGTATTTTAAAATTCAAAATTATCGACACCCAGCGCCGCATCTACCGTGATCCGCTACTACTGGTCACAGTGGATGGCGAGGAGGACAGCAGTGATTTTGATGTGCTATTTGATAAAACCGGCCACTGGGGCTCAGATGCGCCAAGGCGCTGGGAAAAACCTGAAGCAAATTTGGAAGACAAGCAATTCTGGGCCGTTTATACGCGGTGCAGCCAATTGATGCCAAAGCGCACCGCCATGGTATTTGCCATGCGTGAAGAATTAGGCTTAGAAATTGAGCAGATTTGTCAGCAATTAGAAATCACTGCGACTAACTGTTCAGCCATGCTCTACCGTGCCCGCATGAGCTTACGCCTCTGCCTAGAAAAGAACTGGTTTGGAAACAACACACCATGATGAACTGCCGCCAAGCATCCATTTTATTATCTTCCCTGCAAGATGGCCCGCTAACACTTAGCCAGCGCTACCGCTTACGGCTGCACCTGGTGTTATGCCGCGACTGCCGGAATTTTAATCATCAGCTGCACTTTATGCGAAAAGCCGCCCGCTCCCCCTCGCACTGGGAGTAAACATGGCTATTGCCTGATATTTCAGCAAGCCACATCTATGTTGAACCTTCGGATTTCAGCCAATTATAAGCCACGACGCAGCCCGTTTTAGAGCGGGCTTGTAAACTAAATTGGTTTGCGCAGATGTGTGACAAGCCTGAAAGACGGCCAGCGCTACGGGTACATCATTACACTGTATACCCGAGAATAATGAACTTTTCTATTTTGATTTAGAGTACTTTGCTGATAAATATTTAGTGATATGCACTTCACCCTCTTCTTTATTTCTTATATCTGCCTCAACAGAGTTTCTGTTTTTTGAAAAAGTAAAATAAACAGGAATACTGATTCTTCCGGCATTTACAGCACACAGCAGCTCACTATCTGCTAACCTCCGGCAATTATAGAGTTTGCTTTCCGAGCGAGACTCTTTAATCACGCCCTCCAGCTCATTATCACTTTCAGGCATCGCCAGGCTTAAAATCAGCGGATCATCTTTTTTTCCCAGAAAAGATTGCCCTTTAATATCAGACCAGCAAAACTCGCAAAATATTCATCTGCTGATTTAAAAATACTTTTAGCAATCCGCTTATTATCTATTGAATCACTGGCGTAAATTGGTGGTTTTAAATTATTAACCAAGCCAGAAAAACAATAGCGGATACCTAGCATTTCAGCGATTAAACCGCTTCGCTAACTAGGCGCATTCCGTCGTACCCCACCACCATGCCTGCGGGTAACTCCTGGGAAAGCGCCTGGTATTCCAGCTCGTGAGTCATATGGATCATCACCGTTTGCTTTGCACCAATTTGCCTGGCGGCGGCAACGGCCTGATCAACAGAAAAATGCGTAGGGTGAGGTACGCGGCGCAGGCAATCCAGAAATACGATATCCAGGCCCTGCAGTTTGGCGATGCTTGTAGCAGGGATCTCGGACACATCAGTCAAATACGCCACATTAGCGATGCGATAACCCAGAATCGGCCACTTTCCGTGCATCAGAGCAATAGGCTCGATCGGGATGCCTGCAAATTCAAAAGCAGCATCACCAACCGTATGCAGGCTAAGCACCGGTTTGTCCCAGAAATTATTAGGCGGAAACAAAGTGTAGGGAAAGCGCTGGCGGATATGGTCGAGCATAAACTCGTTACCAAACACCGAAATAGCTGCTTTTTGCAGCCAGCAAAAAGCGCGAATATCATCAATACCGTTCAAATGATCAGCGTGCGGATGGGTATAAAGCACCGCATCCACATGCAAAAGCTGCTCGCGCAAGGCTTGCTGGCGCAAATCAGGACCGGTATCAATTAAAAATGTTTTACCCCCGGCACGCAACACGGCAGAAGCACGGGTACGGCTGTTTCTGGGATCAGTCGAGGCGCAGGTCGGGCAAGAGCAACCCAGCGCGGGCGAACCACCGCTGGAACCTACACCCAGTAAAAGCGCCTCTACTTTCATACATTGGCCCGGTGAAAGAGCTTAAAAAAGTTAGCACTGCTGGCATCAGCAATCTGATTCACGCTCACGCCGCGTAAATCGGCAATTGCTTCGGCCACATGGCGCACCCAGGCCGGCTGATTCTGCTTGCCACGAAAAGGCATGGGAGCAAGATAGGGCGAATCGGTTTCGATCAGCATGCGATCTAAAGGTACTAAACGCGCTACTTCGTGCAGTTCAATGGCTTTTTTAAACGACACAATCCCAGAGAAAGAGATATAAAACCCCAGCTCCATCGCCGCCTGCGCCACTTCCCAGCTTTCGGTAAAGCAGTGTAAGACGCCACCTACTTCAGCTGCACCTTCTTCTTTAAGAATACGAATCGTATCAATCGCAGAGGAGCGGGTATGAATAATGAGCGGCAAACCGGCTATTTTTGCTGCGCGGATATGCACTCTGAAACGCTGACGCTGCCACTCCAAATCGCCTTGTAAACGATAATAATCCAGCCCTGTTTCACCAATTGCGACTACCTTTTTATGCTTAGCCAACTCAACCAGTTGCTCGACTGAGGGATCCGGTGTGTCTTCATAATCAGGGTGCACGCCAACCGAAGCAAAGATATTTGCATGGGCGTCGGCAAGGGCCAGCACCGAGGGTAGCTCAGGCAAATTTACGGCCACGCACAAAGCATGTGTTACTTTATTTTCCGCCATCTTCGCTAAATGCTGGTCAATATTAACAGCAAGATCGGGGAAATTAATATGACAATGAGAATCAATAAACATAGAGACTTCGGGGAAGTGAATGGTGTTTTACATCATGACTTGAGCACACAGCGCATTTTTATAAACCACAGAACACACGAAGCAGCACAGAGAAATAAATATTTTGCCCCTAAGCACCTTTTCCTGATGCTCTGCTTTTAAACCCGATGCTCTTTCTATGTATGCAGACCTTAGGTTTTTTACAATGACTTACATCGTGTGCGTAGTACGGGCAGATTGCAAATAGCCCCCCAGCAAGCCTTCAATCTTGGTTTTGGCCTGATTACCCGCTTCATTACTGGAGAATTTCACACCAATACCCTGCTGGTGATTATTATTTGCGCCCTGAGGCGTAATCCATACCACATTGCCGGACACCGCAATTTTGGCCGGATCATCCAAAAGAGACAGGAGCATAAAGACTTCGTCACCTAATGCATATGCTTTATTGGTTGGAATAAAAATCCCGCCACCTTTTACAAAAGGCATATATGACGCATATAAAGCGGCTTTTTCTTTAATATTTAGCGATAGCACACCGGGACGGGAAACCGGAGCTTTGATAGGTTCACTCATTTTCTTCCTCTGCTACTTTTGCCACGCAATGCATCTAAATAAGCAAACAATAAAGATTCAAATACCAAACGTTGATTTAAGGGATGATGCGCCAGGCGCATGGCCTCATTCAAACGATCGATATAATGAAAAAATGCGGGCGACTGTGTTGCGATACGGCGTAAATCGCTATCCCAATCAGGATAATAGCGAAGTTTGCCAGTCATTTTTATACTGATTAAATCGTGTACCCATTTTTGTAACCAGCTCACCACCAAAGACATCTCCAGTTTAGCTTTTTCCAACTCTGCGGCCACCGCCAGCACATCTAAAACAACAGGGTTAGCAATATGCTCTAAAAATGCTTTTCGATTGGGCAGCCATTCGGCACTCGCATCGTCCAGAGCGGCCAAAGGCGCACCGCCGGTATGGGCCAGATGCAAAGAGGGATTAACCACCTGCTGCTGGGCTAACCAGCCCGTCGCCGCTGTTTGATCTGGCATTGCCATAGGAAACACGCGGCAACGGCTGCGGATGGTAGGTAACAAACGCCGCCAGTGATTTGAAACCAGGATAAACACGGCACCAGCCGGTGGCTCTTCCAGTGTTTTTAAAAAAGCATTCGCAGCAGCAATATTCAGAGCTTCTGCCGGATGCACCAAAGTAACGCGAATACCCTTTCGATGTGCCGTTAGATTCACAAAATCAGCCAGATCACGAATATCATCAACGCCAATAACCTGTGATTTACGCTTAGGTTTGGCGTCTTCACTCGCCTCAGCATCGGCCTCGCCAGGGGAAACCAAACGAAAATCGAGATGATTTCCTGCCAAAAACCAGCGGCAGCCATCACATACTCCGCATGGCATCGTCGTTTTTGCAGTATCTTCACATAATAATAGCTGAGCCAGATATTCAGCAAAACGCCGCTTCCCTATTCCTTCCTCTCCTGTAATCAGTAAGGCATGTGGCAAGCGATCAATTTCGCGCATCAATTGTGACCAGGGCGCTGCTTGCCAAGGGTAAAGTGTTTTCATCGTGGCACTCATCGCTCTTGGTAAAGTATGGCGCTCAGTATCTGGGCAAGCTCGGTCTGAATCTGCTCCAAAGTGCGGTTAGCATCAATCACTCGAATCCGCTCAGGCTCGCTCGCAGCCCTTTCTAAATAAGCGGCGCGCACTCGTGCATGAAAATCCGCAGCTTCGCGCTCGAACCGATCCAGAGCACGCCCCGCCGACATCCGCTCCTGGCTGATCGCTAAGGGTACATCAAAAATCAACGTTAAATCAGGTTGGATTTTATGTAGACCGCTGCCCTGCACCCATTTTTCCAGAGCAAAAAACTTCTCACGGGATAAACCGCGCCCCCCCCCCTGATAAGCGTAACTGGCGTCACTAAAGCGATCACAAAGCACCCATTCGCCACGCGCTAATGCGGGCAGAATTACCTGCGCCAGGTGCTCACGCCGCCCGGCAAACATCAGCAGCGTTTCTGTTTCCAGGTGCATAGGCTCGGTTAGCAATAATTCGCGCAGCTTTTCGCCCAAGGATGTACCACCCGGCTCGCGCGTTTGAACAAACGCCACACCTTGCTTTGCAAGCCACTCTGCAATCCATGCCAACTGAGTACTTTTACCCGCGCCATCAATGCCCTCTACTGAGAGAAAACGACCTAACGCTGCCATATATGATTGTATTCCTGAAAAAGGAGAACTTCCCGCCAGAATTTTACACGTGAAACCTTGAAACTAAATTTTGCAGACGAAAAAAAACCTGCCACATGAGCAGGTTTTTTTAACTGGCGTTCCCACGGGGAATCGAACCCCGGCCGCCGCCGTGAAAGGGCAGTGTTCTAACCGCTAAACTATGGGAACATAAACTACTGGTGCGGCTGAAGAGATTCGAACTCCTGACCCTCTGGTTCGTAGCCAGATACTCTATCCAACTGAGCTACAGCCGCACGATAAAACTTTTACATTCTGGCGTTCCCACGGGGATTCGAACCCCGGTCGCCGCCGTGAAAGGGCAGTGTCCTAGGCCTCTAGACGATGGGAACATACTTCTTCGATCGTAAGCCATGCTGTTTTATGACTTACTTCAATCTGGTGGAGGTAAGCGGAATCGAACCGCTGACCTCTTGCATGCCATGCAAGCGCTCTACCAACTGAGCTATACCCCCCGAAAGAGATCCGAATATTACAGAGCAAATTTCAGCCTGTAAACCCCGTATCGAAAATAAATTAAATATTTCTTACCAGGGCTTCCACCAGTCCGCATCGAAGAATAAAGTGGATTCATCCAGAACTGTGCTTTTAGGAAAATTCTTAAATAACACCTTTTTTGCATCATCCCGCAACTCGACCAAACCAAGCTTATCGTAAGCCAAAGCCATAATGCCTAAAGCTGGCTCTACCTGCTTGGTACTCGAATACGTTTCTAGTAAATATTTACCACGATTGGCCGCTGCTAGGAACGCACCACGGTTGTAGTAGTACTTGGCCACATGCAATTCATGGCTCGCTAATGCGCCCACCAGATAGCCCATGCGGACAGTTGAATCGGCCGCATACTTACTGTCAGGAAAACGCGTAACAAGCTGGCGAAAGGTATCGAATGATTCACGAGCAGCTTTAGGATCGCGCTCTGACATATCCTGCTTGATCAGGCTGGATAAAAAGCCTTGTGCCTCATTAAAGTTAACCAAACCCTTTAAATAGTAGGCGTAATCAATATTTGGATGTGCCGGATATTGCTTGATAAAGCGATCAATTGCCGCAAATGCCAGCAGGGGCTCCTGGTTTTTATAATGGTTATAAGCAGTTTCAATTTGTGCCTGCTGGGCATGCCGTCCATACGGAAAGCGCGCCTCCAGTTTTTCAAACAGCTTGTTTGAGCGATCAAAATTACGGCTGTCCTGCTCTGCTTTTGCCTCGGTAAAAATCTTCTCGGCCGTCCAGCCACGGGTTTCATCCTGTTCTTCAGGAGCGGATGCGCAAGCGGCCAGTAATCCGGCAAGTACTGCAGAGACGACGAATCGCGGTAGAATCTTATTCATGATGCATTCCGAAAACGAATTAAACGATTATAACGACTTCGAGCAGGCGCGTGTCCTGACCGTGCCATCCGATTTGGCAGGGGAGCGCCTGGACGCTGCTTTAGCCAAGATGCTGCCCGAGTTCTCCCG
Organism: Iodobacter ciconiae; assembly: GCF_003952345.1. NCBI lineage: Bacteria > Pseudomonadati > Pseudomonadota > Betaproteobacteria > Neisseriales > Chitinibacteraceae > Iodobacter > Iodobacter ciconiae. The sequence continues at coordinate 3,771,550 of NZ_CP034433.1, read as the reverse complement.
TAACCGACTATCCACATGGATTAAAGACGGCCTAGTCTTTCTTAACGGCAATCCTGCCGTCCCCAAAACAAAATTATGGGGTGGTGAAACGATTAGTGTCTTACCCCAACCCGAAGCAGACGAAAGTGCCTTTCAGCCTGAAGATATCGAATTAGATATTATTTATGAAGACGCTACCTTGCTTGTACTGAATAAAGCACCGGGCCTGGTTGTGCATCCCGGCACAGGCAACTGGACGGGCACCGTGCTTAACGGCCTGCTCCACCGCTACCCGGAACTTAAAACCATTCCCCGCGCAGGCATCGTACACCGACTGGACAAGGATACCAGTGGCTTAATGGTGATTGCACGCACCTTGATGGCACAAAACAGTCTTGTGCAGCAATTACAGGCACGTACAGTCAAGCGCCACTACATGGCCATTGCACAGGGTCTGCTTTCTAATGATGGCAAAGTAGATGCGCCAATTGGCCGTCATCCTAAAGAAAGAATCAAGATGGCGGTAGTGTATTCAGGCAAACACGCGGTAACGCACTATAAGATTCGCGAGCACTTTACCGCACACACACTTGTTGAATGCCAGCTCGAAACTGGCCGTACGCACCAGATTCGCGTGCATATGGCCCATATCAACCACCCGCTTGCAGCCGACCCGATTTATGGCGGAAAACCCAGAATACACTCGCCAGAAGTCAGTATTACACTCGGTGAATTTGCACGTCAGGCATTGCATGCCCGAAAACTGTCGCTTATTCACCCTGAAACCGGCAAAACCATGACCTGGAAAGCACCATTACCGGAAGATATGGACATGCTGGTTAATGTACTGCGCCTGGACGCTGGCATGCTGGAAGAGGACTGGGATGACGACTGGGATGTCGACGATAGTGATTGCGAAGTCATGTATGTCCGTGAATAAGCCACTCCCGCCAATGTGGATCAGGCCAGACTGGCCTGCGCCTGCCACCGTGCAGGCTATTTCTACCAGCCGCCACGGAGGTGTAAGTTGCGCGCCCTGGGCAAGCCTCAATTTAGGCAACCATGTTGATGACTCGCCCGAGGCCGTAGCCCACAACCGGGCCATTGTTCGCCAGTACCTACCAGCCGACCCGATATGGCTGAGCCAGGTACACGGAGTGCAGGTGGTCGATGCCGCCACCGCCCGGCAAAACGCCGAAGCCGATGCAATAACGGCGCACACTGTAAACGCAGTCTGCGCTGTCATGACCGCAGACTGTCTGCCCGTCTTACTATGCAATCAGGCGGGCACCGTGGTGGGGGCCGCTCATGCTGGCTGGCGCGGCCTTTGTGGCGGCGTAATTGAAGCCGCCATTAAGCAGATGAATATACCTCCCGATACGCTGATGGCCTGGCTAGGCCCTGCCATTGGCCCGAGAGCATTTGAAGTCGGAGCAGAAGTCCGTGCAGCATTTATGGCGCACGATAACACCTCGGCCAGCGCGTTTAAACCAAGTGCAAACACTGGAAAATGGCTGGTTGATATTTATCTGCTGGCAAAGCAAAGGCTTCAAGCCAGCGGTGTACATGCGATTTATGGTGGGGACTATTGCACAGTAACAGACTCTGATCGCTTTTTCTCCTACCGCCGTGATCAGTGCACAGGCCGTATGGCCAGCTTAATTTGGCTGACTGAATGACGACTAAATGATACACTGTTGCATCTACAGATATTTTAAAAGTCTTTAAATGAGTGTTCTTGCCTGGATTATGACCGCCAGCGTAGCGGGCAGCCTGCTGAGTGTGCTTACCGCTGCATGTATTGCCTATGCCGCCCGACCCAGCTGGATTCCCAAATTAGTCAGCTTTGCAGTTGGCTCCCTGCTGGCCGCCGCCTTTCTGGAAATTCTCCCCCATGCTTTTGGTGAGCACGATCATCGGCCCGCCATTGTCCAGACTAGCGCCAGCAGCACGATCGACGAACATGAGCATCCTGGCGGCAATGCAGATATCCATAAAGAACACGGGCACTCTGCAGACAAAAACACAAGCCACGATCACAAAGAGCTCTCTCATTCGGAAAAACCCTCGGCATCAAGCATTTCACTCACCTTACTTGCCGGGATTCTGGTGTTTTTTATTATGGAAAAACTCGTGATCTGGCGGCATTGCCATCATGAAGAATGCGGAGAACTAGAACCGCACGAACACTCGCACGGGCATGGACACGGCCGCGCGGGGCTGATGATTATTGTAGGCGACACCTTCCATAATTTTCTGGACGGCGCGCTGATTGCCGCAGCCTTTATGACCGATATTAATGTGGGGATCGCCACATCACTAGCAATTATCGCTCACGAAGTACCGCAAGAAGTAGGCGATTTTATCGTACTACTGCATTCGGGCTATAGCAAAACCAAAGCTTTGCTGCTCAATGCCATGTCATCGCTCGCCGCATTAATTGGCGCACTACTTGCCTACTGGTCACTGCAGACCGTTACCCACTGGCAACCCTATCTGCTGGCGCTGGGCGCATCCAGCATGATTTATGTCGCCATTGCCGATCTTATCCCCGGCCTGCATAAACGCCCTCAGCTTAAAGACACCGCCCAGCAGGTAGCACTCATTCTGGCAGGCGTAGCTTTTATTGCTGTGCCCCACTTTTTACTCCCTCATTGATTAATGTGCGTTCAGCGTGGCAAAAAAACACTTTAAGCCACGCCTGCACAATTCATAAGTCGCTTGAAAAAGCTCCTCAATAAAACGTAAATAACACCAAAATTACACTTAAATACGCTGTGTATGTTTACTTTTTTGACGCCCCCTGTAAAACAACATTTAAAAAACCTCGATTTTTAACATGGAACTAGGGAAAGCACCTATGTGACGATAAGCGGCATCGTTTCATCATCAAACCTGTACATAAGTTATTCAAAATAAAATGCTTATAAGGGAAGACGATGAATCACTTTAAAAAATGGGGGGTCTGGCTGCTGGTAGCTCTTGGTGGCGCATTCTCCTTCGCCATGCTGGCACTCAGCAGGGGAGAACATGTCAATGCAGTCTGGCTGGTCTTAGCCGCTATCTCCTGCTACAGCATTGCTTACCGCTTCTACTCCAAATTTATCGCCGAAAAAATCTTCGAGCTCGACGATAACCGCCCTACCCCCGCCCAGCGCCGTAATGATGGTCTGGATTATGTGCCGACCAATAAATGGGTTTTATTTGGCCATCACTTTGCTGCAATTGCTGGCGCAGGCCCCCTGGTCGGGCCCATTCTAGCTGCGCAAATGGGCTTTTTACCCGGCACCATCTGGATTTTAGTCGGCGTAATGCTGGCTGGCGCGGTGCAGGATTTCCTGGTTTTATTTATTTCTACCCGCCGCGATGGCAGATCCTTAGGTGAAATGGCCAAGCAGGAGCTGGGGCCATTTGCCGGGGTTATCGTAATGCTGGGCGCGCTGGGCGTGATGATTATCATCTTGTCGGCCTTGGCTCTGGTGGTGGTAAAAGCCTTGGCAGAAAGTCCATGGGGTGTGTTCTCGATTGCTGCAACCATCCCTATTGCGCTTTTTATGGGTATTTATATGCGTTATCTGCGCCCAGGGCATATTGGCGAAATTTCGCTAATTGGCTTTGTGCTGATGATGGCCGCAATTATTTACGGTGGTGATATTGCTGCCAGCCCTGAATGGGGCCCTTTCTTTACTATGCGCGGCACCGAGCTGACCTGGGCACTGATTATTTACGGCTTTGTTGCCTCGGTATTGCCAGTGTGGCTGCTCCTGGCACCACGCGATTATCTGTCTACTTTCCTAAAAATTGGTGTTATTGCAGGCTTGGCAGTGGGGATTGTATTTGCCGCTCCTGAACTAAAAATGCCTGCCGTCAGCCGCTTTATTGATGGCAGCGGCCCCGTTTTTGCCGGCAGTCTGTTCCCGTTTTTGTTTATTACCATTGCTTGCGGCGCAATCTCGGGCTTTCATGCCCTGGTGGCATCTGGCACCACTCCTAAGCTTATCGAAAAAGAAAGCCATATCCGTATGATTGGTTATGGCTCGATGCTAATGGAATCATTTGTAGCACTGATGGCACTCATTTGCGCTTCGGTGCTTGAGCCTGGTGTGTATTTCGCCATGAATTCCCCGGCAGCACTGATTGGCACAACGGTAGAAAGCGCCTCGCAGGTAATCAATGGCTGGGGCTTTGTGATTACCCCAGACTATCTGGCACAGATTGCCAAAGATGTGGGTGAGCATTCAATTCTGTCCCGTGCTGGCGGCGCACCAACCTTTGCCGTAGGCATGGCGCATATCATCAGTACCATCACGGGCAGCACCGCCATGATGGCATTCTGGTACCACTTTGCTATCTTGTTTGAAGCACTATTTATTCTGACTGCAGTTGATGCAGGTACACGCGCTTGCCGCTTTATGGTGCAAGATACCGTTGGTGTCTTTATCCCAAGCCTGGCTAAAAGCCAGTCATGGGTTGGTAACTTAATCGGCACCGCCGTGGCTGTTTCTGGATGGGGATTCTTTGTTTATCAAGGGGTAACCGACCCGCTGGGCGGAATTAACACGCTCTGGCCCCTGTTTGGGATTGGCAACCAGATGCTCGCCACCATGGCTCTTTTACTGGGCACGGTAGTCATCTTCAAGATGAAAAAACAGCGCTATGCCTGGGTAACCATTTTGCCTACGATATGGCTGTTTATCACCTCTATGACGGCTGGCTGGCAAAAGATTTTCCATGAAAATCCTAAAATTGGCTTTTTGGCACAGGCAAAACGCTTTAATACTGCCATTAGCGATGGCACGCTGCTCGCTCCGGCCAAAAGTATTGCGGATATGGAAAGAATTGTGTTCAACAATCAAATTAACACCGTTCTTTGCGCCTTCTTTATGCTGGTTGCTATGACGATGCTGGTTGCTGCTGTTATTCAAATTCGCAAAGCTCTGAGTAATAAAAATGTATCAGTGCATGAAATTAACGGACCATTAGCAAACGAGGCCAGCCATGCTTAAGTTTCTAAAACCAGGCTCAGCGTTCAGAAACAATGCCTATAAACTGGTACAGACCTGCCGCCTGATGGTAGGCGTACATGATTATGAAAACTATCTGGCGCATATGCAGGCGCATCACCCGGAAATCCCTGCTAAAACGCGTAAAGAGTTTTATCAATACTGCCTTGAAGCACGTTTTCCCGGCGCAGGAAAAATCAGTAAATGCCCTTGCTAGCAAAGCTTGCACATCAAAAAAACCAGAGCCGGAACCGGCTCTGGTTTTTTTTCATTCAATAGGCAAGACACGCATGCTAACTTAACCAGGAAAGTGGCGTACTCACTCACCCTGCACGTTTTCTCCTTCCTCCCGCTTGCGCTCTTTCACAATCTGTTTGCCACGTTTAAGCCAGATGAGAATCACAGTGGGCATAAAACCAAAGATAAAGAAAACAACCAGACCTTTGGCGATGCTACCCATGACAATAGAAAACATCATCACCACGTATAAATAACCAATCAAAATAATATACATAGCGCATCCAATCAAAAAAGCCCCGTTTCCGGGGCCTGGATCTGTGTTTACAATCTCATCACGCTTCGCGCTTATCATGCTCAATCAGAGCATAAGCCGAGTGATTATGGATCGATTCAAAGTTTTCGGATTCAACCACATAGGCAGTAATACGAGGATCTGCATGAACACGGGCAGCCACATCGCGCACCATGTCTTCCACAAACTTCGGATTATCGTAAGCACGCTCCGTTACATACTTTTCGTCCGGGCGTTTGAGTAAACCCCATAGCTCGGAAGAAGCTTCTTGTTCGATCAGGGTTACAATTTCCTCAATCCAGACATTCTGGGCAAGCGTTGCCGTTACGGTCACATGCGAGCGCTGATTATGCGCGCCATAGGCCGAGATTTTTTTTGAACACGGGCACAGACTTGTCACAGGAACCAATACTTTGAGCTTTTGCTCAAACACACCATTTTTCAACTCACCCAGCAAGGTGATGTCGTAATCCATCAAGCTTTGCACGCCGGAAACTGGCGCAGTTTTATTAATAAAATACGGGAAACGCATTTCCAGATAGCCAGATTCTGCTTCCAGACGATCACACATTTCACGCAAAATTGTTTCAAAAGAATCCACCGAAATTTCTTTCTCGTGGCTATTTAGTATTTCCACAAAGCGCGACATATGTGTACCTTTAAATTGCTTAGGCAAAAACACATACATATCAAACATGGCGATAGTGTGCTGCACGCCATCGGTACGATCCGCTACTTTAACTGGGTGACGAATGGACTTAATGCCCACTTTGTTGATCGCAATATTGCGGGTATCCACCGTGTTTTGCACGTCGGCAATCGCCATGGTCATGGGGTAATACTCCAAAAGATTCTGATGGGTAAGATTATAACACCGAGAATACCCGAGTAAAGTGCTCGGGAATTATTGTAAAATTCTACACAACTGATAGGCAAAAACTTTAGGCTCCAGGGCAAGCGATCACTTACCGGCAAATGCACCCATCATCCTGGCCGCAAATTTTGCCCCCTCGCTCAACATCATTTCAATATGAGCAGGCATATAGGGCATGGATAAATACATTGCCAGCAGACCGATTCCCATCATCAATGGAAAACCCACAGCAAACACATTTAACTGTGGCGCAGCGCGAGTCATAATCCCGACAGCCAAATTGGTGACCAATAAAGAGCCGATCACAGGCAAAGCTAACAAAACCCCTGCACGAAAAATAAGTGCGCCATAATCAACCAGTAGTTTAAAACCTAAACCCGATATCGGTTCAACCCGAACCGGCAGACTAGTAAAACTATCGAGTAAAGTATGTAATACCATTAGATGGCCATTTAAAGCCAGAAATACCAGAATTGTCATTAGGCTTAAAAACTGCGCCACAATCGGTATACTGGTGGCATGCAGTGGATCATAAAATGAAGCAAATCCCAGCCCCATTTGCAGGCCAGCTAAATGCCCTGCCATTTCCATTGCAGAAAAAATAATCCGCACAATATAACCAATTGCAATGCCAATAAGAAGCTGATTAATTACAATTAGAATTCCAGCCGGTGATACAACAGGGACCTGAGGCATGGCAGGGAGAACAGGGGCAATAATCAAAGAAATAAAAATCGCAACACAAACACGAACCTTGACACTGATTGCTTTACTTGAATAAAACGGATCTGCCAGTAAAAAGCCGAATATGCGGCAAAATGGCCACCAGAAAACAGCCAGCCATAAATCAATCTGTGTCTGGCTAACGGTCCAGATATCATTCATCAGCCAATCAACTGCGGAATGCTTTGAAATAGGCGAATAGTATAATCCATAGCAGTTTCAATCATCCATGGGCCAATCAGAATAAATACTAAGAATGTAATCAGTAATTTGGGAATAAAAGAAAGTGAAGCCTCATTAATCTGGGTGGCCGCTTGAAAAATACTCACCACCAGCCCAACCACCAGCGCGGTCAACAACAACGGGCCTCCCAGGAGCACCATCACTTCCATCGCTCTTTGAATCACCGTTACAACGGTCTCTGGAGTCATTTACTAGCCCGCAATATAAAAGCTTTGTACCAGGGACCCCATCAGCAAAGCCCAGCCATCCACCAGTACAAACAACATTAATTTAAAGGGTAAAGAAATAATCACCGGAGAAACCATCATCATTCCCATTGCCATTAAAATGCTGGCCACCACAAAATCGATAATAATAAAGGGGATAAAAACAATAAAACCAATTTGAAATGCTGTTTTCAGTTCGCTGGTTACAAAAGCAGGCACAAGAGTACGTAAACTCACATCTTCCGGACCATTTGGTTTTTGCGCTCCGGAAATATCAATAAAAAATGCCAGATCTTTTTGCCTTGTTTGCTTTAACATAAAATCTTTTAAAGGTACCACTCCCTTTTCAACCGCCTGATTAAAACCTATTTTTTGTTCTGCATAGGGCTGATAGGCCACTTGATAAATTTTATCAAAAACCGGCGACATCACAAAAAAAGTAAGAAATAAAGACATGCCCACAATCACTTGATTAGGCGGAGCTTGCATTGTGCCAAGAGCCTGACGCAATAAAGACAAAACAATCACAATACGGGTAAATGCCGTCATCATTAATAAAAGAGCAGGTAAAAAACCAAGCGCAGTTAAAAATAATAATGTCTGAATAGACAAACTATATTGGGTACCACCAGTCTGCGTATTAGCAGTCATAAATGGAATACCGGGGTCTGCAGCAAAGGCAGCACCGGCAAACAATATGCCAAGTACAATAATAATGACGCGCTTCAAGGCGCTTTCCTTTGCAGTGCAACAGCTAATCTGGCAGCAAATGAAGAGGCAGCAGCAGGTGCAGGTTCTATCTGCTCGGGGGCATCCATGGTATGCAGTAAATTAACGGCGCTTGCTGTCACACCCAGCACCAGCCAGCGCCCTTCAACCTCCACCACCACGACACGTTCCTTGCCGCCCACCATGACGCCACTCACAACCCTGAGTGCTTGCGCATTATTCATCGGCAGTAAAGACAGGCGTCTTACCAGCCAGGCACTAAATACGATCAAACCAATTACAAAAGCCAGTGCCAGAGCGACTTGAGCAATCGACATCAAGCTTGAAGAAGCAGCTGTCGCGGAGGAAGAAGCGGTGGCATTTGCCCACAGAGGAAGGGCGGACAGAACAAAAAATCGGAAAAAAAACAGCACTCTCAAACTACTTATGCAAGCGGCGGATGCGTTCAGCCGGCGTAATAATATCAGTGAGACGGATACCAAATTTATCATTCACCACCACCACTTCACCCTGAGCAATTAAGCAGCCATTCACCAGTACATCCATTGGCTCACCGGCCATCCCATCTAGCTCTACCACCGAGCCTTGTGCCAATTGCAAAAGGCTGCGAATTGCAATTTTAGTGCGCCCCAGTTCCACAGTAAGAGAAACGGGAATATCCAGAATCATATCGATATTACTTGGCGCATTGGCGATCGGCGCGCTGGCGTCAAAGCGCTGGAAAATATCAGCAGCCTGTACATCCGGCGTGCCCGCAGCCGCAGCATCGGCCACTTCCTGTTCGGCTAAGGCAGCAGCCCAATCATCCATTGCCATTTCATCTTCATCAGCCATTGTCAGTCTCTTCTCCACTTTCTGTCTCGGCGCCGGTTAGTGCTTCGGCAGAACCGAGTACTTTGCTGACCCTTAAGGCATATTGCCCATTCAAAGTGCCATATCTGCACTCAAGCACAGGCACATTATCAACTGCGGCAACAATTGCCTCCGGGATCTCTAAAGAAATGATATCACCCAGCTGCAATTCCAAAATCTCGCCTAATGTGACCTTGGCATTTCCTAAAGTAGCGACCAAATCAACTTCTGCATGCTGAATCTGCTTTTGCATCAGCGTGGTCCAGCGATTATCGACTTCAATCCGGTCGGCCTGCATGGTGCTGTACAAAACATCCCGAATCGGCTCAATCATCGAATAGGGAAAGCAAATATGAAAATCTCCCCCTCCGGCCCCCAGTTCAATTTTAAAGGTATAAGCCACCACAACTTCAGTAGGTGTTGCAATATTGGCAAATTGTGTATTCATTTCCGAGCGAACATAAACAAACTCGCAGGGAAAAACCGGCAGCCATGCTTTTTGATACTCTTCGAAAACGACCTCTAACAGCCGCTGAATAATGCGCTGTTCTGTTGCAGTAAAATCCCGCCCCTCAACCCGCACATGGTAACGGCCATCCGAACCAAATAAATTATCCACCACCAAGAAAACGAAATCAGGGTCAAAAATAAACAGGCCCGTACCGCGCAGGGGCTTCATTTGAATCAGGTTTAAATTGGTAGGAACCACCAGATTACGAATAAATTCGCTGTATTTTTGTACCCGGACAGGGCCAACCGAAATTTCTGCGTTACGGCGCATAAAGTTGAACAAAGCTACCCGCAAATTACGTGCAAAACGCTCGTTCAAAATTTCAAGCGTAGGCATCCGGCCACGAACAATGCGTTCCTGACGGCCGATATCATAATCACGGACAGCAGAAGCATCGACGTCTTCATCGGAAGAATCTTCTTCTCCGGTCACACCGCGCAGTAGCGCGTCGACCTCTTCCTGAGAAAGGATATCGTCTGCCATAATCCTTAGCCCGGATAAACAATTACCCGTTATTAAATAAAGTGACTCAATTAAAACCAGTTACGCGGTTATAAAGCCGCTGCAGCCTGCCCAAGGCTATCCAAAAGCAATACACAGGCGCCTACAACTCAAACAAGTAAATGATTTACTGAACAATAAACGTAGTGAAGTTAACTGAAATAACGCCTTCTTCTTCCGACTCTGCATGCAAAATCTTATTTATTAATTCGCGTATTTCCTTACCCAATTTATCTGTTCCATCCACAGCTTTTACTTCAGATATAGTTTTAGAGCGTAATAACTTATTAACCTGCCCCTGAATTTTTGGCATTTGCCCTTTAATTTTCTCAGCCACCTGCGCATCAGCAATTTCTACAGAAATATCTGTCTGTAAAATACCGTCCCCTTCTTCTGAGTGCAAATTGACGGTGAACTGAGGCAGTTTTTCAAAAATAGCCGCATGCTCTTCTTTCTTTCCTTTCTTTTTTTTCTTTTTCACATCTTCACGAGCAGTGGCCTCGGCAGCCACCTCATCAGCAGCAGGATCGCTACTTTTAGTGAGCAAGAAAGCCGCCACACCTCCTACAATGATCAGCAGCACAACTAATAGGCCAATTACAGCGAACAAAAGAATATTCTTTTTTGCTTTAGGCGCAGCTTCCACTTTGGCATCGGACATCACATCACCTTGAATGGCTTGAAATATTTTATAGAAAAGAGGTATTCGAACCAGAACAAAACGCCCCAATTAAAAGCGAGGGGCGCGGGCTTTGGAGTTAAGTGCGCTGATTATAGCTTAAAAAGTATTAACAAACAGTAAGTAAGCGTCGAGTCCTGTTGTAACACAATAAGAGCGGCTCCAAATTAAACATAAAGATTTAAACCACTGCGCGCCACTGGCAGAGCCATATCAGTCATAACACGGGGCTGCCCTTCTGCATAAGTGTTTGGTAAATCAGCAAAAAACTGTTGCGATCTGGATTGGCGCTGCTGATCCATATACTGACTACTAGCCTGTTGCTGGGCTTGTTGCTGTGTGTGCTGATTTAAAGAATCAGAAGCAACTTGCACATTACTGAGCTGAATACCCTGATCAGCAAGAAGCATAGTTAGTCTGGGGGTTGCTGCAATCAGCGCCTCGCGCACCGATGCATGTTGCGAACTAAATACCACACTCGCCTGCTCGCCCGACATCGTTAGCCGTACTTCCATCGGCCCCAGATGAGGCGGATTAAGCTGCATATCAATTTGCTGATGCTGATCCTGCAGCATCATGGAAACTCTTTGTGCTACAGCATCTCCCCAGCGTGAGCTGCCTACAGGCTCTGCCACCGTATGCTGAATCATGCCCGGCTTGGCCTCAACTACAAGAGGCGTACGCAAAGCTATATGTGGTGCCGCATCTATTTTAGGAAGAATGGCATTCTCCTTAGCAGCGGCCAGCGAAAACTCCTCTACATGTGCCGTAAACTCGCCATGGCCTGCGGCGGGCTTTTGCCGCAAAGAGGCAAATTTTGCCGCATCCTGGCCACCAGGATTATTGATGCTCAACCCAGATTCATCAATAATCGGCAAAGGCGCGCCATCTTTACCATCGCCCTTGGCTAATAAGCTCTGACCCAGCTTGTTTAAATCAACCTCATTCACCTGCGTTTTTAACTCAGCCTGAGCATCTTCAAGTACGGGTGCATTTTGCACCACAACCTGAGCCTGTAACATAGCCAGCCAGGGAGAAACCAGCGGAACATTCACAGCAGCTTGTTTGGCTTCGCTCTCACTATGATGTTCCTCTTGCACAGCCTTCTTATCATCCTGATCTGCCGGCGCACCCTCCTGACGGGCACTGACTTCACGCTCCAGCACTTTGGCAAATGGTTGTGCAGCGGCATCAGCCCCCATGGAAGCGGAGGATTTTGATTCTGCCGAACGACTCATTTGTGCACTGGCTGTAACGGTGAGATTGCTCGCCATGACTTGGCCCTCGATAAAGTTATTCAAACTTAAGCAATTGCAGTGCCAGCCCAATGAAACCGCTATGCTAAACTCAGACCCAGCGGGATTTTAATGAATTTTTTTCGGCATACGGCAGCAAATACCACGCATTAAGGAAAAATAATGGCTGAAGACTCAGATGCAGAACGCACGGAGCCTGCGTCTAGTAAGCGCCTTGAAGAGGCGCGAAATAAAGGGCAAATCCCCAGATCACAAGAATTAGCCACTTTCTCCATTTTAATGGTTGGCATTATTGCGCTCATAAAACTGGGACCGGAGCTGCTTCAGACTTTAAAAATAATTTTCATTACCGAACTCACCTTTAACCGCGCCACCATCGCGGACCCAAACCAAATGTTGCTGCACTTTATGAGCTCAAGCCGTAAAGCCCTGCTGGCCTGCCTGCCTATTATTTTACCCTGTGCCCTCATTGCCATCATTACGCCCGTTTTAGTTGGCGGCTGGCTGTTTACCCTAGATGCTTTGGCTCCCAATTTTTCCCGCATGAATCCACTTAGTGGTCTGGGGAGAATGTTCACACTTAAAAGTGTTGTGAATATGGTTAAAACAATTCTTAAATCCAGCCTCATTGGTGGTGTAGCTGCCTGGGTACTGTGGGATGAAAGAGCGCAATTTTTGCAGCTGATTACCATGCCACTTGATGTAGGCATGCCCTTTATGTGGGACATGGTGCAACACACGCTTTTGCTGGTTGTCAGCTCACTGGCCATTTTGGCGGCAATTGACGCTCCCTATCAGCTTTGGGATTATTACAAAGGCCTGCGGATGACCAAGGAAGAGGTGAAGCAGGAAGGAAAAGATGCCGAAGGCTCGGCAGAAGTAAAAGGTAAGATTCGCCAGCTGCAACACGAAGCGGCCAGAAAGCGCATGATGAGCGAAATTCCGAAGGCCAATGTCATTGTTACCAACCCAACCCACTATGCTGTTGCGCTGCAATATACCGAAGCCATGCGGGCACCCAAGGTCTTGGCCAAGGGGGCTTTTTTGCTGGCAGAGCGAATTATCGAACTTGGCAAAGAACATAAGGTTGCCGTGATCCGCACTCCGCCTTTTGCCCGGGCGCTTTATCATCACGCCGAACTCGGGGCCGAGATCCCCGCTGCACTGTATACTGCGGCAGCTGAAGTACTGGCTTATATCTACCAGCTTAAACACTGGCAAAATTATGGCGGCGATGAGCCTAACCTGGCTGATGAGCTACCTGTCCCCAGTGAGCTAGACCCCGGTGGTGAGGCATAAAGTGTTTATCTTAAAAACAATACAAAACATTAGTCTAATTAATTTACCCAGAGCTTGAAGCCCCATGTGGCGTACATTTAATTACAGCAAATTAGCCGGCCCAGTGCTGGTGCTTATGGTGCTCGGCATGATGGTTCTGCCGCTGCCTGCGCTTGTGCTTGATTTCTTTTTTACATTCAATATTGCAATTTCCATCATTGTGCTGATGGTGGCGCTTTACACCCGTAAGCCACTTGAGTTCTCCAGTTTTCCCACTATTTTGCTGTTTACTACCCTGCTAAGGCTGTCTTTAAATGTCGCCTCAACCAAGCTGGTGCTGACCGAAGGCCACAATGGTGCAGATGCAGCAGGCAAGGTAATCGAGGCTTTTGGCCATGTTTTGATTGGCGAAAATTTAACGGTCGGTGTAATCGGCTTTATTATCCTGACCATTATTAACTTTGTGGTGATTACCAAAGGTGCCGGGCGAATTGCCGAGGTGTCTGCCCGCTTTACACTGGACGCCATGCCCGGTAAGCAAATGGCAATTGATGCAGATTTAAACGCTGGCATGATCGGCGAAGAGGACGCCAGACGCCGCCGCTCAGAAATCTCGCAAGAAGCTAATTTTTTTGGCTCCATGGATGGTGCATCCAAATTTGTACGCGGCGATGCGGTGGCCGGAATTATGGTGATGGTGATCAACATCATCGGCGGCCTGATCGTTGGTATGGCGCAGCATGATCTACCCTTTGCCGAAGCAGGTAAAACCTACACTTTGCTGACTATTGGTGATGGTCTTGTAGCACAAATTCCCTCGCTGATTATCTCGGTAGCCGCAGGTATTGTGGTTTCACGCGTAGGAGATGGTGAAGATTTATCCGAGCAGATTTTGGGACAGATGTTTTCCCAGCCGCAGGTTATGTATGTCACAGCGGGTGTTTTAGGCATTTTAGGTATTATCCCCGGCATGCCGCATACAGCCTTTTTACTGATGGCATCAATCCTGGGGGGGATTGCCTGGCAGCTTGATCAGCGCAATAAAACCAGTGCACTACAAACTGCTGCGGCAGAAAGGGGAGCTGCGGCAGGGCCAGCCTCAGCGGGAGGTGCTCCGGCAGCAGCTCCCTTACAGGAGGTCAGCTGGAATGATGTACAGCCAGTTGATCCGGTAGGGCTGGAAGTAGGCTACCGGCTTATTCCTCTGGTCGATCGCAATCAGGATGGTGAGCTGCTCCGGCGTATTCGGGGTATTCGTAAAAAGATCGCACAGGAGCTGGGCTTTTTAGTGCCCTCCGTACATATCCGCGATAATTTGGAGCTCAAACCCAATCAATATCGCATCCAGCTCAAGGGCGTAGATGTGGGCACAGGTGAAGCCTTCGCTGCCCAGTGGCTGGCAATTAATCCGGGTAACGCAATGGGCCAGCTCCCCGGCACGCCTACCCAAGATCCTACATTTGGCCTGCCCGCTGTCTGGATTGATGCCAGTTTACGCGATCAGGCACAAGCTTTTGGCTATACCGTGGTGGATGCTTCTACCGTAGTTGCCACCCATATTTCAAATATTTTGCAAAGCCATTCTGCCGAGCTGTTAGGCCGCGAAGAAGTCCAGCAATTGCTCGAGCATTTTGGCAAAGAAGCGCCCAAGCTTCTGGAGGACCTTGTTCCCAAAATTATTCCTGTTGGCACATTACAAAAAGTATTACAGAACTTACTTGAAGAAGGGATGCATATCCGCGATTTGCGCAGCATTCTGGAAACCCTGGCCGAACATATTACCCGCACACAAAATATCGATGATCTAACGGCTGCCGTACGCGTTGCGCTAGGCCGGGCGATTGTGCATCAGCTCTTCCCGGGCGAAAACGAATTGCAGGTTGTGACGCTTGAGCCACAACTCGAAAATATTTTACTTTCTTCTGTATCGGGAAATTCACAAGGCGGCCTGGAGCCCGGCCTTGCCGAACGGGTACTCAAACAAGCGTCTGAATTGTCCGAGCAACTGGAGCAGCAAGGTCTAAGCACAGTGCTGATTGCCCCTGCCCAGCTTCGCACGATGCTAAGCCGCTTTTTACGCCGCTCGATCCCAGGATTACGGGTCATTGCCCATACCGAAATTCCAGACAGCAAAACGATTCGGATCGTGGGAATGCTGGGAGCAAATTGAGCGCAAAAAATGAACCACAGAACAAACTAAAGAATAAATACCTCATTGAGCACAGAATGCTTAAGGGTAAACTGACAAAACATACTAAAATACGCACAGCTAAACTGCACTTTTAGGCGAAATAGCTTGCATGAGGATAATCTTTTGTTTTCAGACGGCAACTGAATATGGTCGTGAAAAAGTTCTACGGAGCGACTACCCGTGATGCGCTGCGTCAGGTTCGTGATGAACTTGGCCCCGATGCGCTGATCCTGTCCAACCGCCAGGTGTCTGGCGGTGGCATAGAAATCATGGCTGTCGCAGATGCCGATGTAGCAGCACTGACCAATAATGTTGCTACACAGCCGCGTCCTGCAGCGCAGCAAAACAGCCGAGGGGCGCAAAACGGGGCCAGGCTTTTGCAAAATGCACAGGCTGCTGCACCGATCAGTAAGGCTCTGGCCCGCTCCTACGCCATTCCCGATGATGACGACGAAGAGTCTGGCACCCTATTGCATGACGAGCCTGTTGTCCTGCGCAGCAACCGCACAGCACCACGCCAGCCTGAGCCCGTAGCTGCCGCCATCCCTCTCGACAGCAACCCGGAATATCAGCAGCCCAGGCCCAGCCGGCCCGCTCCACGGCCAAGCGCGCCACCACCGCGTCGCCCGGCCCCGGAACGTGCCTTGCCCACATTCAGCTTTGAAGACGATGAAGCACCTCCTGTACAAAGCCCTGCAGATAAAGAAGCAATGGATGGCATTGCCCGGGAAATTCGCCTATTGCGTGGCTTACTGGAAAGCCAGCTGGCAGGCATGGCCTGGGGCGAATTATCACGCCATGCGCCTGAAAAGCTCGAAGCCTTACGCCAGCTTTTATCCGCCGGATTTTGCCCTGCACTTTCACGCCAGCTAGTTGAAAAAATGCCTGCACAAATGACACTGGATCAGGGCATGCGCTGGGTAAAAGCGGCACTTACACACAACCTTGCTGCAGCCACTACAGATGATGATCTGATCAATCGTGGCGGTATTTATGCTCTGATCGGCCCAACCGGAGTAGGAAAAACCACCACGGTTGCCAAGCTGGCTGCACGCTGCGCGCTCCTGCACGGGCCGGACTCGGTAGCTCTGCTCACGACCGACAGCTACCGGATTGGGGCACACGATCAGCTGCGTATTTACGGCCGCATCATCGGTGTGCCGGTACACGAAGTCAAAGACGAAACCGATTTGCAATTTACCCTTGCCGATCTAAGCGAAAAACATCTGGTACTCATCGATACTGTGGGAATGGGGCAGCGCGATCAGCGGATCAGCGAGCAACTGGCCCTATTTGACGAAGATAATGTATCTACCCTGCTGCTGCTTGCAGCAAACGCCCAGACAGGCACGCTGGACGATGTAGCCCGCCGCTATCGCAACACCCATTTAGCGGGCTGCATTCTGACTAAGCTTGATGAAACCATGAATCTAGGCGGCTGCCTTGATGTAGCGATCCGACATAAACTGCGCCTGCACTTTTTAACCAATGGCCAGCGCGTACCAGAAGACCTGCACCGCGCTAATGTAGCTTATCTGGTTGATCGGGCCTTTCGGGGCGAATCACAAAACAGTGCGTTCACCCTGAAGCCCGATGAGTTCCCGCTATTTATGGGCGCGCAAGGTGGCACCATGGATAGCCCGCTTGATTTCAACATAAACTATGCGAGCCATTCCCGTGGCTAGTCTTTGGTCAGATCAGGCTGCGGGCCTGCGGGCCATGATTGCTCCTACGCCTTGCCGCAGCATTAGCTTAAGCGGGGGGCGCGGCGGCAGCGGCACCACCACGCTGGCAATCAACCTGGCCGCAGCACTGGCCGAACGCAATCGTGAAGTCATCTTATTAGACGAGTTTACCGGCTCAGGCAATGCCGCCCACCGCATGCGGCTGGAACAAAAACACGAGCTGGATCACGTGCTGCGCCGGGAAGTCACACTGGCTGATACCCTGCTTGCTACCGAAGCCGGGTTTTCCATTTTGCCAATCAGTGCTAAAGCTACCGTATTAAGCAGTCTGAACGAGCGGGAGCTAACATGGCTGTCAGCCGAATTTGAACAGCTCACCCAATACGCCGAGTTTTTGCTGCTCGATACCCGCCCATCCGCCAGCCATGGCGTGCCCTGCCTCAGCCTTGCTGCCGATGATGTAATGGTGATTGTGTCCAATAGCGCCGAATCGCTCACCGACGCTTATGCCACCATCAAACTACTCGGCACCGAATACGCAAGGCGGGATTTCCGGGTTTTAGTGAATCGCGTAGATACTATTACTGAGGCCGGATTAATTTTTAATCGCCTCAAAAGCGTAGCCCGGCAGTATTTAGGCGATGCAGTGCAAATGAAGCTGATCGGCTATGTACCTGAAGACGAAAAACTTAAACGCGCGTCCCGCTTGGGCCGCACCGTACTGGATGCTTTTCCGGATGCCGATTCCAGTCATGCTTTTCGCCAGCTGGCTGATGTGATGCTGCGCTGGCGAAAACCATCTCACACCGCAGATAGCACGGGGTTTCTTTACCGCCTGGTAGAATCCAGCCGCCTGCTGACAGAACAACTTCAGCATTAGAGGGCAAGCCAGCTTTTATGATCTGACGCCGCCCCTTGCCCGATGTATTTCAAATCGAAAAACCTCTTTCAAAAACGACCGCGTCTCAAGCTGGCAGGCTCGCCCACAACGCCCCCTCCCCTAGGGTCTGTTGACGTTTCAAGCTAAAGTCATGCAATGACGGATGCAAACCCGCAGAATTCAGGTTCCTACACCATTTCCCCTGCAGGTTTGCGATGCCCCGATTAATGCTCAGTAACGAGCTTTGGTCGAAGCTAGAAAAGATTCTGCTTCAACACACCATTTACAACAAGCCTGATTTACGAATTACCGTCGAAGGAATGTTTTACCGCATGCGCGTTGGCTGCCCGTGGCGGGATTTACCCAGCGCCTTTGGTGAATGGAATTCAGTCTATAAACGCTTTAATGCTTGGTCTGTAGCTGGGAAATGGCTCAATATTTTCAAAGCCTTACTGATCGACCCCGATTTTGAATGGGTATTCATTGATGGTAGCTATGCCAAGGCGCATCAACACAGCGCCGGGGCGGCCAGCGATCAATCTGAAGCGATTGGCAAAAGCCGTGCAGGGAACACCAGCAAAATTCATTTGGCGGTAGATGCTTATGGTTTGCCGATTGCCTTCGAAATTACCGGAGGCGAGATTAATGATTGTACTGCCGCCCCAGAGCTGATTGCCCAACTGCCTTCAGCCGAAGTGATCATCGCAGATAAGGGGTACGATAGTGAGTACCTTCGAGGACTGATTTCTGCGCAGGGTGCGCGATCAGTGATTCCCAGAAAACGTAATTCAATCAAAGGGAATGTGGATCTAGATCGTGGGCTGTATTGCTATCGACATTTGGTCGAGAATGCTTTTGCGCGATTGAAGCATTACCGCGCAGTGGCATTCCGATATGACAAGTTGAAGCGAAATTATGAAAGTGTCATAGCCATGGCGTGCGCATTTTTATGGCTACCGATGTGAAACGTCAACAGACCCTAGCAAAACCCAAGCACTTTTATCAAAGTAGTCAGCAGATTACTGATTCAGTGGCCAAGCTTACTCACCATACCCATCTGCAAGCGAGGCTTACTTATTAGCAAAACTGCATATTCGCTTAAGCTCGGTGAATTCCCCTGTTATACTCGACACCATTCTTACGGCAAATAAGAGCTTAAACAACATAAACACAAATGATATTGCCGAAGGATTAGGCCGAGCTATTGCAAGCACTTTTAAGCAATTAGAAAGCAAACTGATTTTACTCCCAAGTCGCTAGGCTCTCAGCTAAACTGATTTTGCCACTTCAAAGTAGAAACAGATGACAGCGCCACGCGCACTTTCTCTTTATCGTCAGACCCAGGCCGGCAGCGAAGATGATTACGTCACTCACCATGCCTCGCTGGTCAAGCGGATCGCCTATCACATGGTGAGCCGTCTGCCTGCCAGCGTGGAAGTGGACGACCTGATACAGGTAGGCATGATGGGGCTAATGGAAGCTGCAAAAAACTTTGATGCCAATGCAGGTGTGCTGTTTGAGACTTTTGCCTCACAGCGTATTCGCGGCGCAATGCTGGACGAATTAAGAAGCGCCGACTGGATGCCCCGCCAGGCCAGAAAACATATGCGGGATATTGAAACCGCACTGTTAAAACTTGGCCACAGCCTGGGCAGAGCCCCCCTGGAAAGTGAAGTTGCCCATCACCTTCAGGTCAGCCTTGAGCAATACCAGGACATGCTCACCGAGGCGCGCGGCCATCAGCTGGTGCATTTGGACGATTTCGAAGAAGATGAAGAAAATCATCATAGTGAACATAATGTGGCAGATCAGTCACACAATCCGCTCAATCAGCTCTCTGAAACACACTTCAAACAAAAATTAATAGAAGCTATTGATGCGCTGCCCGAAAGGGAAAAGCTCGTGATGGCACTTTACTACGACGAAGAACTCAATCTTAAAGAAATTGGGGCCGTACTCAGTGTCACCGAATCCCGGGTTTGCCAGCTGCACAGCCAGGCCATCGCCCGGCTGCGGGCGCGCCTGGGTGATTGGACAGGTTGATAAGGCGATATGGATAAAATCAGCATATTTGGTATTTTACTTGGCCTAACTGCAGTTGTACTCGGGCAAATTCTGGAGGGCGGACATGTAGCCTCCCTGATGCAGGCCACGGCATTTATGATTGTCACAGGTGGTACGCTAGGCGCAGTCATGTTGCAAACTAGGCAAGATCACTTTGTGGCTGGCCTGAAAATGGTGCGCTGGGTTTTTTTCCCGCCACAGCACGATTTCAAAAAACAGCTGGGTGTACTGGTTAACTGGGGCCAGCAAGCCCGCCGTGGCGGTTTGCTGGCACTGGAAGCCTATGTTCAAAGCGAAAAAGATCCCTTTATCAAACGCGGGCTGCAAATGGTCGTTGATGGTGCTGAGCCCGAAGTCATTCGCCGCGCCCTGGAGCTGGATATTGATGTATTTGAAGACCGGGCCCGCTCTGCTGCCAGAATTTGGGAAGCCGCAGGGGGCTATTCCCCTACTATCGGCATTATCGGTGCGGTGATGGGCCTGATCCACGTCATGGAAAACCTCACAGATCCTTCCAAGCTGGGAGCGGGGATTGCAGTTGCATTTGTGGCCACTATCTACGGCGTCGCCATGGCTAATCTGATTTTTCTGCCTATTTCACATAAATTAAAGCAACATATCCAAACAGAAGTCAGACGCCGCGAAATGCTGGTAGAAGGCCTGGTCACCATTGCCAACGGCGAAAACCCACGGGTTCTGGAAAACAAACTGGCAGGTTTTTTGTCTTAAAAACAGAAATAACATCCTGGTGACACGCACCTTAGAACCCCTACTGTGATGCCTCAGCCAAACAGTCAAACAGTCAAACAGTCAAACAGTCAAAAACACGATGGCTTCGCAACATCAGCTAAATCAATAGGACCGGATTTTTTCAGCCACCCAAACCTCATTCGCAATTGCCCTGAGTAGAGATCAGCATACTCTGGTCTGCCAAATGACTGCGCCTTACCCTTGCCTGGTTTGGTCTCTGTGCCCTTACCCTGCCGATGCTGCTACTTTCACGCCCGCCCGTGGTGCGCCTCCTGTCAGCCTGGTATTAGGCATTGAGCCACTGCCTATGTACAGGCCTTGGGGGTGAAGCTGCGCGTACATCAATTCTGATTGCAGATACCACATATTTAGCCTGCTGCAAGCGAGCCAATTCGAAGATAAAGGGGATTACGCCCGCTAGACCTGTGCGCTTTGTTTAAAATAGCAAAAGCATTTTCTTGAGTGAACCTCCACACCAATCTGCTGGCTTATTACCCAAATGAAACAGCCAACTGCTGTTTGCAGGATGTTGCCGCTATAATTAGCGGCATATTCATAGCAATCAAGCCAAACATGGGCATATTTCGTAAAAAAAACGTTGCAAATGTATCCAGCCGCGCCGCCTTACCACCTCAGATTGCCATTCTTTTGCGCGAATCGTGGTGGTTTATTCTGGTCGTTCTGGTCATTTACCTCGTCCTGGTCCTAAGCACCTACAGCCCCAGCGACCCCGGCTGGTCACACAGCGCCACCCGGCCTGAAATTCATAATCGAGGTGGTGCGGTAGGCGCGTGGATTGCCGATATTTTGCTCTATTTATTCGGGTTTTCAGCCTGGTGGTGGGTAGGCTTTTGCTTTTCAGCTATTTTATGGGGCTACCGGCGCATAGATCATGTCAGTGATAGTGCCCGCCCTACCGTGCTCTTTGCCTGCATTGGCTTCATACTGATCATTCTGGCCAGCTCCAGCTTTGAAGCACTGCGATTACACAGTATTCATGCTGTTTTGCCACAGGCTCCCGGCGGAATCCTGGGCGTCACACTGGGTAGCTGGTTGTACTTAAGCTTCGGTTTTTCCGGTGCTACGCTATTTTTAATTGCCACATTATGCATTGGTATTTCTCTGCTAACAGGTTTGTCCTGGCTACATTTAATGGAAAACCTGGGCACCCTGATTGAGCTAAGCATTCTAAAAATACGTGATGCCATCCAGGCATCACACGACCGCAAAATTGGCCGAGAAGCAAAAGTACAGCGCGGCGAGAAGGTGACATCAGAGAAAAAACGTTTTGATGACAAGCCTCCGGTACGCATAGAAGCCGCTCATACCGAAATGCCCGCTATCGCCGCAAAACTCAGCAAAAAAGCACAGGAAGAGCAGCAAAAAGCCGCACAAGTGCCGCTATTTAATGCAGAAGACCTGCCCGTGATTGCCAGCAACCAGGGCTTGCCACCGATCAAGTTACTCACACCCGCACCACCTGCCAGGGAAACCATCAGCAAAGACACACTGGAATTCACATCAAGGCTAATTGAGAAAAAACTGGCTGACTTCAATGTAGAAGTCAAAGTCATCGCCGCCTACCCGGGGCCAGTGATTACCCGTTACGAGATTGAGCCCGCAATCGGTGTAAAGGGCTCCCAGATTGTCAATCTGATGAAGGACTTATCCCGTGCGCTGGGCCTCGTTTCGATTCGCGTCGTCGAAACCATCCCGGACAAAACCTACATGGGGCTGGAGCTGCCCAACCCGACTCGCCAGATCATTCGCCTGTCGGAGATTCTCTCTTCCGAGCCCTATCACGCCATGGGCAGCAAGCTCACCATTGCACTGGGCAAAGATATTACCGGCAAGCCGATTGTCACCGATCTGGGCAAAGCACCGCATATGCTGGTGGCGGGGACGACCGGCTCGGGTAAATCTGTCGGTGTGAATGCCATGATCCTCAGTCTGGTCTACAAAGCCACGGCAGATGAAGTGCGCTTTATTATGATCGACCCGAAAATGCTTGAGCTGTCTGTTTATGAGGGCATCCCGCATTTGCTGGCCCCTGTAGTCACTGATATGAAGCTGGCCGCCAATGCGCTGAACTGGTGTGTGGCCGAAATGGAAAAACGCTACCGCCTGATGAGTACCTTTGGTGTGCGTAATTTGGCAGGTTTCAATCAGAAGGTTCGTGAAGCCGAAAAAGCAGGAACGCCACTCACGAATCCTTTTACGCTGACACCGGACGATCCTGAACGCCTTGAGCACCTGCCGTTTATTGTGGTGGTGGTAGATGAGTTTGCCGATCTGATTATGGTGGCGGGCAAAAAGATTGAAGAGCTGATCGCAAGGCTTGCGCAAAAAGCCCGCGCTGCCGGTATTCATCTGATTCTGGCCACCCAGCGCCCATCAGTGGATGTAATTACTGGCCTGATCAAGGCCAACATCCCGACTAGGCTGGCATTTCAGGTATCCAGCAAGATCGACAGCCGTACCATTTTGGATCAGATGGGCGCAGAGGCCTTACTTGGCCAGGGAGATATGTTGTTCCTGCCACCGGGCAGCGGCTACCCGCTGCGTGTACACGGCGCCTTTGTGGACGACAATGAAGTGCATCAGGTGGTTGAAAACCTCAAGCAGCAGGGTGAGCCCAACTATATCGATGGTATTTTAAATGGAGGCTTTGAAGCCGAAGCAGCAGCAAACGGCAACAATAGCGATGGAAATAACGAAAGCGATCCGCTTTACGACGAAGCCGTTGCCTTTGTGCTCAAAAGCCGCCGGGCCTCGATCTCATCCGTACAGCGCCAGCTACGCATCGGCTACAACCGCGCTGCAAGGCTAATTGAGCAGATGGAAGCCTCTGGCCTGGTCAGCGGTATGGAAACCAACGGCAATCGCACTGTGCTCGCTCCTGCTGGCGAATAAAGGGCCATAACCCAAGCTCAAGCATGCATAACGCCAACATCTCCCCGGTAAACAGCCGGGGAGCACTTTACAAGATTGCGCCTGCCCTCAGCGAATAGGCCATTTTTCCCTTTTATCCCAGCCTCTTAATTAAGCTTACCTGTAAAACTAAAGCATATTGGCTTGCCGGGTAATCCCAGCCTGCTTTATAAGCCGCTGAGCCCCCAGGGCAGGCACTATTTTCACTTCTCATTTTTATGCGTTTACAAAGATCTGCCAAACCCAGCCTCAAGCCGCACAGCGCCTAGCCATAGAACACAAAACGCCGGCAGAAAAAACCTAATTACCTAAGGGTAAAGTGACATAACTCTTGAAACAAGGCTGGAATCTATGCTATAAATCCGGTTTTTCTCAGAAGTCAGGGAATTACCCACCATGGCACGAGTATGTGAAGTCACCGGCAAGCGTCCAGTGACAGGGAACAACGTTTCCCACGCCAATAACAAGACTAAGCGTCGTTTTCTTCCAAATCTGCACAGCCGCCGTTTCTGGGTAGAAAGTGAAAACCGCTTCGTTCGTCTGCGTGTATCTAACGCAGCACTCCGTACTATCGATAAACTAGGCATCGAAGTCGTCCTCGCGGATCTCCGCGCTCGTGGCGAAGTTTGAGGCTGAGGTAAGAAATCATGCGTGAAAAAATCAAGCTGGAATCCAGCGCAGGTACTGGTCACTTTTACACAACGACCAAGAACAAGCGCACAATGCCAACTAAGCTAGAAATCAAGAAGTTTGATCCCGTGGTTCGTAAACACGTGATCTACAAGGAAACCAAGCTGAAGTAATTCAGTTGTTGTGCGGTGGCCTTCATACTCGAACCCTGCCCATGGCGGGGTTTTTGTATTTTCAGTACCCCAAAAAAAAGCCAGATTTAAATCTGGCTTTTTTCATTAAAAACAATCTTAAGTGATAATCAAAGCAGATCCCACTCTATTTTAAGTGAACCCTTCAGCATACCAATTAACGGGTCCTGCTCTCTGTCTGCCGAATAGATAAACTGCAAAGGCACCCGCACTGCAATCTCCCCGCCCCGCCATAAGGCAATCGAGCCATCGGCAGCAAAGCGTTTTGCTGTGCGCTCAGCCAGAATCGCCACCCCCATTCCCGCTTTAACCAGCTCTACCAAGGTTGCTTCTTCATCAAATTCACCCACAATCTTTGGCGCAATATTCTGGCTGCGCCACAGCTCCAAAGTGATTTCTGCAAGGCTGGTAAATTGAGACAAACCCAGCCACGGAGCTTTACCCAGCGTTTTCCAATCTGCATTGACCAGCTCACCTGCCATGCCAGGAGGCAGCGCAACGCAAAAGCCAATCTCGCTCAGCTGCAGTGTTGTGACATTCTGATAGGGATTGCGGCCCAGATAAAAACCACCATCCAGTACTTTTTTCCGTACATCATTGAGCACGCTCACCGAAATACCATGCGTGGTTTGAGCTGAAATCAGCGGATACCTATCCCGTAAATGGGCCAGCCAAGAGCCTAAACGCAGCCTTGCCGGTACACCAATCGTACCAATTTTGACCTTTCCCTTAGGCTCTCCTGCCAATGCTTTTGCCCGGTTCTGCATACCACGCGCCAGTGCCAAAATCTGCTCGGCATCCGGCTGCAACAACTTTCCCGCCTCGGTGAGCTGCACGCCACCGGGGAAACGCTCGAATAAAGGGAGGCCGAACTCCTCTTCCAAAGCCTTAATCTGCGCCGTTACGGCAGGCTGGGAAAGATGGAGTAATTCTGCGGCCTGAGTTAGATGCCCCTGCTGTGCAACGGCAATAAAAGTGCGAAGCTGGTAAATTTCCATGGCGAAAGTATGCTCAAAAACCCTCACACTGTCAGCTTATTTTGGTAAAAATACCGTAACTTACCCACATGGAATACACAAGAAGAAGTAAGCCTCAAGAAATACGAATGCAATGCAACATCAGTTTTGCTGATTTTGTACATCAGAAATTGCAATTAGCATCAAAAGATCGCTGTCGTTACATTACAGATCGGTTGTCCCTTCCGGGATCCACCTTATTCAAGGAGGAGTCTAAGCATGAGTGAAACGATCATCGAGCGTATTCAGCACAACTCTAAATTTGCTGAGTTAGTCCAGAAAAAAACCAGCCTCTCCTGGCTTTTATCATCAGTAATGCTGCTCATTTACTACGGTTTTATTCTAGTCATCGCATTTTCCCCCAAAACATTGGGGATCCCGCTCTCTGCAGGCAGCATCACCACCATCGGTATTCCGATTGGTATCCTGGTGATTTTATCCGCCTTTGTGCTTACCGGCATTTATGTACGCCGCGCCACTGAATTTGATCAGTTGACCCGTGAAATTATCGAGGAAACAAAGCAATGATGCACAAATTGCAAAAGCAGCTAGGCTGTGGTGCGCTTCTGGCCCTTGCCAGCTTGCCTACATGGGCATCTGGCTCCATTGATGGCCCGGTTACCAAACAAGCGATGAACTGGCACGCCATCATCATGTTCTTCATGTTTGTGGCCTTTACCTTGGGGGTAACCTATTGGGCAGCCAGCCGCACCCGCTCTGCTAAAGATTTTTACTCGGCAGGCGGCGGCATTACCGGCTTTCAGAATGGCCTGGCAATTGCCGGCGACTATATGTCGGCAGCGTCATTTCTGGGGATTTCTGCACTGGTGTTTGATACCGGCTATGACGGGCTGATTTATTCTCTGGGCTTTCTGGTAGGCTGGCCTGTGATCACCTTTCTGGTAGCAGAACGCCTGCGTAACCTGGGTAAATACACTTTTGCCGATGTGGCCTCATACCGCCTGCAACAAGGCCCGGTACGCACCTTTGCTGCAACAGGAACTTTAGTTGTGGTTGCTTTGTATCTGATTGCTCAAATGGTGGGCGCAGGCAAACTGATTCAGCTGCTGTTTGGCATGAATTACAACACGGCCGTGGTACTGGTTGGCGTATTAATGGTCATTTATGTGATCTTTGGCGGCATGCTGGCTACCACCTGGGTACAAATTATTAAAGCCGTACTGCTCTTATCCGGTGCGAGCTTTATGGCCTTTATGGTACTCAAACATGTGAACTTTAGTGTCGAAGGCATGTTTGCCCAGGCCGTGCACGTTAAAGAAGCAGGAGCGCAGCTCTTGGCTGTGAAAGCCACGGCAGCATCTGATGTCGCTGCCCAGGCGGTTGCCAGCAATGCTCCCGATGCAGCCTCACTGGTCGAAAAAGCATCTGATGCGGCAAAGGCCGCAGCAAAAGCGGCTAAAAACATCATGGCCCCCGGTGGCCTGGTATCCAACCCGATTGATGCCATCTCTCTGGGCCTGGCTCTGATGTTTGGTACTGCAGGCTTACCACACATCCTGATGCGCTTTTTTACCGTAAAAGATGCACAGGCTGCACGTAAATCCGTATTTGTAGCCACTGGCTTTATTGGCTACTTCTACATCCTAACCTTCATTATCGGCTTTGGCGCGATCATGCTAGTGTCAACCGATCCATCCTATAAAGACGCAGCGGGCAAACTACTGGGCGGCTCCAATATGGCAGCAGTCCACCTTTCACACGCAGTGGGTGGTGATTTATTTCTGGGCTTTATCTCAGCGGTTGCCTTTGCCACCATTCTGGCCGTGGTTTCCGGGCTGACCCTCTCTGGTGCCTCCGCCGTTTCACATGATTTATACGCCAGCGTCTGGCGCAAAGGCCGTGTAGATGAAGCCACAGAAATCCGCGTCTCTAAATACGCAACCGTGGCCTTAGGGGTAGTGGCTATCTTGCTGGGTATTATGTTCGAGAAGCAAAACATTGCCTTTATGGTAGGCCTGGCATTCTCGATTGCGGCATCTGCCAACTTCCCAGTGCTGTTTTTATCCATGTTCTGGAAAGGCCTGACAACCCGCGGGGCCGTCATTGGTGGCTACTCTGGCCTGATTTGCGCAGTAGTACTGATTATCCTCGGGCCAGCTGTCTGGGTAGACACACTGGGCAATGCCAAGGGCAGCGAATTATTCCCTTACAAAAACCCGGCCATTTTCTCAATGACTTTAGCTTTTGTGATGACTTGGCTATTCTCTATCACAGATAAAAGCACTCAAGCAGATTCTGAACGTGCCGCATTCTTGCCACAATTTATCCGCTCCATGACAGGGGTAGGTGCAGAAGGTGCATCCAAACACTAAGCTTTAAATAGTCATAAAAAAACGCCCTGTATTGTTTACAGGGCGTTTTTTATTTTCAACTATAAAATATATAATCAAATTATTAAAAGTAACATTCTAAAATACAATTTTATTTCAAACGTAATTAAGAAAATATATATATTGAAACATCATCCAAAATATTTTAACAATAAAATATCGAATCATCCCTTCGTAAAAACAGCCCAAGCCTGCTGTTATTTAAATAAATAGTTAATCAACGGTAGTGCCTTATTAATCAAAAGTGCAAGTTTTAAAATATATGTTATTGTAAAATAAGTAATTATCCGATAATTTTATCCTCATGATTACTCAAAAGATATCCGTGCAGACTCGCGGCCTTTGCACTCCGTAGCAACGCTATCTAAAGGGAAATAAAATGACCTTCACCCTCATCGCCTTATTAACAACGGCTTGCATCTTTGCGGGCATCCTCATTTTCTCTGAAATTGGCCGACGGCTGGGTTTAGCTAAATTAAAACGGGATCCGAACGGGCTGGCCAACGGAGTTGGTGCAGCCGAAAGTGCTGTATTTGGTTTACTCGGCCTGGTTATTGCATTTACTTTTTCAGGTGCAGCATCGCGATTTGAAGAGCGCCGCCATTTAATTACCCAGGAAGCCAACGCCATCAGCACGGCCTATCTGCGTGTAGACCTGTTGCCTGCCGATGTTCAGCCCGAAATACGCACACTATTTCGCCGCTATCTTGAATTACGCTCGAACAGCTACCAAAGCACAGAAAATCAAACAGCAACCCGGCAAAAACTGGATGAAACCGCTGCATTACAGATAAAAATATGGCAGAAAGTTTTAACTGCCAGCCGCAAACCTAATGAGCCTGTTTCCAGCGCCACACTGCTTTTACCAGCGCTCAATGACATGATCGATATCACCACCACGCGCGCAATGGCCACTAAAAACCACCCTCCTTTTATCGTATTTCTGCTGCTTGCCGGGCTAAGCTTTGCCGGTGCACTTTTGGTGGGCTACGATATGTCGGATAACAGGGAGCGCAGCCTGCTGCACACCTTTGCCTTTGCTGCGATTATGTCTCTGGCTCTGTATGTCATCATTGATCTGGAATTTCCCCGGCTGGGTTTTATTAATATTGATAAAGCAGATCAGGTTTTTATGGAGCTTCAAAAATCTATGAATTAAGCATGATTTACACACAGAGGCACTCTTATTAAACCCATGATGAGATAAACTTGGCGCAAACAGCATAAAAAACCGAACCATATCAGCAGAACAAAACAGAATAAATACCAGGAAAAAACAGCTATGCCGGAATAAAGCAAGCTGAGCGATATATTGCCCCGCCTGGCCATAACGCACATGGCAATGCTTCACCCAGAAGATTAAAACCACTTAACAGCACAATGGCCAGCCAGCTGGCTATCTCGACATTTTTTTATTACAACTCGCTTTATTAGATTTAAAGGTACAACAATGAAAACAATCGGCATGATAGGCGGCATGAGCTGGGAATCCAGCCAGATTTACTATCAAAGAGCGAATCAATTAATCAAAGAAAAATTAGGCGGCCTGCATTCTGCCAAAGCAATCTTGCTAAGTGTAGATTTTGCAGAAATAGCCGCGCTACAAAGCACCGGGCAATGGGATAAGGCAGGGGAAATCATGGCCCAATCTGCTTATTCTCTGCAATTAGCCGGTGCAGATTTGATTATTTTATGCACCAATACCATGCATAAATTAGCGGCTGAAATTGAAGCTAAAATCCAGATTCCATTTCTGCATATTGCGGATGCTACTGCAGCTGAAATAAAAAAAGCAGGCATTAAAAAAGTTGCTCTATTGGGTACAAAATTCACCATGGAGCACGATTTTTATCGTGGCAGATTAACCAGCCAGCATCAGCTGGAAGTCATTACTCCAAGAGAAGCAGTCCGCAATAGAGTGCACGAGATTATCTATCAGGAACTTTGCCAGGGCATCATTAAGGAATCATCCAGGCAGGAATATATGACGATTATTAATCAGCTTACCGAGCAAGGAGCAGAAGGTATTATTCTGGGCTGCACAGAAATTACCATGCTGATTAAGCAGCAGGATATGGATATCCCTTTATTTGACACCACCGAGCTGCATATACGCTTTGCTATTGATGCAGCATGTACTGATATCCCGCCAAAGTTTTAAAAAACTGAAATTCGTATAAGAAGACGGGCTAAAGGATAACTTTAAATTAAACCCGCAATCATTTACAGATGATTAAATTCTGAAACCACATTAATATTTACTAAAAAGCAACTATATAAAACCCGAAACCCTGAATTATAAAACAGCAATCCACCCGGTATAAAGCATAAGTATTGGCTAATTTCAGGCTAAAAAACCTGTGTACACCAAGCTGCGAATACCCTTTAAATCAATAGAATCGGCAGCTCTCTTTTCATCAAAAAACATACCCGCCTAAGCCCGCCGCCCGCTGCCTCCCACTCAAAAACTCTTGCATCAGTCTTTCTGATTCACCCCATCAAAAAACAAAATTAGCCTTGCGTAAGAGCCGCTGATACTCTTAGTTCAGACCGATTTATCTGACTATCTCTGCAAGAAGGAAGCCTAAATGAGCAGCATTGATTCCGTACTTAAGGAAACCCGTCTGTTTCCACCTTCCAATGATTTTCGCACCAAAGCAAACGTATCCGGCATGGAGGGCTATTACACCCTTTGCGAAAAAGCCAGCAGTGATTATCAAGGCTTTTGGAGTGAGTTAGGCCGCGAGTTAGTCAGCTGGCGCAAGCCTTTCACCAAGGTATTGGACGAATCCAATGCGCCATTTTTCAAGTGGTTTGAAGATGGTGAAATGAATGTGTCCTACAACTGCCTGGACCGTCACCTTGAAAGCAAAGCAAATAAGGTAGCGATTATTTTTGAAGCGGATGATGGCTCGGTATCCCGCGTCACTTACCGCGAGCTGTATCACCGCGTTTGCCAGTTTGCTAACGGCTTAAAAAGCCTGGGCGTGGTCAAGGGTGATCGCGTTGTTATTTATATGCCACACACAGTTGAAGCCATTATCGCCATGCAGGCCTGCGCCCGTATTGGCGCGATTCACTCAGTGGTGTTTGGCGGCTTCTCTGCCGGTGCACTGCGTGATCGCATCCAGGATGCCACGGCCAAGATTGTGATTACCGCCAATGAATCCGTGCGCGGCGGCAAAGCCACGCCACTGAAAGCCATGACCGACGAGGCACTGGGTATTGGCAACTGCGAATCAGTCGAAAAAGTGATTGTGTTTCAGCGTACCGGCACCAAGCCGGATCACTGGAGCGAAAGCAATAATATTTGGTGGCATCAGCTGGTGAAAGGCCTGCCAGATGTATGCGAGCCAGAATGGATGAATGCCGAAGATCCGCTCTTCGTGCTTTATACTTCCGGCTCCACAGGTAAGCCTAAGGGCATCCAGCATTCCAGCGCAGGCTACTTTCTTGGTACACAAGTATCAATGAAATGGGTATTCGATTACAAAGAAGACGATGTGTACTGGTGCACGGCCGATGTGGGCTGGATTACCGGCCACAGCTATATTGCTTACGGCCCGCTGGGCATCGGCGCTACACAGGTGGTATTTGAAGGCGTGCCAACCTATCCGGATGCCGGCCGCTTCTGGGCGATGATAGAAAAACACCAGGTCACCACTTTTTACACCGCGCCGACCGCAATCCGCTCCCTGATCAAACTCGGAGGCGATCTGCCTAAGCAATACGATTTATCCAGCCTGCGCCTCTTGGGCACGGTGGGTGAGCCGATTAATCCTGATGCATGGATGTGGTATCACGAAGTGATCGGCGGCGGACGTTGCCCGATTGTCGATACCTGGTGGCAGACCGAAACCGGCTCCAATATGGTGGCCCCATTACCGGGCGCAGTGGCTACCAAACCTGGCTCTTGCACCCTGCCATTACCGGGCATTATGACCGCCATTGTGGATGAATCCGGCGCGCCGGTAGAGCCAGGCAAAGGTGGGTCTTTAGTGATCACCCGCCCCTTCCCATCCTTGGTTCGCACCATTTATAACGATGCCGCACGCTTTAAGAGCACCTATTTTCCGGATGAATTTAACGGCAAGTTTTATCTGGCGGGCGATTCGGCTCACTACGACGAGCATGGCTATATCTGGATTATGGGCCGCATCGACGATGTGCTGAATGTATCCGGCCACCGCCTTGGCACCATGGAAATCGAATCGGCACTGGCCGCCAACCCGCTGGTTGCTGAAGCTGCCGTAGTGGGTAAACCGCATGAAATTAAAGGTGAATCGGTCGTGGCCTTTGTAGTACTTAAGGGCGATCGCCCTGAAGGCGAAGCGGGCAAACTAATTGCCAAACAGCTACGCGAATGGGTAGCGCACGAGATCGGCAAAATTGCCCAGCCGGATGAAATTCGCTTTGGCGACAATCTGCCTAAAACCCGCTCCGGCAAAATCATGCGCCGCCTGCTCAGAAACATCGCCAAGGGTGAAGAAATCACTCAGGATATTTCCACATTAGAAAATCCAGCGATCCTGGAGCAACTACGGCACAGCGCACTATAAGCAGCGCTGCACTAAAGAACTGCGTCACGGCAGCTTTTATGGCCCCGGAAATTTCTGGGGCCTTTTTTTTTGACCATGTCTGCGTTAATGGTGAAACACTAGAATCAAGGTTTTTAAATAACAAACAACGATAAACGCATTAAACGTGCTCTTGGCATGGGGCTAAAGAATCCCCTTGAAACACGCCGAAGCGAAGAACAAGCGGGCGGCCTGTCTGTGCGAGCAAAGTGAGTGAGTTCCGCAGCCGCCGCTGTCCGCAGATGAGGAGCTTTCGCGCTTATGAGGTTGCAGCTTGGCTCCCTTTCTTGGCAGTTCAAGAAAGGAAGGCCCCGCGGTGGCAACCGCTCCTAAATCAAGGTGCCGCAGGCACTAAAAATATCTTTCTGGCTTTAATTAGCAAGTAAGTTTGGCATATTTTATATGCCAAACACATATCTACTAATAGAAATGTTGGGCTGATAAATCTTTAGCCCAACCGACCGCGCTGGGCGTGAGTCGTAAGTAAACCCAACAGCTGGTGAGCTACAAGGCAAGTTAGGTTGGGAGGCATTAGACATTGACAAAACGTACAATATAACGTACAATATTCAGTACTTGAGGTTGAATCTCAACCAGTCTCAATAAGCACCTTCAATTCTTCATGGCAGGAAAGGCAAATGCAAGCCGAGCCAATAGAAACGATTAGCTTCTTTTAATTGAAAAACACGAAGAATTCGTATTTTTCACCGGATATATCGAGAAAAATCATGAACATCCTAACTTTTAGCGAGGCAAGATCCAGCTTTAAGACTGTGATGGATAACGTATGCAAAGACCATAATCCAACAGTAATCACTCGTGTAAACGGTGACCATGTTGTAATGCTCTCAATGGCGGACTACAGCAGCATGAAGGAAACTCTTTACCTTCTAAGTACTGATGCAAACGCTAACCGCTTACGCTCATCCCTCGCGAATCTTCGAGCTGGTAAAGCCCAATCACGGGAGCTATTTACCAATGAATCACAGCAGCAAACAGAAACAGAAGAACAAGCACGAAGCTAAAATCAGCGCCTACTCGTTTACTCCGGAAGCGTGGGAAGAATACGTTTGGTGGCAAAATAACGATCCAAAAATCGTTGAAGAAATCAACGAACTTCTTAAAGAATGCTCCAGAAATCCCTTCAAAGGTACCGGAAAACCTGAGCCATTAATTGGTGATTTAACAGGGCTTTGGTCAAGAAGAATCACAGATAAACATAGACTTGTTTACCTGCCAGAAGATGGGCAAATCTACATTGTTCAATGTCGCTTTCATTACAAATAAACAATGAAGCATTCTGATGAATAATCAAAACAACATTCATGAAGCAGCATTGCATTTATTTTTATATGAAGCAAAAAACGCAGGGTATGACATTGATGTACTTTTTGAGAAAGTGAAAATTGGAATTTCATATAGCCCTGTACGCCCAGGTATAAGCGTCTACGACGACACCCTTTCCACTCTAAAAAACACAATCAAAGAAGTTAAGGCACATATCTAATTAGTCAGTAAAGCCCTTATCCTTTTTAGAGTATTGGGCTTTTTTTGCCCCTTAAAGGTTAGCCTTGCTTAACGATTAATTCCATTTGATTGGCTATGACCTCATATAAAAAAGGATATTTACGAAGCCTTT
This sequence comes from Iodobacter ciconiae, assembly GCF_003952345.1. Taxonomy (NCBI): domain Bacteria; kingdom Pseudomonadati; phylum Pseudomonadota; class Betaproteobacteria; order Neisseriales; family Chitinibacteraceae; genus Iodobacter; species Iodobacter ciconiae. The sequence goes on along the minus strand of NZ_CP034433.1, from coordinate 3,737,279 downwards.
TTATATGATAAAGAAACCCTAGCACAGTAGACTTGGCTCACCATGCTTTATGGCATCTACAAGTATTAACGCATTACCCCAAGATTTGCCAGTAGTTGCCCTCCATCACACAAAAGTCCTTCCCCTCCATTAAAGCGCACGAGCGTTCTATTAGGTAGAATAGAGCCATCCACCTCGTCAACACAGGATCTTAGCCATGTTTGTCGATTACCCCGGCAGCCCCTACCGCCTGTTTCAGCCATTTGCGCCTGCTGGCGATCAGCCGACGGCCATTGCTCAGTTGCTTGAGGGGCTGGATGATGGTTTGCAGTATCAGACCCTGCTTGGGGTAACTGGCTCGGGTAAGACTTACACCATAGCCAATGTGATTGCCCAGTCAGGGCGGCCGGCTATTTTGATGGCGCCGAATAAGACACTGGCAGCGCAGCTTTACTCGGAGATGCGTGAATTCTTTCCGCAAAATGCGGTTGAATACTTTGTGTCTTACTACGATTATTACCAGCCCGAAGCCTATGTGCCCAGCCGCGATTTATTTATCGAGAAAGACTCGGCCATTAATGAGCATATCGAGCAGATGCGGCTTTCCGCCACCAAGGCGATTTTAGAGCGGCCGGATTGTATTATTGTGGCCACCGTCAGCGCGATTTACGGGATTGGCGATCCCAGCTCTTACCACCAGATGATTTTGCATCTGAAAGAAGGCGAGCGCGTTGCCCAGCGCGATATGATCAAACGCCTGACCGCCATGCAATACGATAGAAATGACACCGATTTCAGCCGTGGCTGTTTTAGGGTGCGTGGTGATGTAATCGATATCTTCCCCGCCGAATCGGCCGAATTAGCGCTGCGGGTAAACTTATTTGATGATGAGCTGGAAACGCTGCAATTATTCGACCCGCTTACAGGCCATATCAAGCAGCGCGTGGGCCGCTTTACGGTTTTCCCCAGCAGCCATTATGTTACCCCGCGTGAAAAAGTACTGGAAGCAATCGAAACCATCAAGGCAGAGCTGACTGACCGGCTGGCGTTTTATTACAAAGAACACAAACTGGTTGAAGCGCAGCGGCTGGAGCAGCGCACCCGTTTTGATTTAGAAATGCTGATTGAAATGGGCTTTTGTAAGGGCATTGAAAACTACTCACGGCATTTCTCCGGCAAGCCGGCAGGATCGGCCCCGCCAACGCTGATCAACTATATGCCGCCCAATTCGATCATGATTATCGACGAAAGCCACGTGACCATTCCGCAAATTGGCGCGATGTATAAAGGCGATCGATCACGCAAGGAAAATCTGGTCGATTATGGCTTTCGTATGCCCTCCGCGCTCGATAACCGGCCGCTGAAGTTTGAAGAATTCGAGCAACTAATGCCGCAAACGGTGTTTGTCTCCGCCACGCCATCGGACTACGAAGCCAAGCATCAGGGCCAGGTGGTGGAGCAGGTGGTACGCCCGACGGGCCTGGTTGATCCGATTATCGAAGTGCGCCCTGTGGGCACGCAGGTGGATGATTTACTTTCGGAAATCAAGCTGCGCACCGAACAGGGCGAGCGGGTGCTGGTGACCACGCTGACCAAACGCATGAGCGAGCAGCTGACAGATTACCTGAGCGAGCACGGGGTAAAAGTGCGCTATTTACACTCGGATATCGATACCGTAGAGCGCGTCGAAATTCTGCGCGATTTGCGCCTTGGCGTATTTGATGTGCTGATCGGGATTAACTTACTGCGCGAAGGGCTGGATATCCCTGAGGTATCGCTCGTGGCGATTTTAGACGCAGATAAAGAAGGCTTTTTAAGATCAGAGCGCAGCTTAATTCAAACCATTGGCCGCGCCGCGCGTAATTTAAATGGTAAAGCCATTCTTTACGCCGACCGGATTACCAATTCGATGAAAAAAGCCATCGATGAAACAGAGCGCCGCCGCACCAAACAAACCGCCTTTAATCTGGCCAATGGCATTACCCCGCGCAGCGTCGTTAAACGAATTAAAGATATGATTGATGGCGTATATAACGAGGAAGAAGCCGTAGCCGCCCGATTAGAAATAAAACGGCAAAAAATGCTGAATGAATTTGACGAAAAATCCCTCGCCAAAGAATTAAAACGCCTCGAAAAAGAAATGATCGAAGCCGCTAAAAATCTGGAGTTTGAAAAAGCGGCCCAATTGCGTGATCAATTAAAAATGCTGAGAGATCAGGTATTTGGCAGCTAATTAGCGTCAGACGCTATGGCAAAGCATGGCTATAAGTGCATTTTTCAAAATCAGAAAAACCCGCGTGTTTATTTGACTCGCGGTTTTTCCATCGGGCTTAATTTAGCTCCTGACAATCATTTTCCTGTAGGCGAAGCGTTTTTTCTCGATATGAATTTTTCCAGGCTTCAATCATTTTAACAGCCCAAAAAAAAGCCACCTTCGTAAAGGTGGCTGATTTTAAACGGCGATTTAGGCGCGTTTTTTAAATTCGTTAAAGCGTGTATCGATTTCGATTTTGTCGCCGATTTCAATAAATGCAGCAACTGGCAATTCAAAACCATTTACCAGACGTGCTGGCTTCATTACCTTACCCGAAGTATCTCCGCGAACAGCTGGCTCGGTGTAAACCACTTCGCGCACAATGGTGGTAGGCATTTCAACAGAAATGGCTTTACCTTCGTAGAAAGTTACTTCGCACTGATCTTCCATACCATCTTCGATAAAGTTCAGTGTATCGCCCAGATTATCTTTTTCAATTTCATACTGATTAAATTCAGCGTCCATAAATACATACATAGGATCAGCAAAATAAGAATAAGTACATTCTTTACGATCTAATGTAACAACTTCAAATTTTTCATCCGCTTTATAAACGTTTTCTGAAGAAGATGTACCCAGCAAGCTTTTTGCTTTCATCTTTACAACAGAAGAGTTACGACCAGATTTGCTGTATTCGGTTTTTTGAACGACCCAAGGTTGAGCATCAACCATGATTACGTTACCAACGCGAACTTCTTGTGCGGTTTTGATTGCCATTGCGGTGTTTACCTAGAGCTTAAGTGATGGTTAAAATTTAACGCGTCATTTTACCTTGCTATTGACGAATCTGACCAGATTAGTGGCAAGGTCCCCGCGTTTAATCAAATTTTCGTTCCAGGCTATTGCATGGCTTTTCAGAACAGCAAGCTCAGGCAAAAGCTTATTCCATGCGGCTTTAAGATCGCCGCCATGATTCCATACCTGCCAGAAATCATTTAAGTGCTGTGCAGATTTACCGGGACAGGCGGCCAGATAAATCGCCAGAAATGCATCCAGTTTTGAGCGATGCGCATCATCATCCTGCGGATAAATGTGCCAGATCAGGGGCAATGCGGCCCACTGAGCCCGCACAAATGAATCCTCTCCCCGTACAAAATTAAGATCACAGCTCCAAAGCAGCCGGTCGTAATCGTCCTGTGATTGCATCGGCAGCACAGATAAGCGAAGCGCACCACGGCAGATCGTTTTGCCCACCGGCAATGCCAGCCCTAATGCAGCCTCGGCCAAAGGCAGCAATAAGCCTTCAGGCATAAACACCTGCACAGGATAATCTGATTGCTGCCAGACACCCAGCAGATCCGCCAGAGCCCGATTGCCATAAGCAAAAAGAGAAACCTTTAAGCCATTGGCCTCCGGCGACTGCCATTGGCCCAGATACGCATCGCTATCTGCCTGCGACCATGCAGCTCTCGCCAGGCGCTGCGCCCGCTCACCCAGTAAGCCGCCAGTGCCATCCACAAAACCGGGAAAGAAAAAGAATTTAGGCAGGCCCTGAGCAGGCGACGGCAGGCCATGGCAGCCCGGCACCCATTGCTCTGCCGATAAATACTCCAGATTCAGCCAAACCCGCTTGCCAGGCCTGGCTTTCATAGCAGCGATATAGCTTGCAGGCAAGTCGCAGGCAAAGGCCTCGATCACCACATCGGCAGGCTCTGCATCCGGCAAAGGCTGGCACCAGTGCAGCACCTCCACTCCCGAACAAATCTGCACAGGCAAATCGCTATGAATATCTGCCTGAATACGTTGAAAGCTAATTAAATTATCAACCCATAGCCTGACGATAAAACCATACTCACCCGACAATTGCCGTGCCAGACGCCAGCACACGCCAATATCACCGTAATTATCAACCACACGGCAAAAGATATCCCAGTGATTTGTTTTGTTCATTATTCAAATACTTTTTTTTCTTCTGTCGCATAGAGATTTCTATCCGCTACAAATAAATCACTCATTTGCTGACGATTTTCTTTAGCCAGGGCAATTAGCGCATCCATATCATCTTTATGCTCTAATTGCTCTAATAAAGACGCTTCATCATGACGCTGAAAAATATCAATCATGCGCTCAGCATGTGCTGGCGAATATCCCAGGGCCATCAGCGTATGCTCGGCTGCCGTTAAGCTGCTTTCCCATACCTCACGAATCACCACATCCACATCTAAATCCATCAAAGATAAAGCATGGGTACGGTTATGCGCTCTTGCGATAATACGCAGATGCGGAAATTTACGTTTGGCCATTTGAGCCAAATGCAGGGAATCACTGATATTATCAATGGCAATTAATAATACAGAGGCCTGCTTGGCCCCAGCCCTTTTAAGTAAATCATAACGGGTTGCATCACCAAAATAAATCTTATGCCCTACTTTCTTTAAAAATTCAATATGTTCCGGGTCTTTATCCAGCGCAGTAAACTGCATTCCTTTAGCCGATAATAAACGCCCTGTTGCCTGACCAAAACGCCCGAAGCCCGCAATAATCACCTGATTGGTTTCAAATTTCACATTGCTGTAATCAGCTTTCTTTTCTTTACCTTTACGCTGAATTAAACGCTCGAATGTCATCAGCAAAGGCGCATTCAAGGCCATCGACAAACCAACCACAATAATGATTTCTTCGGTAATCTGGCTATCCAGAATATGCAAAGATAAAGCTTGAGCCATCACCACAAAAGCAAATTCACCGCCTTGCGCCAGCATCAGGCCAAGCCTGAAACTATTAAGCTTGGATTGCCCGGTGGTTAAAGTAATTAAAGCAGCAATTACCGAGCTTTTTACCAGTAACAATAATAAAGCACTGGCTAATAAAACCCACGGGTCTGCCAGCAGCATTTTTAAATTGATACTGGTGCCGATCGTAATAAAAAACAAACCTAATAACAAGCCCTTAAATGGCTCGATATCCGCCTCCAGCTGATGCCTGAAGCTGGAATTAGCCAGCATAATCCCCGCAATAAATGCCCCCATTGCCATTGATAAGCCAGCGTAATCAAAACCTAAAGCCGCTCCCAGTACAATAAGTAAAGCCGCCGCCGTCATCACCTCGGAATTACCATACTTGGCAACAATTTTAAGCAGCGGGTTCAATAAATATGTCCCCACAAAGAGCGTAATGATCACTGCGAGTAAACCCAGCCACCAGGGTACGATATGGCCGCTGGGATCAGGAGCCATTGCTTGTAAACTCAGTAATACAGGAATAACAGCCAGATCCTGCATCAGCAAAATAGCAAAGCCAATCCGCCCAATAGGCTGATTAAGCATGCTGCGCTCTTTTAATAGCTGAATAGCAAAGGCAGTAGAAGACAATGCCAGAGTTATACCTATTAATAAAGAAGCTTTAAAATCCAGACTAATTGCCAGCGTTGATAAACCGGCCAAAGCTAAACCACACAATAATAATTGCCCGCCGCCCAGGCCAATAATTTTTTTACGCATCTGCCATAGTGATTGGGGATTCAACTCTAAACCCAATACGAATAACAGCAATACCACACCTATTTCGGCAAAATCCAGCACCGAATGCGGGTCATCAATAAATCCAAAAAAATATGGCCCGACAACCACACCGGCGGCCAGATAGCCCAGAATTGATCCTAAATTAAAACGCTTAAAAATGGGAACTGCAATCACTGCTGCTGCCAATAGAACAACAGAAGTGTGTAATAACTGATTATTCTCCAACGCTTTCTCCTAAGCGACTACATCACCTATAAATCACCTACAGCACTGCTGCATATTTACATGCATGATTCAGGTTTTATCATCCTGTCAGTGCATCACCATTTTCTAATATTTGATCCGTAAAAAGATAGCAATGGTTATAACACTCTGTTGCAATATTCAATTCAAAAAATTTTCAAAAAATTCACAAATTCTAAGTGACCGCCTTATTTTCGATGCTTAAAGCAGCATGGATCATGCTGCCCTTAACACAATTATGATCAAATTAATATCATGGTTTTTTAGTAAAACATGATATTTTCTTAAAAACCCATTTAACAAAATAGTAGTTAAATAAGAAAGTAACACTAAATATTGGATACTGATTTCACAGACAGCTAAATGCTATTGCACCCAGTTTTTTAGCCCTAAATGGGTCGGTTAAATAATTAGGTAATATTCGGGCAGGCAATCTGTACAAAATCAGATATTAAGTAAATTTATCCGTGCATTATAAATAACTGACCTGTAATCATTTTTAAAGCACGGCTTCACGGCATCATGGCTTTGCAGCAAAAATAACATTACCTATATAAAATACTTGTTAAGTTAAAAAAAAAGCCAGCTCGAAAGCTGGCTTGTTTAAATCAGGCACAATTAGTTCTTGGTTTGATCCACGATTTTATTTGCCTGAATCCAAGGCATCATGGCACGCAGCTTGTTACCGACTACTTCAATGCCATGCGCTGCATTGTTGCGGCGATAAGCAGTCATGGATGGGTAGTTGGTTGCACCTTCAACGATGAATTTCTTCGCGTATTCGCCGTTTTGAATGTCTTTCAGGGCTTGACGCATGGCTTTACGGGATTCTTCGTTGATGACCTTAGGGCCAGTCACGTATTCGCCATATTCTGCGTTGTTAGAGATCGAGTAGTTCATATTGGCGATACCGCCTTCGAACATCAGATCAACGATCAGTTTAAGCTCGTGCAAGCACTCGAAGTAAGCCATTTCTGGCTCGTAGCCGGCTTCAACCAGTGTTTCAAAGCCCATTTTAACCAGCTCAACCGCGCCACCACACAATACGGCCTGCTCGCCGAATAAATCGGTTTCGGTTTCGTCTTTGAATGTGGTTTCGATAATACCAGTGCGGCCACCACCCACGCCGGAAGCATAAGACATGGCGATGTCGCGGGCTTTACCCGATGCATTCTGATAAACAGCGATCAAATCAGGTACGCCGCCGCCACGAACGAATTCGGAACGTACAGTGTGGCCCGGTGCTTTTGGCGCGATCATGATCACATCAAGATCTTTGCGTGGCACAACCTGGTTGTAATGAATTGCAAAGCCGTGAGCAAAAGCCAGGGTTGCGCCTTGCTTGATGTTCGGCTCGATTTCGTCTTTATAGAGTTTTGACTGGAATTCATCCGGAGTCAGAATCATCACCACATCGGCAGAGGCAACAGCAGTTGCTACGTCAGTGACTTTTAAGCCGTGGGCTTCAGCTTTAGCAACAGTTGCCGAGCCTTTACGCAGGCCAACGACAACATCAACGCCGGATTCTTTCAAGTTGCAAGCGTGGGCATGACCTTGCGAGCCGTAACCGATGATGGCTACTTTTTTAGATTTGATAATGGAAAGATCACAGTCTTTATCGTAAAAAACTTTCATGGCTACATTCCTGTCTTGGTGTTTGATTTGATCTGAGAGGGGCTACGCCACCCTCAATTAAACTTTTAAAATACGCTCGCCACGGCCGATGCCAGAGGCACCAGTACGTACGGTTTCCAGAATCACGGCCGGATCAAGTGCCTTGATAAAGGCATCCAGCTTTTCGCCTGTTCCGGTTAGCTCTACGGTGTAGGCTTTTTCAGTGACATCGATAATGCGGCCACGGAAAATATCCGCCATCCGTTTCATCTCGTCTCTTTCCTTGCCGGTTGCCCGCACTTTAATCAACATCAATTCACGCTCGATGTGATCGGCCTCGTTCAGGTCGATCACTTTCACCACTTCTACCAGCTTGTTGAGCTGTTTGGTGATTTGTTCGATGACGTCTTCAGAGCCATGGGTGACGATGGTCATCCGGCTCATCGTTGTATCTTCAGTGGTTTGCACTGTTAACGAGTCGATGTTGTAGCCACGCGCTGAAAACAAGCCGGTTACACGGGATAGTGCACCTGCTTCGTTTTCAATCAGTACCGAAAGAATATGTCGCATTTTCATCTCCTCTCAGCACAGATTGCCGTAATCACGATTATTTTCAAATGGAGTTAGCTGCATATCACGCATATGCGGCGGTAAATCCATCTGGCTCAGGCCTTTCCCGTTTTGGACCATCGGGAAGACGTTTACTTCTCTGTCGGTAATAAAATCCATAAATACCAAGCGATCTTTCAGCTTGTCGCTAAAAGCTTCGCGTAGCGCAGGCTCTACATCCGCAGGGGTTTCGATTTTCATACCAACGTGACCATAGGCTTCGGCCAGTTTTACAAAATCAGGCAATGCATCCATATAAGATTCAGAGTAACGATTGCCATAAAAGAAATGTTGCCACTGGCGAACCATGCCCAGATAGCGGTTATTCAGATTAATAATCTTGGTTGGAATATGGTACTGCTTGCAGGTTGAAAGCTCCTGGATATTCATCTGGATCGAGCCTTCGCCGGTAATGCAAGCGACGATGGCATCCGGATTAGCCAGCTGAGCGCCCATGGCTGCAGGCAGGCCAAAGCCCATAGTGCCAAGACCGCCAGAGTTAATCCACTGACGCGGACGTTTAAACGGATAGTACTGCGCGGCAAACATCTGGTGCTGGCCTACGTCAGAAGTAATGATGGCCTCACCACCGGTGACTTCCCACAGTTTTTGCACCACAAATTGCGGTTTGATCACGAGGTCTGATGGCTCATACCAAAGGCTTTGCGGTTTACGCCACTCTTCGATCTGCTGCCACCAGTCTGCTAATGCTTCGGCCTGTGGTTTGATGCCGGTTTCTTTGAGGATACCAATCAGGTCGATCAATACATGTTTTACATCGCCCACAATCGGTACATCAACCCGAACGCGCTTGGCGATAGAGGATGGATCGATGTCGATATGCACAATTTTTTTAGCTTGCGACAGAAAGTGCTCGGGTGACGAAATAACACGATCGTCAAAGCGTGCACCAATCGCAATAATCACGTCACTGTACTGCATCGCCATATTGGCTTCGTAAGTGCCGTGCATGCCCAGCATGCCAAGAAAATGCGGGTCAGAGCCATCCAGTGCGCCAAGGCCCATCAAGGTATTAGTGCAAGGCAGATTCAGCATTTTTACCAGCTCGGTGACTTCGCTACTGGCATTACTTAAAATTGCACCGCCGCCCACATAAATAAATGGCCGCTTGGCTTCACCCAATAACTGAGCTGCTTTCTTAATTTGCCCAGGGTGGCCCTTGGTTGGCGGGGTATAGCTGCGAATCGACACCGATGCCGGATAAATAAACTGACTCGTTTGTGCCGCAATATCTTTAGGCACATCAATCACCACCGGGCCCGGACGGCCAGTGGTTGCAAGGTGGAACGCTTTTTTGATGGTCGGAGCAAGCTCACGAATATCTTTTACCAAAAAGTTGTGCTTCACGATGGGGCGTGAGCAGCCCACCATGTCTACCTCCTGGAAAGCATCCAAGCCAATCGCATCGGTTGCAACCTGGCCGGAAAAAACCACCATTGGAATCGAATCCATATAGGCTGTGGCGATGCCGGTAATAGCATTGGTCGCTCCCGGGCCGGAAGTCACGAGTGCAACGCCTACTTTTTTACTGGAACGCGAGTAAGCATCGGCAGCATGCACGGCAGCCTGTTCATGGCGAACCAGCACATGCTTAAAATAATCTTGTTTGAAGATTGCATCGTAAATAGATAGAACTGCTCCGCCAGGGTAGCCGAAAATAAATTCAACCCCTTCTTCTTGCAAGCAGCGCGTGATAATCTCTGCGCCCGAAATTTCCATGGGTATTCCCTAGGTCAGAACGATAGGTAAATGAATGGAGCCGAGCCATTCATTTGCAAATGATTTACCGGGCCTTCCGCCGTTTCAAACAAGTTTGTGACCTGTATTTGACGACCAGTGTGTGTCCGCTGGCGGTGACCTTTCGGCGCAGGCTAACCATGTAAAGTGCCGCCTGCATTATTGGCTGGATATTGCACTAGAAAGTTACCGCACTGCGATATAAATGGCAAGTTCTTCTAGTTATTACTAGTTATTTTCTTATTGGCTTTGTTAGTATCGAAACCTCAGTTGTTACAGACAGGACATTGATCCGTCTTTAATTCTGTAACAAAGCTTTTTGCCAGAATATTTCAGTTAAATAGTCAGTATGGAGATTTCAAACACGGCATCTGGCTTATCTGAAAAGATGCTGCAGCACTTTCTGTAAACATAATCGTGCAAGGATGATTTGTGAAAATAACAACGGGGCCGGTTGGCTGGTGGCGGCGCATGTTCGCCTTTTTATACGAGCTTTTACTGCTTATTGCAGTCGTTTTGCTGGCAGGCGGAATATCCCAGGGGGTCTTTCAATTATTAACAGGCTTACCTGTTACAGCACTTACCGGGCACCTTGTAGCAAGTACCTTACATTTTATATGGGTGATGTCGGTGGCTTTTGCATATTGCGCATGGTGCTGGCGTGGCGGGCAGACTTTAGCAATGCGCACCTGGAGAATTTGCCTTGTAAAAAGCGATGGCAGCTCACTTGGCTGGCGGGAAGTTGCAATTCGTTTTTCAGTCGTTACGCTTTGCACTCTGCCTTGCGCGCCATTCTGGATTTTTGCCCGTCATCATGCAGATTTGCGTATCGTTGCCTGGCTGCTAACGGGCCTGTTCTTCCTGCCTTTTTTATGGGCATTACTGGATAAAGAGCGCCGGTTTTTGCATGACAGGCTGGCGGGAACACAGCTACTGATTGCTCCGCCCAGGGTATAGGCTGGCGCTTGTCCGTCACTGAAAAGGCTTAGGCGTTAATGCGAAAGCCTCTTCAATACGATGAATCGGGCCAGCCTGCGTATTCCCGAGAGCAAGATGCCCTGTTACTGGCGTCGCTTCAGTAATCCCAAGGCAATTAATAAGCTGCCTAAAGCAATCAGCAGCGGATAATCCCCCCCCCAGGCATAGGGAGGACTCCCGCTGCGATTTTGAGCAGTACCTTCCAAAATCCCCGCTTGCCTTTCAGGCAACACTTTCTTAAACCGGCCTTTCTCATCAATAATCGCCGTCACGCCTGTATTGGTAGCCCGCAGCATATAGCGGCCGGTTTCTAGGGCGCGGGTCTGGCTCATTTGCGCGTGCTGCGCCGCCGCCCAGGAGCCGTCAAACCATGCCAGATTAGACAGATTAACCAGCATGGTGGCCTCGGGCAAAGCGTTGATAATTTCCCGTCCAAATACGTCTTCGTAACAGATGTTGGCGGCAATCTGGCCTGATGCCAGCGAAAACGGGGCTTGTTTCACCGCACCACGACTAAAGCCCGAAAGTGGCATATCCATAAACTGGTAAATCCAGTTAAAGAGCCAGGGCAGTGGAATAAACTCGCCAAAGGGCACCAGATGCTGTTTTTTATACAACGGCAAAGCAGGATCCGACATCACGGTAGCTGCATTGTAATACTCCGCCTCATGCGCACCTAAAACCGGAATCCCCAGAATCAAATCTGCCTTACGGGGCGCGACTGCATCGCGCAGCATCTTCGGATACCAGTCCGGTACGCTGCTAATAAAAGAAGGGATGGCGGTTTCGGGCAAAACAACCAGCTGGCCGCGTGTCTTTTGGGTAAGTTCCAGGTAGTTTTTCAGGCTACCGAGATAAAAAGCATTATCCCATTTGATGTCTTGTGAAATATTGCCCTGCACCAGGCTCACCTTTACCGGCTCGCCTACCTTACTTGTCCATTCCTGCTGGTTAAGCCCCCAGCCAGCCAGCCAGATACCAGCCACAATTCCCCAGCCCTTAAGCCATTTAGGCTTACTGACAATCAGGGCAACGCAGAGACAAAGTAGCCAGCCGATCAGGTATACGCCACCAATAGGCGCGTAGCCTGCAAGTGGTGTCATCGGGCTTTGCGAGTAGCCGATACTGGCCCAGGGAAATCCTGTAAACAGCCAGCCACGCAGCCATTCAGTCAGAATAAAGACGGTAGGAAGGAGTAACACACGCAGCGAAGCCGGGCTGGGAAGCTTCAGAGTAAGCCAGCCGGCCAGCGCGGGAAATAGCGCCATATAAGCTGCCAGTACCAAAACGCCCCCCGCAGCCATCGGAGCAGGCACACCTCCAAAGGTGTTGAGGCTGATAAACACCCAATAGATATTGGCCAGAAAAAACCCGAGCCCAAAGCTAAAACCACGCCACGCAGCAGCTTTAGGAGAAGCGGATTTCTGAATAAAAAAAGTAAGCGCGGCTAAAGAGAGCCACATAAGGGGAAATAAATACAGCGGAGCAAAAGAAAAGACACTGATCGCACCAGACAGGGCGAGCAGGAAGTGGGGTAGAAAGGGCTTAAGTTTTTGAATCATACAACACGGCCTGTTCCGGGGTGGGCGACGTAAAGACCTTAAATCTGTGGATGCAAAGCACACAGAGCCAACAAAGCCTGAGCGGCCTGTTCTCTGCGTGCTTTTTTAACTTTGCGTCTACAGTTTTTTAGCGGCTGATGGCTTATCTCAGCCTGATTCTTCTGCGGGCATATCTGCCAATTTCTCTATCAGCACAGAATAAATCCGGCGACTGTCTGCACGCAGGATCTGGAAGCGGTAGCCATCAAAAGCCACAATCTCGCCGCGTTTTGGCAGGTGGCCAAAATGCTGGGTGATTAAGCCTGCCACCGTGTCGAATTCCAGATCAGAGAATCGAGAGCCAATTTCCTCATTTAAATCTTTAATCTCGGTGAGGCCTTTAACGCGCCAGTTGCCGCGCCGGTCCGGGATAATATTATCTTCAGCTTCGTCGTAATCGAATTCGTCTTCGATATCGCCAACAATCTGCTCCATTACGTCTTCAATGGTCACTAAACCCGCCACGCCACCGTATTCATCAACCACAATCGCCATATGATTGCGATTATTGCGAAAATCCTTAAGTAATACATTCAGACGTTTCGCTTCTGGGATATATACCGCGGGGCGCAGCATATCGCGTACGTCAAAATCCTCGTCGCCAGCATAATAACGCAGCAAATCTTTGGCCAGCAAAACACCAAGTACTTTGTCTTTGTTGCCATCAACCACAGGAAAGCGCGAGTGGGCGGTTTCAATAACATAAGGAATAAATTTGGCAGGCGCATCATTAATATCGATGATGTCCATCTGACTGCGCGGCACCATCACATCGCGCACCTGCATATCGCCTACATTAAGCACGCCCTCAATCATACCTAAGGCATCGGCATCAAGCAGCTGACGCTCAAAAGCAGAGTGGAGAACCTCTACAAGCTGCCCGCGGTCTTCAGGTTCCCGTAACAAAAAATGAGTCAGACGTTCAAGCCAAGATGACTTGGGGATATTCGATTTCGGTGATACCGAGGGGTAATCATCCATTATGGCGTAAAGATCCAGAGACAAAGATGCCCGAATGATACCGGAAGATCACCCTTCCCGGGTTACAGCCATGCTGGTTTATTCAGTAGTTACAACAGCAAAGGCTCTCTGATAACCATTGCTACAAAGGTTGCTACAGACACTGCTACAAAATAAGTGGGCATGATCAACATATTTCAGCGCTCAAAAATGGGTAATTACTACTTCAGGTTCTGGCCACACTGATCAGCCCGTTACCTATTTAATGGTCGCTTTGATGTCTGGAAATCAACAGATACCAACGACAAGAAAAAAGTGCATGTATTGCCACACATTTTATTAACAATCAAACCAGACGGTGACGGTATTAACCAAGAGACGAGGGTGCTCCCGCCTCTTCGGCCTGTACATACTTTGCTTTTGGTGGCCGTCCGGCAGAGATTACTCCCCTGCTGGCTAAACGTAGCTTAAATTAACTAAACAAACCATTTATCCAGGATGAGCGTGGGCTCATCACTTGTAAAAGAAATATGACGGTCAAACAAATAAATTTTTGTTTCAGTAAACACACCTCAAGAGCCCGGCTATGAACAAACCTTTATCTGCTGATAAACAAAAACCAACCGTTTTGATCGTAGATGATATGCCAGATAGTATCGCCATCCTCTCTTCCTGCCTTGCAGACGAATACCAGCTACTCACCACCGATAATGGTCACACCGCTTTAAAACTGGCCCGCCAATACCTGCCCGATTTAATTCTGCTTGATGTCATCATGCCTGAGCTTGACGGCTACAGCGTTTGCGAGCAATTGAAAGCCAACCCCATTACAGCGCAAATCCCACTTATTTTTGTCACCGCTTTATTAAGTGCAGCCGATGAAGAGCGGGGCTTTGCCGCAGGTGCAGTAGACTATGTTAACAAACCCATTAGCCGGCCTATTTTACGTGCACGCGTACGCGCCCATATTGCACAAAGAGAAATGCATCACGTGCTGCTGGCCTTTACGGAAGAGTTAGAACAAAAGGAGCTTGATGCAGAAAAAGCACAGCAGTTACTTAACGCAGTATTAGATGCTATCCCGATCCGGGTTTTCTGGAAAGACCCTGACTCCCGCTATATTGGCTGTAACCGGCATTTTGCCAATGATAACGGGGCTAATTCATCCGAGGAGATTATTGGCAGAACAGATTTTGAGCTGATGCCCGAACGTGCTTCTGACCTCTACTCCTTTGCCCAGACGGTAATCACCACAGGGCAGAGCCTGCTGAACCAGGAAGGTGCAATTACAACCCACGACGGTAAACTTACCCATATCAGCTTAAACCATGTCCCCCTGCTGGAAAGCGATGGTTCAGTCATTGGCATTGTAGGCGCGTATGAAGACATCACCCAGCGTAAACACACATTTGATGCGCTGCAAGATGCAAAGATCAAGCTGGAAACCAAGCTGGAAGAAATTGTTTCTTTACAGGAAAAACTGCTTGAGGCCGCTTTAAGAGACCCGCTAACGGGCTTATATAATCGTCGCTACCTGGCAGAAACACTCGATATTATGCTGGCTCAGGCTACACGTAATAAGATGCCGCTCAGCGCGGTTATGATCGATATTGATCACTTTAAAGCCGTCAATGACACTTACGGCCACCCGGCAGGCGATGAAGTACTCAAATACCTGGCACGTTTTTTAAGTGCTCAGGCGCGCACCAGTGATATCATCTGCCGCCTGGGAGGAGAAGAATTTTTGATCCTGATGATTGGCGCTTCGGCCGAAAACGCCCAGCTTAAAATTGATAAATATCGCGAAGAATTTTCCAACATAAAAATTCATCATCAAAATGATGCAATACAAATTACATTCTCTGCAGGTATCTCGGTTTATCCAGATCACACGGAAAACTCAAAAAAACTACTTGAGTACGCCGATTTAGCACTTTATGCTGCAAAGCACAATGGAAGAAACCAGGTCTCTATTTTTAGCTGAACACGGCGACTATTCAGCCATTTCTATCAGTCCACGGCCATTGCGTTTAGCCACATACAAAGCTTCATCAGCCCGCAGCACAAGAGCACGGCCATTCTCATCGCTACGCAACATGGCAATGCCTGCAGAAAACGTAACATCCAGGCGCTGTTGCCTGTGCATAAAGGGGTTTCGGCGGGCCACTTGCTGTAAACGCTCCAGCACATACAGCGCCCCATGAATATCGGTTTCGGCCAGTAAAATTAAAAACTCTTCGCCACCATAACGCACAAGAATATCTGATTCTCTTAAAACAGATCTTGCCAGCCCTGCTATATGAACCAGTACATTATCGCCCACGGCATGACCAAAGCGATCATTCACCAATTTGAAATCATCCAGATCAAACAACACCACCGACAATTTATGGCCATGACGCTGTGCAAGCTTGGCTTCACGCACCAGACGATTATCAAAACCCTGCCGATTCATCGCCCCTGTAAGTGCATCTTGCTCTAAAATCTGCCGGTTAACTTCCAGATTTTCCTCGATACTGCGCACAGAATCACGAATCGCCAGCAAATCGGTTTTTGATGCCGTCACAGATGAATGCATTTCGGACGTAGAGTTAATAATGGTATTAAGCAGATTCTCTAATTTGCTATGCGTATCATCCGGGCTGGCTCTTTGCTCCAGATGGGCGCGTCTTGTATCTTGCAACAAATCCAGGCTAACCGACATAGCCTCATTACCACCTGCTAAAGCAGTCAGAAGCTGCCCGGTGGTCTCATCCATATCACCAAGCATATCTTCTACCTTGTAAAGCAGCTGCCATGCTTGTAAGGTTTCATTTGATGTTTTGGCATCAGGAGATTTAATCGTGGCAATGGCGTTGTAAAATTTGGTGTAATTTTCAGGCGTTGGGGCTAATCCGCGCTCTGAAAGCTTTTTAAGTGCAATCCGGGCAATTTCTACCGGATTGATAGACGGTGATACATTAGACATAAGATAAACAAGGCCATTGCACGATAGTTTAGAAAAACGATTGTACGCAATCACGAGCGATGAATCCATGACAATACCTTTATTACCTTAGGAATTTAAACTGATATGCATATTCATATTCTCGGAATTTGCGGCACATTTATGGGCGGAATTGCGGCACTCGCCCGCACAGCGGGCCATAAAGTAACAGGCTGCGATGCCAACGTTTATCCACCGATGTCTACCCAGCTGGAAGCACTCGAAATTGAACTAATCGAAGGCTGGGATTTAGACCAGCTGTCTTTAGGTGCAGATCTGTATGTAATCGGGAATGTAGTCACACGTGGCAACCCTTTGATGGAAGAAATCCTCAATCGCGGGCTGCCTTACACCTCTGGCCCGCAGTGGCTGGGGGATAATCTGCTGCGGGATAAATGGGTACTGGCCGTAGCAGGAACGCACGGCAAAACCAGCACTAGCTCGATGCTGGCCTGGATTTTAGAATACGCAGGTTTGGCTCCCGGCTTTTTAATCGGCGGGATTCCGGAAAACTTTGGTATTTCTGCCCGTGCGCCTGGCATTCCACGCCAGGATAGCGCGTCTACCTCACCCTTTTTTGTGCTTGAAGCCGATGAGTACGATACGGCGTTTTTTGATAAACGCAGTAAATTTGTGCATTACCGCCCGCGCACTGCAGTGCTTAATAATCTGGAATTCGATCACGCGGATATTTTTGCTGATCTGGCCGCAATCGAAACCCAGTTCCACCATCTGATCCGCACCGTACCCGGCCTTGGCCGCCTACTGGTCAATGGCAAGGAAGACAGCCTGAAACGTGTACTGGACAAAGGCTGCTGGAGTGAAATGGAATGCTTTGGCGGCACATCCGGCTGGCGTGTTGGCCAATGCTTTGATGACGGCTTTGAAGTGCTGCTGGGTGATCAGTCACAAGGGGAGTTGCACTGGGCACTTATGGGTGAACACAATCAAATGAATGCACTGGCTGCCATTGCCGCCGCCCGCCATGTGGGTGTAACCCCTGCTGTGGCCATTGCCGCGCTTGCCGAATTTAAAAATGTAAAACGCCGCATGGAAATTAAAGGCCATAGCAAAGGCATCACAGTTTACGACGACTTTGCCCACCACCCCACCGCGATTGCCACGACCGTGGCTGGTTTACGCAAAAAAATCGGCAATGCCCGTATCCTGGCCGTGTTGGAGCCACGATCCAACACGATGAAACTGGGCAGCATGAAAGAAGCACTGCCCGGCAGCTTACAAGATGCCGATCTGGTTTTCTGCTACGGAGCCAACCTGGGCTGGAGCAGCAGCGAAGCCCTTGCAGCATTGGGGCAAAAAGCACAAAGCTTTGATGATCTGAGCCAGTTAATTGAGGCTGTACGGCAGGCAGCTCAGACAGGAGACCATATTTTAGTAATGAGTAATGGTGGCTTTGGTGGTGTTCACAGCAAATTATTAGCTGCCTTATAAAAAAGAGAGAAGAGAAGGTAAAACCAGACCTGATCGCTGCACGGCACTAAAAGCTTACATAATCACGATCCAGGTCAAGATCAGCCTCTCCCCTCACTTGCTGCGAAAGCATATAATATGTAAGTATTTTTACTTAACAACTTAGAGAAGACGTTAATGAGCAATCCGTATATCGAGCTGGTTAAGGCCCACGACGCCCTATTACAAAAACATGATGCCCCGCTATTTACAACCTTAGATGGCCTGGCAATTGCAAAAAAGCAAGGCAGCGCATCTTCACCGGTTGCAATGGTCTTCGCCCCCCACCCGGACGATGAATGCATCATCGGCGCCTTGCCGCTACGCCTAGCACGCGAAGACGGCTACCGCGTCATCAATATAGCTGTCACGCTAGGCTCTAATTTACCACGCCAGCCAGAGCGCTTAGCCGAACTGGATCGTGCCTGCCAGGTGCTTGGTTTTGAATTACGGGAAAGCATTCCGGGTGGCCTGATGGCGGTCAATCCTAAGACTCGCGACAGCGATCCTGCCGCATGGGCAGAGAAAGTCGATGCCATTGCCGGACTCATCAAACAATACCAGCCCACTGTATGTGTTGTGCCTAATGATAACGACGGGCATACCGTGCATATCGGCACACATTACCTCTTGCTCGATGCACTGGCCAAGCTGGGCCATGCCTGCTTTGTGGTGCAATCCGAATTCTGGCGTGCAATGGCAACGCCCAATACCCTGATCGAAACCAGTATCACTGACACAGCCGATCTGATTGCCGCGCTGGCTTGCCACGTTGGGGAAGTACAGCGCAATCCTTACCATCTGCGTTTAACCTCATGGATGGCCGATAATGTGCGCCGGGGAGCAGAGGTTGTCGGTGGTGCCGGTGTGGCCGCACCAACCTTCTCTTTTGGCACGATCTACCGTATTGATCACTTTGACGGCAAAGCCTTGCAGGACAATGGACAGAAATACATCTTATCTGCAGAACAGCGGATTGGCAGTTTGTTTCAGTAACAACTCGTTAACCTGATGCCCATGCATTAGAGCTCAGCTGCCGTAATACCTTCCCCCGCAGCCGGGGGAAGGCTTATTCCCCTCCCCCTAGCAATGAAGCCGCCTACTCATACTGCAAACCCTCCCAGAGCGCATCCATCAAGATGCCATCCCGGTCTTCCGAGTACTCCCAGAAAAACGCCCCTGCCAGACCGTGTTGCTTCACAAAAGCCATTTTATGTGCGATGGATATTTCGTCTTCATAGCTCACAAAGCGCTCTCCTGCCGTCAACCATGGAGCTTTAGCCTCATCATCCCAATGACGCACCGCTCCGGCAGGAATCAGCTCGTGAACAATCTGGCTATAGCTGGCACTGCCATTACTCTTTGCAATCCCTGCCTCAGCCAAAGCCGGTGCAATGAGGCTGCGGCCATAAAAAGCACAGCCCAAAACCAGTTTATTTGCCGGCAAGCCATTGGCCACAAATAGTGCCACCGACTTAGCACAGCTATCGCCGTCCGGATCTGTCGGGGTATTAAACAGATTGCTGTGATGACCCGCGTGCGTCGCCCAGCCATTATAAAAATCATAAGTCATCAAATTAACAAAATCGCATAACTCGGCCACCGCAGGCATCTCTGCACCATCAAGATAATATTGGCCTGCACCCGCTGCAATAGTCAGTAAATAGGTTTCGCCATGCGTTTTGGATTCTGCATTCAGCTGGCGGCGCAGCTCGGCCAGTAGCAGCGTAAAATTGCACTTATCTTGCGCCCTAGCCTTAATCCCCGCCATATCATTAGCCGGGTACTCCCAATCCAGATCTATGCCATCAAAACCATGCAAATGCATAAAGCGAATTGCCGAGGCTGCAAATTGTTCACGGGAGCGGACAGTTAAAGCTGCATCCGAAAACCCGTCTGCTCCCCAGCCACCAATTGAAATCAGCAGCTTCAGATGAGGATGCCGGGAGCGCAGACCGCGCAAATGGGCGATGCCTTCCACAGCACGAGGCTGGCTTTGATCTTTGCTCTGCTCGGTAAACAGCAGCACTTCACCATCCTCAATATTGGCAAAGGCATAGCAAATATGCGTAAGCCTTGCGGCGTCCCGCTCCAGTGGCAAGCCGGACCAATCTGTCCAGCCTGCGATATAGCCCAGTAAAATATGCTTCATAGCGCCCTCATCTATGCTCAACCATGCCTATCGCCAAGCGATATAAGCCGCCCAGCCTTGTATCTTGTTCCCTGTGGTGGTTAGCTACTACCACACGAGGCAAAGTGAGTTTGGGCCCAACCTTAAGGCATTGACCTTCTCTTGTAGATCAAACCCTTCGCCTCTCTTCTTTCGCCAAATCAGACACTGAACGGTAGCCAAGGGCGCTGACCCTGTATGCACAAGGCAAGTGGGCGAATTAGGCTTTTTTACAGGAAGAGTTCTCATGTTTTATCTTGGTATGGATGTGGCTAAAGCTAAACTCGATTGTTATTTGCTAACCCAGCTTGACCCGCTCAAAGGCAAAGCCAAAGTCGTTACCAATACCGCCAAAGGTCTCGCCGATTTACTGGCCTGGCTGACTAAAAATCACATCCCTCATGATCAGTTGCACGTCACCATGGAAGCCACTGGCGTGTATCACGAATTAGCCGCTACGCTGCTACATGATGCTGGCGTGTGCGTCTCGATTGCCAATCCCGCACAGGTCAAACATTTTGGCCAAGGCCTCGCTGTTCGCACCAAAACCGATGGCGTTGATAGCCAAGTGCTGGCACGTTACTGCGCCATGATTAACCCTGCCGCGTGGCTGCCTCCGCCGCCCGAAGCCCGCATTTTGAAAGGGTTTCTTGCCCGCCGCGAAGCGATTCTGCAAGACTTGCTGCGCGAACAAAATCGCCAAGAAAAAGCACAGTCGACTGTTACACCAGAGCTGATTCATCAGTCGATTAACGACAGCATCGCCTTTCTAAACGCGCAACTCAAAAAGCTGCAAAGCCAAATCGACGATCACATCGACCGCCATCCAGGACTGAAAAATGACCTGGATTTACTACAAAGCATCCCTGCAATTGGACCGCAAAGTGGGACACAATTGTTGGCTGTGATGCACATGCATCAGTTCAATACAGCCGAACAACTATCGGCCTATTTGGGCTTGGTGCCGGTCGAGCGACAATCAGGTTCGTCACTATTAGGTCGCGCTAAACTGTCCAAAGCTGGCCCTTCGCAAATACGTGCAGTACTTTATATGGCCGCTATTGTTGCCACAAAATACAACCCCCACGTCAAAGCCTTATTTGAACGTTTGCTTGCCCGAGGCAAGAGCAAAATGTCTGCCTTGGGCGCTTGCATGCGCAAACTGGTACACCTGAGCTTCGGCGTGCTGAAAACACAGAAAAAGTATCAAGCTGAGTATCAAAATGCTTGACCGGCAAGACGGTATCTACAAGGCCGCGATCACGGACATTTCCACTTTGTAACGCGGATCTGCCAAACGGGCCTCAACTGTAGCCCGGCAAGGAGTATGACCGGCAGGCACCCATTCCGACCAAGCGATATTCATCGCATCGTAATCGGCCATATCAGCCAGATAAATTGTCACCGAAAGAATCTTTTGTTTATCCGAGCCAATTTCACCCAATAATTTATCAATAAAGCCTAATATTTCAACGGTTTGGCTTTTTGCATCAGCTTCCAGATTTTCTGCAATTTGCCCGGCCAGATAAACCGTATTATTGTGCACCACAATTTCAGATAAACGCGGGCCAACGTGATAGCGTTGAATTGAAGACATTTAAAACTCCCTTTGAATTGAAGGAAAACTAAAAAGATCTGTAAACACAAAGATAAATAAAAACACAGAGCTCACGGAGAAAAACAGAATGAATATAAAATTTTTATTTTGAATAAGTTGCACGGTTTATATTATTTAAGCACTTCAGCATAACTCATCAGATATTTACCTAAATAGCAAACCATATTCTTAAACTATAAATTAATTTATTTTTTCTCTGTGTCTACAGATCTTTTTTCAAGTATATAGAAAACACAAAAAAGGCGAACCATCGTTCGCCTTTTTTACCATCAAACGACTGTGCGCAGCCGGAATGAGAAGTCTTGCAGCGCGGCGATACCGCTGGCTTCGGCTCTGTTGCACCAATCTTGTAACAGCTTTACCAGCTCCGGGCGGGATAAGGTAGAGCGCTCCCACAAACGAGTTAATTCCTGGCGCATCTGGTAAATTTGCTCCAGCACCGTGCTTTCTGCCAGCACCTTTGCCAGGATTTTCTGATCCTGCTCCGGCGTGTCTTTAGCATCTTGCTTTAACCAGATTTTCATTTGCCGCACCGGATCAAAATCAATTTGCGACAATTTAGCACTATTACGCATACGCTCAATTTCTTCGCCAACCGTTCCTTTTAATGTCCGCGCATAATTAGCGGCAATGGCATAACGATTTGCAATAATTGCCTGTAAAGAAGCCTCGTCCAATTCGCGTTTTACCGCTGCAGATAAAGTCATCCTGGGTGCAATTTTACGCACCTTTGCCAGCCCCATTGCCTGCAAACTGCGGATATACATCCAGCCAATATCAAATTCAAACCATTTATAAGACAACTTGGCAGATGTGCCAAAGGTGTGGTGATTATTGTGCAATTCTTCACCGCCAATAATAATCCCCCAGGGGACAATATTGGTTGAAGCATCTTCGCATTCAAAATTGCGATAACCCCAATAATGCCCGATTCCATTAATAATGCCAGCGGCAGTCAAGGGGATCCAGATCATTTGCACCGCCCAGATCCAGATCCCATTTGCACCAAATAAACAGAAATTAATCAGCAGCATCAGCACAGGGCCAAGCGTATTGTGCTTGCTGTAAAGATGGCGCTCTAAAAAGTCATCGGGCGTGCCGTGGCCATATTTTTGCATCGTTTCTTTATTGGCAGCTTCTGCACGATACAACTCATAGCCTTCCCAGAAGACTTTTTTAATGCCGTAAATTTGCGGGCTGTGCGGATCTTCCGCCGTCTCGCATTTGGCATGGTGCTTGCGGTGAATAGACGCCCACTCTTTGGTAATCTGCCCTGTCGTTAACCAAAGCCAGAAGCGAAAAAAATGGCTGGCAATCGCATGTAAATCCAGTGCACGATGCGCCTGATGACGGTGTAAAAAAATCGTTACCGACGCAATCGTAATATGTGTCAACACCAAGGCTACCAGAATGTAAGCCCACCAAGGCAGATCAATCAACCCATTAAGCCAGGTCATTTTTTTATCTCCACACAGGCTTGCAGCCTGCTTTATTTTTTGTAAGCACAGATTCTACGCAAGACTTGCCCATCAAGTTGCAGAGTTAAGCAAAGTGACTTCGCGACGGGGGTAAGGAATTTCAATATTGTGCTCTTGAAATGCACGCCAGATCTTTAGATTTAGACTAGATCGCAAAGAAAGCTGGCCATTTTCAGGATCGGCCAGCCAAAAGCCCAGAAGCAGGTTGATGCCACTATCTGCAAAAGCTGAAACAAGGGCATTAGGTGCCGGATCTTTTAAAATGCGCTCTTCACCCTCGGTGGTTGAACGCAATAATTCTAATACAAAATCTAAATCAGTCCCGTAGGCCACCTGAATCGGCAAGGAAACCCAGACCGATTTATCGTTATATGACTGATTCACCACGGTGGAAGTAATCAGCGTGTCATTTGGCACCAAAGCCTCGGTGCCATCTGCAGATTTTAAAACGACATAACGCGCCGTAATACTGCTGATGGTACCCAACCGATTATCAATCTGAACTAAATCGCCTATTTTGATAGAACGATCGAGCAAAATAATAAAGCCTGATAAATAGTTAGATGCAATTTTTTGCAAACCAAAGCCCAGGCCCACACCCACCGCACCACCAAAAACCGATAATACGGTTAGATCAATCCCCACCAGTGGCAGAGCGATCACAATAGCAATAATCAGCAGTAAAACACTGGATATTTTGGACAGCACCACGCGAACATTCATATCCATCATCTGGCTGGACATCAGGCGCCGCTCCAGCTCGCGCCCCATCCACATGGCAATCAGTAAGGTTGCAGCAACAGACAGCAGGCCCTGTCCGATGGTTAACACCGAAATATGCGCTTTGCCCAGCGGCAGGCTAATACTATCAAGCATTTCAGCCACTTCTGGCAAGATCCCTAAAACGTGCAGGGCATAAACAAACCAGATAATCCCCGCAATATATTTTTCCCAGCGCATCACCCAGGATGCACCATCAAAAACGCGGCGAATCACATAAACCAGAATGCGAATATTGGCCATCGCCAGAAGAAGCACACTTGCTAGGGCAATTAGCTTAAAAGGCGGCACAAACCAAATTTTAAGAATAACGCCCGATAAAATAACCAATAAATAGGCATTTAAAGGGAAAAAGGCCCTCAGTAATCCTTCCCCCCCATACGCCAGAGCCAGCTGTTCTGATCGGGGCTTACTCGGCGCTTTACGCTGCGATTCACCCACCAGGCAAATGCCAGGGCAAACAAAAGCATGCCCAGCTGGGCAAAAAACGGCGGGTGTAAATACCCCTGCCCGCCCAGATCATTTACAAAATCAACCAATAAATTATTTTGGATACTCATGATTTTTGACGAATCCGCTTAATAGTTTCAGTGGTGGAAGTTGCAAACAGGAAAGGAATAGAATGCACACTGCCACCCCACTCCAGAACCTGATTACTACCTACAATATGCTCGGGTGCCCAGTCGCCACCTTTAACCAGAACATCAGGGCGGATGGCCAGAATAACATCCAGCGGGGTATCGGCATCGAACCATGTTACCAGGCTCACGCATTCCAGAGCCGCCAGCACCGCAGCGCGCTGCTCGGTATGATTCACCGGCCTGTCATCCCCCTTGCCAAGGCGCTTTACCGAGGCATCAGTATTAATCGCAACCACCAGCCCCGCCCCCAAAGCGCGTGCCTGCGCCAGACACGTCACGTGACCACGGTGCAAAATATCAAAGCAGCCATTGGTAAAAACTAAAGGACGTGGCAAGCCGGCCAGCCTTGCGGCCAATTCTTCGGGCGGACAAATTTTTTGTTCAAATGAAGGGCTGGGATATGTAGACATATTCAACTGTGAAGACAGAAAGGATTGATCATAAACAAGGGATCTATAAGGATCAAAGCATTATTTTTATCTTACGGCCCGGCCAGGCAAAACCCATGCAATTTCACCATGCCTTATGCATATAAAACCAATCATTGCGATAATAAAATCCATGGTAAAAACTACTGGATTACTTCGCAGCCAAAGCCTCCCATATTAAATAAAAGCCTTTGCGCTGCAGATGACTGCAATTGTGAATTAAATATCAACAGAGCCTGGTATAAAAATCAAAGCAATCACGGCGATCGAAGATAATCGTATTCTTAATCAGTGAACTAAATTGATCTCCGGGATAATTGAACAATAACAATTCACAGATGGCCCCGATCCGAATGCAGCACTAAACTCGAGGATGGTTTACAGGCTGCGATGGGCATCTTCAAGGCGCGGCAAACCAGATCCGCTGGCATCGTCGGATGCCTGCCCGGCCAATGATTTTGCGCAAGATTCCCCCCAACACCATGGCCAAATACAGCCAGCCCGAACGCGTGCGGATATAGGTGGTATCTGATGCCCATGCGACATTCGGCGCCGCAGGGTTAAATTGACGACGACCAAAGGTTTACTGACTTTCGGCAAACGCTGCTTATCAAATGTCTGCTTGCAACACAAATCATCTGCTGTTTAGCGCGTTGCTGAGCGGCGTAATAGCCCGCTCGCCTGATATTCAATAAATGACATGCTTGAGTCTCTGACGCCTCATTTTTCCTCTGGGTCACAACGGTGTGACTTATTTTCTATTCACGGGCAAAGGAGACAGATGCTCTTTTAAAAAATCGTTATCCGAACGAAGCTGACGATTTTTAGACTCAAGCTGGCGGATAAGCAATGCCAGCCGCGCTCGGTAGCCAATGCCTGCATGGCCTTAAGTGCTTTTTTGCTGCGACTATTACAAACGGAGCAAAAATGCCCGGATAAAATCATCGCTGGCGTTTTTTCCCATTGATGCCCTTTGCTACAACTAAACGATAGATGCGTCTGGATACCCGAATACTCTTCAGATAAGCACGCTCCACCCCAGGCATGAGCAATACGCTGCATCATGAGTAACTGAATTTCTCGCTGCTCAGGGCCGGGATGAACGCCTGCAGGGCCAGAGTTAAATTGTAAAATCACTTCTTGCACCTCAGGCGCAAGAGTAGAAAACGCGGGTTTACACTTCCTGCTATTGCCACCAATCACAAAGACCTCGCTTTATTCATATGAAATATGATGCCAAATATCAGGAGTAACCAATGTTGCTTTTTTCATAGATTGGTTTATTGGACGGATACGAATCGTTTTTAAAATTGCTTTATAAAATTAAAAAACACACCCATGATCAAAATCATCGAAGAGGATTACCATAATCCATATTGCCGCATCACTTAAAAATATCACTACATTTCAAAGCACGAGTATTTTCATCCAGCCCATCAAAAGATACTTTTTCTTTTATTTCAATATCCCAAACTTCACCTAAAAAAGGGCTACAGGTCACTCCAACTGGTGCTATATACTTTCCATCATCAGAAATGAAATTAACCTTTAACGTAGAGACCGCATCTTCTCTATTATCCATTGGAGTTGGTGGAACAAACCCCTTATTTAACAATTCGGAATTTAATTCGGAGCGGTAAATGTATTTATACTCATTTTTAAGAGGGCTAAAAGGAAAGATTATTGGCTGCAAATCTTTATACCTCCACACACTAATAAGCCATCTCCCATCAATATTATTTACAGCACCTGTTTTATACAAATAATAGCTTTTTGTGATCAAAATATTTGATTTTTTATTTACATCAACTATTAATTCATACTTTGGAGCAGGATTTATCCCCAATTTAAGTCCACTACTACAATTTTCATATGCCGACAATAAATCAACAAAACCTGATTGAATAGTATTTTTATAGTCTGCCTCAAGAGAGTAAAAAATTAAAAACTGCCCATCATTTGAATAATTAAAATTTTTATATCTGAATTTCGTCTTGCATAAAAAAGACTTACCTTCTTTTGAAAAAGATAAAGAACTTTCCGAAGTTCTGGAAGCTATAATATTTTCAGCACCAACATAGTCAAAAACAAACACAAAAAGTAGTAGATAGTCTTTAATCCCCATGTTAAAAATCCAATAAAATATCTTTTGCTGCATGAGTCGATTTCAGGCCACCTTTCCAATTTATAAAAACCCCTATTTAATTATGGAACATTTCAACTTTTTGTCGACCATTGCACGTAAAAATTACCTCAAAATCCACTGTATTTACTATATTCACAAAAAGAAATTTATTCAATCATTTAAAATTCATTTTACATGTTTTTGGTTCAAAATTAGAATAGTAAGTACTCCACAATTGTTTGCTTTTCAAGATTATTTTTAAGTTAATAAATTCATCTCCGCATTTAGGAGTTAACTGTTCAAATTTTTTATTTTTATAATCAAAAACATACACGTTATATATTTTGTAGGTTCCCATACCTAAGTCAGTGTAAGAAATTGAAAAATCTTTATATCCATCAAAATTATAATCCTTTACTTGAAAATCAAGTGCTGCTTCATTTTCAATAGAAAAACTTTGCAGTACCTCTGCATCATTAAATGTAGCAGTAACATGAAGAGTGTCATTTTTTTATTTACAACTACAAAGACATTATTCATTGGGCTAAATCTATTCATAAGCTCATTAGAAAAAGCTAAAAGCGAAGCAATCAACAATGAAAAACAAACTAAACATTTACTCATTTTATTTTTCATATTAAAAATATACACCACCTAAATTTTAATACAAATAAAAAATTGCTATGAATCAATGATTTATACGTGAGTTTATTAATTCAAATCTTTGTAAACAGGTTCCATATCTTTTTAACGTCACTGGCAGAAAAAACATTCTTTTTACTGGCATCTTGTTTCATCACCAAAAAACCATATAAGAAATTGCCATTATCTAGCTTTGACAGTCCCACATGACATGTTGAAGTCCCTCTGTAAATCAAACCATTATCTAAATCACAATCAATTTTGGCGGCATAAGCCCCTTGAAAGTTAATATCAAATTGTTCCATTGGGTAATATGAAGCCCCTGTAGTGACAACCAAACCTGAAGCAGGCTTCTCACCTCTGCTTGCAATATCAGGATATGTTCCCATACGGCACAATACCCACCGAAGATAAGTCATTGTTTCTAGATAAAAAACAGAATTCGCCTATGAATTTCTTGCCAACTTTAGATTTAACATCAAAACAGCTACCTTTATCTTCATCTAGTTTTCTCACGTGGCCAATTATAAATTTAGCATTCGTTGGGATATTAAGCTGCACTCCCTCACTAGCAAACTCAATTTTTGAGTTTGAAAAAGAAAATGCGCTTGGAACCAGCAAGAATAACAATCGAAATAAATTAAAATACGAATATTTTTTCATTTATATTTCATCTATTAGCATGTGAACGAGATCAGGTCTAATTTTCAAAAATTTTTGTTGGAATATTAGAGCCGACCCTGTTCTTTCCTTTTCGTTTTTTTGTGAATCAAAACAATTCGGTACAATTTACAACTTTATTTTTATTAACCTGCTTGCATGTAATTGGAGAGTATTTTTCTGTACTTTTATTTAATTCAAAAACTATTGTTTTTTGATCAAAACCAAATGAAGGCGTATCAGAAGCAATTACTCTATTGGGAAGCCCACCCTTCGATCCGAGCTTGAAATCATTAGTGCTCATTTCTGGAATAATCAACAAATGGCACACTTCATCATCTTGTTTTTTAACCAACAGATTTCGCGTTACATTAATGGAGGGTGTAACATCCAAAACCCAAAAATATTTACTTTCTAAATTTTTCATGAAAGTAATTTTTTTATTACAATATTTTCATCATCTTTATAGCTACCTCCATATTCTGTCCTTAAAAATTCATCTTGATTTCTATAGCAACGTAAAGATTCAGCGTCATACCATTTTTTATCACCTGCATAAGCAGATTCACTAAATAGAATACAAATATATAGAAATTTAATAAAATTTTTCATCTATTTTGTCTGCCGTAAATAATTAACTGTTTTCTTACCGCGTTGACATTTTACAATTGCCTTTTTCAAAACGCATTGAGATAAATAGTGGTGTCGTGGAGATATAGGCTGGCGTGCCAGCCCCTGTTTGTGAATTTGCACTAGGCTGTGCCCCATAAAATGTTGCTCCCGCGGCAATTGTCAAAGTAGTTGAGATGTTTTTGCGATTTAAGCGACCTGTAATTCCTCGCTTGTTTTAGGCTCAATGGCCCGGTCCGGGTTCAATTGCACTTCGTTTTGCCAGCTCCAGTTCCGGGTCGTGTTGCGCCACCGTTCCGGCCGCGCCAAACGGGCGGTTTGGTAAACCGCATGGCGCTTTTCTAACAGCGCTTTGTCCTGCCCTTGATGCCGCTGTGATGGCGTGACAAATTGAATGCCGCTGTGCCGGTGCGTATGGCTGTACCAATCCACAAAGCGCCTCACCCATTGCCTTGCTTCATCCAGACTGGCAAAGCCTTTATGCGGCCAGGCAGGCCAGTATTTCAGCGTGCGGAACAAAGATTCTGCGTACGGATTGTCCTTGCTGACGTGGGGGCGGCTAAATGAGGAGGCGATCCCCAGCATCTCCAGCTTGGCTTTCAGGGTATAGCTTTTCATTGGCGCACCATTGTCTGAATGCAATACCAGTGGATTCATACTGCAACGCTGGGCCAGTACGCTGCGTTGCAGCAGCTCAGCGGCCAGTTCTCCTGTTTCTTCTGCGTGCACTTCCCAGCCCACCGGATAGCGGCTGAACAGGTCTTCAATCATATACAGCTTGTAATACTTGCCTTTTATCGGTCCCAGTAACCAGGTGATATCCCACATCCAGACTTGATTCGGGCCGGTGGCGGTGAAGCTGGTCGGTTTGGCTTTACGTACCGCCTTGGCGGCCCGACCGCGATGCTGTAGTTGATTGGCTTGCCGCAGTACGCGGTACATTGTGGATTCAGAAGCTAAATAATGCCCTTCGTCGCTGAGGATGGGCACGATCTGGCTGGGCGGGACGCTGTTAAAACGCGGGCTGTTACACACCGATAAAATCGCCTGGCGCTCCGTTTCGCTGAGTTTATTCACCGGATCATTCCGTTTAACCAAGGGTCGCTGATCCGCAGTCACCTTACCCGCCGCTTGCCAGCGATACCAGCTATGCACCGAAATACCGATGGTTTCGCAAGCGCGATATAAGCTCACACCGGCATGGCACGCCTGTTTGATCCATGCGGTAAGCCGCTCCCGTTGCTCCAGTGAGGTTAATCTTCCTCTGGTTCGCCCCAAAGGGCGCGCACCTTTTTTTGCAGAATCAGCAACGCTGCCGCCTCCGCCAGTGCCTTATCTTTACGCAGAATTTCCCGTTCCAGTTGCTTGTTTTGCTTACGCAGCGCTTTGTTTTCCTGCGCCTGCTCCGGCGTGCTGATTTCAGCCAGGCCCTGGGCCTGAATGGAGAGATTGCGCCACTGCTTAACTTGCTCCGGGAATAAACCCTTGGCACGACAATATTCGCTCAGTTCGATTTCTGACATAGCAATGGTTTCAACAACCACGGCAAAGCGGGTTTGGGCAGACCAGTTTTCACTGCTGCGATGATGTTCGGGCACGGGGCGGCCCTCCTGACGAAGTTGATTTCGCCAATTGTACAACGTGGCTTCGGAGAGGTTTTCTTGCAATGCTAACTGCCGGATGCTGACCGGGTAAGGAGCAAGCATTTTGCTTAAAATGGCATCTTTACGAGCCTTGGGAATACGCGACATGATCAGTAACCAGCCCCCTAAATAAGTTGGAATCCCTGAAAAGGGAGTATCTCAACTATCCTGACACAAGGGGCCCGCAGGAAGATAAAAGTGTATATCCCCATAAACAACATCCATACGGCCATCTTTACTTAAATCTAGGTCACCTTCTTCACGACCAACTATTTTTTTAAATTAGCGTCATCACAAATGATTTCCATATGCATGGCATTGTTGCCATTACACTGGCCGACAGAGCCCAATTCAGTTTTACGATATACGGGTTGATTCTTTTGAACAAACACCTGTTTCAGATGCATATAGATGGAGTAATACTCCACTTGCCCCTCCGGGCCTTCTCCAATTTCAGTGTTGTGTTTAATAATGACACAGCCATCACTACTACCACCATTAATCGCGAGATCAGGCTTTGCATTTTCTCCCGTTAAAGGCGAAGGCTTGCGGGCAAACATCACTTTACCATCTGCAATTGCACGTACAGGCTCGCCCCTTGTTCCCGTATCCGTGTGCTCAATATGTTGGCCACCGTGCCAAGCTAATAAGCTGCTAATTGGATAATTGCCCTTGGATTCAAAAGGCATCAGCCCTTTTAACCAGTCCTCATCGGATTGATTACCCTGGGCTGTTTTAAGTAAAGGAGGACTAATGATCATGGATATTTGCCAGTATTAATTATTCAGAAAATGGGAGTGAATTGGGCGGAGTGAATTTACTCTTAGGCATGTTTGGCAGAGCCAGTTTCAAGCTGGTTGGCCCGCTCATATCATGGCTCGCCCCTTTAATACTTACCTTCCCCGGGCAGTGAATTTCGATGTTGCCGCCTTTTAGCCGGATATAGCCGCCACCTGCAGTCATCAGAATTTCGTCTTTGGCCACCACCGTAATGCTTTCTTTGCAGGCGGTGATTTTGACGTTTTTGTCGCCGGTGATTTCAATATCGTCACTCTGCGCCTGCAGCTGAATTTTGCCTTTGGCTGCGATTAGTTTA
Organism: Iodobacter ciconiae; assembly: GCF_003952345.1. Taxonomy (NCBI): domain Bacteria; kingdom Pseudomonadati; phylum Pseudomonadota; class Betaproteobacteria; order Neisseriales; family Chitinibacteraceae; genus Iodobacter; species Iodobacter ciconiae. Next base: position 3,705,395 of record NZ_CP034433.1, on the reverse strand, counting down.
AGGGCGACTTGGTCTTTTACCCCGGCTACAAACAGGCTGATGTGTTGACCCACGTTATGAATCCAGCGGCGGCCAGAGGTCTGGTTGCTGTCTCTTTGCGCGACCAGATCCAGGTTGGTGCCTGCGGTGAGTGTCTGGCTTTGCGGGCTGGTGATGGCGACGCCGTCCTCACCGTGCAGCAGGATGATGTTTTGTTGCCCTGCCTGCTCTTTGGATTTGGTTTTGCCATCTTGATCGGCATTGCTGCCTGCCTCGAAGCTTTTGCTGGCGTGCACATGATGGTACAGATGGCCGGTGCTGGCACTGTTGCCTGCGCTGTTATCTGGCTTAACCGTTTTATCGCCATCACCGGTTTCAATCGTATCGGCAAGCTGATTCGTTGCCGTTTCACCCAGGCTTTGGGCTAACGCTAAAGCTGACTCAAGTTGGCTTTGCGCGGGGCTGTGATCGAGTTGCTTACCGCTTGCACCGCCTTTGGCTTCCGTACTGATCAGCAAGCCGCTGGCGCGAATAGCACCTTGTTTGTCGCTGCGCAGCTCAAAGCCTTCGCCGCGTGGCTCACCCTTGCCGTCAGTTCTTGGGTGAATTAAGTAACCAAGGTTAAGCTGGGTTTTACCGTGCTCGCTGGATAGTTTGGTGCGCACTTCGCCTTTGGTATCATCAAACAGCAGCTCGCCGTATTGGCCGCCCTCGTGCTCTTTGGTTTTGATACCAGATAATGTTTTATTGGCGGGCAGAGCGCCAGCGCCGCTGAATGTTGGCACAGGATGGCTGCCGTTATGGACCACGCCGGTGACAATCGGGCGGTCGATGTCGCCTTCGATAAAATCAACTAAAACTTCCTGACCGATGCGCGGGATGAACTGGTGGCCCCAGCCCGCGCCCGCTGATGGATAGGCAACACGTATCCAGCAGGATGACTTGTCATCCAGGTTTGCACCAAACTCAGGGTGCTCAGCCGTACGCTGCCAGTGGAATTCTATTTTTATGCGCCCTTGCTCATCGGTGTGGACTTCTGATCCGGCAGGGCCCACCACGGTGGCGGTTTGCACGCCAAAGCTTTTGGGCTTGCTGTGTTCGATATGGGCAAAAGCGGGCACGGTCGGCTGGCCGCGCCTTTGGGCAGTAAAATCGGCTCGATAAGGGAGGGTATTTTCGGCTAAAGCCGCTCCTGCGAATAAGCCGGGGGCGACTAAGCTAAGTTGCTGGGTTAAATCAGCAGGCAAATTATTATTGGCGGTAAATTTTAGCTCGGTCACGGCAAATTCACGCTGCTCGGCGCTATCCCATTCATGCGCGGGGTGATCTTCCAGGCGGAACCACTGCCCGGCCTGCAGGCTGCGTAAAGTACCAGAGCCGGTAAAGGATTTCTTTTTGGCATCCAATGCCTGCTGACGCAAGTTAGCATAGTGGCTTAAGCCTTCCGCGTCGCTGGCGTAATAGAGCGATTGCGGGTCATAATCTTCGAAACTTACCTGCAGCTGCTGGCCGCCATCACCCTGATCGATGCTACTTTCATCAAAACTTTCGTTGGTGCTGGTGGCTTTGTAATCAAAGCTGGCAAGCGATACACTGCTGCTGCCGATTTGCCGCTGGCTCTGCCATTCAGTCAGAGTATCGCTCTCTTCCGTGGCGTCAGCTCTGTGAAATCTAACAAATGGATCTGTCGCTTCTGCAATTGCAAAAGCATCATCAAACACAAACAACTGAACCTGAGGGCTATTGCCCGGCAAATGATTAAATAACCAGGCTAAGCCTTCCTCTGCTAATAATCGTGTCAGAAAATCGAAATCGGATTCGCGGTATTGTAAGCAATAGGATCGCGGTGAATGCGTGCCGGAGAGCTTGAAATCCAGCATTTGCACCGAGGCAAACACCGGATTTTTGTCCTGATGCTCAGCCAGTACCTGTTTCACAATATCGGGGACGGATAAATCCTGGAACACGCGGGAAGTGCGGCGGTAGCGAAGTAAGGCAAACGGCGGTTCTACCGTCAGCGCATATTTGGCAAAGCCGCCATCCGAGCCGAGTAATTGCGCCTGGCAAATGACCCCGCAACGCTCAATCTCACCCCCATCCGCATCAGCTACCGATAAAACAACGGCCAAACCAAGCAAGGATTTAAGCTCTATAACGCCATCAGGAGATAAGCAATCTATCTGATAGCAGTAAGCTTGATTAAGCCCTTCTTTTCCGCTGATTGTTTGTGGTAATAGCTGCTCGCCCCAAGCCGCCCCATCACCCAGTTGCAGACTAATAAGGCGATTACTTTGGCCAAAAGCTGCCGCAAATGAGGCGAGGAGATCTTGAGGGTTCATTAAGAGGAAGCTATTGTGATAATGGCGAGTATATTAAACAAAAATTCTTATAACCTACTGTTATATTTATCATAAGCTTGCATTGCGAATAAGCACATCACGCTATTGACTAAAGCAACCAAGCAACCCGATTAAATAAATAGCGGGACACGCACATTTTTCTTCTTTTTTCGCCAATCTGCGCGTGATTTAATTCTGGAGATGAGCAAACATTCTGGACACCAACTCTTGCTATGTTTAATCCTCGTCAGCGACGCATCCCAGGTATGCCCAAATTCACACTGCCATGATAATTTGTGGTGGCAGTCTATATATTCTGTACTCAGGCACTTGCCCCCCTTGTTTGCTGCCTGCAGATGGGCGCTGTCTATCGTTAGACGAGATCCCGAGCAAACTGGGCACCAGTGTTTATTCACCGCAATCGCATTAGAAGTCCACTGATGCCCCTCAGCACAGCGCCATTGGATAGGGGCTTTGCTTGATACATAGCTTGTTGATAAGCACTTCCCCCCTTTTGCGATGGCAAGCGCCTTTAAGCGCTTGAGGGCTTGTGCTTTCCTTTCTACTTTTTTACACTTTACACACCAAAACCCAACTTGCACCTGCACAGGCGCAGCCTCCCAACGATGCCCCTTTTTACATTGCCATTTTAGCTTTACTGAATTATTGGTATAGCGTTTTGATAAGCACTTCCCGCCATTGTTAGCAGCTAAAGCATGCATGACCTTAATACCCAGCATTTTTTGCGTCACAGCGCACACTGGACACCAAGCCCCCTGTGCAACCACGCCATAGGTCGTTTTCCATTCATGCCCTTCGGCACAGCGCCAATGCATAGGGGTAAAACGATCGACAAACGTCGACAAGCATTCTCCACCTCGTTCTACAGCCAATGCCTGTGCATCCACTGTGCTCGTCCTAAGGCAATGCGGGCACCAACGCCCCGCTAAGATATTTGTTGAACTTGCCATCCACTCATGCCCATTAGCACATTGCCATACAAGATGGGCACGGCTATTTACATAGTCGGCGCTCAGGCAAGCACCTCCACGCTCTATCGCCGTCGCTTGCAACTTATGCAGCGACTTCTGCCGCCTATTGGTAGTGAGAGAGCTTAAAACAGGCTCACCTCCTTCCACCTCAATCAAGGTATAGCCAGCGCATAAAGCGCACCACTGCCCCTTTTTGATTGAAGCACCCGTTGCCACCCATTCATGCCCCTCCTCGCAGCGCCAACGAAAATCTTCCTTCATGTTTTCATACGTTTCAGACAGGCAATCCCCGCCCAGCTCCCTAGCCAGATCCACCAGACTAGCAAACAGTCGATCTTTTTTGTGCTGCATATCACATTGCCTACAACCATGCCCACCAAGCACAGCGGCGTAAACGGCTGCTTTGCTGTGGCCATTTTTGCATTGCCACAATAGTCGAGTCCTATCATTAACATACCGATGCGATAAGCAAACTTCACCGAGCTTGTGCGCTATCTGATGCAGGGCTTCAATTTTATTGCTCGTTTTCTGCAATACGCACTGCTGACACCACACTCCTTTTTCCACCATATGGGGTAATGAGCTCCAGCAATGGCCCTCGGCACAGCGCCAAGTCAGAAACGTTGCTTCGTCCACATAGCTCGATTTGCACTCGCCGCCATACTTGGCAGCCAATGCGGTCATGGCAATGGCTCGGTCTGCTTTGTAACAAATGGGGCACCAATCACCCGTTTTAATATCAAAGCCTTTCGCGCGCCACTGATGCCCTTCCCCGCATTGCCAATCCATGATCGTGTTACTGTTTTTATATTGCTCTGTTAAGCAAATCCCGCCACGCGCTATAGCTATCTCATTAAGCTGAGCCAAGATCGTCTGTTGTTGCAATGGATTTAATTCTGTTTTTGTTTTTTGCATTTTTGTAATCAAAACTTATCCTTAAGTGCTAATAGCAAGCTATAACACATTCCATATACAGACTTGGGCTAAAATCCAGCATCAATCCTGGAGTTCAGCATGTTCTTAGTAATGAAGTGTTGTTCAGAGTCTACTTGCCACGCTAAATCGTTTGATCAATACAACTTCCCCATATCGAGGGGTAATCTCGACGATATAACCCCTAAGCCAGAGGAGTGAGCCCCTCAAAAAAGCTCTATCGTAACAAGCAATAGGAGGCCGTTTCATTTTTTCGCCAAACTTTCATTACTACACATGACGTTGGTTTAAGTTGATGCGTATAGCCAATCACCCTTTACCCCCAGCAATCAGATCCAATTTAGCCACCAAATCTTCAGCACGTAAATGCGTATAGCGCTTAAGCATTTGCATTGATTTGTGCCTGCTAATTGCCGAGACCTCTTGATCGCTCAAGCCAGCCTCAACAAACCGACTGACCGCTTCATGCCGTAAATCGTGAAAATGCAAATCAGGCAATCCCGCTTTACCCCGTACTTCGGACCAGACTTTCGTAAAGGAATAAGCACGCCGCAATCCATCCCTACCTAGTTCACCAAAAAAAATCAAAGGGCATGCGGCAGGGCGGGCTGGATTTTCAATTGCCAGATTTAATATATTGGTTGCTAATTTACTTCATGGAACGGTCCTTGCACTATCATTTCTAGTATCAACTAAACGAATAATACGGCGCTTTATATCAACCTGATTCATTTTCAAATTAGCAATTTCAGAAGAGCGCATTCCGGTTTCAATAGCCATTCGCACAATCCACCCCAGCATTGGATTGCTATGTTTATCGACTTCTTCCATTAATTTAATTTGCTCAGCTTGATTAAGCCTTCGATTACGACCTTCACCCGGGCTCGGCTTCCGTATATTTGCCACGGAGTTATGGATAAAGCCCATACCCCATTCTTGAATGGCAACCGTAAACAGATGCCCAATCAATGCCAATTCAAGGCATACCGTATTATTTGATAGTCCAGCAGACAAACGCTCATCGCGATATTTAGCAACTAGTTCACTATTAATTGCAGCCATTGAATATTGGCCAAAATAAGCACGCACTGAGCGAGACTTACTTTCTTCTCCTCTTTGAGTCGTTAATTTTTTTGTAGTTGTAACTTCTTTCAGATAACGATCCAGCGCTTTTTCAAAGAGTAAGCGCTCGGATGCGCTGCGCTGAATAAACACGCCACGAACCATTTCATCTTCAGTTCTTCTGGACCAGTCTTCAGCATCACGTTTAGTGCGGAAATTTTTTGAAGTTGTCGGCCAACCCTTCATGCGAATCATCGCTTTCCAGGTCCCTGCGGGGGTCTTCGTAATGGTAGCCATTTGAGTCTTGCGGATTGTACTGAAAATGTACTTTTTCTGATCCACAAAATCAAACGGCCTACGCATAGATCGCGTAAGCCGTTGATTTTATTGGTGGGCCTGCTCGGACTTGAACCGAGGACCAAAGGATTATGAGTCCTCTGCTCTAACCAACTGAGCTACAGGCCCATGAGAGGCGCTATATTAACCTTCACTGGCCTGACTTTCAACAAAACTTTTCAGTCTTTCTGAACGAGTCGGGTGGCGAAGCTTACGTAAAGCCTTGGCTTCGATCTGACGAATACGCTCGCGCGTAACATCAAACTGCTTACCCACTTCTTCCAGCGTGTGATCGGTATTCATATCAATACCAAAGCGCATACGCAGCACCTTGGCTTCACGCGGTGTCAGGGTATCCAGCACTTCCTTGGTCGCTTCACGCAAGCCTGCGTAGATAGCGGCTTCAGCAGGAGCCAGATTGTTTGAGTCTTCGATGAAATCACCCAAATGGGAATCGTCGTCGTCACCGATCGGCGTTTCCATCGAGATCGGCTCTTTTGCGATCTTAAGGATTTTGCGGATCTTGTCTTCCGGCATTTCCATTTTATCTGCAAGCTCGTCAGGAGTCGGCTCAATACCGGTTTCCTGCAAGATTTGCCGTTGAATACGGTTCATCTTGTTGATTGTTTCGATCATGTGTACCGGAATACGAATGGTACGGGCCTGATCGGCAATCGAACGGGTAATCGCCTGGCGAATCCACCATGTTGCGTAAGTCGAAAACTTGTAACCACGGCGATATTCAAACTTATCTACCGCTTTCATCAGGCCGATATTGCCTTCCTGAATCAGGTCAAGGAACTGCAAACCACGGTTGGTGTATTTCTTAGCAATCGAAATAACCAGACGCAAGTTAGCTTCAATCATTTCGCGCTTGGCGCGGCGGGCCTTGGCTTCACCCGTCGACATCTGACGGTTGATTTCCTTGAGGTCCTTAATCTGAATCATTGCGTTAACTTGCAACTGAGCCAGAGTTTGTTGCTTTTCCATAATGGCGTGCTGGTAGCGCGCAAGAATGGCGGAATACTTATGACCGTAGTTGATCTCATCCACTACCCACGCCGTATCTGTTTCACGGCCAGGGAAGGTTTTGATAAAGTGATCGCGCGGCATTTTTACCCGGACAGTACAGATGTCCATGATTTCACGCTCGCAGCTGCGGATTTCATCCACCATGCCACGCAGTTGATCGCAAAGCGATTCAACCTGGCGGGCAGAGAAGCGGGTAATCAGAAAAATGCCAGCAATGGCCTGCTGATGTTCCAGATAACTTTTGCCATGTGCGCCTTCTTTAGCCAGCGCTTTGATCATTTTGTCAAAGTGCTCGCGCACGATGTCAAAATGCTCGCGCACCTGAACTTTTAACAGTTCAAGATTAGCTTTAGCGGCTGCACTGCCGTCATCTTCTTCGCCGTCTTCCTCGTCTACCGCATCGTCTGCATCCTCGGCTTCCGCTTCAATCACTTCGATTGGCGGTGGGGTGTTTTCGTCTGCGTTAGGGTCGATAAAGCCATCAATCACATCATCAATGCGAATCTCGTCAGCCAAGCCTTTTTCTACCAGGCCCAGAATATAGGCAACGGTAGTCGGGCAGGCTGAGATCGCCTGGATCATGTGCTTAAGACCATCCTCAATCCGCTTGGCGATTTCAATTTCGCCTTCGCGGGTTAAGAGCTCTACCGTCCCCATTTCACGCATATACATGCGCACCGGATCGGTAGTACGACCAAACTCTGCGTCAACGGAAGATAGAGCAGCTTCAGCTTCTTCAGCAGCGTCTTCATCAGGTACGGACGGCGCCGCATCGGACATAAGCAGGTCTTCTGCGTCCGGTGCTTCGTCGTACACCTGAATGCCCATATTGCTGATCATGCTGATGATGCCTTCGATTTGCTCGGCATCCAGCATGTCATCTGGCAGGTGGTCGTTGATCTCGGCGTAGGTTAGATAGCCGCGCTCCTTACCGAGCACGATCAGCGTTTTAAACTTCGCTTTACGTTGTTCGGGGTCGGCCTTCTGCTCAGCAGATGGCCGATTGACCTCACGGAAATCAGTCCGCGCTTGGTCGTCGTTGTCGATTTCTTGATCTGCCGCCATGACTCTCGAGTTCAGGTATGTTCGGGAAAACCGAAGATTATATCACAAATCTGTGACAATTCTCCGGCATAAGTAAACCCACCGCATCAATCATTAGCCAACAATGCCGATACTGCCGTGACGATAAGTCACCCTAGTCCTCGTTTACACTGTAAACACAGGCTACTTGGACAGCAATCGCTACAATTTGTTGCTAATTCATTACCGGCGAGATACGAGTGCTGCAAACTCCAGTTTTTCTGCCTCCGTTAGTCCACCATTTGCTTGCTTATAGGTCAGAGCATAAAACCGCTCTTGCATCATAGGGCGAATCACACTGACTTCCACCGCTTTTAGCGTGGCAGCCAGTTGCTCATCCAACTCGGCCTCAGAGGCCTTGTCAAAATACTCCCCGCCGGAAATGAGCAAACGATGCAATACATCGTAGTCAAGCATGCCCTGCCATGATTCAACGATTTGCAAACTGGATAAATCCGGATAGCTGCAAATCTTTTGAAGCAATTCCTGCGCCAGACCCATCGCTTCGGTCTCTGGCCACGATAACCACACCGGCTCGCTACGGCGTACCAGATCCGGGTGCGCCAAAACCAGCTGAATTAATTTATGCACCGGCCCGGTCGGAGCCGCCCTAGGTGCTGGTCTTGGCATCATATGCACGGGAATCCGTTCACCTGCGCGCCCCTTCCATTTACTTTTGGGCTGCCAGTTAGACTTCCATGCAGACCGATTACTCTGCCTTGCATATTGTGTGCCGGGCGAATTTTGCTGCTGCCAGTCACCCGACCAACCCTGCCCTTCCTGCCAGGACTCAGGGGCAGATTCACCCTGATAGCTTTCACTTGGCACATATTCGGGCACATATCTTACAGGGCTGCCATCCAAAACGGTGCTTAATTCGCTCATTTCCAAACGGGCCAGCTCTGCCAAACGCTTTCTGATCATCATGCCAAAGGCTGGTGCCCTGACCAGATTCAGCATCGGAGCCGCCAGAGAAATCAGCTTTGCCCTGCCTTCTTCGCTTTCCAGCTCTACCTGAGCTGACAACTCCTTCAGCAGAAATTGCGCAAGCGGTACAGAGTCCTGCAACAGTGCATTTTCAAACTGTGCCTGACCAAACTCCTGCACATAAGAATCAGGATCATGCTCGGCGGGCAAAAACAGAAATGCTAACTTTTTACCATCAACCAGCTGCTCTAAACTATTTTCCAGAGCCCGCCACGCGGCTTTTTTACCAGCCTTATCGCCATCAAAGCAAAAATAAACTTCATCAGCCAGTTTCAATAATTTACGGATGTGCTCAGGCGTGCAGGCTGTTCCCAAAGAAGCAACAGCGTATTCCACGCCATGCTGGTTCAGCATCACCACATCCATATAACCTTCCACTACCAGCACACGCCCACGATCACGAATCGCGGCTCTGGCTTGCGGCAGACCATACAGCTCTTTGCCTTTCTCAAATACGGGCGTTTCTGGTGAATTCAAGTACTTAGGCGCACCATTACCCATAATCCGGCCGCCAAAACCAATCACCTGGCTGCGCTGATTTAAAATTGGGAATAACACCCGTGAGCGAAACCGGTCATAGCGCCTGAGCGTGTTTTCTTCTTCAGCCACCAGGCCAGCGTCTTTAATCACCGGGTTTTTATCGTAATCAGCAAATACGGTTTTCAGCGATTGCCCTGCGCTTGGCGCAAAACCCAGACCAAAGCGTGCGGCAATTCTGCCCTCCACACCCCGGCTTTTCAGGTATTCGATAGCGGCCGGTGCCGTTTTAAGCTGGGCACGGTAATAATTCATGGCGGTTTTTAACACGTCATAAATACCCGGTGCCGCTTTTGCTTTTTCACTGATAGGCGCGTCGCTCACCGGCACCTGCATACCTACTGACTCAGCCAGCATCCGTACCGCATCAGGAAAACTCATCCCCTGATGCTCCATCACAAAACCCACCGCCGAACCATGTGCACCACAACCAAAACAGTGATAAAACTGCTTAGTCTGGCTTACCGTAAATGAAGGTGATTTTTCTTTATGAAACGGGCAGCAGGCACTGTAATTCTGACCCGCTTTTTTAAGCGGCAGATAGCGCTCAACGACGTCGACAATGTCGACGCGATTAAGGAGATCTTGAATAAAATCGTCAGGTATTTTTGCCATCTTGTGCTGTTTTTTGCCTTAATAAGATGGACTCGGCTCCAGGGTGGCGGGTTTCACCCGCCTTTACACAACTTAAGCTGCCATCCCCGCTTTAACCAGCTTGGATACTTCGCTCATATCAGCCCGGCCAGACAAAGCAGCCTTCAGATCGGCCATAATTTTACCCATTGCTGCAGGTGTCTTGCCATGCGCGGCAATCGCGGCAGCAACTGCTGCTGCAATCTCTTCCGGCGAGCACTGTTGCGGCATATAGGCGGCCAGCACCACGACTTCCAGTTTCTCTTTGTCGGCTAAATCCTGGCGATTTGCTGCCTCAAACTGCTGAATACTATCTTTGCGCTGCTTAAGCATTTTTTCAATTACGGCGGTGACCGCAGCATCATCCAGCTCAATTCGCTCATCTACTTCACGCTGTTTAATCGCCGCCAGCAAAAGACGAATCGTACCAAGGCGATCGGCCTCTTTCGCTTTCATTGCAGTTTTCATGTCGTTCTGAATTTGCAGTCTGAGAGTCATGGTCATTCCCTGTGATTAAATCAGATCGACGCAGGTTTATATGCAACGTCAGGCCCAGCATAAAGCCTGCCCGACTCTTCCGGAGCCTGCGGCAATCCAATTAAGTAGAAATGCTAAAAGGCCGCTCTAGGCGACCTTCCGGCATGCGCTGCTACAAAAACTCTTAGTAAAGTTTTGGTGGCAGTGTTTGGCTACGCAGACGCTTGTGCTGACGCTTTACAGCAGCAGCTTGTTTGCGTTTACGTTCAGCCGTTGGCTTTTCGTAGAATTCGCGTGAGCGAAGGTCTGTCAGCAGGCCAGTTTTTTCAACAGCACGCTTGAAGCGACGCATCGCAACTTCAAACGGTTCATTTTCTTTTACGCGTACGTTAGGCATCGAGCAATCCTGTTTTACGATGATCTGAAAGACCGAATCGTTTACATCAATCAAGGCGTAGCATTATCCATAAACTATTGTCACCTGTCAAAGCCCAATCGACTAACAGTGCTTTATAGATCTGCAACAGCCCGCTAATATAGCGCATTACCTTCCTTTTTTATAGAGTATCGGCATGCTGGTATTAGGCATTGAATCTTCTTGTGACGAAACCGGTATTGCGCTATACGACACCGAAGCGGGCTTGCTTGCGCATCAAATCCACTCGCAAATCGCCATGCATACCGAATATGGCGGAGTTGTGCCCGAGCTCGCTTCGCGTGATCACATTCGCCGCGCGCTCCCTCTTACTTCAGCCTGTTTGGCAGAATCAGGCAAAACACTGGCAGATATTGATGCAGTGGCCTACACCGCAGGCCCCGGGCTTGCCGGTGCGCTACTGGTAGGCGCTTCTGTTGCCAATGCTCTCGCATTTTCTCTGGGCAAGCCAGTAGTTGCCATACACCACCTGGAAGGGCATTTGCTTTCTCCGCTACTGGCAGACCCCGCCCCGCAGTTTCCCTTTATTGCTCTGCTGGTTTCCGGCGGACACACGCAGCTAATGGCCGTGCGCGGCATTGGCCAGTACGAAATTCTGGGCGAAACAGTGGATGATGCAGCGGGCGAAGCATTTGATAAATCCGCCAAATTATTAGGCTTGGGTTATCCCGGAGGCCCGGCACTCTCTAAATTGGCCGAGCTGGGTGACGCCAAACGTTTTAACTTGCCCCGCCCGATGTTGCATTCTAGCAACCTGGACTTTAGCTTTAGCGGCCTAAAAACAGCCGTACTGCAATTGGTAAGCAAACAGGACGAGCTTGACGTGCAAACACAAGCCGATATTTGCGCCGCATTTCAAGAGGCAGTGGTAGAAGTGCTCAGTAAAAAATGCCTGGCAGCACTGAAGCAAACTGGAATGAACCGCCTGGTGATTGCCGGCGGCGTGGGTGCAAATAAGCAGCTGCGTGCAGGGCTTGATGCTGCAGCCAAAAAACGCCGCTTTGAAGTCTTTTACCCGCCACTGGAGCTATGCACCGACAATGGCGCGATGATTGCCTTTGCAGGTGCACAGCGCTTGAAATTTGCCACACCGGCAGGCAGCTATGCCGTACAACCCCGCTGGGATTTATCCAGCCTGCCTGCGGTTTAAATTGAAAGCGGCGTGTAAAAAGGACTTTTGCACGCCGCATACATTGTTTTCAAAGCCCCCCCTCAAGCCACGACAAACTTCTCTTCGATTAGATCGCCCAGCGTCAGCCTTAGCTGATCACCCGAATGAAGCTGCCCGACCCCTTCTGGCGTGCCGGTATAAATTAAATCTCCAGCCTGCAGCGTAAACCGGCTGGAAATCCACGAAATCAGGGTAGCCACATCAAAGGCCATTAACCGCGTATCAGCATGCTGCTTGCTTTTGCCATTGATTTCTAAGGTGAACTCTAATTCAAACGGATTGCTAATCACGCTGGCAGGCACAAACTGCGTCAGCACCGCAGCACCGTCAAAGCCTTTGGCCAAAGTCCACGGCATACCTTTTTTCTTGGCTTCTGCCTGTATATCGCGGGCGGTTAAATCCAGCCCCAGCGCATAAGCTGCAACATGTTCCAGTGCGTTTTCCCTGCGGATATTTTTACCTCCACGACCAATCGCTACGACGAGTTCAGCTTCATGATGCACATCTTCAGACCATTCGGGTAGCTGCAATGCCTGGCCAGATTGCAGCACAGCAGAATTGGGCTTAATAAATACCACCGGCTCGCTGCCAATGCTGGCCCCCATTTCTGCAGCATGGGCAACATAATTGCGGGCAACACAAAAGATATTGTTCACGCGAAGGTCGGTTTGATCGATTCTGATACTAGGCACTGACAAATTCCTCAGAGAGTGGGCAAATGCCCGCTTTTAAATGAGCTCAAAATATGGCTAGAAACAGGCTACCGAAGCAACTTAGCGCATCAGCCCGTCATATTCGCATCGTTTTACCGGAGATGATCATGTTTCGAAAACAGAAGACTGCTCAACGATTTAAACGCTTCCCAACCATGAACCAAGGCTAAATAGTAAGACCAGTGCAATCCACAAAATAGCCGTGCGCCAGATCAGGCCCACAGCACTTGCCAGATAGTCTGGTGTAGCAGCCTCGCCTACCCCGAGTTCAGGGCGAAATTTCACGGTGTGATCCTGATGCAGCGTGTCACCCAGGCGCACACCAATTGCACCAGCACCACTCGATAACAAAATGCCATCAATATAATCCGACCAGCTTTGAGCCTGCGTGCGCCAGCAATAAACGGCATCTTCAAAATTGCCCATAATTGCAAAACTGGCTGCGGTCAGACGCACCGGCAGATAATCAAGCACTTCCAGCGCCAGTACCGAGAAGCGGCCAAACGAGCCCGAGCTGCGCCCCCACTTTTGCGCAAGTAAACTGGCTGAACGATAAAGCAGCGCCCCGGCCGGGCCGGCAAACCAGGCCAGCACCACAAACCAGAATAATGTACCAAATACATAACGATAAGAATCCGCAAGGCCCTGCTCGATAGCCATTCTGGAGACCTCATCCGCACTCATTTCGGAAGTATGCTGCCCGCTCCAATCTGCAAGCAAAACACGGGCGGTTTCCAGATCGTCAGCCTGCAAAGCTTTAGAAATCCCTGAAAAAGCATGGCTGAACTGGCGAAAACCCATCGTCAAATAGAGGATGGCGACATCCCAAAGCAGGGCAAACCCCACATTTACACGGCAAAGCAACATGTAAATGACGAGTGATACAATCAGCAGGGGCAACACCAGCAACAACCAGGCCCCCATACCATTACGAAGCTCACCTGCGTTCAAACCACGTTCCAGCTGGTTGGCAAGGCGTACAAAAGCCAGCGTAAACAGATTACGATTAGATAAAGGCCGGAACTGCTCCAGAGCCAGTGCAATAATAAGTGCAAGAATAGTCATTTTTAAATTCCCGAAGCCGGTCTTACCGACAACTTTTGCAGACGGCGAAAGATACCACAGCCAGCTGCTTGCCCCAAAACCGAGTGTTTTTACCACCTGGCACAACGCCTTTGCCCTGTTACTGCAACCATAGCGTAAGCATAAGTGGCTTAATGATCATTTGGCACAGATTAACGACTTAATTTAGCGAAAAGCTGGCAAAATACCGACACTCACTCAGTCGAACGCTTGAAATAAGATCGCTAAGTCCCAACATTTACTCAAGCTGTTTTACGCCTAAAAACATACCCCATCGGAGATCACAATGGAACACAAGCTACCTCAATTGCCTTACGCACAAGATGCACTTGCTCCATTTATGTCAGCTGAAACGCTGTCGTACCACTATGGCAAGCATCACCAAACTTACATTACCAATCTGAATAATCTAATCAAGGGCACTGATAACGAATCATTGTCACTTGAAGACATCGTTAAAAAAGCACCTGCTGGCGGCCTGTTCAATAATGCGGCGCAAGTTTGGAACCATACTTTCTTCTGGCTGGGCTTTAAACCAAATGCAGAGGCCGCCGATCGTGCTCCTGCTGGCGCTCTGGCTGCTGCCATTGATGCTAAGTGGGGCTCATTTGCCAAGTTTCAGGACGCTTTCAATGCTTCTGCCGCCGGTAACTTTGGCTCTGGCTGGACCTGGCTGGTTAAAAAAGCAGATGGCTCGCTCGATATTGTAAATACTTCAGCGGCGGCAACTCCACTGACAACGGCTGACACAGCACTGCTAACCTGTGACGTTTGGGAACATGCTTACTACATCGACTACCGCAACAGCCGTCCTAACTACCTGACAGGCTTCTGGAAACTGGTTGACTGGGATGTAGTAGCTGCACGCTTAGCGGCCTAACTGATCACCACGCAGGGATCTGTTATTTTTTGTAGAAATAGCGGCCCCCTTCCCTGCACCAGCATCAGCCTATCTATAAGCGTCTGGCGCTTACATACAACAGTATGTGAGCTCAGACGTTTTTTTATGCCTACCGGGTAAGCCGTTTATGCCTTCATACTATTCACCTGGATCTACAACAACCAGCCTTGCCTCGCATATACAACGCGATATTAACCTTTTTTTGCGTCCCAAAATTGCAAAGACCATCCCTTGCAAAAACGCTACCCATACCGTTTGAGCCTCCCCTAAATGCAAAATAAATACTTAGCACGTTTACAGGCATTCATCGGCAGCATCCTGTTAATTGATGCGCTGGTGCTTTTTAGTACCGGCAAATTCAATGTAGGCACTATTTTCCCAGCCATCTTGGGCCTGGGCCTATTAAGTTTCAGCTTAAAATATGCCAGTTGGCAGCGCTGGCTGGCGGCCCAAAGCTACCGGCAACGCTTATGGCCCTGGTTTAAACTCTTTTCGGCCTTCTGGCTGATATCTTTGCTGGCTTTTTTCTACAAACTTACCGTACCTGACCGCATTCGGCACCAGCCCTCTACTCTGATTGTGCTCGGCTCAGGCCTAGATGGCACACAGCCCAGCCCCATGCTGCGTGCCCGCCTTGATACTGCGCTCATTTATGCCGCTCAATATCCTAAGGCGCAACTTGTGGTTTCGGGGGGGCAGGGCTTTAGTGAGGAAATCAGTGAAGCCAATGCGATGCAGCGCTATTTACTAGCCCACGGCGTTGCTCCGCAGCGCATATTGCAGGAAGACCAAAGCACCAGCACAGAAGAAAACCTGCTATTTAGCCATCGTCTGCTAAAAACCAAAGCAACAGAGCCGGTACTGATTATTACCAACGATTTTCATACTTTACGCGCATCAAAAATTGCCAGAAAACAAGGCTTTCCGATTGTAGATTACGCCTCAGCACCTACACCACTTGCGATACGCTACAACGCCTGGCTGCGCGAATACTTTGCCTTTACCAGCTCCTGGCTATTGGGTGAGCTTTAAAAATCAATTACAAGCTGTCAATAATCTTACATCTATAAATCACTACCGACCGGCAAAAGCACAGAGACAGCCAGAGCACCTGCTACCGGGCATATCAGCGAGATGCTCGACGCATTAAAACTGCCTGCCAGTGGTCTATGCCCCTACCCACCCCTTAAAAATCCTGCTTATAAGAGAGTGAAATCAATTTTTTTTGCCAGGAAAACAGCGGCAACCTGTCGCTTTGCTCCTGATAGAGATATTCCAAACGCCATCTGCCCAGCCGCTGACTATTCCACTGATAAGCAAAAGAGGCATGAGTTTGCACACTTTGTCTTAGCTGATTGTATTCAAGCAGCGGGCTATACCCCTGCTGATCCTGGGCAATTCTGGCTCGCAATTGCAGCTCCAGGCTATGCGAACCCCGAGGGTAAATTATTTTGCTGCTCAGCTCAGCACTGTATTGATTACCGCCAGGGCGTTGGGGAGAAAATTCGAATCCCAGCTGGGCACGGTTATCCAGCCACAGATCCCGCCACTGGCTGATATACTGCCCTCGCCACTCGCTATGCAGGCTTTGATAGCGGGGAGCAATATCTACAAACTGTGCACGCAATCGTAATAAGGATTCGATACGGGCAATAGATGGTAAGCCGCGGTATTCCAGCAACATACTGCTCTGATAAGACTTGCTACCCAGCCAGAATTGCTGCAAACCTACTCCCCAGTTACTACGTACTTGCGGCTGCCAGAATCCACCAAACCAGCGCATGCTCTGGCCACTTTGCGGCCAGCTTTGTACTGCTCCGGCATGCAAAGCCCACTGCTGACCACCGGGCGGGGTTGCCATCGCTTGTACTTCTACCCCGGCCAGCCAGCCAGATCTTGGCAAGCTGCTTTGATCGACTTCCAGATTAAAAACACCATCAGGTAAAGTCACCTCCAGCCAGCGCTTGGAGCTGCCCTGATCCAGATTACTATCCCTTGCCACCCAGCTTTGCAGCTGTCCCTGCCATTGAGTTTTTTCGGTACAACCTTGTTCCATTTTTTGCCGGATCAGATCACTAATGGCATGTGGCAATACCGGCAGGGCACGCAGTTGCCGCTGTAGATCACCCGCTCTGGTAAAGTCTTCCAGTTGGCAATACGCCAGCATTAAATCAACTTTAGCCCCCTGATGATTGGGGTTAAGCTGCAGTACCTCTTCTAATAACCAGCTGGCCTCCTGCCATTGCTGCTGATTAATATCATTAATGGCCTGCTGATATAACTCATCCCCGGCCCGAGCGAAGGCGGCAGGCTGATATATCGCTTGCAAAATAGTCATCAAAACGAAAGGAAGGAGGCGCATATATTTATTGTATATGCTCAGAATCACAAATCTATAAATTTACTTGCTTGATTCTGATTGCGACAATAGAATTTATTGTAAGAAAAATATGAAATTGTAAGTATGTAAAAATAGCCCCCCGGAGCACAGCAGCAATATCACTAAGGCAAGCGATAAACCTGTTGTACCCCTCTGCGCCCTTTTAACGACACAGTGCCATATAGCTGCAAAGGTGAGTAGGACAATTGGCGCTCGGTGTCTTCCCCCACCAGTATTTTTTCATTGTGCAAACTCGCCAGGTTTTGCAAACGGGCACAAACATTCACCGCATCACCAATGGCGGTATAGGTACTGCGAAAGGGAGTCCCCATATCCCCCACCACCACAAACCCTGTCTGAATACCAATATGTATCTTGATCTGCTTATCCGGGGCAGCACCTTGGTTGTGCTGATCCACAGCCTGCTGCATGGCAATCGCCGCATTAAGCGCCCGGCTGGCATGATCACTTTGAGCCGCTGGCGCTCCCCAGAATGCAAACAGCGCATCGCCCATATATTTATCCAAAGTACCCTGCTGATCCAGCACCGCCTGGGTAAGCAGCATCAGAGCATGACGGGTGTAATGCGCCAGCTCTTCGGGAGGGAGCCGCTCGGCAATACCAGTGTATCCCTGCAAATCAGCAAACAGACAGGTGATTTCTACCCGATGCGGCAACATAATAGACTGGCTATTATGGCCAATCAGCTGATCAATAATGGCCGGCGGCACATACTGATGAAAAGCCAGATAAAGCTGTCGCCGCCCCTGCTGGGCATACCACCACTCCAGACCGCCCTCCAGAATCAATAACACCACACCGCCAAGAAGCGGAGCCAGGGCATTGGCCCCAACCTCCTGCCCGGTGTAGCCTAGCCACAGCAGCCAGGCCATCAGCACGGCAAATCCCCAACTCAGCCGCAAAGCATTACTGCGCCCGTGCAAAAAAATCACCCCAAGTAATAAAGCAACCCAAACCGTCATAATGTTGGAAAAACCAATCACCAGCACGGGCTGATTTTGCTCTAACTGATCAAGTGCCTTAGATAACCACTGTGCATGCAGCAACATACCCGGAGTACGCCCCCCCAGAACAGTGGCCACATAGTCGCCAAGGCCCAAAGCGCTGGAGCCCACAATCACCAAACGATTACGCAATACGGCTACCGGCGCTTTGCCTGTCATAATCTCGCTGGCAGAGATTGCAATATAGGCTTCGGCCTTGCGCAAAAAAGAAATGGCTGCCATACCGTCCCGGGCCACAATCTGCTGGCCCGATAAACCTTCCAGCCATTCAATTTTGCCACCGCCAGCTTGCAGCGGCCCCTGCTGCCCCAGCCAGCAACGCAATAAAACAGGGGCAAATGCAGGATAGAGTTTCCCCCCATACTGCACCAGCATACTCTGGCGCCGCACTACGCCATCCGGATCAGCTGTAATCGCAATATGGCCCACACAGGGAGCCTGGGCTGCTAGCCCGGAATAATTGGCCAGAAAACCAAAAGCAGGGGTTGCAGGAATATCAGCCCAGGGCATTGCTGCACTCAATTGCCCGACTTGCATGCTCTGGCTGCGGTCAAAACCAAAGGTCTGAGCTAAGGTCAGCTGCCTTGCTG
The DNA here is from genome assembly GCF_003952345.1 of Iodobacter ciconiae. NCBI lineage: Bacteria > Pseudomonadati > Pseudomonadota > Betaproteobacteria > Neisseriales > Chitinibacteraceae > Iodobacter > Iodobacter ciconiae. Next base: position 3,686,706 of record NZ_CP034433.1, on the reverse strand, counting down.
CCGCTAATTGTGCAATTTGCTGATCACCTAATAAATCACCATTTTCAGGAAAAATCATATCAAGGCCAATATGCGCCACCTGATAATGTTGATTTAATTGCTTAAGTAATTGTGCCATTTGCTGCCTGGACCAAGGCCAGCGCCCATATTGAGCAAGTGATGCTTCATCAATATCAACCAATACAATACGCTGCTCTGAAATACTTATCAGCCTTTGTTTAATTAATTGATCATGGAGACGATCTAAAAGATCAAAAGGAAAAGGATATGCATGGCCGCGCGGCATAGCTACCCATATAACCAGGAAAGTGCTGAGCACAAAAAATAAAATACGCCCCAGCCATATCAGATGAATTTTTTGTAGAATTGATTTAAAATTTATCATGCAGAGCCGATAAAAAATCATTAAACAGAAGGGAGAGCATATAAAAAAATAACAATCTGCCAGCCATTATTTTATTAACTCATAAAACCAATAAAAAATAGATTAATTTTATTCAGATTATTGATGACAACCACAAAAAAATGTCAGCTTACATCTAAAAAACTGCTGATCTATTTTTTATTAATTCAAAGACTAAAAACCAATATTTTTATTAAACACCGGGCAATCAATATTTAATCAGAATATCATAACAACCTGATTAAACACCGTCATTATTTTTTACGTAACCAATAAGTCCCCCCGCTCAAGATCTCGTTATTATTTGTAGGCAAATAATAAATATAGCCCGCTTCACCTGCATCCTTACCGGATACAACCCCGCGCAGCTGGGCCTCACTCACTGCACCATTTAAAAAATGACCATCAGATTCCACGGCTCCTTTTACGTTAAGCGAAATATCTCTGCCGGGAGCCGCTAATAAAAGATGTGTATTAAACGTTTGTGCTGCAAAATTAATCTGCAATGAAGACTCTTTCGCCATAGTTGCAGAAACTGCACCATTGAGCGTATTCACAATAATGCCATCGTGCTTGGCCATTTGAAAATTAACCGCCCCCAGCTCCGGCCCGTAACGGGCATCTGTCCTGTCCCGGGACATAACGTAATAAACCCCGGCATTAACAAGCTCCTGCCCATCCTTATAAATATCGCCAAAATTTGCCGTGGCTGGCAAGCTGGCCAGCGTTTGCCAACGCCCCCAATAAATACTGGGGATAACCGGGGTAAGAGCAGGCGGGATAAGCACAAGCGGAGGAATATCTACATCGGGGGGCATAGGTACAGGAATAGGCAACAGCGTATTTTCAGCCGGTTTTACAGATGCCGATTTGGCTAAAGAGCCATCAATCACACTATTACTATTAGCCACTCCCCTGGCATTACTTAAATCTGCAGTATTCACCTGTGTTTGCTCTACGCCCAGCGCCGCCGCTTTAGGAGCCCCTTTCTGGGGTTCTTTGGATGCCTCTTTAGGTAGTTCATTCAATAATTCTTTTTGCAGTACCGGAGACGAATCTTTTTGCACCGCTACCGTCTGCCCGCGAATCACTTCAAGCATATGAGCTGTCGAAGCAAATAACTCACGAGAGTTAGAACCCTGGCATGGCCCGCCCATTTCTATGCTGCAGGCTTTAGAAAAAGGCTCAATAACCACCCCACCCTTCTGCACCGCCACCTGGGTTGCATGATCATCGGTAAACACCACAAAATCCGTACCCCGTAAGCCAATAGCTGCAACAGGCGTATTCAAGCGATACTTATCTTTATCTTTTTGTACTTCCTGCCCGGTCACAGAGCGCATCAGGCCGGATTTAAGCTGCAGCTTAAACTGCGAGCCTCTGCTGCCTGCATGATATTGCTCGATCAATAAAACACTATCAGGCCGGACAGCAATAAAGCCTTTATCGAAGGTACGGATATACACACTGGTTTGCTCAGCAGTATGCAATTCATCACCTTCACGCAGGGCATCCCCCTTGGCAATCATCTGCACCTGGCCATTGCGATGAAGCGTCGGTTGTCCAATAACTGCGACAACTGTCCCCATATTTGCCAAATCTTGTGCTAGAACACTATGCGGTGCTGATAAAAAAACAGCGATATAAAAAAAATATTGAGCGACTCGCTTCAGCATTATCTTCCCTCCTCAGGCCAAATCATCTTCGGGAAATGCTTATGACACGTCATCCTATTTACTCTTTGGAGTTTTTTTCAGGTATTTCGGAAAATATCTTAACGTCCATTGCATCCGATTCTCAGCTTAGGACAGCGGTTCGCAACCAGCAAGTGATAACCAAAGGCTCTCTAGGCGACGAATTATTCTTTCTCATCAAAGGCCGGCTACAAGTTACCGATGTAACCGAAGACGGCAGAGAGCTCTGTATCTACATCATTAATGAGGGCGAATACTTTGGTGAATTGGCAGTAATAGACGGAGGCTCACGCTCAACCAGCGTCGTCTCGATCGGCGATGCAGAGCTCATGACCATGAGCCGCCATACCGCATTGCAGCTTATTTATTCTCACCCGATTCTGGCCGAACGCTTAATGAAAAAGCTGGCCTATCTTGTACGGCTTTCATCACAAAACCGCGCCATGCTAAGCATCCAAAACCCCTATCAACGAATTTGCACCGTCCTTACCACGCTGATACGCACCTTACCCGGCAATTTAAAAATCATCGAACTCCCTCCACAGCAATCACTTGCCGGCATGACCAATTGCAGCCGGGAAACCGTATCCAGAGCAATAGGACAGCTACTTAATACTGGCATCGCAGAAAAAGACCGAAAAACACTGATTGTGCGTGAGCCTGAACGCTTACAACATATCGTGCAAGGCAAAATCGCCACAGAATAGATAAACAGCACTCAGCAAAAATTAAAAAAATACATATAAAAAAAACACCCCACAAAACCTTATAAAACAAATAGTAAGCAAAACTGGCGGATAAAAATTAAATAGTAAGGCTCAAAAAAATAACAGCACACCACATAAACAGAGGCAGAAATTTTCTTGTAATTATTAAATTCGATTACTAATATAAAAAAACAAAAATTGCCACATCAGAAGCTGGCCCAACTTAAAAAAATAAGATCAAACCATGCACCATCATTTGTAAGAAATCACTCTGCCTTGTTTGGCCATTCAAAAAAAGAGTACAAATCACAGCTTTAATAAAATAACAAACTTATAAGAGTTATGTTTATGAAAATAATACACCTTGGAAAATTTTACCCGCCAGAGTATGGCGGAATAGAAACAGTCACCTTTGACCTAGTTGAAGGCTTGAATGACCAGGGTGTTAAAACAGATGTACTCTGTAGCAATAAAGGAACAGAAACAAAAGTTGATTTAATTAACTCTGGCTATCAGGTAATCAGAGCAGGTACATTAGCGGTTATAAATTCAACCTCTGTCTCGCTGAAACTGATCAGCGAACTGAAAAAATGCATCCATCAATATGATGCAATACATATCCATTTACCTAATCCAATGGCCAATCTAGCGATCTGGCTAATTAGACCTGATTGTAAAGTTTATCTGCATTGGCATAGTGATATTGTTAAACAGAAACATATGTTAAAACTATATGCCCCCTGGCTGAAATGGCTAATCAACCGCGCTGATGGCATTGTGGCTACATCACAGCAATATGCTGACTCATCAAAATGGCTGATACCCAATATGAACAAAGTATCTATCATTCCTATTGGAGTGGCAGACCGGAGTAAACATTCATCCGGGGTATTCGTTAAAAATATCAGATTAGAAAATAAAAACAAAAAAATAGTTTTATCAATAGGAAGGTCGGCGGCATACAAAGGCATTCGCTACCTGATCGAAGCCTGTAAATATATTAATGATGATATTGTAGTTTTAATTGGCGGGCCAGGAGTTGAGGTATTTCTCCCCCAGATAAAAAAATTAAAATTAGAATCTAAAATAAAAATAATCGGAACAATACCAGACCAGCAATTAGCCTCCTATTATGCAGCTTGCGATGTTTTCTGCCTGCCTTCTGTTTATCGCTCGGAAGCCTATGGCATCGTACAAGTAGAAGCAATGAGTTTTTCAAAGCCGATTATATCCTGTGATATTTCCGGTTCAGGTGTTTCCTGGGTAAATGAGCATGAAAAATCAGGGCTGCTCGTTCCCCCGTCAGATCCCTTGGCCCTGGCTCAGGCGATTAATAAATTATGTGAAAATGATGCACTAAGACAACAAATGGCACTTTATGCACGCAACCGGTTTGAGCAGGAACTGACCGCCGAAAAAATGGTAAGTAAAACAATCAGAATGTACAAAGAAAAAATGCCTGTATTTGTGAAAAATAAAGTTGAATTATTTGGAGCAGATATTGTTGAGGTGTTGTTCAGAAGTGAGCCGGTACTGAAAACCGGGAAAATAAAGCAAAAAGAAAGCACAAACTAATCAAAAATCTGAATCCATTCTAAATCAAACAACATCATCTATTTATAAAGATAAAAAATGGAAAAGATGAATATCCTATTTTCAGCCCAGGGCATGATCCCCCCCCTAACAGGAATAGGGCGCTATGCAACCAGCTTATCCAGGGCTATGCAGCAATTTGATACAGACGTTGACCTGGATTACTACCAATTTGGGCGTGTTAGTAAAAAAACAAATAATGAATTTTTGCTTTCAAAAATCAGAAACATGGTTAATCGCTTTCCTGCACTTAAATCCTATCTCAGAAAAAAATATCACATCAGCCATGGCAGACATATCGTCAGGGCCAAAAATTATATTTATCATGAACCTAATTATATTCCAACCGTATTGCAATACCCCTATCTAGTCACAGTACACGATTTGTCTCATATTATTAATCCAGAATGGCACCCGGTTGAAAGAGTGCGTTTTTTAAGCGAACACTTACCACTTACCCTGGAAAAAGCAGATGCTATTTTTGTGGTTTCTAAATCTGTAAAAAAAGAACTCACCCGCTGGATGCCGGAAGTCAGTAATAAACTGCATATTACTTACAATGGAGTGGATCACACAAGGTATTCACCAGAATCTTGTAATAAAAATATTCTGGATAAATATAATCTTTTCAATAAAGAATATTTTTTATTTCTGGGAACAATCGAACCCAGAAAAAAAATAGAAGATTTACTCATCGCCTACCAAATGCTGGCACAAAATAAAAAAACATCTCTGCCCTTAATTATTGTAGGAGGAGTAGGCTGGAAATGCGAAGATATACTAGACAGAATTAAACACAGTAAAAATGTACGCTGGCTGCAATATGTAACAGAAAAAGATTTGCCAGCCCTGTTAGCTGGCGCGCGCTGTATGGTATATCCCTCAGCCTATGAAGGATTCGGCTTGCCGGTATTAGAAGCAATGACGGTAGGCACCCCGGTTATTACCACCTCTGGCGGGGCTATTCAGGAAATCGGCGGCGCCGCACCTTTTTATTTTCATAAAGGGGATATAGAAGGCATGGCAGAACATATGAGCAATATCGCTATTGCCCCGGAATGTGCCTGTGATCATATTACAGAAGGCTTAATCAGATCGAGTTATTTCACCTGGGATCGATGTGCATCCAGAACACTAAACACCTATAGAGATGTATGGGCCAATCACTATTAAATACAGCGCTGATTACAAGCATTATTCTGCTTATTGTTGCAGGGTCTTTTTATAACCTTCAAAAATACATCCCCATAAACAATGACAAAATCATTCACTTTTTTGCATATTTTATTCTCAGTATTTTACTAACACCATACGCCAGCAGCATTAATATTTTTATATTTCTATTTTTAATGGGGGGCAGTATCGAGATTATTCAGCCATTAGCTGGCAGAAAATGCTGCATTTATGATCAATTGGCCAATACCTCAGGGATTATCTCTTCAATCCTGCTCGTTCATCTTTGGGGAGTATTTTTTGGAAATCATTAAAAGAATTTTTGCCAGCCGCTGGCTTTTACATGCAATGGTCAGCCGGGAAATTAAATCCAGATACAGTGGATCTATACTGGGTATATTCTGGCTTTTTTTTGCACCTGTATTAATGATATTGACCTACAGCCTGGTTTTTGCAGATCTAATGAAATCCAGATTGCCAGGTGTGAGCAGCCATTACGCATATACCATATATCTGACCAGTGGCATGCTGGTATGGCAATATTTTTCAGAAGTCGTAAACAGAGGCAAATTATTTCTGGTTGAAAATGCAGGTTTGCTTAGAAAAAATAATATATCAAAAATTATTCCACTGATCTCTGTAGTCACTATTGCCCTGGTCAATAGCCTGATTCTGGCAGGGTTTTATTTTATATTTCTAATATTACTCAATCTGTTCAGCCTGCAAATACTGGCGGTTTATCTATTACAAATATTAGTTATTACCCTATTTGCATTCAGTATTGCAGGCCTGCTTGCACTTGCCCATGCCTATGTAAGAGATGTTGGGCAATTTGTTGATGCCTTTATGCAAATACTATTTTGGGCAACTCCTATTGTTTATGCCCCGCAAATTTTACCTGACTGGGCAGCCCGGTATATCTACCTCAACCCCGTCTACTGGATATCACAGCTGGGGCAACAGATTGTATTAGATTGGCCTGTCGCTTGGAACTGGCTGCTAAATGCATTCCTATTATCTATTGCCTTATTTTTAATATTCTATTCTTTGTATTCAAAAAATATACAAAGAATAATGGATGATTTATAAGCATGGCACTTATTAAAGTCAATAACCTGTCCAAATGCTTTCGCATTTATCCTTCACGGCGGCATAAGCTAGCCTCATTATTTGGAATAGATAGCCACTCTATCCAAAAATGGACACTAAAAAACATCACATTTTCTATCGATCCTGGTGAATCTGTTGCAATCATTGGCAGAAATGGCTCTGGAAAAAGTACATTACTCAAAATCATCTGCCAGACATTACACCCGACAGAAGGAGAAATTATAGTAAATGGCCGGATTGGTGCCCTTCTGGAACTAGGTATTGGCTTTCATGAAGAATTAAGCGGCAGAGAGAATGTATATATTTCCGGCCAGTTACTCGGAATGAGCCGTCATGAAATAGAAATAAGAATGGAAGAAATTATTAATTTCTCCGAGTTAAGTGAATATATAGATATACCATTAAAAAAATATTCCAGCGGAATGCAGATGCGTTTGGCATTCAGTGTTGCAACAGCACTAAGGCCAGCAATATTAATTGTAGATGAAGCACTATCGGTTGGAGACGCGTATTTCCAGCACAAATGTTTTGACCGTATTAAACAATTTCAAAAATCAGGCACCTCCTTATTATTTGTTTCGCATGATCCGCTGGCCATTAAAACATTGTGCGAGCGGGCTATATTAATTGATAAAGGAATTATGCTGGCAGATGATCACCCTGCCGCTATTCTTGATTACTATAATGCACTGATTGCCAGGGCAGAAAACAATAAAATCAGCATTGATGAGGGTGTGAGATCCGGAAGCGGAGAAGCTAAATTAACAGCTGTAGATATCTTTAATGAAAATGAGCCTGCACAAGTTGTTTTATCCGGCAGCAAAATAAAACTACGTGTCAGTTATAAAGTTATCAAAAAAATACCAGATTTAACTATCGGCTTTTTAATTAAAGACCGTGTAGGCAATGAAGTGTTCGGATCCAACACCTATGTATTACAAAAAACCCCGCCATTTGTGCAGGGAGGCCAATATCAGGTAATCTTTGAATTACCCGATTTCAGGCTTGCTGCGGGTAGCTACAATATTAGTGTTGCACTTCATTCATCCTATCATCATCTATCCAATAATTATGACTGGTGGGATCATGCCGCCACAATTACGGTTATTTCCGAGCAAATATTTGCCGGTGTGGTCCGGCTGGATACTCAATATTGCGAGTTAATATGAAAACATTAGATGATATTATTAATTGTGTTCAAACTTATGCACATAGCCAGGATAGATCTGCACCCGCTTATAAAATAGAAGCTGAAAACACACAATATACTCTGTTATGGCAACCCGATTCACTTCGGGAGCTAGTTGCTATCCGTAACCCATATTTATTTATTTTCTTTGCATATCAGGCTATTTTAGGGCGGGCTCCTGACCATGAAGGAGAACGTCACTACCATGATTTATTAACCTCTGGCAGAATCAGCCTGCGAAAATTTGCATTACACATGCTATCAAGCACAGAATCAGCAGAATCCAGATGCCAGATAAAAATTAATAAAATAGATCGGTGTCTGATTATTCTGGAAAATAAAATACTTTCTCTGTGGCGCGGCAGAAAAGGAGCGGGGCTGGTTGGTCGCCTGCATGATAGCCTAATAAAATTAAGCACCTTTAATACAAAATATATTCAGCGTAATGCAACGATATCCAAGCAAAACTATGATATAGAAATAAGCCAGGAGAAAACACGGTCTGCATTTAACCTTCAGCAACGTAAATTCATCAGTCAAATAGAAACCACTTATCATGATATAACATCAAACATTACAAAAGCGATTGATCAGAAAAACAACCAGTTTGATATTCAGCAAAAAATATTGAATGAAACTATAGCCAGCAATGCCTTGCTGATACAGGATCAGTTTAAAGAAAATACAGAATTACTTAATAAAACACTGGAAAAAAACAATATTATAATTAATCAGCTGCTCTGTAAAAATGAAGAAAAATTAGCATTTATGGCTAATACCAGTATACTCAATGGCCAGGCTTCACTCTACCTGATCGAGCGTATTCTTAAACACCATGAAAATACAAACAGCACAGAACATACCGCAGCTCGATTGAACACAGCCAGTGCTTCATTTGATTCAGAAATTGATAGCTATTATTTAGCCTTTGAAGCAAAATTCAGAGGCTCGGAACATGAAATAAAATCCAGGCTGGAAAAATACACCCCATATATTGAAACATTTCTAGAATCCAGCCAGGCTACTTTACTTGATATCGGAATGGGCAGAGGGGAATGGCTCAAACTTATTTCCGATAAAGGTTTAAAAGCCCAGGGTGTAGATCAAAGCGAAGAAATGATACATCATTGCCGGGCAATAGGCCTGAGTGTAGTGCATGCAGATGCCTTGAATTATTTAATTGGCTTGCCGGATCAATCATTAGGCGCAATCAGCTCATTTCATGTGATAGAGCATCTTTCCTTTGATGTCTTATTTAATATATTAAAAAATGCCTATAGAACCTTATTACCGGGTGGTGTATTAATACTAGAAACGCCCAATCCGGAAAACATCTTGGTTGGCAGCCATACCTTTTACCATGATTTTAGCCATAAAAATCCTGTTACCCCGGCTAGCCTGCAGTTTCTGGCCGAATACCATGGCTTTAAAGATTGTGAAATTTTAAGATTAAATCCTTATCCCGAATCTGCAAAAGTGCCAGGTAATGATTTATTAACCGAACGGGTAAATGGCCATCTTTGCGGCCCGCAAGATTATGCATTAATTGCAAAACGATAAGCATTTAAAAGCAAAACATACTGTTAAATAGGTATACCCCGGGAGCCCTAAATGCGAGTCATGCTAGCTGCCAATATCACCCCTTTTTTACATGGGGGAGCTGATTATCATATTCAGGGTACGGCCAATGCATTAATAGCAGCAGGCTGCCAGGTAGAAATTCTGCGCCTGCCATTTACCTTTTCACCCGCACAATCTATTCTTGATTTAATGCAATGGTGTAAAACCTTAGATTTAAACCAGCCCAATGGCTATAGAATAGACCGGTTAATCAGCCTGCAATTTCCCTGTTACGGAATCCATCATAATAAACACACAGCATGGATTATGCATCAGCACAGAGCCGTTTATGAGCTCTATGAGCAAAGCCCTGCCAAACAGCCTGAATTAAAAAATGCAATTGAGCAATTTGATTGGCAATCATTAAGCCAATGTCATCAGCGCTTTGCAAATTCCAGGCGTGTTGCAGCGCGGCTTTATCAATATAATCATTTAACTGCCACAGCCTTGTATCACCCGCCTCCTGCATATCAAGCCTTTCATCCAGCAGAAAATTTAGGCTATATTTTTTGTCCCAGCCGTATTGAAACATTAAAGCGCCAGGATTTATTAATTAAAGCACTAGCTCTGGCGCCCGAATCTTTGCCCATTGTCATTGCGGGCACTGGCGGGCAATCAGAGCAGCTTAAACAATTAATTAATCGGCTGGGCCTGAATGAGCGAGTGAGAATGCTGGGGGCAATTAGTGAGGCACAAAAAATAGCCTATTACGCCCATTGCACTGCCGTATTTTTTGCTCCATTTGATGAAGACTATGGCTATATCACCCATGAAGCCATGCTCTCTGGCAAACCGGTCATAAGCTGCACAGACTCTGGCGGACCTTTAGAATTTATTGAACACGAACATACAGGCTGGATTATTGAGCCTAACCCTGAAGCCATTGCCGAAATATTAAACTGGATTAGCCAGCATCCCGATCAAACAGCAACAATGGGTAAAGCAGCAAAAGCAGCATGGCCCCAATTTGGGATCAGCTGGGATAAAGTAGTTAGCCAATTACTGGAGGCCTAATTGAAAGTAGCTATTGTTGCTCCAAGCGGAGTGCCCTTTGTGTGGGGAGGCGCTGAAAACATATGGAAAGGCTTGTGGCAGGCTTTAAATCAGCAAGAAAACATCACAGCAGAGCTTATTAAACTGCCCAGCCCGGAACATGATTTCTGGGCCATTATTCAAAGCTATCAGAACTTTGCCAAGCTTGATTTAAATCACTTTGATTTAGTGATCAGCACCAAATATCCTGCATGGATGATATCCCATCCACGGCATATATTATTTATGCAGCACACACTGCGTGGCCTATATGATACTTATCCAGAAAATTTAATAAAAAATATTGATTATTTAGCAAAAAAGCTACCTGATCTATATCATTTATTAACCCTTAAAAATCCAGATAGAATTAACCTGACCGAATGCTTTGATGAATTAAAAAACATAAAAAAATTACAGATACTAAACAAGGAAGATACCGCTCTGCCCGGCCCGTTATTACGTGCTATCGTGCATTTTTTTGACTCTATCGCCTTAGCACCAGGGCAAATCATGCGTTATACCGCAATTGCCCATGAAGTAGCCAGCCGCCAGGAATACTTTCCAGATAAAATTAAGCCCGATGTACTCTACCACCCCAGCTCATTACCTCAAAAGGATGTCATCGCCAATACGCAAACTAGCCCGGCCATTTTCACCGCCAGCCGCCTTGATACGCCTAAACGAATTGATCTGCTCATTAAAGCCTATTGCAAATCAGGCGTAAAAACACCATTAAGAATTGCAGGAACCGGCCCACAAAGCACCGAGCTGGAGCAGCTTATTCGCAATCATCCCTCCATTAGCTTACTTGGTCATATATCCGAGCAGCAATTAGCCCAGGAATACGCCAATGCCCTATTTATCCCCTTTATACCCAAACATGAAGACTTTGGCCTGATCACCTATGAAGCGATGATCGCTGGCAAAGCCGTATTAAGCTGTACCGATAGTGGAGGAGTAACCGAATTAGTAAAAAACATGAAAAATGGCCTAATTGTAAACCCGGATTGTGATGATATTGCCGGAGCAATTCAAAAACTCTGCTCAGATCCAACTCTTTGCTATCAGCTGGGGCAATCTGCTTATAACACTGTAAAAGAAATAAGCTGGCCTGCATTGGCTAAAGAATTATTAAATCTGCAAAAGCAATACCAGCCCAAAATTATGGTACTCAATACCTTTCCCATCTATCCCGTTATAAGTGGTGGGCAGGCACGGCTTTATCATCTTTATTCCGGGCTATCCATGCTCGGCTATTCAATAGAGCTCCTGAATTTAGACTTTAACACCAGTACAGTTCAAAGCAGACACTTAAATAAAAACTTTATTGAAGTGTTAATCCCGGTAGGAGATAAATTTAGAAAAAAACTGCGTACCGAAGAAAAGCGGTTAAATATATCCTGTGTGGATTGGCTAGCCGCCAGGCACCCGGAATTATTAACAGAATGGCAGGCAGAAATCAAACGCCGCGCCCCATGGGTCAGCTTAATTGTCTGCAGCCATCCTTATGCATATCCGGTAATGAAACAGGCTGGTATAAAAAAGTGGCTATATGAAGCACATAATGTAGAAGCAGATCTTAAAGCACAGATTTATCAGCGACACCCCGAAGAAGCACAGCAAATCAAAGAATTGGAATTGCAATGCGCGCGGGGTGCACAGCATATTATTTGCTGCAGCCATGAAGACAGTACCCGTATGCAGACACTTTATAAACTTCCGGCTCATAAATTCAGCACTATTGCTAATGGTGCGGACACTCAAAATATTAAATATCTGGATCAGGCAGGCCGAAAAGAAGCACGGGTAAAAATGGGGCTGGATCCTACAAACAATATATCGCTCTTTATGGGCAGCAATCATGGCCCCAATATAGAAGCCGTAGAACAAATTCTGATAGCAGCAAAGCAGGATTTATCATTGCACTATATTATCCTGGGCAGCATTGCGCAGGTATTTAAGAAAAAGAATATTCCAAAGAATGTACGGTTTTTAGGCACGGTCAGCCAGGCAGAAAAACAACTCTGGCTACAAATCGCATCCATCGGATTAAACCCAATGCTAAATGGATCAGGATCAAATTTGAAACTAATCGAATATGCTGCAGCAGGGCTGCCAATTATTAGTACAAAATTTGGAGTGAGGGGAACCAGATTTGAAACCGGAGTGCATTATATAAATGCAGAGTTTCTGCCCGCGGCAGTAGCTGACACACTTAAAAAAACAGATCTGCAATTAGACATAATGACAAATAAAGCGATGGAATATGTAAAGAACGAGCTTTCATGGCAAGGTTTAGCAGATAAATATAGCCATGAAATTAAAAATAATATATTCAAAAATAAAGAGGAAAGCCTCCAGCCTCCCCCTGTTAATCAGACATCCAGCCTCCCTGGCTAGCTATCTTTGTTAATCACCATCCACTGAGGAATTTTAAAGTTAATAATCATTTTATATAGCAAAATATAGCTAACAACAAACAGCAAAACAAAGCCTAATAGAATATATGGACTTTCCCAAAATATAACTGCAGGAATAGCGGCAAGGGATGATAAAAGCCATAAATATGGGGCAGTCAAAGCATTTCGCTGCACTTTATAACGCGCAGTATCTTCACCTAGTTGCAAACGTACTACTCTTCTATAAATAAGTGTATGTAAATGAATACCATCAGGCAGCCCCGGTGAAACGCCTTTTACAAATTTACGGCGATAAATAGTAAATAAGGTTTCAAATACCGGGTAAATACAGAGCAAAAATGGAAACCAAATAGAAACACTAGAATGCCTTGCCATCAGCAGCACAGATAACTCTGCCACCATAAAGCCGACAAAATACGCCCCACCATCACCTAGAAATATTAAACCTCTGGGATAATTCCAGAGTAAAAATCCCATGCAGCCGCCAATCATACCCATATTAGCAATAACCAAAAGCCAATCACCTAAGACAAAAGAAACATACGCCAGGCCAGCAAAAATCATCATCGCTACAACAGCAGATAAACCATTAAATCCATCAATAATATTAAATGCATTTGCCACACCAGCTACGGCAAACATGGTAAAAAATAATGAAACAACCGTAAATTGCATCAACAAATCAATATAGGGCACATCCAGGCGAACAATTCCCGCACCTAATAAGAAATAGCCCAACAATGCCGCCAGCATAGTTAAACTAAGGCGCATTAATACCCCGACCTTTTTAGTTAAATCCTCAATTAACCCACCTAAAAAAGCCGGCAAACTAGCCACAATAAGTAAAGCAAATGATGTAAACCACAGCGTCTCTTTAATCGCCCCCGCCAATAAAACCGCCAGCATCCCCATCATAATAGAAAGCCCGCCAATCCGCGGTACAGAATAAGCATGAAACTTCTGCACCCCACCCAAATCATGATCGCCAGAAATATGCCCGTGCAAATGATCAAAATGAATCACAAGCATAGTGACGATAGCAGAGGTTAGGAATGCGAGTACCAGATAAAGCATGGGATTACCTAAAAATTTGAAATTCAATATCAAAAGAAAATTGAATAAATATTAACTCAACTAAAGTTGTCACCTTAGTATTTTGGTATAAATAAATGATCTAACACCAGATGGCGCCAAACGAACAGGAATTCTAATAGCTAAGTTTTTAAGCAGTTGCAAAAAACTAATAAAGCCAAGCTTATAAAAACCATACTGGGCATTGAATTCATGCTTTGCGTACTTTACCCCGCCTCGGCGCTTATGCATATCACTACCAGCACGCATATCAACTAATACCTCTTGAATATTATCTGACACAACCCCAGCAGAAAGCATTCTCACCCACAAAGCATAATCCTCATACAAGTAATCATCCTGATAACCACCACAGGCTATAACAGCAGATTTCTTAAACATCACGCACGGATGGTTGAAAGGTGAACGAGACCTAGCACTTTTTGCAATATCCATTGCCTCTGGCACTTTTCTAATAACACCAGCATCCCCCGGAGCAACAATAAACTCTTCAACCCATCCACTTAATAGAGCTAATTTGGGGTTTAAAGAAAATTGTTGTAGCTGCTTTTCAAATCGCTGAGGTCTATTTATATCATCTGTATCACAACGGGCAATAATTTCATGCTTACATGCATCTAAACCTAAATTTAAAGCCTTCCCTAAACCAATGTTTCTCTCAATTTTTACCGACTTTATTTTTAGCACTGAACGATATTTTTCAATAATTGAATATAGATCATCTGTTAATGGGCCATCTTCTACTAAAACAACTTCAGATGCCATTAATGTGCTATGAAGTAATGACTCTAGAGCCAGCTCTAAACTTGCAGGTGATTCTCGAATATAAACTGACATTAGAACTGAAAAACATCTAACAATTGAATCACTAGACACAAAAAACTCCTATTAAAAAACTTCTACTCATGACTTGGATTCAGACCAATTATATATTCTTTAAAAATATAAAAACCACATCATTTATAAAAAAACCATTGACAGCAATTATATTAATACAATTAAAAACCAATAAAATTCAATGTATTACTAGCAAGAAATGTTGGCATCGAAACAATGATAACAAATAATAAACGCATAGTCTTTTTCTCCTTAAAGTTTTTTTCTATAAAAATAGATAGATAAAAAAACAGTACCTGCAAAATAAGCAAACCTATCCTAGCCGCCTGATCAGGGGAAAGAAAATGTAAACCTATAGGAGCAACAATTAAAAAACCAAAAATCCTTAAATCCTGCTTTCTATTCAAATATTTATTTACAAGAAAAACAAGCAAAGAAAAAATCAAAGAGATTATAAAATAATAAGCGCCATTACCTCCACCTTCCGCAGTCATTGACTTCTCACCCACTCCTACACTCATAACAGCAGCTGAAACTAAAATTGTAACCAAGAGCAACTTTATTCTATATTTTCTTAAACACACGGGCAGAATAAACAAAATAGTAAAATTATGAGAAAGAACAGAGAGTACAAAAGATATAGCACTTTTCTTTGAAAAAATAGAACTATAGACACATGAAAACGAGTAAATTAAAAAACAAGTAGATAGGAATTGTCTATATACATTTTGAAACCCTAAAACAGAAGGAAAAAAAACAAAAAAAAGCAATACGACATACAAAGGCAATTTAAAATTCAACACCGACTTATATATCAAATAAAAAATCAATACATCTAAAAAAATAAAACCAAGTTGCTCCACCCCACTAAACATATAAACAATAGTAGTAAAGAACCACACAACAGGCTCTTTTATATAATATAAATCCGTAAAAACTAACCAACCTAATTTAACTGTAGAATAATAAGTATGAAAATCATATACAGGTTCAGAAAACCTACTCGAAATTGAATAAAAAAGCAATGTGCAGAAAATATAAAATTTAACAGGAGTAGAAGTCCATCTACTATTTATTAAAAACACAAAGGGCCCAAGAAAAACAAAGATAAACGCTATTGATTTTATTAACATTAATCATCTCAAAACTCAGTTAAATTCACAAAAAAACTAATAAATTTTCCCCATTTTATTCCGCAAACCATCAACAATACCTTTAAGCATAAATTTCAATCTACTAATTCTTGGTGAAACAAAAACAGGATAGCTAAATAATTTAAGGGCATAAGATATACCCGTTTTTACTTTCCAGTACAAAGGTACATGAGAAAACTTTAAAAGATAAAAATAATTTCTATACTGATAATAATGGCGAATAGGTGCACCAATACAAAATTTAATGCCCATCACATTTACGTCATACCAACCAAGGCGATGAGGCATCAATACGTCATTAGACCTAATAATTTTCATTCCTTTAGAAACTGCCTGCCAACACCATTCGTGATCCACTGCATCAATAAATAACTCCTCACGCATTCCACCCACTTTGCTCCATGCACTTTTACTAATTAAACAGCCAGATGCAATGATTTGTGAAATATCAGTAAAACTATCAACCGTTGAATTAAGTCTATCGATCACTCTACTATATGCTTGGCCAGTTACATCCGAAATTGGCGTTGGTCCAATGGCAGCAACATTACCATTAAATTTAATATTTGCTTGTTCATAACAAATCAATAATTTTTCTATAAAATTTTCTGTGATTTGGCTATCTTGGTCAAATAAAACAATAAAATCAGCACCACTACCAAATGCAACTTCAGCTCCGCTATTTTGTGCCGCAGCGATGCCTTTATTCCCATTCATAGAAAGATAATTTGATTTTTTTTCATCAAAGGCAAAAACATCCATTACATCAATACAATCAGAATTATCAACAAAGTGAATTTGACGCACTTGATCTTTAATCGCATTTTCAAATAAGGTTACTTGGGCCACACTTGGATTATACAAAATAACAATGGCATCAACATTTCTCATAAAAACTCACTTTACCAAATATATAAATCAAGCCATATTTACTTATTATGAAATTCTTTTTTAATTTCTCTAAGTATTTCTAATTTTTCATGCCCATGAGATTCATCAGGTTCAAGATATGTACCTTCTGCCCACTCATTCCATGCATTAATAAACATAAAAGGTGAATTAGCATCTGCTGATTGCTTATATTTATTCTTAAAATATTTTTTAAATTTTTCAGTTGAATACCCATCGACAACCAAAGAATTTAAATATCCTTTTCGTGGGGAATTATCCCAATCAATAAATGCACCAGGATAAGTATTCTCAACGACTGGTCTGCTAATTATTTTATTCCAAATAAAATCATATGACATTCTACTTTCAACAAAATTAGTGTTAAAGGCGAGGTTTAATATTTTTTTACCGCGCCTCTTAAACTTAATCCACTCTTTCTCAAACACACCCAATCCATTGGTTATCGTGTGCATTGGTTCAAAATCTATTTTTGCATCATAATTAGAAAAAGATAACTTATCATTAAAGCTTGTATTTGTTATTATTAAATGCAAACCAACAAAGCCCTCATCAACAATGCGCCTGCGCCAATATGCAATCATTTCATCAAAACAAGGGATGCTTGCTGCTCTATATATAACAAGAACAGGTTTATCATTATATTGAATATAACGAGAGTCCTTAAATGCGCGCATTAGATATTGAAAGTGCATTTCCCAATCATCGATATTACCATATTCTTGCGCCATAATTACTTCGCGCTCACTACCATCCCATGCCCGTGTCCATGGTTCATTCGCCCATGAGATACAAAATGGCAATTCAATGTCTGGGTTATCTAGTAAAATATTTATCGGTTTCTCTAATAATTGCTTACCATTAAACCAATAATGGTAAAAACATAAGCCATCAATATCATACTCATTAACAAGGCTGGCTTGCCATTTTAGAGTGGCAACATCCAATAAATTATAATAATTGCCGTCCAAAGGTACCTTCGGTTGCCTGTGCCCTTTAAATAAAGGAATAGCTTTTTTTATATTAGTCCACTCAGTGAAGCCCTTACCCCACCACTCATCATTCTCAGGAATTGTATGAAATTGAGGGAGATAGAAAGCAATAATTTTAGTCATATTATTTTTAGTCATCCTGCGTAAATGCAAATTTACTTTTTAATACATTTCAAAATAATTTGAGATGTCCATAAGAAAAGTTTGGATATATATTTTGGGAATCTCCCAATAGGCATCAAGATGCACCAGTAATATTTATACTCACCTAGTTCAGTATTAATTAAATGCCATGGACTTTCTTTTTCAAAACCACCACTATGGTTAAACCGCATGCACCAAAAAAAACTTGGAAAAAACTTTACTACGGTTGAAGTCATAATATTTTTATAGACAGTTGATGTCTTACCAAAAACCTGCTTAACAATACAAGGAAAATTAACAGCAAAAACCGTAAGTGGAGTATAGCCTCCAGAATTACCAGCCGTTGCAAGTACGCATGGTGAGCTTATATACAGAAAATCATTTCCATACTTCAGTGTATCAAGTACCCATTCCAGCTGAACTAAATATGTTCCAAGGAATCGAGGAGTTTCAGCCCCTGTAACACACGTACGCAAATATGTTTTATTTACTATGACACCAGAAATAAAGGTGAACCATACATTAACTTGCTGGGCTAATTCTTCTCGATTCATTTTTTGAATTAAATATGAATTATTTCTTACACCTTGATCTGCATTATTAATTTTTACAACCCATTCACTTTGTAGATAAACCATGTGAGGGTTATTATTATTTAATAAAGATACGATCTCTTTTATCGCCCCAGACTTTGGCAAGTCATCATCACCAATAATCCATACATATTTGGATGTTGCACTATTAAAACAAGCACTTATATTTAAATCTGGCCCTACATTTTTTTCATTTCTTATGATAACGGCGCTAGGAAATCTTTCTTTAAAATCAAGCAAAACACTATTAGTGGTATCTGTCGACGCATTATCAGAGACGATTACTTCAACTAAGTTTTCAAAACCGTTTAACTCTACAATTAAAGTATCAAGTAGTAATTGTAAATTAGATGATCGGTTATATGTTGGAATAGAAATTGTTAATAATTTATTCATATTTCAACTCTCATTCGAATACCAACCATGACAATAAAATCATCTTCTTCTCTTTTTAAAATGTGTATATATATAATTTGAATATAGGACACCGATAAAAACTGATATCATGAAATATGAAAAAAGCATATAAAAAACATCAAAATACTTAATTAAAAGACAGCTTGAAACCCCAATAGAAACTGCTAACACAATCGCGTGTTTTAGATATGGCTCACATTTATGCGCTCTTACATAAGTGGCCTGTGCAAAAACAATATGATTGGCTAATACTGCACATAAAATCAATAAAAATTCTTGTGGCTTAAGCAGTCTATACGCAAAGGGAAGATTAAAATAATTAATAGTTAATAATGCAATTGTAAACAATATAACAAATACAAACAATACACCCCACGATTGCCAGAATACCTTTTTAAAGAGCAGATCAAGTTCATTAAAATTTTTACTAGCAATCAACTGACCAAACCATGGTGTTTTTGTGGTGATCCATGCCATGGCTAAAGAACTAAGCACATTAGCAATTGAAAAGCTCATCCCAAGCTGCCCTGCAGCCTCAGGACCATGATATTTAAATGTGAGAGGAGTAAATAATTGGAAAATAAAAAATCCACTTAACCAGCTAATTGCAATACGCCATTGCATAGGGAAAATTTCATTTTTCCAACTAATGATATTTTCGCTTTTCTGACTAATATAAACACTATATAAAAACATCTTTTTACTCAAACTAATCCAAATAAAATTACTGCACAAAGTAACCAGAGCAATAATCGCTGCAGCAAATAAACCTGCGCCAAAATATAAAGCCAACCAAGCTGCAGTACTGGAAAAAACAGACTGAAAAAGACGCATTTTTGCGACATCAGCCACCAAACCCGTCCCTTCTAAAAGCGCAATAACCGGGCTGATAAATAAATTTCCACAAGTACACAGTACCAATACGATCCACGGCCAAGACCAGTTTACTGGTGAATCTGGATATGAAGAATTAAAAAACCAATATCCAGCTGGTGTAACAATCGCCAGCATTAATATGGCGATGACTCCATACCATTTTATCGCTAATTTAAAGAGCGAAAATAAGCGGGATTTGGCTTGTTCATCTCCTGTGATTACACCATCTTTCCAAGCTAGTTTTGCCATTTCATGGCTGGCAAACTGCGAAATTACACTACTAAATCCAAGCTCAAAAAAAACTTGCATGGCCAGAACACTTGCAAAGGTGTAGTAGAATCCTTGTTCCACCTTAGTTAAATGATGAGAAATAAAGTACAGTGTAATTAAACCTGCAAATACACTCCATCCTCTGGCAAAGAGGACATAGGAAACAGCCCTATCTATGCCAACCTTCTTTAATACATTCCCAACGATTATGCGCATTAATACTGGCCAATAAAATCATTCAATTTAATAAAAAATATAAACTACTATCAATCCTAGCTTAAAGAAACTAAACAATAAGCTTATCAAGCTTATCCATATTTAAACCATGCTCTTCCATTAAATAAGCATAATCACCACAGAGCTCAGAAAAGCGATCATCAATACCTATAGTTTTAAAATCACACAGCACTTTACCCGCAATAATTTCTGCAATACATGAGCCAAGACCGCCATATTTAGAGTGTTCTTCTAAAACAAATATCTTCTTTCTACCTGTACAAATATCTAACACACTCTTTACATCAATTGGTTTAATAGAGGGAACTGAGTACAAATCAATATTCTTATTTTCACCAGCAATCTGATTAGCAACACCTACCATAGAACCAGTAGCTAGGATTAATATATCTGCGAGCTGATTTATAACAACAGGCACTAATGCCCCCATGCTGCTATTAGTTGGGCCAGTATGGATATCCCCTAAATCTGCTTTTCCCATCCTTAAATAGGTGGCCTGCTCAGATGCAAGAGCCAAAGCCATTGAGTTACTTAACTCAAAGCGATCTGCAGGAGATAGGATATTGATATTTGGTATAGCCCTTAATGCAGCAATATCTTCAGTGGATTGGTGGCTTGATCCTAGGTGGCTATAAACAACGCCCGCTCCATCACCAATAAAAATAACCTTTAGTGATTCATAGCAAACATCAATTTTAATTTGCTCTAATACCCGGATAGGAACAAAAGCGGATAATCCATATACAAAAGGTATAAAGCCCGCTTTTGCCAGCCCAGCAGCAACACCAACCATATTTTGTTCAGCAATTCCGCAGTTTATATATTGCTGCGGGCATTCTTTACGAAAGACATCAAATAATGCATAGCCGTGATCGCCAGTCAGCAGCAGAACTTTAGGATTTGCTTTAGCAGCAGCAACCAGCGCATCTGAAAATGCAGCTCTCATTATTCTTCTCCCTGCAATTGGGCCACTGCAGCAGCATAGGTTTCATTATTCAAACGAGTGTAGTGCCAGATATTATCGTTTTCCATAAAGGAAACGCCCTTACCTTTTACTGTATTTGCCACGAGCACTTTGGGCTTGCCATTTTTATTTGCTTTAAAAGTACTCATTGCGATATCCAATTCTAATTCTGAGTGACCATCAATCGTTACTGCATCAAAATCAAAAGCTAGAAATTTAGCCTCAATATTTCCAAGGCTCATTACTTCATCTGTTGTGCCCATGGCTTGGAAACCATTTTTATCAACAATGACAATTAGATTATCTAATTTGAATTGAGCTGCGAATAGAGCGGCCTCCCAAATTGGGCCTTCATTAATTTCACCATCGCCTACAATCACATAGCACATTTGCTCTGTTTTATTTAACTTAGCAGCCAGAGCAAGGCCCACCGCAACTGAAAGACCGTGCCCTAAAGAGCCAGTCGTTGCTTCTATACCCGGGATATGAGCATCTGCCAATCCTTTCAGCCGTGTGCCATTTTTAAAATACTGCTGAATATCTTCACTCGCTAAATAGCCTTTTTCATGCAAACACGCATATTGGGCCATCACACCATGCCCCTTGCTAAGTACCATATAATCTCTAACTGGTGACTCAACATCATTTGCAGGGAAATTCAAATGATTTCTATATAGAACCGTTAAAATTTCAACAATAGAAAAAGCACAGCCCACATGAACTGTTGCACCACTAAATGCCATTTCTAATATTGTATTTCTAATATTATTTGCTTTCATTTCCGCTTGTACCCATGTGCATTAGTGGTAAAACATACTTTATAAATAACTCAATATTGTTCTACGGAACCCAGAATCAACATCATAATTTGGAGACCAGCCTAATGCCCTTAGCTTGCTAACATTCGGAACAATACGATTTACGCTACTTTTCATATAGCCAGCAGTTTCTTCTCTTTTGTTAAAAATTACTTTCACCTGCTTATCTGGAATAATTTGAGCAACTTTTTCTGCTAAGTTTGCAATTGACAAGACTTCTTCATCATTGCCAACATTATATGCTTGACCATTTTCGCCATTAAGCATTACATAAAAATATGCGATAGTTGCATCAACCAAATAACAAAATGCACGAATAGCAGAACCATCACTATTCATTGTAATATCTTTACCTTCTACAACATTCGCTACAAAATCCGCAAAAACTCGCCCATCATTTAATAACATACCAGGGCCATAGGTATGAAAGGGTCGCACCACACGTATCGGAACTTGATACTGATGCCACCACGACACACACATTGTTTCCCCCATTCTTTTACTTTCAGAGTAGCAAGAACGTACGTTCATAGGATCTAAACTGCCGCAGGATGATTCATGAGCTTCTAATGCCGCTTCAGATAATTGCCCATATATTTCACTGCTACTAAAAAATAAAAAACAATCAACGGGCTGGATAGTAGCTAATTTTAATAAATTGGCAGTGCCTAATATATTAGCCGATAACGTGCCAACTGGATCAGAGCCATAATATTTAGGACTAGCTTGACTCGCTGCATGAACTATAAAGTGAATGCTTTCATTAGACATATTAAATGAATTAGTCACATCCCCTTCTAATAAAACAAAATCACTTCTGTCTAAATAGCTATGAAACCTTTTATTTGCTCGCTCTATATTCCGGACAAGACCTAAAACTCTTACAGGTTTAGAGAGTTTCTTACTATCATTTAATCTTAATAATGAGCAAACTAAATATGCGGGAAGAAAACCTGCAGCACCAGTAATAAGCACTGTTTTCCCTGCGAACTTCTCCCAGTTTAACTTTTCAGAAATTACTTTATCAAAATCCTCAAGAAAAACACTTTCTCCCCGCTTATCCATTAGAAATTCACGCCCAAAAATGTTTCAATTTTTTCAACTACAAAATCAAGCATTTCTGTGCTCAGGCCGGGATAAACGCCAATCCAGAAAGTATTGTGCATAACTAAATCGGTGTTTGTTAATTCGCCGCTAATACGGAAATTACGGCCGATCATGTAGGGCTGGCGGGTTAAATTGCCGGCAAATAACAAGCGCGTGCCAATTTTGTTTTGGTCCAGGTAATTCAGTAAATCGACACGATTGATGCCGGCCTCTTCACGAATAGTAATTGGGAAACCAAACCATGATGGCGAGCTGTTTGCGGTGGCTTCTGGCAGAATAAGAAACTCTGCACATGTTGCTAATTTTTCTTTCAGGTATTCAAAATTAGCCTGGCGGGCAGCAATAAAGCCTTCTAATTTATCCATTTGCGCAAGGGCACACGCGGCTTGCATATCACTGATTTTTAAGTTGTAGCCCAAGTGTGAATAGGTGTATTTATGATCGTAGCCTTCTGGCAAATTGCCCAGTTTCTGGCAAAAGCGTTTATTACAGGTATTGTCTTTACCTGGCCCGCAATAGCAATCACGTCCCCAATCACGGAATGATTCAATAATTTGTTTTAATTCATAATTATTGGTAAATACCGCGCCGCCTTCACCCATAGTGATATGGTGGGCAGGGTAAAAGCTCAGTGTGCTGATATCACCAAAAGTGCCTACTAATTGACCATTGTAGGTGGTGCCAAGCGCATCACAACAATCTTCAATTAACCACAGTTTATGGCGGGTACAAATCTCACGAATCACTTCCAGATTGTATGGATTACCCAAAGTATGGGCCAGCATAATGGCTTTAGTTTTTGGGCTAATTGCCGCTTCAATTTTAGCCGGGTCAATATTGTAGGTTGGGATATCCACATCTACAAATACGGGCACAGCCCCAAATTGTAAAATTGGGTTCACTGAAGTCGGAAAGCCTGCGGCTACGCCGATTACTTCATCACCGGGCTGAATAGCACGCGCGCCTAATTTGTGCGAAGTAAGCGCCGAAAAAGCCAGCAAATTAGCAGATGATCCGGAGTTAGTGGTTAATACATATTTAACACCCAGATATTCGCTAAGGCGCTGTTCAAAAGCATCGTTAAAACGACCTGTAGTCAGCCAGCCATCCAGAGATGCTTCGACCATATTTTTTAGCTCAGCCGCATCCAGCACTTTACCTGATGGCGGTACAACCGAAGTACCGGCGGTAAATTCACGCGGGGCTAGGGTAATAGCAGCAAATTCTTCTACCAACTTAGCAATTTGCAAACGAATTTCTTGAGATTTTTCCACGATTTATTCCTGATACTTAATGGTGTTAGTTTTTATTAAACAGAAAATGAGCTGTTTTCATATTCTTTAATTTGTTGCAAGGTAATCAGATGCATATCACCCCCTTGCAATTGCGCCTTGTGCCATTCACATATTTTTAGCAATGCATGGCTTAAAGACCATCTGGGCTGCCAGTTCAATTGCATATGCGCTTTGGAGCAATCCAGTTTTAAATAATGTGCTTCGTGCAAGGTTGCTGCAGAGGTGTCAATACGATAAGCCGCACCATCACCCCATATTTTTGTTAGCTGCTCAATAATCCAGCCTACCGGTTTGGCATCATGATCATGCGGGCCAAAATTCCAGCCCCCTGCAACAGCCTGGCCTTGAGTATATAGGTGCTCGGCCAAAGTTAAATAACCGCTGAGTGGCTCTAATACATGTTGCCAAGGGCGAATTGAATTGGGGCTACGAATCACAACTTCAGTGTTATTTTCAATAGCGCGAATCATATCAGGAATTAAACGATCTCCAGCCCAATCCCCTCCGCCAATCACATTGCCAGCTCGGCCGGATGCCAATGCCACCTGTTGATGACTACCGAAATAGGAATCACGATAGGCACGTGTTACTAATTCCGAGCAACCTTTACTATTACTATATGGATCATGCCCGCCCATAGGCTCATTTTCACGATAACCCCAAGGCCATTCCTGATTTTCATAGCATTTATCGCTGGTCACATTCACCACGGCTTTAATACCCTCAGCCTGGCGTATTGCCTCCAGCAAATGCACCGTCCCCATCACATTGGTGGCGTAGGTTTCAATTGGATTAGCGTAGGAATATCTCACTAAAGGCTGGGCAGCCATATGAATCACAATTTCGGCAGCAGATTCCTTCAGAGCCGCTTGCACCACAGCAAAATCCCGAATATCACCGATAATTGATTTCATACCGGCAGCGACATTCGCCTCTTCAAAAAGGCTGGGCGAAGTTGCAGGCGCCAGCGCAAAACCAGTCACCACTGCCCCCATTTGCTGTAGCCATAAAGAGAGCCAGCTCCCTTTAAAACCGGTGTGCCCGGTTAAGAATACTTTTTTACCCTGCCAGAACGCTTTATTCATCATATGGCCTTTACCAAACCTTCCAGGGTGCATCACCAGATTCCCACAATTCTTCTAAGTAAACCTTATCTCTTAAAGTATCCATAGGCTGCCAGAAGCCTTCATGCGGGTATGCCGCCAATTGTTTTTTTTCTGCCAATATTTCTAATGGCTCACGCTCCCAGGTGCACTGATCGCCACTGATTAAATCAATTACTTTGGGAGACAAGACAAAAAATCCGCCATTAATCATGCCGCCATCACCTTTCGGCTTTTCTTTAAAGCTGGACACTTTATTGGAATTGATATCCAAAGCACCAAAACGGCCAGGCGGATAAGTCGCTGTTAATGTAGCATCAACACCCTGCTCTTTATGAAAAGCAATCAGCTTCGTAATATCTACATTGCTCACACCATCACCATAAGTAAAGCAAAATGCTTCTTCATCTTTTACATAATCTTTAACCCGTGCCAAACGGCCGCCGGTAAGCGTACTTTCTCCGGTATCCACCAGCGTCACCTTCCATGGCTCTGCATAGCGGTGATGCACTTCCATTGTGTTATTACTCATATCAAAAGTAACATCTGATGTATGTAAAAAATAATTCGCAAAATACTCTTTAATTACATAGCCTTTGTAGCCACAGCAAATCACAAAATCATTAATCCCATAGTGGGAATAAATTTTCATGATATGCCACAGGATGGGTTTACCACCAATTTCAACCATTGGCTTTGGGCGTGTTGATGTTTCTTCGCTAATTCGCGTACCTAAACCACCCGCTAAAATAACTGCTTTCATTCCATCACCACGCTATGATTATTAAAATATTCTGCTTTAGCCAATACCTTAGCTAATTTATCTTTGGCAGATAATTGCACTTGATCTGAACAAGGCCAATCAACATTTAATTCCGGATCATTCCATAATATTGATCGCTCAAATTCCGGAAACCAGTAATCTGTTGTTTTATATAAAAACTCAGCCACATCAGAGATCACTACAAAGCCATGGGCAAAGCCTTCCGGTATCCACATCTGGTGTTTATTTTCTGCGCTCAGCGTAGCTCCCACCCATTTTCCAAAGGTTGGGGAAGATTTGCGGATATCTACGGCTACATCAAAGACTTCACCCAAAGTGCAGCGCACTAATTTACCCTGGGGATGCGGGGGCAATTGGTAATGCAAACCACGCAATACCCCTTTTACAGAGCGGGAATGGTTATCCTGCACAAATTCAACTTTCCGGCCAATGCTGGCTTCGAATTTGGCGTGGTTAAAACTTTCATAAAAGAAACCACGATCGTCGCCAAAGACTTGCGGTTCAATGATTTTAACGTCGCTAATTGCTGTATCAATGATTTTCATATTGCACTTTTTAAGCAAAGCTAATTTAAACCAGCCCTGCTTATTGCCCCTGATAAAAATATTTTATATATCGAAGTGCTGCCAGATAATCACAGCGCTTGTTCACCATGCTCATGACAAAAAATCATCAGAATGTTTTGTCTTTCAGCATGTTCAATAAGTACTGGCCGTAGGCGTTTTTCTTTAAAGGCTGGGCCAGTTTTTCTATCTGTGCGGCATCAATCCAGCCTGCGCGGTAGGCAATTTCTTCCGGGCAGCATACTTTTAAGCCCTGGCGCGATTCAATGGTCTGGATAAACTGGCTGGCTTCCAGTAAGGATTCGTGGGTACCGGTATCCAGCCAGGCGTAGCCTCGGCCCATGGTTTGTACGTCCAGCTGGCCCATAGCTAAATAGGCCGCGTTTACGTCGGTGATTTCCAGCTCGCCTCGGGCGGATGGCTTAATGCCCTTGGCGATTTCTATTACGCGGTTGTCGTAAAAATACAGCCCCGTAACTGCATAGTTTGATTTTGGCTGCGCTGGTTTTTCTTCCAGGCTAACGGCTTTACCTTCCGCATCGAATTCCACCACGCCATAGCGCTCTGGATCCGTCACGCGGTAGGCAAAGACGCTGGCACCACTGGCTTTGGCGGATGCGTCTTGCAATAGGCCAGCAAAATCGTGGCCGTAATAGATATTATCTCCCAGCACCAGGGCGCAATTGTCTTTACCAATAAATTCTTCACCAATGAGAAAAGCCTGGGCCAGGCCATCCGGGCTGGCCTGCACGGCGTATTGCAGCCTGATGCCCCACTGGCTGCCATCGCCAAGCAGCTGCTCAAAGCGCGGGGTATCTTGTGGGGTGGAGATGATCAAAATCTCCGTAATCCCGGCCAGCAGCAAGGTGCAGAGCGGGTAGTAAATCATTGGCTTATCGTAAATAGGTAACAGCTGCTTACTGACTGCCAGCGTGGCGGGGTAAAGGCGTGTGCCGCTGCCGCCAGCCAGAATAATGCCTTTGCGGATTGCTGATGGTGTATTAGAAGTCGTCATTTTTTTCTCGTTTACGTGATCTGGCAGGTTTTGCCCGCACTACGATATGTGCATTAACGCGTCTGAAGACTAACAGGCTGCAGATCCAGCTACACAGCCTACTCCCCCTCCTCGCAAACGCTTATATTACTTTTCACTTAAAATGGTCATCACCTGAGCCACGCCTGTTTGCCAATCCGGCAGGCAAAGCCCGAATGCCGCTTGCAGCTTTTGCGTATTGAGCTGCGAATTTGCAGGTCTGGCTGCAGGTAAAGGATAGGCACTGGCCGGGATAGGCAGGATTTGTGCGGCTTTAATCGCTATGCCAGCCGACTTTGCTAACTCAACAACCGTTTGCGCATAGCCATGCCACGTTGTACTGCCACCGGCTACCAGATGATATGTACCATATAAGTTAGGGAGTGGGGAGTCGAGAGTTGGGGATGGCTCAGCAACTAAAATTTGCCGAATTGCGTGGGCCGTCACATCGGCTAAAAGACTGGCTGCAGTCGGTGCGCCGTGTTGGTCGGCAATAATTTTCAGCTCTTCCCGATCGCCAGCCAAACGCAGAATGGTTTTCATAAAATTAGCGCCATGCGCGCCAAACACCCAGCTGGTTCTGAATATCAGGTGCCTTGGGTTGGCTGTAGCAATGGCCAGCTCCCCGGCTAATTTGGTTTTGCCGTATACAGATTGCGGGTTCGGTGTGTCGGTTTCGCTATACCAGCCGTCTTTTGTGCCATCAAACACATAATCGGTAGAATAATGCACCAGCAATGCGCCAATTTTGGCGGCCTCTTCCGCAAATATCTGCGGGGCGATGCTGTTGATGGCGTGCGCCAGCTCTGGCTCGCTCTCTGCTTTATCCACAGCGGTATGCGCAGCCGGGTTCACAATCACATGCGGCTGCACTTTAGCCACCAGCGCACGTATCGCCTCCGGATCGCTTAAATCACAGTCATCCCGATCAACCGCAATCACCGTCCCCAGTACGGAAAGGCTACGCTGCAGCTCAAAGCCAAGCTGGCCATTTTTGCCGGTAAGCAAAATGCGGCAAGTGGGCAACGAAGAGTTAGAAGCCATATCCATTACGCTTTTTGTCATTTGAGTTGATGTTTAAAGTTATTAATCATGCTTTGGCTCTGCAAAATGTTTTTTTGCAAAGGCAGGTACAACCCGCAGCAGAAAATACGCGAGCTTGACCTGCCCTGTGATCATTCAGTGTTTGTAAGTATTTAACAAAGCACGGCACACCAGAAGAGGCTGGTAGAGCTAACGCCCAGCTCACCACCTAAGCATACTGCTGCTCAATCCAGTTTTGATAAGCACCGGATGTCACATTTTGCACCCAGTCCTGGCGCTCTAAATACCAGTCAACCGTTTTGGCAATGCCTGTTTCAAAGGTTTCCGCCGGCTTCCAGCCTAACTCACGCTCCAGCTTGCTCGCATCAATGGCGTAACGCTTATCGTGACCCGGGCGGTCTGTTACATATGTGATTTGCTCGGCATACGCTTTGCCATCCCTTCGTGGCTGGCGTTTGTCCAGAATCTGGCAAATAGTGTGAACCACATCCAGATTCGGCTTTTCATTCCAGCCGCCTACATTGTAAGTTTCGCCCACCACACCCGCTTCCAGTACACGGCGGATGGCGCTGCAATGATCTTTTACATACAGCCAGTCGCGAATCTGCTGGCCATCGCCATAAATTGGCAGGGCTTTGCCAGCCAGTGCGTTCAAAATCACCAGCGGAATCAGTTTTTCCGGAAAATGGTAAGGGCCGTAATTATTTGAGCAATTGGTGGTTAGTACCGGTAGGCCATAAGTATGATGCCAGGCGCGAACCAGATGATCCGATGCGGCCTTGGAGGCCGAATACGGGCTGTTTGGCTCATACGTTTTGGTTTCGGTAAAGGCAGGATCATCACTGGCTAAAGAGCCATAGACTTCATCTGTTGAAACATGCAAAAAGCGAAATGCAGCCTTGGCCTCTGTCGCCAGATCAGCCCAATAGCCACGCACGCTTTCCAGCAAATTAAACGTACCCACTACATTGGTCTGGATAAACTCACCCGGCCCGCTGATAGAGCGATCCACATGCGATTCGGCAGCAAAATTAATCACTGCACGTGGCTGATATTTGGCCAGCAATTCGCCAATCACGGCTTTATCACCAATATCGGCACGCACAAAAATATGCCTGGCATCGTCTTTTAAAGACGCTAATGTATCCAGATTACCGGCATAAGTTAGCTTATCCACATTAATCACAGGCTCATCTGTGCCAGCTAACCAATCCAGCACAAAATTACCGCCAATAAAGCCAGCACCACCGGTTACTAAAATCATGCTCTACCCTTCCATGTATTCTTCAATAAATCCAGACGCTGTTTCTGTTCCGGATCTGTAGCCATTTTATTCATTGCTTCTAAGATAAAGCTCGCCAGAATTGCCAAAAAGAAGCCCGCAAATAAAGCGAGTAAAATCAAAATACTACGCTTAGGTTTGGCTTTTTTCTCTGGGGGAATAGCACTATCTAGCACCTGAATATTGGCACCATCTTTGGCTTCGTCTAATTTGGCAATTTCATATTGCTTGGACATCAGCTCGAATAATGTTTCCTGATATTTCACATCACGCATTTTGCGCAGGTAATCCAGGCCAACTCCCGGGGCTTTACTCTTGGCAATTAAAACATCTTCATTCTCTTCCCCACCCTTGCTCATATCTGCCAGCTGGGTCTGCAGGCTATCGAGCTCTGCTTTGGCTCTTTGCAACTCAGGATTGTTTTCGGTGGCAAAATTACGCATGGCGTTCAGCTGCACCTGCTTGGCCGATACTTTGGCACGCAAACTGGCCAATGCTTCTATCGCCACCTTGCCCTGCTCGTTGAGCTGCAATACACCGGTCTGTTCCTGTAATTGCCTTAAAGCAACTTCAGCATCTGCCAGCTCTTTTTTAGCCGTTGTAATCTGCCCTTCAAAAAACTGACGACGCTGCGCAGCTTCCGTTACGGCTAACACCTTGCTTAAATTACGCAGCTCTTCTACATAGGCATTGGCAATCGCAGCAGCCAGCTTTGGATCTTTATCTTCAA
Source organism: Iodobacter ciconiae (assembly GCF_003952345.1). NCBI lineage: Bacteria > Pseudomonadati > Pseudomonadota > Betaproteobacteria > Neisseriales > Chitinibacteraceae > Iodobacter > Iodobacter ciconiae. Next base: position 3,655,518 of record NZ_CP034433.1, on the reverse strand, counting down.
CCGCAATCGAAATAAGGCCATCTTTACCGGTTGCAATCTTGCTACTGCCCTCAAGAGCAAGCAAGGTATCACCCGCCGTTTTAGTTTCGTATACCGTTTGCAGCTTAAAACGCTCAACCAGTTTTTCTTCCAGACGGCGGCTTTGCAGCATGGCGATATAGATATCATTCGGGCTTTTCACTCCCAGAGCCGCACCCGCCCCGCCTGCCAGCCCTCCAAGTTGCGCCAGCATCGCCGATGCAGAGGATTGCTGCTGCTGTGGCGGCAAGATGGTCGTTTTAGCTTCAAAAATAGGAGTAGCAACAAAGCCATAAACTAAAGCCAGAATACCAAACACGGCAGGCAAACCAAAAATCAGTTTTTTGTGTTTAGCCAGGACGATTAATAAATCGATCAGGCTGATTTCATCATCCTGATCGTTTTCCTGAATCATTGTTTTATTTTCCATGGGCTTCTAATCGTTATTGTCGTTTTCGCAAGGCGGCTGAAACCTGCCATTTTTCCGGATAAACTAGCGGCCTACACCCGCCTGAAGTCATCGCGGTTTACAAATCACCCAAGACTTTAATCCCTGCCAAACCGGTACCGAAGTTAGCCAGAATTTGCGTCCAATCCAGGGCATTTCTCACAAATCCGGTACGGTCAAACTTCTCCGGCACCACAATCACATCACCAGGCAAAGACGCTACACTTTTAAAGGAGCCAGAGAGTAAACCAAACTGCTTGGCACTGACTACCGAGCCATCGGCGCGTACCACAAAAATGCTGTCGCTATCCGCACTTTCTGTCGGGCCGCCAGCCAGATTGAGGTAATCGCCCACCTTGCGGTTTTTGCTGAAAATAAACGCATTATTACGGCTAAATACCGAGCCCATCACCGCCACCGTTGCAGAGCGTGCAGGGATAAAAACACGGTCGCCATCCTCCAGTGCCAGCTCGGGAATATCTGTAATCTTGCTGCTCTGCGGGCTTAAGCCGAGCACCACGCGGCCATCGGCTTTGGTCGTGCGGATTTTTTGCGCCAATAGTTTTTGCTGATCGGCCTGAATAGTTGCGGCCTTTACGCCGCCTTCATTCAAAGCGTTTTGTGCCTGCTGCCCTGCTGATGTTTGTGCATTACGCTCAACATAATCAGCCAGGCGCTCCAGCTCGTCCTGCTGCTTTTTGCGCACTTCATCACGGGAAAACTCGACACCATAAAGATAGGCACTGGAAGTTAAACCTCCGATGCGATCAATCAGGTTTGCCAGCGTTTCCCCTTCACTCACCTGATAAATCCCCGGTGTGGCTACTTCGCCTTCGATATGCACAAAGCGTGTTTTTTGCTGGATAGAAACGCGGATATCTGTTTTAGAGAAAACATGAACCACATCACCCTTAGCCAAAAGCTTATCTTGTGACGCATCATGCTTTAGTACTACCGCCCCCAGATTAAACGGCAGCAGCGTTGTTGTGCTGTCTAGCTCATTAATGCGCTCGATCGCAGCGTAATTCCAGTTGATTTCCTGCTGATTACCACGCAAAGCGCCTAACAGCGTGCGATCTACTTTGCGCTTGGGCAGTGTTTGTTGCGGGTTAAAAGTATTCTGAGGGTTCAGCATTTGTATGCTTTGCTGCTGTTTTTGCAGCTCTTCCTGATCCGCCTCTTCCTGCAAATCTTTATTTGTTGCCGTTTTGTCCTGATATTTATTTTCCCAGAAGCGCGGCGCTATCAGCATATCTTTACTGGTGATTAAATCACTCACCTTCATCCCCTCAAACCAGGGCATCCGCACCGATTGCGCCACATTGCCACGCAAAGACACCATATTTTCAATTTTCTGGCTTAAAGCATAAAGCTGCACTACATCACCGCCACGCACGGCAAAGCCAGCCGCCTTGGCCAGCTCTACGGATTCCACCTTGCGGGATTTTTGCGCCACAACCCGCTCAATCGATACCTTGCCATCTTGTGCAAAATTTCCTGCGCCACCGGCCCAGTTAATTAAATCTTGTAAATTTTCGCCTGGCTTTACTTCATAAATGGCAGGTACTTTTACGCTGCCAGAAATAGCCGCCTGCCCGCCAACCGGCGGCACATACACCACATCACCGCCTTGTAACATCAGATCATGGCTTTTATCGCCTTTCAGCAGCAAATCGTATAAGTCGAATTCATTAACCACTTTGCCAGCGCGCTTCACCTGGATTTTACGCAAGGAGCCGTTAGCAGAAGGGCCGCCCGCAGCAAACAAAGCATTGACCACGGTAGAAAGCGATCCCAGGCTATAGCTGCCAGGATTTTGCGCAAAACCCACGACAAAAACCTGCACGCTTTTAAGCTGGCCCATCGTGACAGCCAGATCGAAATTACGGTAAACCTTGCCCACTTCACGACTTAAATGCTGTTTAAGCGCGCCAAAAGGAATACCGACGACGCTCACATTGCCCACACGTGGAATAAACACCGCCCCTGAGCGATCCACTTTTAGCTGCAAATCTGCATCCAGCTGGCCCCAGAGCCGTACCGAGAAATTATCCCCAACCCCAATCAAGTAATCGGCAGAAACCGGTGCTGCTTCAAAAGGTGAGTAAGGCGACTGCTGCATCTGGAATATCTGCTGGCCAAACACCGGCAAAGGCAGATTTGCACTGCTGCAAAGGTATTTCTGAAAATCATTCAGCGGCAAAGCCGCTTTATACTTATTATTGCGATCCAGCGTGAGCTTCCCGCTCACCTCGTCACAAGAAACAGGTGCCATGGGCATTTGTAATTGCGAAGAGAAACTTTTGCTTTGCTGATTTTGTTGATTCTGCTGACTTTGCTGGTTCTGCTGCACCGCCGACTGAGAGAGCCCCTGGGTATTTCCCTGTAGCGTGCTCTGATTCATGAGCGCTGAAGGATCATCCGGTATAGTCTGACAATCACCAGAGCCGGATAAACAGGTAGCCGACCACACGGGGCCAGCTAAAAGCAGCGAAAGTGAAATAGCAGCAGAGTGTCTGAATAATTTCATGATGAGTAATATCTTCTGAAAGGCATGGAGTGCGGGCAAACAAGCGGGGAGACTATAACAACTCAAAGAACGCGATGGAAGCCATTGCGAATTAAAAACAATTCATCTGGCATATTAAATTATTTCTTACTACGTTTATTCACATAAATAGAGCGCCTGTGATCAATATTTAGCCATCGTTAAATCGACTTCCTCGGCCCAGCGTGCAATACCGCCATTTAAATTAATCACATTGGCAAACCCCTGCCGCTCTAAAAACGAGCCAACCTGATAGCTACGCATACCATGATGACAAATCACCACAATTGTTGCATCTTCATCTAATTCGGCAAAACGGTGGGCAATTGTATTCATAGGAATCAGCTGGCTATTTGCAATATGGCAAATCTCATACTCGCCCGTTTCACGCACATCCAGCAACATCGGGCTGGCACGCTCTGCTTCATTTAGCCATTGAGATAATTCAAGAGGATTAATCTGTTGCATATAAAAAGCCCCAATAACACAATGACAAAATCATTAAATCTGTAACACACAAAGATTCGGCGGTAAGCTTGAAATCAGGGCAAGTATTTAAATCAATACTTTTTGCTGATTATTTTGGAGCTGCTGATTTACTGGATTAAATCGTCATCCCTGTACACGGCAGGCACAGGGTACCCACCGGACAGAAATGACAAAACCAAATTAATCAGCACCTTTTACCTAGCCGGGCTTTCCCCGAGAGCGGGCCGAAAATACACTATGCCTGCAGACTTCAAAGATATTTTTAAAATGTAAAAGCCGTTTTTTCAGCCACATTTTTTAGGCGTGGTAAATTGTATTCAAATAATTTGCGAAACCCAAAGCTGCCTTTATCCACACAGCTCACCAGCGTTGCCGACATAATGGGCAGCTCGCCCACCACCGCAATCAAACGGCCACCCACAGCAAGCTGATCTTTCAGTAGCGCAGGCACTTCAACCAGAGAGCCGGTCACAATAATCGCATTAAAAGGGCCTTGCACCTGGGCTGCGGCAAGCGCATCGCCCTGCGTTACTGTTGCGTTTTTAATCCCGGCAGCAGCCAGATTTGCGCGGGCAGTATCTGCCTGCGCAGCATCGATTTCCACCCCATAAACGTGCGCCACCAGACCAGCAGCCAGTGCCATCAGGTAACCTGTGCCCGCCCCCACCACTAGCAATTTATCGCTTGGCTGCGGATCAATATCCTGCAGCAGCTTGGCTTCCATCTTAGGGGCCAGCATCTGCGTGCCATTACCCAGCGGCAGCTCGATATCCACAAAAGCCAGCTCTTTTTTATCTGCAGGCACAAAGTCTTCGCGCTTTACCGCCAATACACGGTTAAGCACCTTTTGATCCAGCACATCCCAGGGGCGGATTTGCTGCTCAACCAATAAATAACGCGCGTTTTCCCAATCCATTTTAATTACCCCAAAGCGAGCCAGGATCAAACCCAGCATTTGAAAATTTCGGCAATTATCCCACAGACCAAGCCCAGTGTGGTTATAGCGTAAAAAGCCGCAAGGGTTTAATGAGGAGCAGGGACTCGGGAGTGGAGAGTGGCCCCGCTCCCCCCCCACAACAAACCTTGATACAAATCGGGCCTATTTGATCTTAAATTTGCTGTTTCCGCCATTTTTCGATACCGTCTAGGCTGATTTTTTATCGCTAGGGGTTCTGCGTCAATATCAGGCGCGGATGAGATATACCCTCTGAACCTGATTCGGTTAATACCGGCGTAGGGAAGCGAGCTAGATACTTCGTTTAGCTCACCCGCGCCTTTGTGGAGTAGAGCATGAACGCAAAAGCCCAGTTTTTAGCATCCACCGCCGTCGTTGACGACGCAGCCATCCAGCCACTCCCCAATTCGCGCAAAATTTATGTTCAGGGCTCACGCGCCGACATCCGTGTACCAATGCGTGAAATCAGCCAGGCCGACACGCAGCTACAAATGAGTATTAGCGGTGCTACCGAAAAAAACCCGCCTATTTTTGTTTATGACTGCTCCGGTCCTTATTCCGATCCGGATGCAAAAATTGATGTACGCAAAGGCTTGCAAGCCATTCGCAGCACATGGATCAGCGAGCGGGACGACACCGAGCTGCTCAGCCAGCTCACCAGCGATTATGGCCGTATGCGGGAAAGCGACAGCAAGCTGGATGAATTACGCTTTGAGCTAAAACGTCAGCCACGCAAAGCCAAAGCAGGCTGCAACGTCAGCCAGATGCACTACGCCCGTAAAGGCATCATCACGCCAGAAATGGAATACGTGGCGATTCGTGAAAACATGAACCGTGCGGCTTACCTGCAAAGCTTGCGTGACAGCAGCCCAACCGGCGAGAAAATGCTGACCATGATGAATCGCCAGCATAAAGGCCAAAACTATGGCGCGGTGATGCCGGACGAAATTACCCCAGAATTTGTCCGCAGCGAAATCGCCTGTGGCCGCGCCATTATTCCGAACAACATCAACCACCCGGAATCCGAGCCAATGATTATTGGGCGTAATTTCCTGGTCAAGATCAACGGCAATATTGGTAACTCCGCCGTCAGCTCCAGCATCAGCGAAGAAGTAGAAAAAATGACATGGGGAATTCGCTGGGGTGCAGACACCATCATGGATCTGTCCACCGGCAAGAATATCCACGAGACCCGCGAGTGGATTTTACGCAACAGCCCGGTACCAATTGGCACCGTACCTATCTATCAGGCACTGGAAAAAGTAAACGGTAAGGCTGAAGATCTGACCTGGGAAATTTTCAAAGACACACTGATCGAGCAAGCCGAGCAAGGCGTGGATTACTTCACCATCCATGCCGGCGTATTGCTGCGCTATGTGCCGATGACGGCAGGCCGTATGACCGGCATTGTGAGCCGTGGCGGCTCGATTATGGCTAAGTGGTGTCTGGCGCATCATCAGGAAAACTTCCTTTACACCCACTTTGCCGACATCTGTGAAATCATGAAAGCCTACGATGTGGCCTTCAGCCTGGGTGATGGCCTGCGCCCAGGCTCGATCTGGGATGCCAATGATGAAGCACAGCTGGGCGAGCTGAAAACACTGGGGGAACTCACGCAAATCGCCTGGCAGCACGATGTGCAGGTAATGATCGAAGGCCCGGGCCATGTACCGATGCAATTGATCAAAGAAAATATGGATAAGGAACTGGAATGGTGCCATGAAGCGCCGTTCTATACGCTTGGGCCACTAACCACCGATATCGCCCCCGGCTACGATCACATCACCTCGGCCATTGGCGCGGCGCAAATTGGCTGGTACGGCACCGCCATGCTTTGCTATGTCACCCCGAAAGAGCACTTAGGCCTGCCCAATAAAGACGATGTAAAAGAGGGCATCATCACTTATAAGCTGGCGGCCCACGCAGCAGACTTGGCCAAGGGCCACCCCGGCGCGCAGATTCGCGACAATGCACTATCCAAAGCGCGCTTTGAATTTCGCTGGGAAGACCAGTTTAATCTGGGCCTGGACCCGGATCGCGCCCGCTCTTTCCACGACGAAACCATGCCTAAAGACAGCGGCAAAGTGGCGCATTTCTGCTCGATGTGCGGCCCGCACTTCTGCTCGATGAAAATTACTCAGGATGTACGCGAATTTGCAGCCAAACAAGGCATTGCAGAAGCTGACGCCAATCAGATCGGCATGCAAACCAAATCAGTTGAATTTATCAAAAAAGGAGCCGAGGTTTATCACAAGGCTTAATAAATAGGACCTGGGTAGCCGGGTGCATCGCAGGGTGTACCCGACGCTTTTCAGGGGGAATATTTATTCTCCCTGAAAAGCACAATACACCGTGATTATTGATGATACGGGCAGCGGGGTTGGCCGGGCGGCGGCGCACTACGCTTCGCTTCGAGTACCCCCTGCATCCACTCCCTCCCTCCGAAAAAACATGCTAGCCTATTTCCCCTGCTTACTTATCACTCACAAAACCCATGCAACTTCCCTACTTTCTGCTCGCCCTCATCATTGGCCTGATCGTGCCACTGCAATCTGCCGTTAACAACCAGCTCAAAGGCGTGATTGGTGGCAGTACGCTACTGGCGGCTTTAATCTCTTTTTCGATTGGCACTCTGACACTGGCTTTAATTACTTTGCTTAGCGGACAAAAATGGACAGGGCTGGCTAGCTTGGGGAATGCATCGTGGTGGATGTTAACTGGCGGGCTAATGGGAGCGCTATTTGTATTTGGAACGACTTTACTGGCACCCAAAATTGGCGTAGCGGCAATGGTGTCTTTAATTATTAGCGGCCAGATTATTGCTTCTCTCTTATTTGATCGCTTTGGTATTTTAGGCTTGCCAATACGAGAGATTGGTAGCTTGCGAATTTTAGGTGCAGCACTTATTGCAATAGGCGTATTGCTGGTAAATTTTGCGCCTATGCTTGCAAAGCGCATATAACAGATTACTCAACAAAGACATTTGCATTTTTTGCTCTTGCCTTATAAAACCCAATATAAAATGGGCTATCTTTTAAAACACACAAAAACACTTATCTTTGATTAAACCAGCAGATATAAAAATAGCGATGGCTAAGCCATCGCTATTTTTTTACACTAAAAAGCTCTCTTTGCAAAAGAAAGACTTCATTAGACTTATGAAGCGAAAAAGTCTTTTACTTTATCCATAAACGATTTAGCACGTGGGTTGTGCTTGTCCGAATCACCCTGGCTGATTTCTTCAAATTCTTTCAACAGCTCTTTCTGACGCGATGTCAGCTTAACGGGCGTTTCCAGAATCACATGGCACATTAAATCACCGGTAATTGCGCTACGTACGCCTTTAATGCCTTTGCTGCGCAGACGGAATTGCTGTCCGCTTTGCGTTTCGGCAGGAATAGTAATCCGTGCTTTGCCATCAAGTGTCGGAATTTCAATCTCACCACCCAAAGCTGCAATAGTAAAGCTGATCGGCATTTCACAATGCAGATCATTACCATCACGCTGAAATACCGAATGTGCTTTTACGTGAATCACCACATACAGATCGCCCGATGGGCCACCGTTGACCCCGGCTTCACCTTCACCACTTAAGCGGATACGATCGCCTTCATCCACGCCGGAAGGAATCTTCACCGCCAGCGTTTTATGCGTGCTCACCCGCCCCGTGCCGGAACATGGGCGGCATGGATCCGGAATATATTTACCGCTGCCGTGGCAAGTCGGGCAAGTTTGTTGCAGGCTGAAAAAACCTTGCGAAACACGAACCTGACCATGACCACCACAGGTGTGGCAGGTTTTAGCCTGCGTGCCTGCTTTGGCACCGCTACCGTGGCAGCTACCGCATTCTTCATGCGATGGAATCTTGATCTGGCGCTCTACACCACGAGCTGCTTCTTCCAGGCTGATTTCCAAGTTGTAACGCAGATCGGCTCCACGGTAAACATTGGAACGCCCGCCGCGACCGCCCCCGCCCGCCGCGCCAAAGATATCACCAAAGATATCAGAGAAGGCATCACCAAAGCCTGCACCACCACCGCCCATGCCTGATTGCTGATCAAGACCTGCATGACCGTACTGATCATAAGCTGCACGCTTTTGTGCATCGGATAAGACTTCGTAGGCTTCTTTGCCTTCTTTAAATTTTTCTTCTGCATCTTTGCTATCCGGATTACGGTCCGGATGATATTTCATAGCCAGTTTGCGATACGCTTTTTTAATTTCGTCATCACCCGCATCGCGGTTCACACCCAGCGTGTCGTAAAAATCTTTTTTAGCCATCTTTTTAATCCTGCACAGGAGGCCGCGCCCCACGAATTCATCAACGGATTGCACATTGGGGCGAAGTATCCAATCTACAAGCCCCCCAGCTCCCCTTTATACGTTAGCCCTTGTGCAGCGGACTGTGCCACTCTATGAATAAGCCAGGCCCCTTACACTTGGTATGCCATGAACATCCTGAATCAGTTTTCAATTGGCGGCAGATTACTTACCGGATTTTTGTCTTGTGCCATCATCACCTTAATTTTAGGCACACTTGGCTTTCACAGCGCCGCATCCATGCAAGCGCTTACTGCAGATATGCACAACAATCAGCTGGTGCCGATTATGGATTTAGCCAATGCAAATATGCAGGCCATTTACCATAACCGGGCCGTCTATGCGATTTCGCTGGAAACCGATGACAATAAAATGGCGAAGATCGACGAAGAGATGAAAACCAATGAAAGCAAGCTAAAAGAGCTGCTGGATAAATACAGGGCAACCACATTAACCCCGCCGGAAGCCGAGCTGCTAAAAAAAGTAGACGAGCTGTGGCCGCACTACCTGGAGGCGGCCAAACCAGCACTTGCTGCCGGGAAAGCCAATGACTTCAAGCGCTCTGCAGAGCTGATGTCCACCACGGTAACGGCCTCATTTCAACCCTATCACGATGCATTAAGCGCTCTGGTTAATTTGAATAAAAAAATATCTGATGAATCTATGGCCATCAGCACTCAAGAGCTTGCCACAACCAAAACCAGATCCACCATTCTCACCCTCATTGCCGTTGTACTTGCAGTGTTTTTAGGGATAGTCCTGACCAAAAGCATCACCACACCGATCAGCCATGTGCGTCTGTCTTTAGAAAAAATCCGTGAAGGCAATTTAAGCGAGCATATTGTTGTAGAAGGTAAAGACGAGCTGGCCGCTATGCAGACTGATCTTTTAAAAATGCAGGATGATTTAAAAGCCACGATCAGAAGCATTATCAGCAACAGCAATGAGCTGGTCAGTATGTCTGATCTGCTCGCCAGTGCATCACAACAAGTGGCAATCAGCTCTCAAACCCAGTCAGAATCTGCATCCTCATCGGCGGCCAGTGTGGAAGAGCTGACGGTAAGCATAGACAGCGTTTCAGCCAGTGCCGGCGAAGCCAGCCAGCAGGCCTGTGACGCCGGTAATCTGGCGAATTCTGGCAGCGAAGAAGTTAAAAAATCCAATTCTCTGATTGATACGGTGCTGGAAAACGTCAACAGCACTGGCACGCAGATTGCCAGCCTGGAGCAAAGCTCTATCCATATTGGTAATATCGCGACCGTCATTAAAGACGTAGCCGATCAAACGAATCTGCTGGCCCTGAACGCCGCCATTGAAGCCGCCCGGGCAGGGGAGCAGGGCCGTGGCTTTGCCGTGGTCGCCGATGAAGTGCGCAAACTGGCAGAACGCACCACCAGCTCGGCGCAGGAAATCACCGGCATGATCCAGACCATTCAGCAAGGCACACGCGCAGCAGTAAGCGGTATGCAATCGAGCCAGCAAAGCGTCAGCCAGGTTTCTACCGCATCCGATCACACCAATCAGGTGATGGAGCAAATTAAAGCAGGCTCATCCAAGGTGCAAATATCAATTAACGACATTGCCTCCTCCTTATCCCAGCAGCGCTCAGTCAGCACCGATCTGGCACAGAATGTAGAACGCATCGCACAAATGGCCGAGGAAAACCGCGCGGCAGTAGAAGAAGTCGCCAATTCATCCAAAAACTTAGTGAAATTAGCAAGCAACCTAAAACAATCCATCAGCCGTTTTAAACTGGCTTGAATCCCGACGGCAAAAAAAGATCTATGGACACAGAAATCCGGAAGAACACAGAGCATATGTAGTGTAGAAATCCTGACAGCACCTGATTTTATTTGTTTTTCTCTGTGTTCTCCATGTCCTCATTTAGCTCTGTGTCTGCAGAACTTTTATATTCACATCCACAAAAAAACAAGCCCGCATCAAGCGGGCCTGTTTCATTTAAATAAGCGTGGCTTATTTGTCTTTTACTTCGGTGAATTCAGCATCCACTACATTGCCGTCATCTTTTTTGGCATCGGCTTCTGCACCTGCAGCATCACCTGCTGCTGCACCTTCAGGTTGCTGAGCGTACATCTGCTCGGCTAATTTGTGCGATGCTTCGGTCAGCGTTGCCGTTGCTGCTTCGATTTTTTCTTTATCGTCTGAGTGGTCTTTAAGCACCAGCTCAACTTCGGCCATAGCGGCTTCGATCTTGGCTTTTTCATCAGCGCCAATCTTGTCGCCAAATTCAGCCAGTGATTTTTTCACCGAGTGAACCATGCCGTCAGCCTGATTGCGAGCTGCGACTAATTCGGACAATTTCTTGTCTTCTTCAGCATTCATTTCTGCATCGCGAACCATTGCTTCGATTTCGGCTTCTGACAAACCACTGGATGCCTGAATCGTGATACGTGCTTCTTTACCACTGGCCTTGTCTTTAGCGCCTACATGCAAGATACCGTTTGCATCAATATCAAAAGTCACTTCAACCTGTGGCACGCCGCGTGGCGCTGCCGGGATATCACCCAGGTTAAACTGGCCCAGGCTCTTATTTGCAGAAGCTTTTTCACGTTCACCTTGCAGTACATGGATGGTTACGGCGGTCTGGTTGTCTTCTGCTGTCGAGAACACTTGCGATGCCTTGGTAGGAATCGTGGTGTTTTTCTTGATCAGCTTAGTCAGAACACCACCCATGGTTTCAATCCCCAGGGACAACGGAGTCACGTCCAGCAGCAATACGTCAGTACGATCCCCCGACAGTACCGAGCCTTGCAGTGCAGCGCCCACAGCAACTGCTTCGTCCGGATTCACGTCACGACGAGCTTCTTTGCCAAAGAAATCTTTAACTTTATCCTGCACCATTGGCATACGGGTCTGACCGCCAACCAGGATGATGTCATCGATATCAGTAATTTTCAGGCCAGCGTCCTGTAAGGCAATACGGCAAGGCTCGATGGTACGTTTTACTAAGTCTTCAACCAGGCTTTCGTACTTAGCGCGGGTGATTTTTTGCGTTAAGTGCTTAGGACCTGTTGCATCCATTGTGACGTACGGCAGGTTGATTTCAGTTTGTGTGGTGGAAGACAATTCGATCTTCGCTTTTTCTGCCGCTTCTTTCAGGCGTTGCAGAGCCATTACATCTTGCTTCAGGTTGATGCCGGTGTCTTTTTTGAATTCATCGATAATGTAATCGATGATGCGTTGGTCAAAGTCTTCACCGCCCAGGAATGTATCGCCGTTAGTCGCCAATACTTCAAACTGCTTGTCGCCATCTACATCGGCAATTTCGATGATCGAAACGTCGAATGTACCGCCACCCAAGTCGTATACAACAATCTTGCTGTCGCCTTTTTCTTTCTTATCCATACCAAAGGCCAGCGCAGCAGCAGTTGGCTCATTGATAATGCGTTTTACATCAAGGCCTGCAATACGGCCAGCGTCTTTAGTAGCCTGACGTTGCGCGTCGTTAAAATAGGCCGGAACAGTCACAACGGCTTCGGTTACTTCTTCGCCGAGGTAATCTTCAGCGGTTTTTTTCATTTTGCGCAGCACTTCTGCTGAGATTTGCGGTGGCGCCATTTTTTTGTCGCGAACCGAAATCCATGCGTCACCGTTGTCGGCTTTAACGATGGCAAAAGGCATCAGGTCGATGTCTTTTTGCACTTCTTTATCTTCAAACTTGCGGCCAATCAGGCGCTTTACCGCGTACAAAGTGTTTTTCGGGTTTGTTACAGCCTGGCGCTTAGCCGGTGCACCAACCAGAATCTCACCATCTTCCTGGTAAGCAATAATGGAAGGTGTTGTCCGTGTACCTTCTGCATTTTCAATTACTTTAGGCTGACCATTTTCAAACACCGCTACGCAAGAGTTCGTTGTACCTAGGTCAATACCAATCATTTTTGCCATTTTTAATTTTTCCTTATCTGCTCGCAGCCCTTGGGCGGCGGTAAATTAACAACCATGTTCACAAAGTGGGGATGCATCGAGCATTTTCAAGAGTATTTTTTCAAAAGACTCAAACCCGCAAATCTTAAAAAACCTGTAGACACAGAGCACAGAAAGAACACCAATCCTGACAAAAAAACTCTTTAAACTTAAAGTGTTGAGTGTTTTTTCAGTGTTCGGCGCTCACCAATATCCACAGGCCTTTCACATTTTTACTTCGCTGCAGCAACCATCACCATCGCAGGGCGAATCACGCGGCCAGCTAATTCATAGCCTTTTTGCATCACTTGCACCACGGTATTAGCTTCTGCATCGCTTGGCACCATTGAAATAGCCTGGTGTTTATGCGGGTCCAGCTTGTCCCCCACCGGGTTGATTTCAAGCAGATGCGATTTTTCAAACGCGGCGGTCAGCTGTCTTAACGTGAGTTCAACACCATTTTTCAGTGCTTCTACTTCACCTGTCTGATCAGCCAAAGCCATTTCCAACGAATCTTTTACAGCCAACAGCTCAATCGCAAATTTCTCAACCGCAAATTTACGGGCTTTGTCGACTTCTTCAAGAGCACGGCGACGATTATTTTCAGCCTCGGCCTTGGCATAGAGCACGTCTTGGCGAGCTTTTTCAATATCTGCAGTTGCAGCGGCCAATTGCGCTTCCAGCGTAGTGCTTTCGGCAACTTCCTCAACGGCTGCTTCCAAATTTTCTACAGCCTGCTCTTGTACGTTTTCGTTACTCATCAGAAACTCCATCAAAACTTATTTCAAACATGCAAGGGCAGATGGGGTTGGTACCCTGCATTTCAAGGGCGTTGCAGCAAGACGATGCCAAAACTTTCCCGGCCCCGGATTAACTCCATCCTATATTTGCCGCTTTTAATAACCCAAAAACCAGGCAAGCTAATCTGCTAATTAAAACTTGTCCCTTAGATGTATCAAAAACACCCGTTTTTTTACGCCCCATCATTAACATCGGCGGCATTACGCCTGTATATAGCTCATCAATTCAAGCTTATCAAAACCCTCATTCCAAGCCATAAACTGACAAATTTATACCATTAAAACAATCGTTTAAAGCAATAAAGAATAACAATTATTTTTCTTCATTTTCAATCACTTAATTACAATTTATTGGCTAAAAAACACTTACTAAAAAAAGTACATGAAAGTCCCAATATGTAGTCCTTCATTACTGACTACAATCTGATGGTGCACTGCAAAATAATTCTGCAACACAACGACCACATGCTTTACTTAAATAAAGATGCAGCCCATCACCCTTCAGGGAGTATTGTTATGAGCACAAAGGATCTAAAAATCACCGCTATCCAGCAAGACTGGGACACTAATCCACGCTGGAAAGGCATTACCCGCCCTTATACCGCCGCAGACGTTGAACGCTTGCGTGGCAATGTGCAAGTCGAGCACACACTAGCCCGCCGTGGTGCAGAAAAGCTGTGGTCCTTAGTGAACGAAACTCCCTACGTACATGCACTGGGTGCCCTGACCGGCAATCAGGCAATGCAGCAAATTAAAGCGGGCCTGAAAGCTATCTACCTGTCAGGCTGGCAAGTCGCAGCGGATGCCAATATCGCCGGTGAAATGTATCCGGACCAATCACTTTATCCGGCAAATTCGGTTCCACTGGTGGTGCGCCGCATCAATAATGCACTGACCCGCGCTGACCAGATCAATCACGCCGAAGGCGACGACAGCATTGATTTCTTTGCACCGATCGTAGCCGATGCAGAAGCAGGCTTTGGCGGCGTACTAAACGCACACGAGCTGATGAAATCCATGATCGAAGCGGGAGCCGCCGGTGTTCACTTTGAAGACCAGCTGGCCTCGGTTAAAAAATGCGGCCATATGGGCGGCAAAGTATTGGTGCCAACACGTGAAGCGGTAGAAAAACTGGTTGCAGCGCGTTTTGCCGCCGACATCATGGGCGTGCCAACATTAATCGTTGCGCGTACCGATGCCGAAGCCGCTGATTTGCTGACCTCCGATGTGGATGCCAACGACAAACCCTATTGCACAGGCGAGCGCACCCCTGAAGGCTTTTACAAAACCACGCCGGGTCTGGAGCAAGCCATTAGCCGTGGCCTCGCCTACGCGCCTTATGCTGATTTGGTATGGTGTGAAACCGGTAAGCCGGATCTGGAATACGCACGTAAATTTGCAGCCGCCATTCACACCCAGTTCCCGGGTAAATTGCTGGCCTATAACTGCTCGCCATCATTTAACTGGAAAAAGAACCTGGACGACGCCACCATCGCAACCTTCCAGGCAGAGCTTGGCAAGATGGGCTACAAATTCCAGTTTATTACCCTGGCAGGTTTTCACGCACTGAACTACGGCATGTTTAACCTGGCCCACGGCTACGCCCGCCGCGGCATGAGTGCCTTTGTAGAGCTGCAAGAAGCCGAATTCGCCGCAGCCGACCGTGGCTTTACTGCGGTGAAACATCAGCGTGAAGTGGGCACAGGCTACTTTGATGCGGTCACCCAAGTGATCCAGCAAGGCCAGTCTTCTACCACAGCGCTCAAAGGCTCGACCGAAGAAGAACAGTTCCACTAAAGCCTCAAAACCCAAGTCTTTAAATACGGAGGCAAGGAGAACGCGGAGAACCACCGAGGCAAACATCCCTTGGCTTTCTCCGTGCCCTCTGTGTTTCAAGGCTTGGGTTTCCCCCTAATGCTAAGGGATAAACCATGACAACCACGCTTGCAGGTATTCGGGTTCTCGGCCATATCAGCCCCGCTTTTGCCCCTATTCTTACCCCCGATGCACTGGCTTTTTTAGCCGAGCTGCATCGCAGCTTCGAGCCGCGCCGCCGTGAGCTGATGGCGGCCCGCATTGAGCGCCAGGCACGGCTGGATGCCGGTGAAGTACCTGATTTTTTGCCTGACACCCAGCACATCAGAGACGGCAACTGGAGCATCTCTGCCCTGCCCGCCGATCTGCAGGACAGGCGCACCGAAATCACCGGCCCGGTGGAGCGCAAGATGATGATTAATGCGCTTAATTCCGGCGCTAAATCGTTTATGGCCGACTTTGAAGACTCCAATACGCCAACCTGGGAAAACCAGATCGAAGGCCAGATCAATGTAAAGGACGCCTATCGTAAAGAGCTATCTTTTACCTCTGCCGATGGCAAGCAATACACATTAAATGACAAAATTTCCACGCTGGTTCTGCGCCCGCGCGGCTGGCATTTAATGGAAAAGCACGTTGAAGTTGACGGCGAAATTATGGCAGGCTCCTTGTTTGATTTTGGCCTTACCGTATTTCACAACCTGAAATACCGCCTTAGCCAAGGCACATCGTGTTATTTCTATCTGCCAAAAATGGAATCGCATTTAGAAGCTCGCCTCTGGAATGATGTGTTTACCTGGGCCGAAGCAGAGCTGGCCGCGCCGCATGGCTGCATCAAGGGTACCGTATTGATCGAAACCATTTTGGCCGCCTTTGAAATGGACGAAATCCTCTACGAGCTGCGTGAGCACTCCGCAGGCCTGAATGCTGGCCGCTGGGATTACATCTTTAGCTGCATCAAGAAGTTCCGCAGCAACACAGACTTCTGCCTAGCCAATCGCAGCTTAATCACCATGACCGTGCCGTTTATGCGCGCTTATTCCCTACTGCTGATTAAAACCTGCCACCACCGCAATGCTCCTGCAATGGGCGGCATGAGCGCCGTAATCCCGATCAAAAACGATGATGCGGCAAATGAAAAAGCCATGCAACAAGTACGCACGGATAAAGAGCGGGATGCCAATGATGGCTACGATGGCGGCTGGGTGGCTCACCCGGGTCTCGTCACCATTGCACAGGCGGCCTGGGACCCGATTCTTGGCGACAAACCCAATCAAATCGGTAAGCAACGCCCAGATGTCAGCGTGGCGGGAAAAGACCTGCTGAATTTCCAGCCTGAAGCGCCCATCACCGAAGCCGGTTTGCGCGGCAATATCAGCGTGGGTGTGCAGTATTTAGCTGCGTGGATTTCCGGTCTTGGCTGCGTACCGATTCACAATCTGATGGAAGACGCAGCTACCGCCGAAATCAGTCGCTCGCAAATCTGGCAATGGATCAGATCTCCCAAAGGCGTGCTGGACGATGGCCGCAAAGTCAGCAAAGCGCTATTTCGCCAGTGGCTGCCCGAAGAAGTCGCCAAAATTCATGCCAGCGGCCGCTTTAGCAGCACGCTGGACGAAGCTGCACTCATGTTTGACGAGCTGACCACCAGTGAAGAATTTGTCGAATTTCTGACTTTACCAGGCTACGATCGCTTGAAATAAGGGCTTATGTAAGCCTGTGGCGGGCAGCTTGCTTAGCTTGCCCGCACTTCTTAAATATTCTGTTTCAGTTTTTAATCAAATGCATTCGGATTTTATTGCTTATTCTCAAAGATCAAAAAACAGTTCTGGCATTAAATAGATAATTGCCGTTTTTATCGCACCATTTTATCCCCCTCTACATTGCCACTAATTAAAAACTCCCCAATTACAAAAATTGCAAGCAATCTAACACCTTATTCATCTATTCTTTTTTTGCAGCTTATAATTTAGCATTTCACTCATAAAAGATGCTCCAGATGAAAACAAAACTACTTGCCCTCTGCCTGCTTGCCATCGGAGCCAGCCACGCTAAAGATATTAATAATAACTATGCACAAACCAAGCAATATTATTCTCAATTAATTAGCGCCCCTGTTCCGAATACTGCAGAGCTGGGACTATTGATGAATATGCTGCCTAAAGGAGCTGATTTACACCACCATTATTCCGGTGCAATTTATGCTGAAACTTATCTGGAATGGGTAGGCCGGCAAAAGTTTTGTATTTATAGCGAAGACAATGCCGCACTGAATGCTCAGAAATTTCATATCAATACCAGCCCAAGCGATGCAAGCAGCAAAATTTGCCTAAGCGCAGATGCAACCCGGCAAAACAATGCTTTCTACCGTGAATTACTCAAAAAATGGTCTGATAAGGATTTCAGCAATCATAGCCACGATCAGCCCGCACCCGATCAAAATTTCTTTAATACCTTTTTCTATTTCATACCTGTTGCCAGCTATGCCATGAATGAAGGTTTTCAATCTTTAAAAGAGCGTGCACAGGCAGAAAACGTACAATATCTGGAAACCATGGTTGATCTGGCCCCCAGCATTAGTAATAAAGAATTAGACGAAAAAATAAATCAGCTGGTACAAAACCCTAAAGATGCAGAAGCCATCTTTACCCGCTATGCCGATTTTATGGCGCAAGATACTACCAGCCAGCAGCAAATCAGTACCTATGTAAAAATCATGGAAGACGCAGCAAAAGGCATTGATAGCAGCGATTTTAAATTACGTGTGCAAGCCTATGTATTACGTAATTTATCACCTTCACTGGTCTTTAGCGCTATGTACTCCGCCTTTGCCGCCGATAAGGCCAGCAATCTGATTGTGGCCGTAAATATTGTAGGGCCGGAAAATGAACACGTTGCGATGCGTGATTATGATCTGCATATGCAGATGTTTAAATTCTTTAAAAAACGCTACCCCGACAGCAAGCTCGCCCTGCATGCAGGAGAATTAGCACTCGGCATGGTGCCGCCAGAAGGATTAAAGAATCATATTAACGACGCAGTGCAAATTGCAGGCGCAAACCGTATTGGCCACGGTATTGATATTACCCACGAAAAAAATGCCGATCTACTTTTAAAAAAGCTGAAAGAAAAAGACATTCCGGTCGAAGTTAACCTCACCAGTAATGAATTTATTCTTGGGGTAAAAAACGAAGCACACCCAATTCAGGTTTACCGCCGCCATGGCGTGCCTTTTATAATTTCCAGCGATGATCCGGGCGTATCACGCAATAATCTCAGTAGCGAATACCTGCTTTACGCCAGCCGCTACAAACCATCTTATGACGAGCTAAAAAACACCGCTATGAATAGCATTCGTTATTCATTCCTGGGCAAAGCAGAAAAAGCCACGGAAATGCAGGCCCTTAAACAGCGCTTTGATGAATTTGAAGCAAAAGTTGCAAAAATGATTAAACAATAAAGTTGTTCTATAAAATACGGATGAACTAAAGCTCATCCGTATTTTAATGCAGGTTAATGCATATCAGGCCATTCTGCTCATTCAACAATTTTTCCATCTTTTAATTAAACTTCTGCTTTAAATAATTAGCCGCCTTTTTCCAGCTTTCCATCTTCAGGCTCAGATTAAACCGAAGATTGAAATTCTTCCAGAGTTGCTTAGCATCACTTTTTCTTCGGCAAATTCACAAATCATTCTTTCTGCAAAGGCATCAGGCTATTGCAGGGTCTCACTTTATTTATCAACTATCCGGGGTTTTTCAGAGCTGATCTACCCTGATAGCTTTACGGCTTAAATCCAGCCCAATCAAGCTTTTACCTTCAGACGTATGCAGTTTATTTCAGGCACATTTTTATCCACAAACCCGGCAGACTTTGCCAAGAAAGGCGGCCGACCCCGGCACAATAACGCCATATTGTTGTTTTATGCAGGTTTTTGCATTCAAAGAGACTTCATTGCAAGCTGGCGAGCTGCTAAGCTAGCGGCAGGAGATTTCATATTATGATGAATGGCTTACTTGTTATTTTTATTCTTATTTTAATCAGCGCTCTTTTCTCGGTTTCGGAAATTGCACTTGCCGCAGCACGCAAACACAAGCTGCAACAAATGAGCGAAGACGGCGATAAACGCGCCGATCTGGTGCTGGCCCTGCAGGAGCGGCCCGGAGATTTTTTCACTGTGGTGCAAGTCGGTGTGAATGCCGTGGCAATTTTGGCCGGTATTTTAGGTGAACCCGCCTTTTCGCCTGTTTTTAAGGCACTATTTATTCAATTTGGTGTACAGGCAGAAACAGCTGAAACGCTAGGCTTTCTGATGTCGTTTACTGTAGTAACCGGGCTGTTTATTCAGTTTGCCGATTTAATTCCAAAAAGAATTGGCATGGCAGTACCGGAAGCCACTGCAGTCAATGTAGTTTCACCCATTTTATTTTGTATTTTCCTGCTGCGCCCGCTGGTGTTTATTTTTGATGGCATTGCCAATATGATTTTCAACGCCTTCAATTTACCCGCAGTACGCCGGGATGAAATTACCACCGATGATATTGTAGCCATGGCAGATGCAGGCGCAATGGCGGGCACGGTACGCCGTAAAGAACACAATCTGATTGAAAATGTATTTGAACTGGAAACACGCACCGTTACATCTGTAATGACGACGCGCGAAAGCGTTATTTTCTTTTCACTTAATGAGGCCGAAGAAACCATACGAGCCAGAATGCTGGCCGAGCCACATTCAAAGTTTCTGCTTTGTGAAAACAGTATTGACAGTGTATTTGCCTATATTGATGCCAAAGATATTTTGCAATTAGTACTTCAGGGCGGGGAAATTAATTTACTCGAAGGCTTGAAGCAATGCGGTAATCGAAAATTACTCACGATTCCGGACACACTTTCTTTATCCGAGGTACTTGAACAATTTAAAGAAGCGCGCGAAGACTTTGCCGTTATTTTGAATGAATACGCCCTGGTGGTTGGAATTATTACGCTAAATGATGTCACCATTCAACTAATGGGCAGCATGGTAGACCCCGGAGCCGATCAGATTGTGCAGCGAGATGAAAGCTCATGGCTGGTTGATGGGGTTACGCCAATTGAAGACGTAAAAAAAGCACTGGATATTGATGAATTAAAAGATGAAGAGAATTACGAAACGATTGCCGGTTTTATGATGTACATGCTAAAACGCATTCCAAAAAAAGCAGAATTATTAATTTTTGGTGATTATAAATTTGAAGTGGTCGACATTGATAATTACCGGATCGACCAGCTCTTAGTAACCAGAATTAATCCGCAGAAAAAAGCGGACAGCGAGTAATACAGTGTGGGCAAGGCATTGTCTTGCCCACGCCTTGAATACAACAATGCATTTATTTCAACGCACCGCGCGGGTATAAGAAAACATACTCCTCAGTAACTTAACGCTTGGATGTTTTGCGGATCTCTTTTTCATCCTGCCATTCATCCACACCCTCTTCAATATTCTTCAAAATCAGTGTGAATTTATAATAAACATCTTTGGTACTATCGCTTTTTTTAACAATCGAAGTAATTTCGCCAGTTAATAAATATTTAGCGCCCTTCATTTGGCCAACTTTAACTTTATTTTTATAAAGTCCGCTTTCAGTCTGACGGCGAATTTCTTCAACCTGGGCATCTAACGTGCTGCTGTCAGTTACAAATTTAGCACCGCTTTTCATCAGCTGCGTTTTCATGCTATTTGTAATATTTCGGGTATCAATATATTCCGTGGTTTTATTTTTAACTTCGGCTACCACAATTAAAGGGCGTTCTGCCATTGACGGATGCTGCATTAAAGAGCGTGCCATTGATTCTGAAATCATTTGCAAATCGGTAGAGCCAAATTCATTCGTTACCGTTTCTATTGCCTTACTATCGCCATAAACCACATCACCACTGCCCACAGTAGGCGATGAGCTGGATGCGCAGCCTGTAGCAAGTAATACCGCAGCCAATGCCGCACTCAGCTTTAATGCTTGTTTCGTCGTTTTCATTGATTTATTCCTTTAAATAATTACTTGGCTGCAGGCGCTGAGCCAGTGTTTTCCGGGCTGTTGACTTCCATTTTGAAATCCACCGCATTGGGCACAGGGGCAATAGTGTCAATAATTTGTTTTTGTAGCCCAATAAATTTAAGTGGCTTCCAGACTTCTTCTCCCCCCACTACAAAACCTGCATCATCCAGCCAGCGAAAACGATAATAAAGCTGCTGATCACTCTTATCCTGATTGTGCATTTCCAGCTGTACCGCCAACAGGCCATTGCGTTGTGCAGTGCGCCCACCGGTTAGCTTGATGTATTTCATTTCACCCAGCTGCTCGATCCGATCAGCGAGGGAAATCGGGGCTGCTTGAGCGATGGCCGAAAATCCTAAAATGGCCGCCAGTAACACGCTACGGGCAAAATACTTTTTCATGCTGATTCCTTTTTTATTCAAAGTAGAAAATACGATGATTTATTTCTTGGCCTTTTCAGGCTGAATCACCGCGTCCGCACTCTCTGTTACTGCGGTATTTAAAATTACAGGCGCTAAGCCTGTCTGACCAAAATACACCTGATTGCCCATCACCCGAATCGGCACAATCTGGTAGGGGCTGCTGGCTTTAAAGTCAAAAGCTTCCTGCCCCTGTAATGTCGGCACCAGTACTTTATGCATCCCTTGCGGCAAAGATGCCCGCACAATAGCAATTTGTGCGGGCAGGGTGCTCCAGGTACGCTCATCGGCCTGCTCGGTAATGACACTAACCAGCCCAAGCACTAAGCTGGCAATTGCACTGGCGTTATTATCTCTGTCGTTTAACTGTTTCTGGGCGACACCCCTACTTAACGCACGAACAGTAGAGCGTAAAATAATGCCCGGCATATCGTCACGCAGTGCGCGGCGGCTCATTGCATCCACACTGGCGATGGCGCTAACCGGCACAAAACGCCCATCTAATTTAAGCTGCGATGGTGCAAAATCATTGCCGGAGCGAATAACAGGAAAAGACATCGCCGTTAAGCCCGCCCGGTAAACCGGCAGGGGCAGGCTGACCGATTTACGTAGCGGTGCAAGGCCCGAGCTCACCACAAACAGCACCTCGCTCATGCCATGCTTGGCAGTTTTGCTATCGAGCTGCGCTAAGCTGTCTTCTAAAACTTTGGTATTAGGCTGCAACTCGATCGCCTTACGATACCCCGGCGCGGCCAGGCTTTTTTCACCCAGCGCCTCGTAAACAAAAGCTGCTAAGTAATGGCTAAACGCATTTTGGTAGCTATTTTTTAAGGCCAGAACATCAGGATCATCCAGAGTTTCGGTTGGATAACCTCTTAAATCTTTAAATGTCGTTTGCACGCCCCGGCTTCTGGCTTCGGCTTCATCTTTTTCATAAGCACGCGAGCGAAATTCTGCAATGATCGCTTCACGCTCATGCGTTTTTTTGACCTCAACCCGCGCATTACCCCAATCACCTGAGGCGGCATGATTCATGGCCAGCAAGGTGGACAGCAGTACTTTTTCATAATCGTAGCCATCATAGCGGCGGGTTTTATCATTGATTAAAAAGCTCCCCACCTCTCCCAATAATTTGTCCGGCGAGTTTTTAGCGGTGTTTTCCCAATCATGAATTTTGGCGTCGGCCTTCAGCCAGGCACTGCTGCTGCCAGACCAGTCATTTTTAAGCTGTAATAGCTGGCCCTTTTCCAGAAAATACAGCAGGTCTTTATCGCTGTTATTCGACTCCAATACTGCCAAAGCACTATCTGGCTTACCTGCACGGGAAAAATCAATGACCCCCTGGGATTCGGCCTGATACTGACGCATTGATCCGCAAGCACTTAAAGCAAGGACCAAGATCAAGCTAGCGCTTATTTTTAGTTTCATTCCAAAACCTTGGTGAATAAGCCTGAACCACAAATCAAACTTAGAATATGTCTTAATCTACTTTAAATATCATATAAGAAATGCAACACATTGTTTCTCATTTGCTACCAACTCGCAATGTAAGCAAGTACTACATTATGAACAAGACAATCATCAGATTCTTAGTACTATACTGAAAGCACATTCGAGGGGCGCTGCAACCCTAAGGGGCTAGGCTCGAATTTCTTAACTGCGCTCTCCTGTAAACCCGCGCCGGGTACGGCATGCGTGTTGGAGATGCCGGCCCGGCCACAGAGAGGAATCACCACTGTGGCAAATCCTGATTTTAAAGTTGCTGACCTATCTTTGGCAGATTGGGGCCGTAAAGAAATTCGTATAGCAGAAACAGAAATGCCGGGCCTGATGTCTGTACGAACAGAATACGCCAAAGCCCAGCCGCTTAAAGGGGCCCGTATTGCGGGCTCCATCCATATGACCATCCAGACTGCCGTACTGATCGAATCACTACAAGCCTTAGGTGCCGAGGTGCGCTGGGTATCGTGCAATATATTCTCTACGCAGGACCACGCCGCTGCGGCCATTGCCGCAGCAGGCACGTCCGTATTTGCCCATAAGGGTGAAACACTCGAAGAATACTGGGATTTTACTCACCGTATTTTTGATTTCCCCAAGAATCAGTACGCCAATATGATTCTGGATGACGGTGGCGATGCCACCATTTTGCTACACCTTGGCGCGCGTGCTGAAACCGACCTTTCGGTGATTTCTGCGCCAGGTAATGAGGAAGAAATCGTACTGTTTGCCTCAATCAAAGCCACGCTGGCAAAAGATCCTAAGTGGTATTCCACCCGCCTTTCCTACATCAAAGGCGTAACGGAGGAAACCACCACCGGCGTACACCGCCTGTATAAAATGCATGGCGAAGGCCGCCTTTCATTCCCTGCAATTAATGTTAACGACGCCGTCACCAAATCTAAATTCGACAACCTCTACGGCTGCCGGGAGTCGCTGGTTGATGGCATTAAACGCGCCACCGATGTGATGATTGCTGGCAAAGCCGCCGTGATTCTAGGCTATGGTGATGTAGGTAAGGGCTGCGCTCAAAGCCTGCGCGGCCTGGGAGCTACCGTTTACGTGACCGAAATCGACCCGATTTGCGCGTTGCAAGCGGCGATGGAAGGTTACCGAGTGGTGACAATGGACAGCATTTGCGATCAGGGTGATATCTTTGTCACCACCACTGGCAATGTGGCCGTGATTACGCACGAGCATATGATTAAAATGCGCAATAACGCTATTGTCTGCAATATCGGCCACTTTGACAGCGAAATTCAGGTGGCATCCGTACGCCAGTACAAATGGGAAAACGTCAAACCGCAGGTTGATCATATTATTTTCCCTGATGGCAAACGCATCATCCTGCTGGCCGAAGGGCGCTTGGTGAATCTGGGCTGCGCCACGGGCCACCCCAGCTTTGTAATGTCTAACTCTTTTACCAATCAGGTGCTGGCACAAATCGAGCTATTTAGCAAAACCGAGCAATACCCGGTTGGCGTTTACGTGCTACCTAAGCATCTGGATGAAATGGTCGCCCGTTTACACCTGAAAAAGATCGGCGCAGCACTCACGGAGCTGACCGATGAGCAAGCCGCTTACATCGACGTCCCCAAACAAGGGCCATATAAACCAGCGCATTACCGGTATTGATAATTTGAAATAAAACGGGAGGCCTGAGCTTCCCGTTTTTTATATGGGTATTTAACGAATGGCCGTAAGCGGATCCAGTTATCAAAACAGCAATTGATATAAATCAATCCAAACAAAAACATCACCTGGCCACGCTGATGCCCTGTATTTTTACTTATTTTTAAATTCCATTTTATTCTGGATAGCCATGATTCTTTCATAACTGCCATCTTTTTTCATGGAAAGTAAAATCTCGTCAAATTTATCACGAATCAAACTAAGCTTTCTTTTTTTAGAAAAAGCTATATAACTTGGAATAGTTTGCAGCACCGGAGAAAGAGCTTTAACTTTATGGAGAACTCTTTTATTTTTTAAAATATCCAGTGCACCATATTTATTGCTGACTAAAATATCAAAACGCTTAGCTAATAATTTATCTATATTCTGCTCTCCGGTATAAGTAATGTCCGGCATTTTAATTATTTTATTTTTTACAGCAGAATCAAAAACATCACCATAGCTTATCTTATTGACCACACCAAAACTATAATTAGCCAGCTTTTGTAAATCACCATCAAATTTAATATTTGATTCACTCAAAACAAAAAATGAAACAGCCTGAGGCATAAGTACTTCTTTAGAGTAATCAGCAAATACTTCCCTGTCAGCCGTTTTATATGCAGTAAAAACGGCATCGGCAGTGCCGTCTTCAATCATTTTAATTGATCGGGTCCAGGGCATTAAAGTAATGTTCACAGGCTGCTGCATGCGGCGAAAAACTTCTTTTACAATGTCTACAACAAGCCCCTTAATCTGGCCATTTTCTTCATACTGATAGGGAGGATATTGCAAAGTCACCAACTCTAATGTAGCGGCCATTGCAGGTGCAGCAAAAATTATCAGCCCCAAACAGGAGAATCTGATTATATTTTCTTTCATAGATATCCCCCGCAAATACTATCTATCAAATTTAATACCATGAGCATTAACTTATATCACAATCAAAACAATTTTGTCAGATAGCCACGAGATGCAGCCCAATGCCGGGCATATGCATGGATAAGCATTGACCGGCAAACCAAAGTAATTTGCTCAGACAACTCGCCAGCCACGCACCTTAATTTAAACAGGCCAGCACAGCAAAAACTTCAAAAATCACGCGCAGGTTATTTTCATATACCACATTCGCCCATTTACAAAGGGCGCTCTTTCAACAAAGATATGCCCCATACTTTCAACGGAAAAATGCTATGTTCCAGCCCGAAATCTATCGCCAGCGCCGCGCCACTCTTTCTGCCAGCTTGCCAGATAGCCTGATTTTGCTGCTAGGCAACGTCGATTCGCCCATGAATTACTCGGATAATATTTTCCCGTTTATTCAGGACAGCAGCTTTCGCTACTACTTCGGTCTGAACGAGCCGGGCCTTGCCGGCCTGATCGATACCGCCAATGATGTGGTAACCCTGTTTGGCAATGAGCCGGAAGTGGCCGATATCGTATGGACCGGCCCGCAGCCATCCTTAAGCGAGCGCGCAGCCGCAGCAGGCATTACCCAAAGCCAGCCTTACACAAAACTCGGTGAAGCGCTGGCAGCTGCGCAAGCCGCCGGTATTGCCGTACAATATTTAGCCCCCTATCGTGGTGAAACGATTCTGGAGCTGTCTAAGCTATTAAGCACCGACAGCTCAAAAGTAAAAGCAGGCTTTTCAAGCGCCCTAACCCACGCCGTGATTGCACAACGTGAAATTAAATCAGCGGAAGAAATCGCCGAAATGGAAAAAGTGCTGGCCATTACCCGTGATGTACACCACGCCGCGATGCGTGCATCACACGCTACCGTGCTGGAGCATCAGGTTGTGGGTTTAATGGAAGGCATTGTCCGCAGTCATGATTTACAACTGGCCTACCCGAGTATTTTCTCCAGAAACGGCGAAGTACTGCATAACCATCATCATCATCAGGTCCTGCAGGCAGGCGATCTGGTCCTGAACGACACCGGTGCAACATCGGCTGGTGGCTATGCCAGCGATATCACCCGTACCATTCCGGTGGGCGGCAAATTCAGCCCGCGCCAGCGCCAATTGTATGATGCGGTGCTGGCCATGCAAACCGAAGCCATTGCTGCACTAAAGCCCGGCCTGCCTTATCTGGCAGCGCATAAACTGGCCGCCAAAGTCATGGTGAAAGCCATGAGCAAGCTGGGCTTCTTTAAAGGCGATGCGGATGCAATTGTAGAATCCGGCGCTTACGCCATCGCCTTCCCGCACGGCCTTGGCCACCAGATTGGCCTGGATGTACATGATATGGAAAGCCTGGGTGAAAACCTGGTCGGCTATGGCGAAGGTGTAGAGCGCAGCACGCTGTTTGGCATGGGCTATTTACGCTTAGGCAAACCATTGAAAGCCGGCATGGTGATTACGGTAGAGCCCGGCATCTACTTTATCCCCGCCCTGATCGACGCCTGGCAGGCAGAAGGCCGCCACGGCGAGATGATCAATTACGCCAAATTTAGCGAATACAAAGACTTTGGCGGCATCCGTATCGAAGACAATGTGCTGATCACGACCACCGGTAGCCGCATTCTGGGCCCGCATATTGCACGCACAGCAGAAGAGGTTGAAGCGGTGATGCAGGCAGCCTAATAAACGACAAGGTGGCGGTTTGCACCCGCCCCTGTTTTCTATAGAGCATCAGAAAAGCCCTTGAGCCCGCCGGTTTATTAAAAAATACGACCCGCATCCCGATACATTTAAGTACAAAGCACAAGCCACGCTTAAATGAGCGGGGTCAAATCTGGCCTATTAACGCCGCGCAATATCAGAGAAAAAGAATTTATCCAGCCGGTGCCGGGATTCCGTATATTCAAACTGGCGGCCATCGTATAAATGGGTATGGTTTTTCACCACAATTACATGATCCATGCCATTTAAATCCAGATAACGGCGATCATCTTCAATGCAGGGCTGGGCTTCAAACACCCTCTGGGCATAACAGATATTGAGCTTAAGCACCTTCTCTATGTACTCATAAATCGAATTTTGCGCAATTTGCGGCGTAAGGCCGGGAATCAGCTCGGCCACGAAATAGTTAATATCCAGAATCACATTCTCGCCATCGATATTACGCACCCGCTTAATGCGTACCAGCTCGGTTTTTTCCGGCACTTGCAATAGCTTAGCCAACGTTTTATCCGCACTAACCGATTGAAAACCGGCAATCTGCGTCGTTACTCCCCGCCCTAAACGCTCGTAAGACTCTTTAAAGCTGACAATGCCGCTAAGTTGAAATTCGATATTGCCCGGCTTTAAAACAAACACCCCCTTACCATGGATTTTTTGCACATAGCCGCGCTCCTGCAACTGATCCACTGCCTTACGCACCGTGCCCCGGCTTGCCGCATAGCTATTCATCAGCTCTGATTCGGAAGGAATTTTTTCGCCTTTTTGCAAACGCTGATTATCAATATCCGCAACGATATCGGCAAAAATCTGGCTGTATTTATTCACGCGGGGATCACTTCAGGGAAATCAACAATAGTACGGGCAGTCTGCCTGAAACTGACTTTAGATGCCAGTTTGGGGAGCTGGAATGTTGATGTATATAGGAGGGGAGTTTGAGCCTGCAGCGGTTCTTCGTCTGCGCCTTGGGTAACTTCTTATTCTAGTGCCTGCGGCACGTTAATTTTGGCGCGGGGATCCCCCGCGTGGGGCTTATTACTTGCTTACTTCGCCAAAGATCATAATACGCAAAGAAGGCCCCCCCTTGACCCCCCCCTTACTGCGGATAATCGAGGCGGCGTCAATTCAATTCGCTCAAACACAAATTGACGACTACCCCGCCCCGCTTATTCCTCGTATCGCGGCTTCAAGGGAAATCTTAAAACAATCCTATCAACTTAAGCGCAACACAAAGGCTTTCTGTTTTTCGTAGGAGCGGCTTTAGCCGCGAAAGCGCTGCCGTTCTTAAGTTAATAGGATTGGCTCTTATAAATAGCCTATGCAATCATCGTGGCTAATAATTTGTTTAGTTCATATCAAAAACAAATATCATATGGTTTCGCAAGAAGGGTTAGACAAAAGCACATCACCTTTACGTAATCTACCAATTTTTAATTAAATAGAATATTGGGCCAATATGGCATCGACCTAAACCAGCGTGCTAAAATACATAAAACAAAGCACCTGCTCATTAATACTTCAATCGGGCAATACTAATAGTTTTATTGAGGTTTATCAATGAAAAATTTATTTTTATCATCATCATTCCCAGATGTGACTGATTTGTTTCTACAATTTACCAATCATGATTGTAAAGGTAAAACTGTCACATTTATCCCTACAGCAAGTATTCCGGAAACCATCACGTTTTATGTCAATTCGGGTAAAAAAGCACTCGAAAAATGCGGGTTAATTGTAGATGAGCTTGAAATTTCAAGCGCTACGATAGAAGAAATATCAAAGAAACTAATAGGCAACGATTATATTTATATTACAGGTGGCAATGCTTTTTTTCTGCTTCAGGAATTAAAAAGAACAGGTGCCGATAAAATTTTAACTAAACAAATCCTTGCAGGAAAACTATATATTGGTGAATCAGCCGGCTCCATAATTTTATCTCCAGATATTGAATACGTGAGTGATATGGATGATGCTGGGGCAGCACCAGAGCTGAAATCTTTCTCCTCATTAGCTGCAGTGGATATTTACCCCTTGCCGCACCACACTAATTTTCCATTCAAAGAAATAGTTTCGACAATTATTAAAAACTACAATGAAAAAATAGACCTCTACCCCATAAGTAATACTCAGGCCATCGCCATCAAAGGATGTAAAATACAGATCTTGGGTAAATAGCAGTTACAGCGTGGTAATCTTGGCTGGGGATAGAGGCCTTCGGCTCTAAAAATATACACGCTGTCATCACCCTACAAATTCAGACATCCCGGCTGATGCTCAGCCTGAGATTGCACCACTTTAGGAGCCCCATGTACTCAGCCCAAACACTGGAATTTGCGCAGCATAAAGAGAATGAAGCCGAAAAAATGGCCTACCGCTTCCACGCCGAAAAGAGCATGGATGGCCGGGATCGTGATAACTATATGCGCGATTACGCCCGCGTTTTATATTGCTCGTCCTTTCGCCGCCTGCAAGGCAAGATGCAGCTGCTTAGCGTGAACAACACCAAATTTAGCCGCAACCGGCTGACGCATAGCCTGGAAGTAGCTCAAATCGCCCGCAGCATTGCCATGGATCTGGGCCTGAAGCACCCTGCCGTTACCGAAACCTGTGCGCTGATTCATGACATTGGCAATCCGCCATTTGGCCATCACGGCGAGCGAATTTTGCATTCGCTGTCTAAAGAAGTAGGCGGCTACGAAGGTAATGCACAGGCATTCAGAATTGTGCATAATTTAGAAACCAAAAGTATTCATTACTCCGGCCTTAATTTAACCCTGCGCACCATCTGGGGCACGATTAAATATTTTCATACCTCGGCAGAAAACCCGAATAAATTTCTTTACGATGATAATTATAGTTTTTTAAAAGAACAATTAGATAAAAACAATATTACCGATACCAAAAGCATAGACGCGCAAATTATGGATATTGCAGATGAAATTGCCTATGCTGCGCATGATTTAGAAGACGCCATTAATGCCGATATGGTGGATATGGGCGAGCTACTTTACGCTTTTAAAATCAGTGATAAATACAGCGATGCCTATGACTCCTTTAAAGAGATTATTGAAGCCTGCCAGAAAGAAGCCGGGGACGCTTATTTAATGCGCACTTCTGAGGAATACTCTTATATTTTTATTAAAGAGCTCACTTCCACCATTATCAACACCCTGTGTAAAGATATTGCCGTAGTTAATAATAATGGTGTGGATGAAATTGGCTATCAGCACCACGCCAAGCTGGCAGCGGGCCTGAAAAATGTTTTATCTAAAATGATTCTTAAAAAGAAAAGCATTTTGCAATATGAAAAACGTGGTGAAAATATTATTCGCGGCTTGTTTCAGGTTTATTCGGATGAGCAATATAATCCGGACCTGCAATTATTCCCTGCCGAATTACGCTACCGTGTTGGCAAGGAAAACAGAATCCGCCTGATTACCGATTATATCTCCGGCACTATGGATGCCTTTGCCACGCAGGAATATATTAAATATTTTGGCGAATCCGAATACAATAAATTATATAAAAACCATATTGCGCCTTAAATTTAACCAGCAGGCTTCACCCCGCATCCAGGGCAGGCAGTACCATATGATGCCAGCCTGAGGGCTGGCGTATAAAATACACGCATTACGACACTGATCAATACTTTTTAAGAGACACCATAGATGACCATTAAAGCAATCGGAATTTCTGGCAGCTTACGTAAAGCATCAACCAATAGCGGCCTGCTGCGCTGTGCCAAAGCCAATTTACCTGTCGGCATGGAATTAGAAATCGTCGATATCTCAGCAATTCCTCTTTATAACGGTGATATTGCAGCAAATGATCGCCCTGCAGTGCTAATTGAGCTGCTGGCTAAAATTGCGGCAGCCGACGCGCTGGTACTCGCTTGCCCCGAATACAACTACTCCCTGGCCCCTGCCCTTAAAAACGTGATTGACTGGGCATCGCGCGAAGCCGATAACAAGGCGCTCAACGGCAAGCCTGTCGCCATTTTAGGTGCGGCAGGCGGCATGGGTTCTTCCCGCTCGCAATACCATTTGCGCCAGGTCTGCGTGTTTGTAAACCTGCATCCGCTTGCCAAACCTGAAGTCTTTGCCAACGCCTTTGCGGGTGGCTTTGATGCCAATGGCAATGTGATTGATGAAGCCATCAGCAAAAATGTAGCGGGCCAGATGGTGGCGCTGCAGAAATGGACTAAGCAATTACAGAAATAAACTTACGCAGCCCCTTTTTTGTGCCTCCGGCACGTTAATTTAAGTGCGGGCGTCCCGCCAGACCTTCCTTTCTTGCGTAGCCATCGTATTGTCGCAGCGGCAGCGCCAAGCTATCTGGCCCGGTATGGCCGCCCGCTTACTCCGGCGGATTTAGCCAACCATAACTGCCTGACTTACACCAATAGCAGCCGCCGTGGCGAGTGGGATTTTAGCGGAGCGGATGGCGATATCACGGCAAAAGTGGGCGGGCATTTTCGCGTCAATAATGGCGATCTGCTGCGCCGTGCCGCCCTTGCCGGGGAAGGCATTATTTGTGAGCCTAGCTTTTTAATTGGTGAAGACTTAAGCCAAGGCGTGCTGGAAATCCTGCTGCCCGATTACGCCACGCCAGAGCTCACCCTCTACGCCCTCTACCCCAGCCACCGCCACCTCTCTGCCAAAATCCGCAGCTTTATTAACTTTTTAGCCGCGCGTATAAGCGAGCCACCAGCTTGGGATGGCTGGATAAAAAAATAGAAAAACACCGGTACACACAGAAAACCAAATCTTGAGCCACAAAAAACACAAAGTTGCATGGAAAAAATCAGCGCATTGGAAATGATACCTCTGGTTTTGTCCGTATTTTTCATGGGCATCTATTTTTTCCAAATTGCTTTGCCTAAAAGCTACACGCTGTTTTTGTATGGTGAGTAATAACAAGTGAGTATGTTAATCTCACCACAATCCTATAAGCTAAAATAAAGCCGGAAGATATAGCAGTTAAAATTAATATTAATTAATATTTTCCCGCATAAAAAATACAATCATCATTATTAATTTTCTGTAAATAGTTGCTACTCTTTAACAGATATCATCCTTATCATTCCCTCTCCACTAGGCCCATCTTGCAGATTGCATACCAAAACGATGAAGGAAAAATCAGATGAAACTTAAGCTAGCTATCCTTACCGCCCTTGCCTGCACCAGCACCTTTGCCGCAACACCAGACCCGATGAAAGCATTTCCTGCGCCGGAAGCGGGCTTTGTTCGCAAAGTCATTCAACTGCCTAAAGTTAAAAACCCAGAATTTTACCGGGTGCAGTTATTACCTGGAAAAATGATGGAAGTAAATTGCAATACCAAAAGCCTGGGCGGCCAGTTAAAAAAAGAAACCGCTCAGGGCTGGGGATATGATTATTGGGTATTGCCAAAAATTGAGCCAGGCATCAGCACCATGATGGCATGCCCTCCGAATGCACCTAAAAAACAGGCTTTTGTTACGATAAATTCGGAAGAGCTATACCGCTATAACGATAAATTGCCCATGGTTATTTATGTCCCTGAAGACGTGGAATTACGTTACCGCATTTGGTCAACCAAAGATAAAGCCAGAACCGCAGTGAATGGCTAATTGAAACAGGCAATACTGGCTTAATTAAATATCAAGCCAGTATTGCTTATTGCCAGCACTTATATAGTTTAATACTCAAACAAATCCCCCTATCTCCAAGCCAGCCCGCTTAAACAAAACACGTTCACAGGGCGGATAAAGCACACCAAAAAGCAAAAAATAGGCAAAGCGATGCGGCCTTCTTTGCACAACTGGATTTCCGGCTATTCATAGAAAGAAAGTCCCACGCGGGAAATTCCTACCCCTAAGCCAACGAGCCGAAACTACGAGCCCGATAAGGCAACTTAGCTACGGACCTAACTGGCAATTCAGTATGCGAGTAAGATTATAGGCAATAAACTAGTACTGGTAATTGGCAGCTAAGCTCAGGGCTAACAATTTAAAAAATGTCGAACATTATAGACCGGGCCCAATTTACACGGCGCACTGCACTTCGCTTTGAGTGCACCCTACAAATACATTGCGGGTTACGGCCTTGGGTGATAAGTAATATCCCATTACGTGGCTCCATAGGTTTTAAAGTTGAGCTAGGGAACCGCTTTAACAAAACTCAGCCTGTGTTTTTATAAAGATTTACCTAGTAAATTTAAGCCTATTTTTGTTTCATCCAATGATAACAATTTACATTTCAACTTAATTTGAGAAGCTGATTTATTAAATAAATGAGCAGCCATTTCTGCTAATTCTAATTCAATACCAATAGCCCATACATCACCTGAATGCGGACGATTACCCATCAAAGCAGTTGCTACAAGAGTATCAACTTGATTTAAAGGCTCAAGCACAAAAAAATCAGGGACAATTCGAACAAATAAAAATGCACTAGACGATAACCTATCCAAGTTAACCTTACGTAAATCAAACCAATACCCACCAGATTTGTTTTTTGCTACAGCGGGTGAAATTAAACTTAATCCATCTTTATAGAAAACTGTAGTATTTGAATATTGAATGAATCCTAAATTCATTAGCAGCTCTAAATTATGATTTCTTGTGTTGCTATATTTTATCATACAGCCATCTCTAAAATATTTATAAAACCTATGAAAATATACATTGAATATTTAATAGCCTTAGTAACCAAGCATTTTCATTCGGCACGATTTCTTTCGGACAGCTGTAAATACCATTCTCCCTGACGTGGATTCAATCACCAAAAACGAGCAGCACCCGAAGCATCAGTTTTTTTATACCACGGCACCCCCCGCAGCAGGTACCCGTTTCCACAGCCGCCAGCATGAGTAATCAGCCCAATAAAAGCACTAAACGTATATCTGGCTGCCTTTCGAAACCCGAAGGACAAACATTTCGGGATATAATCATCGACTTTGTGAAAGTACAACTGGATTTCCGGCATGATCGAGCTCTATACACCGTCTACCATCGAAGCTGCAGCCCAGCAGCATTGGGAAAAAAATCAGGTTTTTGCGGCCATCGAAAAAGCCGGTCAGCCTAAATACTATTGCCTTTCGATGTTCCCTTACCCAAGTGGCAAGCTCCACATGGGCCATGTGCGTAACTACACCATCGGTGATGTACTTTCGCGCTTTCATGCACTAAATGGCTTTAATGTAATGCAGCCTATGGGCTGGGATGCGTTTGGCCTGCCTGCCGAAAACGCGGCCATGAAAAACAGCGTAGCGCCCGCAGAGTGGACTTATTCCAATATCGAATACATGAAAACCCAGCTCAAATCTTTGGGCCTGGCAGTGGATTGGAATCGCGAAATTGCCACCTGCAAGCCAGATTACTATCGCTGGGAGCAGTGGCTATTTACCCGCCTGTTTGAAAAAGGCGTTATTTATAAAAAAAGCGGCACCGTAAACTGGGATCCGGTTGATCAGACCGTGCTGGCAAACGAGCAAGTAGTGGATGGCCGCGGCTGGCGCTCTGGCGCTGTGGTAGAAAAGCGCGAAATCCCGATGTATTACTTCAAGATCACCGATTACGCCGAGCAATTGCTGCAAGACTTGGATCAGCTGGATGGCTGGCCAGAGCAGGTTAAAACCATGCAGCGCAACTGGATTGGCAAATCACGCGGTATGGATGTGGTATTCCCTTACGCTGACGGGACCGAATCCCTCACCGTTTACACCACTCGCCCCGATACCCTGATGGGTGCAACTTATGTGGCCGTTGCTGCAGAGCACCCGCTGGCAACTTCAGCAGCCGTGGGCAATGCTGACTTGCAAGCCTTTATTGCCGAATGCAAAAGTGGCTCCGTGGCCGAAGTCGATATGGCGACCATGGAAAAGAAAGGCATGGATTCCGGTCATAAAGTACGCCATCCGCTGACAGGCGATTTACTGCCGGTGTGGGTAGCCAACTATGTGCTGATGAACTACGGCACCGGCGCGGTAATGGCCGTGCCAGCGCACGACGAGCGCGATTTTGCCTTTGCGCATAAATATAATCTGCCGATTAAGGCGGTGATCGAAACCCCCGCAGGCCGTGATGTGGCCGAGCCCTGGCAGGATGCCTACGGCGAGCACGGTGTGTTATTTAATTCCGGCGAATTTGATGGCCTGAATTTCGAGCAAGCATATGATGCCATGGCGGCAAAATTATCCGCCCAGAATGCAGGCGCGCCCAAAACTCAATACCGCCTGCGCGACTGGGGTATCAGCCGCCAGCGCTACTGGGGCTGCCCAATCCCTATCATTCATTGCGACGCTTGCGGTGATGTGCCCGTACCAGAGCAAGATTTGCCCGTTGTACTGCCGGAAGATGTGATTCCGGATGGCGCTGGCTCGCCTTTGGCCCGTATGCCGGAGTTTTACGAGACAATATGTCCAAAATGCGGCGCAGCAGCTAAGCGTGAAACCGATACCATGGATACCTTTGTTGAATCGTCCTGGTATTACGCCCGCTACGCCTCGCCAAAATGTGAAACCGGCCTGGTAGACAAAGCCGCATCCGATCACTGGCTGCCGGTTGATCAGTATATCGGCGGGATTGAACACGCCATTCTGCACCTTTTATATGCGCGCTTCTTCCACAAGCTGATGCGTGATGAAGGCCTGGTTTCTGGTGACGAGCCATTTAAAAAGCTGCTCACGCAAGGCATGGTGGTGTGCGAGACTTTCTACCGCGAGATGGATAACGGCGGCAAAGACTGGATTAACTTTGCCGATGTAGAGATCGAGCGCGATGCCAAAGGCAAAATGATTTCGGCAGTCAGTAAGGCCGATGGCTTGCCAGTGATGGTGGCAGGTGTCGAAAAAATGTCTAAATCCAAAAACAACGGCGTTGATCCGCAAGAGCTGATCGAGCTGTATGGCGCAGATACCGCCCGCCTGTTTATGATGTTTGCCTCGCCACCAGAGCAATCCTTGGAATGGTCGGACGCCGGTGCAGAAGGCGCACATCGCTTCCTCAAACGCTTCTGGAAACTGGCCTTTGATCATGTCAGCTCTGGCGTGGTGGCTAAATATACAGCGGGTGAAATCAGTAAGGAGCAAAAAGCACTGCGCTTTGCGCTACATACCGCTATTGCTAAAATCAGTGATGACTACAGCCGCCGTCAGCAATTTAATACCGTGATTGCCGCCGTAATGGAGCTGCTGAATATGTACTCCGGCATGCTCAATAAAGGCCAGCTAGCAGATGGTGCAGGCAAGGCGATCGCTCAGGAAGTGCTGGAAGCTGCCGCGCTGATGTTGTCCCCCATTGTGCCGCATATTTGCGAAGCAATCTGGACGGCTCTGGTGCCGGAAACCGGCTTGCTGAAACAAAGCTGGCCGGTAGTGGATACAACGGCGCTGGTACAGGATGAAATTGAAATGATGATTCAGGTCAACGGCAAGCTGCGTGGCAGCATTCGCGTTGCCAAGGACACGCCGAAAGAGCAGATTGAAGCGCTGGCCCTGGCCCATGAGCATGTGCAGAAATTTATCGAAGGTACGCCGAAGAAAATCATCGTGGTACCGGGCCGCTTAGTCAGTATTGTGGTTTAAGGCTCCCCCCCGGCCCCTCTCTTCTGCCTGCGAGGCTGGTTTTCGCAATAGAAGGAGGGGAGAAAACGTATGCAGAAGTGGGCACTGTGCCCGCTTCCACATGAGGCAAAACTATGCTTAAAGCCTTTATCTCTTTGCTTCTGTTTAGCCTGCTAACAGGCTGCGGCTTTCATTTACGCGGCACAGGACCCGGTACGTTTCCTTACACCACGGCCTCTGTGCTGGGGGAAAGCAGTGTAGCGCATCAGCTAAAGCAAAGCTTATCTACTCTGCCGGGCGTAACACTGAGCAGCAGCAAAGCCGCCGTGGTCATCAATGTCATCAATGAAAGCACCGAGCAAAAAGTACTCACGGTGAATAATGCGGGCCGCGTTAGCGAATACCGGTTGTTTTACCGCATTAATTACAGTGTTCAAGTGGGTGAGCGTCAGCTAATTGAAAACGGCAAATTGCAGCTCAACCGCGATTACAGCTACGACGAAAACAATAGCCTGGGTAAGGATGCAGAAGCATCGCTTTTAATTACCGATATGCAGCAAGACGCTGCCCAGCAAATTCTGCGCCGCATCAGCGCACTGGCAAAATTGCAAGATGCACCATAAATCGCATCATCAGCGGAAGGATTAAACATGCGCCCTGATGATCTCCCCCGCCACCTTAGCAAAGGCCTCGCCGGGCTTTATACTCTGCATGGCGACGAAACCCTGCTGGTGCTCGAAGCCGCACAGCAAATCAGAGATGCCGCACGGATCGCAGGCTATCTGGAGCGCGAAGTGCTGACGGTCGAACCGGGGTTTTCCTGGTCAGAGCTGGAAATGCAGGGCAATTCCTTTTCGCTCTTTTCAGATAAAAAACTTATCGAACTGCGCATCAGCACCGGCAAGCCCGGCATAGATGGCGGCAAGGCAATTGAAGCCTATTGCCAGCGATTACCACCGGACACCATCACACTGGTGACTTGCCCAAGGCTCGATAAAACCGGCCAGAGCAGCAAGTGGTTTCAGGCCTTATCGGCCAAGGGCGAAGTACTGGAAGCCAAAAACATCGAACACCGCCAGCTACCCGAATGGATAGTCGCGCGACTTGCCAGCCAGCAGCAAAAACTCGCCCCCGAGGCACTGCAATTTCTGGCCGACAGGGTTGAGGGCAATTTACTGGCCGCCTTCCAGGAAATTCAAAAGCTCGCCCTGCTGCACCCTGCCGGCGAAATCAGCATCAGTGATCTGCAAGCCAGCGTTGCCAATGTAGCACGCTACGATGTATTTCAGCTGGGTGCAGCTTTGCTCACAGGGGACGCCACCCGTTTTGCCCGCATGCTGGCTGGCCTGCGGGCCGAAGGCGAAGCGCCGCACTTGGTACTTTGGTCGCTGGCAGAGGAAATCCGCACCCTGTATCGCCTGGGGCTGGGCAAACAGCGTGGCACACCAACTGCACAACTATTTAAAGAGCTGCGTATCTGGGGCGAAAAGCAAAAACTAATCGAACCTGCGCTTGCCCGTGTCAAAGCCGCCCAGCTAAAAACCGCCCTCGCCCACGCCGCCCTGATCGATCAAATGAATAAAGGTGTTGCCAAGGGCGAAGTATGGGATGAACTCATGGTGATGTGCATGCCGCTATTAAGAAAAAAATAATACGGACAGGGCCGATGGCAATCCTTTGGGCTGGCAATAAACAAGCAAATATGCAATGACCCGGCGCTCTGTATGAGCGCTTTCACCCGCCAAAAGCACACTGAGCTCCGAACAAGCGGGCTGAGGGGGGCTCTAAGCTTATGGCTTCGCAGCAAATAAAATTTATGAATACGCCTTTTTGAACAACAACGGATTTCACCCGCACTATATTAAGCTCAACACCACCCGCTGCTGACCCATCCAAACATATAAAAACAGGGCCCCCAATGAAAGAACAAATCCTCGTCAACATCACCCCACAAGAAACCCGCGTGGCCACCGTTGAAGATGGTGTGGTTCAGGATATTCATATAGAGCGATCAGCCCACCGTGGCCTGGTTGGCAATATTTATCTGGGCGTAGTAAAGCGCGTACTGCCTGGCATGCAAAGCGCCTTTATCGAAATTGGCCTGGAACGCGCCGCTTTTTTACATATTGCCGATGTAATCGAGCAACGCCAGCACCCTAACGAAGTACAAAGAATCGAGCGCATCGTGCACGAGGGCCAGCCCGTGCTGGTGCAGGTTGCCAAAGATCCTATCGGCAGCAAAGGCGCGCGCCTGTCAACGCAAATCAGCATTGCAGGGCGATTTTTAGTCTTTCTGCCGCAAGAAAAACATATCGGCATCAGCCAGCGTATCGACAAAGATGGTGAGCGCAATCAGCTCAAAAAGCGCCTTGAATCACTACTCACCGAATCAAAGCATCAGGGCTATATCATCCGCACCTCGGCCGAACACGCCACAGATGAAGAGCTAAGCGCAGACATCAACTATCTGGATAAAATCTGGGCCGACATCCAGCAAAAATCAATCACCCTGCCTGCCAGATCGTTGTTATTCCAGGATTTATCGCTGCAATTACGTGTTTTGCGCGATATGGTAAATACCGAAACCGAAGAAGTACTAGTCGATTCCCGCGAAAATTTCGTCAAAATGAGCGAATTTGCAGCCGCCTTTGTCTCCGATGTGCTGCCCAGAGTAAAGCACTACGCCGGTGAGCGGCCGCTGTTTGAATTGTTTGCCGTAGAAAACGAAATCGAGCTAGCAATGGTTCGCCGTGTGGATCTTAAATTTGGTGGCTATTTAATTATCGATCAAACCGAAGCCATGACCACCGTGGATGTGAATACCGGCGGCTTTGTCGGCACACGCTCCTTTGACGACACCATATTTAAAACCAATCTGGAAGCCACTCAGGTTATTGCCCGCCAGCTGCGCTTGCGTAATTTAGGCGGCATTATCATCGTCGATTTTATCGATATGGATAATGAAGAACACAAAACAGCCGTCATGGATGAGCTTAAAAAAGCCATGGGCCGTGACCGCACCAAGGTTACGGTCAGCCCGTTTACCAGCCTGGGCCTCGTTGAAATCACAAGAAAACGCACCCGCGAATCACTGGCACATGTGCTGTGCCAGACCTGCCCCACCTGCCAGGGGCGCGGCGAAATCAAAACGGCGCAAACCATTTGCTACGAAATCCTGCGTGAAATCCTGCGCGAAGCCCGCCAGTTCAACGCCAAAGAATATCGAATCCTCGCCTCGCAAAGCGTAATTGATATGTTTCTGGATGAAGAATCAGCCAATCTGGCCCAGCTGGCCGACTTCATCAAAAAACCCATCTACCTGCAGGTAGAAAGTGCCTACACTCAGGAATTATTTGACGTGGTATTGGTGTAGCAAAACTTAAAACACTTAAAGCTGAATGATTTAAGCATACCGAATAATAAATGGTGGTCGTTATTTCGATCACCATTTATTTTTTCAGAAGCCATTACTTTAATTGGGGCGGATCTTTTTTTAGAGTAATTTATTTTTTTTAAATACCCATATACGGCTGCCAAAATAGCTCAATAACGGCACAAGCAATAGGGAAAAAAATAAAGCCATCCCTTCGTTGAACATCGCTATTTTCAACAAGAAAGTCAGTAAAATATTATTGGTTAAAAAGCCGATACTTGCGAGCAGAAAAGATTTAAGCAGTGTGCCGGGGTGCCAGCTGGACATCGAAAAAGTCCAGTAATTATGCCCGATATATGACAATACAAATGCCCCCAGAAAAGCACCCGAATTAGCCAGATAGACATTAACACCAAAATAAAGCAACACCAATGCGAGCAATAAATGTAAGCCGGTTGCCGCGAGGCCAACAATACCAAATTTTAGCAGCTGTTTTATACTCTCCAGCCATTTTATAATCTTCATTCTTACTCTAAATTAGGAAGATGCCGCATCAAACATCCTTGGCTGATTAATATACTCGCTATTTAACCGGGAAAGATATAGTTTTCGTACAATATAAGGAGGCCGACGTTTCGATTCTATATATGCCCGGCCTAAATACTCCCCCATAATACCCAAACCAACTAGCTGTAATCCTGAGAAAAATAAAAATAAAGTAATCAGCGATGCATAGCCCGGAACATCAACACCATGAATAATGGTGCGTAACACAATAAATGCAGCATATAAAAATGATAACGAAGCAATAATAAGACCAATATAACTCCAAATACGCAAGGGTGTAATCGATAGCGAAGTAATACCTTCAATTGCCAGATTCCAAAGTTTCCAGAGATTAAACTTAGTATCCCCGGAATATCTTTCTGCCCGTTTATAATTAACTATTGCTGTTTTAAAGCCCAGCCACGCAAAAATACCTTTCATAAAACGCCGGCTTTCCGGTAAAGAATTCAATGCATCCACTACCATTCTATCCAGCAAGCGAAAATCCCCGACATTGTCCGGCACATTTACTTCAGACATCTTATTAACTGCTTTATAAAACAAACCAGCAGTCCATCTTTTACTTAAACTATCACTGGATCTATCGCTTCTTCGGGCTAAAACCACCTCAAAACCCTCTTCCCATTTTGAAACCATGGGAGCAATTAACTCGGGAGGGTCCTGCAGATCGGCATCCATCGGAATAACCGCGGCACCCCGTGCATGAGCAAAGCCAGCGGTAAGTGCAGCCTCTTTACCAAAATTTCTGGATAAATCAACCACAACCAGCTCGGGTATCCGGCTTTGGCATTCCAGAAGCAAAGCAAGGGTTTTATCAATACTTCCGTCATTGATTGCCACTATTTCCCAGGGCTTGCCCAAATGCCGCAGCTCACTGACAATCACATCAATAGTATGATACAAACCTTTTTCTTCATTAAAAAATGGAATGACAATAGAAATCATATCAGCCTCTGATTATTTTCTAAAAATGACTTTTGTAAAAAAACATTACCCCAGTTGTTCATCTTGACCACAAAAAAAAATCATTAATCGGCTTTAATCATCACAGATAAAAAAACACCATTAACACAACTGATATAAGTAATAATTTTATAATCTAGCTGGTGTTTTCCTCCACAAAAAATCAGTTATTTTCTCCTTTTATCATCCATAGAGCATTATGTGATTTAGCATAAATAATATCTCTGGCCTGGCATACCTCCACGTCAACCTCGCGAATAATATATAAAACATGCGGGATTAAATTGCAGGTTCTGACTTCATTTAAATGAGCTTCATTTATTTTTTTAAAATAGTCTGACGAAGGTAAACGTGCATAATAACCGGAGTTAATTGAAATCCCTGCCCGAACAGCCTCCCATGCATAGATCTGAAAATCATCCAGATAATCGGCAGGCAAAAGAACAATTTTTTTTGAGCCAGCAATCATCCTGCTAAAATCTTTGTTATTTATAAGATTATCAATATATACGGAGGAATAATCATTATTTCTTTTTCGTAAACTATCATGCCAGAGAGACAAATCAAAAAACTGCAAAAGAATAACAAGCAGCAAAAGAATATATTGATTAACAACAGAAAAATTTCTGGCCAGAATAACTGCAGCAATAATCACCATCAAATAAAACATTGGCCAGATCAGCCGCCCGCTAGAGCGCACAACACCAAAAATACGGGAAAGTATGGGATTCATACTAATAATAAATTGCTGATCATATAGTGATATATGATGACTTACCGCAACCAATGACAGTAAAAAACAGACTATTGCGACTGGTACTGCCCATACCAGAGATACTTTTCTTTTTAATAAACTAAAAGAAGAAACACCAATAAGCATAATTAACCCCAGGCCCAAATATGCCTGCCCTTCATACTGCCCGGTAATTGCGGATGGAAATCCTTGAAAAATACGGGATAA
The DNA here is from genome assembly GCF_003952345.1 of Iodobacter ciconiae. Lineage (NCBI taxonomy): Bacteria > Pseudomonadati > Pseudomonadota > Betaproteobacteria > Neisseriales > Chitinibacteraceae > Iodobacter > Iodobacter ciconiae. Next base: position 3,612,549 of record NZ_CP034433.1, on the reverse strand, counting down.
AGAACTAATTACCCCTGTATTTAAAAACCATGCTGCAGATGCAGGGTTAATAAAAGTAAGTAATGATGCCGGGTAGCTTCCATAACCACGCGTACTGGCATTCCCCACAGGCATAACAAAATAACCGGCTATATACATAACACCAAGCAAGATAATGATTGTTAAAATAATGCCGTAAATCTTTTTTGTTATTTCTTTTTTAATTTCTGATTTATCATTTATTAAGTAAAAACGATAAATATGAGCAGCAGCATAAAACGGAATACAAATCACCAGCAGGTAAAAATGAATTAATGAGGTAACAACAAGCAACCCAGCCCATTTAACAGAGGGGAAAGCCTTGCCCTCCTGAGCCAGTAGCAAATGCATTGCATATAGAAAAGTCCAGTGTGCAGTTAATGATTCATGCCCGTGCGCACCAATACCCCGGGTGCTCATCACCGTTGAAGAAACCAGCAACAAACTAACCATTAAACATACAGGTAAATTATTAATAAACTTCTTAAGAAGAAGAACCAGCACGCCACCGGTTAGCATGTAATTAATCATTACTGCAATACCAAAAAACTGAAATGGCTCACTAAAATCTTTTAATATCAGCTTGAATAATATAGCCAGTAAAGGAATTGAGTCTGTAAATACAATAGACCCCCCTATTTCGCTACCAAAATTTGGGTTAAATCCAAGTGGCCAGCGCCAAATATCATTTTTAAAAAAAGCCCAGCCAATAAAATGTTGATAAGAATCTCCCCCCTTTAAAAGCCACTGAATATTATATGGATCAATTATTTTCATACCATAAAAATAGATCGCAACAAAAAGGCCTAACAAGCAACCTAATATAAAGTCCGCTTTTCTAGTCACGCTACTGATCCTTTTAAAGCTGCTTCAATACATACACATCCATTTAAACTACAGACAGCTTATAGAAAGAAGAGGAATATACAAGCATTGCCGTATCTCTGTGGGGTAATACAGACACCAAACTTACTAAACACCTATAAAAAATGGGAGTTAACATGAAGAACCCTGACAAAATAAGCATACAGCACAGAAATAGCCACTATTTAAGCCAGACCCTACTGATATATGCTTCAAAACTGCAAGCAATACAGCAGTAAATCAGTAATCAACAGCCCAGCTTAAAAAACAACCTTACACAAAAAACATAACGACTTCCTGCAACTTACCATTCATCCTTCCCGACGAACGTCAATAAAAAACTTCATATAGGCATTTCATATAGGAGAAACCTTTCCTAAAGTGGTGACTATGCCCATAACATACTCCATCCCCCTTTTAACAACAGACCCGCAGCAACAAAGGCTGCAGGCACTGCAGGCTGAGTTTTGTAATGGCTGTAATTTAGTGGCTCCGATTGCGCAGCAGCATCGTTGCTGGCATCGCGTTACCCTGCACCACCTTGCTTACAGGGCCTTACGCGAGCAGCTACCTGATTTGGGTGCTCAGATGGCATGCAATGCAATTTATGCCGTTTGCCGGGCTTATCGCACCCTATATGAGCATCCGCTAAGTAAGTGGAAAAATCTGCCTGCTGAATCACCTTTACCCAAATTATTTTTTCTGCCCTCTGCCCCGGTTTATTTCGACCGCCATACCTTAAGTATTAAAGACAATATTTTGTCCATGTTTACGCTGGAGGGACGATTGCGTTTTCAATTACAACTTCCCCCTGAAATCATTGATAGCTTTAGCTCGCAGCGATTAAGAGAAATTATGCTTGTGAACAATCAGCAGCATTATTTGCTCAATTTTATTTTTCTGAATGCCGATGAAGCCATGCAGTCAAGCTCCCAGGATGAATGGCCGGAATACCTGCTGACATTAGATTCATCAAAAACAGATGTAGAAAATGCATAATCAATTTTAATAAAGGACATTTTATGAAGCAGCATTTACAGCCCCGCTCTGAATTGGCCAGTGTATTACATGGTTTACGCCAACACTTTATCATTGCCGGCGTTTTTAGCTTCTTTATTAATTTACTGATGCTGGTGCCCTCTATTTATATGCTGCAGGTTTACGACCGGGTATTAGCCAGCAGAAATGAAACTACCTTAATTATGATTACGGTGATTACACTGGGGCTATATGGCTTAATGTCTTTATTAGAAATGGTGCGCTCCAGATTACTAGTGCGTATCAGTAGTAAATTGGATTCACAGCTCAACGCCCGGGTATTTACCGCAGCATTCGAGCGTAATTTAAGAGCAGGTAATAGCGATGCAGGCCTGGCACTGGGTGATTTAAACAATATTCGCCAGTTTTTAACCGGCCAGGGTTTATTTGCTTTTTTTGATGCCCCCTGGGCACCTATTTATTTAGCCGTGTTATTTATGCTCGGCTCCTTGCTGGGCTGGCTGGCAGTAGTGGGTGCGGTGTTATTGGCATCACTGGCTTATATCACCGAACTGGTCAGCAAAAAACCTATTGCCGAAGCCACCACCCATTCCAATTTAGCCACCAGTTTTGCAAATAATAATTTGCGCAATGCCGAAGTGATTGAAGCCATGGGGATGCTGGGAGGATTAATGCAGCGCTGGTATAAACACCACGGCAAGTTTCTGGCCCTGCAAGGCGAGGCCAGTGATAAGGCCGGTGGTATTTCGGCGATTACCAAATTTACCCGGATTAGTTTGCAATCTTTAATTCTAGGTGCCGGGGCTCTGCTGGTCATCGAAGGCTCCACCACGCCGGGAGCAATGATTGCCGGTTCTATCTTGATGGGCCGCGCTTTAGCGCCAATTGAACTGGCCATTGGCACGTGGAAACAATTTATTAGCGTGCGTTCGGCTTATTCACGCCTGCAAGAATTAATGCATACTTTCCCTGCCCGCAGCATAGGTATGAGCCTGCCGCGCCCCAGTGGCCAGCTACTGGTGGATAACGCCTCGGCCATGATACCCGGCACGCAGAATATGGTGATCAGAGGGATGAACTTTGGCATGGCTGCCGGGCAAATTTTGGGTGTGGTTGGCCCGAGCGCCAGCGGTAAATCTTCCTTAGCCCGTCTGCTGGTTGGTATCTGGCCAACCGTAATGGGCAAAGTACGGTTAGATGGTGTGGATGTTTATACCTGGAATAAAGCCGAGCTGGGCCCGCATCTGGGCTATCTGCCTCAGGATGTTGAATTATTCTCCGGCACCATCGCCGAAAATATCTCCCGCTTTGGCGAAATCGACAGCGAAAAAGTAGTTGCCGCCGCGCAAATGGCTGATGTACACGAGATGATCCTGCGCCTGCCCAAAGGCTATGACACCTCTATCGGCGAAGGCGGATCAGGATTATCGGGCGGCCAGCGCCAGCGCATCGGCCTGGCACGTGCCCTTTACGGCAACCCCAGCCTGATTGTGCTGGACGAGCCCAATGCCAATCTGGACGAACTGGGCGAGCGCGCCCTGGTACAAGCCATCTTAAAAGCCAAAGAAGCCGGTGCCACCATCGTGCTGATCACCCACCGCACCCATGTGCTAGCCATAGTCGATTTATTACTGGTCATGAATGAAGGCACCTTGCGCTATTACGGCCCGCGTGATCAGGTTTTAGCCGCGCTCAATCCGCCACCGGCCGTTGCGCCGTCAATGGCAGAGCAACAATCCTAAAACGCTGCCCAAAATGATCGTAAGGGTGGGTGAAACCTGCCAAAACCCCAACAACAGAGGGCTGCATCATGCTAAAACTTGCCAAACAAACATCACCCGAACCGATTTTAGACGTTGATAACACGCTCACCGACACCCGCTCGGTTACGCGGCTGGGCCTGTTTATTCTTTTCTTTGGCCTGGGTGGTTTTCTGCTCTGGGCAGCATTTGCCCCACTGGACGAAGGTGTTCCAACCAATGGCGTGGTCTCGGTAGAGAGTAAACGCAAGGCTATTCAGCACTTGCAAGGAGGAACGATTGAAAAAATACTGGTGAAAGAAGGCGCAGAAGTCGCCGCAAATCAGCCGCTGGTCCTGCTCGATCAAACCCAGGCCAATGCCTATTTATCTACGGTACAAAACAATTACTGGCAGACACAGGCACTGGCAGACCGCTTAAGCGCAGAGCTTAACCATAAGCCGCAGATTATTTTTAATGAAAAGATGCTAAAAGAAAATAATCCGCAAGCCAAAGCAATCATGGCCACGCAAAGCCAGCTCTTCACCACCCGCCACACCGCACTGATCAATGAAGGCAATATTCTGCAACAGAGCATTGCCGGGATTAACGAGCAGATCAATGGGCTGCAGGCCTTGGAAGCCGGGCGTAAACAACAGATCAAATTACTGGAAAAAGACATCGCAGGCCTGCGCGATCTGGTTGCCGATGGCTTTGCGCCACGCACACGTTTATTTGAAATGGAACGTTTATTTGCCCAAATCTCCGGTGAATACGGCGAGGGGCTCAGTCATATTGAACAGGCCAGCCGGCAAAAAGGCGAGCTAACCCTGAGAATTTTACAACGCTCTCAGGAGTTCAATAAAGAAGTAGAAACCCAGTACAGCCAGATTCAGAGCGATTTAAACCGCTGGAGCAATGAAATCAAAGCGCGTGAAGAAGATCTCTCCCGCACCATTTTGCGCTCGCCCACCTCCGGCCATGTAGTCGGGCTGAATGTGCACACCATCGGCGGCATTATTCGCCCCGGCGAAACACTGATGGAAATCGTGCCGGAGAACGACGAGCTGGTAGTAGAAATCCAGCTGCCACCGCATTTGATTGACAAAGTGCAACCCGGGCTCCTGGCCGATATCCGCTTCGCCTCGCTCGGTAATAAAGGCAGCGCGCCCATACTGGAGGGCAAGCTGAACAGCATTTCTGCCGACCGTATTGTTGATCCGCGGGGCAATGCCTATTTCAGCGCCAAGGTTGTAGTAACCAAAAACGGGCTTGCCGAGCTTAGCCATAAAAAACTGGCCATCCAGCCCGGTATGTCAACCGAGGTCATCATTAAAACAGGCGAGCGCAGCCTGCTCGATTACATCATTCGCCCCTTACTGAACCGCCTTGCCTTTGCATTTACTGAAAAATAGGGAGCTGACGATGCGTGCAAAATTATGCCTGATTCCCATCTTGCTACTCGGCGCAGCCCATGCCGCAGACTTAGCCAATCTTTACCCCAAGGCCATGCAAAATGACAGCCGCTACGCTATTTCCAAAGCACAAAATTTAGCCGCCCAAGAAATCGTTCCTATTGCCAGAGCGGCGCTGCTGCCCAATTTATCGCTATCTGCCCAAAGCAGCCGGGAATGGGTAAATACAGAGTTTGATGTAGGCAGCGGTGCAAGATTGCAGAGTATTTCCAAAGACTACCTGTTTAATACTCAAAGCTATGCGGCAACACTCACCCAGCCCCTTTTCAGAATGGCCGCCTGGGATAATCTGTCCCAGGCAGAATTCCAGCAAAAAGAAGCCAGCCATGCACTTGATCGCAGCCAGCAAGAGCTGATCCTGCGGCTCTCCCAGCAATATCTGGATGTGCAGCTGGCATTTGATAAATTGCAGCTGCTGGGTGAACAAAAAAAAGCTTATCAAGAGCAAAAAACCCAGGCCAGTAAATGGTATGCCGCCGGTTATGGCACGGTCACCGATGTGAACGAAGCACAAAACCGTCTGGATTTTGTTGATGCCGACATCCTGTCAGCAGAGGCTGCGCATAGCAATAAGCTGCACGAACTAAGCGTTACGGTTGGGGAGCCCATGAGCAAACTGCCTCATCGCAAGCCCAGCAATATGGCTGCCGATTTGCACCTGAAATACCCGCTGACCGAATGGCTGAGCCAGGCCAAGCAAAATAACCCCATTTTATTTGAACGCCAGGCATCTGTTGACGCGGCTCAACTGGAAATCAGTAAAAATATCGACCAGCACCTGCCCACCGTTGATCTGCGCCTGCGCAGCAGCTATGAAGACAGCCCCAACTACAGCACGGTAGATAACCTGATTAAATCCAATAGCATCATGATTTACGCCAGTATTCCGGTGTTTTCCGGCGGTGAAATCAACGCCCGCAGCAAACGCGCGGTCGCCCTGCACACTGCCGCCAGCGAAGATCAGCGTAATACCCTGCAACAGGTTGAGCTGGGGTTACGCCAGCAATATCTGGATTTAAGCTCCAGTGCGGCGCAGATCAAAGCATTACAAGAAGCGGTGCGCTCCGGCAATGTGCTGATTCAATCCACCCGCAAAGGCATCCAGTCAGGCGTGCGCAGCAATGTTGATTTACTCAACGCCCAAAGTCGCTTTTTTGAAGCCCAGCAAAAACACACGGCTGCCCAATACAGCTATTTAAGCGGCTATATCCGGCTTAAATTTTATGCCGGTACCTTACAAGAAAATGATTTACAGGCGGTAGATCAGCTCCTGCACTAATTAAGATGGCAAATTTCACCAGCCCTAATAAAAAAACATAAAAAATGCAGGAATATTGATGCCACCGCACTCCAGCAATATAGAATTCAACCCCAGACTTGAGCATATTCGTGCTTTGGCAGCCTTATTAGTTTTTTTCTTTCACGCATTTCATCATTTTTATGGAAACTGGAAATCATTCCCCGAGCAGCCTTTATTTGCCATCATTACCGAGGGCCATCTTGGGGTAGGTTTATTTTTTACCTTATCTGGCTTTTTGTTTATGAAAATAGCCATGACAGGCAATATAAATTATCGCCGTTTTATTTTTAACCGTTTTCTGCGTATTTTCCCCTTATTTTTACTGGTGTTTTTTCTGGCTATATCACTGGGGCGCGATAAATTTCAAGCACAGGATTTACTCTACCTGTTAATTAGTAATATTGGCAAACCCGCCACCTCGGATTATTTTGTTACCGGTGCGGCCTGGACAATTTCAATTGAATTTACTTTTTATCTTATCTTTCCATTTTTAGCATTATTTGTCCGCCAGCAGGGCCTGGCCTATATTGGCAGACTACTACTTATCTTTCTGGTTTTAAAGTTATGTGTATTAAGCCTCGCCGGGCATCCTGCCCATGTATTGCAATCCACACAGATAGGCAGGCTGGATCAATTTTTAATTGGCATGGGCTTTGCCACATTAGGCAGCAGCCTGTTTTTTAAAAAACCCTATGCATTAATTATTTCGCTGGCAACAATTCTTGCCATCAGCATATTTCGCTCTCAATATGCCCTGTTATTTAATGAAAACAGCCGCAGTATGATTCTAATCATTTGGTATACCCTGGAAGCATTGCTGTGGGGTTTTTTTATTTATGCTTATATAAATATACAATGGCGGCCAGCACATATGATAGAAGAGTTTTTTTCTTTTATTGGCCAGAGATCTTACTCATTCTATCTGCTGCACGCCATGGTGCTCTATTTAATAAATTACTATATACCTATCAGTTTATCCCTGCCTATTTTATTAATAAAAATTTCAATAGCGTTTATTCTAAGCTGCTTATTGGCTGATTTAAGCTGGCGCAGCATTGAATTACCGTTCTTAAATTTACGCCAGCATTATGTGCATTAACCCCCTAAAAGAGTATTAATGTGCGTAACCGGGCTGCAGATTAATAAATTATTTTCTTTAACGGAGCAATAAAAATGAACAATCGATTTGAAGAAATATATGCCACCAATGAATGGGGCACAGGCTCTGGCGAAGGCTCATTGCCTATTCATACCCAAAGCTATATTGATTTTCTTGAACAATTTACCCTTAAAAACAAGATTAAATCTGTTCTGGATATGGGATGTGGTGATTGGCAGTTTTCAAAAAACATTCATTGGGATGGCATACAATATCAGGGCTATGACGTTGTAAAATCAGTTGTCAGCTATAATCAGCAGCATTATACGGCTCCAAATATCCGGTTTCAGCAGTATTCAGGTAATCCGGATGATTTGCCCAATGCAGAATTAATCATTGCTAAAGATGTATTGCAACACCTGTCGAATCAAAGCATTGAATGTTTTATTAAAAATATGACCCGCTATCCCTATGCGCTCATTACCAACTGTGTTAATCCGGGTGCAATAACGATCAACCATGATATCAACACTGGCGATTTCAGGTATCTGGATCTGCGCCTGGCCCCCTTTCACCTGTCAGCCAGGGAGGTTTTCTCTTTTACCAATGCAGATAACACAGGTAATGAAGCACCACGCTGGCTAAAAAAAGTGCTCCTGATAGAAAACCACTCCACCCCATCCTGATCGCTATGCCATAAATCACGCCGAAGCCGGGATAAATAACTCAAGTGGCCGGGGCCTTTAGTGATTCTGTATATCCAATACCTGGCTGTCTTTTCTTTAATTGGCTCATCTCTGCATAATTAGCCATATTATCCAGGCTTTTACCGGCTCGGCTTCTTTGGTAAATAAAGCCTTCAGTAAAAAAGAAAAACCCCGCATCGGTAACAGACGCGGGGTTTCAGATAGCAGAAACACAAGACTTAAAGCACGATTGAGACTCCCCCTTTTAGAATAAGGAGAAACTTGCGGTGATATTTCCTTGAGTGAAATCAGCCGCTACCATGCCTACCCTCACAATTTCGTGGAAAGTATCTGATGTTGAAAGTATATCGCCAGCACCAATACTATTTTCTATATAACCATATACAGCTTGCGAGTTGGTAGCATCAAACCAAACTGTTGCAAGCCCCTCCCCAAGAGTAAGCCCTGAATCCATTCCCACAGACGAAGTAAAGGTTGTTGTTCCAATCGCAGTTGCAAAACTTGTTGCTGCAACATTTGATAAGATAACCAGATTTACCGTATTAGCTAGTAAGGTTCCAGTAGAGCTTGCTCCGGTAAATGAAGCAACCGCAGCTCCTGCAGCTACACCAGCACTAATATCGCCACCAGCAGCATTACTTAATGTGTCAAAAAGCCCACCATTATCAGTAATGTTACCAATAGTGATAGAAACAATATCTGTACCAGCTTTGAACCCAGTTACCGTATCAGCATTAAGCACCCCGGATTCTGAATACTTCAAGGTATCAACTGCTGAAGTGGTTTCAGTCAGAACAATTGAATCTTTGCCTGCAGCACCTGTAACCGTATCTGCCCCCTCTCCGCCAGTAATCAAATCTGCAAAGGCAGAACCATTAATCACGTCAGCTTTAGAGCCACCAGTAATGGTAATCGCATTAGCTGCTGCAGCAGCTACAGTCAGAATACCTGTTAATGCAGAAGCATCGATTTTGGCTGCAGTAACGCCCCCAGGAAATTCATATCACTTGCGCCGCTCACATTAATCGTACCGCCAGGGGCACCTGCGGAAGAACTCATAACTAATGTACTAGTAAATTGAGCAGGAGCCACAGACACCGGCACAACAGTCGGAGTGGCCGGATTAAATGCCAGAGCAACATTAGTACCTGTATTGATATTTAGCGTCTCGACACCGGTAAACGTTGCTGCGCCTGCACAATCCCAGCCATTCATATTCAAGTTCATCGTATCGCTGGCAGATATTCCCCCCACAGTAAAACCGATGGCACCTGCGGAATTAGCCCCCAATGCCACGGTATTGCCAGTATTCAAAGTAAGCGTACCAGCGTTAATTCCCCCCATCGCCGCCACTGACGTGACACCCACAAACTTGGTTACATCAACAGTAGCGAGTGCATTTGAAGCCACCAGAGTCTCAAAATTGGTAAACGAAGCCGCTTTTGTGGGGGTTGTTACCGTGTTAGCCACAATATCTGCTGAAGTCATAATAAGAGAATCAGTACCCGCACCGGCATCAATACTGCCACCAATACCAAATTGCGTTGCGGTAACCGTGTCATTACCTGCCCCTGTTGTATGTACAACAGTAGAAGCTGCAAGGCTGATCGAATCAGCACCTGCAGATGCAGAGCCCGCAAACTGCTGCGCTGTACCCAGTGCGCTCTTTAACACGACCCCTCCGGTGCTGGTGCTGGTGATAACCCCGCCGCTCGTCAGAGTTAAGGTATCCGCAGTAAATTGACCGGCACCCGAAACATCCAACTTGGTTGCCAGTGCACTACCCAAAGCATCCATTTGTAAGTCAACATCTGCTTTCACAGCCACTGACACAGCCTTGGCCGTCACGGCAGTCACGTCAAATGATTTTGAAGTAACTGCATTAATCGTTAACGATGTGGCTTCAGCGTCGGTAACAACAGTTGTACCCGCATCCGTGCCTGCAGCGCCTTCATCTACTCCATTCAAATTAAGGGTCAGGTTACGAGTTGCAGCGGCGGCAGTTAATGTCACGTTATTTACAGTAGTTGCAGCTGTGAGTGTTGACAAATTAAGGGTGCTGACTCCGTCACCAGTAATGCTTGAGCCGCCAGTTGCACCTGTAACCGATACTGTTTTTAGCGAGCTGCCTGTAGCTGCTGCCGTACCGCTGCGATCAGTAATTGCAACACTCGTACCATTTGTCACACTAACCGAAGAAAGATTATTCGCAACGCCAGTACCGCCCACAGTGACCGCCCCCGTACCCGCGGTAATCACCAAATCACCACCAGTACCTACAACCGTTGTGGTATTTGCACCAGAATTAAACAAGAGAGCCGAAGTGCTTGTGGCACCGGTCACGCTCATATTACCCGCGCCCTGCACTGTCAGTTTTGTCAGGCCGGTCCAGCCAGAAACATCAGCTGTCACACCAAGGCTGGACACCAAGCTGGCTGTTTCAATGTTTTTAACCACTTGGCTACTTGATGTAGAAATCGCGGCAGTATCCGAAACGCTTAAGCTGTCTGTGCCAGCACCACCATCAAGTGAATCAAGCGGGCCAAAACCACCCACTTTGGTAGATACAAAGTTGTCCCCTCCTGCCCCGCCAACAAAGGCATCAATGCCTTCGGTGAGGGCAAAGCTGGTCACAACACTAGGCAGAACCAGCTTGGCAACCTCGGTTGGAATCGCAGCCGTCGACGTAGCCTGATTGGCCGTTGTTACCGTTGCCATAAATGTGCGTGCCGTGATGGCAGAGGCATCACCAACATATTTCAAGATGCCCGAAGCATCAGAAACGGCAGTTGTGTAAGCATCTGCAACAGCCAGTTTAGAATTCAAAGTGGTTAAATCCGCACCCTGCGCGCCATTTAGCACGGCAACCGCCATCGTGCCTACAGTCATACGGCCAGCACCAATTTCATTCAGATAGAATTGCAAACCAGCGGTTTCTGCTGCACGGCCAAAAGCGGCCTGATATACAGCATTAATTTGTGCACCCAAAGATTGAGAACCAAACAGTGCAACTGATTCTGGCGAGACGGAAAAAGCAGTGGCAATTGCCGAGGCACCCCCTTCTTGATCAAATTTTTCTGCCCAGTATTGCTGCCCAGCATAGTCGGCTGGACGTTGATAGTAAGCGACATAGAGTTTTTGCACGAATGCTAATGCTGCTGCAGTTGCCATTTTACGAACTCCAAAAAGTTTATGTAAGCTATCGTCCAGCTTCACGCCAGGGCTTTACCATAATGGATCCGCCACCCGACAAATGCATTGTTCTCCCCCGCTATTTTTAAAAATGTGACGGCAAGCACAAAACACAAATTCACATTGCCTTATGAGGTAAACGGTGATCAACAAATTAATAAAATTTTTATCCTGTTGTTTTTAAATAACTTTTTAAATCACCCCTACCTTACATTCATTTACACCTTGCTTTTTAAAGCAAAAATGCAGCCAATGCATTTGGCATATCAACACAACGCTTGACAGAACAATAAAAACTTATCCGCATTGATATGCCTTCTGTGAAAAGACAAATCACTCCATGGGTACTGGATGGATGTTATTGCAGATTAAAGAGAGGAGGCACGAATGAAGAGCGGAGGCAAAAACAAGGGCAGCAGATCAGTAATATTGGGCGTATTTAATCAAAGCAAACCAGCTGCTACGGCGATAGCAAATGGGTAAAAACAGAATAATCTAATGCTTATTAATAGAGCGCATCTGTTTATGCTCTTTGTAAAAAGTGAAAGCGCTGCCCTGAAGAAGATGAGATGAGCCAAAGGCCAATCCCATCTACCTGAATAAAAAAATATTTTACCAACCAGGTGTTGCCGACTGATTTGCCTGTTATACAAACCGGCGTAATCTGTGTTTAAACAAAAAAACTGAATCAGGCGGTATATCAACAAATAAACGCAGGCATAAGCCAGCTGTTAATGATGAAGGTAATCCCTCTTAGAAAGAGTGCTTACTCCTTGGCCTTTTTACTTGCCAGAAAATCATCCAGCCCCTTCTGTACTAAATCGTAGGTTTTATCAATATTACTGGCAATGGTGCCATCAAGCACCTGCAGGCTTTTAAGGATATCTCTGGCTTCTTTAAACCCCCGCTCAACCCCTCCGCGAATCACCTTGGTGAATTCTTCGGCAGTTTTTTCCGGATCCTGCCCCGGTCTTTGCTTGGCAAAAGCTTCATAAAAACCAGTGGAAAGGGCAACAATCCGCCCGGCAGTGCCTTCTGGTGAATTATCCTGCCCTAATGCATTTTTAATTGCATCATCACCAAATTCTGGCTTTAGTACTTCATTAATTTTATCAATGGCCGTTCTAAACAAGAGCTGCATTGGCTTATCACCACTGCTAATTGATACTTGTAAAGAGGCCTGTAAAATCTGCTGATTTGTCTGGGCCCGAATACGGGCTTCATTCAGCTCCGGCTTGGGGACCGCCTCTTTAACATCTTTTGTCTGGGCCACACTGCTGGCGGGGGTAGATTGGGAAACCGAGTTAACCACGATAAGCTCCTTATTTATTGCGTGTATAAAGGGACACAACAAATTATCGACAGGAAACCCACTTAACTTCAGTATTATATTGCCCCTGCTGATTGACGGCGTAATTCGGGGCGACTTGACGTAACGCAAAGCATGTAAAGTTGCAATATCCTTTCGTTTATTCAAATAGCATTCACAACGATGTTCCAATTCTGACTACAGTAATTTGATATGCCCCTGCCCATGCAATCTCATTGCCCTGCTCGAAGCCATCCAGGGTTTACTGACCGGCGCATTATTAATGGCGCTGGCAATCCAGTTTTTTTAAGCAGGCGGGTCTGCTTACAGGCAGGGCCACAGGTTTGGCATTTCTGCTGCACTACATCACCCATCGGTCGTATGGTACATATTGTTTCTTATTAATCTGCCCATTTATATTTTCTCTTACCGAGTACTGGATAAAGTACAACTCATCGTTGATTTATTTATTCTATGTGCGGGTTTTGGTGTTGTGAATCATAAGCAGTTATTCATTTCTATTTTAGGTGTTTTTTCCTTAAATCTGGCAATTGCAATTAACCACAGGCCAGACAGATATATCGTAATTTAATTCAAAAAAAAGGCCATTTTATAAATGACCTTTTTTTATTAAAAAGCAACAATCAAGCATTAACCTGCCTGCGACGATTCACCAGCAAGGCAATTAAACCCAATCCCATTAATGCATATGTTTCCGGCTCTGGCACAGGAGAGGCCAACATTCCCCTGCCTTGAATTCCCATTAAATCAAAACCAGGAGACCAGCCAGCCACATCAGTGCCACGGATCATTACCTGGCTTACCCCGCTTAAACCTGTACCAGCCAGGCTTAAGAATGAAGACACCGGATTATAAGTGCTTCCCAAAGGCGCGCCTTCTGTCACTGAACCAATTTGAGTCCAGGCATCAGCAGTATTTAACTTTCCCCAAATGCTGACATTTGATAAAGCCCCTGCATCCACATAATAAATATCCAATCCACCGGTTGCTTTTTGCCCATTAAAGCCATACACAGCAGAGTAATCGGTAGGAACTGAAACCCATTGAGAAACAGTAGGTACACCGAGGATAATATCAGGGTTGACCACTTCAGGAGGAGGAGCTGTCAGCGTACCGTTATTGCCATATGCAACAGCGTTAATACCTAAGGCGTCCTTAAAACTAATAAACTGATCCACATAAGCATTTACCGCATGCGCCGAATTAAACAGGCTAAGCAATATAATAATTGCAGCCGTATTTTTCTTGATATTCATGTCTATTCCTTAAATTTTTAAAATACATTATTTAAAAATACTGCTGCATTTATGAAATATATAAAATTATTTTTAAGAATAAAAATCTGAAATTAATCAATCAACAAAAACAGGCCAATTCAAATTAAATTAATCTACTTGCCTGATACATATTTTTACTGGCAACAACGCGGCATATCAACCGGCAACAACTTTGATATTTATGCTGCTGGTATTTAAGAAAAACAGAGTAAACAACGGTATACATTACGTTGTGCAATGTAAAAAATGTGAATTTATTACGTTAATTTGAGGCATGCTCCACCCAAAAAGCATGGAAACAGCGGTGCAAAAACTTATTGAAAGAAAAATTTTGAAATTTGAAAGATTAATTGGTATTAGCTAAAAATATAACGATGTGCCTTAGTTCACAAAAAAAGTATTTTGATAATCTCTCTCCATGCCCCCTAAAACCATTTGAAAAAATTGCGCCTTAAAACAGGCCGGCAAAGCCGGCCTGAACACTCCTCTAAACAGCTGTGGTTGCCAATTTTTTAGCTAAAGCATGCAAAGCTGCCGGGCGATTAGAACAACAACTCAACCGGCCAGCAGCTTTAGGAGCAAGATCCAGATCATAGGGCAGGCGCCCGGCGATCAACCACAGCCTTTCCTGTGGCAAGGCTGCAATCAGTGCTTGCTGTTCTTTAAATAATTTTGCGTTATAAGATACAAAAACGATTTGCTCCGCATGCGCAGCCTGGCTCAACACCCCACCTAACTCTACCGCTGCCGGCTGCAGAGCAATCCACTCTTCGCTAACCGTATAACCCAGCTCTCGCAAAGGCAGAGCCAGCGAATTACGTGCTTCCGGTGTTTTACCGAGTGCCACTTCATCGATTTCAGTGTGAGTACGCACTTCTGCACTAATTAAAAAAACAGGTTTATTTTTATCTAATTGCAAAGCATGGCCAGTAATCGCAGCCTGATGAACGCGTGCAGATAATTGCAATGCTTCAAAATCCAGTAAAGACGGCGCAAGGCTCGCCCAATCCGACATCCGATAGCGCTGTTTTAAAGCCAGGATACGCAGCACAGATTCATCAATCCGTGCGGCCGGAATCTCACCGGCTTTAACAGCATGTAAAACAGCAGCCAAAGCGGCAGCCTGTTTGGCAGGAGAATGCGAAATCAAAACGATATCAGCACCGGCTTTGATCGCCAACACGGCACCTGCTACGGTTCCAACGCTTTTACCAATTGCATCCATTTCCAGGCAATCGGTAATCACTACCCCCTGATAATTAAGCTCGTCTCTTAATAAACCAGTGAGAGTGGCATGGGAAAGGGTTGCAGGTTTTGCCGAATCGGGCTCAATTGCCGGAAAAGCAACGTGTGCAGTCATCAGCGCATCAAGCCCTGCAGCAAATGCGGCACTAAACGGGGCCAGCTCAACGGTATCTAAGCGGGCCCGATCGTAAGCCACTACCGGCATCTTGTGATGAGAATCCACTGCAGTATCACCATGCCCTGGAAAATGCTTACCAGTTGCAGCCATTCCTGCAGCCTGTATGCCCCGCAAAGCCGCCAAACCGTACTGGCAAACCTCGCTGACTGTTTCACCATAAGCCCGCACACCAATCACAGGGTTTTGCGGATTATTATTAATATCCAGTACCGGAGCAAAATTGATATTTATTCCCAGCGATTTCAGCTCGGCATTAGCCACCTTGGTGAGCGCTTCACAACCAGCTTCGCTGCCCGCACTTTTAAATGCCATGGCAGAAGGCAAAGGTGTAACACCACGCTCGATCCGCATCACCATGCCGCCTTCCTGATCTGTACCAATCAAGAGCGGCACCTGGCTTTGTTCCGCATTAATTTGTTGTAAACGCAAATTCAGCGCGGCAAGCTGGGAAGGCGTTTCAACATTGCGGCGAAATAAAATAACACCGCCAATCTGGTGCTCTCTAAGCATCTCTTCAATATGCAAATTAGGCACAAGACCATCAAACCCCACCATAAACAACTGGGCTATTTTCTGGCTAAGGGTAAGCGATTGTAAGAGTTCAGTGGCGTGCATGGGCAATGCTCCGGGGAGAAATAAGATCGTACGTCGCCATTATAATGCGACGAGTTTCGCCCGCCCTACGCGCTTTGTAATGTTGACAAGATAAGCAAAGCTGTGGGCAAAAGACTCCGAAGCCACGATGAACGATAAGAAAAGACATTGAAGTTTGAAAATACTCAAAGCCCATTTTTAATCAATAGCTAAATTCAGAACCTGTTTTATCCGTGAGCCGCCGCTCCCTGCTGGCAATCATCTGATCGCTCGCTGGAATACCTTCAGTGTAAAAAAAGCCGAACGATTAATCATTCGGCTTTTTTTAAATCACCCGGCATTCAAGCCAGGCGTTTTAATACTTCAGCCTTACCCAGCAAAGCCAGCACCGCATCCACCGAAGGCGTATGCGTGGTGCCGCACACTTTGGCGCGCAGTGGCATGCCTACCTGGCCCATTTTTACGCCCTGCGATTTGCAGAATTCTTTAATAAAGGCGGAAATGCTCGCGGTATCCCACACTTCCAATGCGGCAGCTTCACTGGCAAAGGTGCTCAGGCGGGCCAGATCATCGCTACTTAAATGCTTAGCCACAATCTCCGCCGATGGCGTCAGTGGCTGGTAAAAGTATTCTGCCCCTGTGGCTAGCTCTACGATGGTTTGCACACGCTCTTTCAGTAGGGCGACAACATCAACGAGTGCCGGGCCATGGCTTAGATCAAGACCTTTTTCGTCCAGAAAACGCTTTGCCAAGCCGGCAAGGCGGGCAGCATCTGCAGCCTTGATATGCTGGGCATTGAGCCACAGCAGTTTTTCTTTATCAAAGCGGCTGGGGCTGGCCGATACGTCTTTCAGATCAAACCATTCTACAAACTGCGCCATGGTGAAGCATTCGTCATCACCGTGGCCCCAGCCTAAACGGGCCAGGTAGTTGAGCAGGGCTTCCGGCAGATAACCGGCGCTGTCGTAATCCACTACACTCACGGCATCGCGGCGCTTGGATAGCTTCTGGCCCTGATCATTGTGAATCATCGGCAGGTGGGCAAATTGCGGTACTGCCGCCCCCAGCGCGTTAAAAATATGAATCTGGCGAGGCGTGTTGTTGACATGATCGTCACCACGAATCACCTGGGTAATACCCATATCCCAGTCATCCACTACTACGCAAAAATTATATGTTGGTGTGCCATCCGGGCGGGCAATGATGAGATCGTCCAGCTCGATATTGCCAATCTCGATCCGGCCTTTCACCAGATCATCCCAGGCAACCACACCATCCAGTGGCGTTCTGAAGCGCAACACCGGCTGCACGCCAGCTGGCGGCTCAGGTAGCACCTTGCCTTCCTCAGGCCTCCAGCGGCGGTCATATTTGGCTTTTAAACCCAAAGCTTCCTGCTCTGCACGCATGGCATCGAGCTCTTCTTTGGACATATAGCAAGGGTAGGCGTGGCCGCTGGCTAATAGCTGCTTTACTGCTTCACGGTAGCGATCCATGCGCTGCATCTGATAGAACGGGCCTTCATCGTAATCAATACCTACCCAATGCATGCCATCCAGAATCGCTTTAACCGATTCTGGTGTTGAGCGCTCTAAATCGGTGTCTTCGATACGCAGCACAAATTTGCCGCCATTTTTGCGTGCATGCGCCCAAGAAAACAGCGCAGTGCGCACGCCGCCAATATGTAACAGCCCCGTAGGACTAGGAGCAAAACGAGTACGTACAGTCATAAAAAAGCTACCGGGAATAATGCGTGGAAGGCGATATTGTAGCGGATTAGCGGCGGCGGCGGGTTACACCTGCTCTGCAAATTCGCACCTGCCCCTCAGAAAAGAGGGACTGTGGGCTATAGCGGGTAAAACCCGCCACTTTGTACATTTCATTTTACAAGGCGGCAGTACGTACCTGTTTCGCTGCCAGCACACGGTTATTGATATTCAACGGTAAATTACTGGGGTTTTGCACCACAATATTTTCACTTAACGCCGGCACAGTGCTTTGCACAGGGCTCTCGAAGCGCACCAGAATATCGTAGTAAGTACGCAAACGTTCAACAAAAATCACCGGCTCGCCACCACGGGCATAGCCATATTTAGCCGATTTGAAATATTGCGGATTACGCAAAAGCGGCAGCGTGGTCTTCACATCTACCCAGCTATCCGGATTTTTGCCCAGCTTCACGGCCAGGGCACGAGCATCCAGCAAATGGCCCAATCCTACGTTATAAGCGGCTAAAGCCAGCCAGGTGCGATCTGGCTCGGTAATATTTTCGGCCAGGCTGTCTTTCATAGTCTGAATATAACGCGCGCCACCCTGGATACTTTGATAGGGGTCGAGGCGATTCACGCCCAAGCGCTCTGCCGTATCGTTGGTCAGCATCATCATGCCACGCACCCCCGACATTGAAACCGCTTCCGGATCCCACATCGATTCCTGGTAAGACAATGCAGCAACCAGGCGCCAATCCAGACCCGTTTTTGTTTCAGCCTCTTTAAACCACTTTTTATAACGTGGCAAAATGACTTTGCGCTTATCCAGAAATGCAATTGCATCAACCTGACCCAGGCGGTTTACGTGCCCGTAATACCGGTCAAGCAAGCTGCGCATCTCTCCGTTTTGAGCCATTTTGCTAAAATAACCTTCAAACAGAGTGAATAACTCGCTATCGCCTTCAGGCGCAGCCCATGCAAGCTGCTGAACCGATCCCATATCACGTGAAATAGCAACTTTAGGGAAGTAGTTCTGGGCCACCTCCGCAGCGTGCGAATCAACCATTGCATAACTAAGCAGCCCGTTTGCAACGCGTTCAATCAAATCTTCGCTATCACCGTCTTCAACAGTCTGCCAGGTCAGATTAGGCTTATCTACTTTTAACTTATTGAGCGCCATCACATATTGCGGCAGCGTGCTGATACTGGCTTTCCCTGCACTTAGCTCAGCTAAAACGCTGGCAGCCGTTTTATTACTAGGGTAAATCAGTACCGGTTCAATGCTCTGGTAAGCGGGGCCAAATGCGAGTCCTTCGCTTTCAAAACCTTTTTGCACACCCACGGCAAAGTGAGCCTCATTCCCTTTCAGCCTGGAGAGTAACTCTGCATGGCTGCTGGTTACGATAAAACGCACTTTTAGCCCATTTGCTACTGCAAAGCGAGTAACGAGATCGTACTCCAAGCCTGCGTAATTGCCTTCGGCATCGACATAGAGTGTAGTCGGACCGTTTTGTACCAGTACGACGAGTTCTTGTGATTCTGCCCAAGGAAGAACCCGGTTGGAAGATTGTTCCGGCATATCGCCGCAACCCGTTAGAACAACTGTTGCTAGAGCCATGAGCCAATGTTTCATGCGCATCCCGTTTGTTGATACCGGTCGCATTCTGCACTATTTTTCACCAAGAGCACAAACACAGCTTTGCCTTAGGTAAAAATTGCGCTAGAATCCTTTTCCTCTTTGGAGAGGTGGCAGAGTGGTTGAATGTACCTGACTCGAAATCAGGCGTACTCGCAAGAGTATCGGGGGTTCGAATCCCCCTCTCTCCTCCAGATCATCAAAAACGGCAAGCATCTGGCTTGCCGTTTTTGCGTTGGGGAGCGCCAATATAAGGCCTACCTCCCATCCCGCGCTGTGAAAAATTACCCTTTCGTCATACCGGCCAGATCAACAATCGCAAACTTTTCCTTTTGGCGCAACTGCTTAAGTGCCCCGGAAAGTAGCAGCTGTGCGGCGTGTGATTGAAAATGCCGTCCGCATAAATCACTTACTGGCAATAATCCCATTAAACTATTTGTGAGCCAGATCGCATCGGATTGTTTGATCTCATCCAGCGTCCAGGCTCGTTTTTCCACCTGCAAACCATGCTGCACCGCAGCATCAAAAATTACCTCGCACATCACCCCGCTCACCCCGCTTTGCTCAAGTTTTGGTGTGCTCAAAATATTGTCGCTTAAAACCAACACATTGCTCATCACCCCTTCAATTACAAAACCATCCCTATCCAGCATCAGCCCTTCAAAAATATCCGGGTCATGCCACTCCCGGCGAGCGAGAACATTCTCCAGACGATTCAAGTGCTTAACACCAGCCAGAGCAGGTTGCCAGCTCGCCTGCGTGCTGCAAACACGCACTTTCACCCCCTGCTGATACAACTGCTCCGGGTACGCAGGCAAAGCCGCCAGCTGCACAATCCTGTTGGGCAGCAATTGATCCGGCACGCTATAACCACGAGCAGTTTCACCCCGGGTGATGATAATTTTAAGTACTGCATCAACCGGTCTAAGGCGACTCAGGTCTTCCAGCAAGATCGAAGCACTTGGGCAAACTATTCCCAAGGCAGCGCAGTCTTGCTCTAAGTGTGAGTAATGTCTGGCCCAAAACTCAATCGCCCCGCCAGTGCAACGCATGGTACGAAATACCCCGTCACCAAATTGAAACGCCCGATCAGCCATACTGATACGGTTTTGGGGCTGGCCATTAAGCAATCTCATTTTTATCATTCCCGAATAAATACAGGGAGGGCAAAACGATGAGTCCTGCCCTCCCTGCTAAATACTGATGCCGGGCCAATTGCGCCTGGCAGTTTATCCCTGCACGCCCAGGGCACGCAGCAGCCCACGTGCTTTATGCCGGGTTTCTTGCAGCTCGCGCTCTGGATCTGAATCAATCACAATACCAGCGCCCGCCCTGAAATAAAGCTGGTCCTGCCTTTGTAAAAAAGTACGAATCAGAATATTAAGATCCATTGATCCATCCAGATTGATATAACCCAGGCTGCCGGTGTAAGCATAACGGGGCCGATCTTCCAGCTCCCTGATAATTTGCATGCAGCGAACCTTGGGGCAACCTGTAATAGTTCCGCCAGGAAATAACGCCCTGAGGATATCTGCAGGTGTTTGCCCTGCCTTTAACTGCCCACATACATTGGATTCGATATGATGAACAAAAGCATAGGTCGCCACAGCCATCAGCTCGTCCACCTGCACCGTTCCCGCCGTACAAATGCGCCCCAGATCGTTACGCTCTAAATCAACCAGCATAATATGTTCGGCACGCTCTTTGGGCGTAGCCAAAAGCCGTGCTTTAAGTCCGGCGTCTTCAATAGGATCAAGCGATCTGGGGTGAGTGCCAGCAATAGGCCTGGTTTCAACCAGATCGCCTTTCACTTTAACTAGGCGCTCAGGCGACGAGCTAACCACGGCACCATGGCAGCCTAAATCGAGCAGGGTAGAAAACGGCGCAGGATTACGCACACGCAGGCTGGCAAATAACTCTGCAGGGCTTAGAGCCTGAGCAAGTTGCACATCCCAGCCCCGGGATAAGTTCACCTGAAAAACATCCCCTTCTCTTATATATATAAGAGCTCGCTGTGCACCTTGTAAAAAGGCAGCTGGATCATCCTCAGTAATTGATGCAATTTGTGGCAAGTCGGGATTAAATTCAGGTGTATGAGCAACTCGTTCAGCGAGCATTTCCAGCTCTTCCAGTGTTTCCGCCACCAGCCAAGCTTGACCAGACGGGCGCTCAAGCAACACCGCAGCAGGAATGCGCAGTAGCGCTGCAACAGGAAAATCAGCCTCGGAGCGATGCGCAACATGCGGCTCAAACGTAGAAAGCAGCTCATAGCCCGCATAAGTAAACCAGCCCCCTGCAAAGGGCGCATCAACAGGCAGATCTTCCGGCCGGGGCAGCTGGGTATCCAGGGGCAGGCTGCGTAAATCACTCACAAAAGCATCCCCTTCCGCATAAACACGCACTTCACGTGGCAGGGAAAACAAGATATCCCACCCCGGCTGCCCTCCGCCTGTCTCGGCAAGGGCAGGAAAACGGGCAGGATCGCTGGCATGCAGCGCTAATAAATCAGGAGTTTGAGCTAGAGATAAACAGAACATAGTTAGTATTTTAACAGGGCAAGTGCAGCCTTATACCTTATCACTTAAAGAGGGGATAGTGACGTATTAAATACCCGGGCAGATCATCAATCCGGCAAACAAAAGTCAGTGTTTGCATAAACAGTGCATGACTTAAAAATAGCTTACGGCTATTTCAGAGCACTCACAATGCAATGCCCACAATGCAGTAATGCAAAATCACGGCAGGGTAGCAAACTGCTAGAATGTAGAAAATTTCACGACTAAAAAGGGGGCAATTATGCGCCTATCTGCCTTACTTCTCAGCCTGATCATCAGCGGCACAGCCTATGCAGCCCCCATAACTGTCTCCTCACTGGATTTAAACCGTTATTTAGGCCGCTGGTACGAAATCGCCAGTTTCCCCATGTATTTTCAGCGCATGTGCATTGCCGATACCACAGCGGAATACACTAAACAGGGAGACGATAAGATTGGTGTACTCAATCGTTGCCGCAAACAAGACGGCAGCTTTGCCGAAGCAAAAGGGCATGCCAGTGTTGTCCCCGATAGCGGAAATGCCAAATTAAAAGTCAGCTTTTTCTGGCCATTCTCTGCTGATTACTGGGTCTTTGGCTTAGGAGATGAATACCAGTGGGCGCTGGTTGGTAATCCGGATCGTAAATATCTATGGTTACTCTCACGCAGCCAGTCAATCAGTAAACAAGATTTAGACGCCGCCCTGGACATTGCAAAAGAGCAGGGCTTTGACATCAGCCAGCTTAATTACACATTACAGCACGAGAATTAACCACCAGTGAGATCGGCCTGTTTACCGATTAATACGACTTTGCCCAATTCTCTGATAGCTTGCTGATTTGTAAATAGCTGCCTTTTTCTTATAAAAACACTACTTAATATATGCTGCAATTTACAGACGCAAAAAAGGCTGCCGAAGCAGCCTTTTTTCTTACGTGTTTCCGTGCTTAAACTTTACGGAAAACCAGCGTGCCGTTGGTGCCGCCAAAACCGAAGGAGTTAGAGATTGCAACGTCAATCTTCATGTCTCTTGCAGTATTTGCCACATAGTCCAGGTCACAACCACCCGCAATATCCTGCTCGAAGATATTGATGGTAGGTGGGGACACCTGATTATGCAGAGCCAAAATGGAGTAAATGGCTTCCACACCACCCGCGCCGCCCAATAAATGGCCCGTCATGGATTTTGTAGAATTTACTACCAGCTTCTTGGCATGGTCACCAAAGGCAATTTTCAGCGCGTTGGTTTCATTTGCATCCCCCAACGGAGTCGATGTGCCATGGGCATTTACATAATCAACTTCATCAGGATTAATGCCCGCATCGCGCAAGGCATTCGTTACACCTCGTGCCGGGCCTTCTGCCGTTGGTGAAGTGATATGATAAGCATCCGAGCTCATACCAAAACCGATCAGCTCGGCATAAATGGTTGCACCGCGTTTTTTAGCATGCTCGTACTCTTCCAGTACCAGCACACCCGCGCCTTCACCCATCACAAAACCATCCCGCCCCGTATCCCAGGGGCGGGATGCCGTGGCCGGATCATCGTTGCGGGTAGAAAGCGCTTTCATTGCGGCAAAGCCACCCATGCCAAGACGGGAAATCGCGCCTTCAGCACCGCCAGCCACCATCACATCTGCATCGCCGTATTGGATAATACGGGCAGCATCACCAATGCTATGCGCACCAGTGGTACATGCAGAAACGATGCCATAACTTGGCCCTTGGTAGCCTTTTAAAATAGTGACATGACCTGCAACCAGATTAATCAGGCAACCTGGAATAAAGAACGGGCCAATTTTGCGCGGACCGCTTTCAAGCATAGCCGCGCTGGTCTGCTCGATAGACCAAAGGCCACCGATACCGGAACCAATATTCACACCAACGCGCGTCTTGTCCAGATCAGCAACATCATCAAGGCCAGCGTCTTTAATGGCCTGCAAAGCTGCGGCGATACCGTAATGGATAAACACATCCATGCGGCGTGCGTCTTTTGCCGAGATGTACTCGGTAATATCAAAACCTTTGACTTCACCAGCAATGGTGCAAGCCAGGTCACTGGCGTCGAAACGGGTAATTTGGGCGATGCCAGACTGGCCAGCAAGCAAATTTGCCCAGCCGGAAGCCACATCATTGCCGACCGGTGAGACATGTCCCAGGCCAGTGACAACTACTCTGCGTTTAGACACGGGGCAGTCTCCGTGAGATGGCCATATAGGCCAGATGGAACAAGACCTCCACAATCAACGCTTGCACGCTCATCGCAGAGGCCTCGAGAAAAACTAATTACTTGCTCAGGTTAGCATTGACGAAGTCAATGGCTTGCTGAACGGTAGTAATCTTTTCGGCTTCTTCGTCAGGAATTTCGCACTCGAATTCTTCTTCCAGTGCCATGACGAGTTCAACGGTATCGAGAGAATCGGCACCGAGGTCATTTACAAACGATGAGTCAATCTTAACGTCTGTTTCCGGCACGCCAAGTTGCTCGGCAACGATCTTCTTAACACGCTGTTCGATGTTTTCCATGAATTTATGTCCCAAGCCTTGTCTTAATTACTAAAAAAAACGTCAGCATTCTACCAAAAAAACAGCCACAGCAAACCTTTGTCGAGTGACTTCGGTCAAATGCACAACCAAAAAACCACGCTGAGCTGCAAAATAAATCTGCATACAGCGTGGAGACTACGTTAATTCATATACATTCCGCCGTTCACATGCAGGGTGTTACCCGTAATGTAAGCAGCTTTCTCTGACGCCAAAAAACTCACCGCATCTGCAATATCCTGCGGATTACCCAAGCGCCCCAAGGCAATTTGTTCGACAAGTTTAACCTTTTGTTCTTCAGGCAGCGACTTTGTCATATCCGTATCAATAAAACCGGGTGCAACCGCGTTCACAGTAACACCGCGGGAACCAATTTCACGCGCCAATGATTTGGTAAAGCCAAATAAAGCCGCTTTCGCCGAGCAATAATTAGCCTGGCCAGGGTTACCCGTAGCGCCAACAACCGATGCAATATTGATAATGCGGCCCCAACGCGCCTTCATCATGCCACGCATTACGGCCTTTGATAGCTTATACACCGGACGCAGATTAGTGGCCATCACCTCATCCCATTCATCATCTTTCATACGCATCAGGAGATTATCACGGGTAATACCTGCATTATTCACAAGAATGGTTACCGGGCCAAATTGCTGGGTAATCGAATCGATGATTGCATCACAAGCCCCCTCTTCAGTCACCTGCAGACGCAATCCACAGCCCGCATTACCTGCTTCTTTTAAGTAAGCCGTGATGGCTTCTGCACCCGCGTCCGAGGTTGCAGTACCAATCACCAGTGCTCCTGCACGAGCCAGCTCTAGTGCAATAGACTGGCCAATGCCTCGGGATGCACCGGTTACCAGTGCTACTTTACCTTCAAAACTCATGCCAAAATCTCCAGATTGTTCATTCTACTCGCGGCTTACAGCATCGCTTGTAATGTTTGCAGAGCAGCAGTATCAACCAGAGCCACTTGCTGTGCCTCTGTTGCAATTCGCTTATTCAGGCCTGCCAATACTTTACCCGGCCCGCATTCAGCAATCACGGTAATTCCATCAGTAGCCATCTTGCTAATTGTTTCTACCCAGCGTACTGGCTCGTAAAGCTGGCGGACCAATGCATCTTTAATTTGCGCTGCATCGCTATATGCGGCCACATCGGCATTATGCAAGACAGGAATCACAGGTGCACTGATGACGATTGTATCTAATTTTTGTTGCAATTTTTCTGCCGCAGGGCGCATTAAAGCGCAATGTGACGGCACAGACACTGGTAATAACATCGCCCGCTTAGCGCCACGGGCCTTGCAAGCCTCGCAAGCGCGTTCAACAGCGCCCTTACTGCCAGCAATCACTACCTGGCCTGGTGAATTAAAATTAACGGCGGCAACCACCTCACCCTGTGCGGCTTCTTCGCAAGCAGCCATGATCTGATCATCTGCAAGGCCGAGAATAGCTGCCATTGCACCCGTACCAGTAGGCACGGCGTCTTGCATGGCAATTGCACGTAAGCGCACTAACTGCAGCGCATCACCAAAAGATAAAGCCTCTGCAGCCACAAGAGCGGTGTATTCACCCAGGCTATGCCCTGCCAATACCTCTGGCTGCGCGCCACCTTGTGCCTGCCAGGCCCGCCATACAGCCACACCCGCAGTCAGCATCAGGGGCTGGGTGTTGACGGTCGCATTTAACAACTCGCTGGGGCCATCAGCTACCATCTGCCATAAATCCTGCCCCAAGATTGCCGAAGCTTCATCAAACGTCGCCTTCACTACGGCCAAATCTGCCCAGCCATTCATCATGCCGATCGATTGAGAGCCTTGGCCCGGAAATACAAATGCTAACGCCATTTTCTTCTTCTCCCACACTGCTGAAACCTATATCTTCAGCAAAAATTCAAACAGTTATTTTAATGCCGGATACTCAAACGGCGCATTGCTGCGCCGTTGATAATTAAAACTGAGCGATCACCGCGCCCCAGGCAAAACCGCCACCAATCCCTTCCATTAATACTTTCTGGCCCGGCTTGATCCGGCCATCACGCATTGCAACATCCAGCGCCAATGGGATAGATGCAGCAGAAGTGTTGCCATGCTCGGCAACCGTCACCACCACTTTATCCATACTTAAACCAAGATGCTTTGCGGTGGATTCAATAATACGAATATTGGCCTGATGCGGAACCAGCCAGTCAATTTCGGATTGAACAAGACCGGCAGCAGCAATGGTTTCTGCGGCCACATCAGCGAGCGCCCTGACGGCAAACTTAAATACGGCATTGCCTTCCATATACAGCCACGGGCTGCCTGTCAGACTACCGTATTTCACCTTTGCATCCGCTTTCAGAATATGACGGTAACGGCCATCCGAGCGTAAATTAGTTGCCAGAATACCGGTTTCGGTTGAAGGCTTCAGCACCACTGCGCCCGCGCCATCACCAAACAAAATGCAAGTGCCGCGATCATCCCAGTTAATCAAGTGGGAAACCGTTTCAGCACCAACCACCACCGCACACTTGGAAGCGCCGGTTTTAACAAATTTTTCTGCCGTGCTCAGCGCGTAAATAAACCCCGCGCACACCGCCTGCACATCAAAAGCAGGAAAGCCATGCAGGCCTAATTTATCCTGCACGATACAAGCTGTGGACGGGAAAATCTGATCACCCGTTGTTGTGGCCACAATCAGCAAATCAATTTCTTCTTTGCTCACACCCGCAGCGGCAATGGCCGCCTCAACGGCTTTGAGCGCCAAATCAGATACCAGCTCGCCTTCGGCTGCAATATGACGCTCACGGATCCCCGTGCGCGAAACAATCCATTCATCACTGGTTTCAACTCGCTCGGCAATTTCCTGATTAGAAAGAATACGAGACGGTAAATATGAACCTGTGCCAACAATGCGAGCGTACATAAAAAAACCCCTTATTCGACGGCAGTCTCTTGAGCTGCCAATTCTGCGAGCTGATCTTGAACCTGTTCAGTGATGCGCTGAATCACGCCCGAGCGCGCCTCATCCATCGCCTGCCGCAAAGCCCAATAAAAAGCTACTTTATCTGCACTACCATGGCTTTTCACCACGATACCTTTTAAGCCCAGCAAGGACGCACCGTTATAACGGCGCGGATCAACTCTGGCCTTAAAACGAGCCAATACCGGCCATGCCAGAAGGGCAATGATGCGCGCCCACCAGCTACGGGTAAACTCTTGTTTTAAAAAGTCAGCCAGCATTTTTGCCAAGCCTTCTGAGGCTTTCAAAGCCACATTACCGGTAAAACCATCGCAGGTCACCACATCGACCGAGCCCCGGTAGATGTCATTTCCCTCAACATTACCCTGAAAATTAAGCCGGGATGCTTTCAGTAATTCCGAAGCCTCTTTAACCGTCTCATTTCCTTTTTGATCTTCAGAACCAATATTGAGCAAACCAACAGTCGGGTTCTCGATATGGCGGGTAGCCGCCACAAGAGAAGACCCCATAATCGCAAACTGCAAAATATTATGCGGCGTACACACTGCATTAGCGCCTAAATCCAGCACACAAGTCTCATTGCGGCTGGAAGGCATCATTTTCGCGATAGCAGGCCGATCAATACCCGGAATTGTTTTAAGTACAAAGCGGGCAGTTGCCATCAGCGCACCGGTATTGCCGGCTGAAACGCAGGCATTGGCTTCGCCGGATTTAACCAAATTGATCGCCACACGCATCGAAGAATCTTTTTTATTTTTCATCGCCGACTGGGGCGACTCATCCATTGTCACCACTTCACTGGCGGCATGAACACGCAAGCGGGGACCGACCTCGGCATGGCAAGCTTTCAACTCAACCGCAAGCACATCGGGCAAACCAACCAGCACGACATTAACCTGGGGAAATTCTTTTAGGAAGCGAAGTACGGCAGGCACAGTAACGTGCGAGCCATGATCGCCGCCCATCGCATCAACGGCAACGGTGATATCCATCGGGGGCTACAAGTCCTGTAAGGAGAAGGAGAGCACAATTCATAAGCACATCACGCATTAACTATGAAAAGCACCTCAATCGCAACTCCAAAAAAGGCACAGACTGGGGAATCCAGAACGGCGAACGGCGCAAGGGTCACCCGCTTGCGCCGCATATTACAACCCTGAGGTTATAAAGGGAATTACTCGCCCTTAGCTTTGATAACGCGGCGACCGCGGTAAAAGCCATTTGGGGAGATGTGGTGACGCAAATGTGCTTCACCTGTCGTAGCTTCAACTGCCAGCGCCGGAGCGGTCAGAAAGTCGTGTGCACGACGCATGCCACGCTTGGACGGGGACTTTTTATTCTGTTGAACAGCCATGATGTAACTCCTTGAAAACCAGTTTAATTAACAGTTTATTCCGCTTCCCTGGTTTTCAACTGAGCCAGGACAGCAAACGGATTCGGTTTTGAATCTTTTAAAACAATGCGATCTGCACCACAGTCTTCGTGCCGGGACGCGAAGGGCAAGGCAAGCAGAATTTCATCTTCTATCAACGCCATAACGTCAAGCTCGGGATCGATAACGATACCTTCAAGATCTTCGTCAGCGTTTTCTGCCTCATCAAGATGGGCTTCATCCGGAAACTGTACGAGAGTGCTACCCACATTAACAAAAAAGGGCATGGGCTTTAGGCAACGCTGGCAAACGAGTTGAACTTCGCCTTCCACATCAACAAATAACCACGGCCGCTCTAACTTATCAATGCCGCCAGACAACTTCCAGACCATGCTGCCTTCAGTACTGGCAAGCAAATCATGCAATCGGCCTAACTCGGACAGCGGCGTCAATCCTTCAATCTTTTCGCCTTCAAGCGCGAATTGACCGCTGTGAATAACAGTCATAAGGAACCAGAACGAATACAAGAAACCGCGCATGATACAATCCCTTGCCCAGCCCTGTCAAAATCATTTACGTAAGAGTCTAACAAATCCATGCACTTACCTCGTTTAGTCCTCGCATCTACCTCGCCCTATCGCAAAGAATTACTGGAGCGGCTTGGTATTTCTTTTGAAACTGCTGCGCCAGATCTGGATGAAAGCCCCCTGGCTGGCGAAACAGCAGGCGACACCAGCCTGCGCCTTGCCATCGCCAAAGCCCGTGTACTGGCCAATCAATACCCAGACAGCCTGATTATTGGTTCGGATCAGGTGGCCCTTTTAAACGGCGAGCAGCTGGGAAAGCCCGGCAATCATGAGCGCGCCGTTCATCAGTTAAGTAAAATGCGCGGCCATACCTTAGCTTTTCATACGGCCCTGTGCCTTTACAACACGGGCACCGGCCAGGAGCAGCATTGTGTAGATATTACCCGTGTGACGATGCGTGATTACACCGATGCCGAGATCGAATCCTACCTGCTGCGCGAAAAGCCCTATAACTGCGCTGGCAGTGCAAAAACCGAAGGCCTGGGCATCGTGATGATTGCCGCCATCGAAGGCAAAGATCCTGCCGCGATCATTGGCCTGCCGCTGATTGAATTAATTACCATGTTAAAAAATGAAGGATTTCCACTGCTATGAGCGGCACCCTGTATTTGATTCCTGTTCCGCTGGGTACAGACACACTGGCCAGCGTTATTCCGGCTGACGTACTCGCCACGGCACAACGCTTAACGCACTTTATTGTTGAAGCACCCAAAACCGCGCGCGCCTTCCTGAAAGAATTTGGCACACCGCACGAACTGCGCAGCCTATGGATGGAAGAGCTGAACGAGCACACCAAGGAAGACGCGCTCAGCGCCCTCTTAAAACCGCTGCTAGATGGTCATGATGTCGGCCTGATGAGCGAAGCGGGCTGCCCAGGTGTCGCCGACCCAGGCGCCAACCTGATCCGCTTGGCGCATCGTAAAGGCATAAAAGTAGCGCCACTGGTAGGACCATCGTCAATTTTACTTGCCCTGATGGGCGCGGGAGCCAATGGGCAAAAGTTCCGGTTTAACGGCTATATTCCCTCGCAAGACCCTGCTCGCTTAGAAGCGATTCGCCAGCTGGAAAATGATTCGTTCCGCAATAAACAAGCCGAACTGATGATTGAAACGCCTTACCGCAACGGCGCATTATTTGATGCGCTGCTCGTCGGTTTAAAAGGCAGCACCCAGCTCACCGTAGCTTGTGACTTAACCACGCCAAATGAATTGATGCTGAGCAAAACCGTTGCCGACTGGAAAAGCGGCCCTAAGCCAGATCTGCACAAACGCCCAACAGTGTTTGTGATTTACGCAGCTTAAAAACCCAAGATCTGCAGACACAGAGCACACAGAGAAAACCTAATCTTTCGTTTTTCTCTGTGTGCTCTGTGTTCTCATTTTGCTTTGTGTTTACAGATCTTTTTGACTTTCTACCCCAGTAGCCAGCTTCTGCAATTTATGCCCCTGTTTTTTGAATTCTTTCTGGATCAGCTTAAATACATCGAGTTCAAATTTACGGGGCTTGGCCAATAGAGCTGGCAGCTCGTCGATATGATTGAGCGCACCCAGATAGCACCACTGATCAAACACCTGCAGCACAGGCGCCCATTCCGGGCCTTCGGCGAGTGCCACTGCACCCTGATAGGGCCACAGTGGGAAACGATAACGCTCTATGGCAGCAGAAAAGCGGGCATTATGCGTGATATCCCGCCCTACACAGCCCCCCCTGCAACGCCCTTCCAGAAATGCCGAACAGGGAGCTATCGATTTGGGCTTGGGCTCCAGACCCAGAATCTGCCGACACAGGCCATGACCATCAATCATTTTATTTAACACATTGGCAGCTTCGCGGCGCGAGCGAAACGGGCCAAACACAGGCTCAGCCCCCGCCTCTGCCCACGGCATCCAATAGGGCTGCAGCACATCGTCTTTGGATACTAAACGCCATGCACCCAATTCTTTAATCCGGCGCTGTGGCGGGTTGTAGCTTGGCTCCAGCTGTGAAACCAGGCTGGTCTCCAGCAGCACTGCGCCTAATTCACCCGAGGTTTCATGCCAGGCCAGCCTTTGGGTGCGCTTAGCCAGCTGTACTTCTTTAGGATTGGCATCGCTAAAGTGGGCCAGCACGCGCTTTCTGATATTGTGATTTTTGCCAATATAAAGCGCCACATCATCCGCGCCATAAAAGATATAAACACCGGACGACTCTGGCAATTCATCAATCTGGGCAGGGTCCAGCGCAGGTGGCAGGGCAGGCTGGCGTAATAATCCGGCAATCGCCTGATGCAGTGCCTCCGACCCATGGTCTTTGAGCGCCACATCCAGAAACTGCTGCAAAAGCTCGGCATCGGTTAATGCGCGGTGGCGGCCACCGGTAAAAGTCAGCCCGTACCGGGCAATCAAGGCATCGAGGCTGTGTTTATGCTCGGCCGGATATAGCTTGCGTGACAGCTTTACGGTGCACAGCACCTGCGCCTGTAAACGCATGTCTAGGCGTTTGAATTCCTGCTTTAAAAAGCCGTAATCAAAACGTGCGTTATGCGCCACAAACACCCGCCCCTGCAATAGCTCCAGTACCTGTTCCGCCACCTCAGCAAAAGGCGGTGCATCGGCCACCATTTCATTACTGATGCCGGTCAGCTCCTGAATAAACTCGGGAATCTCCTTGCCAGGGTTTACCAGCTGCGACCAGCTGCGGCAGCCCTGCTCGTCGATCTGCACAATACCCACTTCGGTAATACGATCCGAGTTCGGGTTCGCACCGGTGGTTTCCAGATCGACCAGAACCAAAGGGAAGGAAAAATAGAGGTTATTCATTGACGGGGCAATCCAAACAAGCGGGCACTTAGCAAAAAAATACAACAAACCTAAACCTTGAACCACGGAGGGCACTGAGAACACGGAGTTTCACGGAGAAACCCCAAATCAGAATATACCGCAGCATATAACAAACTGAATTTTCAAAACTGTACCCCCCGAGAGCCAGGGGTCCAGCAGTATCACTAGATTCCCGATTAAAATACTTGGGAATGACGATTTTGATATTATTTCTGAGAAATTCAAATTGTGATGACATAACAAGCTGTTGTTTTTCTTCGGGTCCTCCGTATCTCCGTGTTTTAAGACTTGGGTTTTCAGAGTCCTTTTACAAACCTGAAACACTGATGAATTTTGCGGTTGCGAAAGTCTTCCGGTACGGATTGCCCAGAGATGTCGGTGCACTGGGGCTTAAGCCAGTCATCCAGGGTAAAGGTGCGCAGATTATTCGAGAAATACAATACGCCGCCCGGCTTTAACAGGGCCAGTACGCTTTCTAACAGCCAGGAATGATCACGCTGGATATCCAGAATACCGTTCATTTTTTTGGAATTAGAAAACGATGGCGGATCCATCACGATCAGATCGTAACGGGTGCTTTCGCTTAAGGCTTCGGATAAAAACTCGAATACATCGGCACGCACGCGCTGGTGGCGGGAAGGATCCATGCCATTTAAAGCGAAATTGCGCTCGGCCCATTCCAGATAAGTATTCGACATATCCACGGTAGTGGTATGTGTGGCACCACCGGCTGCAGCGTAAACGCTAAAAGAGCCGGTATAGCTGAACAGATTTAAGAAGCGTTTGCCTTTGGCTTCTTCCATCACGCGTTTGCGGGTATTGCGGTGATCCAGAAACAGGCCGGTATCCAGGTAAGCACCTAAATTTACCCAGAATTGATTGCCGCCTTCCTGCACCACAAAGTCTTCAGACAGCTCCCCTTCCAGCTTTTCATACTGCTGCAGGCCTTTTTGCCGCTGGCGTAATTTCAGCACCACGGCAGATTCATCAATATCCAGCACCTCGGCACAGGCATTACGAATCGCTTCCAGCCAGTCTGCGTGGTCTTCATCGCTTTCCATCCAGCCCGTTGCCACTTCCTGCAAGTGCACACGACCTTCGTAGAAATCAACGATAACAGGGAATTCAGGCACATCTCTATCGTATACACGGTAGCAAGTAATGCCCTGCCGGCGGGCCCATTTACCCCAATGCTTAACGTTTTTGGCAAAGCGGTTACGAAAGCTAGCGATATCAGCCATTTTTATAAAATCTTGAGCACATAAAAACAGAAGTGTAACAGGCAGAGCAAAAACCGGCCTGATCTAATCGGCCTTCGCTTCAGGATTTAAGCCATTCCATCTTTAAAACAACAGCCCATACCTGTATCAAGCCCGAACTAAGCCTGATCCCCTTTGAGCACAAGAAAGCGATTAAATACCGGCTCGGGCACATATTGCTGCACCACGCCTTGCCAGCCGGCAGGCCCGACAAGACCTTTCACCATGGTAGAGCTCACTTCAGCAATTTCACGCGGGGGCATTAAAAATACCGTGTCAATATGTGGGGCCAGATCAGCATTGATATAGCGCATTTTGCGCTCGAACTCATAATCGGCCGCTTCACGAATTCCGCGCAAAATAAAATTAGCCCCTTGCTCGCGGGCATAATTCACCAGAAATGAGTTTTCAAAAGACTCTACACGCAAAGAAGGCAGATGCGCCGTGGTTTCTCTTAGCATGGCTAAGCGCTCTGCCAGACTAAAGGTATATGTTTTGTCCGGATTATCACCAATCGCAACAATCATTTCATCAAACATGCCCACGCCATGCTCAATCATCCATAGATGGCCATTGGTGACCGGATCAAAACTGCCTGCATATACCCCTCTACGCATGGGTATCACTTCCTATTTAAAGAGATTATGCCAAACATCACCGGCACCCCCGCATCAGGGACAAGAAAACGGCGCGCCCTGACTAGCCCAAAGCTAGCCAGAGTATCACGCCGTTTTAACTTACATCAGCACATCGCGCCTTAACAAACCCGATTAAACCCGCGGAGCATCAGTTTTGATAATTTGCAGCGTGTTCGCACCCGAACCCGCTTGTGAACCCCAAGTCATCGCAAAGCAATCACCTGGAACAACCCGCTCGTCACGCACCAGAGCCATTTTTACATGGGCAATCTGATCATCACGCCCGCTGCCTACGGACTCAGGCATTAAGGTAGGCTGAACATGACGATACAACGCAAGCTTACGATAAGTAGATACGTTTTGTGTAACCGCCATAATAGGCACCGCACTGATATAGCGGGACAGCCACAGTACCGAAGTACCTGAATCAGTCAGCGCCACAATTGCCTTCATCGGCAAATGGCCTGCAGCATAAACAGCCGCCATCGAAATCGCCTGATCAATGCGCTCAACAACTGCATCGCTAATGAAATCATTATCGCTTTGCATATCGGCGTGCTTTTCTACTTCCTGACAAACACGCAGCATCGCTTCAACCGATTCTACCGGGTACTTACCCGCAGCAGATTCAGCCGACAGCATCACCGCATCCGTGCCATCGAGCACCGCATTGGCCACATCAGAAACTTCCGCACGGGTAGGCACCGGGCTGCTGATCATGGATTCCATCATTTGCGTTGCCGTAATTGACAATTTACGCATCTGACGTGCCATTTTAATCATGCGCTTTTGTAAAGCAGGTACAGCCGCATCGCCCACTTCAACGGCCAGATCACCACGCGCCACCATAATACCGTCGGACGCTTCAAGGATTTCTGCCAGATTGGCGATCGCTTCGGTACGCTCGATCTTGGCGATCAGGCCAGCATGGCTACCTTCGGCAAGCAATAAAGTGCGCGCCAGATGCATATCGCTGCCACTCTTGGGGAAAGACACAGCCACATAATCAGCCTGCAATGCAGCAGCAGTTTTAATGTCTGCCATGTCTTTTTCGGTCAGCGCAGGCGCTGTTAAGCCGCCACCCTGACGATTGATACCCTTATTATTGGATAAGGTACCGCCCACCAGAACTTTGGTTAATACTTTAACACCCGTTACCGAGATTACTTCCAGCTTAATTTTACCGTCATCCAGCAATAAAATATCGCTTGGTACCACATCGTTTGGCAATTCTTTGTAATCAAGACCAACATAATCCTGATTACCCAGCTCGCATGCTGCATCCAAAATAAATTCAGTGCCTTTTACCAGCTCAATTTTGTCGTTTTCAAACTTGCCAACACGAATCTTGGGGCCTTGCAAATCAGCCAGAACCGCAACAGGCTGCCCGAGGCGCTCTGCGATAGAGCGCACTAAATTAGCGCGGTCTATATGGTCTTGCGCGGTACCATGGGAGAAGTTCAGTCTAACCATATTGACCCCGGCAACGATTAGTTGTTCCAGGACCTTAGGGTCGTTGGAAGCGGGGCCGAGGGTTGCAACAATTTTTGTGCCTCTGATCATTAGGTCTTGCTCCTGAATAAAGTGGAATCTTTAAATCAAAAATATCTTTAAGTAATATTCTTTCTGATTTCTTGATATTGTTCACGATAATACCTACAAAATGCTTACTATGCGCAAGCATACATTTTCATCCTGACCTATTGTGATTATCCCTTGCACGTGAAGGCATTTCAAAATCACCGGTTTTGTGCCAGAACTGAAGATATTTTATCGCTACAAATATTGTTCTCTTGCTCAAATGATCAACATTCAAGACTTGGGGCAGAATCACCCTGCCATGCAAATCACATGCATAGATCACCATACAGCATGTGGCAAACAGAATACGCCTTCCGCATAAAAATTCTTAGATGTAAATCAGTAAGTGTGTAGTCAATTGAAGTAATACGCCCCAAAGCACCGGGTAAATCCACCCTTGCACAAAGCGGCGAGCCATCTTTACTTATCAAAAACAGGTAATGCCTGAAATCTCAGCTAACCAATCCGCGCCAGTAAATTGGCCAGCAGAGCCTTACCTTCTTTTTTACCAATAGCAGGCTGGGATTTATCGCCTGCCAGACGGCCGCTGATACGGATATCGTCCGGTGGCAGCTCTTTCAAAAAGCGGCTGGGCTCGGTGATCTGCCACTCGCCGGCACGGCGGCGCTTGCCACAATAGCTAATGGTTAAGGTACGCTGGGCGCGGGTAATACCTACATACATCAGGCGGCGCTCTTCTTCCACCATATTGCTTTCAATCGAGTTCTGATGCGGCAGAATGTTTTCTTCGCAGCCAATCAAAAACACATGCGGGTATTCCAGCCCTTTGGATGCATGCAAAGTAGATAGCTTAACCGCATCCACTTCATCTTCATCACGCCCTTCCAGCATGGTGATCAGCGCAATAGTTTGTACAATATCAATCAGGCTCTTACCATCTTCCTCGCCCTTTTTAGTAATCCAGGCGACTAAATCAAGTACGTTTTTCCATCTGGCCTCGGCGGGGCGCGGCTCGTCGTTTTCATACAGCCATGTTTCAAAATCAATCGCCAGCAGTAATTCATTCAATAAAGGCCCGGCCGGCTCCTTATCCGCCCGATCCTGCATGCGATTAATAAAATCGCAGAACTGGCGCAAGGGCTCGTATTGGGTGGCTTGCACCTGATGGATAAAGCCCTCCTCGAATACCGCCGCAAAAAAAGACACATTACGTGTTGCGGCGTAGCTGCCGAGCTTTTCCAGCGTAACATTACCCACGCCGCGCTTGGGTGTCGTTACCGCGCGGATAAAGGCCGGGTCGTCATCTTCGTTGGCAATCAGCCGCAGGTAGCCCAGCACGTCTTTGATCTCGGCTTTATCGTAAAACGATTGCCCACCCGAAATCACATAGGGAATACGGCTGCCACGCAGCTGCTGTTCCATAATCCGTGCCTGATGATTACCGCGATACAAAATTGCGTAATCTGAATACTTGCCATTAGTTTCAAAACGATGCGCCTGCAAACGCATCGAAACCATAGTGGCTTCGTCTTCTTCATTTTTAGTTTCGATCACCTGAATCGGATCACCGACTCCCAGATCAGACCAGAGTTTTTTCTCGAATAACTTAGGATTATTGCCAATCACCGCATTGGCACAGCGCAAAATACGCGCCATCGAGCGATAATTTTGCTCAAGCTTAATCACTTGCAGCTTGGGAAAATCCTCCTGCAAAAGGCGCAAATTATCCACATTCGCACCACGCCAGGCATAGATAGACTGATCGTCATCCCCCACCGCAGTGAATAAACCCGTTACGCCTGCCAGAAGCTTCACCAGTTGATACTGGGTGGTATTGGTATCCTGATATTCATCAACCAGCAGATAGCGCAGGCGGTTTTGCCATTTTTCCAGCACTTCGGGATGCGCTTCAAACAAATCAACCGGCAGGCGGATCAGATCATCAAAATCCAGCGACTGATAGGCAAACAGAGTGTCCTGATATGAGGTGTACAACCTCGCCAGCTGCAATTCACCCTCTGATTGCGCCATATTTAGCGCTTTCTCCGGCGAAATTCTGTCATTTTTCAGCATGGAAATCTGGCTCATGCTGCTACGAATCAGCTGCTTATCAGTGGTAACAAGCTGATCACTGATAATTTTGGCGGCGTCTGCCGAATCTAAAATAGAAAACTGCGGCTTATACCCCAGATGACGGGCTTCTTCTCTCAGCATTTTTAACCCCAGAGAGTGAAAGGTAGAAACCGTCAGCCCCTTGAGCATTTCTTTTGGCAGCAACGCCCCCACCCGCTCCTGCATCTCGCGCGCGGCCTTATTAGTAAAGGTAATCGCCGCGATATTTTTGGCATTCATGCCCGCCTTCTCAATTAAATACGCAATCTTCTGCGTAATCACCCGCGTCTTACCCGAGCCCGCTCCCGCCAGAACGAGGCAAGGCCCGCCCAGATAAACGACAGCTTCGCGTTGGGGAGTATTTAAGAGATGCAGCATAGAAAAACCCAGGGAGTGAAACAGCGGCCGAAGTTTAACATGGGCAGGCCTGCCGCTGATCGGAGGGTGAAACTCCCGACTTAAAACAGCTTCACCAAAGCCTCACAAACCTGCGCCAGATACCTGGCATCAACATCATCAAACATCGCCAGCTCGGCCGAATCCACATCCAATACAGCCAGCACCACACCATCGCGATTAATCAGCGGTAAAACAATTTCTGAGCGGGCAAGTGACGAGCAGGCGATATGCCCGGCAAAGGTGTCTACATCCGGCACCACCAGCGTTTGCGCCTGAGCCCAGGCACTGCCGCAAACGCCTCGCCCCTTTTGAATGCGGGCGCAGGCAATCGGCCCTTGAAATGGCCCAAGCACCAGCTCATCCTGCTTCACAATATAAAAGCCAGTCCAAAGCCAGCCAAAGGTGTGATGCATAGCAGCGCAGGCATTGGCCATGGCGGCAATTAAATCACTCTCGCCTTCAATTAAAGCCAGCACTTGCGGAATCATATTTTGATACCGCTCTTCCTTGCTATCGCCCTGAATCAGTAAATTTTCTGCCATTTTTATTCCTACCCATTCTGATTATTTTTGAGGCGAAAAACAGCTGCTACTTTCTAGCGTAAGCAGTCACACATCACGGATTTTAAAGTCTGTTTGCTCTGGGCAAAAATTTTTAAAAAGCAAAGGGCAGCCTCTCCAACAAGCCCAGAGCCCCGGATGACGCATCACTATTTAGTGGTACACAACAACTTGATACCGGATGCTAAACCACGAGAAACTTACAACCGAATATGATGGTTGCAAAAGAATCAATCCTGCATCCCCGATTCAGCCAATACCGCACTTTCTGCTTGCAAAATACGGCATAACATCCGGCTAAGCGCAGAATAGAATTTAACGTGCGTATTCAGCGCTTGGCATTTTTCGCTAAATGCAGGCACCCAGCGCAATAAAGAGACCAGCATGTCTTGCTCATCATCCGTCTTACCCGTCATTGCCAGCCACGACAACAGCTCAAGCTGGATTGCCAAATGATCGGCCGCCTCAGGGTAATTACTATCCAGCCCCAAACCATAGCGCTCTAGCTTGTCACGCATGGCTTTTTCTTCTGGCCCGAATAAAGTTTGACTCTCGCCCAAATAACAAGAGGCATAAGGTAAAGCACAGCTTTTGAGGTCTAACAGAAAACTCGTGGTGTAATCGGCGGCCAATTCAAGTTGCGCATCGGGCATGCTGCGCAAGGCCTCTATTGCCCCTTGCATATCAGCCACTTCAGCAGAAAATCCAGCGTGCGCCAGCCCATCAAATAGCGGATCAGCGCCGCCGTCAAACCATGTTTGCAACTGCTCTGCAGTCAGTTCGCGCGCATACAGCGTAGCAAACCAGGCGTATAAAGCGGCGCGCTGATCGCCTGGCGCAGCTTCTGACTCTGGCATTGCAGTTAATTCATTCATTCGGGCATCACCTCGGTGGGGCCACCAAACGCAGTCACTGCAGGGGCTTTACCTTTGTATTTTTCAACTTCAACCACGCAGGTGTTGGCGCTAATGGCTTGCGCCAGGCGTGATGAGCCAATATCTTGCGTCATGGTATTAGGATCGCCATAAGTATCTAGTGCTCCAATTTCTGGCCCTGTCGGACCATACCAGGCCCCTTCTTGCAAACGCACCACGCCTTTAGGGAAATCACTGGACACATGCGCACCGACCAAGGCCTGACCTCGATCATTAAACACCCGAACCAAATCGCCGTGCTTAATGCCACGCTGACGCGCGTCTTCCGGACTCATAAACAAAGGCTCACGACCTTGAATGGCATACGTCGCACGCATCGGTTCCGAGTCACACATTTGCGAATGCAAGCGCTTATCCGGGTGAGCGGATTGCATCCACAAGGGGAAGCGTTTTGAATTCGGCCCACCATGCGAGCGCTCGCTTTTTTCCATCCACACCGGGTGCCCCGGGCAATCGGCGTAATTATAACTGGCGATTTTGCGGCTAAAGATTTCAATAAAGCCCGATGGGGTTCCCAGGGCATTTAGCTCGGCGTCTTCACGGAAATCAGCATGACGCACCCATGGTTTACCGGCCGGAAATAAAACAAATCCCTTGGCCCAGAATTCTTTAAATGGCGGCATTGGGAATTTTTTATCGTTTTCTTTACGACAATTTTCGTATAAAAATTCCAGCCATTGCATTTCATTCATATTGCGGCTGTATTCTTTATCGCGGCCAAAACGCTGCGTCAGGCCCCGGAAAATTTCAAAATCCGTTTTAGAACTAAATAATGGATCAACCAGTTTTTGCATCGCAATTACACCACGGCCGCTATATGAGCCATAAGCATCGATGTCATTACGCTCAAACTGCGTACACGCAGGTAAGACGATATCAGCAAAGCGGCACGTCGCGGTCCAGGTAAAGTCGACGGCCACCACGGTTTCAAGACGATGGAAAGCCTTTTTCATGCGATTACGGTCTTGCTGACGATGCCATTGATTGCAACCGCTATAAATCGCCATTTTATAGGGTGGCAATTTTACTTTTTGGCCGTTGTAATCAATCACCTTACCGGGTTCAAGCAAGGCGTCGATTGCTCGGGCGCACGGAATCATCGGGCTATAGCCCTTGTAATCGGTATTGGTGTATTTCGGTTTTTTACCCGGATCCAAATTCAACGGGAAAGAACCCGGCATCGCAGCGCCCGAAGACGGTACGCCAATCGAGCTATAGTGATGGGCATAACTAATCCCGCCACCAGGCAAACCAATTTGCCCCAACATCGCCGCCAATACCGCGCCCATCCAATAGGGTTGCTCGCCATGCTGCTGACGCTGCACCGCCCAGCCAAATATCAGCTGCGTGCGGCCACTGGCCATCAGGCGAGCCAATTCACGGATTTGCTGTGCTTTTACGCCGCAAATTTTCTCTGCCCATTCGGGTGTTTTTGCTGTTTTATCGCTGCCTTGGCCCAATAAATAAGGCAAGAATTTTTCGAAACCGAGGGTATACGAATCCAGAAATTTCTGATCATGCAGTTTCTCGGTATACAGTGTGTGAGCCAGCCCCATCATCAAAGCCACGTCAGTTAACGGATTGACGTATTGCTTTTCGCAGCCCAAATAATTTTGAGTCTTGCTCCTGACCGGGTCAATGCTGATGACACGAATTTCTTTTTTGGCAATCTTGTTTTTCAATTGCTCAAGGTAGGCGAAAGATTCATGCGTTTCGCAATTCCAGCCTACTTGCAAGTTTTTAACCGGATCACTAGCCCAAAAGATAACCGTTTTACTTTCTTTAAGAATGATTTCCCACGAAGTGCCTTGTGAATACACTTCGGTTGAGCCCAGCACGTAAGGCAAAATCACCTGCCCGGCACCAGTCGAGTAGTCCCCGGCAGTCGAAATCGTGTGTCCGTGCATATTTATTGCACGCAGCATGTGATTACCGCAGGTATGAAACTGCCCGGTCTGGCGCCAGCCGACCAAGCCCGTGTGCATCGCCCAGGGGCCGTAGCTGGTTTGAATACGCTCAAGTTCCGAGTAAAACAGATCCAAAGCCTGATCCCAAGTAACGCGTACAAAACGATTGTCACCGCGTTGCGTGGTGTCGCTCAAATGGCGTTTTTTAAGCCAGTCTAGGCGAACCATCGGGTAGCGAATTCGCGAAGGGCTGTAGATCAGGCCGATAATACCTTGGATCATTTCAGTGGGGTATTTGTCAAATTCAAACGCTTTGACTTCAACCACTTTACCTCCGGCAACACGGGCACGGATCGCCCCCCAGTGTGAACCGGTGATTTTCCAATCGCTACCACTGCCGGCAGGCGCGGCAGTTTTGGCCTCGCTTTCGCGGGGGAATAATAAACTAGGGCTAACTAAAGCAGCCACTGTGGACAGCGACAAACCCTTTAAAAATACGCGGCGTGAGTTCTGAGTCATGAGCTTATTCAATTAGTGGCTAGGTTTTTTAAAATCTGACGAATTATTTTGCAGGTATTTCAGCACTAAGCCTTGGGTATCTTTATCCATGCTAGTAAAGCCGACCATCCCACCAAACAACCCCGGCCAGGTATTTGCATCAAAATGTGCTTCATCAGGCTGCTTATGACAAACACTACAACTATTTTTGTAGCTGTCTTTTGCAACGGCCCAGATTGGATCGGTTGTCGCAACCACTTTGCCTTTCTTAATCCAGAATGTGGCGGCCGATTTTTGCCAGATCAAACCCGTGTTTGGGTCTTCCTTACTTTCTTGTATTTTCACCAGTTGCTTATCCTGCGCCACGGTTTTTTCTAATATGGCAACAGTAATATTTTTACCAAAATGGCCATACCAGACCCGACCAAAGCCTTTGCTCTTACGCCAAGCCGAAACTTCAACTTGCTGCGCATTGCCCTTCTCTTGCAAGACTTTGACTGGCGCGCCGATTTCCAATTTACCGGCCACTTTGCTCAAAGCTTCATCCAG
The DNA here is from genome assembly GCF_003952345.1 of Iodobacter ciconiae. Classification (NCBI taxonomy): domain Bacteria; kingdom Pseudomonadati; phylum Pseudomonadota; class Betaproteobacteria; order Neisseriales; family Chitinibacteraceae; genus Iodobacter; species Iodobacter ciconiae. Next base: position 3,569,969 of record NZ_CP034433.1, on the reverse strand, counting down.
GTACAACTCACGCGGATAGGCATTAAAGTAAGTGCCGCCCACTTTGACGCTCTCATTGCCTGCGGCTTGAATCAAGCCATCAAAGGCCGGATTACGGGCATCGGTTTTTTCTGGTTTTTTGTGCGCAATACCTTGATGGCAATCGACACAACTTTGATTACGCTCGGCCGCACCGCGCATGGCTTCGCGCGACGTTTCGCGCATTTTTTCAAAGTCCATGCTGTTGTAATCATGACAAGTACGACATTCTTTTGAGCCATTGGCTTTAAAGCGATCCCACTCGTGCTGAGCTAAACGCGCACGATTGGCTTCAAATTTTTCGGGGGTATCGATTTTGCCGGTCAAATGCGACCAAACTTCAACACTGGCTTGAATCTTGCGCGCCATTTTGTCCGTAAAGTCATGCGGTACATGGCAATCCGAACACTTGGCACGAACGCCTGAGCGATTACTCCAATGCACCGTTTCTTTAAGCTCGTCGAGGTTTTGATGCATGGTGTGGCAACTCACACAGAATTCTTCAGTATTGGTTGCTGCCATCCCCGCATTGAAACCTTGCCACGCCAAAATACCGGCAACAAAACCCACCGTCACCAAAACGCCAAGACCAATCTTGGCTGCTGGCTTACAAAACAAATTTCGTAACCAGGTCCACATTTTTTTCATAAACAAATCCAATTTCATCAAAACAAAAAAGCGCGATAAAAATCCCGCTTTACGCACCCGGCAAGCCAATTAAAAAAACCTGTAATAAGCGCACAATCAAACCATACGTCACAATCACACCAAACATCACAATCGGTAAACCCACAAAAGCCAGTAGCAGCAGTTTTTTCCACTCACTATTGCGCGTTTCTTTTGTCGTTATTTCTGTCATTTTTTGTAACCATTTAAAGTTTTTTATTAAGATAAATGCCAACCAAAATCAAACTCAATTTTAAGGAATTATTCCGGCAAAGTATTTACCCCGACTTTTAACACAACACATGTAACGGATGCGTGCGCAATATCAATCTTCATTTGATTAATTACATAAATTTTAAATATCTCATTGCACTTCCAATATTCCGTCACATTTTTTGCATAAAAAGTAAACCAATTAAAAAACAAAAAAAGCGCCAAATACATAACCGGAGTTTACAAGAGCATTCGTTTTCTTCCTGTGATAGCCTATTTACCGCCAATAATTGATAAACCAAAGATAAACACACAAAAAGCATCAATAGCCTCTTACAATCATTCCTTCCCTTGATCCAGTATCATGCAGTCAAATCTAGTCAGATCAACCCGAGACTTCTATGATCCAAATTTCTGGCCTTACCTTTGATTACCCCGGCCACCGGGCGCTAAATCAATTGAATCTGAGTGTGGCGCGTGGCAGTGTTACTGCACTGGTGGGTGCCAATGGTGCGGGGAAAACTACTTTGATGCGCTGCATTGCTGGCCTTGAAACGCCACTTTGTGGCTCGATTACGGTAGCGGGCTTAAATGTGCAGGATAAGCCTCGTGCGGTGCACAGGCAGATGGGGTATTTATCGGACTTTTTTGGTCTTTACCAAGATTTAACCGTGGCGCAGTGTTTGGAATACGCAGCAGCATCGCAAGGCTTGGCTAAAGAAGCCATTGAAGCGGCAATCCATGACACGGCGCGACGCTTGTCTTTGCAAGATCGCTTAGAGCAAAAAGCCAGTAGCTTGTCGCGAGGTTTACGCCAACGGGTAGCCATCGGGCAGGCGATGATTCATGCTCCGCAGCTGTTGCTGCTGGACGAGCCCGCATCGGGCCTAGACCCGGAAGCACGTAATGAGCTGGCGATATTATTTAAGCAGCTGCAAGCCAGCGGGATGACGCTCTTGGTGTCGTCGCATATTCTGGCCGAGCTGGAAGCCTATTCCAGCCATATGCTGGTGCTAAAAGATGGAAAAATCCTTGAACACCGCGCCCTTGACTCGCGCAGTGCAAACAGCAGGGCTTTACAACTCAGGCTAGCCTGCCCCAACCCGCACCTTGCCGAAATACTGGCCGCCCACTCCACCGTTGTGCTCAGCAAAACTCAGGACCATCACGCCGAGTTTGATTTTAGCGGCACAAGCAATGAGCAGGCTCAATTACTGGCAGAGCTGATCCAAGCAGGACTCGCCATCAGTAGCTTTGGCGAGCAAAACCTGCAGCAAGCTTATCTGCGCACTATCAAGGAAAAACAAAATGAATCCTGAATTCAAACGCAATTTATGGCTAAGTTTTTCTGCCAGCCGCTTAATCGGCATGCCAGTCATTCTTGCGCTGATTTTTTTAGCCGTAGGAATGAACTTAGAATTAAGTAAACTGGGTGGTACGGCGATGGCGCTATTTGCAGGAATTGTCTGGCTGTGGGGCACAAAAAACGCAGCGGCCGCCATGAGTGATGAGCAGCGCGACCACACCTGGGATCAGCAAAGAATGAGCGCACTTAGCCCATGGGAAATGGCCTGGGGCAAACTATTTGGCGCTACGCTCTTTAATTGGTATGGCGGGGCGCTGTGCCTGCTGATGCTGCTTGTGGCAGAGCTGCCTGCCAGCCCGATGAATACCATTAGCAAAGCGCTATCAATGATTACTATCGGCCTTTTGCTGCACGGCACGGCGCTGGTGATCAATCTGCAGCTGGGCCAATCCGATCTGACACAAAACCGCCGGAGCAGCTTTAATTTGCTTCTCGCTATTCCCGCCTTATTTATGATGCCCAGCCTATTTGAAGTCAGCGACTCACCGATTATTTGGTGGGATAAAAGTTTTATGCCGCTGCAATTTCAACTGCTGGCGGGCGCATTCTTTGCCATTTGCAGCATTTTTGCCGCATGGAGGCTGATGCAAAATGCCTTGCAAGTACGCACCCTGCCTTGGGCGTGGCCCTTGTTTGCCTGCTTGCTGGCCATTTTTTTAGCAGGTTTTAAACATGAGCAATTCGCGATGCTTGGGCTGATTATTAGCAGCGGAATGACTTATGCCATGCTATTTGCAGATCCTAATGGCTTCACTGTCTGGCAACGGGTTATCACCCGCATTCAACACAAAAACTGGCATGGAGCGCTGATCAATCTGCCACTCTGGCCCACCACACTGGTGCTTGCATTTGCCTTTGCACTATTAGCGACAAGGCCTAGCTTGGGCGAATTTGCCAATATCACCACCGCCCCGCTTTCCATTGCCCTGATTTTGCTGCGAGACAGCGCCATCTGCCTGTTTATCGCCCTAAATACCCAGAACAGACGCGTACTCGCCAGCAGCCTGCTGTATCTGGCCATCATCAACGGCCTGCTGCCTTTCTTGGCCCACAGCAGCGGCTTAGAAAGCCTGGCGCACTTCCTGATGCCTATCAGCCACCCATCCGCGATAGCCAGTGTATTAATCAGCAGCATCCACGCCATCATGGCCATTGCTCTGGTGGTTTGGAGATGGCAGGCGCTGGTGAAGCAGCAGGATTGATGTGACGAACATAGAATGAGCTTTAGCCGCGAAGGTTTTATAAGCATGGCTTTCGCGGCTGAAGCCGCTCCTACGGAAAGCCCTAAAAGAAAATTGCATCCCACAGGGGATAATCACCTAAATGCTGCACCAATCCTGCCCGTAATGGATTCGCCACCACATACCGCGCCATTTCTTGAATATCTTCATCGAAACGTGCGGCATGATCATGAAAACCCTGCTGCCAAATCCCTCTGATACCTGTTACTCGGCCAATCTCACGCGAAGAACGCCCTTTCACTAAATGCAACAAATCAGATAAATCGGCCTGCTCCCCTAACGCTAGCAGCCAATGAAAATGATCTGGCATCACCACAAATGCCAAGGTGCTGCACATTCCCTCACGATCAGCAGCCTGCAACTCATGAACTAACTTTCTTCCTATTTTCCAATCGGAAAAAACCGGCAAACGATGCTGAGTAACAGCGGTGACTAGGTAAATTTGCTGACCTTGAGAAAACCGCCCTTTTCGCAAATCATGCCCATGTGCATTTTTCACTGAGCTTTCCTTAACCAGCACTCCGTAGGAGCGGCTTCAGCCGCGAAGGTTTATCGACTAATAAAGCCGTGCCACCCCTTTACTGCAGCAATTCTAGATCAACAATTTATTTTTTGATAAACACATCGTAGGAGTTGCTTTACCCACGAATGCTGTTCTTATTGACGGCACTTTCGCGGCTAAAGCCGCTCCTACTCAATGCGCTTTAGAATTGTCACCTTTGCAGCCTTACCGCCCCGGTGGCGGGGTGATTTGTTTGGGGTTGTAATCGCACACATCATTCACCACGCAGCTCCAGCATTCGGGTTTACGTGCTTTGCATACATAGCGGCCGTGCAGAATCAGCCAGTGGTGGGCGTTGAGTTTGAATTCACTAGGGGTGACTTTAAGCAGTTTTTCTTCGACCACTTTTACGTCTTTACCCGGTGCTAAGCCAGTGCGGTTGGATACGCGAAAGATATGCGTATCAACCGCAATGGTCGGTATGCCAAATGCGGTATTCATCACCACATTAGCGGTTTTTCGGCCCACCCCTGGCAGGGCTTCGAGCGATTCTCTGTCTTGCGGCACTTCACTGCCGTGCAAATCGATCAGCATCTGGCAGGTTTGCAGAAGATGCTTGGCCTTGCTGTGATAGAGACCGATGGTGGCGATATAGGCTTCCAACCCTTCCACTCCCAGCGCCAGAATCGTTTCGGGCGTATTGGCGATAGGGAACAAACGTTTGGTGGCTTTGTTAACGCCCACATCGGTAGCCTGAGCCGACAGCAAGACGGCCGTCAGCAGCTCAAAAGGTGTGCTGTAGTTCAGCTCGGTGGTGGGATGGGGGTCTAAATCGGCGAGGCGCTGGTAAAAAATGCGCCGGGTTTCTTTGTTCATTTCTTATCCCAAAAACTCAATTCCGGCTCAAAACAGCTGCCCGGCATATCCAGGGCTTTGTCTTGCATATAGCTTTGCGCATCATTAATTGCCTGGTTGTAAACGCTGGGGGCGATTTCTTTCATAAAGAAATCCAATAACATGCCCGCCTGCAAGCCACCAATCGGCTCATCCATATTTTCATCAAAATAACGGCGAATTGATTTCACCAGCAAGGCTTCGGCGTCTTTGGATATTTTTAATGCCATAGGGGACCTATTTATTTAGAAAAATCATCATCAGACATCTCGTCCCACTCGTCCCAAGGTGCACTCATTACTTGGAAGCAGTAATACATCGCCACCACCAAGGCCACGATGCCTAAAATCAATACCGCCAGCTTGCCCCAAAAACCCGTACTTATCAGCCACCAAACCAGGCAGGCCAGCAGCAGATAGGCCAAAAACTCAGTGATTCGGCACAGCATCGGGCAGCTGATGAAGTTGAGCCTTGCTCTTGGCTTCGGCTCTTTTATCCATCGCAGTTTTGCCAGCAATCAATAGCCCAAGGCCGATAAATGCACCGGGAGGAAGGATGGCGAGTAAAAACTGGTAATGCATATCAGCAGGGATAATATAAATCGTCCACGCCTTGGCGGCAGGGCCAAAAACAAGATCAATCCCAGAGAGCAATGTGCCCTTGCCCACCAGCTCGCGTAGCCCGCCCAACACTGCCAGCACCATGGTCAGGCCAATCCCCATAAAGAAACCATCCAATGCCGAATCCCAAACGCTATTACGGGAGGCAAACGCTTCGGCGCGCGCCAGCACGATGCAGTTGGTGGTAATCAGCGGAATAAAAATCCCCAGCACCACATACAGACCATGCGCGTAGGCGTTGAACAATAAATCAACCACCGTCACCAGCGCGGCGATGATCAAAATAAAAATCGGGCTGCGTAATTCATTGGGCACCAGTTGCCGAATTGCTGCAATGGCTGCGCCAGAAACCAGCATCACCAGACTTGTCGCCAGGCCAAGTGACACGCCATTCACAATATTGCTGGAAACCACCAGCACAGGGCACATGCCTAAAATCTGCACCAAACCCGCATTCTGCTTCCAGATGCTGTTTCTGATAATTTCTTTGCTCACTTACTGCTCCCTAACGTGATGCAATTCAAACCAATGTACACAGCAAAGGAAACTTCTCCTTCGCATAAAACCCAAATCTTGAAACTCAGTGTTCTCTGTGTCCTCCGTGTTTCAAGATTTGGGTTTTCGGCGGTGTACCTAAATGCTGAGTTTTGTGTCTACAAACCTTTCTTAATTCACCGTACCCCAAAGCTGCGGTTTGCTGTGCACGTATTCCAGCACTCTTTTTACTGCGGCGGTAACCGCGCGCGGGCTGATGGTGGCGCCGACCATGTAATCAAAACCACCGCCGTCTTTTTTTACTTTCCACGCTGCTGCATTTTGGGCGTTCAGCTCTTTGCCTTTAAATTGCTCTATCCAGGGCGATTTGGCTGCGTCGATATAATCGCCCAGCCCCGGCGTTTCTTTATGCACCACAACCCGCACACCTAAAATCTGGCCATCGATATCTACGCCAACCAGTAATTTAATTTTGCCTGCGTAGCCATCGGGCGCAGTGGCTTCAAACACGGCAGCGACAGTTTTACCGGCTTTTTTTGCCAGATAAAAAGCACTTTCCCCATCATTACCCAAGGCTTTGCCGTCCGCTACTGACAAAGCGTGGGCGTCTTTAAGCAGATTGTTATCAAAGCTTTTGGCAGGCAATACCTGGGCAATCAGCGCCACCTTGGCTTTTTCTTCGTTAAACATAACTTTCTTGCGCGTCAGCTGATAAGTGCCAGCCATTAAGGCGGTAAACACCACCGCAAACAAAAACAGCGTCGCCGCACCACGCACCCCATTGGCAAACATGGTTTTCATTTATTTCTCCAAAATAACGACAAGCACAACCCACACCTATAACCACGGAGGAAAAGGAAGGCACAGAGTTTCACGGAGAAAAACAAACCCTATTTATAACGGTCAGTTTCAATATAAAAACTCGCTGTTTGAACACATAAGGCATACAAGTTGCACTAACACCTCAGAGTCTCTGCTGTGTTTACTCCGTAAATCGGTTTTCTCCGTGAAACTCCGTGTTCTCTGTGCCCTCCGTGGTTCAAGATTTGGGTTTGTTTATTTCGCTTTACGGCCAAAGACCGGTGGTTGGGTGTATTGGTCGATAAAGGGCGTGGCGATATTCATGATGATTACTGCAAACGCCACACCATCCGGATAAGCCCCAAATACACGAATCATATAGGTCAGCACACCTGCCAGAGCAGCAAAGATAAGCCTGCCGCGTGACGTGGTAGGTGCTGTAACCGGATCACTCACAATAAAAAATGCACCCAGAATGGCCGCGCCACTAAAAAGGTGAAACCACGGCGGGCTGTAATGAGCCGGGTCCAGGCCATAAAACAGCGAGGCGGTCAGCATAAAAGCGCCAAGAAAGCCCACAGGAATTTGCCAGGGGATCAGCTTAGAGCAGAGCAGATAAATGCCCCCCAGTAAAAAACCCGCCGCAGCCCATTCGCTGCCGACCCCTGCTACCGCACCAAAAATAGGCAGCTGAAAAATATCGCTTAAAGCATGCTGCTGTAGCAATGCCGTCTTAACCGTATCCAGCGGCGTAGCTGAAGCCATGGTGTCAAAAACTTCTGGTAGCTGGCCGCTAAAAATAGTGATGATCTGCGCCAGGCTATCCAGATGCGGCATATCCAGCGGCAAAGGTGCTGCCCAGCGCGACATCTGCGCGGGGAAAGACACAATCATCACAGCAAAACCCACCATAGCCGGATTAAACGGATTCTGCCCCAGCCCGCCATAGAGATGCTTGGCCAGGCAAATGGCAATTAAAGTAGCCAGCACCACCATCCACCACGGCGCAAGCGGGGGCATAGATAAAGCCAGCAAAACCGCTGTTACCACGGCCGAGCCATCGCTGATGAAAGGTTTAACCGGATAATTACGCAGCTTTAAACAAGCCGCCTCCGCCAGCAAGGCGGCACCCAGCGCCAGCGCAATTTGCACCCACACTCCCACGCCAAAAGCCCAGGTCAGCGCAAAAATCCCCGGCAACAAAGCCGCCGCCACTTTGAGCATAACGACTTGCAGCGGTGTCGGTTTAATAAAAAAGGGCGATGTGTTCATTTGATTCCAAAAAAGTAAAAACTGAGATACACCAGAAAAACCTAAAATCTGCAGACACGGAGAAATCATAAAAGGCAGAGCACAAGAAATACGCGTCGCTCTGCCTCTCACCGCGCGGGCAGGTTAAAGCTGTGCCCTGTACGCATCAAGTCAGATTTTCGGCATAAATCGGTCACCTATTTGCCAGCATCCAATCACCCTAGGGTGGGTGAAACCCGCCGTTTTCCGGCACTTGCCGCGAAATCATTCCAATCATTCATCTTTCGCCGCCTTGGCGGCTTTTGCCGCCATTGCCGCATCAATTCGCGCCTGGCGCTCTGCAGCCAGTGCGGCTTTTTCCTCCGGGCTCATGGCAGCAAGACGGGCTTTTTCTGCGTCTCTTTTGGCCATCGAGGCCCGAATTTTGGCGGCTTTTTCTTCATCCAGTGAAGGCACCGGCACTTCAACGGGCCCAACACTTTCTGCTTTTCTTAATGCTGCAGCCTCTTTAGCCCCGGCGATTTCTGCTTGCTTGACCGCTTCCCATTCAGCGCGTTCTTCCGGGCTCATGGCCGCAACGCGTGCTCTTTCTTCACGGCGTTTATCCAGAATTTCTTTAGTACGGTCGCTTTTATCCAGGCTGCTGGCAGGCAGAGTTTGCGATGGAGCCATTGGCAGCTCTTCGCTGCGCACTATGGGCACAGCAGCCTCTGCCTCGGCTTTTTTAGCAGCAGCTCTGGCCATTGCGGCGGCAATTTTGGCTTTTTTCTCGGCGGCTAATTGCGCAGCTTGATCGGTGTCGCTCGCAGCAACGCCCGTATCACTGGCAGGCGATTCGCTTGCCGCTGCAGATTTAGCCATCGCGGCCTTAATTTTGGCGGCACGGATGGCGTCTTCCGGATCATCTGACGCCACTGCCTGTGCGAGTTTTTGCGACGCTTTGGCGGCCAGGCGTTCGGCTTTTTCCTGTTTCTCGCGCTCGGCCCTGAATTCTCTGAACTCAAAACGCTCGCGTGCTAAATCGGCAGCGTGCTTAGTTTTTTCAGCAGCCCAGATTTCAGATTTAGCAAAGCGGTAGTAATCCACCAGGCGGATATTACTGGGGCAAACATAGGCGCAAGCACCGCATTCGATACAATCAAACAGATTGCGCTCCTGCGCTTTACCAAAGTTTTTGCTTTTGGCAAACCAGAATAAATCCATGGGTTGCAATTCGGCAGGGCAAGCGGTCGCACATTTGCTGCAACGAATACACGGCATTTCACGCGGTGGGTCGGGGAAATCGGCAGGCGTTTTGGCGATCACACAATTGCCTGCCTTGCTCAACCCCACCTCTAAGGATGGCAGCTCAAAGCCCATCATCGGGCCGCCATAGATATAGCCGGAGCTGCCTTTATCCCCCGCCTCTTTTAAGAGCTCTGTCAGCGGTGTGCCAATCAGCGCCTCATAATTCCCTGGGCGCTCTACATTGCCGGTAATCGTTACCACGCGACGAATCACTGGCTCGGCATGGGCCAGCGCGCAATAAATACTATGAATGGTGGCCACATTAAAGCATTGCACACCCAGATCTGTGGAGCGCACGCCGCCGGGCACTTCGATATTACACAGCAATTTAATCAGCTGCTTTGCGCCACCTGATGGGTAAAGCGTGGGTACTTGCACCACTTCAATGGCGGCAACAGCCTGGCAGCAGCTGGCTTTAATTGCAGCCCGCAAGGTGATAATGGCTTCGGGTTTATTGTCTTCAATACCAATCAACACCTGCTTCGCATTAAGTAAAGACTGCACCATTAATATGCCAGCGATGATTTCGGCGGCGCGCTCCCGCATCAGCCTGTCGTCACAAGTAATATAAGGCTCGCACTCTGCGCCATTAATAATCAGCGTATCAAGCGGGGTTTTACTACTTAACTTCAGGTGCGATGGAAACACTGCGCCGCCCAAGCCCACCACACCCATATCGCGCAAATAAGTACGCACCGCATTAGGCTCTGCATTACGCCAGTCAAATACCGGGCGCTCCAGCCACTGATCTTTGCCATCAGGAATCAGCACAATGCAGACATCGCTCAAACCCGAAGGATGAGCAATCGGATATAAATCAATGGATTCAATGCACCCGGAAGTTGGCGCATGCAAGGCGGCCGAAATCATGCCGTCCGCCGCCGCAATCAGCTGGCCCTTTGCCACCTCGTCCCCGACTTTAACCAGGGGTTTAGCAGCGCTGCCTATGCTTTGCTGCAGCGGCAGAATCAGCCGCGCCGGTAAGGGCGCTGTTCTGATCGGATAATGGCTCGATTCAGCTTTATGCTCGGGCGGATGCACACCGCCGTGGAAAGTGATAATTTTCCTGTTCATAAGCAACCCGGATATTGCATAAATTTGCACGATGATCGCGTAGAAATGACAGAAAACAAATAAGAACAAGGAGCCATTTATGAAATATCCGAGTGTAACTTGATGGGAATAACCGGATAGCGCCAACGCCAGTTATTCACCGTGGTGCCAAGTGGAACAATATCAATGCAATCAACCGGGCAAGGTGCTACGCATAGCTCGCAACCTGTGCATTCAGCCGCAATTACGGTATGTAAATGCTTGGCTGCGCCCACAATGGCATCGACCGGGCAGGCCTGAATACAAAGCGTACAGCCGATGCAGACAGCTTCATCTATCAGCGCCACAGACTTGGGTTTTTCTGCACCATTTTCTGCATTAAGCGGCTTGAATTCTTTGCCCAGCAAATCGGCCAGCTTACGAATGCCGTCTTCACCGCCCGGCGGGCAGCAATTGATATCGGCTTCTTCATTGGCAATTGCCGTGGCATAGGGTTTACAGCCAGGAAAACCACACTGGCCACACTGGGTTTGCGGCAAGATGGCATCGATCTTATCCACCAGCGGGTCTTCGTCCACCTTGAACTTGATTGCAGCAAAACCCAGCACCGCACCCAGCACTAAGGCAAGAACAGCCATTAACAAAATGGCCAGTAAAAAAGACATAGTTTTCCTAATTTAAAAACGCAGACCTTGAAAAAAAGATCTGTAGACACAAAGAACGGGAAGTTAAACATCTGCACACAGAAGAAAACCAAAAAAACGCTTTTCTCTGTGTTCTCTGTGTCTACAGAACTCATTCTTAAGGTTCTTAAAATTACCGCACCAAGCCGGCAAAGCCCATAAACGCCAGGCTCATCAGCCCTGCGGTAATAAATGCCACTGGCGTGCCTTTAAAAAACTCAGGAATATCTGCCCCCTCCAGCCTTTCGCGCATGGCGGCAAACAGGATCAGCACCAGACTAAACCCCACGGCCGAGCCAAAACCAAACAGCAGCGACTCCAGAAAATTGTATTTTTGCGCCGAGCTAATCAAAGGCACGCCCAATACTGCACAATTGGTGGTAATCAGGGGCAGATAGATTCCCAGCGCCTGATACAGCACAGGGCTGGCCTTATGAATAAACATTTCGGTAAATTGTACAATTGCGGCAATCACCACAATAAAAGCCAGCGTGCGCAGGTATTCCAGCTGCCAGAAGATCAATATCTGATCAATCATCCACGATGTACCTGAAGCCAGTGTCAACACAAAAGCCGTAGCAAGGCCCATGCCGATGGATGCTTCCAGCTTTTTAGACACGCCCATAAACGGGCATAGCCCCAGAATGCGCACCAGCACCGCGTTGTTAACCAGCACCGCGCCCAAAAGCAGCAGTAAATAGTGTTGCAAATCCATGGTTTTAAATCCCCCCGCAGTGCGGCGATAGCTGCGGCTTATACCGCCCTACGGTTTTTATTCACAAGGCCGCGATGGCCTCAACGCAATCACTTACCATTTGCGGGCCTTCGTAAATCAGGCCGCTATACACCTGCACCAGGCTCGCACCCGCACGGACTTTCTCTGTTGCGTGCTCGCCTTTGAAAATCCCGCCCACGCCAATAATAGGCAAGGCACCATCTAAAGCCTCGGCCAGATCGCGAATCACTCTGGTCGATTTAGCCCTGACCGGCGCGCCCGACAAGCCCCCGCTTCCTGGCCGTGCTTTAAATGCTCGACACCAACCCGGGATAAGGTGGTGTTGCTGGCAATCACCGCATCAATACCACTTGCCACCAGGCGCTCGGCGATATCCTGTATCTGGTTGCTGTCTAAATCGGGCGCTATTTTGAGGGCAAGTGGCACATAGCGGCCATGACGATCAGCAAGTTCTGTCTGCTTTTGTTTTAAAGCGCCCAGCAAACGTCCTAATTCATCTGCACCTTGCAGCTGGCGCAAATTTTTTGTATTCGGGCTGGAAATATTAACCGTAACGTAGCTGGCGTGTTCGTACACCTTGTCCAGGCAAATCAGATAATCATCAGCCGCACTCTCGATCGGGGTATCAAAGTTTTTACCAATATTGATCCCCAGAATACCTTGATAATGACTGTTTTTAACGTTCTCGATCAGCTTATCCACGCCATCATTATTAAAACCCATACGGTTAATAATGCCCTCGGCTTCCGGTAGGCGAAACAAACGTGGCTTGGGATTACCCGGCTGCGGGCGCGGTGTGATGGTACCTATTTCTAAAAACCCAAAACCCAGCTCGGCCATGGCATCAATATGCTCACCATTTTTATCCAGGCCAGCGGCCAGGCCAACAGGATTCGGAAAATCCAGTCCCATCACCGAAACAGGGTATTCAGGTACAGCAGGCGTGAATGTGCGCAAAAAACCCAGACTATGCAAGGCATGTAAGCCGGTAAACGCCGCAGCGTGGGCTTTTTCGGCATCAAGCAAAAAAAGAAAAGGTTTAGCGAGCTGATAAGGCATGAGGCTGGAAATCCGGCAATTGATAAGTAAAGCAGCGCCAAATGCGCTGCCTGGTTCCCCTTTTCCAATATGGCATCAAGAAAAGAGTTATGTAGGTGAGACTAAACGCTCAATCCGCCCGGTTTACGCAAGCATCAAAAGTGTTTTGCATCAGAGTCGCCACAGTCATCAGGCCCACTCCGCCCGGCACCGGCGTAATCCACGCGGCTTTTTCTTTGGCCACATCGAATTCAACATCGCCGCACAGCTTGCCGTTTTGCAAGCGATTAATGCCAACATCGATCACAATTGCGCCAGCCTTAATCCAGTCACCCTTTACAAAATGAGGAATACCCACACCAGCCACCACAATATCTGCACCACGCACCTTGTTTTCCAGATCCCGCGTTTTGCTATGGCAAATTGTGACAGTAGCGCGTGCCAGTAAAAGCTCCAAAGCCTGCGGGCGGCCCACAATATTGGATGCACCCACAATAACAGCATCTTTACCCGCAATATCAATGCCGGTGCGCTCTAATAAAGTCATCACACCGCGTGGAGTACAAGGGCGAAGCAAAGGCATTTTTAAAGCAAGGCGACCAATATTGTAAGGATGAAAACCATCGACATCTTTTACCGGATCAATCAGCTCGATCACTTTTTCGGCATTGATATGCTTTGGCAAAGGCAGCTGCACCAGAATACCGTCGATTTCATCATCCTGATTAAACCTGGCAACCAGAGCCAGCAAATCTGCCTCAGATGTGTCTGCAGGCAAATCGATATCAATAGAGCGAATACCTGCATTAGCACACTGACGCTTTTTATTACCTACATAAACCTGGGAAGCAGGATCGCTTCCAAGCAAAATGACGGCAAGAGCAGGAGCACGCAAGCCACTAGCCACACGGGCATCTACTTTGGCACGAACATCACTAACAATTTCGGCCGAAATGATTTTTCCGTCGAGAATCTGGGCTGTCATGGGTAAAACTCCTGCTGTTTACTATCGCAAAAAACGCATTTTCTCATGCAAAAGCTTCTAACCCAAACATTTCCTGCATATTTTTCAAAGCAGGCAATGCAGCAGCAGCCAAGAAATATTAAAAAATTCAGCTCCTATTTAAAACATTTTTCACAATAAAAATCACCATAGAAAACAAAGAGTAGCGGAAGAACACCCCCTGTTTACGCGTGTTTTTCACTATTTGATCAAAAAAAAGATCACGCAGATGCTTGACGCAAAAAAAACACCACAGTATATTGCGTCCTCTGTTCGGGGCGTAGCGCAGCCCGGTAGCGCATCTGCTTTGGGAGCAGAGGGTCGTGAGTTCGAATCCCACCGCCCCGACCAGAACTTATCCTTAGTTGATAAGTTGTTTTAAGGTAAGACCTTATCCCCCAGATAAGAAATTTTATAGAACGGTTGTACAGTGTGCCCGTAGCTCAACTGGATAGAGCAACGGCCTTCTAAGCCGTAGGTTACAGGTTCGATTCCTGTCGGGTGCGCCAAGTGTGTGATCGACTATAAAAACGAACCAGATTTTAGTTTTAGACTTGTAGTATTTTAAGTCTTAAACGCACCGCTCAGCGGTGGCTGTAGCTCAGTTGGTAGAGTCCAGGATTGTGATTCCTGTTGTCGTGGGTTCGAGCCCCATCAGCCACCCCAGTAAGAAAAGCAAAAAGCCCATCTGCAAGATTGGGCTTTTTGCTTTTCTGCTTCCGTGTACCCCATTTGTAACCCGACTTCAGCTATTCACTTATTCTCCCTTCCTTAAAGTCGCGCATAAATTTGTTGCCAACTCCCTGGGTAATCCCCCCACAAAACCAGCTCATTTTTAAGTAGAATTTTCTCGCAGTCTTTGAGACGTTCTACATGAAAACTGTGGGCAATTTATATTGCCAGATTATGGTGATTTTAAAGCAAGCCTAGGTCGGCTCGACCATTTCTGATCTGTGCCGTGAGCACTGCATGAGCTCTGCCTCTTTCTACAAGTGGTGCGCTAAGTTTGGCGGCATGGACGTTTCCATGATGACGCGCATGAAAGAGCTGGATGACGAAAGCAAGCGTCTTAAAATTTAACGCCGTTTTCTATGGTTGCGCCTAAACGTTGCCTCTGTTTTTGTATCTGATTTTTTATTGGCTAAATCCAACAATTTCAAGCAGCTAAACCGTGCTTCCTTCTTAGCCTGCAGCAGAAAAAATATGACGCCAGCGTAAGTAACCATACATTCTATAAGGCTCTTGCCCGGTATAAAGGAGCCGAACGCGGCGGCCTGTTCTGTACTCTTCAATTATTTTATTATTCTCTGCTATTTTTTCATTATTCCGCCCGATCAGATCTTGTGTATCTGACGTCGAAACACCTGCCCGCCGCTGTGCTTCAGGGTTTGCCTGCAGGTAATCATTGATTTGCCTTGTCTGCTGATTGTCTCGCTGAAGTTTTGTTATTTCTACTTTTGCCTCGTCTGCTGCATCTCCTCCTAGGGTCTGTTGACGTTTCAAGCTAAAGTCATGCAATGACGGATGCAAACCCGCAGAATTCAGGTTCCTACACCATTTCCCCTACAGGTTTGCGATGCCCCGATTAATGCTCAGTAACGAGCTTTGGTCGAAGCTAGAAAAGATTCTGCTTCAACACACCATTTACAACAAGCCTGATTTACGAATTACCGTCGAAGGAATGTTTTACCGCATGCGCGTTGGCTGCCCGTGGCGGGATTTACCCAGCGCCTTTGGTGAATGGAATTCAGTCTATAAACGCTTTAATGCTTGGTCTGTAGCTGGGAAATGGCTCAATATTTTCAAAGCCTTACTGATCGACCCCGATTTTGAATGGGTATTCATTGATGGTAGCTATGCCAAGGCGCATCAACACAGCGCCGGGGCGGCCAGCGATCAATCTGAAGCGATTGGCAAAAGCCGTGCAGGGAACACCAGCAAAATTCATTTGGCGGTAGATGCTTATGGTTTGCCGATTGCCTTCGAAATTACCGGAGGCGAGATTAATGATTGTACTGCCGCCCCAGAGCTGATTGCCCAACTGCCTTCAGCCGAAGTGATCATCGCAGATAAGGGGTACGATAGTGAGTACCTTCGAGGACTGATTTCTGCGCAGGGTGCGCGATCAGTGATTCCCAGAAAACGTAATTCAATCAAAGGGAATGTGGATCTAGATCGTGGGCTGTATTGCTATCGACATTTGGTCGAGAATGCTTTTGCGCGATTGAAGCATTACCGCGCAGTGGCATTCCGATATGACAAGTTGAAGCGAAATTATGAAAGTGTCATAGCCATGGCGTGCGCATTTTTATGGCTACCGATGTGAAACGTCAACAGACCCTAGTGGTTTAAACCATGCTCTGGAATCATGCATCAGCGTTTCAAAGAAAGGCACGCAGGCTTCCGGGCAGTTGCCTGCCCACAATGCCTTTATTCCCCCGTCCCACTCTTTTTGCTTGTCTTTCATCACATCAATAACAGATTTACGAGCCAGTAAACTCAAACTAGCGAATATCATTGAAACAGGGATGCTGCTTGGATTGGGCTTTATTTTTCCCAGTATGTTTTCAATCACTGGATCATCTGAGTTTAAATATTTAACTGATGATTGATTCTGTAAAAAATCTAGTTCCTGCCTGAGCTGCTGATCCGTTACTTTAAAATCTACAATATCTTGTGCCTTAGAGGCGGCAGTCGATGTATTCAGGCTCTCTTGCTCATGAGCATGTCCCAGAATGGAGCGACGCCATTGCAAAAAATAGCCATAGTGCTGATGTATTATTTTTAACAAGGGCATTGAAGGCTGACGCTCAACAGGCCACATCGGATCCATTACGGCCGGGCTGGCTTTACTCACCAAAACTGTGAGCTGGCTTGTAGCGTTTACATAATCATTAAATTTCTGAATGGTTTGGCCGTCAGTTTTAAAATTGCTCTCTCTAAAGCCCTTCCAGTCGCTTGGGTAAGTCATCGGTACACCCGCCATGAGTGCCTCGCGGTACATTTGGGCCAGCGCAATTTGTGAAATTTTTTTCTGATCTCCCTCGCTTCCTTTACCGCTCGCCCGCCCTTGATCTCCCGGTAAATATCCCCCTCCGACATCAGAGTGCACTCCGGGATAAACAACCTCTTTTAGGTTGCTGCCATTTCCCACCGAGTCCAGCGGAAACGAAGCCCTTACTTCATGCGCAGCAACTAAATGCACGCAACGCTTAATATTGGGAGAAACGCTTAAATTCTGTTCGGTGGCCCATGCATAATGGCCATCAGCTCCCGGTGTAGCTCTGGCAATCCCTACCGATGCTACCGTGTCAAATATACCCAAAAAATCGATACTCAGTGCTATCCCGCCAACCCCGCCACCATAGGCATTTAACAGCCAGTTGCAAAATGTACGGGCTTCTGCCGCTCCTCGTGAAAATCCAAATACTGAAACCCTGACCCGACGTAATGTAGGTTGATTGGCCAGCCTTATTTTGATTTTTTCGTGCAATGCCTGGCTGCGTTTAGCCAGCACCGTCGCCCGGCTAAAATCTGCTCTTGGGTTCGGTATTTCAGACCACTGATCCGGCGTTGACTGATAAGGGCGTATTTTAAGCGTGGGTGGCAGCGGTTTTTGCGCCCCATACCAGTGATCCATCATTTTTTGCGCTAGCTTGCCATCGTCTTCAAGTGGGTCGGTTAGGTTTTCTTTCAGTAAGGCGGCAGCAATATGGTTGCTTACTTGCAGCAGAGCCCAGCATATTCTGACTTCCGCATGCATGGCAGCGGCCAGTCCGCCTGTTTTATCCATATCTTCACCGCTATCCCCCAGCTTTTTAAACGGCGTACCAACGCCGGGAATATAGGTTTTACGATACAAAAACGGATCTATTCCTCGCCCTTTCAGATAAGGCTCATCCGGTTTGACTACGCTACCGCCTGATAAGGTCAGTTGCGACATTGTGCCCTTGCCCGGATAAGCCTCGTATAAACGGGCTACATTGCTGTGACAGTATTCAGGCGTATCCCGATATTTATTGTTGTTGGTGCCATCGAAAAAAAAGCCAAGAAAGATGTCTTCTTCGCAGGTGAGGCAGGATGGGATGTCTAAGTTCTTAAATTGAATTAGCCGTTCTTTATTAAGCAACGCTAACGAGTCTTGGCGACAAAGTTCACTAAAACGAGCAGACATTGTTAATCCTCATACTCAAATGAACACATTTTCTTATTTGAAACATTCCATTTCTCTAGGCATTCTTTTTGCATTAATAAGCATGAATTTTTGTTATTTTTTATTTCTTCATCAAGCTCAGGCTTAGAAAGGCTATTCATCTTCCAAAAATTTAATTCAGATTTTCGGCCTTTTTCATTACATGTTTCTCTCATATTATTTGCTTTCCAGTCTGGAGTTCCCCACCCATACTTCGGCAATGACTGCATACAAAATTTCTTAGTATTTTTTTGTAGACATGCTTCCAGCGGAGGCTCTTTTATTTTCCCTGGCCAATCCGGGTGTGAGGGCTCTACGTGTGAGGCAATCACTTCCAGTTGATGCTCAGGGTAAAACACCAGATACACGTCGCCTGGCTTTTGATAGCGGGGTAATTCCAGTGCCTGCCGGTAAATTTCAGGGCGAATTTCCTTATCTGCCTCCTGCCACTCCACCTTGATTTTGATTCCTGGCCGCCAGACTTTAGGCAGATTGACGCAGCAGCTTTTGGCACCGCCTGCTGCTAACGGCACAACAATCCCCCCGGCGATCGCTTCTGTTGAGCCGCCGCCAGATACATCAAATGCCGTGTATTTAATTTCTAAATCGGCGTTGTAATTCACCTCATCTACTGAGACAGACACACTATCAGCCGGCACTTTACTGGCGGCGGCTACCGCTTCTTCATCCGATGAAATTTCTTTCTGGCAGGCAAACAATAAAGGCACAAACAATACGCATAGATATTTTTTAAACACGGCTATTTCCTTTGCACTGCATCACTCATTTTGAACATTGGTCTTGTGTAGCCATACAGTCATTGCTTACCTTGGCATAGGCTAACGACGCTTATGCAGGAAGTCGTGTCTGTTAATTCATCCCAGCAAAAGCTGCTCATCCCATGCCACACCATCGCCTCGCTGAAGGAAAAAAAAGCGCTGATCCTGTTTAAAAGCAGTGGCGAAAGGGGTAAGAAGATCAAAAGTAATTATAAATCCAAGGGTTTAGAGGTAACCCTTTATATTACATGAACCTTTTTTTGTGCTGTATTAGGTCTTCAGATGATGGTTTGTAAATTAAATCATGTAGTAAAAGGTAGCCGTACAATTTTTAGCAAAGCAATTGCCGCGTAGCACCTTCTACTAACAAAAACTGACGCTAGCGGTGAGCGATAAGTATCAGAATGTCAAAACGCAGCTTAAAGCACTATTTGCTGAGCATAAAGGGCGCTATGGTTATCGGCGGATCATGCTGGCGCTGAGAAAAGAAGGCCAATGGCTGAATCACAAAACGGTTCAGCGTTTAACGCAAGAGCTGGGCTTGAAGTCGTGCGTTCGGCCTAAAAAGTACCGTTCATACAAGGGTGAATGCGGCAAAATCGCGCCAAATATATTGCAATAACAATTTAGTGCGGATAAGCCGGATCAGAAGTGGGTGACAGATGTGACCGAATTTAATGAGCGGGGAGAAAAGCTTTATCTGTCGCCGGTGCTGGATTTGTACAATGGGGAATCATTGCCTTTAAAATGGCGCGTCGACCAGTATTTGCACTGGTTGCTCGGATGCTGCAAAAGGCGATCGCTAAGCTGGGGATGGATGAAAATCCACTCTTGCATCCAGACCAGGGCTGGCAATATCAAATGGCAAAGTATCATCAGCAATTAGCAGAAAAAGGCATGGTGCAAAGCATGTCAAGAATTCACTCGTCTTGAACAACTAGAGCAAAGCATCGCGGATTATATGCATTACTATAACCACAACCGAATCAAGCAGAAATTAAAAGGGCTGAGTCCTGTGCAATACAGAACTCAGCCCTTGGCCAGTTGATTTTTACCCTGTCTAACTTAAGGGCTCAGTTCATAAGGCTGGGCTTTTGCTGCAAATCAGGCAGAGATTAGCCTAAATTCTTGCGGCGGCGGGCCGCTCCCAGTAATCCAATCAACCCCATGCCCATCAGCGCGTACGTTTCTGGCTCTGGCACCGGAGTCACCGTATCTACTCCGCTTAGATGTACACTCCAGTTTTTGCCCATATTGAGGGCATTTGCTGGCTGGCTCCAGTCTTCCAGGCGAATCGGTGCTTCACGATCGTACTTAAAACCACTGCCAAGCACTGTGCCAAGCGCAAAATTATTAAAAGTTGCAATCGTAAACAGGTATTCACCAGCACTCAGGCTTGCAAATTGCAAGCCTGAATCAAAACGGGTTTGCCCGGCTGCAATGCTGGAATCGTCATCATTCTGGCCGATTAAATTCCACTCCTGACCTGATTTTTTCCATACGGCAGTGATCGGATCAAAGTTCACACCAGCACGAAATGAATCAGTCCAGACTTTTACGGCTGTATTACTTTGATTTAAGGTAAACCCAAGCTTCACAATATCTTTATGGGTATTGATGCTGCCGCTAAAATCAAATACGGCCGCCTGTGAAGCGGAAGAGACAAATAAAACTGCAAGCGTAAGTTTTTTTAACATTGCAAATGGCTCCAATTATTATTACAAAGTCAGAAAGCTAACACAAAAACACCAGTAATATACAAGCATCGCCATCATGATTTATTAATATAAGTATTTCAGTGTAAATTTAATAAGGGCTGTTTATGTCTATGTGAAATGTGTTTTCACATTTTAAAAACAATAAAAAATTTTTTTTTGAAAAAAATGACTCTTTAGGCCTTATTTTAGAGTCATCATTTATTCACAAAGTAAAATGAAACATCACAGATTTTTGTTGCAAATAAACACACCGGTTTTAAAAAACAGATAGCAGAACTAGCTAGCATTCCAACTTTGCATGGCATAACATCAGCCCCATTTAAAGACTCGGGTTTCTTACTATGAAGCCACTCTCCGGCCTTATCAGTTTATTTATTTCTGTATCGCTCTGGGCTGCCCCGCCTAAGCTGCCTTTTTATCAGCTCAATGCCACACAATTGGCAGTAGTAGTAAATCGTAATGATCCACTCTCTGCCGAAATTGCCCGTTATTACGCTCAAAAGCATGATTTAAAAGCCGAGCAGATTTTTGAAATTAGCCTGCCCATTGATCGCAGCTGGGTCAGTGAAGGTGAATTTGCAGTAGCTAAGGCTGAGCTGGATGCGGCACTGCCCGTGCATATTCAGGCACTGGCGCTCGCCTGGACCAAACCCTATCGGGTAAATTGCCTTGGAATGACCTATGTGTTTACGCTGGGGTATAAAGAGGGGCTGTGTCAAAATAGTGGCAAACCTACACCCGCCTCACCTTACTTTAACCACACCAGCACCCAGCCTTTTAACGATTTAGCCATTCGCCCCAGCATGATGCTGGCGGCCAATAATCTGACCGAGGCTAAAAAGCTGATTGATCGTGGTGCAGAGGCCTGGGGGAGTTTTCCACGGGGCACGGCTTATTATTTAACGACAAGCGATGCAACACGCAGCGCCAGAGCGCCCTTGTTCCCTAAAAACCAAACCCTGCAACACCCCCCAGTCAGAATAGAAAATCTGGCCAGCGATGCCCTCAGTAATAAGAAAGATGTGCTGCTTTATCAAACAGGGCTAACGAAGGTAGATAAGCTGGAAACCCTGCAGTTTTTGCCCGGGGCGCTGGCTGATCACCTGACTTCCTATGGTGGCATGCTAACCGACAGCAGCCAGATGAGCAGCTTAAAATGGCTGGAAGCCGGTGCAACGGCCAGCTACGGCACGGTAAGCGAGCCGTATTCTTATCCGCAAAAATTCCCTCACCCGCAGGTTTTGCTTTACCACTATCTGGCTGGAGCCACGGCAGTAGAAGCCTATTGGAAAAGTGTGGAATGGCCTGCTCAGGGCGTATTTATTGGCGACCCGCTGGCGGCGCCGTTTCGCAGCCTTAGCCCTCGCAAGCAGTAAATCCCCACGGTAACACCATACCACTCACCCAAATCTTGAAAACACAGAGAAAAACACAAACAAGGTTTTCTCCGTAAAACTCCGTACTCTCGATGTCCATGTGGTTTCAAGAATAGGTTTTGCATGGAGGCGGCGCTTCCGCTGAGGTGTATTCGTTTACAACGCCATGCAAAGTCAAAAGCCTTATAATTGGGTAGCGATTCTTTGAGGCTCTATCTATATGCATACCTTTTACTGGCACGATTACGAAACCTTTGGCATCAACCCGCGCCGTGATCGCCCTTCGCAGTTTGCCGGCATTCGCACCGATGCAGAGCTAAATGAAATCGGCAAGCCACTGAATATTTTCTGTAAACCCGCCCCCGACTACCTGCCCGACCCGGAAGCCTGCCTGCTGACCGGCATTACGCCACAGCATTGCTTAGAAAATGGCATGGATGAATTTGAATTTGCCGCCCGTATTGAAGCGGAGCTGGCCACGCCCGAAACCGTGTCTTTGGGCTACAACACCATTCGTTTTGACGATGAAGTCACACGCTTTATGTTCTGGCGTAATCTGATCGAGCCTTACTCGCGTGAATGGCAAAATGATTGCAGCCGCTGGGATTTACTCGATGTGGTACGCACCACCTACGCGCTGCGCCCCGAAGGCATAGTCTGGCCCACACACGACGATGGCCGCCCATCCTTCAAACTGGAGCACCTCACCCAGGCCAACGGCATCAGCCACGAAGCAGCTCACGATGCGCTGTCGGATGTCCGTGCCACCATTGCGCTGGCGCGGCTGATCAGAGATAAACAACCTAAGCTATTCGATTTTTGCTTTTCACTACGCAAAAAAGACAAAGTACTGGAGCAAATCGGCCTGCCTAACAGCAAGCCTTTTCTGCATATCAGCGGCATGTTTTCTGCCGAGCGCGGCTGCATTGCGCTAGTCTGGCCTCTCGCCATGCATCCCAGCAATAAAAACGAAGTCATCGTATGGGATTTAGCTTTTGATCCGAGTGAGATTTTCACTTTGGATGCCGAAACCATACGCCTGCGCATGTTCAGCAAAACGGCTGATTTACCGGATGGTGTCACCCGCCTGCCGATTAAAAGCATTCATATTAATAAGTCCCCGATTGTGATCGGTAATCTCAAAACCTTAAGCAGCGAGCGGGCCACCCACTGGAATATCGATGTAGAGCAGGCCTTAGCCCACTCCCAAATCGCCGAAAGCGCTCCCGATATGAGTGCAATCTGGCAGCAGGTATTTACCAGCGAGCATGCCCAAGCCGATGTGGATGAAGATTTATATGGCGGCTTTATTGGCAATAACGATAAACGCCTACTGGCCAAACTCCGCCACTTTAGCCCCGAAGAGCTGGCAAAAGAGCGGGTGAGTTTTGAAGACCGCCGCCTTGAAGAAGTGTTTTTCCGCTACCGCGCCAGAAACTTCCCTCTCAGCCTGAGCCCTGCCGAACTACGCCGCTGGGAGCAGCATCGTGCGGCCAGATTATTTGACGGTGCCAGCGGAGCACGAACCTTAGAAGCCTTTGGCGATGCGATTGATACGCTATCGGAAAACGTCAATGAGCAGCAGGCTGATATTCTTTCTGCTCTGTTTGATTACGCCGAAAGCATTATGCCGGATGAGGAGTAAATATCTAAAATCGAAAAGTTAAGAACTGAAAATCGGGAGTGGCCAAGATACAACGCCCAGCTCCCTCTGATGAAACTCTATTTCCCTTGAAAAAACCCGATACTTTTCTCAAGCCCCCGGGCATGCTCTGCCAGCTCTTGTGCGGCGCTGCTAAGTGAATCGGCATCGCTGGCATTGGCCTGGGTTCCCTCAGTCAGCTGCTCTACCGAATTGGTAATGCTATCAATTCCCAGCGCCTGATCCTGAGAAGCAAATGAGATCTCCTTAATCAGTAAAGAGGTTTTACGAATTGCCGGAACAATATCTTCAAGAAGCAATCCTGCCGCCTCGGCCTGCCCCACACTATTGGCGGCCAAATCACTAATTTCCTGAGCCGCCCGCTGACAGCGCTCAGCCAGTTTTCTAACTTCGGATGCCACCACAGCAAAACCTTTGCCATTTTCACCCGCTCTGGCAGCTTCAATAGCAGCATTTAGCGCCAGTAAATTGGTCTGATAGGCAATATCATCAATAACTCCAATTTTTCTGGCGATTTGCCGCATTGCATCCACCGTTTGCTTAACTGCATCACCACCTTTTTCTGCATCACTGGCCGCTTGACCGGCCATGCCCTCTGTCATTTTGGCATTTTCACTATTGCGTCCCACCGTGAAGTTAATTTCTTTAAGCGCTTCGCTGGTGTTTTCAATGCTAACCATTTGCTCGGATGAGTTTTGCGATAAACGTTGTGCCGCCGCATTAACCTGCTCCGAGGTAATCGCCAACACCCCCGATGCCGTCCTAATACCGCCAATTACTTTGCGAAACCGCTGATTCATTCCATCCAGAGCCCCCAGCAGGCTCTGACTGTGACTCACACTAAATTGTGCATTCAAGTTTCCAGCAGCAATTTCCTGCACAATCTGCAAAGCCACCCTCGGCTCGCACCCCAATAGCCGTATCAGGTGGTAATACATCCAGGTCAGCACAAACAATAAACCAAGGCCGAATAAAAAAATCATCGCCAGCAGCACTTGCAGATAAAACAGCTCATTTTGCTCTGCATCAATAGCGGTCACTAACGTTCTTTTTCCCAGTAGTACAAAAAAATCATCAACCGGGCGCATTATCTGAGCCTTGTACTGGTGATACGCATCGCCGAATATCAGATTAGCCGCGAGTTTTAGATCTGGTTCACCCACTTTAGTAAAGCCCCCCGCCTCATCAGCAAAACGCCCTTTCACCGCGTTCATAGCAATAGTTTCACTTTTAACCAGGCCATCGGAATTAGCCTGTGCTTCTTTCAGTTTGGCAAACTCTGCCTCTGTAAAACCGGCCTGCTTCATTAATTCCTGCAATGCAATTTGCTGACCATCGGGCCGGGGTGAGTGATCACTGACCGCCTTGAAATCCCAATAAATACGCTGATACTCCTGAGGCCTGGGTTTTTTTCCATTACGTATATCAAGAACATCCTGGTATTGCCTTTCATACTTGTCATCTCCGGTAATGACATAACTGCGCGCCAGACGAGTCAGATCATCCGAGCTTTGCCTAAGCTCATCAGCAAGCAGATAAGAGTTATAGCGCTGCAGCTCCGCCTGGCTATGCGTGTCAGCACTATCCCTTAGCAAAATCACGACACAGACCAATAACACCAGCGTCAGCACTACGAATACACCCAGCACCAGAAACATACTTTTTACACTACGCATACAGTGAGCCCCATTAACTACATTGCTTTACATAAGAATAGGATAGCTTTGTATTAAGAATACTAATAAATATCCTTAATAGAGCCTGTTGATGTTTTATTCACGGCTGCGTGCGGGAGCTTTTCCCTGCCCGGTAATGAAACTGGGTTCAAATGAATAGAAAGCTTAAACAGAAATGATCTGCGGCCAGCAAAGCAAACCCAGATACCGGCAAAGGTAAACCAGGCATTGAGCACGATAAAACTGTGTCCAGTGCACATCCTCACCGCTTTCTGGCTTAAAATAGACCCTTTGCTTTTAGCCGAAACCATTACGATGAAAATCGCCCTTGCCCAGCTCAACTCCATCGTCGGCGATCTTGCCGGCAACACGAACAAAATATTCGCCGCCGCCGCCGAGGCTAAGGCCAAGGGCGCTGATATTTTGCTCACACCTGAGCTTGCGTTAAGCGGCTATCCGCCTGAAGACCTGCTGCTACGCCCGGCTTTTTTAGCCGAATGTGCCCTCTGCGTTGGCCGCTTTATTGATGAGCTGGACGGCATTACGCTGGTGCTGGGCTACCCGCGTGCCAGTGGGGACGAGCGTTTTAACAGTGCGATCGTGATTCGGGATGGCAATGTATTAGGCCGCTACGACAAACTACTACTGCCCAATGATCAGGTTTTTGATGAAGTGCGCTACTTCTCTCCCGGCTATTCACCTTTTGTGTTCGAGCAGAATGGCATACAGATTGGCTTAGCCATTTGTGAAGATATCTGGGATATCGAGCCTGCCTCCGCAGCAGATGACGAAGGCGCTGAATTACTACTTATTCTGAATGCATCGCCCTACAACCAGGCCAAACAATCCACCCGCCGCGAAGTAGTCGGCCAGCGTGTGGATGAAACAGGCATAGCAATGGTGTATTGCAATATGGTGGGCGGGCAGGACGAGCTGATTTTTGACGGACAGTCTTTTGCGCTAAATAAATCAGGCGAGCTTGTCGCCCAGCTGCCCGCATTTAGCGAGCAAGTGGCCATCGTTGAATATCAAAAAGGCGATCTGCAAACCGCTGAAATCACCCCGGATTTAAGCGACGAAGCCAGCGCCTACCAGGCTCTCGTTTTAGGGGTGCAGGACTATATCGGCAAAAACCGCTTCCCCGGCGTGCTCTTGGGTTTATCTGGCGGCATTGATTCTGCACTCACGCTTGCTATTGCTGTAGATGCACTAGGGGCAGATAAGGTGCATGCAGTCATGATGCCTTCCCGCTACACCGCAGATATCAGCGTGAATGACTCGCGCGAGATGATTAAGATACTGGGCTGCAAGTATTCAGAAATCGAAATCTGGCCGATCTACGAGGCCTTTATGCATGGCCTATCAGGTGAGTTTGAAGGTCTGGCGGCAGACACCACCGAAGAAAATCTGCAAGCTCGCGCCCGTGGCACACTTTTGATGGCGCTATCGAACAAATCAGGCAAACTGGTGCTCACTACAGGCAATAAATCCGAAATGACAACCGGTTACGCTACGCTCTATGGCGATATGGCAGGCGGCTTTGCGGTGCTTAAAGACGTAGCAAAAACACTGGTATATCAATTATCCAGCTGGCGTAATACGCAAGGAATGGTGATTCCGGAGCGGATTATCACCCGCCCGCCATCAGCGGAGCTGCGTCCGGATCAAACCGATCAGGATTCATTACCTGCATATGAAATTCTGGATGCCATTTTGCAAGCCTATGTGGAAGAAAACCTGAGCCGCACCGAGATTATTGCCAAAGGCTTTGCCAAGGCCGATGTGGATCGCGTGGTGCATTTACTCACCATCAATGAATACAAGCGCCGCCAGGCACCGGTGGGCCCGCGCATTACCCACCGCGCTTTTGGCAAAGACTGGCGCATGCCGATTACTAACCGTTTTTCGATGTAAGGGTAAATTGGGGAGCGGGGAGTTGCAGCTCGACTTTTAACTCTCCGCTCCCGACTCACCACTCTCGACGCTCTTCTCCCGATCATCGGACAAATCATGCTCAAGCTCGATCGCTACGCCCGCATTGCCAGCTACTTTATCATTGTGCTGTTTCTGCTATTAGTCATGGTTAATCACCTGCTCCCTGCCTTACTAATTGGTCTTTTAGTC
This sequence comes from Iodobacter ciconiae, assembly GCF_003952345.1. NCBI lineage: Bacteria > Pseudomonadati > Pseudomonadota > Betaproteobacteria > Neisseriales > Chitinibacteraceae > Iodobacter > Iodobacter ciconiae. The sequence continues at coordinate 3,542,574 of NZ_CP034433.1, read as the reverse complement.
TACGAATTGGTCGCCCAGGCAGCACAGGCCCCTTTTATTTCACGCCTGGCACCACAGCGGGCCAAACCAGTTGCACTGATCATTTTCTCTGCAGTGATCATTTCAATTCTGGTTTTGATGGGTTTCAGCCTTGCTTCGGTGTTTCATGGTGAATCAGCTTCCATGCCCAGCATCATGCGTAAATCAGGAGAAATCGCCGAAGCACTACACCACGAGCTGGCCAACTGGCTGCCCGCCTGGATGCTTGAGAGCCTGCCGCAAGATGTTAGCGCCTGGAAAACAGCCTTCTATCAATGGTCGGATAAACATCTCGCCCAGCTGCAGCAGATTGGCGCACGCACCGGCCATACGCTGGCACAGATGCTCATTGCGATGGTAATTGGTGCAATGCTGTCCTTGCATCACAACAATACAGATAAAGCCCCCTTGCTTGATGCGCTGCAAACACGTTGTTTGCGTTTGGCCAATTCTTTCCGGCAAATTGTTTTTGCCCAGATTCGTATTTCGGCCCTCAATACTTTTTTTACCCTGATTTACCTGGTTGTAGTTTTACCCGCTCTCGGAGTTTCGCTGCCGCTCACCAAAACCTTAATTGTAATTACCTTTCTGGCAGGTTTATTACCAGTCATTGGCAATCTGATTTCCAATGCTGCAATTGTTGCCGTCAGCATGAGTGTTTCACCCTCTGTCGCAGCTGGCTCACTGGCCTTTTTAGTGATTATTCATAAATTTGAGTACTTTCTGAATGCACGTATTGTGGGCGGCCGTATTCATGCATTTGCCTGGGAACTTTTACTCGCCATGCTGTTAATGGAAGCTATTTTTGGTTTGCCCGGTCTTGTCGCGGCCCCCATTTTCTATGCCTATTTAAAGCAGGAACTGAAAGCGGCCGGATTGATTTAATTCATAGTAATAAATAAGACGACTCATTTGTAATGCAATTCGTCAGAGGCAAAACTCATTTTGTACCTTTGGCGTTATATGAATAAATCACCAGGCTTTGAATCACTTCTTCGCGTTTGAAAATATAAAGAGCCAAAACCAGTTAACGGCTCTTTTTCAAGCTGCCATACCAAGATACGATAGCGTTTTTTTGCGCTGAATAACCCATTCGTGGCACTTTAGCCAGACAGCTTATTTGTTAGGCAGCACCGGTTTGTATCTCTGCTGACACAGACTTCAAGCCCGCCAGCGCTTCAGACCTGATCACTAACCGCCTCAAGCTGGCGCAGAAAATCAAGCGACCATTGCAAACCATATTCTTCATTTGCCAAATGAATAAGTGGTGCCAAGCCGGTTAATAAGGCAGGAAGATGGGGGCGCACCTCATCTTTATTGCCCTTATGCAGCATTAGCAGAGCATCTGCCAAAGACAATAGGGGCATGCGGCTTACACTCTCATTGGGCATCAAAATGCGCCCTTCGCCAACCGAGCCATAAAGACGTGTCATTGCCTTACTGAATAAAGCCGGGGCCAGATGCGTATCATCGTGCCAGGAATTAGCAACAGCAACACTGGCGCTGACCTCTAAACGCTCATCACGAAAATTAATCCGCGCAGCCGATACGCACTGCCTTAAACGCTCGGCCATCACACGTACTTCACCCAGCGAAGTACCGGGGGCTACAATCGCAAACTGGGGGCCTTCCACATGAGCGATCGTATCTTCGCGGCGCAATTTTGCTGCCAGTAGTTTTGCCAGCAAACTAAGCATCTGATTTGCCAGCCGCTCACCCAGCTTTTGCTCTAATAGCTGGTAATGATCAATCTCCAGCAATAACAAAGTCACCTCAGAGTTATGGCGCAGTGCATAAGCCATGGATTGCTCCATCTGCAGCATCAGCAAATGTGAGCTTGCTACCCCTGTTGTATTGTCTCTGGATGCCAGCTGTGCTTGTTCTGTGCGTGCAATAGTCAGCTCACGCAGCATTTCGGCCAGCTGGATATTAGCGGCCACCCGTGCCAGCATTTCACTTCTGTCAGTTGATTTGGTAATAAAATCGTTGGCGCCACATTCAACGCACTTCTGTTTGGTAGCGTCGTCTTCTTCACCAGAAATAATAATCACGGGTAATAAATAAAGGCGGCCATCCCCGGTTCCCCGCACGCGGGCCAAAAGACCTAGCCCGTCGAGCTCCGGCATGCTTAAATCAGAAATAAGCAGCTGGATCGTTTCATCGGCAAGCAGCTTTTTCCAGCCGTCTTCGCCATTAACTGCTTCGGCCACGTCATAGCTGGCGGCAAGCTGCTTCCTGATTGTCGCCCGCACGATACGGGAATCATCAACAACAAGAATTCGGGGTAAATAAAGTTGTTCTGAATCCGGTTGCGACATCAGATCACGCTCGCCTTGCATCGTTGATAAAATTTAGCATAAACACATCAGCTCTGCCGATATACGGTCAATTAAGCAACGATAAATCCAATAATATTCAAGCACCCCACCGGTTTTAAGAGAGGCATAATAAAGAGACAAACCGGGCGTGTGACTTATTGCAGCTTTTTCATTTGCCAGCAGCAAACCATCTCTAAAACACATAAAATTATTAAATCGCCCCTCAATTCTCACGCAAGCATCGCATTTATCAAACAGCCAGCCCGTATATGGAGCGAGCTTTATGTCCAATCATTTGCAGCTTCAATTAAGCATTGCCCCACTTTCCTGCATTGAGGCTCGACGCTGCCTTGCTCATCTTGTGCGGGAAGGTATTGTAACGCTGTGGCAGGATCAGCGCCCATTAGGTAATCACACTTGCTTACTTAATTTAAGGGCAGAATGCACCAGCGCTGAAAGCCCAGAATGGCTAAGCGAGCGCTTAGCCGCAACGATCTGGAAAGAAATTGGCCGGTTTGTGCGCCTGACCTGCCTCATTGATACAGAGACAGCAGAGTATCTCTTTAGCTTTGAAGAGCCGGATTACCAGCGACTGATGCCTGCATTTCGGCTCAGAATGCCACCTTTACGCCGCTAAGTAACAAGGCAAACAAAAACCCCAGCCTTGGCTGGGGTTTTCTTCACTCGAACATCTACAGAATTAGGCCATCGCCTTGATTGCTGCAGATAGACGGCTCTTATGACGCGCTGCCTTGTTCTTGTGGAAGATTTCTTTATCAGCAATACGGTCAATGATACTGACGGACTGTTGGAAGACAGTCTGAGCCGCAGCTTTATCACCTGCTTCCACAGCCTTCAGCACCTTTTTGATCGCGGTGCGGAAAGCGGAACGCTGGCTGGTATTGTGCTGGCGGGCTTTCTCAGCCTGACGTGCACGCTTGCGAGCTTGGGCACTGTTAGCCATGTTTTGAAACTCCTGACGGGCTTGCCCAAAAAGCGGGCTAATTCGGAAACCGGCGATGATAGCGCCACTTTTACGTTCTGGCAAGCAATGATCAACTTAGATTGTGTTTAAGCGCTGAAAAAACCTTATTTTTCCCATAAATTCAATGCATCACACCCTCGCTTGCTACAGGAAGAAGATACGGCCTTATAATTGCCCCCTCACTACTCAGACCCTCTGGTATGAATCTTCTTAAAACGCTGGCCGCAGTCAGCTCAATGACACTGCTCTCCCGTATTCTGGGCTTTGTTCGCGATACCATTATCGCCCATGTATTTGGCGCAGGTGCTGCCACCGATGTCTTTTTTACCGCATTTAAACTGCCCAATATGCTACGGCGCATTTTTGCAGAAGGTGCTTTTTCACAAGCCTTTGTTCCTACGCTGGCAGAATATAAGACACGCAAAGGAGAGGAAGCGACCAAAGAATTTATCGCCAAAATTGCGGGTATGCTGACCCTGGTTCTGGTTTTAGTTACGCTACTCGGCGTTTTAGCCGCCCCGGCGATTATTTATTTTTCGGCGGCAGGTTTTGCCAAAGACCCGGATAAATTCAATCTGGCCGTTGAACTGCTCCGCTATATGTTTCCCTATATCCTGCTGATTTCTCTATCGTCTTTAGCCGGCAGTATTCTTAATACCTATAACCGTTTTTCTGTCCCAGCCTTCGTTCCCACTCTTTTAAATATCTCATTTATTACCTGCGCACTATGGCTGGCCCCGCTGATGGATCGCCCTATTTTTGCGCTCGCCATTGCGGTGCTGATAGGTGGTGTGGCCCAGCTTTGCTATCAATTGCCACACTTAGCCAAGCTAGGCATGCTGATGTGGCCCAGGCTGGATGTCAAAGATGAAGGGGTATGGCGGGTGATCAAGCAAATGGGGCCCGCTATTTTTGGTGTATCGGTTGCGCAGATCAGCCTGATTATTAACTCCAACCTGGCCTCTTTCCTGGCATCCGGCAGCGTTTCATGGATTTACTATGCCGACCGTTTGATGGAATTCCCAACCGGCGTACTTGGCGTTGCCCTGGGGACAATTCTGCTACCCAGCCTGGCCCGCAGCCATGCAAGTGGTGACCAGCCCGGCTACGACCGCCTGCTGGATTGGGGCCTGCGCCTGTGTATCATGCTCTGCCTGCCCGCTACCGTAGCTTTAGCCATCCTGGCCGAGCCTTTAGTACTCACTCTGTTTCAGGGTGGCAAATTTTCTATGCACGATGCCTTAATGACCCAGCAAGCGCTGGTGGGCTACAGCGTGGGCCTGATCGGGCTGATCCTGATTAAGATCCTCGCACCTGCGTTTTATGCAAGGCAAGATATTAAAACCGTAGTGCGTATCGGCATTATCACGCTTTTCGTCACACTAGCGATCAACCTGATCTTCTTATATACCCTGCCTTTCAAGCACGCAGGGCTCACACTGGGGATGAGCCTGGGCGCATGCCTGAACGCAGGCTTGCTATACCGCACGCTACGTTTACGGGGCTATTACACCCCACAGGCGGCCTGGAAGGGCTTTATGCTGCGCATCGTACTGGGGGTTGCCACCATGAGCGCCCTGCTCTTTGTGCTGCTGCACTTTATGCCAGCCTTTGCCGGGATGCATAAGCTGGTCAGAGTAGGCTGGCTCAGCGTCTTAGTGGCCTCGGGGGCAAGTGCTTATTTTGCAGCGCTATTTGCCTTGGGCTTTAGACCAAAAGACTTCTCACGTAAGGCGATTGCGGATTAACTGAACGGTATGCTGTGAAAACCCAAATCTTAAACTACGGAGAACAGGGAGTTTCACGGAGAAAAACAGAGTTTGACTTAAGTTTTGAGTATTTTAAAACTCAGTCATTTGAATTCATGGAGCAGCTAGTAGCACGGGGCTTCAATCCCCCCTTGAAGCACGCCGAAGCGAGGAATAAGCGGCTCGGGGTTTCGGAAAAGGGGTAGCGGGCTTGCTCCCGAGCAGCCTCAACGCCGAGCCGATTATCCGCAGTGAGGGGCCTTCGTGCTTTTGAGGTTGTGGCTTGGCTTCGTTTCTTGGCCGTACAAGAAAGGAAGGCCCCGCGGTGGCCACCGCTCCAAAATCAACGTGCCGAAGGCACTAAAAAGAAAATTGCTGCCTAACGTCAGTTACAAATAAAAAAACCCACGAATCGCTTCATGGGTTTTTTATTGGATCTTAGCTAAAAATTACAGCACTTTAGCAATCGCATCCGCGACGTAATCAATGTTTTTAGTATTGAGTGCAGCCAGGCAAATACGGCCAGTTGAAACAGCGTAAATACCGTATTCGTCTTTTAACACTTCTACCTGAGCTGCTGTCAGGCCGGTATAAGAGAACATACCGCGCTGAGCAGCTACAAAGCTAAAGTCCTGCGCCACGCCACGCTCAGCCAGTTTGGCCACCAGGCTGGTACGCATGGCGCGGATGCGATCACGCATACCGGCCAGTTCGTCTTCCCACTGCTGACGCAATTCCGGGTTCGCCAGTACTGCAGCTACCACAGCACCACCGTGAATCGGCGGGTTGGAATAATTGGTACGAATCACGCGTTTCAGCTGGCTTAATACCCGGCCCGCTTCCTCACGGCTTGCTGTCACGATGGACAAAGCACCTACGCGCTCGCCATACATCGAGAAGCTCTTGGAGAAAGAGCTGGAAACAAAGAATTGCAGGCCAGAAGCAGAGAATAAACGCACAGCAACTGCATCTGCATCGATACCATCAGCAAAGCCCTGATAAGCCATATCGAGGAAGGGAACCAAGTTGCGTTCACGGCAGGCTTCAACCACTTCGGCCCACTGTGCATCGCTCATATCTGCGCCGGTCGGGTTATGGCAACAGGCATGCAGGATAATGATGGAGCCCGCTGGCAGGCCAAGCAGAGCCGCTTTCATGGCGGTGAAATTCACGCCGCGAGTTGCTACATCATAGTAAGGGTAGTTTTCTACCTTAAAACCCGCTGATTCAAACAGTGCACGGTGGTTTTCCCAGCTTGGATCACTGATATAAACACTGGCATCTGCATTGAGACGCTTTAAGAAATCAGCGCCGATTTTCAAAGCGCCCGTGCCACCCAATGCTTCTGCAGTCACAACACGGCCTGATGAAACCAGCTCGCTGTCAGCACCAAACACCAGATTTTGTACGGCCTGATTGTATGCACCCAAGCCTTCGATGGCTTGATAACCACGTGGTGGCTGAGCATCCATACGGGTTTTTTCTGCCGCTTTTACCGCAGCCAGCAATGGGATCTTGCCATTGTCATCGTAATACACACCCACACCCAGATTAACCTTACCAGCACGTGTATCGGCATTGAAGGCTTCATTAAGACCCAGAATCGGGTCACGAGGTGCCATTTCTACTGCGGTGAAAATCGAGGATGTCATCCTGGTACTCCAGCAAAAGTAATTGGGAAAGGCGTGAAAGCGGTCTGGCCCTCCAAACCGCATGATGACAATAAGGAAGCAAGACTGCTGGCAATGCACTAAAGGCACATTTTACAACTGGCAATTTTAGCATGGGCAGACATAAACACGGCCTTTTCCTTGTAAGCTCATGCGCGTTGCTCTCACCAATCTTTACCTGTCTTGCCGACCATCACGTGTGGCTTTTATGCAGGACAAAGCGAGCCGATTGGCCCGCTTTTTATAAAATAAACAAATCAACTTACAATTAATAACCAGTCAAAGGCTCAACCAGCTTCACAACCTGACGCACACCCGATACACGGCTAGCCGCACGGGCTGCTGATTCCGAAATATCAGGCCTGCTAACCCCCATCAGATAAACCACACTACGCTCCGTGACCACTTGCAAGTGAACCGCATCAGTATCACTGGCGCCCGCCAGCAAGGCTGTTTTCACCCTGGCGGTCAGTTGTGTGTCGTATAGGCGATTAGCTGCTGTAGAAGGCACTGAAACCACGGTTTCGTTGTAAATCTTGCGCGCCCTCGATTGACGCTGCGCAATTTCAAACGCTCTTACCTTGGCAGCCTCATCTGGCACCTCGCCAGTCAATAACACGACCCCATTAAAAGTAGAAACATTGATATGGGCTTTTTCTTTCCATGCATCAATCAGATCACTGCTGATTTTTGCACCTAAATCAAAGTCTGTTTTAATCACTTCCGATTTACGCGGATCCGACCCAACCATCGCCCCCACCGCTACACCACCCACCAATAAAACCGGCACGCAGGCAGATAAGGATGCCGCTAGCCCCAAGGCGAGTAATGTATTTTTTAACCTCATCATTCACCACCTAGCAGCATAAAATCAACCGCATCGCACAAAGCATGAATCATGGTGATATGCACTTCCTGAATCCGTGCCGTACGCTGTACCGGCACACACAGATGCACATCGTCACCCGACAATATCTCCCCAATCTGCCCGCCATCCCGCCCGGTAAAGGCAATCACGTTCATTTGCCTGTCATGCGCCGCATGAATCGCTGAAATCACATTGGCCGAATTACCCGATGTAGAAATCGCAATCAGTAAGTCGCCCGGGCGGCCCAAGGCGTGCACCTGCTTGGAGAAAACCAGATCATAATCATAATCATTGGCAATTGCGGTAATCGCCGAAGTATCCGTCGATAGAGCCACCGCGGCCAGCCCAGGGCGTTCGCGCTCGAAGCGCCCCACCATTTCTGCAGCAAAGTGCTGTGCATCCGCTGCCGAGCCACCATTGCCGCAGGTTAAAATTTTGCCGTCCGAGATAAAGGTTTGCACCATTTTCTCGGCACCAATGCGAATCCCCGGAGATAGCAGCTCCATCGCCATTTGTTTGGCATCAATGCTATCCAGAAAATGCTGTCGAATACGTTGTGCTAAATCCATTTTTATCCCTCAGTGGCATCTATACAGTTTTTGAGCCAGTTGATTGTTTCCCCTTCAAAGCAAATTGCATCGAAGCGGCAAGGTGGTAAAGGAGAAACATTTATCAGGTAATATTGCGCTGTTGCCCGCAGTTTAGCGCGTTTCGCCGGGCTTATGCTGGCAGCTGCCCCGCCAAAGCGCGCATTACGACGCTGCCGGACTTCCACAAATACTAAGGTATTACCATCCTTAGCGAGTATGTCAATTTCACCACAGCGGCATTGCCAGTTGCGTGCAACAATTTTTAGGCCCTGCTGCTGCAAAAAAATTACAGCTGCATTTTCGGCAGCAAGGCCTAAAGTATTCATGGAGCAGGAGTTACCGGAGCGCTTTCTTCTGTGCTGCTAAAAGAATTCGGCGTAAGTGTCCGCTCGATTAATCCATCGCTCCCCATGCTGATATGTCCACTAAGGCCATCAAAATCAACCTCTGCCCTGTTATTTAATAAAACAGCCAGCTTCCATGCATCTACACCCAGCGCAAATAAACGCTCGACATCATTTGACTTCGAGCGAGTCCGGTTAAGTAAAGCGTATTCACTATCTGCCGGTTGTAAAATCCACGGAGCTTCCAAATACCGTATGCCGTTCATATCAACGCGGGCTGTCTTGCTCATGGCTCCCGGATTAATCTGACTGGTTGCATAAACGGGTCGTTCATTCCCCACAAATGGGCGGGAAACCTGTGTTTGCCTTGAGCCAGCGGCAAAAAAGACTGAGTCATGCTCGCCATCTTTCAGCTGCGCACGTAAAGCCTGTGCCTGGCTGCGTGCATCTTTCAGCGTAAAAATAACGGGCTGCGTACCGCTCGCCTCTTTCCAGCTATCTACAAAACCCTGCACCATTCTGCCCGATAAGGGACTGTCACCCTGTAAAACCAGAGGCATCCGTAAACCTTCATCAAACATCTGTCTGGCAATCTGCTGTGCCTCCTGCTCGATAGATAAGGAAAAACTATAAAGCTGGGCACGATGCAATGTTTTTTCATCGAAAGAATTCAAAGCAATCACCGGAATATCAAAATCTCCCACATCGGCCAGATAATTAATTGAGGGCTTGGTTAATGGCCCAATCACCGCCACAGCCCCCTGCTGACGCAACTGCTGAAACTGCTCGAACACCTCAGCCGGCACATCATCGGTGTCAAAAATCCTCACGCCGGGTAAATCAGCATTACCATTGTTTTTTTCCGCAGCCAGCACCCCGGCCTTGATCGCATCCACTGCAGGGCGCATTACCTTACTCTTGCCTGGTAACAATACCGCAATGAAACCACCACGCGGTGCCGGCCTAGAGTCTGCCGCAGGTAACGTGGGCAAAACCTGCACTGCACTTAGCTCAGTTGCAGGTACTTGTGCAGCAACCGTAAACGCAGGTTTTGCTGCTACAGGTGCGGAAACAGGTGCCGCAGCACAGCCTGCTATGGCAGTAAGCAGTACAGCACCGTATAGTACTACCCCTAGCGCACTGCGCCATTCCGAAGCAAAAAGGAGAGCCTTGGCGTGCATACAGAATCCAATCCTATTATTAAGTCCGCATTATATGTGGTAGCCACCCCAATCGGTAACCTTAACGACATGACGCCCCGCGCCATTGCCGCACTAAAAGGCGCCGATGTGATCGCGGCCGAAGATACCCGCGTCACCGGGATGCTGCTTAAACATTTTAATATTTCAACCCCCATGGTGTCTTTGCGTGAGCACAACGAACACAGCATGGCGGAAAAACTCGTTGCCCGCATGCTCTCTGGTGAAACCATCGCTCAAGTATCAGACGCCGGAACACCTGCCGTATCAGACCCGGGCGCTCTGCTTGCCGCAGCAGCACATGCAGCAGGTTGCAAGATTATCCCTGTTCCCGGCGCTTCTGCACTCACCACGGCATTATCTGCCAGTGGTTTTAATTGCCCGCATGCCTTGTTTTATGGTTTTTTACCCCCCAAAACCAAGCAGCGCTGTGATGCGCTGACCGAACTAAAAGAGCAAAACTTTATCAGCGTCTTTTATGAGGCACCACATCGTATTGTTGATTGCTTAAATGATATGGCCAGCGTATTTGGGCCAGAGCGTGAAGCCGTGCTCTGCCGCGAAATCACCAAAACCTTTGAAACCATACGCCGCCTGCCGCTTGGCGAGCTGGCAGCATGGGTCGCCAGCGATAGCAATCAGGAACGAGGCGAATCGGTAGTGGTAGTGAATGCAGCACCCCGCGCAGAAAAAACCGATGGGGCCGATTACGACAGTATCTTATTACCTTTGATTGCCGAGCTACCGCTCAAGCAAGCCGTGGCACTGGCCGTGTCTATCACTGGAGCCCCTAAAAATGCACTGTATGAACGCGCTTTAACACTCAAAAAAGAAACACAACTCTAACCAAAGAAGGGCGCAAGGTTTACTGACCCATGGACCCAAGAGCACGATCTTTGCTCCGCTGAATGAGTAAACCCGCAAACCTTCTATAAAAAAAACAACCTTAAATAACAGTAATTTATGTAACACCCCGGAAAATATCCGCAATTGACGACAGATAGTACTTGCCAAGCAGTGGTGTCTTCTACATAATTCGGCTCCTGCACTGAACGAGCCCGGGTGGCGAAATTGGTAGACGCAGGGGACTCAAAATCCCCCGCCGCAAGGTGTGTCGGTTCGAGTCCGACCCCGGGCACCACTCGTTAAGCACTGATAAAAAAAGGATTTCATGGCATCAGCCTGAAGTCCTTTTTTTCGCCTGACAATTGCACATCAAAAAACGCAGCCCCTCAAATAATCCCCTTTAGCTCAAAGCCTCAATCCATGCTCTTGCCGCATGAGACAGATAAACATCTTTGCGCCAGCCCAGCGCAATTCGCCAGGGGATTTCTGGCTCACTTAAGGCTGCAATCACACAACGGCCAGCCGGAATACGGCGGGCGACGGATTCAGGCAGCAGTGCCACCCCCAGGCCACTTTCGACCAAAGCCACCATAAACTCCCATTGCCCGCTTCGCCCCGCAATTTGAGGGCTAAAGCCCTGAGCCTGGCAAGCAGCCAGCACTCTGTCATTTAACGAATAAGAAGCGCTATAAAGCACAAAATGCTCCGTACTCAGCTCAATCAGGCGCACGGCAGATCTCCCCTGCCATCTGGATGTAGCAGCAGCCACTAAAACCAAACGATCATCTGATAGAGGTAATGTTTCAAAACGGTTTTCGTCCACAGGCAGCAACAAACCGCCAATCTCCAGCTCCCCCTCATCCAGCGCGGCTTCGATGGCTTTACCACCTTCTTCACGCAGGCTCAGCTCGATCTGAGGATAAAGACGTTTGAAATGAGCAATCAGTGGTATAAATAACATACCAGCCAGAGGCGGCACGCCAAGCGCCAATTCACCCACCGCCATGGCATTTAAGTCGGACAGCTCGGCTTGCAGACGTGCCTCTGCTGCCAGCACTTCCTGGCCACGTTTGAGCACCACCCGGCCCGCATCGGTTAAATGAAAACGACGATACTCACGCAGCAAGAGCGGAGTGCCCAACTCATCTTCCAGGTTTTTCACCATTTTGCTAATCGTAGGCTGAGTCACATTCAATGCTTTTGCAGCAGCCGTAAAGCTTTGCAAATTCACAACTTCAATAAAATAACGCAGCGCTTTAATATCCATGACACATGCCAGATTGGAATGGATTCTATAATAATAATTCATTTCAGCTATTTATCTATAAGGCGTAAAATTCAAGGCCGATCATAAGGAGTTCCAGGTAGTGCCCAAGAAGCTGTTTTCCTTTTTTCGCGTACTCGCCCAGATTGGCCTTTTGATTGCCGTCTGGCTAGCATCCGACTGGTTTGTGCGTCGTACTGGCCTGCCGGTGCCAGGCGGCGTGCTGGGCCTGGGCATTGTCTTTGTACTGCTGCTTTTAGGTGTCCCGCTAAACTGGGTCAAAGATGGAGCCCAGAGGCTTCTGGCTGAAATGCTGCTATTTTTTGTACCTGCAGTCGTCGCAATGATTAAGTACAAAGCACTTTTTATCAGTGAAGGCTGGCAATTATTGGTGGTAATTTTCCTCGGCACGGCACTGGTCATGTGTGTAACAGCGCTCGTGGTCGATCGCTTTTTTAAAATTGAACATCGGCTGCGGCTGGCCAAAAGCAGAAAACGATCAGCATCATGACAAGCTCCACTCTCGCCCTTATCTGCCTGGTGCTTACGATTAGTGCCTATGCACTGGCTAAGTTCTTGTATGCACGCCATCAGCGCTGGTGGCTGGCACCGCTGGTACTGACGCCAGTGCTGCTAGTGGCTTTTATGCTACTGACGCAGACCCCCTATGAAACGTATTACTCCGATACCCGCTGGCTGCTATGGCTGCTTGGCCCTGCCACGGTCGCTTTTGCCGTACCCTTGTATGAATACCGTGCCCTGATGATCAAGCACTGGCTGGCTTTATCTGCGGGTGTCATTGCTGGCTGCATCACAGCGCTACTGAGCTGTGTTTTGCTCGCCAAATTATTTCATTTATCACCCGAACTAACCCGCAGCCTTTTACCCAGATCCATCTCCACGCCGTTTGCACTGGCGGTATCGGACACCTGGGGCGGATCACACGAGCTGACCGCTTTATTTGTGGTGATTACCGGTTTAATGGGAATGCTGTTTGGCGAGCTGATGCTGGTGCTGTTGCCGCTGCGCTCCAGACTGGCACGCGGTGCTTTGTTTGGTGCTGCGGCCCATGCAGTTGGCACGGCAAAAGCAAGAGAGATTGGTAATGAAGAAGGTGTGGTTGCCTGCATCACCATGATGGTTTCCGGTGTAGTAATGGTATTGATTGCCCCCTTGCTAACGCCCTTTTTTGCCTGAAAAAACGGCACGAAAAATACAAAAAAACCGAGCCCGTTTTACGGATACAGAAGGTATTTATCTACGCCTTCTACATAGCATCATTAATATGGCATTATTTTCATTCAATGAATAATCAGTACTTAAATCACACCCAATCCCTCAGCCCGGTATCATTAAGCCGCCATAACTTAACGTTAAACACCTGCCCTTAATAACGGACAAAAAAAATCAATCCTTTGCCAGAGTCCATACTATTGCCATCAATATTAATAACTGCAAAGCGGGTTTGCCGGGTTAAATCAGATCCATTATTACACCACTTTAAAAAATGATTTCTTATGCCAAAGACACAGAAAAATGCGCAATGGAAGCTGCTGCGGGGTATCACCCGACAACTTGAAGCAGATATGCTGGAAGGCTGCTTATTTCAAACATCATTTAATAAATTCTGATTTATTTAACTTTATCATTCCTGCAAAGACATGAATCCGGCATGGCGATAAAATCACCGATCAAATACTTTGAAACGTCTATTAAATCGAAACACTCCTAAAAATAGACAATAAATTCAATCCATTAAGAAATAATTACCTATCAAACCTCTTTTACTTCCAGTAAAAGCAATACAGCCTGCATTACATCTCATAAAATGTGCCCGCGTTTGTTATAAGGCAGCTTACCTCTGTATTTATTTTCTACTTCATTAATAATCTGGACAGGAATCAAACGAATCAATGTTGTTTAATAAGAAGCCCGGCCAGTATGCAATTATCATAACAATTTTGACTTGCAGTTTAAGTGCATGTGACGACAGCAGCATGGCACAGATCGAAAAAATCGCTCATAGCCAGGAAGCCAAAACACTGGCCAGGCTGGGTGAGATAATGATTGATAAAGCACTCAATCAGAAAGACGAAGCAGAGCACGACAATGCCCCGGATAAACCGGTTGAGTTAGTCACGGGCCGTACCGCCACCGGCCAGCGGGATTTTAACCGTGCCAAGCAGGTGCTACCCGATGTATTTCGCGGCATGGAAAGCGATTTCTACTGCGGCTGTGCCTACAAAGGCAAAGAAATCGATTTAGCCAGCTGTGGTTATTCCCCCAGAAAGAGCGAAACACGCGCCTCACGCCTTGAGTGGGAGCACGTGGTTCCGGCCTGGGTATTAGGCCATCAACGCCAATGCTGGCAAAACGGCGGGCGCAAAAACTGTAGTGATAATGATCCACAATTTAAAAGCGCCGAAGGCAATCTGGTGAACCTGGTTCCCTCGGTGGGTGAAGTCAATGGCGATCGCAGCAACTTCGCCTATAGCGCATGGACCAGTAAGCCCGAACCCATGTACGGCCAGTGCAAAACCATTGTTGATTTCAAAAACAAGAAAGCCCAGCCAAGAGAAGAAGTACGCGGCCGCATTGCCCGCATCCACTTTTATATGTACGAGCGCTATGAGCTCAAGCTATCCAGGCAAGACCAGCGACTGATGTGCGCGTGGGCAAAAACCTATCCGGTAGATGATTGGGAAATCAAACGGGATCAGCGGATTGTGAAGCTACAAGGCGATGGCAATCATTTTGTAAGCGAAAGAAAAACAGCTACTTTCTGCACCTAAACAAAGTGAAAAGATAAATTTCACAGCTGGGCTGCAAAATTTACCCATAACAAGCAAGAGCCAATCTATTGCTGACGCCTTACAAATAGATCATTATATCTGGGGCTTCAAGCGGTAGTTGTTTATACAAAGCTGTACGCTAACTCACTAAGGTGTAAGTAAAACCTCTATTAGAAGCAGCAAGGCCCCATGTTTGGACGTCATGCTTGTGACAGCTTTGATAATAATCTTTGCATTTGGCGCATTGCTGCCAGTAATAGACTTAGTAAACGAAAGGAATAGCCTAAGCGTTGCCTGAGTGCAAAACCCCGCTTTAAATATCAAAAAAACTCTCGGAAGAAAATATGAAACTCTTGCTGCAATACTTGTTATTGGTCTTCATCTCTGTCGGCGCAATCGCTGCAGATTTTAGTTATAACGGGGTCAAACCGGCCGTGATTATTGATGTGCGTACACCTGCGGAGTTTGCTGCAGGGCATATTGATGGCGCGATAAATATTCCTCACGAACAAATTACCGAAGGGATTCAATCAATCGGGGCAGCAACAAAAGAGAGCCCGATTCTGATCTATTGTTACAGCGGTCGCCGGGCGGCCATCGCAGTCACGGCACTTGAACAGCTTGGCTTTCAACAACTTTATAATGGTGGCGGCATGACAGAGCTGCAGACCAAACTGCAGCCTTGCACAGCAACATCCTGCTAATACTGATTTAAAACGCATTCCGTGTGAAATAAAATTCACACGGTTTCGGTTTCAGTCAATACTCATAAAAAAAGTCTATTGATCAATAGTCGTATATCGCCCGATATAATTACACCGTACTAACACCAACAAATATTGTAATATGGACATAGCAGTCCCGTCCGCTACCGTACTTAGCAGCGGAGAAGCCTTCGCGCAGAATTAAGCCACAACTGTCCTGCTCTTACGCCCTGTGCGGCTGAAGCTGGCGGCTTTTACAGCCCCATCTGCTGCAAAGGGCTCGGTATAAAGCGCCGATTGCACATTGGGCTCACTGCCATCCACGGTATAACGCAGTGCCAAACCCGGCGCGGATACATTCAGTGCAACCTTGCCATCCACACGCTGCACGCCCGGCAAGGGAATACGGTAGCCGTAACCTCCGACAAAACCATCCAGACGCGGCATATCGCGCTGCCCCAGGCGGTTTGCAAACTGGTTCCAATCAGCATCCATTTTTGCTGCCTGTTCGGCTTTATCGCCGATCTTGGTCCAACCCGGATCAGCCGCCCAGGCACGCTCTGCCAGTGCAATCACTCGTGGCATTGCAAGATATTCCACCCGCTTTTGGCTACGCGCATTTTCGCCCCAAAGCTGGCCCTGAATACCCAAGATATTTCTAGTACCCTCAGGCGTTAGGCGCTGCATTTTGGCAAGGCTATCTGCATTGAGCGGATTGCCAAATAGGTCAACCGTAGCGGTAGTGTAAATATCCAGCGGGCAGAACTCATAGGCGCCGCGCGTTTCAATAAAGCCCCCCCAGTAATAGCCCGGCTCTTGCGGATCTTTGGCGTAGGACAAATCGAAATACAAGTTGGTCACATTGGACAGCACCACCTGATAGCCCGCATTGGCCAGCTGATAGGCAAAGTCTTCCTGCCCCCAGCCCCAGACATTATTCCAGACATAGGGCTGGAATTTGGCGTCCACAAATTCCGGGTTCGGGCCATGCTTGCCATCTTGCTTGGATAAAGCAATCTCTTCCCAGCCGCCAAAGACCAGATTGTGCTTTTGCAACAGGATGCGATAACGCGCCAGAAAGTAATTTTGTAAGTCCTGAATCGAAGTAATGCCCTGTTCTTGCATAAAAGCCTGACAAACCGGAGAAGCTTCCCAGGCACCATGCGGCACTTCATCGCCACCGGTATGCATAGTAGTCAGTGGCGCGCCCGCCTCGGCAAACATCGCCTTCATCTCCACGAGAACCGTTTCAATAAAGCGGTAACAAGATTCCAGACCGATACACATCACATTATCATGCCACAGCTGCACCGATTCATATTTAGATTGGTCGTTAAAATCGCTGAGCAGATATTCTTCTGCGCCAGCCAGATTGCCAGCGGCCTTTAAGCGCTTATAACGCAATTCCATCGCCTTGATCGCAGCGCGGGCGTGGCCGGGCACGTCGATTTCTGGGATCACTTCGATATGGCGGGCGGTAGCAAATTGCAAAATCTCGATAAACTCGGCACGGGTATAAAAACCTGTGCCCGACGAGCCCTGCACCACTGCTCCAGAGCCAAAACTTGGCAGCAGGCTGCTTTCTTCATCAGGGCTAAAGCCGCGCAAAGAGCCGATTTCGGTAAGCTCAGGCAAAGAGGGGATCTCTAAGCGCCAGCCTTCATCGTCAGTTAAATGAAAGTGAAATTTATTGAGTTTATATAAGGCCATGCAGTCTAAAAGACGCAACACTGTTTCTTTACTAGAGAAATTGCGACCCACATCCAAATGCATGCCACGGTAAGCAAATCGCGGCGCATCCAGCACATAGCCGAAAGGCACGGCCAAGCTAGCCTGCGGATTAAGATAACTTTCTAATGGTAATAACTGACGCAAAGATTGAATACCGTTCATCACGCCAGCCGCACTGACGCCGCTAATCACAATGCCTGAGGCACTAATTTCTAAGCGGTAAGCCTCTAGCGGCGCACCACTTTGCGCCACATCAAGTGCTGCAATTTGCAAAGTAATACCTGCACCACGGCTGGCTCTTTGTAATTCCACACCCGAGACATCGCGCAAAGCAGCACGCAAAAACGCCGCTTCTTTAGCCAGCGCCTCACCATGCACAATCAAAGTTGCCGCCGTAATCAGGTACTGACCTGCATCCCAGCGCGCCTCTATCGGTGTTGGCGTGATTTTGCCTACTGCATCGGCAGGCAATAGCGTGAGCGCCTGGTTCTCAGCAAAACGTAATGCAGACGTCATCAAAGGCACGACATCCGCTAAATTACGATTACATTGCTCAGGGCGGCTGAAAGGCACGATCTGTGGATCACCAATCGCATCGGCCACCGTATTGTCATAAACAATATAAAAACCCAGCGGTGCATCGGTTTCGTTAATCACCCAGAAGATCCCCTGGTAACGAACCACCATCGAAGCGCCCGCAGCCAGGCCCGCAAAATCCGCAGCTGGAATAAAGCGTGAAACGTCGCCATTTATGTGCTCCACCACCACACCACCCTGCACAGTTTCTGGCTTAATCTTACGGCAGGTATTGAAGTAAATCGCCCAATCCTGCCCGCTTAAAGCGACATCTGACAGATTAGTAATCGTCAGCTCGGCTAAAAAGTGATCACCCCCGTAATGATTAGTCAGGCATTCCCACTTCAGCTGTAATTGTGCACCCGCTGGCTGCGTCATCTTCTCTTCCCTTCTCGTTTTTATATTAAAAGCACCACGCTCAAAGGCGCAGCTCGAGTGTAGAAGCAATCAATCACAGAAACCAGCCAGGGGCTTTGCCTGTATTGCGGAATTTAATGGTAACGAGGCTGCGGCCTGCCTGCATAACCTGCGAGCTTGCCAATTAAGCATTTATAATTACAAATCCAGCAAAACAGCGATAGCAAATTACAAAGGTGCCCTTCTTAAAATTAAAAACTTGGATAAATCTAACACACAAAAAATCACCTGGGCATTATTAAAATATTCCGCAAAATTAACGACATAAAAAAGCACAGAAAACACCTTTCACAAGCCAGTATCTCCTGCTAAAAAACCCATATTAGTTCGCGTACTTTGCCGATATTCAAGGCAAAATAAGTCGTTTTTGGGTATCATTGCGACTTCCCGAGGCTTTCCTATCAAAGATCAAAGACATGGCTGACGTTCTCCAATTGCGCGGCGGTACCGCGCTTTCATCTTTCCGGGTCGAAAAATTGACCGGCGCTCTCGCTGCTAAGGGTATTTTTGCGCAGATTTATGCTGAGTATTGGCACTTTGCCGAAATTAGTGCCGAGCTGACGCAGGACGAAAACACCATCCTCAACAAAATTCTGCACTATGGCGAACCTGCTCAGCCTAAGCTTGCCATCGGTAGCCTGATGATGGTATTGCCACGCCTGGGGACTATTTCTCCCTGGTCCTCCAAAGCCACCGATATTGCCCAGCACTGTGGCCTGGATAAGATTGCCCGTATCGAGCGTGGCGTTGTAATTTACGCCAGCAAGGAAGACGGCAGCCCATTGTCAGCAGCGGAACAAAGCTTATTGCTACCCTTGATTCACGACAGAATGACTGAAGAAGTCTTCAGCAGCTTAGAAGCTGGCCGTGAGCTGTTCCGCCACGTTGAGCCTAAACCTTTGCTGACAGTCGATATCCTCGGTGGTGGCAAAGCCGCGCTACTCAAAGCCAACAGCGAATTTGGCCTGGCGCTCAGTGATGATGAAATTGATTACCTGGTAGAAAACTTCAACAAGCTGGGCCGCAATCCAAGCGATGTTGAGCTCACCATGTTTGCGCAGGCCAATTCTGAGCACTGCCGCCACAAGATTTTTAACGCCGATTTTATTATCGATGGCAAAAAACAGGATTACAGCCTGTTTGGCATGATCCGCGAAACGCATAAAACAGCGCCAGCGGGCACCGTTGTGGCTTATTCGGATAATTCCTCGGTGATTGAAGGCGCAGAAATCGGCCGCTTTTATCCGCAGGCCGGTAGTGCCGAATACGCATTCAGTACCGAACAAACGCATATTCTGATGAAGGTGGAAACACATAATCACCCAACCGCGATCTCCCCGTTTGCCGGTGCCGCAACCGGCTCGGGTGGCGAGATTCGCGACGAAGGTGCAACCGGCCGTGGCTCCAAGCCCAAAGCAGGCTTGGCGGGCTTTACCGTATCTAACTTAAATATTCCGGGTGCCGAGCAGCCTTGGGAAGTGCAGCCTTATGGCAAGCCGGATCGCATTGCCAGCGCACTGGATATCATGATCGAAGGCCCGATTGGTGCAGCTGCGTTTAATAATGAATTTGGCCGCCCTAATATCTGCGGTTACTTCCGTACCTTTGAAGAAGACCTTGCTGGCTGCCGCCGTGGCTACCATAAGCCCATTATGATTGCTGGTGGTTTAGGCAATATCAGCGCCTTGCATGTTAAAAAAAGTGGCCTGCCGGATGGCTCGCTGCTGATCCAGATCGGCGGCCCCGGCATGCTGATTGGTATGGGCGGCAGCGCGGCTAGTTCAATGACGACTGGCGACAATGCAGCCAATCTGGATTTTGACTCAGTACAACGCGGCAACCCGGAAATCCAGCGCCGTGCGCAGGAAGTGATCGACCGCTGCTGGCAGCTGGGTGCTAATAACCCGGTCTTGTCGATTCACGATGTGGGCGCGGGAGGCATTTCCAATGCCTTCCCGGAGCTGGTGAACGACGCTGGCCAGGGCGCGGTATTTAATCTGCGCAAAGTGAACATCGAAGAAAAAGGCATGGCACCTAAGGAAATCTGGTCGAACGAGAGCCAGGAGCGCTATGTATTAGCAATCGATCCTAAAGATTTACTGGCTTTTGAGGCCATTTGCGAGCGCGAGCGCTGCCCGTTTGCCGTGATTGGCCGTGTGACTGACGAAAAACAACTGGTGCTGGTTGACGATCATTTCGGTAACAAGCCTGTTGATATGCCGATGAATGTCTTACTCGGCAAGCCACCAAAAATGACACGCGACGTGAGCCGTATTACACCAGAACTGACTGCTTTTGATGCATCTGACATAGAGCTGAAAGAAGCCGCTTACCGCGTATTACGTCTGCCATCGGTTGCCGATAAATCTTTCCTGATTAATATTGGCGATCGCACCGTAGGTGGCTTTACCGCACGCGATCAGATGGTTGGCCCCTGGCAGGTTCCCGTGGCCGATGTGGCTGTGACCGCCATGGCTTACGATAGCTATCTGGGCGAGGCCATGGCAATGGGTGAGCGCACCCCGCTGGCACTGATTTCCGGCCCGGCTTCTGGCCGGATGGCCGTAGGTGAAGCGCTGACCAATATTGCGGCTGCGCCAATTCGTCAGCTATCTGATGTTAAGCTTTCTGCCAACTGGATGGCCCCTGCTGGCCATGCTGGCGAAGACGCTAATCTGTATGACACAGTACAAGCGGTTGGCTTAGAGCTGTGCCGCGAGCTGGGCGTGTCGATTCCGGTGGGTAAAGATTCACTTTCCATGAAAACAGTCTGGGATGAAGCTGGGGACGCTAAGCAAGTCGTCGCGCCGCTATCCCTGGTGATTTCTGCCTTTGCACCGGTGACCGATATACGCAAAATACTGACGCCAGAGCTGCAAACTAATGTTGATTCAGACCTGATTCTGATTGATCTGGGCGATGGTAAATGCCGCCTGGGTGGCTCGGCCCTGGCTCAGGTTTATAAGCAGGTTGGCAATACCGCACCTGATATCGTGAATGTACCCCATCTGAAATCCTTCTTTGCTACAGTTCAGCAGCTGAATGCCGAAGGAAAATTACTGGCCTATCATGATCGATCGGATGGCGGCCTGTTTGCCACGGTTGCTGAAATGATGTTTGCCAGCCATGTGGGCGTTACGCTGGAAATCGATGAGCTGTGTATCGAGCGCCGCCGCCGTCAGCGCCAGCAAAATGAATTTACCGCCGAAGATGTGGTTCGCGAAGCCAATGCACGCGTGATGGGCGTGCTGTTTAACGAAGAGCTGGGTGCAGTATTGCAAGTGAAGCGCACTGATACTGCCGCCGTAATTGCCGCCTTTGCTAATGTGGATATCCGCTCCGAGCTGCACGTGATCGGCAGCACCAACCACGATGACAAGCTCAAAATCAAGGCGCGTAATCGCTTGGTACTGGAAGAATCGCGGGTTGATCTGCACAAAGCATGGTCGGAAACCAGCTGGCACATTCAACGCCTGCGGGATAACCCGGCCGGTGCCGATGCCGAATACGCACGCCTTACCGACAAGCACGAGAAAGGCTTGTTTGCCAAGTTAAGCTTTGATCAGAATATCGACATCGCCGCGCCGTATATCGCCACCGGCGTTCGTCCCAAGATAGCCGTACTGCGTGAGCAAGGCGTAAACGGCCATGTAGAAATGGCCGCCGCCTTTACCCGCGCCGGTTTCACCGCCGTTGACGTGCATATGAGCGATGTGATTTCTGGCCGGGTTCAGCTGGCAGACTTCCAGGGTCTGGCCGCTTGCGGTGGCTTTAGCTACGGCGATGTGCTGGGTGCTGGTGAAGGCTGGGCTAAATCGATCTTATTTAATGCATCGGCCCGCGCACAATTTGAAGCCTTCTTTGGCCGCACAGATACCTTTGGTTTGGGTGTGTGTAACGGTTGCCAGATGATGGCGAATCTGTCCGGCATTATCCCGGGAGCCGCGCACTGGCCTAAATTCACTCGCAACCAAAGCGAGCAGTTTGAAGCGCGCTTGGTGATGGCTGAGCTGACTAAATCTCCATCGCTGTTCTTCAGCGAAATGGCCGGCAGCCGTATGCCGGTAGTGGTATCTCACGGCGAAGGCTTTGCCAACTTCAACCAGCAAGGCGACATCAGCAAGGCGCTGGTGGCCATGCGTTATGTGGACAGCCATGGCAAAACCACCGAAGCCTACCCGGCTAATCCAAACGGCAGCCCGCAGGGAATTGCCGGTGTAACCACCGCCGACGGCCGCTTCAGCATCATGATGCCGCACCCGGAACGCGTATTTCGTACCGTACAGAACTCATGGCACCCAAGCGATTGGGCGGAAGACGGCGCATGGATGCGCATGTTCCGCAACGCCCGTCAGTTTGTTGGCTGATCACCCTGCCAACAAAAAAGCCGGCCTGATATGAACTGACCCCAATTAGTTGGACAGTATAAAAGCTAGGTGCTCAAGGGCTGGGTTCTGTATTGAACAGGACTCAGCCCTTTTAACTTCAACTTGATTCGGTCGTGGTTATAGTAATGAATGTAGTCCACGATGCCTTGCTCCAGTTGCTCAATACTAGTGAATTTTTCCTGGTAGAAAAACTCTGACTTCAACGTACCAAAGAAGCTTTCCATCGTTGCATTATCGTGGCAATTGCCCTTTCTTGACATACTTTGTACCAGTCCTTTTCCTGCCAATTGCTGCCGATACTTTGCCATTTGATACTGCCAACCCTGATCCGAATGCAGTAGTGGTTTTTCATCCGGGCTCAGCTTAACGATCGCTTTCTTTAGCATTTGACTGACCAGCGCAAATACTGGGCGGCGCGCCATTTCAAAAGCGATAATTTCTCCATTGTATAAATCCAAAACTGGCGACAGATAGAGCTTTTCTCCCTGTACGTTAAATTCAGTCACATCGGTTACCCATTTCTGATTCGGCTTATCTGCACTAAATTGTCGCTGCAATATATTTGGCGCGATTTTGCCGCATTCACCCTTGTATGAACGGTACTTTTTAGGCCGAACGCACGACTTCAAACCCAGCTCTTGCATTAAACGCTGCACCGTTTTGTGATTAAGCCATTCGCCCTTATTACGCAGCGCCAGCATGATGCGCCGGTAGCCGTAGCGCCCTTTATGCTCTGTAAACAGCGCTGTAAGCTGTGTTTTGACGTTTTGATACTTGTCGCTCACCGCCAAAGCCTGCTTCTGGTAATAGAAGGTGCTACGCGGCAACTCGGCTTGTTTCAACAAATCAGCCAAGGGAAACTGCGGCCTTAATTCAAGCACTATTTGTGCTGTTTCTGCTGTGCCGATTGGGCTTTGGCTTGAACTAAGGCATTGTACTTTTTTATGTAGGCCACCTCTAAACGGAGGCGTTTGACTTCTGCAATGAGTTCTTCACGGCTACGGGTTTCATCATCAATCGGCAGGGGAGCAGTGTTATTTTCGGCAACGGGCATGGGTGATTTCTTTCGACCTTTAGGCGCAGATTCAAGGGCAGCAATTCCGCCTGCGCAATACTGCGTGCTCCATTGGCTCAAACAAGTGGGGCTACGAATATCAAAATAAGCGGTAGTTTCCTGCTGGGAAAGATGATTGTCCCACATGTGCTGGAGCACGGAGAGTTTGAACACGGCATCGTAATGACTGTATTTGGGGGCTAAACCCGATTCACCATGCTGGCGAAACGACCTCACCCAGCGACGAAACATGGCCTGCTCGATGCCATATTGGTTAGTAATCGTTTTAATACCTTCTTCGCCCGTTAAATATTGCTGAACGACAGAAAGCTTGAATTGCGTTGTGTACTTGGACATAAAAACACCCCAAAAATATGGACGGGTGTCCAACTTTTGGGGTGCAGTTCAATAAAAGCCGGCTTTTTTTGGGCCGTACAGAGCTGCGTATCCTGTGTGAACCACCTACTTCCGGCATTTTTCCGGATGCATCCTGAATCCGCTTAAAACACACGTCCCTGCCTGATTAGCAAAGTTGAGAGCCCGACTATTTGCTTATAACTCCATATTTATTAAGTCTATTAAAGTGCCCGCTACTTTTTTGTGAAACCGCTACAAACATAGCATCAATGCACAATAAGCTAACCCATTGAATTTAAAAAATAGTTGTTAGAAAAACAATCCGCATTAACCATATGAGGCAGCCATTTTCATAAAAAACAATTAATTTCTTTCATGTCTGAAATGAATTCCCTGCACGCCATAAATAAGGAGGCAATGTTAAGATGAATTGATCAGGGCCTGTTAGCGTTTAATTCAGCATTGTACTGAGCCGGAAAAATACTCAGGCACAAGGTATACAAAGTGTAATTGGCCCCGATAACCAGGAAATAACCATTTCCCACCACAACCCCAAAGCTGCTAAGCAATGCAGCCATGAATAAAACGTCAACAGACCCTAGTACCCTGGATAAATAATAATGACGCCTTCTCCTATCAGCTTTGAATTTTTCCCGCCAAGAACACCGGAAGGTGCAGAAAAACTACGCACAACACGCCGGCAATTAGCGCAATTTAAACCCGAATTCTTTTCGGTGACCTTTGGTGCAGGTGGCACAACACAGGAAGGCACTCTTAATGCCGTACTGGATATCCAGTCCGAAGGCCATTTTGCGGCCCCGCACCTGTCCTGTGTAGGCTCGTCCAAAGAAAGCATTCGCAATATTGTGCAAAACTATAAAGACCACGGTATCCGCCATATTGTGGCTTTGCGTGGCGATATTCCTTCGGGGATGGGAGATTTTGGCGAATTTCGTTATGCCAATGAACTGGTCAGTTTTTTACGCCATGAATTTGGCGATTGGTTTCATATTGAAGTAGCAGCCTATCCCGAGTTTCACCCGCAGGCACAAAGTGCCGAGGCTGACATCCATAATTTTGTTAATAAAGTGCGCGCCGGTGCGGATTCGGCAATTACCCAGTACTTTTTTAATGCCGATGCTTATTTTCGCTTTGTAGACGAAGTCAATGCACGCGGCATAACAATTCCTATCGTACCGGGCATTATGCCCATCCAGAACTTTAGTCAATTGGCGCGCTTTTCAGATATGTGCGGTGCAGAAATTCCACGCTGGCTGCGGCTGCGGCTGCAAGCCTTTGGTGACGACACGGCATCGATCCGCGCCTTTGGCCTGGATTTTGTTACCGAGCTTTCCGACCGGGTATTAGCGGGCGGTGCACCGGGCCTGCATTTTTACACACTCAATGCAGCCGGAGCCGTTTCTACTGTCTGCCAGCGCTTAGGTCGCTAAAAGACCCGATCGCCTGCACCTGATTACCATGGTGCTTGGCACGATAAAGCGCTCTGTCCGCCATGCGCAAGAAGTCAGCAGCACTGACTTCTTCTGCTCCAGAATGAATAGCAAGGCCCTGGCTAATAGTCAGAACAGAGCCATCTTCCTGTAAAATTCCGAGTTTAATAACCGCCAGACGAATACGCTCGGCCAGTAATGTACCCATATGTAAATCTGTATTGGGCAGTAAAAGAACAAACCCATTGCCTTCAATCCGGGCAGCACAATCACCAGGACGCTCGGCGAACTTACCCAATACTGCTGCCACTTTTTGCAAAGCAATATCACCCTCGTGGTGACCAAAACTATCGTTATATTGTTTAAATGAATCCAAGCCCAAAATGATCAGTGATAAGGGCTGATTCTTGCGAGCCACATTAGCCATTTCCTTGGCAAGCAGCTCATCAAAAACACGCCGGTTGGCAATTCCGGTTAAGGCATCATGACGCGTCAAATGTGCCAATTGGGTATTAGCAAGCAGCAAAGCATGCTGGGTTTCCTGCAATGACAATTGCTGGCAATGATGCGCCAATACATTGGAGCACAGCCCGGCCACCATAGGGAGCAAGCGCATTTCCAGCGCGGAATACTGGCGGTCCTGATCCGATAAACCTGCAAATAAAACCCCCAAGCGCTCCGTATTAAAATCAAGAGACAAGCCCGCCAGCTTACTTAAATGCAGATCACGGCATAATACAGCCTCATCGCTTCCTTTCGATAATTCATCATCTGCATTCACCATAAAAGTAGTTTGCGAAATAAGATTTTTTTTACTCAATTCAAATAAATTGCGCTTAGCGAAATTAAAATCACTGCGTATTTTTTTATCATCTTTATCCCAGAAATAAAGAGCGCCTTTATGGTGACCATCTGCAAAATGCACCACCACCAAGGCATCCAGTCCCATCAGCTGGCCTGTTTCTTTTAAGGTTTGCTCTAAAGCATATTGGGTACCATCCGGGAACATACTTAAACAACGTGCAGTATCTCTGGATAACAGCTGCAAAAAGCCCGATAAATAAAAGGATTCATCGGCACGTTGCGCGACTTCGACTTCTAACTGATCACGATTTTTTGCCAGAGCATGAATTAATTGACCACGCTGCTGCTGCTGATGCAATAAATTATCTTGTAAATTAGCAAAGCCTTGCAGCAAATTATCCAGCTCATCCCGAACCGGGCTTTCAAATAAGGGAGAAGGAGGAGCCGTATCTAAATGGCCATGCTGCAAAATATGAGTATGAATGGTCAATGCATCCAAACGCCGCAATACCACTTTGCGCAAAAACAGTTGTAAAACAAATAAAAGCCCCATTACAAACAGCAGTTGTGCAAGAGCAAAAGGAAACACGCGATAAGCAACTTGCTTCCAGATTTCATAACGATCACTAATCAGTGTTAACCGTCCGACAGGAATACTGCTGCTCCTGTACATTAATTCAACCGAATATCTTAATTTCTTAGCAACCTCATCAGTCTCCCCCCTGATATAGCGGGCACCACTGGGTGTGGTGAGTACAATACCTGCCACGCTATTTACAGCCAGAAGATTATCAAGCTCTTCGGTCAGAGCAATCGGATCAATATCCCACAATGCAGCACTCAGCCTGGGGCGGTGCTCCTGAGCAAGGCCCACCAGCTGCTCGTGTAAATTATCGGCTACATCAAAATAACAAAGAACGGCATAGACCATCACAATAACAAGCATCAGCAAAAAACCAATGCGATATAAAATATTACTTAGCCGCTGTGCTATTGGCTGAAAATGCTTGCGTGCACTCATTGTAATAAAGACTCTAAAGAAAAATCATACTGCTTTATTTTGGGATTAAGCACTTTGCTATAGCGGGTAAAATTAATTTTTTGAACGCCCTCCGGGCTAAGCCGCTCAGCAAATAAACCCGCCTTCGATACGCTTACCAAACTCAATAAAGGCAATTGCATTTGCGTACCCTGCTGCCTGCCAAAATCCCGACCATGTGCATAATCATACAGCAGCACTATACTCCAGGCCCCCACCATAAAATGCCCTGCTGATAAAGCAGTCAAGCGGCCATTTTTAATCATTGAAATTGCATCATTGGAGTAATTAATAGCCGAGACAAATACCTCCTTACGCGGCCCCCTTCTTTGCTCCAAACTGGAGATCACCCCAAAAGCCATCAAATCATTAGCACACCAGACGGCGGCAACATCGGGGTAACGATCGTGCAATACATTCATCTGCTCCGCAGCAAGCCCCCTGCGCCAATTACCATAGACGATTTGCTTCAGCTCCACATTAGGAAACTCTTTCAACGCCCTTTGTAAACCCAATACACGATCTTGCGATGCTGGCGTCGATTTATCCCCTGCAATCGCCAATAACTGATAAAGACCGTTAGCGCCAGGTTTCTTTGTTTGCACCAGCCGGGTTAATAAAGCCTTAGCCGTTAAATAGCCCGCCTGCTGATTATCCGGAAAGACACTTCCCAGCCAATATTTGAAATGCGTTCGGGGAGCGCCGAATTGCTTAATCTGCTCCGGCGTTAAATCATTAAGTGTAAGTAATGTTGGAATTTGTGCTCGCTCGGCAATCGCCAATAAAGGAGGAGCCATTTGCCTTTCATTGACCACAATTAAATAATCTGGTTTTGGTCCCTGATCAAGCGTTTGCTGCAAAAGAGAAGGCATGCGCAAATGATCACGCTCGGCATAAACCACTCTCAGCTCCATACCCAGATTTTGAGCGGCCGCAGCCATAGACTGGCTGACATTGACCCAGAATGCTTCACTTTCTTTGCCCGGATTAATAAATAAAACCGAAATAGCCCAGGAAGATGAGCTACTTAATAACAAAATCAGGATAAAAAAATGACGAAGTAAATTCATGCATCACTCCTGCACAATAAAGGAGTGAGAATTCTTATTCTGCATTGATACAGCTTCCCTGGCGGCCCCACCGATGTGGTTTATTCTCAGCAATTATAACGTTTACACCCTAACCCCGCTATGTACCTGATCATTTAGACCTGCGACGAAACCATCCTGTCAGCGATAAGCGCTCGCGCCGGGCAGCTAAAACCTCATGCTCAAAGCGATCCGATAAAAACACTACCAGCTTGCCCCCTTCGGGCAAAACATCCAAATGCCTATGCTCATCCAGATACAGACGCAATTGTCCCCCATCCTGCTCTTCCCATTCTGAATTCAGGTATAAAACAACCGTGACCACACGACTGTCTTCCCCCCGGTGCTGATCTAAATGGCGGGCATAAAAACTGCCTGCCGGGTAAGCTGCAAAATGGCACTCGAGCTCATCCAGGCCCAGATATAGTGCAGCATTGAGTGATTGTTTTAATTCATTCAGCCTGTCTAATACCTGGGCGGCAACCGGATCACGGGCATCAATCCAGTAAATATGATCCCCCCGAATCTGCTCGACTACAAAATGACCTTCTTTTCGCCCGACTCCTGCCTGACAAAATAAATCACGGCGCTCTTGCATGGCAGAAGCCAAACCACGAACCTCTGTACTATCTAAAAACTGGGGCACAAGAACAAAGCCATGCTCCACCAGATCGTCAATAACTAAATCAATGTCCATTCGCGTCACTCGATGCTTCATCTTTTGTTGGAATAAAAAAGTCTGCAGGGCGTTTTAGAAAACGCCGCATCAGCTGTCCTAATAAAGGCCGGGTCTGGCCAAAAGACAATTTACGGGAACGCAATGCAACCCACAGCGCCAGGGTAAAGCTCATCACTAAATTGGTCATCCCGATCAGCATCACACCAAGCAATGAGATCACAGCAATATGCCAGTCCATTTGAAAATTTTGCGCAGCTAAAGCAAAAGAAAAATTAGCGGATGAAAAAGTAATATGCCGGATATCGATAGGCAAACCCAGCAGCGTACCAATTGTGCCTATTGAGCCGAGCATTATTCCAAAATAAAAATTACCGGCCAGAGCGCCTAAATTATGCTCTATATAATTGGCCACTCTTTGTGTTCTTGCAGCCCCCAGCCAGCGGTTTAACCAAGGCAAAACAGCGACTCGTTCGGGAATCTCGTTATAAATTGCCTTATTATCGTAATAACCTGAAATCAGGCCCGACATAAATAAGCACACACCAGCAATAGCCGCATGGAAAATAGCCAGGCTGGCAATCGGGCTTAAATCATGCAGTAAATAATCCGCCTTATCTGCACTAATAAAAGGCTCGCCCAGCTGCCACTTCCATGCCATGCCAATTAACAATGCAACCGGAATAGCCAGTAAAACATTGCCGGCAATTGCCACAAATTGTGTTCTAAATACTTTTACAATCAGCTCAACTAATTCGCCCAAACTATCTTTTTGCTTGGTTGAAGAATGAATTGATGCTGCAATTTTAGCGGCAGTCATCGCAGGCTGCTTGGTCGCTACAGTAAAATGCATCATATGGATAAACATAAAACCAAAAGCATAATTTAGGCTAAATGCAATCGCTTCCAGCAATAAGGGCAGGTGTGCTTTGGTAATCAGAATTTTTAGCATGGCCATAAAGCCGACAATAATCCCTGCTCCCGCAGCGGATTTAAACATGCCCACCCAATCCCGGCGTGTTTCAGCGATATAGTGCTCTCCGGTATGGCTGGCATGCTCTGTAACCTGCAAAGCCAGCAATTCCGTATTTTCTGCAAAAAGATCTTTCAAACTATATTTACGATTTTCTGCTATTACAAATGCGTGCAGGGTACGAAGCAAAGTTGCTGATTTTTCAGGTGATGAATCTGGATTAGCCAAGGTAAGTAACGTTTTTAAGCGATCAATATGCTGACGTAATCGAATCAGCAAATAAGTTAAACTAACCGACACTCCCCGCTTGGCTGCATTTTTACGTACTTTGGCAATCACCTCTTCACATTGAGCAAGCAATACACGAATCTGTAAATCATCTTCACTAGGCTTGCCCTCATGAATTAAATCTTGCCGATAGCGTTCAATCCAGGCGAGTGTTTCTACATTCTGCCGTACAAAAGGAGATTCAAAGCGTTCTATATCAGGATGATTTTTTACAATTTCAGGCTCGAGCCCAATTGCAGAAACCCGGCAGGATAAAACCTGAATCGCTTCGAGCATTTGTACTAAAGTGCGGTTAATACTTTCTTGGTCTGTTTCATCATGAAAATGCAGCGCCAAACCTAAATCCTGCCATGCCTCATGCGGCACATTGCCAAACCAGACATAATCATCTTTACAATTAAATGCTGCGCCAAATAAATCTTTTAATGATGACAAATTAACAGTTGGTGGCAGCAAACGATGCCCGATTCGCCGTACCAGCGCATCATAAAGGCTTTCATTCGAAAGAATACCGGTATCGGTATATAAATGAACCTGCTTTGTTGTTGATAACAAATGCAGTAAATGACGGCGTAAAGCCGTACGTAATTCAATCTGCTGTTCAAGTAAATAACATAGAGCCTGAATATTATTAACTGCCTGAGCGGTGTCTTCCGCTTTTACAGGACGCAGCACAGCAATCAGCTGGCACAATAGCTCAAAAGCTTGATCTACCGTAGCCGCCTGCATTGATTTCAGTATTTTTTCCATTCAGTACTCTTTATTCAATTCATTTCAGAGTGCTTAAAGCACTACATTCACCCCGGAATCAGGCGCGCATTCAAAGCATTATTTCGGGCAATATCCCCGGCTGAAATCTCACTTACAAAACGAGGTCTCATTCATAAAAGTTTTTGTCCGATACAGATTGGACGGGAATCGCCCCCTGTTGGCAAGCAGCCTTTTTCCCTTTTTTAGATTTGTAACGCAAATGTCTCACGGTTCCCAAACACGGGAACTCAAAACAGCAAGAGTAATTATCAGCAAAAACAGGACATTACTACTCATTAAATCATTTTAAGCTTGCATTTATGTACAATCTGTCAGCAAAGTCTTATATCGGAGCAAGCAATGCATTTGATTTATTTGGCACTAACGGCAGCTATTTTACTTGTAAATTTAGCTGCACTAGGTCGCTTGTTTAACCTCTACTTCGCCGATGCACAGCTTGCAAGGGCAGCCGGAACACTAACTCTGCTAACTGCCCTGTTTTTCATTGAACATTTTATCGGTTTAGGCCGTTTAAGCTGGGTTTGGCCACTTGGCACTCTAATCAGCGTGCCTTTGCTATTTAAGCATTGGAAAACGGGAGGCTGGCGATCCGAGCTGCCATTGTGGCTCCCCTTTGCTTATGTGTTTGCCTGGCGTTTTGTCTTTCCCGATATTGATGGGCAATCTGAGCATCTCACAGATTTAGCCTTTATATCGAATTACCTCGGCGGCACGCAGCTTCCCCCTCCTGATGTTTGGCTCCCCGCTTACCGTTTTGATATTTACTACGGTTTCTTGCATTATGCAACCGCCTTGATGGGCCGTGTACTGGCTCTGGATGCAGGGCGTGCCATGAATTTTGGCTTTTGTCTGACGATCGCTTTTAGTATCAGCCTGGCCTGGAGTGTAGTAAGCCATTTTTTGACTTCTCGCTGGAAAAAAAGCCTCGTCACCGCCGCGCTCTTAGTCGGCGGAACAGGCGTTGCCCCACTGTTACCTGTGCTCTATGGAGCAGCCAACAGCGATCAAACCGCGATTAGCCAGCTCTGGGCTAATACGCGCTTTGCAGGGCTTTACGATCAGCAGATCAATACAGTAGCAGGGCAAGCGCTTTTCCCAAAAATTGAGGGAGCAGTGCCACGCGAATTACCGCTAGAAACGCTTTCTTATTACATTTACCTCGGGGATTTACATCCGCCATTAGCAGGCTTTGCACTGCTCTTGTTTGCGCTGGCGCTGATGATCCGCCTAGAGAACAAAGAGGAGCCTAAAGCCAAACCCCTAGCCTTTGCCCTAGGTGCGAGTGTGCCACTACTGCTGGCGGTAAATGCTTGGAATCTGCCCTTGCAAGGCTTATTGGTCTTAGGGTGGTGCACCTATCGCCGAGCAGGCCAGCAAGCTTGCTATCTAAAATACTTGATCGCAGGTGCAGGCTGCGCCTTGGCCTTGCTCTACCCATTTATTAATAGCTACGCACCGAATGCCTTATCTGCGGGCTTTGCCCTTGTCACCACAGAAGACCATACACCATTGCATAAGGGTCTTGCCATTTGGTGGCCAGTATTACTGCTGGCCGCTTTAGCACTGGGCCAGGGACCTAAAAACAGACTGGCATTTTGGAGTGGAGCAGGTGTTTTACTGCTCCTTGCCTTGATGGAATTTATCTATATCGATGATCCACTCTCAGGCACCTATAACCGGTTTAACTCCACCTTAAAGTGGTGGTCCTGGCTTTATCCTGCAGCGCTTTTGCTGCTGGGATCCACCGCACTCAATAGCCCCAGGCGTTGGCAACAATATTTAGCCGCAGTACCGCTGATCGCAGTCTGTCTTTACGCTTTGCCACAAGCACAATACTGGCGCTATCACCCCAAAACCAGCATGGGCCAATTTGCTGGCGATGGCTGGTTAAAAAATGACACCGTTCACCGCGCTATTTTAAATCACCTTCGCTCGGCTGAAAAAGGCATCGTTTTAGAAGGATTAGACAGAGGCTCTTACGCACCGGCAAGCGCCTTTGCTCTGCATAGTGGTCAGATGGCCGCCTTAGGCTGGCCAGATCATGAGAGCCTGTGGCGGAACCAAACGCCTTTTATTCAAACTGAAGCGAACAAAATTCGGGCGTTTTATCATGCGTCTCTTCCCAACGCTGATACCTGGCTCAAAAGTCAGAATATTCGCTACATCGTCTGGAGCCGCTTCGATCAGGCACGCAGCCCCGAAGCTTTTACCGCGTTAAGTGCGCAATTAGAACCGCACTACACCTGGCGAGTGCTGGTCATAGAAAACGGCATTGAATTCGGCGTTTGGGAGCAACGCCGGTAAGTTTGCCACCCAGCCAGTGAGAGCTACTTAAACGCTCTCATTGCTACTGAAATACCCCTTTCGCTTGCTACCTAAGCCAGGGCGCAACCTTGCCGCCTTGCCGCCACAGCTCTTCCAAGCGCTCCCAGACTTGATCTTTCTGCTCATCGCTCATCGTTACCCAACTTGACACTTCAACTGCACTCCGGCCGCATCCCCTGCAAATATCATCACCTAATGCCGTTGAACAAACTGCAATGCACGGCGAATCTGGGCGCTCTTTTTTCAATATTTAATCTCCCTGTGGTGGAAAGTGCTCACTAATTCAAGGACAGCATTACTATCACTGATCTGTCATAAACAAGCGGCATGATTTACACATCGCTTCCACGAGCTACCAGTATGTCGAAGAATACGCTCAAGTTTCGTAGCATCTGGATCTCTGATCTGCATCTTGGAACATCAGGTTGCCAAACAGATTATTTGCTTGATTTTCTCAAGCATTGCGATGCAGATCACCTTTATTTAGTGGGTGATATTATCGATGGCTGGGCCTTAAAACGCTCCTGGTTTTGGCAGCAAAGCCACAATGATGTCATCCAAAAAATCCTCAGAAAAGCCCGCAAAGGCACCAAGGTAACTTATATCCCCGGCAACCATGATGAAGGCGCCAGGCAGTTTCTGGGACTGATGTTTGGTGAAATCATAATCAAAGATGAAGTGATCCACACCATGGCCAATGGTAAACGCTTTCTGGTACTACATGGGGATCGCTTTGATGGTGTTGTGCAATGCGCCAAGTGGCTGGCCATTGTCGGCGACCGGCTCTATACCATTACCTTGAAACTGAACCACTGGTTTAACCGAGCCCGCGCACGGCTTGGCCTGGGTTATTGGTCTTTATCACAATTCTTAAAACACAAGGTAAAGTCTGCCGTCAGCTTTGTATCCAACTTTGAAACAGCCGTCGCGGCCCAAGCTAAAGCCCTCGGCTTAGATGGCGTGATCTGCGGCCATATCCACAAAGCAGAAATGCGTGAAATTGATGGGGTGCTCTACTGTAATGACGGCGACTGGGTGGAAAGCCTGAGTGCTCTCGTCGAATTACAAAACGGAGAACTGCGCATCCTCAGCTGGCAAAAATTATTTAGCGAACAACAAGCTGAGCTCATCCATCTGTATGCCCCTCACTCACCACTTTTCGAAGGAATAACCACATGAATATCCTGATTGTGACCGATGCATGGGAACCTCAAGTCAACGGTGTGGTTCGCACCCTCAAGCAAACGCGCCAGGAACTAGAACAGCTTGGTCATACCATTGACGTGCTCTCTCCACTCGAATTCAACACCATTCCCTGCCCGACTTATCCAGAAATTCAACTATCCATATTTCCCGGCCGAAAGATTGCGCAGCGCATCAAAACATTCAACCCCGACGCCATCCATATCGCAACTGAAGGCCCCTTAGGGCTATCTGCCCGCCGCTATTGCCTGCACAATAAACTACCATTCACCACGGCCTATCACTCTCGTTTTCCAGAATATGTCCAACTGCGGGTTGGTATTCCTCTCTCATGGACTTACACCTGGCTGGCACGTTTTCACAATGCTGCTGAAGCCGTCATGGCCCCAACCCAGGTGGTAGTAAAAGATCTTGAAGCTCGCGGTTTTAAAAATGTAGTGATGTGGTCTCGCGGCGTAGATCTCAAAATATTCAGTCCGGGCGACAGAGGCCGCCTGCAAACACGCCACCCTATTTTTGTTTATGTGGGCCGCGTTGCGGTTGAAAAAAATATCGAAGCCTTTTTACAGCTCGATTTACCCGGCTCAAAATGGGTATGCGGCGATGGCCCGGCCGCAGGACAACTACGGGCTAAATATCCGGAGATCAACTGGCTGGGAGTCCTCAGCCAGACGGAGCTTGCCAAAGTCTATAACGCAGCTGATTCTTTTGTCTTTCCATCAAAAACAGATACTTTCGGCTTAGTACTACTTGAAGCCATGGCCTGCGGCTGCCCTGTTGCAGCCTATCCGGTCACCGGCCCCATTGACGTTATCGGCACAGATGGTCCTGGTGCACTTAATGCTGATTTGCAAAAAGCCTGCTTAGACTCTTTAAAATTAAGCCGTGAAGAAGTGCGCAAGCATGCAGAAAAATTCTCATGGGCCGCAGCCAGCCAGCAGTTTCTGGCTCACCTGCACCCATTTACACCCACAGCCCAAAACGAGCTGGCACTTAGCCTTGCAAACACGGCTGAATAAGCCACTGATGGCATAACAGGCGTAGGTTTTGTAGCTTGGATAATCGCGTAACCCAGCATGCAAACCACTGGTGGTTGCTCGCTACGCGATAGCCACTTTTCTTCCACACAAAGCAAAACCCCCGCCTCTTTCGAGTACGGGGTCTTGTTTACATCACGTGCGAATCTTTGATTCGCTCAGTAAGGGTGTCTGGCAATGACCTACTTTCACACAGGTAATCTGCACTATCATCGGCGCTAAGGTGTTTCACTGTCCTGTTCGGGATGGGAAGGAGTGGGACCACCTCGCTATGGTCGCCAGACTTTAACGGGGTAACTCGTTGTGTGTATTGCTCCACAACGCGTTCAGTTCAATAGAAGAAGTAATGTCTTACATTTCAAATCTAGTTTTCTAATCTGGGTAGATTATACCGTCGCGCACACGCGTCTCAGGTTATAGGATCAAGCCTTACGGGCAATTAGTATCGGTTAGCTTAACGCATTACTGCGCTTCCACACCCGACCTATCAACGTCCTGGTCTCGAACGACCCTTTAAAAGGCTTAAAGCCTTGGGGAAATCTCATCTTGAGGCGAGTTTCGCGCTTAGATGCTTTCAGCGCTTATCTCTTCCAGATTTAGCTACCCGGCGATGCCACTGGCGTGACAACCGGTACACCAGAGATCTGTCCACTCCGGTCCTCTCGTACTAGGAGCAGCCCCCCTCAAATTTCCAACGCCCACTGCAGATAGGGACCAAACTGTCTCACGACGTTTTGAACCCAGCTCACGTACCACTTTAAATGGCGAACAGCCATACCCTTGGGACCGGCTACAGCCCCAGGATGTGATGAGCCGACATCGAGGTGCCAAACTCCGCCGTCGATGTGAACTCTTGGGCGGAATCAGCCTGTTATCCCCGGAGTACCTTTTATCCGTTGAGCGATGGCCCTTCCATTCAGAACCACCGGATCACTATGTCCTGCTTTCGCACCTGCTCGACTTGTCTGTCTCGCAGTTAAGCCGCCTTATGCCATTACACTATCAGTACGATGTCCGACCGTACCTAGGCGACCTTCGAGCTCCTCCGTTACAATTTGGGAGGAGACCGCCCCAGTCAAACTGCCTACCATGCACGGTCCCCGATCCGGATAACGGACCAAGGTTAGAACCTCAAAGGGGTCAGGGTGGTATTTCAAGGTCGGCTCCACGCAGACTAGCGTCCACGCTTCATAGCCTCCCACCTATCCTACACAAACCACTTCAAAGTCCAATGCAAAGCTACAGTAAAGGTTCACGGGGTCTTTCCGTCTAGCAGCGGGGAGATTGCATCTTCACAAACATTTCAACTTCGCTGAGTCTCAGGAGGAGACAGTAGGGCCATCGTTACGCCATTCGTGCGGGTCGGAACTTACCCGACAAGGAATTTCGCTACCTTAGGACCGTTATAGTTACGGCCGCCGTTTACTGGGACTTCAGTCAAGAGCTTGCACCCCATCATTTAATCTTCCAGCACCGGGCAGGCGTCACACCCTATACGTCGTCTTTCGACTTTGCAGAGTGCTGTGTTTTTGATAAACAGTCGCAGCCCCCATTTCTCTGCGACCCATTTCTGCTCCATTCGCGAAGAACTTCACATACTCTGGGCTCACCTTCTCCCGAAGTTACGGTGATAATTTGCCGAGTTCCTTCTCCTGAGTTCTCTCAAGCACCTTAGAATTCTCTTCCTACCCACCTGTGTCGGTTTGCGGTACGGTCAATATAAAGCTGAAGCTTAGAGGCTTTTCTTGGAAGCATAGGATCAATCACTTCAGTCCGAAGACTTCGTCGTCACGTCTCAGCGTTATAGCAGCCCGGATTTGCCTAAGCCACACGCCTACTCGCTTAAACCACCTATTCCAACAGATGGCTGACCTACCTTTCTCCGTCCCCCATCGCACTTCATATCGGTACGGGAATATTAACCCGTTGTCCATCGACTACGCATTTCTGCCTCGCCTTAGGGGCCGACTCACCCTGCGCCGATGAACGTTGCGCAGGAAACCTTGGGTTTTCGGTGTGCGGGCTTTTCACCCGCATTATCGCTACTCATGTCAGCATTCGCACTTCCGATACCTCCAGCATCCTTCTCAAGACACCTTCGCAGGCCTACGGAACGCTCCTCTACCATATGTACCATCGGTACATATTCGCGTCTTCGGTTATCAGTTTGAGCCCCGTTACATCTTCCGCGCAGGACGACTCGACCAGTGAGCTATTACGCTTTCTTTAAATGATGGCTGCTTCTAAGCCAACATCCTGGCTGTCTATGCCTTCCCACCTCGTTTTCCACTTAACTGATTATTTGGGACCTTAGACGGCGATCTGGGTTGTTTCCCTCTTGACCATGGACGTTAGCACCCACAGTCTGTCTCCCATGCTCGCACTTGACGGTATTCAGAGTTTGCCATGGTTTGGTAAGTCGCGATGACCCCCTAGCCATAACAGTGCTTTACCCCCGTCAGTGATACATGAGGCACTACCTAAATAGTTTTCGAGGAGAACCAGCTATTTCCAAGTTTGTTTAGCCTTTCACCCCTATCCACAGCTCATCCCCTAATTTTGCAACATTAGTGGGTTCGGACCTCCACTGCGTATTACCGCAGCTTCATCCTGGCCATGGATAGATCACTTGGTTTCGGGTCTACGCCCAGCAACTATGCGCCCTATTCGGACTCGGTTTCCCTACGCCTCCCCTACTCGGTTAAGCTCGCTACTGAACGTAAGTCGCTGACCCATTATACAAAAGGTACGCAGTCACCCCATTTTGCAAGGGCTCCCACTGTTTGTATGCATCCGGTTTCAGGTTCTATTTCACTCCCCTCCCGGGGTTCTTTTCGCCTTTCCCTCACGGTACTGGTTCACTATCGGTCGATGATGAGTATTTAGCCTTGGAGGATGGTCCCCCCATCTTCAAACAGGATTTCTCGTGTCCCGCCCTACTTCTCGCATGCTTAGTACCAACCAATCTCTTTCGTGTACGGGGCTATCACCCACTATCGCCAGACTTTCCAGACTGTTCCACTAAAGTTTGATCTATCACATGCAGGCTCTTCCCATTTCGCTCGCCACTACTTTGGGAATCTCGGTTGATTTCTTTTCCTTCGGCTACTTAGATGTTTCAGTTCGCCGAGTTCGCTCTACACCACCTATGTATTCAGTGATGAGTGACCCAAAAGGGCCGGGTTTCCCCATTCGGATATCGATGGATCAAAGCTTATTTGCCAGCTCCCCATCGCTTTTCGCAGGCTAACGCGTCCTTCTTCGCCTATCATCGCCAAGGCATCCACCAGATGCACTTAGTCGCTTGATCCTATAACCTCAAACACGTATCAACAAAGTTAATACAATTCGAAGTATCTGATTTCGCTTTGTTTGCGACATCGATTATTCAGTTCTGACTTCGAATAATCAATTTTGATACAATCTACCCTTATTTATTTCTAAACTTGAGTATTACTTCTTCTATTTTTTTAAAGATCAATTTACTGTCTTGCTGATTTTAGAAACCAGAATTAATGTGACTTTTGTTCAGC
Organism: Iodobacter ciconiae; assembly: GCF_003952345.1. Classification (NCBI taxonomy): domain Bacteria; kingdom Pseudomonadati; phylum Pseudomonadota; class Betaproteobacteria; order Neisseriales; family Chitinibacteraceae; genus Iodobacter; species Iodobacter ciconiae. Next base: position 3,503,517 of record NZ_CP034433.1, on the reverse strand, counting down.
CCGATTAATTCTGCATCCTAAACCAACAATCCCTAAACCTACAGTCGATGAGTGTGAGTACTCAATCCAAAAGTCTTCTCTTGAAAGGAGGTGATCCAGCCGCAGGTTCCCCTACGGCTACCTTGTTACGACTTCACCCCAGTCATGAATCCCACCGTGGTAAGCGGCCTCCCGAAGGTTAGCCTACCTACTTCTGGTGAAACCCATTCCCATGGTGTGACGGGCGGTGTGTACAAGGCCCGGGAACGTATTCACCGCGACATGCTGATCCGCGATTACTAGCGATTCCGACTTCATGGAGTCGAGTTGCAGACTCCAATCCGGACTACGATCGGTTTTATGAGATTAGCTCCACCTCGCGGCTTGGCAACCCTCTGTACCGACCATTGTATGACGTGTGAAGCCCTAGCCATAAGGGCCATGAGGACTTGACGTCATCCCCACCTTCCTCCGGTTTGTCACCGGCAGTCTCCTTAAAGTGCCCAACCAAATGATGGCAACTAAGGACAAGGGTTGCGCTCGTTGCGGGACTTAACCCAACATCTCACGACACGAGCTGACGACAGCCATGCAGCACCTGTGTTCAAGTTCCTTGCGGCACCCCCCAATCTCTCAGAGGTTCTTGACATGTCAAGGCTAGGTAAGGTTTTTCGCGTTGCATCGAATTAATCCACATCATCCACCGCTTGTGCGGGCCCCCGTCAATTCCTTTGAGTTTTAGCCTTGCGGCCGTACTCCCCAGGCGGTCTACTTCACGCGTTAGCTGCGTTACTAAGGAACGAATTCCCCAACAACTAGTAGACATCGTTTAGGGCGTGGACTACCAGGGTATCTAATCCTGTTTGCTCCCCACGCTTTCGTGCATGAGTGTCAGTATTAGCCCAGGGGGTTGCCTTCGCCATCGGTGTTCCTCCGCATCTCTACGCATTTCACTGCTACACGCGGAATTCCACCCCCCTCTGCCATACTCTAGTTCACCAGTTTGCAATGCAATTCCCAGGTTGAGCCCGGGGCTTTCACATCACACTTAATCAACCACCTGCGCACCCTTTACGCCCAGTAATTCCGATTAACGCTTGGACCCTACGTATTACCGCGGCTGCTGGCACGTAGTTAGCCGGTCCTTATTCTTCCGGTACTGTCATCCCCAAAAGATATTAGCTCTTAGGATTTCCTCCCGGACAAAAGCGCTTTACAACCCGAAGGCCTTCTTCACGCACGCGGCATTGCTGGATCAGGCTTGCGCCCATTGTCCAAGATTCCCCACTGCTGCCTCCCGTAGGAGTCTGGACCGTGTCTCAGTTCCAGTGTGGCGGATCGTCCTCTAAGACCCGCTACAGATCGTCGCCTTGGTGAGCCTTTACCTCACCAACTAGCTAATCTGATATCGGCCGCTCTAATAACGAGAGGTCTTGCGATCCCCCTCTTTCCCCCTCAGGGCGTATGCGGTATTAGCTATCCTTTCGGATAGTTATCCCCCATTACTAGGTACGTTCCGATATATTACTCACCCGTTCGCCACTCGTCAGCGCTGCAAGCAGCCTGTTACCGTTCGACTTGCATGTGTAAAGCATGCCGCCAGCGTTCAATCTGAGCCAGGATCAAACTCTTTAGTTTAATCACTAAGCTAGTACTTACTGGCTTACAAAACTCAAGCCATTCCGAAAAATGACTCTTACTATGCAAGCACTTGTTTCGCTTCCGAATCAAGCACTCACACTCATCGACTGTATTTTTTTAAAGATCGTTTCGCTTGCCCAAACACTGTGTTGCCGTGTGTGCTGCAGCGAGAGGCCGAAATATACGGACCTTACCCGGGAAGGTCAACCACTACCGTGCAATAAAAGCCTAGTAATGCGCTAACTGATTGATTTAGATAAGAAGCAATATCAACAAAAAACATCTCGTTTTCATACAAAGCAAAAACGCCGCAATTAGCGTGCGACGTTTTTGTTTACTTTACTCGCTGAAATTAGTGCAAATTTAGCGCTTAACCCCGTATACCTTGCCATTTGGCAAAGTAATAGTAATGTCGCTAGGTACCGTTAGCGGCATAAATACACGCATGCCGATAGTGATAGTTTTTCCTGCACTAAAGTCTGCAACACCCCAGCCTGAATCTTTCATCGCATAAGTCAGACGATGAAAACCATCTGGCAAACCACCAACATTGCCTGTTTTTGTACCGGCCGTTGTGGCTGTCCAAGTGCCACCGCTATAAATATCTACTAAATTCTCTACACCATTGCCTACAGGTGGATCACTTGGCTTGAGGTATTGAACTTCGGAAGGAATCAACGGAGTGGATGGCGCAACATTGAATGCAACCTTTGCACCGGTTAAATCAATCGTTGAATTGTTTTTCAGCTTAAGCCCAATAGCAAGCGGGTAGTTATCATCACCCTTAGGCTTATACCCAACCATATCGACCGAGATATCTAGCAAATCTGCCGGGCGGACAAATTTCTCGTCGCCAGCTTTGATGCCATAAGGTACGGCTGCACGCAGCTTAGCGGCTGCTAGCTTGGTCAGCGTACTGCCCATGGCGTAATAACCCAAGCCATTTTCTGATGGCTTACTGTAGTCCCCTGCCATTTCCCAGAACATGATCCCGCCCGCGCCCTGATCAATGGCGTACTGAACCTTTGCAGCAAAGGATTGCTCATTTTCAGTCGACAAGAACACTTTGGTGGTTGGATTCCATAGCCAGGAAGACTTAGCGACATCGTCATAATTTTCCTGGTAAGAGCCACGAACTTTGGCTTCTGGACGGCTTTGATCGTGACCATACTGAGTAAAGTAAGGTGCACTCAGACCATCACGAAGGTTATTAACATGCCACAGCGGATTAACACCAGCATACATTTCATTACCAGCAGCATCCCGATCAAACCAGAGATTATCAATCCCCTGGGCCCCTAAACCGCAGGGTGCGCCCGCTTTTACACTCAGTGCATCCGGGCCAAGATTCCCGCCAGTACCGAGATAGCACTTGGTTTGATCGGCCAGAGCAGAAAGCCCCCATAAACCATTAGTGCCACCCGCTACATTTTGTGAACCACGGGTGTAGTAGGGCAAACCAATGTTAATGCGCCCTCCCGCAAGAGCTGTACGGAAGTATTTATATGCCCAGTCAATATTCAGATAGCCTTGTGAATTGTAATAATGCGCATCGCCACCCGAATAAATTTTGGCATCGGCAATTTCATTGTCTTTACCTGTATCGTACAACGGTGCATTGTGGCCCACAAAGTGGTTCCATGCGCCGTGCAAGTCGTACGTCATCATATTGACGTAATCTAGGTATTTAACTGCCTGCATGGCTTCCATGCCACGCAATAAATAGCCAGATGATGGGGACGCAATCGTCAACATGTAGTACTTACCTTTTGCTGCTGCCGCCTTATCCAACTCGGCACGCAGTGTTTTGGTCAGAGCCATATAGCCTTTCCACAATTCACCACGATGGGCATTACCGATTTTCCAGTCTTCCGGATTACCCGCATCATTCATTGATGTTGGATATTCATAATCAAGATCAATACCGTCAAAGCCATATTTCTCTAGGAAGGCAACCGCCGACTTAGCAAAGATATCAATTCTATCCTGACGAACTGCGCCTGTTGCCGCATCGTTAGTCAATGCATAGTAGCCACCGCTGACCGTACGGCCATCTGCATCATTAAAATACCCCCCCGTTTCAGCCCAGCCCCCCACCGACAGCAACAGCTTCACGCCTTTAGGCGCGTTCTTATGCAGCATATTAAAGTGGCCTTTGTACGGCAGATTTGGGTCTAGCGCGTATTTAGGATCAGCTTTTTTATCGTCAAAAGTCATACCAACGGCAGAGTTGTTAGGATCCGCAGTATTACCTACCGAAACCTGCCAATTGCTATCGATATGAGCGAAGGCATAATTCACGTGGGTAATGTCATTCCATGGAATATCTGCGGCCAGATAAGAATTCGGCCCGGAATTACGCCAGTTAGTGAAATAGCCAATTGAGCGACGCTTCATATTGTTTGGCAGCTTCTCCCGGCCGTTTGCATCATACACATCACAATAAGGCACATTTGCAACATCTGTCACCAAACCCTCAGGCTGACAAGCAACGCTTGGAGCGGGAGCAGGGACTGGAGTTGGAGTTGGAGTTGGAGTTGGAGTCGGAGTTGGAGTTGGAGTTGGAGTTGGAGTTGGAGTTGGAGTTGGAGTTGGAGTCGGAGTCGGAGTCGGAGTCGGAGTCGGAGTCGGAGTCGGAGTCGGAGTCGGAGTCGGAGTCGGAGTCGGAGTTGGAGTTGGAGTTGGAGTCGGAGTCGGAGTCGGAGTCGGAGTTGGAGTTGGAGTCGGAGTCGGAGTCGGAGTCGGAGTCGGAGTTGGAGTCGGAGTCGGAGTTGGAGTTGGAGTCGGAGTCGGAGTTGGAGTTGAACCACAAGCGCCCAGATCTAACCAAGGCTTGCCTGCCCCTACATTACTGGACGGCACATCGCCCTGTGTCCACCACTGTGCTTTATAATTACGGCCATCATAAGTCACACTTTGACCACCGGAATAAGCCGTCGTTGCCACCCATGCCAGAAAACAACCGGCTGGTGTTGGTGCTGGAGCAGGCTCTAACGTTGGAGCCGTTGTTGGTGCTGGTGTTGGCGAAGGGGTAGACGAGTCACTGGCAATCGGCTCCCAAGGGCCCCACTGCTCAGCACCCGGCACATTACCTTGCGTCCACCACTTCGCTTTCCAATCTTTCCCAGAATAGCTTACGGTTTGACCTGCAGTATAAGTAGAAGAAGCTGTCCACTCAGGAGCAGAAAAAACCTGGGCTGAAATAAAGGCGGCTGGAATAGCAGCCAGCATAAAACGACTAAATTGCGACATAGTTTAATTCTCCATCCATCTTATGAATTGGCGTTATCTGCAAGCACCAAGTGGTATTGATGTTACAAACACGTGTCTATTCTTTTTTGTAATTATTACGTAATAAAGTCATTTACAGAATGCTTCTGGAACTAACTTAAAGATAAGTAATTAAGATTAGTCACTAACGCATTTACTATGTCAACAAGCTCTGTATCGCTTACCAACAAAAAAATCGACCCCCCCCCCTTCTCTGTCATGATAGTTACAAAAACCCAATAATTTTCTCATGGAAACATCACAGCAAAAAATATAAGTACTTGATTAAAAAAATAAAATATTAACAAACAAACACATAAACCTACAAAATATGTAGTCAAAAAACAAATGAAAATGTAGTTCAGATCAGAAAAAAAGAATAATTTTTGATACAAAACCAGAAAGAAGAGAAATTATTACATCAGTAAATATAAAAAATATCTTTCTTAATTCTTTCTAAACATGTTAATAAACACAAATGGCATCATACAAAAAATTTCTTACAAAAAATTAGCCATTCTCAATAAATGGAATTAAAAAAAATTAACAAGTGGATCTATTTAAAAGGCTATTTTAATCAATACCTTGCCGATCTGCGCTGCATCTGATAGAAACCGAACTAACTCTTTGACCTGCTATTCATTATGCTAATTCGTAAACTGTTTAAATTTGAAAATGCACACATCGTGCGTAACTGCTCAAGTGAGCGCTGCCGCAGCTCAATTCATGGACATAGCTATCGGGTTGAAATACTACTGGAAGCAAACGCACTTGATCACGGCCAGATGGTTTATGACTTTGGTTTAATGAAAGGTACGATCCGTGATGTAATTGATGCTTTTGATCACGCAATCTGTTTCTGGGACAGAGATGACACGGAATACATCCGCCTGTGCAAGCAGTTCTCTACACGCTGGATCGCCATGCCGGTGTCACCTTCTGCCGAACAATTTTCCCGTATATTTTTTGTCATTATCGATGCATTGCTTCAGCAAACGATCATGGCTAACGGAGAAGCAGATGTCACCCTCCATTCTGTAATTGCCCACGAGACAGATACCGGCTACGCACAGGCTTTCCGGGCAGATGCGATAAATGAGCGTATGGGGATCATTCGCCTGGAAGATATTATCTTTTCTGAACAATGCCAGGCTGAATGGAAAGACCCTGATATGTATAAAAAACTCTTATCTGGTAAGCACTTTAGCAACCCGCCAGCACCAAGGCAGATTGAAGTCTAAACAACACACAACTAAAAAGGGCATCACTCACCCAAAACTGAGTCCTTGCCCTCATTCATGGCAAGTTTGTCAAACCATGAACAATACGGATTTAATCAGAGCTTACTCAAACAAATAAAAAGCGCAGCCCTTAGGCCGCGCTTTTTATGTTTAGTCCATTCAAATACCAGGTCCCATATACAAACCGGAGCCTACATCTCTACCTGCATCCCCATCTCGACCACACGATTTGGGGGGATCTTAAAAAAGTTAGTTGCACGCGTTGCATTACGACTCATGATGCTAAAGAGATTCCTGCGCCACCAGCTCATAGCCGGATATTTGGCTTCGACAATTGTTTCCCGTGAAAGGAAATAGGATGTCAGCATGCTATCAAACTCAAGCTCGGGTTGTAATAGCTCTACCTGAGCCAGAATAGCGGGCACACTCGGCTCTTCTTTAAAACCGTAAGTGGCAATGATCTGACAGAAACTCTCACCTAATTTACGCACCACTACCCGCTCACGCGCGGCCACATAGGGAATATCCATCGTTAACACAGTCATAAATACCACGTGCTCGTGCAACACTTTATTATGTTTTAAATTATGTAGCAGGGCGTGGGGCACCGAATCCGTGCTCGCAGTCATAAAAATAGCGGTTCCTTCAACGCGTTGTGGCGGGCTTGCTTCCAAAGCTTCAACAAAACCGGCCAGAGGGAGCTCACCGTCGTGCATGCGCTCACTCAGCAGCTTGCGGCCATATTTCCATGTTGTCAGCAAAGCAAACACCATAAGGCCAATCATAAGAGGGAACCAGCCACCTTCGTGTAACTTGAGCAAATTGGCAGAGAAAAATGCTAAATCGATCACTAGTAAGAACGACAAAACAAACCAGATCAGCAGGCGATTCACACGGGAAGCATCACGCCCCAGCACAATAAACGCCAGCAGGGTAGTAATCACCATCGTACACGTTACAGCAAAGCCATAAGCCGCAGCCAGATTACTAGAAGTGCGGAAAGCCAGCACCAAGAGAATCACTGAAACCAGCAGGAACCAGTTAATTTGCGGGATGTAAATCTGGCCGATCTCATTCTCAGAAGTATGTTGGATATCCATACGTGGACAAAAACCAAGCTGTACGGCCTGGCTGGTCATCGAGTATGCACCTGATATCACCGCTTGTGATGCAATGACGGTGGCGCACGTTGCCAGCACTACCAGCGGCGCAAGAGCCCAGGCCGGAGCCATCAAAAAGAAAGGGTTTTTAATCGCCTCGGGGGTATGTAAAAGCAAAGCACCCTGACCAAAGTAATTTAAAACCAGAGCAGGCAGCACCAGTAAAAACCATGCATAACGGATAGCAGGCCGGCCAAAGTGGCCCATATCTGCATACAGCGCCTCAGCCCCAGTCAGAGACAGCACCACCGCGCCCAATAATATAAAGGCCAGACCCGGCTCTGCAGCAAAGAAATGCACCGCATGGATAGGGTTCATTGCAGCCAGCACATCTGGGGATTTAATGATATTCCAGACACCAAGCGCTGCAAGAATAGCAAACCAGATCAACATGACAGGGCCAAACAGCTTGCCAATACTGGCCGTACCTCGTGCCTGCATCATAAACAGGCCAATCAGAACAATAATGGTGACAGGGATAATATAAGCATCAAGCTGATGCGAAATCACCCCAATCCCTTCTAAGGCAGAGAGCACGGATACCGCAGGGGTAATCATGCTATCACCGTAAAATAAAGCCGCACCAAATAGGCCCAGGCCAACAATCACCGCATATTTTCGCGAGCCGGGGGCCGCAGAGCGCAGCGCTAAAGCCATAAGGGACAACACGCCGCCTTCACCACGGTTATCCGCTCGCAAAATGAATACAACGTATTTCAAAGATACAACCAACATCAACCCCCAAAAAATCAGGGATAGAATGCCCAGCACATTAAAAGCAGATAAAGTCAGCTCTGCGTGGTTAAAGCACTCTTTAAGTGTATAGAGCGGGCTGGTGCCAATATCGCCATAAACGACGCCGATCGCTCCGACTGCCAAACCGGCTATTTTTTTTGGGTCACGATCCAAGCTTGATGCTGAAGTCATATTTTATGGTGCCTAACTGAGGGTCGGCGGATTATAACGCTGGCCTTTGTAAAAAAACTGACTTTTTGGACAAATCTTGCGGCAGTGCAATATGACCCCAGTCAAAAAAAGGCCCCGGATCGGTTTTCCTACCCGGCGCAATCTGGCTGTGACCCAGCAGGTACTTCAATGGATATTGAATAGCTAAAGCCTTCAGCAGCTTGTTTAGTATCTGATACTGAGCGGCTTCAAACGGCACAAAATCAGAGCCCTCAAGCTCGATTCCTATCGAAAAATCATTACAACGCTCCCTGCCCTGCCAGCTGGACACCCCGGCATGCCAGGCCCTCTGCATACAAGGGACAAATTGCAACAACTCCCCACTGCGGCGAATCAAAAAATGCGCAGATACCCGTAATCTGGATAATTCAGCGTATGCCGGATGCTTAGCCGTATTTAAGGTGTTAGTAAATAGGCATTCGATATCATCCCCGCCAAAAGGCTGCCCCGGCGGCAAATGAATATTATGAATCACCACCATATCCACAACCGTATTCGGCGCACGAGCATCGCAATTGGGACTAGGTATAATCCGCGCCTGATCTAACCAGCCCTGCTCATCAAATTGCATGATTCACTTCCTGTATTACTGAATTCCCAACCGGTCTAGGCGATAACGCAGGCTTCGGAAAGTGAGGCCGAGTATTTTAGCGGCCTGAGTACGGTTAAACCGTGTTTTTTCCAGAGCCTCTAGAATGGCCTGCTTCTCAACCCGATCCAAATAATCCTGCAAAGGGAATTTTTCCCCCAGATCCAGCCCTTCTTCATCCTCATGATCGCTAAGGCTAAGTTGCAAATCCGCCGCCGTAATAGCGCATCCATCAGCCAGAGCCAGAGCACGCTCCAGTACGTTTTCCAGCTCGCGCACATTGCCAGGAAAATCGTAGCGCTGAAGTGCAGTGAGTGCATCTGCAGCAAAGTCAGGTAACTTCTGGCCATTTAACTTAGCCACTCTCGCCAGCACATGCCGGGCAATCACCAAGACATCACTGCCCATTTCCCTTAAAGCCGGCATACGCAGCTCAATCACATTCAGGCGATAATATAAATCCTGCCTGAACCGCCCTGCTTCCACACACTGGCTCAGACTTTGGTGCGTGGCAGAGATAATCCGCACATCCAGCGCATCCTCGGCCGTCGCCCCCAGTTTGCGCACTTTACGTTCCTGAATCACCCGTAATAGTTTGACCTGCATGGCAAGCGGAAGATCAGCCACCTCATCTAAAAACAAGGTACCGCCATTTGCGGCATGAAAAAAACCATCTCTGTCTTCATTTGCGCCAGTAAAAGCACCTTTTTTATGTCCGAAAAATTCACTTTCCATTAAATTTTCAGGAATAGCCCCACAATTTACTGCCACAAAAGGCTGCTTGGCACGGCTGGAGCTGCCGTGGATCAAACGCGCAGCCCGCTCTTTGCCAGAGCCGGATTCTCCCGTTACATAAACAGGAGCCTGACTTTTAGCCAATTTGGAAATCAGCTCCAATGTGTGCTGCATGGCGGCAGATTCACCCAATAAAGGGCGATCGCTCACATCCAACACCAGCATATCATCAAGGGCTAAAGCCGATTTAACCAATAAACGCAGCTGATCCAAAGCCACCGGTTTAGCCAGGTAATCAAATGCGCCTGCTTTTAGCGCCGCCACCGCATTGTCAGTACTGCCATAGGCAGTAATCACTGCCACCGGCACATCCATTCCTTTTGCTTGAATATGCCGGATGATTTCCAGCCCCTCACCATCGGGCATCCGCATATCGGTAAGGCACAGGTCATACGCCGCACGATCTAGCCTTGCACATGCATCTTGCACTCCATAAGCACAATCTACATCCAGCCCCATTTTTATGAGCGTAAGTTCCAGCAGCTCAGCAAGATCATGCTCATCGTCAACCACCAGTACACGCTTACTGTTTTTATTGATTTTTTTAGCCATTACTACTCCTGACGCACAGACGCAAAACTAAAGTTTTTTTAAATCAGCCCAGAACAGAACTTCGTTTTACCAGTCACCCAAAATTTCTTATAGGAGCAAAACTCAAATTACGCTCCTCTGTCCGTAAGCATACCCAAACACAATACGAAAACACGGATCAGGGCCAGGTGATGAGACGTATTCCAATACAGCCCCATTTGCAGCGCAAATTTCACGCGCTATGTATAGCCCCAGACCAGTCCCCTTGGTGTCAGTCGTAAAAAAAGGCTCAAACAACTGTGTTTGTGCATCAACTGCCACTGGCGGGCCATCATTACGTACATCTAAAACCCAGTGCTCATTTTCACGCCACACATTAAAACTCAGGCTCCCCGCATTTTTTTGACAATAACGCCAGCCATTACGGGATAAATTCCACATCACCTGATGCAGATGCCCCGGATCAAAACGAGCCTCGGCATTGGAAGGACACTCCAGAGCCAGCTCTACATGGATTTCCTCCTGCATGCTAAATTGCTCAACAAAAACGGCCAGCCAGTCTGCCAGCTTAATCTGCGTCATTTGCACACGATCACGCCGATTAAGCTCCAGCACGTCTTTCACCATACGCTCCAGACGCTGACTATTATCATCAATGATGCGGGTTAGCCGTTGCATCAAAGCATTATCTTCAGCTTCCTCCCCCAATAATTGTGCGGCATGTGTAATCGCACTCAGTGGATTTCTGATTTCATGCGCCAGATTCGCGGTTAAACGCCCTAATGCCGCCAGCTTTAATTGTTGCGCCTCCCGGCCCAATTTATCCAAATCTTCCAGATAAATCAGTACATTGCCGTGTGAATCATGAGAGAGTGAAATAAAACGAGGCCTGAGTGTTTTTCGGGTTAAAGCTGTTGTAATTAAACTAGGGTTGTCAGACGGATTTGCCCGCCAACGGGCCAGCGCCACAGCAATCACAGGCATCGCATGCAATAGCACGCCTTCGGGCCGCATTCCCGCTAAACGAATCGCCTGCTCATTACATTGACGGACAATGCCATCAGCATCAACTACCAACACTCCATCAGACACATCTTGCAAAATACGCTGATTAAGCTGCCCCAAATTAGCCAGATCAACACCACGTTGCTCGGCTAAAGCCTCGCTGGCCTGAGCAAAGCGAGCCAGGCGATGTGCCAGCCAGGCCACGGCAAAAGAAGCCACGCATAGCAAAGCTGGCGGTAAGTAATCGCTGACATTCGCATTATCCTGCCAGATCTGCCAGGTTTGCTCACTCAATAGGGCAATACTTGCCATCGCCGCATGAAATAAAGTCATCCTCCCGCGGGAAATCAATCCTGCTGCGGCCAGATAAGGCAGTAATAAAGTGCCGATACCGCTGTGTAAACCTCCAAATAAATGCATCAGCCCGACAATAAACAGCACATCAGTAGCCACCTGGATGCTGAGCTGTATTTCAAAACCGGGCCAACGGCGCCAAATTCCCAAGGCAAACAACAGAGCTAAACAACTATCCACCCCGGCAAGAGCAAGAAACGAATACCAGCTACTCATATCATTTAGCGGCTTATAAGCCAGCCAGAGCACGCTGCAAAAAATACCAATATTAGAAAGCAGCCGAAAAACATTCAGCAGCGCTAAAGAGCGCCAATGAATCTCGGTATGAAAAGCAGAGGAGATATTGGGCATAGGAAGAGGGAGAGACGCGGGCCAGGAAAAACATCAGCCCGCGTAATAGTTGCACCAGCCGCCCATTGGACTTAGGCGATTGTAGTGAGGAAAAGACCAGTTTGGGACAGATTTCATGCGTTGTTGAGGCGAATAGCTGGCTATTTGACGAAAAAACGCGTGAAATATAGCCAAATCCGGCTCTTTCTGCAGTAGATCAATCCTAAATCCAACAGGCGGCTAGTGACCTGAAAAACGCATGACACGAACCACACGCTCAGGTGCTTCTTCAAAGAAACGAGTCAGTTCAAAAAGAGCAGATTCATACACCGTACGCTTGAATTCAATCACCGAATCAAGCGGTGACCAATATTCAGTCCAGCGCCATGCATCGAATTCAGGATGCATAGTGCGGCGCAAGCACACATCAGAATCGTGCCCCGTCAGGCGAAGCAAAAACCAAATTTGCTTCTGCCCCCGGTACGTACCGCGCCATTCGCGGCGAACCCAGTTTGTCGGCACATCGTACTTCAACCAATCCCTTGTGCGGCCAATGATTTCAACATGCTGAGGGCCTAATCCAACTTCTTCCATCAGCTCGCGATACATCGCCTGTTCGGGTGTTTCACCCTGTTTAATGCCGCCTTGCGGAAACTGCCACGAGTGCTCACGCACCCGTTTGCCCCAGAACACCTGGTTTTGCCGGTTGATGATGATGATGCCGACGTTAGGCCGATAGCCATCACGATCGAGCATATCCTTACCTGCGTAAATTGCTTAGTTAACTCGATTTTTCCACATCCTACTCTGCTTGGAAACAGGTATTGCTCGCAAATAGGAAGTTAATCGCAGAATTTATATAAATAATTTTCTGTCATTGTGAGGATTCATCCTTGCCAGATCGCTCACAAACTCAGCAAACTCAAGCCCCAGCTGGGTTTCAAGCACTTTGGCCCGTTCGGCCAGCTTATCCCACGTTGGATTATTCTGACCACAACGAAAAGCAAAAGCAATTACGTTTCCCTTCTGTCTTGCAGGTAAACACAGCACCCGCCCTTCAAAAACTTCACCCAGACGCTCTAAGTAATGATTAAAACGTCGATCTGCTCCCCACAAATTTACCGCCAGCACACCATTATTTGTCAGCCTTTGCCTGCATGCACTGAAAAAATCGACGGTGGCAAGCGGCTCAGCAATACCGGTTGCAGAATAAGCATCCATCATAATCAGGTCACTTGAATTCTCTGGCATATTGTAAACATAGGCCGCACCATCCGTGCACAACACTTCAAGACGGTCATCATCAGGCGGTAAACAAAACATCGAACGCGCTACTGAAATCACCTGCGGATGCAATTCGGCGCAGGTCAGCTTGGTATCCACCAGCTTATGATGCACCCATTTGGCAATCGATCCGCCACCCAGGCCAATTAACAGCGCCGTTTTGGGCAATTCAGTAAATAAGAGATAGCCAAACATACAGCGCGAGTAGGCAAGAATCATTTCGTTTGGATCAGATACCCGCATTGCACTTTGCGTGTCGTCCGCACCGAAATGTAATTTACGTACACCTTGCGATTCAGACACATCAATCATAATTTCATCGCCACCACGGCGGGGAGTGCGTCTGCCCAGCATTATGCATCTCCACAGGCTTCAACCTGAATCGGCCTGCGGCTGTCCATAATCGAAATACGCGCCGGGTCACTAAAGACTTCCTTATCAAAAGCCTTATCGCCGTCTTCTCGCGGCTGTCCATCGGCCTTGATATTGGCAAAGTCATAGCGCTTAGGATCGGCCAGATGCGAAGGCACCACATTGCACATGGCGGTAAACATGGTTTCCAGGCGGCCCGGAAAGCGTTTATCCCAATCGCGCAGCATGTCTGCAATAATCTGGCGCTGTAAATTAGGCTGGGAACCACATAAATTACACGGAATAATCGGGAATTCACGGGCATCGGCGTAGCGAATAATATCTTTTTCTTTACAATAAGCCAGCGGGCGGATCACCACATGCTTACCGTTATCCGAAACCAGCTTAGGCGGCATGCCTTTTAGCTTACCGCCGTAAAACATGTTTAAAAATAGTGTACTAAGGATATCGTCGCGATGGTGGCCCAAGGCAATCTTAGTTGCGCCGATTTCCTCTGCAACGCGGTACAAAATGCCGCGACGTAAACGCGAACAGAGGCTGCAGGTGGTTTTACCTTCTTCAATCACCCGAGTGACAATACTATAAGTGTCTTCCTCGATAATCCGGTGTTCCACGCCAATACCAGTCAGATAGGCCGGTAAAATATCCTCCGGAAAACCCGGCTGCTTCTGATCCAAATTAACAGCAACAATGCTGAAGTTAATCGGCGCAGATTTTTGCAAACCAAGTAAGATATCCAGCATGGTATAGCTGTCTTTGCCTCCTGACAGGCACACCATCACCTTATCGCCTTCCTCGATCATATTAAAATGATTAATCGCATCACCCACATTGTGGCGTAAGCGTTTGGCGAGCTTATTGAAATTGTACTGCTGTTTTTTTTCGACTTCGGAAAGCGTTGAATCAGTCATACGGGGCACCAATGCAGAGCAGGGCGCATCGCGCCCTGCTGTAGATTCTTGAATTAATGCGGATTTTACCCGATTAGAGCGAATTACCGTAGATATAGAAGGTATTTTATTAGCAAAGCACAAAGAGAAGCCCTACAGCACCACACTCCTTCCCCCGTCCACCGGCAAAATCACCCCGGTTAAATATGGCGCTTCCAGTAAAAAGTGAATAGCCTGGGCCAGATCCTCGGGGCTGCCGTTGCGGGCCAAAGGAATGGTATCGATAATGCGTTCACGCTCGGCATCATCAAAAACAGATTCGCCCTCGGGCCAGATATTTGCACCGGGAGCGACGGCATTAACACGCACATAAGGGGCCAGATCTCTGGCTAGCGATTTGGTCATCGCCACCAGGCCCGCCTTGGCAATAGTGTAAATGGTGTGATTTTTATACGGGCGATCAGCATGAATATCGGTAATGGAAACAATTACCCCTCCTGTTTTTTTCAGCTCGCAGGCAGCGGCCTGAGCCAAGAACAGCGGGGCTTTTAGATTGGAGCCCAGTAAATCTAGCCAGGCCATTTCACTAAAATCGCCAATCGGCGTTGGGAAAAAGGATGAGGCATTGTTCACCACAGCATCCAGCCGGCCAAACGCAACAATCGCAGCAGAAACCAGCTCGGGCAGGCGAGCGGTGTCGAGTAAATCTAATTGCACCAGTGCAACAGATGCCGGGCGGATGGTGTTTAACTCGTCAGCCAGCTGCTGCGCGGCCAAAGCGGATGAACGATAGTGCAGCAGCACTTGCCAGCCACGGGCGTGTAAATAACGAGCCAAACCTGCTCCTACTCTTTTCGCCCCGCCAGTAATCAAAACTACCTGCATGCCCAACTCCCCGTTTTAACGGCCCTTGCCAGCAATTTATACAGCCCGGCCCCCCACTTGCCCCACACTTTATTTTCCACGCCAACGGCACTCAACACCACTTTGTGCTGCATATTCTCCCCCCGCCCCATACAATATTGTTTTTATGCTTGCGATTTTCCCGCCCACATGACTAATCCGCAACTCCCAACGCCATCTGACGAGGCACTACAAGCCAGCCAGGCCTTAATCTTACATATTCGCCAGCAGATTAAAGAATCGGGAGGCTGGATTTCTTTTGCCGACTATATGCGCATGGCCCTATACACACCGGGCCTTGGCTATTACAGCGGTGGTGCGGCCAAGTTTGGAGGCGCGGGTGATTTTGTTACTGCACCAGAAATCTCCCCCCTCTTTGGTACCTGCATCGCCAATACGCTGGCTCATGCTTTGCAGGAATGCGGGGGCGACGTTCTGGAAATAGGCGCAGGCACAGGCCAGCTTGCCGCACAAATCTTACTCGAGTTAGAGCGCCTTGATGCCCTGCCCAGCGAATACTTCATTCTGGAGCTATCGGGCGAATTACGCGAGCGCCAGCGTAAAACACTCCAAACCCTTGTGCCACACCTGGCACACAAAGCCAGATGGCTTGATGATCTGCCCAGACAATTTGTGGGCGTAATGGTTGGCAACGAAGTACTAGACGCCATGCCCTGCGAGCTGGTGCGCTTTAACGGCTATCACTGGCAGCAATGTGGTGTGGTTGAAAACAATGGCAATCTGGCATTTGAACACCGGGCGATTACAGATTTAAAACTGGAAGTCGCTTGCGAGCCCTTCCCGCACATCCCGCAATACACCACCGAAATCCAGCAAGAAGCACAGGGCTTTATCAATACGCTCGCTGCCAGCTTGCAATTTGGCTTGATTTTACTGATTGATTACGGCTTTCCTGCCCGCGAGTTTTACCACCCGGAGCGCAGCATGGGCACGCTGATGGGCCATTATCGGCACCACAGCATTCATGACCCTTTCTTTTTACCCGGCCTGACAGATATTACCTGTCACGTGGATTTCTCGGCCATTTACCACGCAGCCAATCAAGCCGGGCTGAGCCTTGAAGGCTATACCTCGCAGGCCAGCTATCTGATCGACGCGGGCATTCTGGAGCGTGCAGCACAAATGGAAACCGGCAGCGTAGAATACCTGCGAATGTCCACTGCCTTACAAAAACTAACCAGCAATACCGAAATGGGCGAACTGTTTAAAGTCATCGCCTTCTCCAAAGAATTGCAAGGCAAAACAGCGCCGGGGCTGGGCGGGCGGGACCGCTCGGGCGAGCTTTAATTTTGAACTGAATGTCTTTTTAAGAACTCATATTAAATTTCAATGGCCAAGCACGTTTCCAGCATTAAATACACTCGGGTATTTTTTAAAAAATATTCAAAAAGCGCCTAATTAGTGTTTGACAGCCCTCCAAAAAGCCACCATAATGCGTCCCTCTTTAAGGCTATGTAGCTCAGTTGGTTAGAGCACAGCACTCATAATGCTGGGGTCGCAGGTTCGAGTCCCGCCATAGCCACCAGATACTTCTCTGGTTAACGCCAGAGAAAAAGCCCCGCAAATCTAACGGTTACGGGGCTTTTGACATTGGTCATCGCTCTCCCAAGTACCAACAAAGCCGACCACCATTGTTGGTATATTTGTTGGTATCAAATCCACATACCAACAATCCATTTTCCGTGGATATTCCTCCCTCACCCCCCGCTGCTTGGGGCTGGCAAAAATATGCCCGCGCTGAATTTTGGCTTTTGATAGCAAGTCCCCTTTTGCCACAAATACCATACGGCCTATCTCTATTTTAAGAGCGATCATGTACTTAGAAGATGCCCGCTGTACCTTCATATTTCACTATAAATTTAGATTTTTAATTCTTAGGTACGCCAATAAAATAATTTAATTTTTACAATATAGTTTGCAGAGGAAAGCTTTATTTAATTGAGCCTTCAAAGGCAAAAAAATGAATCCTTGTTTACATCGCGTTGTATGTTATTGATTTTTTACTGCACTTTCCATTGATGCGTCAAAGTTTAATTTTTATATTGACTAAATAAAATGTACATTTTTACCTGCTATAGAGCAAAAACATAGCCAAAAAAAATATTTTAGAGCGTTTTTTCGAGCCCCTGCATCGCCAGCTAAGCAAAAATATGGCACCACTCGTGGCCTCTGGCCCCACTGATTTACCTGCAAGCACAGCTAAATCAGTACCGTGCTCCGGTTTAAAACAGCGCTTCTAACTTTGACATAACAACGGCTACCCTTCCATATGCACAGCACTAATCTGCTAAAATACAGCAAATTTATGCAATGCAATAAGTCTGAAGCTGCCGCTTTTAAATATCTTATCGCTCTCTCTTAGTCTGCTCTACCCGCCCCCAATCTTCGGGCGCTTTTACCGTAAGGCTCGTCATGACCTCTCCTTTCGCACCCCGCAAATCTGTCACCATTATTGGTGGTGGCCCTGCTGGCCTCATGGCCGCCGAAATCCTTAGCCAGGGAGGGGCAGACGTGGATCTTTTTGACGCAATGCCATCGGTAGGGCGTAAATTTTTACTTGCTGGCGTGGGTGGTTTAAATATTACCCACTCCGAAGCTACCGAGCCTTTTTTAGCCCGCTACGGCCAGCGCAGCAGCCAGCTGCAGCCCATGCTGGCTGCCTTTAGTAACGAAACTTTGCAAAAATGGGTACATGGCCTCGGCATCGAAACCTTTGTGGGCAG
Source organism: Iodobacter ciconiae (assembly GCF_003952345.1). Classification (NCBI taxonomy): domain Bacteria; kingdom Pseudomonadati; phylum Pseudomonadota; class Betaproteobacteria; order Neisseriales; family Chitinibacteraceae; genus Iodobacter; species Iodobacter ciconiae. The sequence goes on along the minus strand of NZ_CP034433.1, from coordinate 3,485,463 downwards.
CTCTGGCCGGGTATTTCCGAAAGAAATGAAAGCCGCCCCCCTATTACGCGCCTGGATTTCCAGATTGCGCAGCAGTGGCGTGCGCATTCATGTGCGCCATCGCTGGCTGGGCTGGAACGATACTGGGCAAATGCGCTTTACTACGCCAGAGGGCGAAATCAGCCACAGCAGCGATGCTGCCATACTGGCTTTGGGCGGTGCAAGCTGGGCCAAGCTCGGCTCTGATGGCCTTTGGCAGCCTCTACTGGCAGAAAAAGGCATCGATATAGAGCCTTTAGCCCCTGCAAATTGTGGCTTTGATATTGGCTGGAGCGATCACTTAAGCGAGCGCTTTGCCGGTACGCCACTGAAAGCGGTTGCCATTGAATTTAAAGGCATGCGTAAACAAGGCGAATTTGTACTGACCAAAGGCGGGGTAGAAGGCAGCCTGATCTATAGCTTCTCTGCAGCTTTTCGTGATGAAATCAAAGCCAGTGGTAGCGCCGATATTCTGCTGGATCTCGCCCCCGGCAAATCGCTGGAACGTATTTTAGAAGATTTGAAACGCCCGCGTGGTGCAGATTCAATGGCCAGCCATTTGCGCCGCAAATTAGGTATCGAGGGGGTAAAAGCGGGCCTGCTGCGCGAAGAGATTTCCCGCAACGATTTTAACGATATGAATAAACTGGCTATCGCTATTAAAGGTCTGCCGCTCAAACTATTAGCCACGCGGCCAATTGATGAAGCCATCAGCAGTGCTGGCGGTGTGCGCTTTGAAGCAGTAAACCCTGCGCTGATGCTGAACAAAATGCCCGGCGTATTTTGTGCGGGCGAAATGCTGGATTGGGAAGCTCCCACCGGTGGCTATCTAATTACCGCCTGTCTTGCCAGCGGCAGGCAAGCCGGATTGGGTGCTCTGGATTGGTTAAATCAAAACAATTAAATATGCTAGCCAGTTCATACATTTGAACTGGCTAACCAGATTAAAAACTGCTTAATGCGTATCTCTACCATCTAAGACTATTCATCAACAAAGCGATCAAAATCAATAACTGCACCATTTCACACAAAAAACTCAAAAAACAGCGCTATAGAACCTACTTGTACCTACCATCAGTTAAAAAAAATATTCCGTTTTGTAATTAAAAATCTCTGCCATATTAAGCATAACCAGTAACCATAAAATGGTGATGCAAAATGTCTTCTTTCCAAAAAAATCTTATGTTATCTATTGGCTGTCTGATGCTATTAGTCATCGTATTTGCCGTATATGTCAGCCTGCAAAGCCGGGTGGACGATGCCAATTTGCAGCGCTACCAATCCTATTTACTTGCAGACGAGTTACGTCAGTCTTCTGATGATTTAACCCGCCTGGCACGAACCTATGTGGTGTCGCGCGATCCGGCGTATGAAAAGCAATATATGGATATTTTGGCGATTCGTAATGGAGAAAAAGCACGGCCAGAAAGCTACAACCGAATCTACTGGGATTTTGTAGCTGCTACAGGAGCCGCGCCAAGAGCCGATTCAGCCCTCAAACGCCCCTTATTAGAAATGATGAAGGAGCTGGGATTTACCGATGAAGAATTTGGCAAGCTCACTGAAGCCAAGAAAAACTCCGATGGCTTAGTCAATACCGAAGTAGAAGCCATGGGTTTAGTCAAAAAAACCGGAGAAGGCTCGGAAGAAGGCTACGCCAAAGCACGAACAATAATGCACGATAAAAACTATCACATAAATAAAGCCAAAATCATGCAGCCCATTGATGAGTTTTACATCCTGCTTGAATTACGTACCACAAAGGCGGTAGTCGACTCCAATCACTTGGCCAACATTGCAAAACTGACCTTCATATTAACCGGACTAGCGACTCTATTTATGCTGTGGCGCACTTTTGTCGCCTTACGCAACACCATCGGTGGCAGTGTGGAAGAAGCCAAGCAACACATTTCCTATATGGCCGCAGGTGATTTTGCACACCACATTGCAATAAGTGGCCACGCTCCAGACAGCTTTCTGGCCCTTATGGGCGATATGCAAATCAAATTAAGCCGCATAATGCAACAAGTTTCAAATGCTGCCCAGGAAATCGAATTGGGAGCAGATGCAATTGGCAATGCCTCGGATGAAGCAGAAAATTTAGTCAAAAATCAATCCGACTCAATGCTCGCGATGCGTGAAACCGTACAACAACTTGTCACCAGCATTAGTCAAATTTCAAGCAACGCCAACAACGCCAGCGACATGACCAAATCATCCAATCAAACCTTAACCCGCAGCGATCAGGTAATCCGTGAAACAGTAGACAGCATCAAAATTATTGCCGCTACAGTACAAGAAGCCTCCGGCAGTGTCGCTATGCTCACAGGCCATGCCCAGCAGATTTCTGTGATTGTGCAAGTCATCAGAGATATTGCAGATCAAACCAACCTTCTGGCTTTAAACGCTGCTATCGAAGCTGCAAGAGCTGGCGAGCAAGGACGGGGCTTTGCTGTCGTCGCTGATGAGGTACGAAAACTAGCTGAACGCACCGCTAGCTCCACACAGGAAATTACCGATAAAGTACGTAAAATCCAGGAAGGCACTGAATACACAGCAGTACATATGAATGATGGAGTAAAGAAGGTAGAAATGGGCGTTGAACTCGCCAGCCGTGCAGGGACTGCAATCGAAACCATACGCATTGATGCAGAAGCAATGGGGAATGTAATCGGCGACATCAGCAGCTCTCTGCACCAGCAATCACAAAAAGCCAATAACGTGGTTGGTAACATAGACCTTGTTTCACGGCTGGCATCATCCAGCAGCAGTGCAGTAGAAAAAGCCGCCGGTAACGCACGACGCCTGAGAGAGCTATCCAAAGCGCTCACAGCAGAAATGCAGCAATTTCACTTAGTGTAATCCAGTAAAGACAGGCTTCCCCTACTCCACAGCGCCACCCAAAGCCTTATAAATGGCCAGCAAATTACTTGCCTGATCAAAGCGATTTTGTAGCAGGCTGGTTTGGGCGTTACGGCGGCGGGCGGCGGCATCCAGCCGGGGCTGGATGTCTGTGGCCCCTGCTTCAAAACGGGCCTGAGCGATACCATCTAGCTTGTCTGCCAATTGCAAAGACTGAACCAGCTGCTGGTTTTGTTCGCCAAGGCGAACTCTGGCATCCAGTGCCTGCTCAGTTTCAGCCAATGCTTTATAAAGACCTTGCCTGAATGTAATAAGCAACTCTTCATATTGCGTACGGCTGATATCCAGATTCAGCTGATGCTTTTCCCAATCTAAAAAAGGCAGCGCAAGATTCAGGCCGGCAGAAGCGATCGGGTTTTGAAATAGCTCAACTAAAGCAGAACTACCGCTACCCAGGCTGCTGGTAAGTGAAAAGCCGGGGTAGAACGCTGCCCGAGCCACATCAATTTGCGCCAAACTCGCCCTTAATCTAGCCTCCATCGCCTGTAAATCAGGGCGTCGGCCTAATACCTCACTAGGCAAACCCGCGGCAATGCCGGGTAAATCACCTTGCGGTAAGCGGGCTTCTGTCAGAGTAAAACTCTGTGGTGGCCGATCAAACAATAAACTCAGGCTATAAAATGCGGATTTTCTTTGCTGCAAAAGCTGAGTGTGATTAGCCTCTTCACTCAACAAGCTTTGCTCGGCGCTCAGCACTTCACTTCTTGCCAAAGCCCCTGCCTGATTCTTGGCCTGTACGATCGCCAGCAGCCGCTTCTGCTGCTGCAGATCAAGGGTGCTGGCCGCAAGCTTTTGATCCAGTAAAGCAATAGTCCAATATTGACCTGCAACCGATGCCGAGATTGATAATTTAAGCGCCTGCCTGTCGGCCTCAGAAGCAATCCGCTCTTCCCTGGCGGCGGCCCGATCACTGGCTAAACGCCCCCACAGATCAAACTCATAGCTGGCAGTGGCCGAGAGATTGTAGCTCTGACGATTGACTACCGGATCAAAACTACGACTCACACCCGCTTCACCACTTCCACCCAGAACTGGTAAAGCCGCATGCTCACTGACGCCCTCTCTAAGATACGCACGGCGTAATCTGATAGCGGCAACAGATAAATCTGCATTGCTTTGCAAAGCATCGTCAATCAGCCGGTTAAGCGCCGTATCATGAAATGCCAGCCACCATGAGCCCTGAGACACGTTAGCGGCCTGATTTTGCTCAACCCACAGGGCAGGTGTAGCGGGCAAAGGTGTACCGGAACTAGGACTAAGCAAAGAGCCGCAAGCGCTAAGTAAAACCGTTGAAAATAATAAAATTTTTTTCATTTTTATTCTCGCGCCAGCGCTTCAATCGGATCTAGACGTGCAGCATTGCGGGCGGGCAGAAAGCCAAAAAAGACACCAATCAAAGTCGAACAAATAAAGGCTGCAACAAAAGAGCCAAGTGAAAAAATCATTTTCCAGTCAGGTGCAACCAGAGCCACCAGGCCGCCAATTGCCAGCGATAACAAGGCACCAATTGCGCCACCAATCAGGCAAACGAGTACCGACTCGGTTAAAAACTGCTGCATCACATCACTTTGCCTTGCGCCCACCGCCATACGAATTCCGATTTCACGCGTTCGCTCAGTGACCGACACCAGCATAATGTTCATCACGCCAATCCCGCCTACCACCAGAGAAATCAGCGCAATCAGCGATAATAAAAGCGCCAGCATCTGGCTGGTCTGCTCTATTTTTTTAACGAGACTATCCATATTGTAAATAAAGAAGTCCTTACTGCCATGGCGTAATGTAAGCAGCTTTTCTACACTTTGCTCGGCCGCAGCGGACGATTGCCCATCCTTCACCCGCACCGTGATGCTGTTAAAATATTGCCGCCCGAACAGGCGATTGGCCGTAGTGGTAAACGGCAGCCAGACCTGCAAAGATTGCCCGCCACCGCCAAAGCCACTCTTATTTTCTGCTGCCACACCAATCACCGTGGCTGGCAAATTACCTACTAAAATCACCTGTCCCAGCGGGTTGCCCCCCTTAGGGAATAATTTGCCCTGGGTATGAAGATCGATCACGACCAGCTGCGATTGGTTCGCCACATCCTCACTATTAAAAAATCGCCCCAGTGCAGGCTGCAAACCACTCACCCGGAAATAATACTCACCTACCCCACTCACACTGGCCTCTATATCCTGGGATCGATGGCGCAAGCGCAAATTAGTACTGGTACTAGGGGTTACACTATCAATAAAGGGCATAGCCTGCAGCGCAGTAATATCCCCCGGCAGCAGGGAGCGTAAACTTCCCGCCCTATCGTCCCCTCTGCCTTTACCGGGGAAGATATTCATCGTGTTACTGCCAATTTCACCAAAATTTTGCAAAATCCTGCGCTTGGCACCCTCACCAATTGCCACAATCGACACGACCGAAGTAATACCAATCACCACGCCCAGCATGGTGAGCAAGGTGCGCATCCGGCTAGCCGACATCGCCCGCCAGGCCATATTTAAAGCCGCCCCAAAGCGATCTAGTACAACTTTTAGCGATTTCACTTCCCGCCTGTGCGGTGCGACTTTTCCTTCAACCTGCACATCCAGCGGCTTGCTGTGATCGCTAATAATGCGCCCATCGCTGATCTCTACGATGCGCTCGGCACAATCGGCCACTTTATGATCATGGGTAACAATAATGACGGTGTGTCCCTGTGCGTGCAGCTCGCGCAGTATATTCATCACTTCTTCACCGCTGTGGCTGTCAAGCGCACCGGTGGGCTCGTCAGCCAGAATGACTTCGCCACCATTCATCAAAGCACGGGCAATACTCACCCGCTGCTGTTGACCACCAGAAAGCTGGCTGGGGCGATGCTCAAATTTATCGCTTAAGCCAAGGCGGCTGAGCAGAGCTTTGGCTCTATCCTGCCGCGCATCCTTAGCCAGCCCCGAATAAATCGCCGGCATTTCCACATTGCCCTGCGCCGATAAATGCGGCAATAAATGGTAGCGCTGAAAAATAAAACCAAAACGGTCCCGCCGCAACCCGGCCAGCTCGTCACTATCAAGACTAGAAACATCACGGCCATTCACCTGATAAGTACCCGAAGTTGGCTGATCCAGGCAACCCAGGATATTCATCAAGGTAGATTTGCCCGAGCCGGAAGCGCCCACAATCGCCACCATTTCACCAGCGTGAATACAAAGATTCACCTGATCGAGCACCACAGCATCACCATCGCCAGCCGAAAAGCTGCGCACAATATTGGCTAACTCCAATAATGGTTTACGCACGCTATGCTCCAACTGACGCAGAACCACCTGATTTACCTAGGGCCGCATCGCCAGTTACCACCAGATCGCCTTCCTTCAAGCCTTCAAGTACTTGCACCTGCACATTGTTATTCAGGCCGGTTTTGATCTGTTTGTCCACAGCAAAACCATCCATGCCGACCACCCGCACGGTATAGCGGCCATCTTTGGCCTTCGCTCCCAAGGCAATGGTGGGGATACTTAAAGCACTTTTTGCAAAATCAAGCACAATCGCCACCTGAGCTGTCATATCCTGACGCAGCGCACGACCGGGGTTTGGCACCTCAAACAGTGCATTATAAAAAATCGCATTATTCAATTTTTCCGGAGTCGGTTGAATCGCACGCAATTTACCGTGATAGCGTTTATCCGGCTCCCCCAAAGTAGTGAAATAAACCGCCTGCCCGGCATGGACTTTCATCACATCTGCCTCCGAAATCTGCGCTTTAACGGTGATGGTATCTAAATCGGCCAAGGTTAAAAGATTAGGCGCTTGCTGAGCAGCAATTACGGTCTGCCCTTCCAGCGTAGTAATCGCCGCCACTTCACCATCAATCGGCGCAAGAATACGGGTGTAGCCAAGACGGGTTTTGGCAGAATCAAGTGTAAGCCTGGCTTTTTTGATATCGGCATCGCGCAGCGCCAAATCGGATTGCAGCATTCTTTGCTTTAAGCCTGCATCCTCCAATGCCTGCCTGGACGTAGCTTCACGGCTCAGCATGGTTTGCTGGCGGCTCAGCTCGGTTTTGGCCTGCTCCAATTGCAGCAGAGTCGATTGCCTTTGCGCGAGCAACCCCTCTAAAGATGCCCCAGCATTGAGTGCCTCGTTTTGCGCCAGATTCGGGTCGATGGTTGCTAAAAGCTGGCCTTTCTTTACCCTGTCCCCAAGTTCCACTTCCAGCTTTTGCAACTGCCCGGAAACCTGCGCACCCACATCTACCTTGCGAAAAGCCTGCAAAGTGCCTGTTGCCAGTACTGCATTTTCCAGATCTGCCCTCTCCGCCTTCGCCGTGGTGTACTGAGGGGCAGCCTTACTTGGAAAGAAAATCACCTTTACTCCCCAGCCAAATAAAGCCAGCAGGAATAAAACCATTACAATTTTCAACCAGGACCAACGTTTAAACTTCCAAGTCATCGCGTTTTCTTCCAAGCAGTCGATAAAACGAGGCGGTCAGCATAACACCCGGCTTGACTATTTTTTACCGTAAAAAAGTAGCATATAACCATATATTTTTATAGCAGGAGCGCTCTGCTTAACCACAGTCATGAGTAGGCAATGTACGTCTCGCACCATATGACATAAACATTAATGGTGCCACTACACCATTAGTTATTTGTCATTGACTGATAACATCCAGAGCAGTTAAAAACTTATCTCAAGATATTTTAAGTAAGCAAAACCCAAACACCCTAAGTAAACTTGGCATAGCTTTGCCTGCGTCTGCCTCAATTGGAGCGAGCGCAACCCTCACTTAGGCGGCGCGCTCGGCCGCAACGCTACTGCAGCGGGCCAAAATACGATGAAAGATATTTTTGGCATCAAGATATAAACCCCTTACCTCTAGGCCCGCTATGTCTTTGCTCAATACCGCTCTTGCACAAGAAATCGTCAACCGAACCATGACAATTATTGGCAGCAATGTAAATGTGATCGATGCCTCGGGCACGGTGATCGGCAGTGGTGATGCAAAGCGGCTGGGCAAGCAGCATGAAGGCGCTTTGCTGGTGTTGTCTCAGCAGCGCACGGTAGAAATTGACGATGCCATGGCGCAGCAGCTGCATGGCGTGCGCCCCGGTGTGAATTTACCGCTGCGCCTTGCCGGGCAGATTGTGGGCGTAGTCGGTATCACCGGCCAGCCCGATGCGGTGCGCCACTATGGCGAGCTGGTGCGCATGACGGCGGAAATGAGCTTAGAGCAAGCAAGGCTGATTCAGGCCTTGGGGCGTGACACCCGTTACCGTGAAGAGCTGGTTTTGCAGCTGATCAAAGGAGAAGCCGCGCCGCATTCCGATCTGGAAGCCTGGGCGCAAAAGCTAGGCGTAGATATCCAGCGCCCGCGCGTGGTGGCGGTGATTGAGGTAGACAGCGGCACGCTGGGTATTGATGCTGCATTGGCCGAGTTGCAAGAGCTGCAAACCCTGCTGGGCACGCCAGAGCGCGACAATCTGGTGGCCACCGTTTCTTTAACCGAATTAGTGGTGCTCAAACCCGCGTTAGATCATCAAGGCAGCTGGAACCCGGAAGAGCACCGGCTGCGGGTACACGATTTACTCGCACGGGTTGCCAGCAAAAGCAAGCTGGGAGTACGCATTGCGCTAGGGCAATATTTTAGCTGCGCCAATGCCGTGGCCCTGTCTTATCAGAGTGCCATCACAACTTTGCAAATCGGCAAGACACGCCACCTGGAGCAGGCCTGCTTTTTTTATCAGGATTTAAGCTTGCCGGTGCTGCTGGCCGGGTTAAATTCAGGCTGGCAAGCCGCACAGCTACGTATCCCGCTTAAAAATCTTGAGCGCCAGGATGGCAACGGCCAGCTGCGCAAAACACTACAGGCGTGGTTTGCCTGTGACACCCGCCCCGTAGAAACAGCGCAGTTTTTGCATATTCATCGCAACACGCTGGATTACCGCCTGAGCCGGATTGAGGCTATTACTGACCTGAATCTCAGCAAAACGGATGATCGCTTTTTACTCTACGCTGCTTTGCAAATTGCATAACATCACGCCACCCGTAATAAACTCCAAAAAAAATACCAAACACCCTGCATATTTTTATGCAATTGCATGAAGATATCCCCTCGCAGGAAGTTTATCCTGTTCAACATATGCTATCCGCAACCCTCGGCCAGAACAGGAGTTTCAAGCGATGGAAGTCAGTACTCTAGGTGCGCTCAGTGCGCTCGTTGTTGCCATTTTTCTAATTTTAAGAAAAGTACCTCCTGCCTACGGCATGATTGTTGGCGCTTTAGTGGGCGGAATTGTAGGCGGGGTTGATTTATCCAGCACCGTCAATTTAATGATGGGTGGCGCCAAAGGGATTATCCCTGCCGTCATGCGCATTCTGGCGGCCGGTGTGCTGGCGGGTGTGCTGATCGAATCAGGTGCCGCAGCCAGCATTGCCGATACCATCGTCAAAAAAGTAGGCGAAACCCGCGCACTCCTAGCTTTGGCAATGGCCACCATGATTTTAACTGCCGTTGGTGTGTTTATTGATGTGGCTGTCATTACCGTTGCCCCGATTGCCCTGGCAATTGCACGGCAGGCCGATCTATCCAAAATGGCGATTTTACTGGCCATGATAGGCGGTGGTAAGGCGGGTAATGTCATGTCACCCAACCCCAATGCAATTGCAGCGGCCGATACCTTTCATGTACCACTCACCTCGGTGATGGCTGCAGGGATAGTGCCAGGTCTGGTCGGTTTAGGGGTTGCCTATTTCATTGCCAAAAAGCTAGTTAATAAAGGCAGCAAGGTTGAAGCCAGCGAAGTGGTCGCTTTTGATCGCAAAGCCTTGCCTTCCTTTGCGACCGCCATCGTGGCCCCGCTGGTGGCTATTATTCTGCTTTCACTACGCCCGGTGTTTGGCATTGTGATTGACCCCCTGCTCGCCCTGCCTCTTGGCGGTTTACTTGGCGCACTGGCAATGGGCCGCTTTAAAGACAGCAATCAATTTGCCGTGGCAGGCTTAGGCCGCATGGCTCCGGTGGCGATTATGCTGCTGGGCACGGGGACTTTAGCTGGGATCATTGGTGCATCCAGCCTTAAAACTGTACTGATCGAAGCACTGCAAAGTTCTGGCCTGCCCGCCTATATGCTGGCCCCGATCTCCGGTGCGCTAATGTCGCTGGCAACCGCTTCCACCACAGCAGGCACTGTGGTTGCATCGCAAGTATTCAGCAGCACGTTACTCGAGCTGGCCGTTCCAGCCCTTGCCGGTGCCGCCATGATTCATGCGGGTGCTACCGTATTTGACCATATGCCGCACGGCAGTTTCTTCCACGCCACAGGTGGCGCGGTCAATATGAGCATCACTGAACGCCTGAAAGTCATTCCTTACGAAACAGCAGTTGGCTTGTCAATTACAATTGTTTCTACGCTGATTTTTGGTGTGTTTAAATTTTAAGTACTGGAGTTGATAATGAAAATTGTAATTGCCCCCGATTCCTACAAAGAAAGCCTCTCTGCACTTGAAGTTGCCACGCAAATTGAAGCCGGTTTCAAAGAAATACTACCCGATGCACAGTATATAAAAGTGCCGGTAGCCGATGGAGGTGAAGGCACGGTTGAAGCCATGGTTGCCGCCACAGGCGGGCGGATTATTTTGCAAACAGTCACCGGCCCGCTCGGCGAATGTGTGCAGGCATTTTTAGGGCTGTCTGGTGATGGCCATACTGCCATTATCGAAATGGCGGCAGCCAGTGGTTTAAGCCTGGTCCCCCCTTCATTACGTAACCCCATGCTGACCACCAGTTATGGCACAGGTGAGCTGATTCTGGCCGCACTCGAGCATGGCGCAAGACATATTATTCTGGGGATCGGCGGCAGCGCGACGGTTGATGGTGGCGTAGGCATGATGCAGGCTTTGGGCGGACGATTTTTAAACGCATCAGGTAATCCTCTGGCTTTTGGTGGTGCTGATCTGTCCCAGCTCGCACAAATGGACCTCAGCGCCGTCGATAAGCGCATTCAGGATTGCAAATTTGAAGTGGCTTGCGATGTAAACAATCCGCTAATTGGCGAACAAGGCGCCGCAGCTATCTTTGGCCCGCAAAAAGGGGCAACACCTGAAATGGTCGCTCTACTTGATGCAGGTCTTGCCCACTACGCCCAGCAAATCAGCCAGGATTTAGGCATTGACGTGGCACACGCCAAAGGAGCGGGTGCAGCAGGCGGCATGGGCGCTGCGGCTCTGGCGTTTTTAAATGCCAGCCTGCGCCCCGGTGTAGAAATCGTACTGGAATCCGTGCAATTTGCCGCTCTGTTGCAAGACGCAGATCTGGTCATCACTGGCGAAGGCCGTATGGACAGCCAGACCATCCATGGCAAAACACCGATGGGTGTGGCGCGAATGGCCAAGATATTTGATATCCCCGTTATTGGCGTCGCAGGCTGCCTCAGCCCCGATGTAGATGTGGTGCACCAGCACGGAATCGAAGCCGTATTTAGTGTTCTCAACCGTGCCGTCTCAATTGAAGAAGCTCTGGCCCAGGCTGCAGAAAATATACGGCGCTGCGCCAGAAACATCGCCGCCACCATTAAACTGGCGCAAAACCTGCCTAAACGATAGCCACCATTGGCCCGGCTTATGTCGGGCCAATTGCTATACAAAGCTCCGTATTTTTCGTAAATTATATTTTCAAGATTTTGATTTTGCCGCATAAGCGCCCTTGTTTCGCAGCAAAAAAGCCCTTAATCGGCACAAAAAGCCCAGTTTTCACGCCCACATAAATCAGTCTGCACTTTCAATACGCCCCCGAGCTTGTTAGCATTGCGGGTTTTACTAGCGGGAATCCCCATGCCTAAGCTCTTGTTTTGGCTAGCGCTTGCCATCAGCAGCCACAGTTACGCCGCTCGCATCCTGCCCAATCAAGGCCAGTTAGGGAGTCTGGAAGCCGCCGCTCTGCCTGAAATTAAAATTAACGGCAAGCTCTACCGCACAGCGCCGGGGCTTAGAATCTACGGCATTAATAATGCCCTGATTATGCAAAATCAAACCCCGCAACAAGCCCCGATCTGGTATCAGATTGAAACAACTTCCGGCAATATCTGGCGGATCTGGCTGCTTACAGATGATGAAACCGCCACATTAAAAGCCCGCCCGAAAGCGATCCTCACAGAATAATTAACCGAAAGTACAGGCACATTTCATATCTTCGAGCATTAGCTGCCCGTAACAAGCAAACACAATTCAATGAATGAATTTGAAGTAAAACTAACGATCAGAGCATGTATCAATGAGCAAGAAAGTATTTATTAAGACCTTTGGCTGCCAGATGAACGAATACGATTCGGACAAAATGGCCGATGTCCTCCACGCATCCGAAGGCTTAACACAAACCGATAATGTTGAAGAAGCCGATGTGATTTTGTTTAACACCTGCAGCGTGCGTGAAAAAGCGCAGGAAAAAGTGTTTTCAGATCTTGGCCGCGTAAGAGAGCTCAAGCTAAAAAACCCTAATCTTTTAATCGGTGTAGGCGGCTGCGTCGCCTCGCAAGAAGGTGCAGCCATTGTGAAGCGCGCGCCCTATGTAGACATGGTGTTTGGCCCGCAAACCCTGCACCGCCTGCCCGATTTAATTGCAGAGCGTCGCAGCAGCGGTATTTCTCAGGTAGATATTTCTTTCCCTGAAATCGAAAAATTCGACAATATGCCGCCAGCGCGTGTCGAGGGTGCAACCGCTTTTGTATCGATCATGGAAGGTTGCAGCAAATATTGCTCGTTCTGCGTGGTGCCTTACACACGCGGTACCGAATTTAGCCGCCCGTTTGAAGAAGTACTGGCCGAAGTGGCTGGGCTTGCCGCGCAAGGCGTGAAAGAAATTACCCTGCTTGGACAAAATGTAAACGCCTATCGCGGGGCGATTGAAGAAGGCAAAGACGGCGAAGTAGCCGACTTTGCCACCTTGCTCGAATACGTACACGAAATTCCCGGAATTGAGCGCATGCGCTACACCACCAGCCATCCGCGTGAAATGACCCAGCGGATTGTAGATTGCTATCGCACCCTGCCCAAGCTCGTTTCCCACCTGCATTTACCGGTGCAGGCCGGATCGGACCGCGTACTGGTGAATATGAAACGCGGTTACACCACGCTGGAATTCAAATCACTGGTGCGTAAGCTAAAAGACGCACGCCCGGATATTTGCCTGAGCTCCGACTTTATTGTGGGCTTTCCCGGTGAAACCGAAGACGATTTTGAGCGCACCATGAAGCTAATTAACGATGTGGGCTTTGATGCATCATTCAGCTTTGTTTACAGCCGCCGCCCCGGCACGCCTGCTGCCGATTTGCCAGATGATGTACCTGAAGAGCTGAAACTCACCCGCCTCAGACGCCTGCAAACCCGCATTGACGAGCTGGCGCTGGACGTCAACAAAAACATGATCGGCACCGTGCAACGTGTACTGGTTGAAGGCATGGCACGTAAAAACCCTGAGCTGCAAGAGCTGGCAGGCCGCACGGATAACAACCGCATTGTTAACTTTGCAGGCAACCCGCGTCTGATTCATCAGTTTGTAGAAGTGCTGATCACCGAAACTTTCCCGCACAGCCTGAAAGGCGAAATTGTTGTGAAGTAAACAGACGTTAAGCCGCCTCCTGAAGCAGGGCCACAGGAAGAAGAGATATTTCTTCCTGCTCTTAACTTGTTTATTTTTGCTTAGTCACTATGATTGGGCTGAATCAGCCTGTCAGCTCATTGAAGCCTTATAAGATATTAATTACTGCGACGATTGTCATCAACGCACCCGCCAAAAGTATTAGGATATAGGCCTGCCTTACCCTAATACGCATTACCCAAGGAAAACACCATGCTATCGCCAAAAGATGCTGAACTTTTTGCCGTACTAAGCGACGACGACCTCGACCTATTGGCCGATTTTTTAGAATCTGATGCAGCCCCGGAGCAAGCAATGGATTTATCCATGCTGCATGGTTTTTTAACTGCGCAGCTGATTGGCCCGGAAGAAATCCCTGCAGATAAATGGTTTGCCCAGGTTTGGGGTGAAAATGGCGAGCGCCCGAAATTTGCTTCAAATGCAGAGAAAGAAAAAATCGAAGGCCTGATTCTGCGCCTCTATAATCAGCTGATGGATGAGCTGGCCGATGCCGAAAACACCTTTAGCCCGATTGTGTATGTAGACGAGGAAAGCGGCCAGGATATCTCGCAGCAATGGTGCTATGGCTTTACGCTGGGCACATCAATGAACCCGGATGCCTGGCAGGAAATGATGGACGACGAAGAATACGCTCAGCTTGTCTACCCGATTCTGGTTTGCGCCGACGACGAAGGCCGCGCCAATCTGGAAAGTGACGGGCAGGATATGGACGAATTCGAGCACGAAGTCGCAGCATCTTTAGTTGATATCATCCCGGAAATCCGCACATTCTGGCTGGAACGCCGCGAAGTGCCAAAGAATTTTCACTAAACCTTGTTCTGATTCCAAGATAGAAACCTAAAGTCTGTAGACACAGAGCTAAAAGGAGCGCATGAGGCATACGGAAAAACCCTTGAATTTTCAGGTTTTTCTCGATGCGCTCTGTGTTCTTAGCGATCTCTGTATCTACAGATTTGTGTACTTTTGAGAGTCTCTTTTGAATAGCCAAATCATCCATTTCACCCCTGTTGATAACCGTCGCCTTGCCAATCTTTGTGGCGCTTTTGACGAAAACCTGAAGCAAATCGAAACCGCGCTCGATATCACCATCGTCAGGCGTAATGAGCAGTTTCGCGTCAGCGGCAGCGCCAAAAACCTGCAGCAAGGTATTACGCTGCTGGAGCATTTTTACGCCATGGCAGAAGAGCCGCTGGAGCGGGATGATCTACAGCTATCAATTATCGAACACATGCAAAGTACAGAAATTCCGTATATAGAAGAAAACACTACACCGCTACGCACCAAACGCCATGATTTACGTGGCAGAACGCCGCGCCAAACGATCTATATCAAAGCCATCCAAGATCACGACATTACCTTTGGCATCGGCCCGGCCGGCACGGGTAAAACCTATCTGGCTGTCGCTTGTGCCGTCGATGCACTAGAGCGTGATCTGGTTAAACGCCTGGTTTTAGTTCGCCCGGCCGTAGAAGCAGGTGAAAAGCTCGGTTTTTTACCCGGCGATCTAGTACAGAAAATCGATCCTTATCTGCGCCCGCTTTACGATGCGCTCTATGATTTAATGGGCTTTGATAAAGTCACTAAGCTATTTGAAAAAGGCATTATCGAAGTCGCTCCGCTGGCCTTTATGCGCGGCAGAACCTTGAACAACAGCTTTATTATTCTGGATGAAGCACAAAACAGCTCACCAGAGCAGATGATGATGTTTCTGACCCGTATCGGCTTTGGCTCTAAAGCGGTTGTTACTGGCGATCCGACCCAAATCGATTTACCCAAGCATCAAAAGTCCGGCCTGAACGACGCACAAGATGTGCTGGCTGATATCAAAGGCATTGCCCTGCACCATTTCACCAGCGAAGATGTGGTTCGCCATCCGCTGGTGCAAAAAATAGTTAACGCCTACGCAAAGAAAACACAAGAACGGGAAGCAGCATCATTACGCCGCAAGGAATAAACATGTATCGCATCATTTTTATTCTGCTACCACTTGTCAGCAGCCCGGGCTTTGCCATTGACGGCAAAGGTGAACAAGAAGTAAACGCCCTGCTTCAATTTATCGAAAAAGCGAATTGCACATTTATTCGCAATGGCAGCAATTATTCCGCCAAGGAAGGTGCCGATCATATGCGGGATAAATTTAATAAAACACGCGACAAACTTAAATCTGCAGACGACTTTATCGAACATATTGCCAGTAGCAGCTATTTTTCCGGCAAGCCTTACCAAATTCAATGTGGGCAGGCCGCCGCTAAAGCAACCGGGCCCTGGTTAAGCAGCGAGCTAAGCAGAATCAGAAAAGGAGGCAAGCCATGAGTCAACGTTTAGAAATCTGCCATCAGATAGAAAGCGCCGCCACCGGCCTGCCTGACACAGTACAGTTTCAGGCCTGGGCGAAAGCTGCATTGCTACCCGATGTAACAGCGGCAGAAATTACTTTTCGAATTGTCGACACCGAAGAAGGCCAGCAGTTAAATCGTGATTATCGTGGTAAAGACTACGCCACCAATGTGCTCACCTTTACCTTTAATGAAGACATGTCCGATATCCCCGGCCTGCCGCTGCTGGGCGATATTGTGTTCTGCGCGCAAGTAGTAGAAAAAGAAGCTCTGGAACAAAACATCAGCCTGCTTGATCATTACGCCCACCTAACTATTCACGGCATGCTGCATTTACAAGGCTATGATCACCAGGAAGAAGATGAAGCAGAAGCCATGGAAGCGCTGGAAACCAGGCTGCTGGCAGGCTTAGGTATCCGCGACCCTTATTCTGAAGAGAAATAACGCCTACGCGGATCTCCATACGAAACAGATCACGGCTTGTGACCATCTCACTATCACAGCACTGCCTGCAATATCCCGCCACAAGCCATGATCTTAAACTGGCTTTGCCAGCACTTTCAGATGCAAACCAATGATTATCTCATCTAAAATGTGCATTAACCTATCTGTCATAAGATGTACTCAAGCCCCCGGTGCTTTTTTACAGGGTGATTAATCATGCCTGATTTGCTTAATCCCTTTCTCCCGATAAAGGCTAAAAGCAAGTAGAATCAGGGCGTTTAAGAAAAAAGAACTGAGAATGGGAATATGCTGACTTTCCAAGAAATTCTGCTCACGCTGCAAAACTACTGGGGCCGTAATGGTTGCGCCCTGTTGCAGCCTTACGATATCGAAGTAGGCGCGGGAACATTCCATACCGCCACATTTTTACGGGCACTTGGCCCGGAGCCTTGGAACGCCGCCTACGTGCAGCCTTCACGCCGCCCTAAAGACGGCCGTTACGGTGAAAATCCGAACCGTTTGCAACACTATTATCAGTTTCAGGTAGCTTTAAAGCCATCACCTGACAATATCCAGGATCTGTACCTGGGCAGCTTGCGCGAGCTAGGCATTGATACCAGCGTGCATGATATCCGCTTTGTAGAAGACGATTGGGAAAGCCCGAGTCTGGGAGCCTGGGGTCTGGGTTGGGAAGTATGGCTAAACGGGATGGAAGTCACCCAGTTCACCTATTTCCAGCAAGTTGGCGGGATTGACTGCAAGCCGGTGCTCGGTGAGATCACCTATGGTGTTGAACGTCTGGCCATGTATTTGCAAGGTGTAGAAAACGTTTACGATTTAGTGTGGACAGTTTACCCGAATGGCCAGAAAGTAACTTACGGCGATATTTACCATCAAAATGAAGTGGAGCAATCCACTTATAATTTTGAACACGCCAATGTGCCGCTACTGCTTGATTTATTCAATAAATTTGAAAGCGAAGCCGCCCGCCTGATGCAAGCAAATCTGGCGCTGCCAGGCTACGAGATGGTAATGAAATGCTCCCATGTATTTAATCTGCTGGATGCCCGTGGTGCAATTTCGGTGACTGAACGTGCGGCTTATATTGGCCGCGTTCGCACACTGTCACGCTTGGTTGCCAGGGCCTATTACGACTCGCGCGAAGCTCTGGGTTTCCCTATGTGCCAAGCGGCTACGGCTTAAGGTGATATCAATGATCCGCTATCTTCTGTTGATTACGCTATTAACTGCTTGTGGAAAATTTGAAGACGAGGTTTACGGCCCGCTTGAAGTTCCGAAAGAAGGCGACTGGCGCAGCTATGGCACGATGGCGGATTATGAAATGCTGGTCGATGTAAAATCGATTACACATGACGATGATTACGCGCCTACCAAGTACACCTATGTCTGGTTACAGCAAAAATTTAATCAAGACCAGATTGATGAAATAAGCAAAAAGAAGTATCGCCTGAAGTATTCACGCCACGCTATTGATTGCCCGTCAAAAAAAATGGCAGGTGTTTTAAGCGATTTGCGTGATACAGAAAACGAGCAGGTGGCGCGTTACGATATCCCAGGTTTTCAGTGGGAATTCGATGAACCACCTGCCAATAGCTTTGGCGGTGATTTTGTTCGCCAAGTTTGTAAAATCATGGCCGAGAAAGAAGCTAAATTAAAAGAGAATTAATCCCCATGTCCAATCCTGTATCTCAAACACTACTGATTGAAATTTTTACCGAAGAGTTGCCCCCCAAAGCACTGCCTAAATTAGGTGCAGTGTTTGCAAATGGTATTTTTGATGAGTTGGCCAAGCTGGGCTTTGTAGCAAAAGACGCCGAATTTGAATCCTTTGCCAGCCCGCGCCGCCTTGCCGTATCAATCGCCAATGTGCTGGCAGTGCAGCCCGATCAGGCCATTGAGCGCCGGGGTCCTGCTATAGCTTCCGGCATGAAAGACGGCGTACCAACACCTGCACTCGCTGGCTTTGCCCGTAGCTGTGGCGTAGAAGTCGCGCAATTGGCGCAAGGCTCCGATGGCAAACAAGACGTATATATTTTTTCCTCGATAAAAACCGGCGAAGCGCTGACTAAAGTCTTATCAGGCATTATTGCGGCCACACTTAAAAAACTGCCCGCACCAAAAACGATGCGCTGGGGCGACAGAGACGGCCAGTTTATCCGTCCGGTGCATGGCCTGGTGGTACTGCACGGCAGCGATATCGTGCCCGCGCAGTTTCTGCATTTAGAAGCGGGCCGCAGCACTCTGGGGCATCGTTTCTTATCCAACGGCGAAATTGAGCTGGCAAACGCCGACGAATACGCAGGCCGCCTGTTTGATGATGGCTTTGTAGAGGCAAGCTTTGATGCGCGCCGCGCTTTGATTGCCGATCAGCTAAAAAATGCCTGCACTGAGCTAAATGCCCAGATTGCGCCATCGGATGGTTTACTGGATGAAGTCACTGCGCTGGTTGAATGGCCGGTGATTTATACCGGTAATTTCGATGAGAAATTCCTGGATGTGCCGCAAGAGTGCCTGATTTTATCGATGCAGCAGCATCAGAAATACTTCCCGCTGCTCGATCAAAACGGCAAATTACTGCCTAAATTCTTAGTGGTTTCTAATCTGGAAACCGCCGATCCTAGCCATATTATTCATGGTAACGAGCGCGTATTACGTGCGCGTTTATCGGATGCGGAGTTCTTTTTTGAACAAGACAAAAAGAAGAAACTTGAATCCCGCGTGCCGCAGCTGGCCAATGTGGTTTATCACAACAAGATCGGCAGCCAGCTTGAGCGCGTAGAGCGTTTGCAAAAAATTGCCGCTGCCATCGCGGTGAAGCTCAGAGCCGATGTGGCCGATTGCAAACGCGCTGCATACTTAGCCAAGGCCGATCTGATCGCTGATATGGTGGGTGAATTCCCAGAATTGCAAGGTGTGATGGGCATGTATTACGCCCGCATCGATGGCGAAAACGAAGCGGTAGCCAGTGCCATTGAAGGCCATTACCACCCGCGTTTTGCCGGTGACACTTTGCCAGTTGGCGCGGTGGCTCAGGCAGTTTCTCTGGCAGATAAACTGGAATCCATCGTTGGCATTTACGGTATTGGTCTGATCCCGACTGGTGATAAAGATCCGTTTGCCTTACGCCGCGCCGCGCTTGGCGTCTTGCGTATGGTGCTGGATTTACCGCTGGATCTGAAAGAATTGCTCAGCATTACCAGCGATGCTTTCCCGGCAGGTGTGATTGCCGATGGCACCATTGAGGGCGTGTATGGCTTTATGCAAGATCGCCTGAAAAACTATCTGGCGGCAGATTATCCGTCCACCGATATCGATGCCGTCTTGGCGCTAAACCCAACGCTGCTGAACGAGATGGTGATTCGCCTGCAAGCCGTTGCGGCGTTTAAAGCCCTGCCAGAAGCCACTGCTTTGGCAGCGGCAAACAAGCGTATTCGCAATATCTTGAAAAAAGTCGAAGGCGATTTGCCAGAGCTGAATGCGGCGCTGCTGAGCGATGCGGCTGAAATTGCCCTGCATGCTGAGTTATTAAAGCTGCAGCCAGTGGTCAGCAGTGCCCTGATGAGCCAGGATTTCACTGGTGCATTAAAAGCACTGAGCGCATTAAAAGAGCCAGTCGATGCATTCTTTGATTCGGTGATGGTAATGGCAGAAGATCTAGCCGTGCGTGGCAATCGCCAGGCGCTGCTCGCCGCGCTGGCCTGCCTGATGAACCGCGTAGCCGAGTTGTCTTTATTGGCTGAGTAAACGCAAAAAACGTTAAACAAGTCTGCAGACACTAAGATCTCAAAGTGAGTAAAGCGAGAACACAGAGCATGATGTCGTTTTTGGTGCGTAATGTTTTTTTCATTGCGCATCTTAGCGAAATCTCATCGTTAGCAACGAGCAAGCACGACGCTGAGGTATGCTGGGTGTTCTTTCCGTTCTCTGTGTCTACAGAACGTTTAGTTTTTTGAAGCAGATTTAAAACGGAGTCGCGTATGAAGTTATTGATTCTCGACCGCGACGGCGTAATCAATGAAGATAGTCCGAACTACATCAAAACGCCAGAGGAGTGGACTCCGATTGCAGGCAGCTTAGAAGCCATCGGCGAGTTATCCCGCTCTGGCTGGACCATTGTGGTGGCCACAAACCAAAGCGCGATTGGCCGAAAAATGATTGAGACAGGCATGCTCAACCATATTCATGCCAAGATGCACCGAGCCATTGCCGGGCAGGGCGGGCATGTAGATGCAGTGTTTTTTTGTCCTCACGGGCCAGATGATGGCTGTACTTGCCGCAAACCTAACCCCGGCATGATTTTAGATATTTCCAGCCGTTTTCATGTACCGGCTTCACAGCTGACGATGGTAGGTGATTCTCTGCGTGATTTACAAGCTATTGCGGCCGTCGGTGGTAAACCGGTCCTGGTTCGTACCGGTAATGGCATTAAAACTGAACAGAAAGGCTTGCTGCCTGATGGCACGCAGGTATTTGACGATTTGGCGGCATTTGCTGCGCATTTACTTGTAGTCAGCCCAGCTGGATGAATGGGATAGAGATAATGGATTTTTTCGTCTGGAAAAATGCAAGAAAACCGCATAGCAAGCTATGCCGCCAGACAGAAAAAGACGCGACTCATACTCGCCCGATTCATCAGGGCTGACAACTAGCACCAGAGGGTGAAGATTAAATGATTTGGTTGCGCTCCATTCTGTATTGGCTGGCTGTCCCTGTAGTAACTCCCGTTTTCTGCGTAATTGCGATCTTGATTCTGCCGCTGCCCCCAGTGCTGCGCTACCGGATTATTCGTGGCTGGTCGTGGACAATGCTCAAATGGCTGAAATTCACCTGTGGCCTGACTTATCGCGTAGAAGGCATCGAAAACCTGCCCGCTCACCCGTCAGTAGTGATGTGCAAGCACCAGTCGGCCTGGGAAACATTGGCCCTGCAGCATGTGTTTCCGCCGCAAGTTTGGGTATTGAAAAAAGAACTGCTGAAATTGCCGATTTTTGGCTGGGGCTTAGCGACTTTATCGCCGATTGCGATCGACAGATCGAACCGTGCCGAGGCGCAAAAGCAGCTGATCGCCCAGGGTAAAGATCGCCTGGCTAAAGGCTTCTGGATTGTGATTTTCCCGGAAGGCACCCGTGTTCCATCGGGTGGCTACAAGCCTTATAAGCAAGGCGGAGCACGTTTAGCCATCGACTTAGAAGTGCCGATTGTGCCAGTAGCGCTTAATTCGGGTGAATTCTGGCCAAAAAATTCTTTCCTGAAATGGCCGGGCGAAATTACCATGGTGGTGGGTAAGCCCATCGATCCCACCGGCCGCAGCCCGCTGGAGCTAACACAAGAAGTTGAAACGTGGATCGAGAACGAAATCCAACGTTTTGGCGGTATTGGCCCCTGCTACTCGCCTGGCAATCATGGCAAAAAGGCCACAGCGCATCATGAAGCGTAAGCTTGCCATGGCCTCACCTGCCTCTCCCCAAGCAGCGCCCTTGGCGCAATGTTACGTTAAATGACTACACATTCGCTGCGTCTGGCTGATCGTGAACTGCCTTACCAGCTGGAGCGCAGCAGCCGGCGGCACTCGATTGGTCTAAAAATCACCGCCAGTGGCCTCACCGTAATCCTGCCTGCCCGTGCGCCTTTAAAAGAAGCCGAGCGGGCCATAGAAAGTAAATTAAAGTGGATACTTGCCAGGCTGGCGACACCTATCATCGCCCCTGCGGCATTGGCGGCGGGCAGCAGCGTGCTGTGGCTGGGCCTGCCTAAATTTATTCAGCGCTGTGCTGGCCGCACCCGGCTGGATGAAGATGTGCTGTATGTGTCAGAACAAAGCCCGTTGCCCATAACAATCACACGCTTTTATCAGCGCAGCGCCAAGCCTTATTTCTTGCAGAGGCTGGCGTATTGGAGTGAGGGAATGGGCTTGCAGCCACGGCAACTTTTCTTAAGCTCGGCTAAAAGCCGCTGGGGAAGTTGTACCGCCTTAGGCGATATTCGCCTGAACTGGCGCTTAATGCAGGCCCCGCCACTGGTGATTGATTATGTGGTGATCCACGAGCTGGCGCATTTGCAAGAGCTAAACCACTCCCCTCGTTTCTGGGCCATTGTAGAGAGTGCCTGCCCAGATTGGAAAACGCATCGCTTATGGCTGAAGCAAAACGGTGCAATGCTGTTTGCTTGGTAGGAGAGGTACTTATACGTGCTAAGTAAAGTCAAAAAGATCTTTTTAGTGCCTTCGGCACGTTAATTTTGGAGCGGTTGCCACCGCAGAGGCCTTCCTTTCTTGAATGGCCAAGAAACGAAGCCAAAGAAGGCCGCCCCGGCCAGCACGAAACCCCTCACTGCGGACAATCGAGTCGGCGGCTGCGGGACTCGCTTCGGCGTGCTTTAAGGGGACTTTAAAAAGCCCCGTGCCAAGATCTTGACCATTACGATTTTTCGTTGTTTGCTGAAATAAAATCGAATTCGAAAAATAACTTTTAAACCCTGTTTTTCTCCGTGAAACTCTTTGTTTCAAGATTTGGGTTTTACAACACCACATCGAAGATCTAACTCGCCCCCAAAACCTGATTCAACGCTGCTCTGGCGTAGCTAATTGTTTCGCTTGCCGTTAAGCCAATTCCATTGGGATGTATTCTGCGCCAATCATCCGCTGCACGGCCGTGTAGCCAGCTGCCGCTTTGTACAGCTTCTAGCGGGCAGAGGCCTTGAGCTATAAGTGCGGCGATGATGCCGGATAACACATCACCTTGCCCTGCACTAGCAAGGGCGGCATTGCCGCTGGCGTTGATGCTCCAGCTTTGCTCATTGGCACATATTGAGCCTGCTCCTTTGAGCAAGATGGTGGCTTTATAGCGCTGCGCGAGGGCGAGGGCAGATTTAATTCGATTAGCTTGCACGGCTTGAGTACTGGTATGCAGCAGTCTTGCTGCTTCAGCAGGGTGTGGCGTGAGAATACTTGCGGCAGTGCGTTGTTGCATTGCCATAGCTAGTTCTGCTGAGCTAGCCAGTAAATTTAGTGCATCTGCATCTAGCAGTAGGGCTAAGGGGCTGGCAATGCTTTGCCTGAGTAGATCTAAGGCCTTGCTACTCTGACCAAGGCCGGGGCCAATGGCTAGCAGGGTGAGTGCGGGATGGTGGAGTGCATCTTCTGCGCTGTGTAATATCAGCTCGGGCTGCATAGTGTCTACGCTCAGCGCTTTATCTAGCAGACCAAGTACAACGCGGCCGGCACCCATATGTAAAGCCGCTCGGCCAGCCAGTAGCGCCGCGCCGATCATTCCTGCTCCGCCGCCTATGATGCCCACCGTGCCGTAGCTTCCTTTATGGCTATCTGGTTTGCGTCTTAGTAGCGTAATGCTTGATGGTGCTTGAGTTTGTAAATGGCCGTCAGGGCTAAGCAATAGATCATCGGGTATTTGTAAATCGTGCAGGCTGACACCCCCCGCCAGATCGCAGCCTTTGCCGGTAAATAGGCCAGGTTTGTGAGCAATAAAGCTCAGCGTATGCGTGGCATGGATCGCTGTGATGGCATCGCCGCTATCAGCTATGAGCCCACTGGGGATATCCAAAGCGATCACCGGGCAGGACAGTGCTTGCAGTTCGGCGATGATTTGCTGGTCTGCATCACCTAAGGGGCGATTTAAGCCGATGCCATATAAGCCATCGATGGCTAAGTCAGCTTGCTTGGGGGGGCTGTTGAGTATTTGCCCTTCGTGCGCCAACCATACTGCGAGTGCCGCTTGTGCGGGCTGTGTTGCTGCAGGCGCGCTCAAACGTAGTAAAACTGTCTTGCCCGCTAGATGGAGCAGGGTAGCAGTAATGATGGCATCACCGCCATTATTGCCACTGCCTGCCAGCACATAGATGGTTTGTACTTCAGGGTAATGTTTAATAATCCAATCAGCGGCAGCTTGTCCTGCTCTTTGCATGAGTGGCAAGCCTGCTGCTGCAGCTTCAATTTGCTTGAGCTTGCTGCTCAGAAAAAGCGGAGGATTAATCATTCGCGTGAGATTCGCTGGCGTTCAATTTTATTGATAAAACGCTGAATCAGTGTTTGCATCTTGCCGGACAAATCAAAAAAACGGCAACCTATACGTTGCGTTTTAATGCCATTACGAAGCGTCACATCAATCACAATACAGATTTGCATATCAACTTCAATGATGCCGATATCCAGCAGTTGCACCCTGCAATCACGTAAAACATCACCAACCTGCATGGGCAAATCAGAAGATACACCAAGCAGGCTTAAGCCACCAAGGCTGATATCTGTGATGGATAATTCCGTATGCCCTCCGTCATTTAAAGGAATCACACAGTCTATTTTTTGTGACATAGGAATATCCAGACGATAAAAATCCCGTCTTTGCATCCGCAGTGTTTGCACGGGGCCGCCACTGCGAATTGCTGTCCGCCCGTCATAAGCCACCAGCATTACATTGGGCAGCTCAAATTGCACTTTGACTTTATTTACGACGCCCACTAGGAGCATTCGCCCCTCTTTGGTCAGTGCAGCATTGGTGCCCGCATCGTTGCTGACATCAAACAATAATTCATCATCATTAATAGCAAGCACAGTACTGATTGCAAAAGGCTCCCGCTTACCTGCCGGATAAAGGCAAATAATTTCACCATTATCCAGTAATTGCCTTAGCAAATATTTTATTTCTATGCTGGCACTGACAAGGTAGGGGCCCGTATCTGATACAAAAACGGGCTCCAGCGAGGGAGGTTGTTGCATTATGTTAATCAGTAAAAGAAAAGATAAGTTACTTTATATCATTGCCAAGGACTTAATCCTAGCTTGCATTACCATGTATCCAAGCGAATATAACGTACATCACTCTTAGAAACTGCGCAGGCAATAAATTTATAAGAGTCTGGGTTGCTAGCTGGATGCAGAAAGAAATACTTCCAGCTCCTCTAGCCGCATTCGTTCCTCTTTTTGCCGCTCCGCATCGCGCGGACGCACATGCAGACTCACCTGGCTATCGTCAAACCAAAAAGTCAAAGATGGGTAGTCGGCTAACTGGCGGCCATTGGCAGGCGGCAGAATGTCGTAGTCAATTTGTTGATTGAGCAAAAAAATCTCTGCCGATTTGGGGTCATCCAGAAACAAAATCAAATTAATATCCGAGTTTGAGCCCGCAACACCAGATAAAACCGAACCGGTAAGATAGGGATGAAAATGTGCCAGAATTCGCATCACCTTAAGCGCTTTTTGCCTGAGACTATTAAGATGATTGCTGTGTTCCGGGTAGTAAACCGCCCTGTAGTTGGCCAAGGCGGTCTCTATTTCCTGATTGGAGGGCATCATTCGCCCCTCGCTAATTCCCAGTTGCTTGGCGGCCTTTTTTTTTGCCAGTGCAAAATCATGCAAAAGATCTTCAGCAATCAAACGCGCCGCACGTTCGGCAATCTGGGCGCGCAAGACGGAAGACTGACGATCGAGAACGTACGGTTTGCTCATGATTTAGGTGCCCCTAAAAGAGTAATTCCTTGATCTCATCCAGTGGCTGAGCATTGCCTGCCCCGCCCCCTAAGCCTAATTCTGGATTGGTTTGCAAAAATTCGCTGAAAAAATATTCGGTATAAGGTCCGCGCTCTGTCTGAATAGTTTGCGGCGTAACTCCTTCTGGCACCGGATAACCTACATTATCAACGCCTTTCAGGGCTTTACTCATGTAATTAACCCAGATCGGCAGAGCAGCAACACCTCCGTATTCCTTGGCTCCCAATGAGCGGGGCTGATCAAAACCTACCCAGGAGATCGCCACCAGACCAGGCTGATAGCCAGCAAACCAGGCATCATTGGCGTCATTGGTTGTACCCGTTTTTCCTGCCAAATCGCTTCTGCCCAGAATATTGGTTTTGGCTCCCGTACCCTGCGTTGCCACATCGTGCAGCAGGCTGTTCATCACAAAAGCATTTCTGGCGTCCAGTGTGCGCTGCGCGTTTTCTCCAGCGACTTCAGGTTGTGTTTTAGCAAGAACCCGCCCACGGCTGTCTTCAATACGATCAACAAAATAGGAGCGCACGCGATAGCCCGTATTGGCAAATACGGCATAGGCTTCGGCCATTTGTAAAGGGGTAACACTGCCAGCGCCCAGAGCCATCGTCAGATAGGCCGGGTGCTGCTTTGGATTAAAACCAAAGCGGCTGATATGAGCCTGGGCATAGTCCACACCAATAGCTTGCAGTACACGAATAGTGACCAGGTTTCTGGAACGGGTCAGCGCATTACGCACGCTCATCATTCCCTCAAACTTACCATCACTATTTTTAGGCTCCCAGCTTTGCCCTCCCACCTGAGCCGGATCAATCACAAGCGGTGCATCATTAATTTGGGTTGCCGGTGTAACCCCCCGCTCTAATGCTGCAGAATAAATGAATGGCTTAAAGCTGGAGCCAGGCTGCCGCCAGGCCTGAGTCACGTGGTTAAAGCTGCTGCGGTTAAAATCAAAACCTCCGGCCAGTGCCTTGATCGCACCATTTTGTGGATCTAATGCAACAAAGGCACCTTCCACTTGTGGCAACTGAGCCAAACTCCAGCCTTTTTCTGTTTGCTTAATTCGAACAATCGCACCTGGCCTGATTCGTGTTGCAGGTGCAATTTTTTCTGAAAGCATTGCTCTTGCAAAACGTAATCCGTCTGCGTTGATCTCAACCAGCTCGCCCCCTTTTTTGTAAGCTTTTACAGACTGAAGACTGGCACTTAACACGATTGCAGGCTGCAAATCGCCCGAATCTTTTTGTTCAGCCAATGCTTCATCCAGTAGTTCCTCTTTACCTGGGAGTAGTACCTCAGGGGCCACAAACCCTTCCGGGCCGCGGTAACCATGGCGAATATCATAGTCAACCAGACCTTGTCGCAACGATTGATACGCGGCTTCCTGGCTGTCACTTCGCAGTGTTGTATAAACTTTAAAACCTTCGGTGTAAGTAGATTCCTTATAGCGCTCAACCATCATTTGCCGCACCATCTCGGCCAGATATTCAGCATGAACAGCGTATTCTTGCTGGGTACGCTTTAACACCAACGGGGCGTTCTGCGCCGTAGCATAATCGCTGTCATTAATGAACTTTAACTCGTGCATACGGCGTAAAACGTATTGTTGTCTGAGCTGCGCACGTTTAGGGTTGACAACTGGATTGTAAGCGGAAGGTGCTTTAGGCAGCCCTGCCAGCATGGCCATTTCTGCCGGGCTGAGCTGTTTTAGTTCTTTACCGTAATAAATCTGCGCTGCCGAGGCAAAGCCATAAGCGCGCTGACCCAGATAGATTTGATTAAAGTACAGTTCAAGAATTTGATCTTTCGATAGATTGTGCTCAATTTTAAATGAGAGGAGGGCTTCATTAAATTTACGAGTAAATGTTTTTTCATTTGACAAATAAAAGTTGCGAGCAACCTGCATA
This sequence comes from Iodobacter ciconiae, assembly GCF_003952345.1. Lineage (NCBI taxonomy): Bacteria > Pseudomonadati > Pseudomonadota > Betaproteobacteria > Neisseriales > Chitinibacteraceae > Iodobacter > Iodobacter ciconiae. The sequence goes on along the minus strand of NZ_CP034433.1, from coordinate 3,457,692 downwards.
GTGATAGTACTGGCACCTGATTTTGATTGTCCTGACGTGATATTGCCAATCATTGCTCTTAATACGCCAAGATAATCGATTCCGCCATGCTTATAAAAACGCTCATCTTCAGCCGCTAAAATGGCCTGTTTCATAAGTAAAGGAACTTGTTCTATGGATGTAAATGCCCGGCGCTCTTCGCCAAATTCACCAATCAGTACGTTATCACTGGTGTAAATACGAAGAGGTATTTTAGGGCGATAATCTGTAAGTGCTTCTAAGGAAGGCAGGCGCGGGTAAGTAATAACCAGCGCAAAAGCACCAAGGCCTGCAACAAGAACCATCAGGCCAATTAGAATGCTACAAAGAATAAGTAAAAGGCGTTTGCTCATCACTAAGGGTAGAAAATTGAAAGTAGTGCTAATTTACGCGATTCTGGGTATGTTTGTATTGGCATTTATTTTCTGGCATCAAAGTAATTGAAAAAGCACGAATGTTGGTAATACGCTTGTATAAAAATAAGCTTTACCGTTCTTTCTTTACACAGATAAGTCGCGCTGCTACGATCTGAAGTAGATTCGTAACAGTTGTTTTTAAGTGTTTTATTTAAAAAAGGAAAATGAGTTGAATCTCGATTTCCTCAAGCCCAAAGCACCTGCGCTGATTGGAATTGATATTAGCTCTTCGTCCGTAAAAATGGTCGAGTTGAGCCTATCAGGAACAACCTACAGCCTTGATCGCTATGTGATTGAGCTCCTGCCAAAAGACGCCGTAACCGACGGCAATATCGCCAATATGGATGTGGTGGTGGAGGCTGTGCGACGAGCATGGCGGCAAATGGGCTCTAAAATTAAGAATGTATCGGTCGCTCTGCCTGCCGCAGCGGTGATTACTAAAAAAATTCTGGTGCCTTCCGGTCTAACCGAGCGTGAGCTTGAGATGCAGGTTGAAACCGAAGCAAATCAGTACATTCCTTTTTCTTTAGACGAAGTTAATTTGGATTTCCAAGTACTGGGTGTGTCTCCAATCGCGCCCGATGAAGAGGAAGTTCTGATTGCTGCTGCAAAAAAAGAGAAGGTGGATGAACGCGTAGCGGTCATTGAAGCCGCAGGTTTGCGTGCAGTGGTACTGGATGTTGAATCCTACGCCACACAGGCTGCGTTCGAGCTAATGCAGCCTCAGCTTCCCAATAATGGCGAAAACCAGATTGTGGCAGTTGTAGATATTGGCGCAACAGCCATGCACATGAATATTTTCAAGGATGGCCAGTCTATTTACAGCCGTGATCAGGCTTATGCAGGCAACCAGCTTACGCAGGAAATCCAGCGCAAGTTTAATATGTCGAGCGAAGAAGCCGAGCAGGCAAAAAAACACGGAGGGCTGCCGGAAAACTACGAGCCAGAGGTATTACAGCCTTTTATTGATACGCTGGCTTTGGAAATATCACGCTCATTACAGTTTTTCTATACGTCAAGCAATTACAATTCGGTTGACCATATTTTACTGGCAGGTGGTTGCAGTGCTATTTACGGCCTGGATGATGCTGTTTCTAGCCGCACCAATGTAAGTAGTGCAATGCGGGCTAACCCTTTTCAGGGGATGGCTACCGGTAAAGTACGTGGTAAGCAGGTGCAACTTGATGCACCTTCGCTATTGATTGCCTGTGGATTGGCAATGCGGAGGTTTGACCCTTCATGATTCGAATTAATCTGCTTCCCCATCGCGAGCAAAAACGTGCTGCGCGCCAGAGCCGCTATTTTGTTTTGTTAGGTATGGCATGCCTGGCTGCTGTGGCCGTTGTTGTTACCGGCTATCTTTTTTATTCTGCACGCATTGAAACTCAAAATCAGCGTAATCAATTTCTAACGGACGAAAATATAAAATTAGACCGTGAAATTTCCGAAATTGAGAAATTAAAAGCAGAAAAACAGTCTTTATTAGATCGTAAAAAAATTGTAGAGCGTTTGCAATCCGGCCGTTCAGAAACTGTACTAGCCATGGATCAGCTTGTGCGGCAAACACCTGAAGGTATCTACCTTAAGGAAGTCAGAGCCGTTGATGATCAGATCACGCTAATTGGTTATGCACAATCAAATGCTCGCGTTTCTACTTTAATGCGCAATTTAAACGATTCAGACATTTTTGAGCAGCCGGTGCTGATTGAAGTAAAAGCAGCTCAAATTGGGAATCAAAAACTATCAGAATTTATGCTTACAGTTAAAGTGACCCGCACATCAGAAGAAGCAGCAGAGACAGCCATTCCTGGCAAACGTAAACGGCAGGGTGGCTAAAAATGACACTTGACGAACTGCGGAATCTAGACCCTAAAGACGTAGGCAACTGGCCAATGGCAGCACAGATCGGCCTGATTGTTACAGTCTTTGCTGTGCTTATTTTTGGAGGCTACTTTTACGTCTGGAGTAGCCAGATGGAGGAGCTTGAAACAGGACTAGCCAAAGAAGAGCAACTAAAAAAAGACTTTATTGATAAGAAAAGTAAGGCTATTAATTTAGATGCCTATCGTCAGCAGTTACAGGAAATCCAACAGTCTTTCGGGGCATTGCTTAGACAGTTACCCAATAAGTCTGAAATGGAATCGCTGTTAACCGAGATTAATCAGGCAGGAGTTGGCAGGGGGTTATTTTTTGAATTATTTAAACCCGGTTTGGAAGTGAAAACCTCTGAATTTGCCGAGTTGCCGATTGATATTCGAATTTCAGGTAGCTACCACGATTTAGCCGCTTTTGTCAGTGATGTTGCCCAGCTATCCCGCATTGTCACCTTGAGCAATCTGCAGCTTGTATCTACAAAAGATCCTGAAGTGATTTCTATGCAGGCGATTGCTAAGACATATCGCTCGCTTGATGAGGCTGAATTGCAAGCTATGCATCAGGCCGCTCTCGACGCTAAGAAGAAACAGAAATGAAAATCCGTCTTGAATCAATTAAGCCTATTTTGCTGATAATGGTTACCACCATATCCTTAAGCGCTTGTTTTGGCGAGGAAAATAGCGATTTAAAAAACTGGATGAAAGAAAATAGCGAAGGCTTACGTGGCAAAGTTGAGGCTTTGCCAGAGGCTAAACCTTATGTTTCATTTGAATATAAAGCCTTTGATTTAAGTGACCCATTTCGTGCTGCTAAAATGGAATTAGCAAAAAAGGGCACGGGCGGTGGCTTAGCTCCGAATACAAATCGAGCCAAAGAAATTTTGGAAAACTACGATTTAGAAAAGTTACGCATGGTGGGAACTTTAACTCAGGGGAAAACCATCAATGGCTTAATTAACGCACCTGATGGCAACTTATATCGGGTAAAAGTCGGCAGTTATATGGGGCAGAACTTTGGCATGGTCACCGCAGTAAGAGACACCGAAATTCAATTAAAAGAAATTGTTGAGGACAGCGGGGGTGATTGGGTGGAGCGCACTACCAGTTTATCCCTTGATGAAGCGGAGCAAAAAAAATGAAAATACGCAATATCATCACGTCGGCTATTTTAAGCCTGGCGAGTTTTGCTGCCTTGGCTGCAAGTAGCATTACTGCAGTAGATATCAGTAATATTTCAGCAGACAAACAGATTATTCGTTTAAGTTTTACCGGGCCTGCACCAGTACCGACTAGCTTTTCTGTAAATACACCGCCACGCGTAGCTTTTGATTTTGCAGATACGACTAACCAGGCAGGGAAAAGCTCGGTGCAGGTCAATGGTGCAGCGCTGAGGCTAATCAGCCTTGCAGAGGGCTCTGGCCGTACTCGCGTTGTACTGAATATGCAAAAACAGGCGGCATATCAAACCAGAGCGGAAGGGAATGATTTTTATATCACGGTAGATGGCACAAGCAGTGCAGTGACTGCCCAGGCACGCAATACTCACTTTGCCGACAACAAAGCTTCAGAAGTAACAAATAAGAACAAGCGGGACAGCATCGAGAACATTGATTTTCGCCGTGGTAAAGATGGCGAAGGCAAAGTGGTGATTGATCTGTCTAGCCCGAATGTGGGCATTGATATCCGCCAGCAGGGCAAAATGCTCTTGGTAGATTTCAGCAAAGCGGCTCTGCCTAAAAAGCTGGAACGCCGTATGGATGTGACCGATTTTGGTACACCCATTCAAAAAGTCGATGCGTATACCCAGGGCGAAACAACCAAAATGGTAATCGAGCCTAAAGGCAACTGGGAGTACTCGGCTTATCAGACTGAAAATCGCTTTATTGTTGAGGTACGCGAAGTCAATGATGAGCGCAATAAACAGGCTGGTATCAAACCCGCATTCAAGGGTGAAAAACTATCATTGAATTTCCAGAACGTTGAAATTCGCACAGTTTTACAGGTCATTGCCGAATTTACCGGCCTGAATATCATTACCAGTGACACAGTGACCGGCAATTTAACACTACGCCTGAAAGACGTGCCTTGGGATCAGGCCCTGGATATGATTTTGCAGGCCAAGGGTCTTGATCAGCGAAAAAATGGCAGCGTACTTTGGGTAGCCCCGCGTGAAGAGCTGGCAAGTAAAGAAAAACAGGAGCTGGAATCCAGAAAACAGATTGATGAATTAGAGCCTACCCGCACCGAGGCATTTCAGCTGCGCTACCAAAAAGCTGAAGACCTGAAGAAAATGCTGAGTGACGATAAGCAGCAAATGCTGTCTAAGCGAGGCAGTATTGTGATTGATAGCCGCACAAACACGCTGTTCGTTCAGGATATTTCCAGCAAATTAGAGCAAGTCCGTGCGGTTATTGGCAAAATCGACGTAGCTGTCCGCCAGGTGCAAATTGAAGCACGGATTGTTGAAGCCAATGATGGTTTTAGCCGTGAGCTGGGTGTGAAACTAGGTTGGGGGTCAAGAGGTCATTTAGGCAATACTGATTTAGGTCTGGGCAATAATCTGGATAATGCCGGTAAAGGTATTGGTGTTCTTCAAAGTGGCACGACTACACCAGCTAACAATACTTTAACAATGGGCAATAATGTGAACTTGCCAGCCATTGGTTCAGGTGTGGGCACACCGGGCACATTTGCTTTGATTGCAGCTAATGCAAACTGGCTGCTGGGTCTGGAAATTAGTGCTCTAGCTGCAGACAATAAAGGTAAGATCATTTCCAGCCCGCGCCTTGTAACTGCTGACCAGGTTGAGGCTTCTATTGAGAGTGGAGAAGAAATTCCATATCAGGAAAGCTCACAAAATGGTGCAACAACCATTTCTTTCAAAAAAGCAACTTTGTCATTAAAGGTAACGCCGCAGATTACACCTGATGGCAATGTCATTATGAAGCTGAACGTAACTAAAGACAGTCGCGGGACAGTAACTCTGGGTATCCCATCAATCAACACCAAGCAGATTAATACAACAGTACTGGTTGAAAATGGGGGCACAGTAGTAATTGGTGGAATCTACACGCAAGAAGCTGGGTCTGATGTGACCAAAGTACCTTTGCTTGGCGATATTCCTTATCTGGGGCATCTATTTAAAAACACCCTGGAAAAAGATATTCGTCGTGAATTGTTGATTTTCATTTCACCTAAAGTGATTCAGTCAGACCTGTCATTACGCTAGTTTAGATAATTTATGGTCAGATAAGCGGGGCGCAAATCGCGCCCCGCTCTGCTTTCCGCTACAATGCTCGGCATGAAACTGCCAGGCAATTTTTTTCTGGTCGGCATGATGGGTGCCGGCAAAACCACCGTAGGACGAGCGCTCGCTAAGGTCAGCGGTAAGGTTTTCTATGATACGGATCACGAGATCGAATCACGTACCGGTGCAAAGATACCGATCATCTTTGAAGTAGAAGGTGAAGCCGGTTTTCGCCGCCGTGAGGTGGCAATGATCAAAGAGCTTTCCGCGCAAAAAAACATCGTACTGGCAACGGGTGGAGGAGCTGTGTTAAACCCGGCTAACCGCGCAATACTGAGGCGTGAAGGTTTTGTAATTTATTTGCGGGCCAGCGTGGATGAGCTGTATTTACGCACCTGCCACGACAAAAACCGCCCGCTATTGCAAACCGAAAATCCCAGGCAGCGCTTGCGAGAATTCTATGAAATTCGTGATCCCCTTTATTGTGAAGTTGCTGATCTGGTAATTGATACCAGTCGGCAGTCAGTTCATTCTTTGTTGCAGGTTTTAATGAAAGAGCTGGAGCTGCACGCCGATCGTTAACTGGCATGCAATACAGATACCCGCGCAGTTTGAAAAATGTGTGGGCCAATCGCACCCTACAAAGCTGGAGCGCCATGCAAACCGTTAAACTAGACCTTGCCCACACCCCTTACGATATTCATATCGCTCGTGATTTACTGACCCAGGTTGAGCTGATCAAGCCTCTATTGCTTCAGCCTCGAGTGGTGATTGTAAGCAACGCAACAGTGGCACCTCTCTATTTAAAATCGTTGCAAGATGCTTTGGAAGGCGCAGATATCCAATGCCACAGCATTATTTTGCCTGATGGTGAAGTATTTAAAACATCTGAAACGCTTAATCTGATCTTTGATGAGCTGCTGACCGAGCGCTGCGAACGCAAAACCACCCTGATTGCCTTGGGTGGCGGGGTAATTGGCGATATGACTGGTTTTGCGGCTGCGGTGTACCAGCGCGGCGTGCCATTTATTCAAATTCCCACTACTTTACTTTCGCAGGTCGATTCATCAGTAGGTGGTAAGACTGGGATTAACCATCCTCTGGGTAAAAATATGATTGGCGCGTTTTATCAGCCTAAGCTGGTTCTGGCGGATCTGGCAACGCTGGATACCCTGCCGCTGCGAGAGTTATCCGCAGGCATGGCCGAGGTGATCAAATATGGCTTAATTGATGATCTGGCGTTCTTTGAATGGCTGGAAGCCAATATCGAGCGGCTGATGGCGCGCGAGACGGAGGCGCTGGCTTATGCGGTGGAGCATTGCTGTCAAAACAAAGCACGTATTGTGGCTGGCGATGAAAAAGAGCAAGGCCAGCGTGCCTTGTTAAATCTGGGCCACACCTTTGGTCATGCCATTGAATCGGGCTTGGGTTATGGAGTTTGGCTCCATGGAGAGGCGGTGGCGGCAGGAATGATGCTGGCAGCCTACGCATCACGTGAGCGGGATCAGATCAGCGATGATGATATTGCCCGGATCGAATCTCTGCTGCAAAAAGCAGGTCTGCCCGTTAAAGCACCTGTTTTAGGCAATGAGCGATATTTGGATTTAATGGCTCAGGATAAAAAAGTAGATGCAGGCAAAATCAAATTTGTACTGATGCGCCGCCTGGGCGAATCCTATATTGGAGAGCTAGGCAGCGAAACCATTGTTGCTGCTTTAGCTGCAGGCTGCAGCGCAGCTTAATTTTAGAGGCGTAATGCACTTGTCGTGTGCATTACGCTATCTGAGCAATTAAACAAAGACCACACCGCAGCACCGCATACCCTTTTAATTAAATAGTGAAGTTAGTTGCGGTAGCTGCATCTGCTTTTTTCTGCGCATATTCTGCCAGCGTCATCCCTAAGACATTTTTAAGCTCCTCATGGATATTGCCCAGGCCAGCCTCTAAACGAGCGGACAATGGAGTAACCATCGTTTCAAATACATCGCGTAAGGTGATGCGCTGCAGATCTACCGCTAAGATCCATTCACCATCCCGTGTTGACTCCACCCAATTTTTTAACGCCATTTCTTCAAGTAAAGAATAACTGGCGTCCAGCCCCAGCTGTGTTTCACGCCGAAGTTTATCAATATGCAGTATCTCGCCCCGGCTATACGCTTCGGCCAGCACCAGCAGCAAGCGAATAGATTGTTCTAGCCGGCTCCCCTGGTTGCCCTCCCAGCGCCACGCTGACGCATGCCAGTAAGACAGACAGGCTGAAAGTACGGCTCCGCCTAAAATAATGACCCAACTTACATAGAGCCACATCAAAAAGATGGGGAAGCTGGCAAATGCACCGTAAATCAGCTTAAACGTACCAAACTGCTGGATATATAACCCAAAACCGCGCTTCATCAGCTCCAACGCAACGGCAACAACCAGAGCAGAGATAAAGGCATGGCTACGTGGTACATAACAATTGGGCACCGCCAGATAAAGTAGCGTGAGCGAGCCCAGCATCAGGAGCATAGGCCCAAGCTTGAGCAACAACAGATTCAGCAAACTGGCATCACTATGCAGACCCGTCTGGGCATATAGCCACGAGGTGAGCGAGAGGCTGATCCCAATAATCAGCGGGCCAAGTGTAAGAGCCGCCCAATAGATGATGGTTCTTTGTAGTAATTTTCTAGGGCGTTTAACCCCCCAGATTTCATTAAATGTTTTTTCAATAGTAAAAATCAGCAGCAGAGCCGTTACCAAAAGACCAATCGTTCCCATTGCTGTTAAACGCTCGGCATTATCTGAAAATTGCCGCATATACACGCTGATCACTTTTCCTGAAGCATCCGGCACTAAATTTGTCAGCAGAAAAATTTTAAATTTACTGCTGTAGTCACCAAACATAGGAAATGCAGAAAACAGGGACAGAGCAATCGTTAGCAGAGGGATCAGTGCCAGCAAAGTGGTGTAAGTCAGGCTACCCGCCGTGTCCAGACAACGGTCAGCAAGCAGGCGGCGCCCTACAAAGCGCGCAAAGCCAAACAAACCGTTAAAACGACTGACAACTTGCTGCGTGACCTTGTTATGTACCAACAGAGAAGATTGGGATGGAGTCATGTTTTACACATTTTTAAGTAATTCCTTATACGCTTTAAAAGATGCGCGTTACCGCTTTAAACCGCAGCTTGTCCTTGCTATGACAAATAAATTCTAGCCACCTGCACATTTAAATCAGTGCATAAATGTTACGTTTGTACGATTAATCGATACTTGGCCTTTATAATACCGCAGCTCCACTATTTTGGAATTGTAATGCCAGAGATCCTTGTACTTTATTACAGCACCCATGGTGCCACACGCCAGATGGCGCAGCTCATTGCACGGGGTATTGAGTCCGTCAGCGAAGTGAGTGCCCGAATACGCACCGTACCGCGTGTTTCCACGGTTTGCGAGGCTATTGAGAGCGATATTCCTGAGGCAGGAGCCCCCTATGCGGAGCTTGCCGATTTACAAGAATGCATTGCATTGGCACTGGGCAGCCCCACTCGTTTTGGTAATATGGCCGCGCCAATGAAGTATTTTTGGGACGGCACTGTAGGTGACTGGTTGCAAGGCTCTTTAATCGGCAAACCTGCCTGTGTGTTTACCAGCTCTGGCTCAATGCATGGAGGCAATGAATCAACCTTGTTAACGATGATGCTGCCACTGCTTCATCACGGGATGCTGATCGTAGGGACACCCTACTCTGAAACCACGCTGAGCAGCACCACTAGCGGCGGCACACCTTATGGCCCCAGCCATGTTGCGGGAAGCAAATCTGATCAGCCACTTTCAGAATCCGAAAAACAGCTCTGCATCGCCCAGGGTAAGCGACTTGCGCAAATTGCACTGAAACTGATGGAGGCAGAATGAAGGACCAGCATTTGATTAATTTGTCGCACTGGCTATCTATAGCAAGCCTCGTGGCGCTGATTGCGCTATGCACTGCATGGGAGTTGTGGCTTGCGCCAGTGAAAGACGGCGGTTCCTGGCTGGCTTTAAAGGCTGTGCTCTTACTGCCGATGTTAATGGGAATTTTGAAAGGCCGCCGTTATACCTATCAATGGGGCTCGATGTATATCCTGATCTGGTTTGTAGAAGGCGTGATGCGAGCCTGGGCAGATCATGGCCTATCACAAATATTAGCCGGGGCAGAAGTGTTTCTGGCGAGCTTATGTTTCTTCGGGTTTGCTACTTTTTCATGGTTAACACGCCCTTCATTGGGCGAAGCCGCCGCATAAACACAAAAAGGCCAAAAACCAGAGGCTTAACTTTAGCTCTGGTTTCTGGCCATTTGGTTTGAGTGTCTGCCCGGCACAAGACTTGTGGCCCTGTTGTAACAGATTGGGGATAGCCTGAGTAAAGCGTCCCCGACGGCGGGGCTGATTGGCCAGCCGTATCTCGGTCTTGAATCCTTTGTTTAGACCGGCTCCTGCGCGTTAATCCGCGTTTCCTTGTTATGCAATTTATTCAGCGCCGAGATATACGCTTTGGCACTGGCGGCAATAATGTCGGTGTCTGCACCCTGGCCATTAACGATCCGGCCTGATTTTTCTAAGCGAACGGTTACCTCGCCCTGACTATCCGTGCCCTGAGTAATCGCGTTCACTGAATAAAGTTGCAGCTCTGCGCCACTATTGGCCATGCTTTCAATGGCTTTAAATACCGCATCCACCGGGCCAGAGCCGCTGGATTTTCCGTGTTTTTCATGACCATCTTCGCTCATGGCAATATATGCAGCAGGCATTTCGCCGGTTTCAGAAATCACTTTCAGCGATGTAAATTTAAAATGCTCCTGCTCAATCACCACCATTTCATCAGAAACCAGCGCGTGCAAGTCTTCGTCAAAAATCTCACGTTTACGATCGGCCAATTCTTTAAAGCGGGCAAAGGCGGCATTAAGCGCTTCTTCGCTGGATAAATCGATGCCCAATTCATGTAATTTGGTTTTAAACGCATTGCGGCCAGACAACTTGCCTAAAGTCAGGCGATTGGTGCTCCAGCCTACTGATTCAGCGCTCATGATTTCGTAGGTTTCACGGTTTTTCAGCATGCCATCCTGGTGGATACCCGATTCATGGGCAAAGGCATTGGCCCCCACAATCGCTTTATTTGGCTGCACCGGATAGCCGGTAATAGTGGAAACCAGCTTGGAGGTCGGCACAATTTGTACCGGATCAATGCCGGTTTCCAAATTAAACAAATCTTTACGCGTACGCACCGCCATTACTACTTCTTCTAAGCTGGCATTGCCTGCACGCTCGCCAAGCCCATTGATGGTGCATTCAACCTGGCGCGCACCGGCTTGCACCGCTGCCAAAGAGTTCGCCACCGCCATGCCCAAATCGTTATGACAGTGGGTCGACCAGATCACCTTGTTAGAATTCGGCACACGGGCGATCAATTCCCGCATCCGCTCCGCCCATACTGATGGAATGCTATAGCCCACGGTGTCTGGCACATTAATAGTTTTTGCACCTGCCTGAATGACAGCATCAAAAATACGGATCAGAAAATCCATGTCCGAGCGCACCGCGTCTTCGGCAGAAAACTCCACATCGTCGGTGTATTCCAGAGCAATTTTGACCGCCTTGACTGCTGCATCGACCACCTGATCGGGTGTCATGCGCAATTTGTGCTCCATATGAATGGGGCTGGTCGCAATAAAAGTATGGATACGGCCATATTTAGCGGGCTTGATGGCTTCACCTGCGGCACGTATATCTTTTTCATTTGCGCGAGCCAATGAACAGACAGTGGAGTGCTCGATAATACTGGCAATAGCCTTAATAGCATCAGCATCACCGGGGCTGGCGGCAGCAAAGCCTGCTTCGATAATGTCTACGCCGAGTTTTTCCAGCTGGCGGGCGATACGGATTTTCTCTTCTTTAGTCATCGAAGCGCCAGGTGATTGCTCACCATCACGCAAGGTGGTATCGAAAATATACAAACGATCGCTCATTCCAGTTCTCTCAGATGTGGGTGCTATAGCTGAAAAGTAATACTGAATATTGAAGCTCTTGCCTTGATGGGCCGCCAGTTGCGCCAGTTTATTCGTAGCACTAAGCGGGATACTGCCGCGTTCACGCCATTTGTAGACGGCAGCACGTGAGATCAAATCATCCGGAAACAGATTATTAAGCGCCTCACTTAATGCACTTGGTCCACCAAAATCGGCGATTAGACGTTCAATGTCTAATTTCACGGCTATCTCCTCAAGGTTTATGTGCTTGAGATTAACTTTTGTGCGACGCAGTGTCAAACAATTTATAAATTTTATTTATTTACAGTAGTTAACACATGTAAAATCACATCAAATCAGACTTAATGTCTAATAATTACCAACATCGAGGAGTAAGGGTGTAACGTTTAATATTCAATTTGTACTAAGTTACTACCATGCAAGGCCGTGTAGCGCACACGGTAACCCCCTGTGTTCTTTTCAACATTGCAGCAGAGAGAGGTAGCCAGGCCCTGCAAAATACTCGCAAGGTGTCAGTTTCATGCATTCCAGAAGGACTGGATTTATGCTTCAGGAAGAGAGCTGGTTGAATCCACTGGTTTTAATGGTTTGATCCAGCGATAAAGCCAATACACATAGCCTGATATGCCGTAGCCAATAAAGACACAAAACAGCATAAGTGGCGGCCTGGCTACAATCACCAGTAAAATCAGCGTGATAACCAACAGGGCAAAAAAAGGTACGGTTTTACGCATGTGCAATTCTTTAAAGCTCCAAAAGCGCACATTAGATACCATGGTCAGCCCTGCAAACAGGGTAAAGATCAAAGCGAAATAAGGCATGGCCCCGCTAATGGGGGTGAGCTCTTCCACATATTCGTGGCTGATCCACACCAGACCCGCCACCATAGCCGCTGCCGCCGGGGATGGCAGGCCTTGGAACCAGCGCTTATCAATGACCTCAATATTGGCATTAAAGCGCGCCAGCCTCATTGCTGCGCCTGCACAATAAATAAATGCAGTGATCCAGCCAAGCTTGCCAAAATCGCGCAACATCCATTCATAAGCCACCAGCGCGGGGGCCACACCAAAGCTCACCATATCGGACAGCGAATCAAACTGTGCACCAAACTCAGATTGTGTGTGGGTCATGCGGGCAACACGCCCATCCAGTCCATCAAGCACCATGGCAATAAAAATGGCGACGGCAGCCTGATCAAAATTTTTGTTCATCGCCTGCACAATGGCGTAAAAGCCCGCAAACAATGCGGCTAGCGTGAATAAATTGGGCAACAAATAGATACCCTGACGGCGAAGATTGATCGGGCGTTTAGCTTGCATGAATCCGGCCTTTAAAACATATTGAGTTCGAATTGTAGCTGACACAGGTCAGTAGTTCATGCCCTTGATAGCCCTCTTGGGAAGCTTAAAGGCATCTGCATCGCCGGAGCTCAACTCAGCCGGGCCTAGATCACCAATCAGAAGCTGTCTATTACACTCGGGAGATTTTGCAGCAGCCTAATCCTAAGACCGCCAGGCTGTGAGGATACGTTATAATCTGCAGTTCGATTTATGCCGGAGATACACCTGTGTCAGAGCGTCTGTTCGTTCTATTGCAACATGTCCTACCTAAACTTGCACTTACTGCTTTGGCCGGGGCTGGTTCAAATGTAAAAGCGGGGGGTCTTGGCCAATGGGTAATTCGCTGGTTTATTGGCAAATATAAAGTCAATATGAGCGAAGCTGCTGATCCCGATCCTGCTGCATTTTCCACCTTTAATGAATTCTTTACCCGCGCTTTAAAGCCTGGTGTGCGCCCAATTCATGCCGCGCGCTTTGTCAGCCCCGTAGATGGCAAAATAAGCCAGCTTGGCCCGATTAAAATAGAGCAAATTTTTCAAGCCAAGGGTAAGGAATTCAGCGCAACAGCGCTGCTTGGCGGCGATAGCAACTTGGCCAAGCCTTTTATCAATGGTAATTTTGCCAATATCTACCTTAGCCCGCGTGATTACCACCGCATTCATATGCCTTGCGATGGCAGGCTGATGCAAATGATCTATGTACCTGGCGAGCTGTTCTCTGTAAACCCTGTGACCGCCCGTGGTGTTGATAGCTTATTTGCCCGCAATGAGCGCGTGGTTTGCATGTTTGAGTCCGATTTCGGCCCCTTTGCCCTGGTACTGGTCGGGGCAACCATTGTTGGCAGCATGGCGACCACCTGGCATGGCATCGTGAACCCACCAAGAAGCAAAACAGTAAAAAGCTGGGCTTACACCGATCAGAATATTACGCTGAAAAAAGGTGAGGAAATGGGCCGCTTCCTACTGGGCTCCACTGTGGTAATGCTGTTCCCTGAAGGCTGCTGCCAGCTTAATGCCGATTGGGCCGCAGAAAAAGCGGTGCAAATGGGCGAGAAAATGGGCAATTGACCGCTTAACAGTGCCCTTCCGGCCCTGCGCTGATTTAAGCTGCACCTAACACCTGTCTCAAGCCAGCCATTTCCAAACACACGCCAACGTCTGAGCCATACGAGCCAAGATCATCAATACCACGCCGTGTTGATCTGGTAGTCCTCATTTCCATAACTAGACCTGAAAGTGTATCGTCATGTTGGGGCAATCAGGGGATTATTACTTCCCGGCCCCAAGTCCCGGCTCCGGAACAAGGCGAAGGTTAAAAGAGTTATAAACTATTGCTCGTCTCTCGCATCACTGTGCCCGGTAATATCCTGGTAATAGCCATTCCATATCACGGCAGCATCAGGCAGCAACGTGGATGAAACAGCACGGAACAAAACCTGACACGGCTGCTTTTTCCCCATCAGCCGTATGCTTAACTCTATAAGCTGCGCTTTGCATCCTGCCCGAATTTTACGCGATGCATCGCGAATTGCATTTTGTGCACATGCTCTATCGTCCTCATGCACATCACTCCAGCATAACTCTGGATCATCTTTTAGACTTTCAGCAGAAATGCCAAATATCTCTTCTACCTTTTGATTAATGAAAGGATAAAAACAGTGCCCATCGGGATCAACCCGCATTTGAAAAACAACCAAAGGCAAAACATTTGACATTTCCAATAGCTGCTGATGTGCAGCTTCTGCTTCAAGGCAGGCTCGCCCGATAGCCAGCTCTGCGCTATTCAAACGCTCATTTTGCTCCCCCATTAAAGCTTGCTGAGCTTTAAGTGTTTGCAGCAGATCCTTAAGCTGCCAGCGCTGAATCAACAGGCACAACACAAAAATAACGATTAAGCCCGGCACCAGAGTGAGACGATGATCCGTATTCAAAACAACACCCAGCACCAGCGTGCCGGTCACCAGCAATAGGGTAGCTCGCAGCTGAAACGCCGTTAGCTTTCCCATTAAACGCTGGAAAAATCGTGGCTGCATCAGACTTATATTCCAGGTTAAAAATAAACAAAGAGCGGTATTAGCTAACACCAAAAGGTACATCAAACACATCGTGCCACGTACAGCCTGCAACAGAAATACACAAAAATCAGCACACTCAGGCGAGCTAATTTCCTCTCTGCACAAATAATTACAAACCACCGCCAAAATACTTTCACAACGACAACAGCAGTTTCATTGCAATAACGTTAACCTGGCAAAAATTCAATGATATAAAGACAAATTTACACAGGGGAAATGTCAGTCTGCCTATTGTTTTTTCATAGAAACAACAAATATTTTTCTCTTTTACAATTACTAACCTACGAATACTCGCAAGGCTCGGTTATGCTTGAAGTCATGCTTGTCAGCCCCACACCTATGAAAAACGATGAAAAAAATTTTATTGATCACCTCGCTCTCTCTTTCTGCCAGTGCCCACGCCAGGTTGGATTTATCTTCACTACGTGAAGCTGCCCGCAGCCGTGATTTACCCTCCATCGCAAAAATGGCCGATGCAAGCAATGGTGAAACATTGGAAATGTATCCGCGTTACTACTGGCTAAGCAGCCAGCTCACCACCGTAAACGAAAATGATGCTCAAAGTTTTCTAAAAAATTATGACAATAGTCCCCTTGCAGAGCGTTTTCGCAGCGAGTGGCTCAAAGAACTGGGCCGGCGCAAAAGCTGGGCCAGTTTTAATACCGAATACGCAAAATCGGATAATCCAAATAATGAGCTGCAATGTTTGCGCGCACAGTCAGCTATCGCAAACCGGGAAACAGCCCCTCTTTTAGCGGCAAAGCCATTGTGGTTTTCCGCCAAACCACAAAGCGAAGCATGCAACCCTGTATTTGATGCCTTATTTGACAACGAAGAACTCAATCAGGCTGATGCATGGGCACGCATTCGCCTGGCATTTGCCGACAATCGTACAGATCTGGCCCGCCAACTGGGGGGCAGGGTTGGGAACCCCGGCGAGTTCACCGCCAAAAACATCAGTGCAATCACAGCCAATCCGGACAATCAGTTTTCCAGACAACCGTTATCGGCCCAGGCCGGCCGGGAGCTTGCCATCTATGCACTGGGCCGCATTGCCAGAAGTAATCCGGATCGGGCAGCCAGCCTGCTCAGTGGCATAGAAAAACAATTGCCTGCAGCCGACCAACGCTATGCCTGGCAGCAGCTGGGTTTAATTGCCGCAAAAAAGCAACATGAGCGAGCTTCCACATGGCTGAGCAAAGGTGACAGCGAAGGCATGGATAGTGAAGACAGAGCCTGGTCGATTCGCGCAGCCCTTCGTTTTTCCGACTGGGGAACTGCTTTAGCCCGTATCGAAGCTTTGCCAGGCCAGGAGCAACAGACAAGCACCTGGCTTTACTGGAAGGCACGAATTTTAAAAGGCCAGAATAAAACCATAGAAGCCAACCAGCTCTGGGCTGCTGCGGCTGAGAACTATGATTTCTATGGTCTGCTCGCCAGAGAAGAGCTTGGCCCGAGCATGGAGCCTGCCAATATCCGCTATAAGCCCAACGATATAGAAATCAAACAAATCCGCGCCATGCCGGGCGTGCAGCGAGCCTTAGCCCTGATCGATCAGGACTGGCGCATTGAAGCTATCCGTGAGTGGAACTGGGCCATGAAGGGCCTGACAGACCAGCAGCTGCTGGCAGCAGCAGAACTGGCACGCAAACAAAACTGGCATGACCGCTCGATTTACTCCGCCGAGCGCACACGCCAGCTCCATGATTTTTCGCTGCGCTACCCTACGCCTTATTTGGATTTAATTGAGCCGGCAGCAAAAAATGAAGGGGTAGACCCTGCGTGGGTCTACGGCCTGATCCGACAAGAAAGCCGCTTTATCAGCGTGGCCCGCTCCGGTGTTGGAGCCAGTGGCCTGATGCAATTAATGCCTGCCACCGCAAAATGGGTAGCAGGAAAGCTGGGCAGGAAAAACTTTAATCAATCCGAAGTCAATGATTTGACAACCAATATCAGCTTTGGCACCTTCTACTTGCGCTACATCTGGGAGCGTCTGGATGATAACCAGATTCTGGCTACTGCAGGCTATAACGCAGGCCCCGGTCGCGCGCGCGCATGGCAATCCGGTCAGGCATTGGACGGTGTGGTTTATATCGAAACTATTCCTTTTAATGAAACGCGTGACTATGTGAAAAAAGTAATGGCCAACGCCATACACTACTCCCACGCCTTCGAGGGCCAGGGCTTACCATTGAAGCAGCGCATTGCCAAAATAGCGGGCCGTGGTCAGGCCGTTGACGCACCTTAACAGCAGGGAAGGTGCAGGGCTGCTAAGTAATAAGCCCCAATCTTACAAGCCCTGCACCACACAAAGAAGACTCGTATGTCAAAAATTTTATTAGTTGGTGGTAGCGGGTTTATTGGTAAACAACTGGCAGCCAGGCTGACAAAGGCCGGGCATGAAGTCACCCTGCCGACCCGCCACAGAGAAAACAAACGCGCCGATTTACTGCTCCTGCCCTACCTTAACCTGCTTAGCGCCGACGTTAATGACGATGCCACACTCACCCGGCTGATCACAGGGCAAGATATCGTAATTAATCTGGTTGGCATTTTGCAGGGCAATGAAGCCAGTTTTAAAAAAGCCCATATCACACTCACCGAAAGAATCATCGCCATTTGCACAGCACAAGGCGTGAATCGCTATTTGCATATGAGCGCTTTGGGTGCGGATGTTTATGGCCCATCGATGTACCAGCGCAGCAAAGGCGAGGCCGAAGCCCGGGTTAAAGCCAGCCGTTTAGACTGGACAATCTATCGCCCATCCGTCGTATTTGGTGAGGAAGATCAATTTCTTAATCTATTTGCCAGCCTGATTAAAGTTGCCCCATTTGTGCCTCTGGCAGGTGCGGACACACGCTTTCAACCAATCTGGGTGCAGGATGTCACGCAAGCTTTCGCTACGGGTGTAAAAGATGAAGCCTTGATCGGAAAAACGCTCAGCTTGGTTGGCCCCAAGATTTACACGCTCAGGGAGCTCGTCGCTTATACAGCACAAACCATTGGAATGGTCCGCCCAATTATTGCTATGCCTGACTGGGCAGCAAGGATACAAGCCAGCTTAATGGGCTTATTGCCCAATCCGCCACTAAGCCATGACAACCTTGATTCTCTGCTAGTTGATAATACCGACCCCGCAGGTCTTGCTCCTGAATTGGGCTGGCAAGCCACAGCGCTGGAAGCAATTGCTCCTCTTTACCTGACAGCGGGCAAGCAGGAGCGATATCGGAAACTGCGCAGCCACGCCCACCGAAATTAAACCCATCTTTTTTCCAGCACCTAAAGGGTATAACCATGCAAATTGTAATCGGCAACCTTCCTCCCGGCACATCGGTAGAAGATATACATAGCCTGCTCAAAGATGAAATCGGCCTGAATGATTTTGGTAGCGTCACCGTTACGGAGAATGAAAACACCCTCGCCCTGGTGCAGCTACTCACCGACAGCGCCGCCGCTGCCGACGTACTGACAGCAAAAATTACTGGCTTTCACTGGAAAGGTCACAAACTGACCAGCAGCCACACCCATATCTTTAAAGAGGGCTAAACAGGCCAGCTGATCGCGTGGGCAGGGCCGCTCTTTAAAATAGGTACGAGTCCCTGCATAGATCATCAGTTAACCAACAGGACTTCCACCATGCGCATTGCCGTTTTTGATAGTAAACGATATGACCGGGCCACACTCAGTCAGGCCAATAAACACCATGACCATGAGTTGGTATTTTTTGAAGACCGCTTAAATATCCAGACCGCAGCACTGGCGTCTGGCTTTGAAGTGGTCTGCCCCTTTGTTAATGACCGGGTTGACGCACCCACTCTGGCTCAACTGGCAAAAGCAGGCGTCAAGCTGGTGGCTCTGCGCTGTTCAGGATTTAATGGTGTCGATTTAGCCGCAGCAGCCAAGCACAATATCAGCGTAACACGTGTGCCGGCTTACTCTCCCGAAGCCGTAGCCGAGCATGTTTTTGCATTGCTCCTCACCCTGACGCGCAAAACGCACCGTGCTTATAACCGCATTCGTGAAGGCAATTTCTCGCTGGACGGGCTGGTAGGCTTTAACCTGCATGGTCGCACTTTCGGCGTGGTTGGTGCAGGTAAAATCGGTGCGGCAACCATCGCCATCGCCCGTGGCTTTGGTTGTAAAGTGCTGGCATTTGATCGCAGCCCGTCAGCAGAAAGAGAAGCGGCCTTAGGTTGCACCTTTGTTCCGCTGGCAAAGCTACTGGCACAATCTGACATCATCTCGCTGCACACCCCGCTGACCAATGAAACCAAACACATGATCAACAGCCACACGCTGGCAAACATGAAGCCTGGTGCAGTAATTATCAATACCAGCCGGGGCGGGCTAATCAATAGCAGTGCCCTGCTCGACTCACTAAAAAGCGGCCAGGTGGGAGGTGTAGGGCTTGATGTTTACGAATACGAAGAAGGCGTATTTTTTGAGGACTTATCCGGCTCTGCCCTGGAAGATGATGTTCTGGCGAGACTCACCACTTTCCCTAATGTCATGATCACCTCGCATCAGGGCTTTTTAACGGATGATGCTCTTGCCAATATTGCAGATGCAGTACTGGACGAAGTGAGTGCATTCTCCCGGGGAGAGGCATTGATTAACCCAGTCAGCCAATAGATTTATTACCGGCACAAACATACGGCCCCCGGCACAGGAAGGGCCGTT
Source organism: Iodobacter ciconiae (assembly GCF_003952345.1). Classification (NCBI taxonomy): domain Bacteria; kingdom Pseudomonadati; phylum Pseudomonadota; class Betaproteobacteria; order Neisseriales; family Chitinibacteraceae; genus Iodobacter; species Iodobacter ciconiae. The sequence goes on along the minus strand of NZ_CP034433.1, from coordinate 3,438,042 downwards.
TTTTTCTGGCAACAGCAAGTAACGCGCACAAATATCACAAGCAGCCCCTACCCCCCATAGACAATTCCTGACATCTGTGGATAATTAACCTTTCACTAGGTTACCCGACCTTTTCGGGTCGACTCCCTGGCTTATCAGATTGACTTTGCATCCTATCACCGTCCCTCCCCGCATCAGCCGCTGGCTGCAACTATTGCCAGGCCTGATTGCAGCGCTATTTACGCTAGCCTTTGCCAGCTGGCTGCTGCTTACCACTGATGCGGATCAGAAACAGCGCAGCAACCAGTTAGAGCAGGATCTGCTCTGGCAAAAACAGGCCATTCAACAACAAATTACCGCCAATACCGATGCTATTAACGCCCTTGCTGTCACCGATTACAACAAACAGTCAGCCCTATTTCAGGCCCGTGCTTTTTCACTGATTCAAAACAGCGCGGAAATCGTTAGCCTGGTCGTCAGAAATCAGGATGATTTCAAGGTATGGTGGTCTGCGCCGCAACAAAAAGTACACCCGTTCAATGGAGAGAGCGGCTGGAGCACGCTGCCAGCAAAACACGATCAGCCCCCCCTGGCTCAATACGCAGTATCCAGCGCTGACGGGCACAATTTTATTATTGCCACCTTCTCTTTTGAACGGCTTTTGCAGCAACAGGTCCCCTGGTGGATTGCCCAGCGCTATCAGGTTTTACTACTTAACCATAACTATGTAACGCTGGCAGCAAAATCCAGCCGCCAGCTCGATCCAAGCGGCTTAAGCACCCGCATCGCACTCGACACCCCGCCCCTGGGCTTATCGCTGCAAGCCGAGCTTTATCATGTGCCACGCCACCAGCTGACCGACTCGCTGCCCTGGCTGCTGTTATGTTTAGCGATCGGCATGCTGGCCTCTACTGCACTCTTGCACCGCGTAATGCGTGTCCGCTCCCAGGCAGAAATGCAATTACGCGCCGAAACAGCGCTACGCCAGGCGATGGAAGACTCTCTCGTAAGCGGTATGCGGGCGATGGATAAAAACGGGCGCCTTATCTATGTCAACCGCGCTTTTTGTGAAATGACCGGCTTTACTGCTGACGAGCTGCTCGGCCAGCAACCTCCGCTGCCCTATTGGCCCCCTGAAGAACTGGAGCGCTGCCAGAGAGCTTTTGATGCTATTCGCTTGGGCCGCGCCGACCCTAATGGCCAGACAGTGCGCTTTATGCGTAAAAATGGTGAACGTTTTGATGTCAGCCTGTATGGCTCCAGCCTGATCGATGGCTCGGGCCGGCATATAGGCTGGATGGGATCGCTCTACGATATTACCGAACTAAAACGTGAGCGCGAAGTGCTGCAAGCCTCACATCAGCGCTTTGTTACCGTACTGGATGGATTAGACACTGCCGTTGCCGTAAGTGACGCTGCCAGTGGCGAGCTGCTGATGAGCAATCGCCAGTTTGATCGCTCGTTTAATCTGCCCGACTGGCGTGGCCGCTGCTGCATCATGCCGTTTAATGTGCGCCGCTACGATACACCGGTCGACTCCGAATGGTATGATCCCATTACAAAACGCTGGTTCCAGATCAAAAGTCGCCACAATTTATGGGTAGATGATTCGGATGTCTGGCTGGAAGTCGCCACCGATATTACCGCACTCAAATCCGCAGCCGAGCGCGAACGCCTGCAAAACGAAAAACTGCAGCAGACCAGCCGTTTAATCTCGATGGGAGAGATGGCCTCCAGCCTTGCCCACGAGCTGAACCAGCCCTTGGGTGCGATTGCCAGCTATGCATCAGGCTGTCGCAATATTCTGGCCAATCCCACGCCTAATTTGCAGCAGCTGTCGCAAGCCATTGAAAAAATGGGGGAGCAGGCCCGCCGGGCTGGGCAAATTATTCGTGGCATTCGTGAATTTGTGCAGCGCCGCGCGCCACATCGCCGCCGCTGTACCATTAACGACCTGCTAGATACCGTACTGGATTTACAATCACACGAGATAGTACGGCGCGCAATAGAAATCAGCATTTCTGAATCGGGGGATTTACCGCCTTTATATGTCGATCCGATTATGCTGGAGCAGGTATTATTCAATTTAATCCGTAATGCCATGGAAGCCATGAGCGATACGCCCGCATCACAGCGAACGCTGGCTATTATGCTCAGCAGAGAGAATGATCACTTACAAGTCACCATTGCGGATCATGGCACTGGCATTAGTCCCGAACAAATGGAACAATTGTTTAAACCGTTTTACACCACCAAAGACTCGGGAATGGGCATGGGGCTGAATATTTGCCGCTCTATTATCGAATACCACCAAGGTCGTCTTTGGGCAGAAAATAATCCTGGCGGCGGTTGCCGCTTTATCTTCACCGTACCGTTTTCCGAGGAAACCCAGGCTAATGAACCCTGATCGCCGCATTGCAATCGTTGATGACGATGACGCCATTTGCGAGGCATTGTCAGCGCTTTTTTCTATCCTTAGCTAACCGGTCCCCTTCAGAGGAAATCCACACAAATGAACCCTGATCGCCGCATTGCAATCGTTGATGATGATGACGCCATTCGCGATGCCCTCGTATGGCTTTTTTCCACCCGCAATCACCGTGCGGACAGCTATGCCAGCGCCGAAGCGCTGCTCGCTGATTACACGCCTGAGCGCTATGGCTGTTTGCTGCTTGATGTACGCATGCCGGGCATGGGTGGCTTAGAGCTATTTGATCGAATCAAAGAGCATCCTTATTGCCCGCCCGTGGTGTTTTTAACCGGCCACGGCGATGTACCAATGGCGGTAGGCGCTTTAAAACAAGGCGCAACCGACTTCGTTGAAAAACCATTTAACGATAACGATATCGTTGATCTGGTTGAGCGCTGCCTGGCCAACGACGCCAGCAAGCGCGGCATCTGGCAAGTTAAGATGCAAATCACCAAGCGCCTTGGCACCCTCACCCCGCGCGAGCGAGAAGTGATGAAGCTGATCCTGACCGGCCGCTTAAATAAACAGATTGCCGATGATTTATCCATCTCGATGAAAACCGTCGAAGTTCACCGCGCACGGATTTTAGAAAAGATGCAGGTTAAAACCGCGATGGAACTAGCCGCGCTGCTGCGCGGATCTGGGGTAGAGTCTTAATTAGCCAGTAAAAAAACCTTAGATCTATAGACTCAGAGAACACAGAGAAAACATAAAGAACGGGTTAACGTTTACACACTCCTCCTCTTGGTTTTCTCTGCGTCGCTTCAAGTTCTCTGTGTTTCAATGGTGTCTGAGGTTTTACTCGGCTTATTCCCCGTGTACTCTGTATTCTCATTGGTCTCTGTGCCCTACAGACTTTTTTACTTTCTGCTTTTTCAACAAACACCCCATTTTCAAAGTCCGTCATGCTTATGCTGCTTTCTCCAGCCAAAACGCTGGATTACACTACGCCTCCTACTACCAGGGATTTCAGTCAGCCTGATTTTCTGGATAATTCTGCCCGGCTGATTGCTTTACTCAGACAACAAACCCCGGCACAAATTGCCAGTCTGATGAAATTATCCGACCCGCTGGCGGTGCTTAATGTGGGCCGCTACCAGGCCTGGCACCCTGACTTTACGCCTGATAATGCCAAGCAAGCCGTGCTGGCCTTTATGGGTGATGTATACGAGGGGCTGAATGCAGGGGAAATGACACCGCAAGAATTGGCCTATATCAGCCAGCATTTGCGCATTTTATCTGGCCTCTACGGCCTGCTGCGCCCGCTGGATCTAATCCAGCCCTATCGCCTGGAAATGGGCACATCCCTACCCAATGCAGCAGGTAATAATCTTTACGCTTTCTGGGGCGAAACCATTACTGCCGCAATTAACGCGATAGAACCCAAAGTGCTCGTCAATCTAGCTTCAGCCGAATACTTCAAAGCAGTCAAACCCAGGCTCTTAAATTGCCCGCTGATTACGCCGGTATTTGAAGACTGGAAAAACGGCAAATACAAAATTATCAGCTTCTACGCCAAACGCGCCCGCGGCCTGATGGTGCGCTGGGCTGCCGAGCACAATATTACTCAGGCCGGCGATTTAAAAGCCTTTAATACGGAAGGCTATACGTTTGATGCCGATGCATCCAATGGCGTGAGCTGGGTATTCAGGCGGCAGCGGGCTGATTAATGAAATGTGATTAAACCCACTCTTGAACCACAAAAGAATACAGGGCTTCACAAGGCAAAAAACTGCGGGTTACAAAGCTCCAGCCTCCTCTTCTTTTTTCCCCTGCTGCCACTGTGCCAGTTTTCGAAACACCCAGCTTTGTGGTTCGGTTTTACCGGTGCGGGCAAAATCCAGCAGATGCGTGGCCTCCTGCATGGCCTGATGAGCACTCTGTGCTTCACGATTACCCGCAAAAAGCAGCTGATCACCAAAGGTTAATGGAGTATCCAGAGAAGGCCATGCCTGCACCTCATCACCATGCACGCGCAGCAACGGCAGGCATTGCAATTTATAGCCATGATCAAAGGGATTATTAATCCAGTGAGCGAGGCGTAGTGGTGGTGAAGGATTAGCCAGAAAAGCATGTACGGCAGCGGTATTTTTGGCGTTCAGGGTAATACTCCAGATTTCCGGCACTTTCTGATCGCACAAATTAGCCAATTGATCAGACAATGCCTTCGCCCAGGCTTCATCTTCTTCTTTAATTAAATCCAGAAATTGCGCCAATAACGGCGTTTCAATCGCACGTAAACATTCATGCGCCACAATTTCACTGCGAATCGATGTGATATCAGGCTTAAAGGCTTCAAACAATAAATGGTTATCACGCAAATTTTGCCTGGCGACTACAAATAGCTTGGAATTAATCGCTCTGGCCGTCGCTAGCGCAGATAAATTATTAATATCATGATCATGACAAACCAGAAGCCCGGAAGCGTGTCCAATACCAGCCGCAATTAAAGAATCCGCATTCACACCCAATGCCTGTACAAATTGCCCTGGTAATAAATCAGGCTGAGGCTCCGGATCAATCACCGTCACACTGGCTCCTTCTTTTAATAATGCAGCGCGCATTGAGGTTCCGAATCGTCCATATCCGACAATAACCCAGTGCCCACAGGGAGGACGCACCAGGCCAGCAATTGGCTGACCGGGAAAATCAGAAAGTAAATTCCATAAACGATAGCTGTGCGGCGCATGCAGCAGCATCTGGAACTGCTGCCCTACGGCATTAAACATATTAATCACTTTATTTGCACCGAACGACTGCATATTATCGGCAACCGCTTTATTTTTACAACGGCAGACTGATACCAGCTTAGGTTGCAAAACAAAAGCTGCCATTGCAATAGCCAGATTAACATTTTCATCACCGGTAATTGCCAGTACCCCCCGGCAGCGCGCATGCGTAATTCCCGCAATTTTTAATAGCTCGGGATTAGAAGCATCCCCCGCATAAAATACCGGATCAGAATGAAAATCGGCCAGAGCCAGATTATTAACCCGATCCTCTCTAAGCTCAATCACCACAAAACGAACATTAATCTGATCAAGTACTTTACAAAGCAAACGCCCCGTTTGCCCGTAACCGCAAATTAAATAAAATGGCTCGCGCAAACGCCTAACTTTATTATTAAAATGCGTATATTGAATCGCTTTTTTTAATGTCTGATCATTAAATAAAGTAAAAATCGCCCCTAAATTATAAGCCCAGCCCGTAACCGACAAATAAATACAACATAAAACCCATAAGCGCTGAGAATAAGAAAATGCATAAGGTGTTTCACCAAAGCCAATCGAAGTAGCCGTATAGCTAATAAAATAAAAGGCATGAAAAAAACCCATTTGATAAGGCCGGCCCTGATCATCCACACCGGGAATCATCACCAGACCTAATACGGCAATCGCATAAATAAGAATCAGCGTAATAATCGGCGCACGCATGCGCCGCATCACCATAAAAAATATATTCGTCATGATATTAGATAATCCTACTAGAGAGGATTAGGGTAAAGCACACTGAAAACATTCGCTGCCTGATCATTTGAAAATTAAGCACTACACATTACCCGGCTCACTCTAGCGGCGATGCTGTAAAGTTTCGCCAATCAGCAAAACCACTGAAACCACATTAGCAGCAAGTGCACCGGCTGAAAAAGACACAATCATTGAAGTCACACCGGGAGTCATTCCCACCTGGCTAACATACATTGCATTCCCCCATATCAAAGCAGCTGCAATTAATTGCAAATCTGCCACTAGGCTTGTGGCTAAATGCAGCGCGCCTACCTGAGTGCGATCACCAAACTTAATTACAGTAGCAATAAAGCTAACCACCATCGCAGAAAACAGCTCGAATACATCATGCTGATGCGGTACATCAATTTGCCCCATAACAAAGCCGAAATTAAGCGTAAATGCCAATAAAATAAAAAAACCAAACACAACTTTTTCGATATTCATACGGCAGACTGCCTGTGGTAATTAATGAAAACATGATAAATCATATAAGATATATGACAATGTATATGTTTACTTTTTAATACATTCTGACTCTTATGATAAACAACCAAGCATTTTATTGAGATAAAATCCTCTCTAAATTAATAGGTTATGTTTAGTAATTAACTGCTGCATTTTATGCGAAACGACTAAATTAATATTTACATCTGCACCACAAACCACCAGACCGTTAATCATGCCCAAGCCGCCCCCAGATAAATAACAGAGCGGGCCTGACAAGATCCAGCGCAAAGCAAGCTGCCAGGCTGAAACGAGAATCAGCCTAAAATAAGGCCCGCTTTTCTAAAAAAGTCCTGCGTACTTTACTTCGCTTTGCATGCAAACCAAGGCTACCTGCCCGCGTAATGATCCAGAGCAAGCTCTGTTACCAGACTTGCACAGCTCACATGCAAGGACAATTGTTATGACAATACGCCAATAACAAGCTTTGGGGGCTTGCTCAAGAACAAGCATAGCCATTATCACAACCATAAGACGTTTGCCAAGGTGCAAAACACATAGCGAAACACAGAAAAAACGATTGAGTACATTAAAATATTTCATACATAGATGCACCAATACTGATGACAAACAAACACCCACCGTGCCTACAAAATTCAAGCTGGCAACCCATAATTAAACCCAAGGTGCAGCTCCCCTGATCAGCCCCTGGCAGCAGCAATCACGGTGTAATTGCATTTTATTGCCCGCCAAGGTTTTTTCCGCATGGTGTAACATACTTCAAATTTAGCGATAATCCGTATCCGATATCTGCCAAGGTTTGATTCGTAGCGATACCAAGCCGAAAAACCACAGCCAGCACTGCCGGGAACCAAGCACCAACAGAGCAGATTTGTTTTTTCCCTCAATTTTTACAGATTCAAAACCTATTAGTTCGGCGTATTCGTGGAAAACAATGACAGGGCCCCTATGATCCAGTTTCAGCAAGTCAGTAAGCGCTATCCTGGCGGCTTTGATGCCGTTAAAAATTTAAGCTTTGAGATTCCAAGTGGCGAGCTGGTTTTTCTGGCAGGCCATTCTGGTGCCGGTAAATCGACACTGCTTAAGTTAATTGCAGGCATAGAAAAGCCCAGTGGCGGGGCAGTGATCGTCAATGGGCAGAATATGGCGAAAATGAATCGCAGCTCGCTACCCTATATCCGCCGCCATCTGGGGCTGATTTTTCAGGATCACAAAATCCTGTTTGATCGCAGCGTTTTAGATAATGTCAGCCTGCCGCTGGATATTGTTGGCTTTGACCATAAAGAAAGCCACCGCCGTGTCCTGGCCGCACTGGACAAAGTGGGTTTGGCAGGTAAGGAAAAGCTCAACCCGATCTCTCTATCGGGAGGCGAGCAACAAAGGCTGTGCATCGCCCGTGCCGTGGTGCATCGGCCTGCTATTTTGCTGGCAGATGAGCCAACAGCCAATCTGGACCGCGATTACGCTCACGATATTCTGGAACTGTTTAAATCTTTTCATCAGGTTGGCGTTACCATCGTGATTTCTGCTCATGATGAAACCCTGATGGCAGATTACGGCCGCCGTATTCTGCGCCTGAAAAATGGTCAATTTACTGCTTGAGGCGCTATGAAACACTGGTTAAGACTCCATATCCAATCTTTAGCACGTACCCTGGGTGCCTTGGTTCGCCATCCTTTCTCCAGCGCACTTAATCTCTTGGTGATTGGTATTACCGCCGCGCTACCTTTAGTACTGTGGCTAATGATTAATAGCCTGAGCAGTGTGGCCAGCCAGATCCATGTAGAGCCGCAAATTTCTATCTTTATGCGCGATACGGCCACGGCAGAAGACATTGCCATGCTTAAGTCTCAATTAAAACAGGACCCGCGTATTGCCAGCAGCCGCTTTATCAGTAAAGACGACGCACTCAAAGAAATGCAGATCTCCTCTGGTGCAGCCAATCTTTTAGCGGGACTAAGTGAAAACCCTCTACCTGATGCCTTTGTATTAAGCAGTAAAGACGGCCAGGCCAGTGTTTTAGAAGCTTTGCAAAAAGACCTGGTCAGCCGCCCTGGTATAGAAGAAGTCCAGCTTGATTCAGCCTGGGCACATCGCCTGGAAAGATTGCTCGCCTTAGGCCAAACCTTATTTGAAGTGATTACCATTTTGCTCGCCACTGCCCTGGCACTCATCACAGGCAATGCGATTCGCATGCAAATTTTAACCCGTAAAGAAGAAATCGAAGTAGCAAGGCTGATTGGTGCAACCGATGCCTTTATCCGCCGCCCTTTTGTCTACTTTGCCATGGTACAGGGCCTGCTTGGCGGGCTTGTTGCCTGCGGTATCGTAGGTAGCATGCTATCGCACCTTAATCCTGCGGTAAGCGAGCTGGCAACAGCCTATGGTCAAAAGTTTAGTCTGCTATCGCCTGACCTCATTACCATTGCTGTCGTTTGTGGGCTATGTATTCTGCTGACCTTCATCGGCGCATGGCTGGCCGTCTGGCGACATTTACGCCAGTTTACTTAGTTATCCAGCAGCCGGGCAGGCCCAATACCCCTCTGCCCAGGCTGAAAGCCTGATCTGCACGCTATTTTAATCATCCTCTTTCTCATAATTAATTTGTTCTATCAAGAGAATAGGGAAAATTGCCGTGCCTCATCACTCCATAGTGTGATTGAATCAATGATCTGAATATTTGCTTTTTTTTAGCACTCCTTCAAGTCAAGTGCTAGAATTGGCAATAGTTTTTGCAAGGAGAGATTTAAACATGGCGTCTGCAGTTACACTTCCCGTACTGTCCGGTGGAGACAGCATCGAGAGCTATATCCAGCGTGTAAATACCGTTCCCATGCTCTCGCAGGAAGAAGAAACCAGCCTTGCCCAGCGCTACCACCAGGACAATGACTTGGAGGCAGCCAAGCAACTGGTGATGTCCCATCTGCGAGTAGTGGTGTCGATCGCACGTGGCTATTCCGGCTACGGCCTGCCTCAGGCAGACTTAATCCAGGAAGGTAATATCGGCCTGATGAAGGCGGTAAAGCGCTTCGAACCCGGCCGTGGCGTACGCTTGTTTTCCTTTGCGGTGCACTGGATTAAAGCCGAAATCCATGAATACGTGTTGCGCAACTGGCGTCTGGTGCGTGTGGCGACGACCAAAGCCCAGCGTAAATTATTCTTTAATCTGCGTTCCATGAAGCCCGGCTTTGCCGCACTCACCACTACGGAAGCACAAAAAATCGCGGATGATCTGGGAGTAAAACGCGAAGAAGTACTGGAAATGGAAACACGGATGAGCGGCCAGGATATATCGCTGGTTGCCGATGACAATGATGACGAGGGCTATGCCCCGATTGACTGGCTGGCTGATCACGACAGCGCACCGGACGCCACCCTGGCCCGCCGCGCCACAGACAAGCTGCATACCGAAGGCCTGCAAATGGCACTCGCCAGCCTAGATGAGCGCAGCCGCCGGATTGTAGAAACACGCTGGCTGGCCGACGAAGGCTCATCCTTAACACTGCATGATCTGGCTGCAGAGTTTGACGTCTCTGCCGAGCGTATCCGCCAGATCGAGGCCAAAGCCCTCAGCAAAATGAAGCAGACTTTACTGCCAGCGTAAAAAAACGGAGCCAGCGGCTCCGTTTTTTTGTATTTAACCATCTTGTTCTCAGCGCTCTCCCTGCCTACAGACCTTTTTGACCTTTAGCCATCAAAACAGCTTTTTCAAATCCATTCCCTTATACATTCCCGCCACCTGATCGCCATAGCCATTAAACATCAGCGTTTTGCGTTTAAAAACCTCACCAATGCGCCGCTCGGTAGCCTGGCTCCAGCGGGGATGGTCTACAGTCGGGTTTACATTAGAATAAAAACCATATTCACTTGGCCCGGCTTTATTCCAGGAAGTTTGTGGCTGTTTTTCGGTAAGGCGGATTTTTACAATAGACTTGGCGCTTTTAAAACCATATTTCCACGGCACAACCAGGCGGATCGGAGCACCATTTTGATTAGGTAATACCTTGCCATAAAGACCTACCGCCATAATAGTCAAAGGATGCATTGCTTCATCCATGCGCAACCCTTCGGTATAAGGCCAGTCTAAAACCTGGCGGCCAACGCCGGGCATCTGCTCTTTATCAGCCAGCGAAATAAGCTCGACGTATTTAGCTTTAGAAGTAGGATTCACCCGCTTAATGAGCTCGGAAAGAGAAAATCCCACCCAGGGAATCACCATCGACCAGCCTTCCACGCAGCGCAGACGGTAAATACGCTCTTCCAAAGGCGCAATTTTTAATAATTCTTCTATCGAGAAAGTACGTGGTTTATCACACTCCCCCTCAATAACAATACTCCAGGGCCGTGTTTTTAAAGTATGAGCAGCTCTGGCCGGATCATCTTTACCAGTACCAAATTCATAGTAATTATTGTATTGAGTAATTTGCTCAAAACTATTTTTATCATCCTTAGCTGAAAGTGGACTAGGCCGATAAACTAGCTCGCCCGCCGCCTGAGCAGGCAAAGCAGCAGCCAGCCCCAAGGCAGCAGCACCAGTCATGATTTGACGGCGATTTAACCAGATGCCTTCAGGGGTAATTTCGGAAGGTAATATTTCTGTCGATGAGCGGATTAACATGGTGTTCTCCAGGGGCGATAGGGCTTAGTCGGGCAGAACAACAAGCGCTGACAGCGACTCTTAAAATTTACCCTGGGTGGGACAGGTAGCAGACCCTAAAGTTTCTTTATCAGCCACTACCCGGCACACCAGCGCCCGGTCAATAGAGGTGTAAAAACAGAGCAAAACCTGCCGCAAGCAGCAAAACAAATGATGCAATTTTCATTGAGCGGTCAATTTCAGAACGAACGCCGGGACTGATTCGCCGCCAAAGTGCCCAAATCAGCAAACCAAACAAGCAGATATTTAGTAATTTTTCTGTCACAAGAAGCAATCAATATTAGGAATGAAAAAAGGGCATTATCTAATAATTAAGTTAAAGTTTTACATTAACTTAATCCGTTTACCTTTTGCTTATCCAAGACAAAATCAAAAGAAAACAATGTAAAAATGTACATTACATAAATTGCAGCTAAGTGATTGTATCAAAAGAACAATTAAAAAACGGGCGCTTGTGCGCTCTTTTTTTTTACTCTATAGTGGGAAGTAGTGGGTAAAAGTGGGTAAAAGTGCAGTACCAACCCTTACAAAAGAGTAAATAAATATGTTTGGCGGTGTGGCTTCTTTAAATCTCGACAGCAAAGGACGCTTGGCAATTCCGGCCAGGCATCGTGACGTGCTGGGGATACGCTGCGCCAATCGCCTGGTGATTACTGCCGAGCCTTCGGGCTGCCTGCTGATTTATCCGGAACCGGACTGGCTACCTGTACGTGATCAGCTCAACCGTCTTTCTGGCGCTCAGATGCCTATTCGCCGTTTTATCGTCGGCCATGCCGAAGAAATCGAACCCGATAACGCTGGGCGCATTTTAATTCCACCCCGTTTACGCCAGCTGGCAGGCCTTGATAAAGAAGTCGCACTGGTAGGGATGGGCAATAAATTCGAACTCTGGGATGAAGCTCGTTGGGCCACCCAGATTCAAGCCGTCATGGATATCAGCCCGGACGATTTGGCAAAACAAATGCAGGATATTGTGCTTTGACGCTTACACACACCACCGTTTTGCTTGAAGAAGCCGTGCATGCACTGGCAATCAAGCCAAATGGCATCTATGTCGATTGCACTTTTGGCCGTGGCGGTCACTCACGCCTGATTCTTTCCAGACTGGGTCCTGGTGGCCGTTTGATCGCTTTTGATAAAGACCCGATGGCAATTGCAGAAGCCGCCACCATTACCGATCCGCGCTTCACCATCGTTCATGAAGGCTTCGTTAATCTGCAGAAAGAATTAAACCTGCGGGAAATTGAAAGTGTTGATGGCGTACTGATGGATCTGGGCGTGTCATCACCCCAGCTAGATGACGCCAGCCGTGGCTTTAGTTTTCGTTTTGATGCGCCGCTCGATATGCGTATGGACACCACGCGCGGCATGACAGCGGCCGAGTGGCTGAATTTAGCCGATGAAAAAGAAATTGCAGAGGTGGTAAAAGACTATGGCGAAGAGCGGTTTGCTAAACAGGTTGCAGCAGCGATTGTTGCGAGTCGAGCGGGAGAACCGATTCTCAGCACCGGGCAGCTTTCCCAGATCGTGGCAACGGCAGTCCGTAGCCGCGAACCGGGCCAGAACCCGGCGACACGTACCTTCCAGGCTATACGGATTTACATCAATCGCGAACTTGAGGAGCTTGCGCTAACCCTGCCGCAGGCTTTAGAAATGCTGAACCAAGGCGGGCGTTTCTCGGTGATTGCTTTTCATTCACTGGAAGATCGCATTGTAAAACGCTTTTTGCAAGATGCTGCGCAAGGTGACAAGCTGCCCTCCCGTCTGCCTGTACGTGCTGCAGATATTGCCGAGCCTCCGGTCAAAATCATGGGCAAGCCGATTCGTGCCAGTGAGAAAGAGGTTGATGAGAATCCACGTGCCCGCAGTGCAATCTTACGCACAGCAGAAAGAACAGGAATGGCCCTGTGACACGTTTAAATCTTTTTTTGCTTGTCATTTTAATTCTATGCGCGCTGGCTTTAGTTACCAGCCAGCACAGGGCGCGCAAATTCTACGGCGAACTGCAAAAGGAAGAAGTATTAAGCCACAAGCTCGAAGTCGAGTGGGGGCAATTACAACTGGAACAAAGTACCTGGGCCATGCATTCGCGTATTGAAGCAGAAGCAACACAAAAATTAGGCATGCAAGTGCCGGGACCAAACCGTACGCAAGTGATCCTGCCGCACGGTGAACGAGTAGCAAAACCGGTGAACGAATGAAATTAGCAAGACCGCCCCGCCAGGCTAGCGGGCAATCACGTCATCAGCGTTTTGCCGCCCCTCACCCCAAGCTGGAACGCTGGCGAGTGTGGCTTGTAGTTGGCTTTTTGCTCTCGCTTTTTGCCGTATTACTGGGCCGTGGCCTGTATTTGCAAGCGTGGAATGAGGGGTTTTTACAAGAGCAAGGTGACGCGCGTTATATGCGTAACCTCAAGCAAGCTTCGAATCGCGGCATGATTACCGATAGAAATGGTGAGCCCTTGGCGATTTCTACCCCGGTGCAATCAATCTGGGCCAGCCCGCGGGGAATAACATTACTGCCAGCAGGGCAAGAGCGCCCAAAAGATTGGGAACCAAAGTCAGAGAAAGACCCGGTACCTGTATCACGTAGCGAGCTAAAAAAACTGGCCGCAGCCTTGCAGCTGCCGGAAGAAGAGTTAAACAGAAAGTTAAGTGTTTCCAGAAAAAACTCGCGAGGCGAAGAAATCCGCCCGGATTTTTTGTGGTTACGCAGGCATATGCCCCCCAATGATGCCAAAGCCGTCATGGCACTGAATGTACCGGGTGTTTATACGCAAACCGAGTACCGCCGCTATTACCCGGCTGGCGATGTGATGGCACATATCGTCGGTTTTACAGATATTGATGGTAAAGGACAGGAAGGATTCGAATTAACCCGCGAGGCCATGCTGGCAGGCAAGCCCGGCAGCCGTACCGTGATTCGCGACCGGCGCGGTTACATCGTTGAAGATGTTTCAACCGTTGTGCCCGCTAAAGACGGCGAAACCTTGCAGCTGTCCATCGACCGTAAGATCCAGTATCTGGCCTATCGGGAGCTAAAAAAAGGGATTGAAACTGCAGGTGCGGTTGCAGGTGCTGCCGTAGTACTCGATGCAAAAACCGGTGAAGTGCTGGCGCTGGCCAATTTGCCCTCATACAACCCCAACAGCCGTGAGCGCGTTGATCTAGCCAGAAAACGCAACCGGGTACTAACCGATATTTACGAGCCGGGTTCAACGATGAAGCCCTTTATTGTGGCCGCAGGTTTAGAGCAGGGGCTGATTAAGCCCTCCAGTATGATCCAGACCTCGCCGGGGCAAATGACGATAGGGCCCGCCACTTTTAAAGACACCCGGAATTACGGCACGCTCAACCCGGAGGGCATACTTAAGCACTCCAGCAATGTAGGTGCAGCCAAAATTGGCCTGATGATGGGACGTGAAGAATTATGGGGTTACTTTAATAACTACGGTTTTGGTGCATCAACACACAGTGGTTTTCCAGGAGAAGCATTTGGACGGGTCCGCCCGTGGAAAACCTGGCGACCGATTGAGCAGGCCACCATGTCTTTTGGCCACGGGATTTCAGTCAGCCTGATGCAAATGGCAAGAGGCTACACCGTGTTTACCAATCATGGCGAAATGAAGCCGATCACCTTTACCAAGATGGTCGCTCCAAGCCCGGGTAAGCAGGTGGTCTCAGCTCAAACTGCAGATTTAGTTAGAAATATGCTGGAAAGCGTCACCCAGGCCGGAGGTACAGCGGCAAGGGCGCAAATTGTAGGTTTTCGGGTCGGAGGTAAAACAGGCACGGCGCGCAAGATTGTGAATGGCCAGTATTCCCGCGAAAAATACGAAGTGTCGTTTATCGGCTTTGCCCCGGTATCCAACCCTCGTTTGATTGTAGCGGTGCTGATTGACGAGCCATCCACGGTCGGAAATCGATATTACGGCGGTACGGTTTCAGCGCCGGTATTTCAGGAAATTATGTCGGGCAGCTTACGCATGTTAGGTGTTCCGCCCGATGCCCCGATTACCAATATCCTGCTACCGGGGCTGGATGCACCTGAATTGAAAGAAGAAACATGAGCAATACTCCAGGCGGCCTGAACCATCGCCAGCGAGTTCCGACCCACCCCCTTGTTCCGGGCTTAAATCCCCCGGACTAAAGGAAGAAATATGAAAGCTGTGAGCTGGAACCTCCCTACTCTCGACCTTCCTGCGATCGATGCCATCGCTGCGGGCGCGCGTCTCGTTGCCGATAGCCGCAGCGTTCAGGCAGGGGACGTATTCTTAGCCTTCCAGGGCGAGTACAC
Source organism: Iodobacter ciconiae (assembly GCF_003952345.1). Taxonomy (NCBI): domain Bacteria; kingdom Pseudomonadati; phylum Pseudomonadota; class Betaproteobacteria; order Neisseriales; family Chitinibacteraceae; genus Iodobacter; species Iodobacter ciconiae. Next base: position 3,422,666 of record NZ_CP034433.1, on the reverse strand, counting down.
CGATGGCCGCAGCTATATCTCCGATGCGATTGCGGCAGGCGCAGCAGCCGTACTGTGGGAAGCAGAAGACTTTGTATGGAATCCAGCCTGGAAAACCCCCAATCTGGCTATCCCGCAACTGCGCGCTCAAGCCGGGATTGTTGCGGCACATTTATTGGGTAATCCATCCCAGTCTCTGTTTGTAACCGGCATTACCGGTACCAACGGCAAAACATCTATCGCCAACTGGCTGGCGCAAGCCTTTAATCTGCTTGGGCATAAAACAGGCGTACTCGGAACGCTGGGCAATGGTTTTATTGATCGACTGGAAAGCTCGACCCACACCACGCTTGACCCGGTAACTTTGCAAGGCTGGCTGGCCCGCCTGCAAAACGAAGGTGCCAGCCATATTGCAATGGAAGTCTCGTCACATGGTCTGGATCAGGGCCGCGTGCATGGCACCCATTTTGATGCTGCTGTATTTACCAACCTTACCCGTGATCACCTGGATTACCACGGAGATATGGCTAGCTATGCAGCAGCAAAAGCACAGTTATTTAATTGGGAAGACCTAAAAACAGCCGTTATTAATACAGATGATGCCTTTGGCCGCGAGCTAGCCTCCCAATGCAAAGCACCCCGTGTGCTGACCTATGGCCTGGAAAACGGCGGCATTCGTGCCAGCAGAATCAATCTAACACTGACAGGCCTGGAGCTGGAAGTTGCCACGCCCTATGGTCTGTGCAATATCAGCTCCCCGATGCTGGGCCGCTTTAACGCCAGCAATCTGCTTGCATGCCTGTGCGTTTTACTCGCTGCCGATGTGCCACTGGCCAAAGCTGCCAATGTGCTCAGCCAGATTCAGCCCGCTGCAGGCCGTATGCAAAAACTGGGCGGTGATGATCGTCCCTTGATTGTGGTTGATTACGCGCACACGCCAGATGCTCTGGAAAAAGCACTGGCCACGCTGCGTGAATCCATGCCGGAAAAAAGCCGTTTGTACTGCATCTTTGGCTGTGGTGGCGACAGGGATAAAGGCAAACGGCCACTCATGGGCGAAATCGCCTGCCGTCTTGCCGACGCAGTGATCATCACCTCAGATAATCCGCGCAGTGAAACCCCGCAAGCCATCATCCAGGATGTTGTACGAGGCGTTTCTGGAGTCCCTGGCAGCGGTCACGCCAATTACAGTATTGATTCGGACCGCTCCTCTGCCATTAATGATGCAATTGATGTCGCCACAAGCAAAGACGTTGTGCTGATTGCAGGCAAAGGCCACGAAACGTATCAGGAAATCGCAGGAATTCGTCATCCTTTTGATGATGTCGCCATTGCAAACCGCGCTTTAGCAAGGAAGAAAAAATAATGTTGTCCCTGCAAGAAACCGCACAGGCCCTGAAAGCCACCTTCACCGGCAACGGTGAGGTCCGCTTTATGCGCGTTACCACCGATAGCCGTGATATCCGTGCGGGCGATCTATTTATTGCACTACGCGGTGAAAAATTTAACGCCAACGATTTTGCCAATGCAGCCATTGCCGCAGGTGCCGTTGCCGCCATCGTCGATACCCCGATTGCCGGGCCGCATATTCTAGTAGCTGACACACTGGCAACCCTTGGGCAGCTTGCCGCTTATTGGCGCGAGCTGCTTAAAAATACAGCAGGTCAGATCGTCATTGGCGTCACCGGCAGTAACGGTAAAACCACGGTAAAAGAAATGATTTCTGCCGTACTGTCCCAGCACAGCGGCAAAGAAGCAGTTCATGCCACCCGTGGTAATCTAAATAATCATATCGGCCTGCCGCTCACCCTGCTGGCTGCCCGCACGCAGCACCGCTACGTTGTTGCTGAAATGGGCATGAATCATTTTGATGAAATCAGCTATCTCACCCATATTGCCAAACCCGATATCGCCATCATTACCAATGCGGGCCGCTGCCATCTGGAAGCGCTGGGCAGCGTGGCAGGCGTAGCTCAGGCCAAGGGTGAAATTTTTGCAGGCCTGGTCGCCGGTGGCTACGCCATTATCAATAGCGATGATGACTACGCTCCGCTCTGGTACGAGCTAGCAAAAGATCACCCTCAGGTTAGCTTTAGCCTTAGCAACGCCGATGTGTATGCCCGCAATCTATGTGCACATATTCATGGTGCGCAATTCACGCTCTGCACCCCCAACGATTCAGCCCAGGTCGATTTACAAATCCCCGGCTTACACAATGTGCTCAATGCACTGGGCGCCGCGGCCGTTGGCCACGCACTCAATCTTGGTGCAGAAGAAATTGCCAGCGGTCTTGCCAGCTATGAAGGCACCAAGGGTCGTTTACAAAGTAAAACCGCCTTTAACGGTGCAAAAGTGTTCGATGACACTTACAACGCCAACCCTGATTCAATGAAAGCCGCCATTGATGTTTTAACCGGCTTTGGTCCTGAAACCATGCTGGTTTTAGGCGATATGGGTGAAATTGGTGACGACTCACCCGAACGCCATCAGGAAATCGGCGCTTACGCACTCAGCAAAGGTATACGCACGCTATACACCCTGGGCGAACAAATGCAACTGGCCAGCGCCGCCTTTGGCGACGCCGCCCAACACTTTGCCACCATTGCCGAACTGATCGCAGCGGTTCGCACTGATTTAACGCCAGCGACCACGCTGCTGGTCAAAGGCTCGCGTTTTATGCGCATGGAACGCGTCGTTGATGGCGTGGTGATGAATACTCTGGAGAAGATGTAAATGTTGTTGCTGTTAACCCAATGGCTTGGCGAATCAATTCGCGCCTTTCATGTTTTTAACTACATCACCCTCAGAGCGGTACTGGCGACCATGACGGCGCTGGGCATCTCGTGGGTGATGGGCCCCTGGGTCATTAGAAAACTAACCGATCTAAAAGTAGGCCAGGTTGTTCGCACCGACGGCGTACAAACCCATCTGATTAAAGCGGGCACGCCCACCATGGGGGGCACGCTGATTTTGCTGGCAATTGGCTTAACCACCCTGCTTTGGGGTGATTTACGTAATAAATATGTCTGGCTGGCACTGATTGTTACCATGTCGACCGGTGTAATTGGCTTTGTTGATGACTATCGCAAAATTGCCCTCAAAGACCCTAAAGGCTTATCTGCCAAAGCCAAGCTTTTCTGGCAATCGCTCATTGCCATTGGTGCCGGGGTATTTCTGGTATATGCAGGTGGCAGCCTGCCCGCCAATACCGGCTTTGTGATTCCGTTTTTCAAACAGATTATCTACCCCTTTGGCGCAGTTGGTTTTTGCGTGCTGACCTACTTTGTAATTGTCGGCACCAGCAACGCTGTCAACCTCACCGATGGTCTGGATGGCTTGGCGATTATGCCAACCGTACTGATTTCCTTTGCTTTTTGCATTTTTGCCTATGTAGCCGGCAATGTGGTGTTTTCAAAATACCTGGGCGTACCCTTTGTGCCCGGCGCAGGTGAGCTGGTAATTTTCTGCGCCGCCATGGCAGGCGCGGGTTTAGGGTTTCTATGGTTTAACGCCTACCCCGCCGAAGTCTTTATGGGCGATGTAGGCGCATTAGCCCTTGGCGCTGGCCTTGGCATTGTGGCGGTGATTGTGCGTCAGGAAATCGTGCTGCTGATTATGGGTGGTGTATTTGTAATGGAAGCGCTGTCGGTGATGATTCAGGTGGCCAGCTTTAAGCTACGTGGCAAGCGGGTCTTTAGAATGGCCCCGATTCACCATCATTACGAATTAAAAGGCTGGAAAGAAACGCAGGTTGTCGTGCGCTTCTGGATTATTACCATGCTGTTGGTGCTGGCGGGTTTAGCCACGCTGAAGCTGCGATAAGATTTCAAAAGCTCTGTAGCCACAGAGAACGGTGAGAACACAGAGCGCACAGAGAAAACCTTTTGTTTTGCATTCTCATGGTTTTCTCTGTGTGCTGCTTTACCTCTTCTGCGTGCTCTGTGTCTACAGACCTTTAGACTTTCAGATTTTTTTAGAAAATTTAAGCATTTCACTGAGATAGAAAATGAATTACCAAGGCAAACATTGCATCGTTGTAGGTTTAGGCGAATCGGGCTTTTCTGCAGCTAAGTGGCTAGCAGCTAAAGGCGCGCGCGTGACCGTGGCCGATAGCCGCAATACGCCTCCTAACTTAGAACAGCTGCAAAACGCCCATGCCGATATCAAATTACGCTTAGGCGCATTCAGCGATGCCACATTTATTGATGCCGACGCACTGATTGTCAGCCCCGGCGTACCACTGACCACGCCAGCCATTGCTGCAGCCGTCGCGCGTGGCGTGCCTGCCTTGGGCGATGTGGAATTGTTTGCTCAGGCCATTGCTGGCACAGCCGCTAAAGTGATTGCCATTACCGGCTCCAACGGTAAATCCACCGTCACCAGCATGGTGGGCCAGATGTGCGAAGCTGCCGGTTTAAAAACTGTGATGGCAGGCAATATCGGCCTGCCGGTGCTGGATGCCATCACAGCCACACCGGATGCCGATGTATTTGTGCTGGAGCTGTCCAGCTTTCAGCTCGAAACCACCACATCGCTAAATGCCGATGCAGCCACCGTTCTTAATATCAGCGAAGATCATTTAGACCGTTATAAAAATCTGGCTCATTACGCCGCCACCAAGGCCGCTATTTTTGCCGGAACGGGCACGGTGGTTCTGAACCGTGAAGATACGCATTGCCTTGCTATGGCAGCAAAGCTGCAATCCCGCCAGATCATCTGGTTTGGTGCAGATAAACCACGCACAGCGGATGAGTACGGCCTGAAAGGCGCTGACTTCACTTTAACCTGCGGCAATGAAGCACTGTTAAATGCAGCAGATCTGCCGGTAGCGGGCTTACATAATGCAGTAAACGCACTCTCCGCTATCGCACTTTGCCGTGCCATTGGCATCGATACCGCGCCCCTGCTCAGCGCACTAAAATCATTCACAGGTCTTGCCCATCGGGTTGAGTTTGTTGCCTCTGTTCAAGATGTTGATTACTTCGATGATTCCAAAGGCACCAATGTAGGTGCTACTGAAGCTGCGCTCAAAGGCATGACCCGCCCTGTAATTTTAATTGCGGGAGGAGACGGCAAGGGGCAGGATTTTCGCCCGCTCAAAGCCGCTTGCGAGCGCATTTGCCGTGCAGTGATTCTGATCGGCCGCGACGCACCCGTTCTGGCCGAAGCATTGAACGAAGCGCAATCACAATTTGTAAATTTTGATGACCCTGAAGAAGAGCCGCTGCTGCCTGTTTTACAGCTGCCCACCATGGAAATGGCTGTGCAATTTGCCAGCAATTTTGCCGAAAGCGGCGATATTGTTCTGCTCTCGCCTGCTTGCGCCAGCCTGGATATGTATCGCAACTATCATCACCGTGCCGAAGTATTTATCGCTGCGGTTAAAGGCTTAGGGAGCTGACGTGCGCCAGCTATTCTCACAAGCCATCAAACGGCTGCGCCCAAACATGGCTTCCTATGATCAGGCGCTGTTCTGGTGCATTACCCTACTGCTGACCATTGGCCTGGTGATGGTGTATTCCTCATCAATTGCCATGGCCGAAGTGGATAAAGACACAGGTTTTCACTCGAACTACTTTTTAATCCGCCATGCTATTTTCCTGATTGTCGGTATTGTAGGGGCATTTATTGCCTTCGCCATTTCCACCAAAACCTGGCAGAAATACTCATCCACCCTGTTTTTAATTGGCATGATTTTGCTGCTGATGGTACTGATTCCCGGAGTCGGGCGTGAAGTCAATGGCAGCCGCCGCTGGTTGTCGCTTGTAGTAATCAACCTGCAGCCATCCGAGCTGATGAAGCTCTTTGTTGTGCTTTATGCCGCTGATTACACAGTACGCAAAGCCATCAGCATGACCGGTTCATTTATGCAAAGCGTAACCAAAGTGCTGTTCCCGATGTTTATGGTAATGGCGCTGGTTGGTGCACTTTTACTGCTGGAGCCTGACTTTGGAGCCTTTGCTGTCATCACCGCCATAGCCATGGGCGCACTCTTTTTAGGCGGCTTTAACTGGAAGCTGTTTGCCGGCCTGTTTATGTTTCTGGGCGTGGCCTTCGTGGGGCTGGTGGTGAGCTCGCCTTACCGTATGCAGCGCGTGCTGGGCTTTTTAGATCCGTGGAAAGATCCGTATGGCAAGGGCTATCAGCTTAGCCACTCACTGATTGCATTTGGCCGTGGCGAATGGAGCGGCGTGGGCTTAGGTGCCAGCGTAGAAAAACTCTCCTATCTGCCCGAGGCACATACCGACTTTTTAATGGCGATTATTGCCGAGGAGTTTGGTTTTATCGGCGTAGCGATTGTGATTTTACTGTTTGCTTTTCTGATTTTTCGCTCCTTTATGATCGGCGTACAAGCCGCCAAGCTGGAACGCCACTGGCAAGCTTTAGCCGCGCAAGGCGTTGGCATCTGGATGGGTGTGCAATCATTTATCAATATCGGCGTAAATATGGGCCTGATGCCCACCAAAGGGCTCACCTTGCCGCTGCTCTCTTTTGGCGGCTCCGGGATTGTGGCCAATTTAATTGCTTTGGGCGTTCTGATGCGCATTGATTACGAAAACCGCCAGCTGATCAGGGGACACAGAGCATGAGTAAACGTACCCTGCTCGTGATGGCTGGCGGCACTGGCGGGCATATTTTTCCGGCTCTGGCAGTAGCGGATGAGCTTAAAGCGCGCGGCTGGAAGATTATCTGGCTGGGCGCTGCCGGACGTATGGAAACACGTATCGTGCCCGAGCATGGGATTGATCTTGTCACACTCAAAATTGACGGCGTGCGCGGCAAAGGCCTCTTAAAAAAACTCAGCCAGCCCTGGGTGCAGCTCAAGGCACTCTGGGGGCGTTCAAAGTGATTTTTGAGCACCGCCCAGATGTGGCAATCGGTTTTGGCGGATTTACCGGGTTTCCTGGCGGCATCGCCATGCGTTTAATGTGGCTGCCTCTGGTGATACACGAGCAAAACTCGGTGGCCGGGCTCACAAATAAGGTGCTGTCTAAGATTGCCAGCCGTGTGCTGTTTGCTTTTCCAAGTGCGTTTCCAGGGATTGAAGGCTGCATTGGCAATCCGGTAAGAGCAGAAATCCAAAATCTGGCGCAGCCTGAAGCCCGCTTTGCAGGGCGTACTGGCCCGCTCAGGCTGCTTGTTGTGGGTGGCAGCTTAGGCGCACAGGTCTTTAACGAAGAAGTCCCCAAGGCACTGGCCTTGATGCCTGCTGATCAGCGCCCGGTGATGATTCATCAGGCAGGCGAGAAACATATCGAAGCATTAAGAGCCAATTATGCCGCTGCCGGTGTCAGCGCAGATTGCGTGGCTTTTATCAGCGATATGGCCCGGGCCTACGCCAATGCCGATCTTATTTTATGCCGTGCCGGTGCACTCACCGTGGCCGAGCTAGCCTGTGTTGGAGCTGCATCGGTACTCGTGCCTTTTCCACATGCGGTGGACGACCATCAAACAGGCAATGCCCGCTACTTAAGCGAGAACGGCGCAGGACTTTTACTAGCACAGAAAGAATTTAACGCAGCAGCACTTGCCCAGTTACTGACCCAAACCAGCCGCGGGCAATGCTTAAGCATCGCCAAGCTAGCACGCGGTCTGGCAAAACCGGATGCCACGATGCAAGTGGTATCGGTGATTGAAGAATTAGCCAAGTAGAAACGATGATGAAACACAAAGTTAAACGTATCCATTTTGTAGGCATAGGCGGCGTCGGCATGAGCGGCATTGCTGAAGTATTGCTCAACCTCGGTTTTGAAATCAGTGGCTCGGATCTTGGCAGCAATGCCACGACACAGCGCCTGGCGGCGGCTGGTGCGCAAGTGCATTTGGGCCATACGGCAGAATTTGTCAGCAATGCCGATGTAGTGGTGATTTCCAGCGCGGTAAAAGATGATAACCCTGAAGTCATCGAGGCGCGCAGCCGCAAGATTCCGGTGGTACCCCGCGCACAAATGCTGGCCGAGCTGATGCGCTTAAAGCAAGGCATTGCCATTGCCGGCACACACGGTAAAACCACCACCACCAGCCTGACCGCTTCTATTTTAGAAGCCGCTGGCTTCGACCCAACCTTTGTGATTGGCGGCAAATTGCATGCTGCTGGCAGCAATGCCCGTTTGGGCCAGGGTGATTTTCTGGTAGCTGAAGCCGATGAAAGCGATGCGTCTTTCCTGCTGCTCACACCGGTTATTTCAGTTGTGACCAATATCGATCAGGACCATATGGATACCTATGGTCATGACTTTAATAATTTGAAGAAGGCGTTTATTACCTTCTTGCAGCACCTGCCTTTCTATGGCCGCGCCGTGTTGTGCATTGATGATCCCTATGTGCGCGAAATTCTGCCGCAGGTCACCAGCCCGATTACCAGCTATGGCGTCAGCGCAGATGCGATGTTGCGCGCGGAAAACATCGTGGCGCTGGATGGCCGTATGCAATTTGACGCGGTTTGGGAAAACGGTGAATCACGCCGTCTGCCCATCACCTTGAATATGCCCGGCATGCACAATGTGCTCAATGCACTCGCCGCGATTGCAACCGGTATTGAAGTAGGCGCAGATGAAGCGGCTATTCAATCCGCACTGGCCAATTTTCAGGGTGTGGGCCGACGCTTTCAGCGCTATGGCGAAATTGCCCTGGCCAGCGGCGGCAGTTTTACGTTGGTAGACGATTACGGCCATCACCCGGTAGAAATGGCGGCCACCATTGCCGCAGCACGGGGCGCATTTCCAGGGCGTCGCTTGGTATTGGCTTTTCAGCCACACCGCTACACCCGCACCCGTGATTGCTTTGAAGATTTTGTGCAGGTTTTGTCCACCGTTGATGGCCTGCTGCTTGGCGAAGTATATGCCGCCGGCGAAGCCCCCATTGTGGCTGCAGACAGCCGCAGCCTGGCCCGTGCTGTGCGTGTGGTAGGCAAGATAGAACCGCAATTTGTGGCCGATATCCAGGAAATGCCCGCAGCCATTATGACCACAGCCAAAGACGGCGATGTGATCATCACCATGGGCGCAGGCACGATAGGCGGCGTTCCGGGCAAGGTTGCGGCAATTTAAAAAATACAATCCAGCTCTTTAACCGCGAGGTAAAAGGAGAACACAGAGGGCCACGGAGAAAAGCAAAAAATTGTTTAGTCTTTCGTTTCCCTCAGATTTTAGGTTTTCTCCGTGAAGCGCCGTGTTCTCTGTGGTTCAAGGTTTGGGTTTGAAATTTGTAGGGTGGGCACGGTTTTGTGTCCACGCAAAAAACAACAGCTTGATTGAGTAAGAAAATGAATAAATACGGAAAAGTAGCGGTTGTAATGGGTGGCACTTCGGCAGAGCGCGAAGTGTCATTAATGAGCGGCAAAGGTGTTCTGGAAGCCCTATTGGCACGCGGCGTGGATGCGCACGCTTTTGATCCGGCCACAAAGCCGCTTGATGCATTAAAAACCGAAGGCTTTGATCGTGCATTTCTGATTTTGCACGGCCCGTTTGGTGAAGATGGCACTTTGCAAGGCGCGCTTGAAGTGATGGGCATCCCTTACACGGGTTGTGGTGTATTGGCTTCTGCCCTTGGTATGGATAAGCTGCGCAGCAAGTTAATCTGGCAAGCGCTTGGCCTGCCGATTCCGGCTTTCGAAATTTTGACTGAGAGCAGCGATTTTACTGCGATTGAACAAAAGCTTGGCCTGCCATTATTTGTTAAACCAGCCTGTGAAGGCTCCAGTATTGGTGTAAGCAAAGTAAAAAATACCGGAGAACTCGCTAGCGCGTTCAAAGAAGCTTACAAATACGACAAGATTGTGATTGCAGAACAGTTCATTGGTGGGGGAGAATACACCGCCGCTGTACTGGGCGAACAGGTTTTGTCATTTGTAAAAATCGAGCCCGCTACAGAATTCTACGATTATGAAGCCAAATATATCCGCGACGACACGGTTTATCGCTGTCCAGCGGGTTTGTCTGCACAACTCAACGAGCAAATTGCCGGCTATGTCAAACAAGCTTTCTGGGCGCTTGGCGGTAAAGGCTGGGCGCGTATCGATTTCTTAATGGATGAAGCAGGCAAACCTTATTTATTAGAAGCCAATACCGCGCCAGGCATGACTTCGCATAGTTTATTTCCTATGGCAGCACGTGAAGCGGGTTTAAGTTACGAGGATTTGGTTTTGCAAGTATTAAACAGCACGCTGGAATAAAAAACGGTGATTTTATTAAGCCATTTCAGCCCACAAGTCATTGCATCGAGGTTCGCCCATGTGGGATAAGCCTCAGCTGTTAATGTGGTTTGCCAATTTGCTGACTGCATTAGCTTTATTGCTTTTATTTTATGCTTTGCTGTTTTTGACCGTACATTCGCCTTTGTTTCCAATTAAAAGAATCAAGGTGGATGGTGATTTAGTTCACGTTACACGTGAGCAATTGCAATACGTTATTAAACACGAACTGACCGGGACATTTTTCACCCTGGATTTGGATAAAACACGGCAAGCCTTTGAAAAGCTGCCGTGGGTAAGGCAAGTCACCGTACGGCGGCACTGGCCGGACCGGGTAGAAGTAAAGGTAGAAGAGCACAAAGCAGTCGCACGCTGGGGCTCGGTGGCTCTGCTTAATAGCTATGGAGAGCGTTTTGATGCTGCATCCAATGATCAGCTGCCCATTCTGGAAGGGCCGGAAGGTACAGAAAAAGTCATGATTGATGGCTTTGCAAAGCTGCATAAAACCTTGCAGCCTCTGGGAAAAAAAACGACCCATGTCTGGCTTTCCGAACGCAGAGCCTGGCGCTTTGAGCTGGATCATCAGCTGGTTATTGAAGTAGGCAGAGACGAGGCAGTTACCAGAACAGCACGATTTGTAACGGCCTACCCCAATTCTCTGGCTTTATTAAAACAGCCTTTTGAATATGTGGATTTGCGTTACCCCAATGGCTTTGCAGTTCGATTGCCAGAGTACAAGCCGGTAGAGAGTAAACCCGGGGAGAAGCCAGCTGTTCCGGCCAAACCCGCAGCAGCTAAACCGGCTTGACGATGTCGTGTTTTAAATATGGCAGTGCGGGCAAAACCCGCCACAAACAAAAAATTCAGCGATACGATTTTCATATCAAATCGTTTTTAAAAAGTAAGACATTGAGTAAAGAGGTTGTCAGATGACCAGAGATAGCAAAAACATCATTGTCGGGCTGGACATTGGAACATCCAAAGTGGTGGCTGTTGTCGCCGAAATCAAAGAAGACGGTGCGCTCAATGTGATCGGTCTGGGCTCGGCTGCTTCACGCGGTTTGAAGCGTGGCGTAGTGGTCGATATTGAAAAAACAGTTGCAGCCATCCAATCCGCTTTAGGCGAAGCCGAGCTGATGGCCGATTGCAAAATCAGCCAGGTTTTTACCGGCATTGCAGGCAGCCATATCAAGAGTATTAACTCTGACGGCATGGTTGCCATTAAAGATAAAGAAGTTACTTCTGCCGATGTAGACCGCGTGATCGAAACCGCCAGTGCAGTCAATATCCCGACTGACCATCAGGTTCTGCACATCCTGGCGCAGGAATACATGATAGACGGCCAGGAAGGCGTAAAAGAGCCGATGGGCATGTCGGGTGTGCGTTTACATGTCAACGTGCATATCGTCAGCGGTGCCGTCAGCGCGGTGCAAAACATCACCAAATGTGTACGTCGCTGCGGGCTGGAAATTGAAGAGGTGGTATTGCAACCACTGGCTTCATCCTATTCGGTACTGACCGAAGACGAAAAAGATTTAGGTGTTTGCCTGGTTGATATTGGTGGCGGCACCACCGATCTGGCGATATTTATTGGCGGCGCAATCCGCCATACCGCCGTGATACCGATTGCCGGCGATCAGGTCACCAACGATATCGCCATGGCGTTGCGTACCCCGACTTCGGAAGCCGAAACAATCAAGTTACAACATGGTGTGGCACTACGCCATATGAGCGACCCGGCGCAAATGATCGAAGTACCGGGTGTAGGCGAGCGCGGTGCCCGGCAAATGAGCCGCCATACTCTGGCAGAAGTCATTGAGCCACGCGTTGAAGAACTCTACGGTTTAGTTCAACAGGAGTTACGCCGTTCCGGTTTTGAAGGCCGCCTATCCAGCGGTATTGTAATTACCGGAGGAGCCGCAATGATGCCCGGCATGGTTGAGCTTGGGGAGGAGATTTTCCATATGCCATTACGGATGGGCACCCCGAAGTATGTGGGTGGCCTTGCCGAAGTGGTTAAAAACCCGCGCTATTCCACAGCGGTGGGTTTGTTGTTAATCGCACGTGAACAATTACTAAAAAACCCCGTACACAGGGGTAAAGATGGCGGTGTAGGGGATATTTTTGGCCGCATGAAATCATGGTTTCAAAACACATTTTAAATTCGGGTAAGCATCAGCGGCCAGGGAAATACCCCAAAGCCGCCTAAATCGGGCAACGCAAGGAGAGCAACATGGCATTAACTTTCGAAGTGCAAGAAGTTGCACATCACGTCAATATTAAGGTGATCGGTGTCGGCGGCGCAGGCTGCAACGCGATCAATAATATGATCGAACATGCATTAAGCGGCGTGCAGTTTATTGCCGCTAATACCGATGTACAGGTACTGAAACTATCCAAGGCAACAGATATAGTGCAATTGGGCTCTACAGGTTTTGGTGCAGGTTGCGATCCTGAAGTCGCTCGCGAAGCGGCCGAAGCCGACCGTGAGCGCATTGGTGAGCTGATCAGTGGCGCCAATCTCTTGTTTATCACCGCAGGTATGGGCGGTGGTACAGGAACTGGCGCATCCCCTGTGATCGCACAGATTGCCCGTGAAAAAGGCATTTTTACCGTGGGCGTAGTCACCAAGCCCGGTCTTGACGAAGGCTCGCGCCAGAAAGTGGCTCAAGCCGGTATCGACGAGCTTTCACGCGCTGTTGATTCGCTGATCATTGTCTCCAATCAAAAGCTGGAAGAAGTGCTTGGCGAAGACGTTACTGTTGATGAAGCCTTCCGTGCTGCTGATGATGTACTGCGTAATGCCGTCGCGTCGATCGTAGAAATCATCCAGTACCCAGGCCTGATCAACGTTGACTTTGCCGACGTTAAAACTGTGATGCAGGAAAAAGGCATGGCGATGATGGGATCGGCCTTTGCTGCAGGCGAAAACCGAGCGATCCGCGCAACTGAAGAAGCCATCAGCTGCCCGCTTCTGGACAACATCAATTTCAAAGGTGCACGTGGTGTGTTGCTAAATATCAGCGCCAGCCGTGCCAGCCTGAAGAAAAGCGAAATCACCCGCGCCCGCGAAATCATTCAGTCGCATGTTGCAGAAGATGCCATGGTTAAACACGGTGTGGTTTACGACGAAAGCCTGGGCGAGCAAATCCGCATTACCATTATCGCCACCGGTATGGGTAATACGGCCACCAAGCCGCAGCTATCTGTCGTGCAGACACCGCAACTTAAAACCGGCACAGACAATCACTCTGGCGAGCCGGATTGGGGTGCTTACGATTTACCTCCGGGTTTCCGCCCGAATAATCGCAGTACCCGTGGTGCAAACGGTGATGTGGCAACAACCACCCGCCCTTCCACCTCTAATGTAGATATGGATATCCCTGCTTTCTTGCGCCGTCAGGCAGATTAATGATGGAAAAGAGTGTAGAGCTGCACCACAGCTCTACGCACAGTGGATGTCCCAGACAGAGATAAAGGCATTGTCTATTGGCAAGATTGCAAAGATCAATCCAGCTTACTACCCGGTGCTGGTAAGATTGAGGTCTGTTGATTAAAGAGACCAATATGTTTCAGCAACGCACTCTGAAGACGACTATCCGCGCCGTTGGTGTGGGCCTGCATTCCGGCGAGCGGGTAACCCTCGTCCTAAAACCGGCCCCGGTTAATAGCGGGATCGTTTTCCACCGCGTCGATTTGCCCGAGTCGACGCCATTCAGAGTTACGCCTGCGCTGGTCAACGACACGCGGCTCTCCTCCACGCTCGTCAAAGACGGCGTACGTGTCGGCACGATCGAGCACATCATGTCCGCATTTGCGGGGCTAGGCATCGACAATGCAGTTGTTGAAGTCGATGCTCCGGAAATGCCGATTATGGATGGATCGGCAGCGCCTTTTATCTATCTGTTGCAATCAGCAGGTATCGTGGATCAGCATGCGGCCAAGCAGTTTGTTCGTGTACTGAAACCCATCGAAGTCTGCGAAGGTGATAAATGGGTGAGATTACTGCCGCATGATGGTTACAAGGTGGCGCTCACCATCGATTTTGCCCACCCAGCATTTAAAAAATCGGCCCAGACGATCACCCTTGATTTTGCCGACACAAATTATGTCAGTGAAATCGCCCGCGCCCGTACCTTTGGCTTTATCCATGAAGTAGAATACCTGCGTATGAATGGCCTGGCCCGTGGCGGCAGCATGGATAACGCCATTGTAATTGATGAATACCGCATTCTGAATGAGGGCGGTCTGCGTTTTGAAGACGAATTTGTCCGCCACAAAGTGCTTGATCTGGTCGGAGATTTATACATCCTCGGCCGCCCGCTGATTGCCGCTTTCGAAGGCTATAAATCGGGTCACGCCATGAATAACAAGCTGCTGCGCGCCCTGCTCGACGACGAATCCTCCTACGAGATTGTCAGCTTCGAAAACAGGGACGACGTGCCCAGCTCATTCCACGATTTACCTGCCTTGGGAATCTGATGTTTATTGTCCTGCGCCTGCTATTTGTTCTCGCCGTATTAGGCATTGCTTACTGCGCTTTCAAATATCAGGGCAGCCGCGACCCCAGCTGGCTGCGCCTCATCAAATGGATTCTGTATTCGACACTGGGTTTACTGGTGATCTTTTTTGTGGGGCTGCTGATAGAGCGGCTATGGGTGGGCTAGCACGATAGGCATCACTAAAAAGCTAACTTAATAACTGATATTGCATAGCGATCTTCTTTTTAGTGCCTTCGGCTCGTTGATTTAGGAGCGTTCACCCCCGCGGGGGCATTCTTTTCTTGAACGACCAAGAAAAAACCCAATGCCGCAACCTCAAAAACACGAAGGCTCCTGCGCTGTGGATAACCGAGCCGGTGGCGGGTGGGATTGACTCCTTCCTAGCACCCAAGTGCAGATTCTTATCAATTTATCCCCCGTTCTTATCGGATTTCGCCACCTGCGCTTTCGCATTTATCCGGTGGACTTGAGAGGCAGCACCCGACCCTATCCGGACGTTGGTGCCACGGTCGATTGAAGGTCTGCTTTCACCAGCAACCGGTCGATTACGGTTAGGATCGCTAACTATTTCATTACTGATAGGTGCTGTGATAGCGGTGAACGACATCACGTACTGGTCAAACACTAATATTGGCGTATTCTGTTAGTAGGGTGGCGCGTTCCGCATATAGTCGTCAGGACATTATTCCCTATACTCCTTACATGCACTTCCGAAGTGCCAACTGTATGTTTAACCAGCTCAAGGAGTTTGCAATGTCCAAACAAGTCGCCCTTATTACCGGCGGTGCTACCGGCATCGGTAAAGCTGTAGCCCTCAAGCTCGTCGCTCAAGGCGTTAACGTCGTCATGAGCGGTCGCCGAGCAGAAGTCGGCGCGGTTGCCTTGGCCGAAGTCTCAGCAGCCGCACGCGACGGTGCCCAAGTTCGCTTCGTACAGAACGATGTGTCCGACGAAGCCAAGGTTAAATCAATGATTGACGGCATCGTGGCTGAATTCGGCCGGCTCGACATGGCCGTCAACAATGCGGGTATCTTCAACGAGTATTCTTCGCTGAACCAATCCGAGACTCAGAACTTCCGCGACATGCTTGAAGTAAACGTGATGGGCGTGTATTTCAGTATGAAGTACGAAATTGCCCAAATGCTCCAACAAGGCAAAGGGGCTATCGTCAATTTGGCATCGATTGCCGGCCTGAACGGCATCCCCTGGGGCGGAACCTATGCGGCGACCAAGCATGCGGTGGTTGGTCTTACTAAGTCGTCAGCACTCGACCATGCGGCTCAAGGCATTCGTATCAACGGTGTGGCGCCCGGAGCTATCCGCACTGACATCATCGCAGAGCAGTTGAACAGTAATCTCGCCGAACTTGAAGCAATGCACCCCATGCAGCGAGTGGGAAAGCCAGAAGAGATAGCGAATGCCATCAGCTGGCTGCTCTCGGACGAGGCCAGCTTCGTCACCGGTCACATTCTCAACGTAGATGGTGGCTTCCAAGCCAAATAAGCATAATGACCGGCTCTATTCCAGACAAAATGAAGGTGCCTGGCGCGCTGTGGGAAGGCATCAAGCGGGTTCAAATCGACCGTGCCGAGGTCGTCCGCCGGGCGGCATTGCCGCTCACCGTGCTGAAGGACGATACGCAGATTTCCACTGCACAGTTTTTCGCACTCTTTCGCGCCATCGAAGCCGTTAGTCAAGACGCCGCTATCGGGCTACGCATCGCATCTGTTCTGGATGGGGCTGTCATGCCCTTGGCTTTCGTCGCTGCTCAGCATGCTAGGGACTTCCGTGATGCGCTGAATCGGGTGGCCCGGTTCAAGCGTCTGTGCACGCCCGAAGATGCTGTACTCGCGGAGGATGGTGACCGCAGCGACATCGTTGTCCGCTGGCCACATGCTGCCCCTGATTCGATTCCATATTCCCTGGTCGATGCCACGATGGCGTCGCTCGTGGAGCTAGGCCGCAGAGGAACTTCAGAACGGTTGATACCAATCGCGCTGGAGTTGGCCCGTCCTGAGGCATCGAGGTCCGCGCTCGAACGATATTTTGGCTGCCAAGTCAGGTTTAATGCCGCGGAAGACCGTATTAGTTTCCGGCGAGATGACCTCGACAAGGAATTCGTCACTTACAACAGGGACTTGTTGGAGGTTATTGCGCCAGAACTGGACCGGCGTTTTAAGCACCATTTGATGTCGGGTTCTGTTGCTGAGCAGGCCCGCTGGGTACTGCGCCGGCGGTTGACGGCTGGTCGGCCGGACATTCGTTCGGTCGCAGCAGAACTGGTTATGAGCGAACGCTCCTTACAACGGCGCCTGACGGATGAAGGTGTCAGTTTCCAGGCCCTTGTGAGTGACACAAGACATCAGTTGGCACTTGAGTATTTGTCTGACGTTTCCTTGACGCTCATTGAAGTTGCCTACATGCTTGGCTACGAAGACAAGAATTCGTTCTTCCGAGCCTTCAGGCAGTGGGAAGAACAAACGCCATCGGAGTGGCGAGTCGCAAATCTAGCGAATCACTCAATGAATGGGTGGGGTCGGTTACGATGAAAGTTCTTATTTTTGGAGCCACCGGCATGGTGGGTGGCGGCGTTCTGCGCGAGTGCCTGCTTGCGGCTGACGTTGAACGAGTGGTTTCCATCGGTCGTTCGGCATTGCTGTTGGACCATCCAAAACTGGTTCAGGTGGTGCGTCCGAATTTTGCGACAGACACATCCGAAATTACGGATGATGACCTGCGCAACGTGGATGCCTGCTTTTTCTGCCTCGGGGTATCGGCATCGGGCCTCTCTGAGGAGAAATACACAGCGCTGACATACAGCCTCACGATGGCGGTGGCTGAGCGCCTTAGCAGCATCAGCCCGCAGGCGAGTTTCGTTTATGTATCGGGCGCAGGGGCAGACAGCAGCGAACAAGGTTCAAGCATGTGGGCCAAGGTTCGGGGTAAGACGGAGAACGCACTGCTACGCCTACCATTCAAGCATGTGCATGTCTTGCGTCCGGCAGTTATTCAGCCCTTGAACAACGCAGTGTCCAAGACTGGCTCCTATCGCATCTTCTATAAAGTCTTGAGCCCCTTGCTCACTTTTGGCCGGATGCTGTTCCCGTCACATGTCCTAACCACCGAAGTTATCGGTCAGGCTATGCTCCAGATTGCACGCAGGGGAGCGCCGGTATCTGTGTTGAACGCAGCCGCCATCTATGAAGTTGCATGCTCATCAGTAGACGCTAACTCAAAGAGATGACAGCAATCAGATAGCAATGGCTGCTTCCGAAACCACAACGGCCTTTGCTGCCGACCGCTGTTGGGGTGGGCGAGTTTCCGCTTTTGGCCGACTGCGGCCACTTGCATAGTCTAACTCAGCCGTTTCTACTAAGTACTGACCTATGTTTGATAATGACTAAATTGGTAAGTTTACTGCCTGTGGTCAATGTGAATTTGGGTGGATAAATCGAATAAGATGTCGCACCAAGCAATCCCCCGCTCTGCTTGTTCCTAGCTCCGGCGTGTTTCAAGGTGAGATTTAAGCCCTGCGCCACAAGCTGCGTTACGTACCCTGGTTACTGGGTTTTAAAACACTTAAAACCTGCAAAACAACTCAAATTAAGCTTTGTCTTTCTCAGTGAAACTCCGTGTTCTCTGTGGTTCAAGATTTGGGGTTTACTGCAAAATATCAGCTCAATAAAACACGGCCCAATTACACTCAAAACTACTGCATCACCACCCCCCGCATTTTCTGCGCCGTATAGCTCAGGCTTGCCAGCAAAATCACCACGCAAACCAGCACGGGGGTAAGCACTTCTGCTGTGCTTAAGGTTTCACCGTTCAGAATTTTGATAATCAGCTGGTTTTGTGCCAGAAGCGGCACCCAGGAAAACCAGACCGGATCGGCCCCCTGTTTTAACATGCCTATCACCAGGGCCAGCGGAGCAAGCAGCATCAGCATGGAGTTTCTGGCCTGCGCTTCCTTGTGGCTTTTACCATTGATCGCCACCGCAATTTGCAAAGCAGCAATAGCCAGCGCCAGCGGGCATAGCACAGCCAAAAATACAAATGCGTCTTTAATTGAGAATTGAAAAGCGATTTTTAATACTTCATTTTTAATTAGAAATAAGGAGGGGAAAATACTCATTACATTAAAAAACAATACGCAAACTGTAAGCATGCCTACCGCCGCCCATTTACCCAGAGCAAAATGCCAGCTCGATACCGGGTTCATCATTAATGGCTCTAAAGAGCCACGCTCCCGTTCCCCTGCCGATGTATCAATTGCGGCATACATCCCCACACCTAATAGCGTCATGATAAACATAAAGGGCAGCATTTCTTTAAGCCCTGCGCTCTGCTGATTTTTCGCCCGGCTTAAATGGCGCTCTTCTACTTGAATCACACTTAATATCTCAGCAGAAATGCCACGCAAGCTCAGGTTTAAACCAGCCTGCTCCTGCATAAAGCCCTGCAATAAAACCTTAATTGGCCGCACGCCTAATTGCGTATCTTTATTAGCCAGATCACTGATAATTTCTACCCTCGGTGCGATCCCTGCTGCATATTGGCTGGAAAAATTTTGTGGCAATAGCAGCACCGGCTCGGTGTATTCTTTGCTATGCAATTTCTTTGCATAACCTGCCCCTGCGGTTTTAATTTCAAAACCTTGCCGGGCAATATAATTGATTAACTCCGGCGCATATTGCGCCCCAACGACGCGAATAAAGCGCTTTTCATTTTGCTCATCCATTCTGGAATACGCTTCAGAGCTGATGAATAAAAAGAAGGGCATCCCCATTAAAGAAGACAAAATCACCACCAGCATGGTGCGCTTATCTCTTAAAGAATCAACCCATTCTTTTTTAAATATTTCCCAAATCATCATCCGCTCATTTCCAGTTTATTTTGTATTTAAAATCCAAGTCTTAAACCACGGAGTTTGGGAGAACACAGAGGATCACGGAGAAAAACAAAACATAGAATGATTTTTTCCGTGGAGCTCTGTATTCTCTGTGCCCTCTGTGGTTCAAGATTTGGGTTTTGTTCGCACACCCGAGTAGTCACCATTTTTGGATACTTCAAGCAAAGGCCAATTTCACAAAAGCGTCTTCAAAATTGCTTTCTGCGGCCTGATCTAATAGCCCGGCTACCGTACCCTGTGCGACGGTTTCGCCACCCGCCACAATCACCACATGATCACAAAGCCTCTCTACTTCTTGCATGATATGGGTCGAAAACAGAATGCATTTACTGCCGCCAGCGGGTGATTTCAGCCATGCCAGAAACTCGCGCAGCGCCCTTGTGGCCAGCACGTCAAGGCCATTGGTGGGCTCGTCCAGAATAATATTTTGCGGGTCATGCACCAGCGCCCTTGCCAAAGCTGTTTTCATTTTTTCACCCTGGCTAAAGCCTTCGCAGCGCCGCTCCATCAAGGCGCGCATATCCAGTGCATCGGCCAGTGCCGTGGCACGCGCATTGGCCTCGTCATGGCTCATGCCATGCAGCACGCCGTAGTAAGCAATGTTTTCACGGGCGCTCAGCCTTGGATACAAGCCTCTCGCATCGGACAACACGCCCATACGAGCCTGGGTGGCCTGCTTGCCTGCCTCCACCTGCACACCATCAACCAGCACACGCCCGGAATCCGCAGGCAGCAGCGCGGCAATCATGCGCAAAGTGGTGGTTTTGCCCGCGCCATTCGCACCCAACAAGCCTGTGACTTCGCCATCTGCCGCGCTAAAGTGAATATCCTTCACTGCCTGCACCACACTCTTAGAACGCCGCCAGCCCAGGCCCGCTTCACGAACAAATTGCTTAGATAATTGCTCGACAATAATCATGCTGTTTTCGCAAACATTGAACCATTCCTTTAAGAACCCAAACCTTGAACCACTGAGGTCACAGAAAACACAGAGTTACACGAAGAAAAGCATTCCAGGTTTTCTCCGTGTCCTCCTTTACTCCGTGTTTCAAGGTTTGGGTTTGGCACTTGGTTTAACCTTTAGGCAAGACCCACACCACAGGCCTTGGGATAGGTTTTACGCAGCTTAGGTCAGTTTTTTGCGCATCTTCTGCGTTTATAAAGCGATACACCAGATCATCCACGCAACTTTGCATCAGCATGCCGTGGCCGGATTTGCCCAGCACCACATGCCTCGCCTTAGCGCCCAGCGCTTTGGCAACGTGGGTCGCGTGCTGAGGCGGCGTCACCGGATCCAGCCCGCCACTCAGCAGCAAAACCGGGGATGCGCTTTTAGCCAGAGTATAAAAAGCCGCAGGCACAGCGCCGCGCGGCCAACTGGCGCAGACTTTGCGGTAGGTTTCACTGCGAAAGCGGCCAAAATCATCATCCAGCACCGGCAGGCGGCCAGCCTCCTCAGCGCACCAGACCGAGTAATGCATGCCTGCGAAGATCTTGCCCGCATTGGGTAAAGCCGTCTGCCCGCTAAGCGCCAGCAGCGGGTTAAACCGCCCGGCCTTTGCTTCGGTAATAGCAAAAGGCAGGCCTGCGCTGTTCACCGGTGAGTAAAGCACGGCCGACACCATGCCCAGCACGCTGTCGCGGCTGATGGTCACATTGGCTTCGGTATTTAAACGGGGATGTTTTAACACGGTAGCTTTAGGCGTACTGGCCAGCAAATCACGCCAGCTCTGTGCCAGGTTTGGGTATACGCGTTGGCAACGCGCATCACTTTTACAATCAGTAAACAGGCTGTCCAGCGCCTTTTGTATATCGCTGCCCGATATGGCGTAATCAGGCGGCAACACGCCATCGAGCACCACACGCCGCACCGCTTGCGGATATTGGCGTAAATACTCCAGCCCTACCCGGGTACCGTAGGAAACGCCAACCAGATTAACCGCAGGATAACCTTCGGCCAGACGCACAGCTTCTAAATCCTGCACGGCAATCGAAGTGGTAAAAAAGCGCAGATCACCATAAGGCAGTTTTTGAAGAGAGGCCTGGCAGCGCTTAATTTCGTGCAGCGCCCCCTCGCTATCAGTCAGCTTGCTTAAATCTTGCGACTCCGGGCATTGCAGCGGTGCAGAGCGGCCCGTGCCACGCTGATCGACAAAGACCACATCACGGCGTAATTGCAATTTACTGAATAAGTGCTCAGCCCAGCCTGCCACATTGATCGCACTCTGCCCAGGCCCGCCAGCCAGAAAGAAAACCGGATCGGCCAGCTGATTTCTATCCTGCGCACGCAGCACCAGATAATGAATCTGGATTTGCCTACCCTGAGGATCCGCAGGATCAAGCGGCCTGGCAATCTGCCCGCATTGTACTTCCTGAGGAAAGCCATCAATGCGGCAAGGCTTGGTGGCAGCTTGTGCTGAAGAAAGTAAACCAAGAAACAGCAGAAAGACAAAAGCTTGCATCGGCATCTAGATGGGTTAATAAGATTGATGCAAGCATGTCAAAGAAACGGAGGGAAGTCTAGGGCAGGTGCCAGCTAATACAATGGGGCAGCGCAAAACCCACATCTTGAAACACGGAGGGCACGGAGAACGCGGAGCTTCACGAAGAAAAATATTTCTTGAACTCAACTCATTATTTTGAGTTTTGAGTATTTATCAAATCTGACCATCTGAATTGTTGCCACTGCTCGTGGCGCGGAGCTTTTACTCCCCCTGAAAACGCGCCGAGGCGGGGTTTCTTTGATGTCTATTTGAGCGAGCCTGCGAGCAAGTTTCGCAGCAGCCAACTCGCTTGGGCCGCCACAGGGGCTTTCGTGCTTTGCTATTGTCGCTTGGCTTCGTTTCTTGACGAAGCAAGAAGGAAGGCCCCTCAGTGGCTAACCGCCCAAAAATCAACGTGCCGAGGGCACTAAAAAGGTCTTTTTGTCTTTTTGCCTGGTGGCAATGACGCTTCATGATAAAAGCGCAAATCTTCACTCAATTATGTTTCAACATTTAACGCAGACAGAGCCTTTACCAAGGGGAAGCCAAGGTCAAAATCACTTAAGTGAACGGCATTACGGTTAGGGAGGGCACGTTTTTTGTACCCCCCCATCAATCAACTCACCATTTCCCGCGGATAAATCCTCACCAGCACGATTCTTGGCCCGTTCATTTTTTTAACCACGGCGTCAAAATGTTCGAACTGAACCCGCTGGCCTTCCGAGGGCAAATCACCCAACTGCTGCATGATCAGGCCACCTACCGAATCGACATCGGTGTCTTCAATATCAATGCCTAAGGCACGCTCCAAAGTAAAGATGGTTAAGCTGCCTTTGCCGATCATCGAGCCGTCATCCAGCTTGGTCCATTCATTTTGTGCCTGACGAAATTCATCGCGAATCTCGCCAACCAAAGCACCCAGCAGATTGTCCAGCGTGATAAAGCCCAGGGGCTGGCCATCCTGATAAGCCACTACCGCAAAATGCGGTGCACCCTGCTGAAAACGCTTAAATAGCTCGGACGCAGATAAGCGTGGTGATACGGTTTGCACTGGGCGCGCCAGCTTTTTCAGCCGATCAGGCATCTCTCCCTTACGCATAGCAAAGAAAATATCTTTTAAGTGCACCACCGATTGCACCTGACCATTTTCATCCAGCAAGGGATAGCGGCTGTAACGATGCTGCACAATTTTATCCAGGCTGGTTTCGATATCGGCGCTGGCCGACAAAGCCACCGCCTCGCTGAAGGGATGCATTAAATCGGCCACATCCAAGTCGCGGAAATCCAATGCCTGCGCCAGTACCCGCCAATCGTCTTCGGTATATTGGTCATCCGACTGCGAGGTACGCAAAATCAGCTTGAGTTCTTCTGAAGAATAATGGCTGTCGTGGCCGGGCGCAGCATCCAGGCCCACCTTACGCAGCACCCAGTTGGCACTGTGATTAAGCGTCCAGATTGCGGGATACATTAGCCAGTAGAAGCCATACAGGGGCACGGCAGTCCACATACTGACTTTACCCGGCATACGAATCGCCATGGATTTAGGGGCCAGCTCGCCCACCACAATATGCAAATAGGAGATAATAAAGAAGGCCACAGCAAAGGCAATGGTATGCACCAGGGCCTCGTTCACAATGCCCAGAGCGCCAAATAAAGGCTCTAACACCTGAACAAAGGCAGGCTCACCAATCCAGCCAAGACCAAGAGATGAGAGGGTAATACCAAGCTGGCAAGCTGAAAGATAGGCATCTAAATCGCCATGAACCTTCAGTAAAATACGCCCGCGCCAGCCCATTGTTTTAGCAATGGCTTTTACACGGGTAGAGCGTAATTTAACTAAACCAAACTCTGCTGCTACAAAAAAGCCATTTAGAAGCACCAGCAAAAAAGCAATAAAAATCAGTAAGATACTACTACCCATATCCGGAGTTTCAGGAAACTCCAATCCTTTTTTGTTGTTAAGTTAATTCGCATTATGCAGCAACAGCGCTACTTTTGCCGCATTGCTTGGGTAAATGACAAAAGTATATGCCAATTGCTGCAGCCAAAAACCAGACAGGCACTCAGGCAAACATACCGGATAAATCGATGCTGGATGACTTATCCAGCTTTAAATAATTTTCTGTCAACCACTTTTTACCGGCCTCCTGCCCCATATCCCTGAGAGTGACAAAAAATTTCAAATTAACTGTTAATTTGGATTCAGCATTAAATTGCCCTAAATCAGCCTCAATCAAATGAAAATGAGTGCGGGCAATATGCCGCTCTAACTTAGACCAGACAAATAAAGGCCGGCGTACTTTTAACCTTGTAAACATTTGCATTTCACGCAAAAAACCAGATTGAAAAGTGATATCCATAATTCTATTCTGAATTTCTCTAACTGAATCCGGCGTACTCTTTAAATAAAGAGGCTGCAATAATACCAGCAGGATTTCTCCTGAATCACAATATTCAAACAAAGGAAAAACAGCAGGATTTGCCGCATAAGCTCCGTCCCAATACGGCTCACCATCAATAAATACACTGCGGTAAATGGTGGGTAAACAAGCAGATGCAAGGATCACATCAATACTCATTTCATGATTTTGAAAAATTCTTAATTTGCCTGAATTAGCATGCGTTGTGGCAATAAATAATTTAACCGGGCTATGCTTTTGCAAAGCAGCAAAATCAATTTGATTTGCAACCAGATCACGTAGTGGATTTAAATCAAAAGGATTCATCTGGCTGGGCGACAAGTAACGCGTCCACTGCTGCATCACCTTGGCAATAGAGCCCCCCACATCACCATGGCTTAAGTCTGTTGGCATACGGTTTGCCAATGCCAGCCAGAATCGATCCAGCGCCCGCCTTGCACCACTCGCGCCCCCCTCCATCAGACCCTGGGCCAGCACCACCGCATTCATCGCTCCCGCGCTGGTGCCACTTACACCCTCAAACCGAATACGCCCGTCCTCAAGCAAAGCATCCAGTACGCCCCAGGTAAACGCGCCGTGTGCACCGCCGCCCTGCAAAGCAAGATTGATCACTTTCTTACCCATAGCCAGCCCTCTGCGGCGTAAACCTTGCCCATGCAGGATTCAAACCGTGATATTTAGCATTTGTACTGCAAAGCCTCCTCGGTAAAAAATTAACGCAGGAAGATTAAATTCATGCTGCATTGCAGCATAGCAGGAAATGCGTTGCCAACCGTGGCACAAAGTCACTTACAATCAAGGCCATCCAATAAGAGCGATCTCACTTATGTCATCCATCATCCTGATCGAAGACGAAGCGGCCATCACCGATACGCTGCGCTTTGCGCTGGAGCGGGAAGGCTTTAGCGTGAGCTGCTACAGCCTGGCAAGGGAAGGCGAGGCGGCGATTCAGGCGCAAAAGCCTGATCTGCTGATTTTGGATATCGGCCTGCCCGACGATAGCGGGCTGGAAGTGCTCAAACGCCTGCGCCGCTACAGCGAGCTGCCGGTGCTGCTGCTCACCGCCAGAAGCGAAGAGTTCGACCGGATTTTAGGTTTAGAGCTGGGCGCGGACGATTATGTGCTCAAACCCTTTAGCCCGCGCGAAGTGGCCGCGCGGGTGAAAGCCATTTTAAAACGCAGCAGCCCTGCTGCTGCCATCAGCCATTCGGCCATCCATAACGGTCTGTTTATTCACGATGCTGCGGCAAAAAGAGTGCAATATGCGGGCAATAATTTAACGCTTACGCCATCAGAATACCGCCTGCTGATCACCCTGCTTGCCCATCCCGGCCAGGTATTCAGCCGCGCCCAATTGCTGGATGCGCTTGGGGAGGCCGCTGAAGACAGCTTTGAGCGCACCATCGACAGCCATATCAAAAGCTTGCGCGCCAAACTGCGTACAGTACGGCCTGATCTCGACCCCATCGCCACCCACCGTGGCTTTGGCTATGCGCTGGAGCAGGTTTAATGCGCTTTTCACTGCGGATTTTCTTTGGCTACTTCTTGCTGGTCAGCCTGCTGGCGGCCTACGTGCTGAGCATCGTCAGGGATGAAATCAAACCGGCAGTACGCCAATCCAGCGAAGAAGTCTTGGTTGATACCGCCAACCTGCTGGCCGAGCTGATACAGCCTGATTTTGTGGCCGGGCGCCTCGATGCGGGCCGCTTTGCCAAGGCGATTAAGCTGTTTGCCGAAAGAAATCCGCAAGCCAAAGTGTGGGGCGTGCCACGCGATAAAACCTTTCTGCGCGTGTACGTCACCGATGCCCAGGGCAAGGTGATTATGGATTCCACCGGCCAGGCGCTGGGACAGGATTACAGCCAGTGGCGTGATGTTTACCTGACGCTGCGCGGCCAGTATGGTGCGCGCAGCTCGCTGGCCGATCCAAAAAATGAGCTATCCACCGTCATGCACGTTGCCGCACCGATTACCAAGGGCAAAGAGATTGTGGGCGTGCTCACCGTCGCCCGCCCCAATTGGGCCATGCAGCCCTTTATTGACCGCAGCGAAAATAAACTCTGGCGGGCAGGCCTCTTGCTGCTGGCCATTGGCCTGGTGATTGGAGCCGTGTTTTCATGGTGGCTAAGCCGGGGTATTAACAAACTCACCGGCTTTGCACTAGCCGTAAGCGAGGGCCAAAGCGTGACCGTACCCAGCTTCACCGCCAATCGTGAGCTCACCACCCTGGCCACGGCACTTGGCACGATGCGGGAGCGCCTGGAAGGCAAAGCCTATATCGAAAACTATGTGCATGATCTGACCCACGAGCTGAAATCGCCCCTGGCAGGCATACGCGGCGCAGCAGAAATTTTATTTGAAGAAGGCTTGACGCTTAAAGAGAACGATCACCACCGTTTTACCGGCCATATCCGCCAGGAAACCGCTCGTATGCAGCAAATTGTCGACCGCCTGCTGCAACTCGCCACGCTGGAAGCAAGGCACGGCCTGAAAGACGCTGAGCCTGTGGATATCGCCAAACTACTCGATGAAGTCATTAACGCGCTCTGCCCGCAAGCAGGTACACGGCAAATACTGCACGCGCCGTGGCCCGGCGCCATCATCCATGGCGAGGCGTTTTTACTCGCCCAGGCCATCAGAAATCTGCTGCAAAACGCACTGGACTTCACCCCTGAGCACGGCCAGATCCATATCGAGCTGACAATAGCAGCACAAAGCCTGCAAATTACCATCCACAATCAGGGCGAGCCCATCCCCGATTACGCCCTCAGCCGCCTGTTCGAGCGCTTCTACTCCCTGCCCCGCCCCGCCACCGGCCAAAAAAGCACCGGCCTGGGGCTGGCACTGACCCGCACCATGCTGGAATTGCATGGCGGAAGTGTGAGCCTGGCAAACCATACGGAGGGAGGTGTGGTGGCTAGGGTTTGCTTGCCGATGGATTGAACTACCAGTGCTTAACAGACAAGCAAATTTGCCATTAAAAAAATAATTCCCAATAGAAAAACCTTTGTTTATCAGGCATAAAAAGCTAGAACTACCAAGCGGCGCTTAAACATCCATCTTGCAATACTTCAATACGGGGAGCGTCGATAATGCTTAAATTAACAGTGACATTAGAGACTATCCGCCGAGTAAACCAAGACCGTGTAGAAGGTAAACGGATGGCGGATTACTCTTTACCTGAAAAAGTAAGGGCTGAGATTTTGCAAACTCGCTACTCAGAAAACCAAATCAACCAAGCTTTTGCCGCCATTACCCGCACGCACGCCACCGTCGGTTAAGCCCATTCAATGAGCAATCATCGAATCTATACCGATTTAGTCCAAGACCCTCAGGACTTTGTCGGTCGTGTAGCATATACGTTTTACAAAGAAGAAAAAATCAATTGGATAGAAACATTTAAAACCAATAATAACGTTGCAGAACCTCCACTCGATCAATTTCATAGTTTTGCCAGGAGCCCTCAAAAGATTCTCGAATACCGTGAACGAGCCGAGCGCGAAGTGAATGAAATTGTAGATCAAGTCGCTGCAGCAGAAATCCAACAGCAAGTCGCGCGATTACGTAACGATAAAATCGTCCAAACCGTCAATAAAGGCTGGGGACGATCCATTGCCGAAAATGTGATTGCCGGTTTAATTGGCTCTATTATTACAATCGCTTTTTCAATGTTTGCGTGGCTTTATCTGCAAATGCAAGATAGTGAAAAACGTGAGAAATTAAGCAGCGCCGCTATTGAACAACTTCACCAGCGAGGTGTTCCACCAATCGCGGCAAGCAGCGCTGCCAAGAAATAAGATATCCCATCTCCACACAATCTCCACATTCCCCGCATTTTCCCTCCACATCAGCCTTGCACAATGCCCCCATCACACAAGCGCACAGGGGAATATCATGAAGTTAAAGTGGAAAATCATCACCATCGGCCTGCTGATGCTGGGGATGATTGTGGTTTTAAATATGGTGCGGCATCTGGTTTTTGAGCGGCAGCAGCGTGCTCAGGAAGTACGCCAGGAGATTTCGCAATTCAGCGCAGGCGAGCAAACGGTGAAAGGGCCCTTCTTGGTGCTGCCGCTCACCGAAACCACCGGCAAACTCGTAGAGCAAACCACGCCCCAGGGAAAAATAAGCGCATGGGAAGAAAGCACAAGCAGCCGCAATATCATCATCAGCCCCGAGCAGTTTTCGGCTAAAGGGCAATTGGCGGTAGAAAGCCTGAAACGCGGCATTTTTGAAGCGCCCATTTACCGCAGCGATTTAATCCTGTCAGGGCGCTTTGCCGTCGCACCGCTCAATAGCTATGAGCAGCATCCCGGCTCCAGCCGTGAAAAAATCAGCAGCCGCTGGGGCAAACCTTATCTGGCACTCAGCCTGTCGGATGTACGCGGGATTCAAAATATGGGCGGCACGCTGGCAGCCGATACACTCAACTTTGAGCCGGGTACAGCCCAATCGACAATTCATACCACGGCAAACACGGCAGAAGACAGCGCTGCAGCCGTTGCCGTGGCAACACCCGCCACAAATCTGGGTAATGGCGTACATGCCATGGTTAAGCTGGCTGATTCCGGGCAATCACTGGATTTCAAACTCAACTTAAAACTCAGCGGCACCACGCAATTACTGATCGAGCCGGTAGGTAAAGAAAGCCATGTTGCACTCGCTGGCAACTGGCCACACCCAAGTTTTAGCGGCAATTTTGCACCGGTAGAGCGCAGTGTCACTGCCCAGGGCTTTAGCGCCCGCTGGCAAACCAGCCAGCTGGCCACAGGCGGCGCTCAAACCAGCAAATGCAGCAGCTCCGAATGCTCATCCGCCTCGCTAGGATTGCGCCTTGTAGACCCAGTTGATAGATATGTCTTAAACGAGCGCACCATCAAATATGCCGAGTTATTTGTACTGGTGATTTTTGGCGCGGTGTTTTTAATGGCGCTGATGAAACGAATCGAAATCCACCCCGTGCAATACGCCTTAGTCGGCGCAGCACTGGCACTGTTTTTCCTGCTGACCTTATCGCTATCTGAACACCTTGGCTTTGCCAAAGCCTACTGGACTGCCGCAGCGGCATCGGTGTTATTGCTTGGCTATTACGTCAGCTTTGTACTGGCCGCATGGCAGCGCGGCCTTGGTTTTGCAACGGTGCTGGCCACGCTGTATGGCTTGCTATATGGCATCTTGCAATCAGAAGATATGGCGCTGCTAATGGGAAGTATCACGCTATTTGCCTTACTCAGCTGCGTGATGGTGCTGACCCGTAAAATAGACTGGAAAGCTTTACGGCCAGCGAGTACAGAGACCTCAGTTTAAAAATCTGCAAGGTGGCTGATCTGCACTGAATTCATTTGCAGACTGGGTGAAATCGCTTGAGCAGGAAGACTCCGTCAATCTCACCCACCGCCGGCTCAATTGGACCACAGACATGAGTCACACTTGTGCGATATTTTTATAGTTGCCCGGGGCAGCCGTAAACCAAGGACGATTATAAAGTTCAAAGTGTCCAATTCCTTACACCGTTTACCTACCACACTGCGCCAGATAGCCCGGGCAATGAGATGCTTGAGCTCTATTTTTGCTATCAGCGCCTCGGGAGAATCGATTTGAAGCTGAATCAGCATGCCAAAAACACTTAAAAAATGATCTCCAAGAAGCATCACCTACCCAGTAGTACTTGAATCCCCTGCCCCCTTGCGGTATACCAACGCCTCAAATGCACGAGGTGGATATGCCCAGATTTTTCCTTGATATGCCGCTGGCCGCTGGCCCTCACTTTAACCTGCCAGAAAGCGTTGCCCGTCATGTGCAAGTGCTGCGCCTGCAGCCTGA
Organism: Iodobacter ciconiae; assembly: GCF_003952345.1. Lineage (NCBI taxonomy): Bacteria > Pseudomonadati > Pseudomonadota > Betaproteobacteria > Neisseriales > Chitinibacteraceae > Iodobacter > Iodobacter ciconiae. The sequence goes on along the minus strand of NZ_CP034433.1, from coordinate 3,392,358 downwards.
TGACGACATCATTTTATTTAATAGTCAGGGCGGCGAATATGCCGCACGCATTACCGAAATGGGTAAACGTCATGTGGTAGTTGAAGTATTAGCGTGGGATAAGCAAGACCGTGAGTCACCACTGGATCTCACCCTGATTCAGGCGATCTCGGCCAGCGATCGCATGGATTACACCATCCAGAAGGCCAGTGAACTGGGGGTTAGCCGTATTCAGCCGATAATTTCAGAATATTGTCAGCAAAGACTCAATGGCGAGCGTGCCGAGAAACGCCTTGCCCACTGGCAGGCCATCGCAGTATCAGCCTGCGAACAATGCGGGCGCACCCGGGTGCCGCTTATTTTGCCCACCATCAAGTTTGAACAGGCGCTGATACAAAAAGCCGAGCTCAAACTGCTGCTATCGCCCATTGGTGCAATCAGGCAAAACGAGCTGCCTGCCAGCGCCAGTAGCGTCGCCGTATTAATTGGCCCTGAAGGCGGATTTTCTGCCGCCGAAGAAACACTGGCCGTGGCCGCAGGCTACACCCCGCTTATTCTTGGCCCAAGAATATTTCGCACCGAAACCGTGGCACCAGTGATTGCAGCTCTGTTACAAAGCCGGTACGGAGATTTGTGAGCTGAGCTGCCAGGTGGAAGGGTGCCATAATGAGCATTAAATACCCCATAAGCAGCGGATTCCTTCCACCCATGAATAGTCTGCTACAGCGTATAATCCGCCCCTGTCTGTAAAATCCGAACCAAGGCACGCCGATGTCAGCGACGAATAATCGAGCTCTTTATATGCGCATCTTGGGCGAAATTCGCCCCTACTGGAAAATCGTCGTCATTTCTGTGGTTTGCCTGACCGTTGCTGCAGCCGTCGATGCAGGCTTAACACTCTTACTCAAGCCGCTGGTTGATCAAAATTTACAAACATCGGCACTGGCCCGTAATCTGGCCTGGATATTGCCCGCACAAATTTTAGGGCTGGCGCTGCTACGGCTGGTTTCCAACTTTGGCAATGAATACACCACAGCGTGGGTTTCATCCAGAGTGATGCACGATTTACGCGGCAAAATGTTTGCTCGCATGCTAAGCCTGCCGGTGCAATTTTTTGATCAAACCTCGGTTGGGGTTTTACTGTCGCGCATTACTTTTGATGTTAATCAGATCATGGATGCGGGCACAAAAGTGCTCACAGTGCTGATCAAAGACAGCTTACTACTGATCTTTTTACTAGCCTCCATGCTGTATTTAGATTGGCAGCTCACCCTCTTGTGCCTGATTTTGCTACCCGGTGTCGCCATCAGTATCAGCGTGGTAGGCAAGCGCCAGCGCAGGCTTTCACGTGAAACACAGGCCGCCATGGGCAATATGACACAGATCCTGGACGAAAGCCTTTCCGGCCAGCGCATCATCAAAATATTCGGCGGTTTTTCTTATGAAACGAATCGCTTTGGCAATACCAACAATAATGTGCGCCGCTTATCGATCAAGCAGGCCATTACCTCCAGCATTAACTCCGGCCTGATCATGTTTTTGATTGGTATCACGCTGGCTGTCATTATTTATTACGCCAGCTTGCGTGCTCAGGATGGTTTACTGACAGCAGGTGCATTTGTTGCCTTTATGGTGCAAATGATGGCCTTGCAACAACCTATCAAAAACCTCACCAAAATTAATGAAAGCCTGCATAAAGGCTTAGCTGCTGCTGAATCTGTATTTGCCATTTTGGATCAGACTCCTGAAGCCAGCCGGGGCTTGTACCAGCTTCCCCGCGTGCAAGGCGCAATATCACTGCAAGATATTCGCTTTGCCTATGGAAATGATGGAAAACCCGCTCTGGATGGCATTTCACTGGATATTTTGCCAGGTGAAACCATTGCCTTAGTGGGCAGCTCCGGCAGCGGCAAAACCACGCTGGCTAATCTGTTACCACGCTTTTATGAACTAAATGCCGGGCAAATTTTAATCGATCAGGTGCCGCTGGCCGATTACCAGCTGGCTAATTTACGTCAGCAAATTGCCCTCGTTTCGCAAGATGTGATTCTATTTAACGATACGGTAACAGCTAATATTGCTTACGGTAGTGAAGTTGATATGAATCGTGTACGTCAGGCCGCGATCGCCGCACATGCCTTAGAGTTTATCGATGCCATGCCAGACAGAATGAATACCCTGCTGGGTGAAAACGGCATGCGTTTATCTGGCGGACAGCGCCAGCGCCTCGCCATTGCTCGCGCCATTTATAAGGATGCACCGATTCTGATTCTGGACGAAGCCACCAGTGCACTGGACACCGAATCCGAGCGCAAAGTACAGGATGCTCTGGAAAACCTGATGCAAGGCCGCACCACGCTGGTCATTGCCCACCGGCTGTCTACCATCGAAAACGCCAGCCGTATTGTAGTAATGCAACAGGGCAAGATTGTTGAAAGCGGCACGCACCAGGCACTCATGGCCAGCAATGGGATGTATTGCCGAATGCACGTCGCACAATTTGCAAATAGCTGACCAAAAAAACGCTGGAGGGCAAGCCTTCCAGCGTATCAACTCATTGTGAATTACACGGACTTGCGCCGCAGTAAGTAGAATGCCCTAGCAAAATGAGAGGGTCAACTAAAATATTAGGCTTTTCTGATATTTTGGTAAAAAGGACGAATTTCTTTAGCCATTAGCCATTCACAGCATAAAAGTACAGTACTCTTAGGGCCTTAGGGCAAAGGGACTATTGAAACGGTCCCTTATTCTCATTTTTTCGGTAACATTCATTCTTTACTCGGGGGAAACCCATGATTCAAGTCGGCGTTGTAATGGGTAGCAATAGTGACTGGGAAGTCATGCAGCATGCCGCTAAGCAGCTAAAAGCCTTTGGCGTGGCATTTGAATGCCGCGTTGTCTCTGCGCATCGCACCCCTGATCTCTTGTTTGAATACGCCGAAACTGCTGCCAGCCGCGGTTTGCAATGCATTATTGCGGGTGCAGGCGGCGCGGCGCACCTACCAGGCATGATTGCAGCCAAAACAACAATTCCGGTGCTGGGCGTGCCTGTTCCTTCCAAATATCTGCGTGGCGAAGATTCACTGCTTTCCATCGTACAAATGCCCAAAGGCATTCCGGTCGCCACATTTGCGATTGGCGAAGCGGGTGCTGCAAATGCGGCACTATTTGCAGTTTCTTTACTTGCCAACGTCATCCCGGAGCTAGCTGCTAAGCTGGCCACTTTCAGGACAGCACAAAAAGAGACCGTACTGGCAATGGAATTGCCCGAAGTAGAATGAAACCCACCAAAGATCTGCTGGCAGAACTGGAAAAAAAAGGCTTTTTATTCAGCGTTTTCTACCGGGGAGCCCTCTGCTGGGGATTGCCTTTTGGTTTGCTTTCTTCTTTAGCCATCAGCTTTTTTGCACGCACATCATATATCGCCACCATGATCCAGATCCTGCCTATTGCGCTTATTTTTGGCGCTGTTTTTGGTTGGGGACTCTGGGGTGTTGCCCTATTACAGGGTGTAAAAAACAGACAAGACAAGGATTAATAAAATGCCCGTTAAGCCAATTTTGCCACCTGCTATGCTGGGCATTCTGGGCGGAGGCCAACTCGGACGTATGTTTGCCATGGCAGCAAAAACCATGGGCTATAGCGTAACCGTGCTTGACCCGGACCCAAATGCACCTGCTGCCGAGATCGCCGATATCCATCTTTGCAAGCCTTATACTGACCCGGAAGCACTGGCAGCGCTGGCGGGGCAATGCGCTGCAGTAACAACCGAATTTGAAAATGTTAATGCTGAAAGCATGCGCTGGTTGGCGGCCCAAGGCGTAAAGGTGAGCCCGTCCGGTGATTCAGTTGCAATTGCCCAGGACCGGATGAAAGAGAAAAACTTTATCCGAGATGCCGGCCTTGCCACAGCGCCCTTTTTAGTAATTGCGAATTCCGGTGATCTGGAACAAGACCTTACCCCCTACCTGCCCGGCATTTTAAAAACCGCCCGTAACGGTTATGACGGCAAGGGACAGGCACGGATCAACAACCTGGAAGAAGCCCGCTACGCCTTATCAGAGCTAAAACACCAGCCCTGTGTGCTCGAAAAAATGCTGCCGCTTAAGGCCGAAGTGTCCGTGATTGTAGCCCGCAGTGCCGCCAATGAAATCGCCTGTTTTCCGCCTGCAGAAAATATCCATACCAACGGTATTTTGGATATCTCCATTGTGCCAGCCCGCATCAGTGCAGAAATCACCGAACGCGCCCGCAGCATGGCGATCCAGCTGGTAGAAAAACTCGATTACATCGGCGTGATTGCCGTGGAATTCTTTGTACTGGAAGACGACTCGCTGGTGATCAATGAAATGGCACCGCGCCCGCACAATAGCGGCCATTACACGCTGGATGCTACATTGAGCAGCCAGTTTGAGCAGCAAGTGCGTACCATGTGTGGCCTCTACCCCGGCAAGCCGGATCTGCACACGCCTGTGGTGATGGTGAATCTGCTTGGGGATGTCTGGCATGATGATGGCAGCGATCCGCACTGGGAAGTCATGCTCACTGCCCCCAACACCAAACTGCATCTTTACGGTAAAAAAGAAGCCCGCGCTGGCCGCAAAATGGGCCATTACAATGTGCTGGCCAGCAATGTGGATGCCGCTTTAGAGCAGGCTTTGGCACTGAAAGAAACACTGTAATCATAAAACCCAGGTCTTGAACCACTTCGGCCCCAGAGAACGCGGAGTTCCACAGAGAAAACCATTGAAATAACAATCACCAGGAAAATAGCAATGTGTACCTGAGTTTGCTTAGTCTTTGTAAGTTGATTGTTTGCCTTAAGGTTTTCTCTGTGATCCTCTGTATCCTCCTTTACCCCGTGGTTCAAAATTTGGGTTTAAAAATCTTTACGTAGATCCAAATAAAATAAACCGGAGCAATAGCGAAATGAATTTAATCAGCGATTTACAAGCACGGGGCCTGATCGCCCAACTGACTGATGGCGAGAGCTTAGAAAAACGGCTGACTGAGAAATCCATTACCCTCTATTGCGGTTTTGACCCTACGGCAGACAGCTTGCATATCGGCAGCCTGGTACCGATTTTAGTGCTCAAACGCTTCCAGGAAGCGGGCCACAAGCCGATTGCCTTGGTGGGTGGCGCCACCGGCATGATTGGCGACCCTAGCTTTAAAGCCACCGAGCGCAAACTCAATACTCTCGATATCATCGATAGCTGGGTAGGCAAAATCCGCAGACAAGTTGAGCCTTTTTTAAGTTTTGAAGGCAGTAACGCCGCCATTATGGCCAATAACCATGATTGGTTTGGCAAGATGGATGTGCTCACTTTTCTGCGCGATATTGGCAAGCACTTCTCGGTGAATGCCATGATCAAAAAAGAAGCCGTGCAGCAGCGGATTAACCGTGATGATTCCGGCATCTCTTTCACCGAATTCACCTACAGCCTGCTGCAAGGTTATGATTTTGTAGAGTTGAATAAGCAGCATGGCTGCGAGCTGCAAATTGGCGGCTCAGATCAATGGGGCAATATCACCGCCGGAACCGATCTCACCCGCCGCATGAATCAGCAGCAGGTGTTTGGCCTGACCATGCCGCTGGTGACCAAATCGGACGGCACTAAATTTGGCAAAACAGAAACTGGCACCATCTGGCTGGATGCTAAAAAAACCTCACCCTATAAGTTTTATCAATTCTGGCTGACCACCGCCGATGCAGATGTGTATAAATTCCTGCGCTACTTCACTTTCCTAAGCATGACAGAAATTAATGCTATTGAAGCGGCTGATATTGCAGCAGCGGGCAAACCGGAAGGCCAGCGCATTCTTGCCGAACAGGTGACTGCTTTGGTACACGGTGCAGATGCTGTTGTTGCAGCACAGCGCATCAGCCAGAGCCTATTTTCAGAAGATCAGAATTCACTAACGGTTGATGATTTTGAGCAGCTAGCACTGGATGGCTTGCCCCACGTAGCAATCACCAAAGACCAAAGCGGCCTGCTGGACGTGCTGGTGGCTGGTGAGCTGGCCACATCCAAAAGTCAGGCACGCGGCTTTATCGAAAGCGGTGCGGTGATTATCAATGGCGCTAAAATCAGCGATGTAGCTTATAACATGAGCGACGCAGACCGCCGCTACGGCAGCTACACCCTGCTGCGCCGTGGCAAGAAAAACCATTGTCTGGTTATCTGGAAATGAGTGAAATTATATGAAAACAATAAAAAACCACGGTAAACAGGCCGTGGTTTTTTATTAGGAGCAAACAATCTACAGCAGTCTGGAAATCAATCGGTCTGCCCTAAAGCGCGATAAGCGGGTCAATAGTTTTTTAACCGGCGGCGGGTAATCCAGCACGGTTTCCAGCTCACGATAATAGGCAATACGTGTAGAGTTTTTAGCAATTTCAGCTTTTTCCTGCTGTAATTGATCTTTTAACTCATGCTTTGGATCATGAATTAACAAAGCATTTTCTAAATCCAGACTAAATGCACGTGGGTTCAGATTATTACCGGTGAGTAAAATATAATCATCATCAACCCAAATGCCTTTCAAATGGTAGCTATGTCCGGGGTCATTCCAGAGCATTAAATTTAATTGCCCGCGATGAATCTCCAGCTGATGTACTTTGGCAAAACGGCGTAAATGTGTTTCATACAGATAAGGCAGAGCACCAATTGTTTTAAATGGCTCGCTTTCCGGAATGTAAAAATCATTGGCTTTTTTCTCGCCAACAATAATATCAACCTTTACGCCTTTTTGTAGCAAACGGTTTATTTCTTTAATGACCATGCGGGGCAAATTAAAATAAGGGGTGCAGATTTGTACATGATGCTTTGCTCCACCCAGTAATTTAATAATAAGACGATTAAGCGGATTACGCTTGCCTACCCCCACCACAGGGGTAATTCCCAAACTAGAAGCCTCCTCCTGTGCATGTGCATAATGAACCGATTTCAGGCGCTGGCGGAACTGGCGAATATCAGGGCCGATTTGCTTGGTGCCAGGAATAAGATCTAAATCAAGACGATGTACTGCACTGCTATTTAAAAACTCTACCTGCAAATAATTAACCATACTGTCGGCTAATGCCGAGTTTCTAATTACATGATACCGGTCATAACGATAGCGCTCACCCACAGACAAATACACATTATTTAAACTGGCTCCGCTATACACTACAGTATCGTCAAAAATAAAACCCTTCAGATGTAATACACCGAACAGCTCACGCGTTTGTACGGGTACACCATAAATTGGCACATTAAGATCATGCTTTAATCGTTCCTGCTGATACCAGGCGGCATTACCTGCTTGCGCGCCCGCACCAATCAGCCCTCGCTGCGCCCGGTGCCAATCTACAAAAACCCGGATATCCAAATCGGGGCAACGGGCACGGGCTGCGTAAAGTGCTTCCAAAATCTGGGCACCAGCCTCGTCCTGCTGTAAATACAATGCTGCAATATAGATTCGTGTTTGGGCCTTACCAATCAACTCCAGTAGCTTTTCGCGAAAGCTAGCCGTTGTCAGTAAAGTTTGAAAAAGAGCCGGATCCTGTGCAAAACGCGGCAAAGAGGCGAGATATGAGCGATTAGTTTCAAAAAGCATAAATGATCTGCAAAAAGCAGAGTGACCTATCAAGCGGATCGAAGCCTGCTATCTTAGCACTATGCCTTATAAGAAAGGAGATGTATTAATTGCCAGTAATTATATTTCAAAACCCGGCGGCTAGTGACGGCTTATCTGAAAAACATCACAGAGATAATTAAGGAAATTTTTATCCTCACACATTCCCTTACCCGCAGTATCACTCACTTTGGCCACCGGCTGCCCGTTGCATGACACCAGTTTCATCACAATTTGCAAAGGAGCTTGCCCACAATCATTCGACAGATGTGTGCCTATGCCAAACCCGGTACGGGTGCGTGATGCAAAATGCCGGTATAAAGCAATCGATTTGTCCAAAGTTAAACCATCACTAAAAACCAATTGCTTGGTACCATAATCAATATTCATTTTTTTATAATGAGCAATTACTTTCTCGCCCCATTCAAATGGATCACCCGAATCATGACGCAGTCCATCAAATAGTTTACAAAAATACAAATCAAAATCACGTAAAAAAGCATCTGTTCCCACAACATCAGTCAGAGCAATGCCTAAATCCCCCGATATTCACGCACCCAATGCTCCAGTGCGTTGGTTTGAAAATCGCGCAAACGCGATCCAAAGCATTGAAAAGCCTGCATATATTCATGTGCCATTGTTCCTATGGGTGTGACGCCATATTGCATCGCCAATAAAACATTACTGGTGCCGCGAAAATACGGGCAGGCCTCTTTAACCAGTAAACCAACCATTTCAGCATGCCATACACGGGAAAATCGTCGGCGCGTACCAAAATCAAAAAATAGAAATGGATTTACAGGCAGATCCTGTAACGACAAATTTTTTAAAGTATTTAATTTTACCTGCAAATGCTCGCGGCCAATCGCCAAAGCCGGTCCTTCCGGAAATTGCCGAAAATAAACTTCATTCACAATCGACAACACATAAATTTCAAACAACATACAATGCAGCATAGGGCCAACCACACGAATATCTAAAAAATCAGGATTGACCTCAGATATAGAAACGCAAATAAACCGGCGTTGTAGCTGAAACAAACGCAAGAAATCAACAAAATCCGATTTAATAAACCGCAATTTACCCAGATAAGTCAATTCTTCTTCACTAAAATGCAAAGAACAGAGATGATCCAGCTGAATATCTATTTCATCTTTCAGTAAAACCAAAGGCAATACCGGTACATTACGGCATTTAAATGCATAAATGGCTTGGGTTTCTGGCTGATGATGCAAAATTTCCTGCATCATCGTGAACTTATAAAGATCTGTATCCAATAAGGATTCGATCACCGGCCTAAAGCCACTCATGAAAACTCCATTGCAGGCACACGTCCTTTAAATAATATCGAAGACTCCGAGCTTACCAACCACTCAAAAGTGGCCACAGTAAACGACTTTAGTGGCGCCTGCGTCAAGCTTTCCGGTCAAGAGCGTTGCTCCTTAAAACATTAAATAGATGCTTAAAAATAAATCTGACAACCTGCCTATTTATCATCGTCTGCCACAAGTGATGCAATAGTAAAACAATTCTTCCATCCCCTTTATCCCTAATCGAACAAGTCTAGAAACATTACTTGAATACAAGCAAGCTGCACCATCAGCGGTAAAGGCCAGAATACCCGTGAAAAGCTCGCCAATACCGCCGCCCGGCACCTACAAAGCGGCGTTTTTCTAAGCATAAAAACAGACTTCCAAATTAGCACATTGAATACATGCCAGAATCTGCACAACGCTGCTGCGGCATGCTATGTTAAAACGGTATATACCGCTGATTTAGGATCACGCCACACAGCTTCAATGATTAACCCCCCTTAAAAATGTAAACATGCACTGAATATAGCCAGCACAGCACAATGCGGGCTCCAGAACTCAAAGATACAAACACCTCACCTGCCTTCAAGATCTGAGAGTTGTAAGCATCAAGGCCAATCGAAAAAATAGCAGCAAAAAAGCTTCATAGGAACCATAAGCAAATGATTACCTTACAAAATCGCTGTTTTGATGAAATTGAAATAGGCGATTGCGCCCGTATTCAACACACTCTATCCATACGGGATATTCAGCTATTTGCTACAGTAGCTGGCGATTTTAACCCCACACATCTTGAAGCTGCTTTTGCAAACCAGGCAGGCTTTAGCGGGGCAACCGCCCCCGGCATGTGGTTGGGAGCACAGATTTCCGGCATTTTAGGCAGCCAGTTACCCGGTCCAGGCACCGTCTATGTTGGCCAGAATCTGCAATTTCATAGCGCTGCTATTTTGGGCGACACACTGGATATCAGTGTCACTGTGCGAGAAAAACATCCAGAAGAACATATCATCAGCTTTGATTGCCTCTGCCTGAATCAGCATGGCCAAACCATTATGAGCGGCGTTGCCAAAGTTGTTGCACCGACGAAAAAAATCACCCTGGCACGCCCCGACGCCGGGCTTGTCAGCGTACAAACCCATAACGCATTTGAGCTTTTGCTAGAGCGCTGCAATAAACTGCCGCCCTTCTCTGCCGCCATTGCACACCCATGCGATGAATCCTCGCTCAAAGTGGCCATTGCTGCAAAGGCACAGGGCATGATGCAGCCCATTTTGGTAGGGCCAAGAAATAAAATCATCACAATAGCAGAGCAATATAATTTAGATATTACCGGCTTACGTATCGAAGATGTGCCGCACAGCCACGCGGCGGCCAATCGCGCCGTAGAATTGGTCACCAGTGGTGAGGCGCTTATTCTGATGAAGGGCAGCTTACATACCGATGAGTTAATGAGCGCCGTGGTAAAAAGCAGCCTGCGCACCGAGCGCCGCATTAGCCATGTTTTTATTATGGATGTGCCAACTTACCATAAAACGCTATTAGTCACCGATGCCGCAATCAATATCTACCCCGATCTGCAGGATAAGCTCGATATTTGCCAGAACGCTATCGATCTTGCCCACACCCTTGGAATACCCAAACCTAAAGTAGCTGTTTTATCGGCAGTTGAAACCATTAATCCCAAAATTCTCTCTACTCTTGAGGCTGCCAGCCTGTGCAAAATGTCCGACAGAGGGCAAATCACAGGTGCGATTCTTGATGGTCCGCTGGCCTTGGATAACGCCATTAGCTATGAATCGGCCCGCATCAAAAAAATAGAATCAAGCGTGGCAGGAGATGCGGATATCCTGCTCGTCCCAGACCTGGAAGCGGGCAATATCCTAGCCAAACAGCTTACCTTCATGAGTAATGCAGACGCAGCAGGGATTGTGCTGGGCGCAAGAGTGCCGATCATTCTCACCAGCCGTGCCGATAATGAGCGCACCAAGCTCGCGTCCTGCGCCATTGCCTGCATCATGGCCGATGCACGGACAAAATAGTCTTACACCCCTTGCTGACATAGGATCAAAGCAATGACAAAGGCCATTCTGGTTTTAAACGCGGGCTCATCCAGCCTTAAATTTGCTTTATTTGAACATGAAGCAGCAAGCGATCTACATCTGATGGCCCAAGGACAGATAGAAGGCATTGGAACAAAGCCATATTTTCTGGCAAAAAATCACCGCAAACAAATTCTTGCCGATAAAGAATTAGCAATAAGTGACACCAATCATGCCGATTGCCTGCAAATCATCGCCACCTTACTGCGTGACAATTATACCGATCTGAAACTACTGGGAGTGGGTCACCGCATCGTACATGGCGGTGCTCACTACACAGCCCCTCTGCGGCTGACACCGGGCACAATAGGGGCACTAGAAGCACTCAGTCCCCTGGCACCGCTACACCAGCCCCATAATCTGGCGGCAATTCGTGCCGTTGCGGATATACAGCCAGATTTGCCCCAGGTAGCCTGTTTTGACACAGCTTTTCACCGCTGCCAAAATCAGATCAATCAGCTATTCGGGCTACCTTACCACTGTTACGAGCGCGGGATCCGCCGCTATGGTTTTCACGGGCTGTCTTATGAATATGTCTCTTCGGTCCTGAAGCAACGAGAACCGGAAATTGCATCGGGCAAGGTTGTTATCGCTCACCTGGGCAACGGAGCCAGTATGTGCGCCATTCAAAATGGTAAAAGTGTAGCCAGTAGCATGGGCTTTACAGCACTGGACGGCCTGATGATGGGTACCCGCACCGGCAATTTAGATGCAGGTGTAGTTCTGTATTTACTTCAGCAGGAAAAACTTAGTATTCTGCAGGTCGAAGAGCTTCTATATAGACGCTCTGGCCTTCTGGGACTTTCCGGCATCAGTAGCGATATGCGCGTATTGCTAGAAAGTTCAGAGCCACAAGCAGCGCTGGCCGTCGATTATTTCGTGCACCGCATCAGCAGGGAGCTCGGCTCGCTGGCCGCAAGCATGAATGGTCTGGACGCGCTAGTTTTTACTGCAGGTATAGGCGAAAACAGCTCAATCATCCGTCAGCGTGTATGCGAGCAGGCCCGCTGGTTAGGCATAGAAATTGACACCCATGCTAACGACGCCCATGAGTTCTGTATCAGCACCATAGACAGTCCCACGACAGCGTGGCTCATTCCCTGCAATGAAGAACTCATGATTGCTCGTCATACTCGAACCCAGCTGGGACTATGATCAAGCCACCCGCACTCGGCCCACCAACACTGCCATTGCCGTAGCTCCATTTCAACCAACTTTTTAAGGACGTAAGATGATCCAACCCAGCCTCTCACCGTATAAAACACTGGCGGGGAAAAAAGGCATTATCATCGGTATTGCCAACCAGCACTCCATCGCCTACGGCTGCGCTAAAGCGTTTAAGCAAAGAGGAGCCGAGCTTGCCATTACCTATATCAACGAAAAAGGCCGCCCCTTTGTAGAGCCACTAGCTACCGAACTGGAAGCCTCCCTTTTTCTGCCTATGGATGTGCTGCAAGCCGGACAAATGGAAGCAGTATTTGAAGAAGTTCGCAAAAAATGGGGACGTCTGGATTTTGCTATCCATTCAATTGCCTTTGCGCCAAGAGAAGCCCTGCACGGCCGGGTGGTCGATGTCACCGGAGAAGACTTCCATACCGCGATGAAAGTCTCCTGCTACTCCTTTATCGAAATGGCCCGTCTGGCCGAACCCCTAATGGATGAAGGCGGCACGCTGTTTGCCATGAGCTATTACGGCGCAGAAAAAGTGATCAAAAATTACAACATCATGGGGCCTGTAAAAGCCGCATTGGAATCCGTCTGCCGCTACACCGCTGCCGAGCTGGGCCCCAAGGGAATTCGCGTGCACGCTATATCTCCCGGACCACTCAAAACCCGTGCAGCCTCAGGTATTGCGGAGTTTGATGAGTTACTCGATAAAGCTGCCGCCGAAGCACCGGCTCGCTCACTGGTAAGTATCGAAGATGTAGGCGCAGCCTGCGCTGGCCTTGCCTCAGATAGTGCCAAGCTAATTACAGGAGGCACGATCTACATTGATGGTGGCTTTCATATCATGGGCTAATCGGGCCCGTTTTACTGCAGGCCGGGTTAGCAGTCTGCGACGAGGTTTACCTCGCTCAACGATAATCGCGTAGCCCGACCCACAGGAGTCGGAGGGCCAGGAGTCGTTTTTACGCTCCACTCCCCCTCTCAACATTTCTTCCACACAAAGCAAAACCCCCGCCTCTTTCGAGTACGGGGGTCTTGTTTACATCACGTGCGAATCTTTGATTCGCTCAGTAAAGGTGTCTGGCAATGACCTACTTTCACACAGGTATCTGCACTATCATCGGCGCTAAGGTGTTTCACTGTCCTGTTCGGGATGGGAAGGAGTGGGACCACCTCGCTATGGTCGCCAGACTTTAACGGGTTAACTCGTTGTGTGTATTGCTCCACAACGCGTTCAGTTCAATAGAAGAAGTAATTCAATACTCAAACTTAACTCTTAATCTGGGTAGATTATATACCGTCGCACACACGCGTCTCAGGTTATAGGATCAAGCCTTACGGGCAATTAGTATCGGTTAGCTTAATGCATTACTGCACTTCCACACCCGACCTATCAACGTCCTGGTCTCGAACGACCCTTTAAAAGGCTTAAAGCCTTGGGGAAATCTCATCTTGAGGCGAGTTTCGCGCTTAGATGCTTTCAGCGCTTATCTCTTCCAGATTTAGCTACCCGGCGATGCCACTGGCGTGACAACCGGTACACCAGAGATCTGTCCACTCCGGTCCTCTCGTACTAGGAGCAGCCCCCCTCAAATTTCCAACGCCCACTGCAGATAGGGACCAAACTGTCTCACGACGTTTTGAACCCAGCTCACGTACCACTTTAAATGGCGAACAGCCATACCCTTGGGACCGGCTACAGCCCCAGGATGTGATGAGCCGACATCGAGGTGCCAAACTCCGCCGTCGATGTGAACTCTTGGGCGGAATCAGCCTGTTATCCCCGGAGTACCTTTTATCCGTTGAGCGATGGCCCTTCCATTCAGAACCACCGGATCACTATGTCCTGCTTTCGCACCTGCTCGACTTGTCTGTCTCGCAGTTAAGCCGCCTTATGCCATTACACTATCAGTACGATGTCCGACCGTACCTAGGCGACCTTCGAGCTCCTCCGTTACAATTTGGGAGGAGACCGCCCCAGTCAAACTGCCTACCATGCACGGTCCCCGATCCGGATAACGGACCAAGGTTAGAACCTCAAAGGGGTCAGGGTGGTATTTCAAGGTCGGCTCCACGCAGACTAGCGTCCACGCTTCATAGCCTCCCACCTATCCTACACAAACCACTTCAAAGTCCAATGCAAAGCTACAGTAAAGGTTCACGGGGTCTTTCCGTCTAGCAGCGGGGAGATTGCATCTTCACAAACATTTCAACTTCGCTGAGTCTCAGGAGGAGACAGTAGGGCCATCGTTACGCCATTCGTGCGGGTCGGAACTTACCCGACAAGGAATTTCGCTACCTTAGGACCGTTATAGTTACGGCCGCCGTTTACTGGGACTTCAGTCAAGAGCTTGCACCCCATCATTTAATCTTCCAGCACCGGGCAGGCGTCACACCCTATACGTCGTCTTTCGACTTTGCAGAGTGCTGTGTTTTTGATAAACAGTCGCAGCCCCCATTTCTCTGCGACCCATTTCTGCTCCATTCGCGAAGAACTTCACATACTCTGGGCTCACCTTCTCCCGAAGTTACGGTGATAATTTGCCGAGTTCCTTCTCCTGAGTTCTCTCAAGCACCTTAGAATTCTCTTCCTACCCACCTGTGTCGGTTTGCGGTACGGTCAATATAAAGCTGAAGCTTAGAGGCTTTTCTTGGAAGCATAGGATCAATCACTTCAGTCCGAAGACTTCGTCGTCACGTCTCAGCGTTATAGCAGCCCGGATTTGCCTAAGCCACACGCCTACTCGCTTAAACCACCTATTCCAACAGATGGCTGACCTACCTTTCTCCGTCCCCCATCGCACTTCATATCGGTACGGGAATATTAACCCGTTGTCCATCGACTACGCATTTCTGCCTCGCCTTAGGGGCCGACTCACCCTGCGCCGATGAACGTTGCGCAGGAAACCTTGGGTTTTCGGTGTGCGGGCTTTTCACCCGCATTATCGCTACTCATGTCAGCATTCGCACTTCCGATACCTCCAGCATCCTTCTCAAGACACCTTCGCAGGCCTACGGAACGCTCCTCTACCATTTAGGAGCCAGCTTTCAGGGTTCGGGTTTCAGTGATTTGCCTAAACCATGCAACATCTTGGCGATCTCTTCATATTGATCGCGCCAACGTTGCCAGTCTGTTTCACTGATGTATCCTAAATCCATGCTATATCGTAGCCAAACTCGCACTTCATCTGCACTGCCTAAGGCAATAAAAATGAAGCGTAAAAATTCTCCTTTCAAGTAGCCTTGTTTGCCAAATCCTTCTGCAAGATTTGCAACAATGCTTTTACTCGATCGTCGTATTTGATCACCCAACGCGTATTGTTCAATCTTTGGAAAGCTTAAGCTCATCCGATGAATCTCTAAGGAGACCACATAGGCTTTCTTAAACACGTCCAATTCTTCTACACGTTGAACCATCGTTTGACTCCTGAAGCCTGAAAGCTGACTCCTAAATTCGCGTCTTCGGTTATCAGTTTGAGCCCCGTTACATCTTCCGCGCAGGACGACTCGACCAGTGAGCTATTACGCTTTCTTTAAATGATGGCTGCTTCTAAGCCAACATCCTGGCTGTCTATGCCTTCCCACCTCGTTTTCCACTTAACTGATTATTTGGGACCTTAGACGGCGATCTGGGTTGTTTCCCTCTTGACCATGGACGTTAGCACCCACAGTCTGTCTCCCATGCTCGCACTTGACGGTATTCAGAGTTTGCCATGGTTTGGTAAGTCGCGATGACCCCCTAGCCATAACAGTGCTTTACCCCCGTCAGTGATACATGAGGCACTACCTAAATAGTTTTCGAGGAGAACCAGCTATTTCCAAGTTTGTTTAGCCTTTCACCCCTATCCACAGCTCATCCCCTAATTTTGCAACATTAGTGGGTTCGGACCTCCACTGCGTATTACCGCAGCTTCATCCTGGCCATGGATAGATCACTTGGTTTCGGGTCTACGCCCAGCAACTATGCGCCCTATTCGGACTCGGTTTCCCTACGCCTCCCCTACTCGGTTAAGCTCGCTACTGAACGTAAGTCGCTGACCCATTATACAAAAGGTACGCAGTCACCCCATTTTGCAAGGGCTCCCACTGTTTGTATGCATCCGGTTTCAGGTTCTATTTCACTCCCCTCCCGGGGTTCTTTTCGCCTTTCCCTCACGGTACTGGTTCACTATCGGTCGATGATGAGTATTTAGCCTTGGAGGATGGTCCCCCCATCTTCAAACAGGATTTCTCGTGTCCCGCCCTACTTCTCGCATGCTTAGTACCAACCAATCTCTTTCGTGTACGGGGCTATCACCCACTATCGCCAGACTTTCCAGACTGTTCCACTAAAGTTTGATCTATCACATGCAGGCTCTTCCCATTTCGCTCGCCACTACTTTGGGAATCTCGGTTGATTTCTTTTCCTTCGGCTACTTAGATGTTTCAGTTCGCCGAGTTCGCTCTACACCACCTATGTATTCAGTGATGAGTGACCCAAAAGGGCCGGGTTTCCCCATTCGGATATCGATGGATCAAAGCTTATTTGCCAGCTCCCCATCGCTTTTCGCAGGCTAACGCGTCCTTCTTCGCCTATCATCGCCAAGGCATCCACCAGATGCACTTAGTCGCTTGATCCTATAACCTCAAACACGTATCAACAAAGTTAATACAATTCGAAGTATCTGATTTCGCTTTGTTTGCGACATCGATTATTCAGTTCTGACTTCGAATAATCAATTTTGATACAATCTACCCTTATTTATTTCTAAACTTGAGTATTACTTCTTCTATTTTTTTAAAGATCAATTTACTGTCTTGCTGATTTTAGAAACCAGAATTAATGTGACTTTTGTTCAGCCCGATTAATTCTGCATCCTAAACCAACAATCCCTAAACCTACAGTCGATGAGTGTGAGTACTCAATCCAAAAGTCTTCTCTTGAAAGGAGGTGATCCAGCCGCAGGTTCCCCTACGGCTACCTTGTTACGACTTCACCCCAGTCATGAATCCCACCGTGGTAAGCGGCCTCCCGAAGGTTAGCCTACCTACTTCTGGTGAAACCCATTCCCATGGTGTGACGGGCGGTGTGTACAAGGCCCGGGAACGTATTCACCGCGACATGCTGATCCGCGATTACTAGCGATTCCGACTTCATGGAGTCGAGTTGCAGACTCCAATCCGGACTACGATCGGTTTTATGAGATTAGCTCCACCTCGCGGCTTGGCAACCCTCTGTACCGACCATTGTATGACGTGTGAAGCCCTAGCCATAAGGGCCATGAGGACTTGACGTCATCCCCACCTTCCTCCGGTTTGTCACCGGCAGTCTCCTTAAAGTGCCCAACCAAATGATGGCAACTAAGGACAAGGGTTGCGCTCGTTGCGGGACTTAACCCAACATCTCACGACACGAGCTGACGACAGCCATGCAGCACCTGTGTTCAAGTTCCTTGCGGCACCCCCCAATCTCTCAGAGGTTCTTGACATGTCAAGGCTAGGTAAGGTTTTTCGCGTTGCATCGAATTAATCCACATCATCCACCGCTTGTGCGGGCCCCCGTCAATTCCTTTGAGTTTTAGCCTTGCGGCCGTACTCCCCAGGCGGTCTACTTCACGCGTTAGCTGCGTTACTAAGGAACGAATTCCCCAACAACTAGTAGACATCGTTTAGGGCGTGGACTACCAGGGTATCTAATCCTGTTTGCTCCCCACGCTTTCGTGCATGAGTGTCAGTATTAGCCCAGGGGGTTGCCTTCGCCATCGGTGTTCCTCCGCATCTCTACGCATTTCACTGCTACACGCGGAATTCCACCCCCCTCTGCCATACTCTAGTTCACCAGTTTGCAATGCAATTCCCAGGTTGAGCCCGGGGCTTTCACATCACACTTAATCAACCACCTGCGCACCCTTTACGCCCAGTAATTCCGATTAACGCTTGGACCCTACGTATTACCGCGGCTGCTGGCACGTAGTTAGCCGGTCCTTATTCTTCCGGTACTGTCATCCCCAAAAGATATTAGCTCTTAGGATTTCCTCCCGGACAAAAGCGCTTTACAACCCGAAGGCCTTCTTCACGCACGCGGCATTGCTGGATCAGGCTTGCGCCCATTGTCCAAGATTCCCCACTGCTGCCTCCCGTAGGAGTCTGGACCGTGTCTCAGTTCCAGTGTGGCGGATCGTCCTCTAAGACCCGCTACAGATCGTCGCCTTGGTGAGCCTTTACCTCACCAACTAGCTAATCTGATATCGGCCGCTCTAATAACGAGAGGTCTTGCGATCCCCCTCTTTCCCCCTCAGGGCGTATGCGGTATTAGCTATCCTTTCGGATAGTTATCCCCCATTACTAGGTACGTTCCGATATATTACTCACCCGTTCGCCACTCGTCAGCGGTGCAAGCACCCTGTTACCGTTCGACTTGCATGTGTAAAGCATGCCGCCAGCGTTCAATCTGAGCCAGGATCAAACTCTTTAGTTTAATCACTAAGCTAGTACTTACTGGCTTACAAAACTCAAGCCATTCCGAAAAATGACTCTTACTATGCAAGCACTTGTTTCGCTTCCGAATCAAGCACTCACACTCATCGACTGTATTTTTTTAAAGATCGTTTCGCTTGCCCAAACACTGTGTTGCCGTGTGTGCTGCAGCGAGAGGCCGAAATATACGGACCTTACCCGGGAAGGTCAACCACTAGCGGGATATAAAACCACTGCAATGCGCTAAGCCATTGATTTAAAGAAAAAGCTATTTTTGAATTTTGCTACAAAACCAGCATCACCTCTCAGCAAGCACAATCGGAGCAAATGCTTGAATAAGCAGGACCACACACAAAAACCCAAAAAATCTATCTCAAGCCCCCCAAAAAAAAACTCAAGATCTCATTAAAGGACAAAGTATATAAAAAAGGCACTGTGTATATACAGTGCCCTCATCTAACAATTTACTTTTCGCTCAACACGCGAACCACATCAGTAAGTGCGATTTTTTTCATCTCACCGCCAGCACGGGCAATGTATTCAACCATGCCTTCCGCCAAGCCTTTTTCACCGATGGTAATACGATGAGGAATGCCGATTAATTCCATATCAGCAAACATGGAGCCCGGACGCTCATTACGATCATCTAACAAGACATCCACGCCTGCGGCAGTAAACTCGGCATACAGCGCATCGGCCGCTGCTTTAATCGTTTCTGAGCGGTGATAGCCCATAGGCACAATTGCTACAGTAAATGGAGCGATAGCTGCGGGATATTTAATCCCGCGTTCGTCATGGTTTTGCTCAATAGCAGCGGCAACGATGCGCGACACACCGATACCATAGCAGCCCATTTCCATGGTTTTTAATGAGCCATCTGCATCAGTAAACTGACATTTCATCTTTTCTGCGTAAGTAGTGCGCAGCTGGAAAATATGGCCCACTTCGATGCCACGGCAGATTTCTAATGTGCCTTTGCCATCCGGGCTGGCATCGCCATTCACCACATTACGAATATCGGCAACGATATTTGGCTCTGGCAAATCACGGCCAAAGTTAACACCAGCCAGGTGAAACTTAGGCTTATTTGCACCACAAACAAAATCGCTCATCGCGGCAACGGTGCGATCTGCAATCACGCGCACGCCAGCTGGAATGCCAACCGGCCCAAGAAAGCCTGGCGGACAATTAAAGGCAGCACGGATTTCTTCGTCACTGGCAAAGCGAAAATCGGCCATACCTTCGACCTTACCCAGTTTTACTTCGTTTAAGTTGTGATCGCCGCGCAGCAGGGCAATGACCAGCTCATTGGCGGATGTCATCAAGGCCAGTAATTTAACCGTGCGCTCCATGCTGATATCCATCAATGCAGCAACGGCTTCACAAGTGGTCTGCTTAGGGGTATCGATATCACGCATCGCTTCGCCCGGTGCGCGGCGTGGCTCGGCTGGAGCCAAGGCTTCGGCCAGCTCGGTGTTGGCCGCATAATCTGAATCTGGACAGTAGGCCAACAGATCTTCACCGGCATCCGCCAGCACATGGAACTCATGGCTGCCCGAGCCGCCAATTGCACCGGTATCGGCGGCCACAGCACGGAACTTCAAGCCCAGGCGAGCAAACACATTGGAATAACTCTGATACATCGCACCATAAGTAGCTTGCAAAGATTCAAAATTAGCATGGAAAGAATATGCATCTTTCATAGTAAATTCGCGCGCACGCATCACACCAAAACGCGGCCGAATTTCGTCACGAAATTTAGTTTGTATCTGATAAAAGCTCACCGGCAATTGTTTGTAGCTGCGTAATTCCGAGCGGGCGATGTCAGTAATCACCTCTTCGTGCGTCGGGCCAAAGCAAAACTGACGCTCATGACGGTCAGTAATTTTAAGCATTTGCGGGCCAAAAACATCCCAGCGCCCCGTTTCCTGCCACAACTCTGCAGGCTGCACCGCAGGCATCAGCATTTCCTGCGCACCTGCTTTATTCATTTCATCGCGGATCACGGCTTCAACTTTACGCAGTACACGCAACCCCAGCGGCATCCATGTATAAAGGCCGGAACCAAGGCGTTTGATTAAACCTGCACGCAGCATCAGCTTGTGCGAGATCAGTTCGGCCTCGGAAGGCGCTTCTTTTAGAGTTGAGAAATAAAGTTGTGACGTGCGCATGGCGGCAACCGAGTTCATTAAAAAACAAAGGAGGGATTTTAGACGATAGATCCGCCCCTGTGCCAACCTTGCATAAAGATTTCGCAAATGAGCACTCAGGCAAGCACTTTACTTCAGACAAGCAAGACCTTTTAAAATGGCTTCGGCCATATGAATTTGGGTAGCGGGCTCTTGCAAAGCAAGTGCCTCTGCCCGATTCACAATCACACCTGCTTCAAACAGAATGGAAGGGATTTTACCAAGGCGCACCACGACAAAATCTGCATCATAAATACCTAAGCGAGGATCAAGCTGTACACGTTCCTCCCCGGCAATGCCCGGTGCATGATGGTTCGTCGGCTTAAAGCCCTGACTCAGTAAAGACTGTGACACCGCCTGGGCACAGGCGAAAGAGCGGCTAAACTGCAAGGCTTGCGAATGAATAAACAGGGAATAACCACTAAATTGATCCGCATAGTGCTGGCTTTTACCTGCCACATCCCATGCCTGTAAATACTGCGGCTGTACCGAATCGTGATGAATAGAAATCAATAGATCAGCAGCCGCTGCAACCTGTACCCGATGACGTAATTCACGCATCTGACCATCTGCGTTAATTAAAACAACCTTATGCCCGGCTGCCAGCAAAGTGCTCTCTACCTGGCGGGCAAGTGCCAAGTTGTAGCTCAACTCGCTCACCCCATAAGCACTCACAGCACCGGGCGCGCCCAAGTGATGGCCAACATCCACAGCAATAGTGGCAGCCTGTGCCGGGGCAGCACAACTAAGCAGCAGCAGGAGTCGCCACATTGGCTTTCTCAGCACGCTTAATTGCAATTTTTGGGCGCAGCACATTCATCATCACCACATCGCGTAGCCACATCAGCAGCAATAACCAAACCACCAATACGCCAGCATAGGGAATACTATTACTTTGAAAATCAGGCCACACAGAAGCCAAAACAGGATTAATTACAAATTGCACACTCGCAATCACCACAACAAGCAAAACCAAGGTCGACATGGCGCGCTCTTTCAAAAACGTGCCGCGCAGCAAAACACGCTGCTCCCAGCGGCTTAAACCATCAAGTTCCGGGACATTATCAGGGCGAAAATAAAATGACATGGTTACCTCACAAAAGAGCGGCTAGTGTCGCGTCTTGCTTCTGACTTGGCAAGCCTAAAACTTTTCTTACGCTTTTTATCTACAGGTTTACCACTACAAACACCCATTACGCACCATGCAAATAACATAAAAATAGGCAAAATCAATAAAATCAAGTAACTATTCAATGAAGATAAAAAATAACAAGTAAGGTTAAATAGATTCTTACCCAGCTTGAATCATCAAAAGCCACAAGCCTTTCTTGATTTATAAAGATAGCCTTTCAGCAAATCCGCTTATTGATGCAATCTTTTCGAAATCTGTCTTTCAAAAAAATGACGGGGTACTTCTATGTCTTTTTTTTCAGCAGTAATTATTTCGGAAAATGATCCATGTCTCGTGCAAATTGGGGCTCTCGCCTCGGCTTTATTCTGGCCGCTTCCGGCTCTGCAGTTGGCCTAGGTGCCATCTGGAAATTCCCCTATGTAGCAGGTAAAAATGGTGGCGGCGTATTTCTACTCGCCTACCTTGCCTGCGTTTTCACTGTCGGTATTGCACTCCTGCTAGCTGAAATGGTAATTGGCCGCGCGGCAAACCGCTCGGCAACAACGGCATTTCGTGATTTAAAAGGCGGCCTCTGGCCCTGGGCCGGGCGCCTATCTGTACTGTGCATTTTCATTGTGATGGCTTACTACAGCGTAGTTGGTGGCTGGGTGATTGCTTACATTGGCAAATCCATTACTGGCGAAGCACTGGGACAGGATACCAAGGCACTCGGTGCAGCCTTTACCCACTTTATTGCTGACCCTGCCAGCTCACTATTTTATACCGCACTCTTTTTAGGAGTCACCGTTGCCGTTGTACTAGGCGGCGTGCAAAAAGGTATTGAGCGCATGAGCAAAGTACTCATGCCTGCTCTCTTTCTTTTAATGTTGGTTCTTATTGCCCGCTCGCTCACCTTGCCCGGTGCACTGGAAGGGGTTCGCTACTTTCTTACACCGGATTTTAGCAAGCTGACTTCTGCCATGGTGGTTGATGCCTTAGGCTTGGCTTTCTTCTCTTTATCTCTGGGGATGGGGATTATTATTTCCTATGGCTCTTATGTGGAGAAAGAAACCAACCTGGCAGGTGCAACGCTCTGGATTTCTATCTTAGCAACCTTAGCCAGTGTCTTGGCTGGCTTTATGGTTTTACCAGCCGTATTTGCTTTTGGCGTTGACCCTGCAGCAGGGCCTGGCCTGACATTTATCACCATGCCAGCCATCTTTGCGCAAATGCCATTTGGCCAGGCATGGGCGATTGCCTTCTTCTTACTACTATTATTTGCAGCGCTCACCTCATCGGTGTCGATCGTTGAACCTATCGTAAGCTACTTTATTGATGAATTTGGCTGGAAGCGGCAATCTGCGGCTTACATCACAACTGTTGCCGTATTTATCGCCAGCATCCCTGCCGCGCTCTCTTTTGGCCCCATGGCGAAGAGCAAGTTATTTGGCAGAACGGCATTTGATCTGATGGACTACGCAACATCCAATATCATGATGCCTGCAGGCGGTATTTTAGTAGCTGTCTTCGCTGGCTGGATAATCTGGCCACGCATTCACAGCGAGCTGCTCAGTAATGGAGGCGGACACTGGATCCCGGCTTTTCGCGGTATTTGTGCCATCGTTGCGCCCATTATGATCGGTGTAATCTGGGTACATAACC
This sequence comes from Iodobacter ciconiae, assembly GCF_003952345.1. Taxonomy (NCBI): domain Bacteria; kingdom Pseudomonadati; phylum Pseudomonadota; class Betaproteobacteria; order Neisseriales; family Chitinibacteraceae; genus Iodobacter; species Iodobacter ciconiae. Next base: position 3,368,762 of record NZ_CP034433.1, on the reverse strand, counting down.
TGTAAAGCAAAGGACGCTTTCGCATATAATCCAGCGGGGCCTCGGCTCCGCTTTTTTTCACTCTTTGTGGATGCCAGTGTGAGCAGTTTTACCTTTCAGCCCATAGGCTACTTGGCTACTCCCTTTGCAGATAAATTCGGCATTCCACGCCAGCCACGCCTAGCCCCTAATGCCCTGGGCACGCTTAAGCTACTGCAGCCCTACGATCGTGCCGAAGCAGTACGCGGGCTGGAAGACTTCTCCCATGTCTGGCTCACTTTTGTGTTTCACCAAAGCGCCGCAGGCTGGAAGCCCACCGTGCGCCCGCCCAGGCTGGGTGGCAATACAAGAATAGGGGTTTTTGCCAGCCGCTCACCTTTTAGGCCAAATCCAGTTGGCCTGTCTTTGGTTGAGCTGATTAAAATTGATACTCAATCAGGTGTCACCCTCACATTTAAAGGCATTGATTTAGTCGATGGCACACCCATCTTAGATATCAAACCTTATATTCCTTACGCAGAAAGCATTCCAGATGCACGAAGTGGCTTTGCTGACAGCCCCCCACCGGAACTCGCGGTTATCTTTAGTCCTGACATAACAGCACATCTGAAGCCGGAGCTGCGTGAGCTCATTAAAGACATATTAAAACAGGACCCTCGCCCAGCCTATGCAAGCGATGCAAAGCGCATCTACGGTGTAAGGTTGTATCAATTTGATGTTAAATGGCGCTGCGACGGGCAAACTGCCTATGTCGTCGCCCTGGAGAAAGTAATATGAAGAAATTATTTGCCAGCTTAATCGCACTGAGCTTTCTGGCCGCATGCACTACTCCGCCCCCAGCGCCCCCCAAGCCACTGCCTAAACTTAAAATTGGCCTCGCACTAGGCGGCGGAGCTGCTAAAGGCTTCGCCCATATTGGTGTCATTAAAATGCTGGAAGCCAACGGGATTGTGCCAGATGTGGTAAGTGGCACCAGTGCAGGCAGCGTGGTTGGCGCGCTTTATGCATCAGGCATGAATGGTTTTACCCTGCAAGAGCGTGCATTCGGTTTGGATGAGTCGCAAATCCGCGATTTAAGCCTTATGTCCGGTGGCTTAGTCAAAGGACAGAAATTACAGGATTACGTTAACAAACTCGTTGATAACCGCCCCTTGGATAAGCTCAACAAACCTTTTGCTGCAGTGGCTACGGAGCTGGACACCGGTACGCGAATTTCTTTTGCACGCGGCAACACCGGCCAGGCAGTACGTGCCTCATCCAGCATCCCCGGCGTATTCGAGCCTGTGATGATTGCGGGACGCCGCTACGTAGATGGAGGGGTAATTAGTCCGGTACCGGTTGATGCCGCCAAAGAACTAGGTGCTGATTTTATTATCGCCGTGGATATTTCATCCAAAGCCAATGGCAGCAACACGCCAAGTAATATGCTTGGAATAGTGAATCAGGCCGTCATGATTATGGGACAAAAACTGGGCGAGCAAGAAATGACACGCGCTGACTTTATCCTTCGTCCGAAAGTAGGCAAGATTGGTGCGGCAGATTTCGACCAGAAAAACATCGCTATTTTAGAAGGTGAAAAAGCAGCCATTGCAGCGATCACAGAAATAAAACGCCGTATGCTGGAAAAACAAAAGGCACTGGCTCAATAAACTAGCCATTTATTCACCTACGCGTGTTTGTCAGGCCAAAACGAGCCTGGCAGACACATGGAAAATACGCCAAGCCATTAATCAACAAACTTAATTCTGATTACTCAATTCTAAGCACGCCTCAGCCCGGCCATAAACAGAGCTGCTCTGGCTGAGCTCTTAACTCTTCAAACCTGGCCCCCACCCCCAGCAAACGCACTGGCTTTTTGCCTCGCTCAAACCCCTCTGTCAGCAAAAGGCCAAAGGTTTCTATGGATGGATTCGGGCAAATGCACTCCACCGTCGTCTGACTAAAATCACTGAACTTTATTTTTACGAAAGCTTTATGCTGGCGCTCACCAATAGCACGCTGCATACGACGCTGCCAATCATTCACCAAGGCAGGCAATGCGGCATGGCAGGTTTCCAGATCAGGCAGATCATGATCAAAGGTATTTTCAACTGATAACGATTTTCGCCGCTCACCAGTAGCGACGGGCCGTAGATCAACACCCCGGCACTGCTCAAATAACTGACTGCCAAATTTCCCGAATTCACGCAGCAATCGCTCCAAAGGCCAATCTTGTAAATCAGCACAGCAATGTGCCCCCTGCCTTGCCAGGCGAGCGGCAGTGACTTTACCAACACCCCATAGCTTTTTAAGCGGCAAACTCAGCATAAAAGCATCAATATCCTGAGGGCGGATAACAAATTGTCCATTAGGCTTATGCCAATCGCTGGCAATTTTAGCCAAAAGCTTATTTGGCGCAATACCAGCACTTGCAGTAATCCCGACTTCCGCAGCAATACGTTTACGAATTTCCATCGCCATGCGCGAAGCGCTGCCCTGACAGTGTGTCAGGCCCGTCACATCCAGATAAGCCTCATCCAGAGACAAAGGCTCGATATGATCGGTGTAATCAGCAAAAATAGTGCGCATTGCCTGAGATGCGGTACGGTAACGAGGGAAATCGGGAGGAAGTAAAACCAAATTGGGACATATTTGCTGGGCGCGATAAGTTGACATAGCCGAGTGCACACCAAACTTGCGTGCCGGGTAATTACATGTGGCAATCACACCACGCCGGTCGGCCTCGCCACCAATGGCCAACGGCACATCGCGCAATAAGGGCTGATCACGCATTTCTACTGCGGCATAAAAACAATCGCAATCAATATGGATGATCTTGCGCTGAGCGTACACGGTGTAATCCAAGGGGACTCTGTATCGTTATTGTACGATCGTTCTATAAAAATGTCAGTCAGAACATCTTATCTACTGATGTAAGGCTTGCAGAGTCTCCCTTTTTTAAAGATACAAACCCGTTTCGCTTCTAAGCCCCAAAGCCTGCCCCCTTACTCCTCTTCATGCTGATGTAAAGCAAGTAAATCAAAGAGTTGTGGCTCAAAATACTCACCTTTTTCATCCCACTGCCGTAGCTGAAAAGCGAGCTTTTCTAATGAAATATGCCCCACACCAAAACGATCACGGGTTCTTTTAAGCATCTGCGCCTGTCCCAGCAAAAATGCACGCCGGTCCTCTACCTCTTTTCTTTCCCGCCGGTGCCCCCCAGGGACAAATGCAGCCAGATCACCATCGGCACGGCCAGCCACCACCATTCCATAAATAAACTCACCAATGCCAGCAGCGATAAAGAGATGTACCAGCACTGATCGGCAAATTCGAATTGAGGCATCCAGCGGGATAAAGAAGGCCAGCGACGTTTGAGTAAAGAAGCGGTGAGTTGATCATCCAGGGCATCGCGTTTTTTACGTGCCAGGCCCGTATCCAGGGCAAGCGTGACATACCACTGGCTAATCAGCGGGCAGTGCAGCCAGGGAGAGACTAAATAGCTTTGCAAATGCTCGCTCAGCTGCGTTTTAAACGCTTCGCTTAGCAAAGGCGGCACGTTGTTATTTTGCATTTCTGCATGAGAGTGCTGCACCAAAAGCGGATAGCCCGCAATCTCAGCCAGTTCACGGCGACGATTGGATAATAAATCAGGGGGAAGTGCTAATGTCGGATGATCCAGACGCACATAATTAAACAGTAAAGCTTCCAAATCAGTGAAATCCAGCGTTTTCCCCTGCTCATTTTTAAGCTGGCCACGTAAACGTGCTATTTCGGCGGAAATCAGCGCGCCAATAGGCAATGCTTCTGGTACCCAGGCAAAACGAAGTAAATTTTCTGCCTTATAAAAGGCTTCTTCATACTGGCGCGCATAGCCTTCGTAATACATATCCATTGCTTCGGCATCACGCGTTTTATCACCAGTAAGCAAAGGCATTGTTAGTGGAGAACGTTTTAAATCCAAACAAATCCGGTTGGCAATAGTTGTCAGCTCAGGCGCAATACCTGCACGGGCAAATAGGGGATCGAGCTCGCGCTTTTTTTGCCGAACCTGCTCCAAAGCCTTCCAAACACTCCATTCCGCCATTATTTTCCTGAAATACCGATTACTGTGAGATACCTAAATCTAAAAAAACACGGGGTAATAAACCCACGAAATATCAAAAAGAGTTTATTTCCGTGTTTTTTTCAAAACAGACTACTCAATACGACAAGTTTGTGAAAAATCTAAGCGCGGGTTTCTTGGATAAAGCTGGGTATCATCGCCATACCCCAAATTAATCAAGAAATTTGAACGCCATTGACTGCCAGCAAAGAAAACCTCATCCACTTTAGACTGATCAAAACCAGACATTGGCCCGCAGTCTAAGCCTAATGTGCGGGCAGCCATAATTAAATAAGCGCCTTGCAAACTGCCATTTCTTTGCACCGTGCTATTAATTGCCGCCTCATTACCTGCAAACCAGCTTTTTGCATCTGCATGTGGAAATAATACGGGCAGTTTTTCGTAAAATTCTAAATCATGAGCAACAATCACCGTGACCGGTGCTTTCATGGTTTTTTCAATATTACCTTCACTCAAGCAGGGCAATAGCCTGCCCTTAGCCTCAGCGGACTTAACAAAAACAAACCGGGCTGGTGCTGCATTAACCGAAGTAGGCGCCCATTTTAATAAATCATAAAGCTGATGCAGTAATTCATCACTGACATCACGATCCTGCCAGGCATTGTGCGAGCGTGCTTCAGTAAATAATTGGGCCTGAGTTTTTTGATTTAAAACCGAGTCCATTATTAAAGTCATTTTTTCTTCTCCTTACTTTGTAAATGAGACTCTAAAGCCTCACAAAGTTTTTCTAGAATACTGATTCGGGCCTGATATTTATTATTTGCACCAATCATATGCCAAGGCGCACGCAAGGTATTGGTACGGTCAATCATATCGCTGGCAGCCACAATATATTCATCCCACTTATCGCGGTTACGCCAATCTTCATCCGTGATTTTAAAGCGTTTAAATTCAATTTTTTCACGCTCTTCAAATCGCTTTAATTGCTCTTCCTTGCTAATTGCCAGCCAGAATTTCAACACAATGCTATTTGCAGCATCAAGCTCCGCTTCAAAATCATTAATTTCGTTATAAGCGCGCATCCAGTCCGCACGCTGGGCAAAGCCCTCCACCCGCTCAACCAGCACACGACCATACCAGGAACGATCGAAAATAGTCATCCGCCCATGCTGGGGCACATGTCGCCAAAAACGCCAAAGATAAGGCTGGGCGCGCTCTTCTTCCGTCGGGGCAGCAATAGGGACGACCCGATACTGGCGCGCATCCAGCGCAGCCGTAATCCGCCGGATGCTCCCCCCTTGCCTGCAGCATCCATGCCTTCAAAAACTAAAGAAACTGACGTATTTTTAAACTTGGGATGGCGGGTCAGCAGATTCAAACGACCTTGTAATTCTTCAAGCTTAACGGCGTAATCTGCCTTACTTAAATCACTGTCTAGCTCTAATTTATCCAAAAGACGCAAACCATCAATCGATGCCAGCAAGGGTGCAGTTTCAACACGGTTCGGCCTGGAGCTTGCCCTGGAAAAATGATGCTTAATGGCTTCTTCAACCTGCCTGCCCACAGTCAGCGAGCGGTAGTTAGCATCACTTCCTTCAATCACCCGCCACGGTGCATCTGCCAGATTGGAACGCATCACCATCGCAAGTTGCGCTTCCATGATTTGGTCATAATTTTTTAAAAATTGCCTATCCTGATCTGTCACACGCCAGGCAGTGCGATCATCAGCCTCAAGCTTCTTAATGCGTTTTTTTAACTCATCTTTGGGTAAATGCAGCCAAAACTTCAAGAGTAATACGCCTTCATCAGAGAGCATTTTTTCGAAACGGGCAATACGTTCCACTTCATGCTCAAAGTGATCGGCATAACCACCTTGCAAATAGTCCCACATTGGCCCCGCGTACCAGCCACCAAACATGAGTGCAATTTTTCCCTTGGGCGGAAGGGCACGCCAGAAGCGCCACATGGCAGGCCTTGCCTGCTCTTCGTCACTTTTCAACCCAAAAGCATGGCTTTCAATCAGCCGTGGATCCAGCCACTCCAGTAATAAATTGGCCGTTTCTGCCTTACCCGCAGTAGGCACGCCACCCAATAGAATCACGACAGGGAAATCTGCCTGCTCTTTTAATTGGTATTGCACTGCGAGCAACGCTTCACGCAATAAAGGCTCTTGCTTTTTATAAACGGCTTTATCCACTTTGTGGCCTAACTGTGCAGATTCAAACATACCCTATCCCCAGTGTTGAAAGCTCATTATCAGCCAGGAGCACAGAATTACACCAGCCCCAATATGATTTAATGCAAATGATGCGCTGACAAAGCTGCGGACGAAAAAAAAAGGAAGCAAGCTTCCTTTTTTTAAAATTACAAAGTAACTTAAACAGAAAATGATGAACCACAACCACAAGTAGTCGATGCATTTGGATTTTTGATAGTGAACTGTGAGCCCTCAAGGCTTTCAACATAATCAATCTCAGCGCCAACCAGATATTGATAGCTCATTGGATCGACCAGCAGTGTTACACCATTTTTTTCAACAGGCGTATCGTCTTCATTGGTAATTTCATCAAAAGTAAACCCGTACTGGAAACCAGAGCAGCCGCCCCCGGTTACAAACACACGAAGTTTCAGGTCCGGATTGCCTTCTTCGATAATCAGATCGCGAACTTTTTCTGCCGCAGAATCAGTGAAAACAAAAGGGATTGGCATGTCGGTCACAGTGCTCATGGGACACTCCAAAAATAGTTGACTAAAAAGATAAGGTATTATCTACCGCGCATGCTGCAACGGTCAATATTCCACAGAGCTAACGATCAGCCTTGCACTGTAGCAACACTGGCCGGATCGACTTCTTCACGTTTGCCATTGTTTAAGTACAATAACTTACCTTCGATCATTGCACCTGCATGCATTTCCAATGTTTTATAACTTAAATCGCCGATAATGCGTGCTTTTGCCTGCAATTCAACATACTGAAGCACTTCTATCGGCCCTGCAATCTCGCCATTGTGAATCAGGTGAGAGCACTGCACACTGCCTTCAATACGGGCTTTTTCGCTGATAACCAAAGTACCACTTTTAGGATCACTAGCAGAAACCCGGCCAACAACCGTACCATCAATTCTTAACCCCCCGGCAAAGCTAATATCGCCCTTCACCGTCGTACCCTGGCCAATCAGGCTATCAATTTTGGTTGAACCTTTTTTACTTTTAAACACGTTCACCCTCCTTTTTTCTGGCAGCTGGCTACTGCCTGTTTATTACTATCTGTAAAAATACGCGCTTCAAATAATTGTGGCTGTACGCCAGGAGGTAAAGTCAACTCACCTTCTTGCCGAAGATAATGGCTAAATTTCACAGGCAATGGCTCAATCTGTACATTCTGACGTTTACCATGTTCCTGGTATTGCACACTGGCCTGCAATCGCCCCACAAACTCAGTACTGCGATCCATCCCCTGCACCAGTAACAAACGATAACGCCAGCGCCCGCCACCAATAGATTGCAGCTCACAGGCACTGAAACTCACTGCCCGGTTGCGATCATTGCTTTGTAATAAAGATTCAAAAAAAGACAGTGTTTCCTGCTTTATCGCCAGCTCACTTTGCGCTGCGCTTAAAGCCCGCACCAGACCATCACGTTCGCCCTGGCCCACTTTAATTTGCTGCTCAAGCAATTGCAGCCTCGCCCGTCCCTCTCCAAGCTGCTTTGTCTGAGAGGCTAAGCGCTGCATTGCCGCACTCACCTCATAACTACTTAAAGCATGTTGATAACCTATATAAGCACCAAGGGCCAGAAAACTCGCAGCCAGGCAAAGCAAAACAACAAGACGCAACAGCCTTCCCCGCCAGCCAATAACGGGCTGCAGCGACAACCGCGCAGTCATCAGCCGCGCGCGTTGCAAACGGGAAAAGCGTTTAATAGGCACTTAAGGAAGCAAAGGCACGATATCGAGACCGGTGCCTTCGGGTAAATCAAAGAGGATATTCATATTTTGCACGGCCTGACCTGCCGCCCCTTTAACCAGATTATCGATTACAGACAGAATGACCACTGTATCACCACCTTGCGGGCGATGCACCGCAATCCTGCACACATTTGCACCACGCACCGAGCGAGTCTCAGGATGAGAGCCAGCAGGTAGCACATCAACAAACTGCTCCCCCAGGTAGCGCTGCTCAAACAGCGCCTGCAGATCCACATCCTGTGTGATTTTTGCGTACAGCGTGGCATGGATACCACGAATGAGCGGCGTCAGATGAGGCACAAAAGTTAAACCCACATCTACACCAGCAATACGGGTTAAGCCTTGACGAATCTCTGGTAAATGCCGGTGCCCTGCCACACCATAAGCCTTAAAATTATCCCCTGCTTCAGCAAATAAAGCACCCACTTCGGCTTTTCGCCCGGCCCCCGATACGCCTGATTTACAATCGGCAATCAGGCTACCAGCATCAATCACCCCGGCCTCAATCAGCGGCAGAAAACCCAGCTGCACCGCTGTTGGATAACAACCGGGATTGGCAATAAGACGCGCGTCTCTAATTGCAGCGCGATTAATTTCTGGCAGACCATACACGGCCTCTTCAACCAGATCAGGGGAGGCATGTTGCATGCCATACCATTTGGACCATTCCGAGAGATCTTTAATGCGGTAATCTGCAGCCAGATCAATCACTTTAACACCTGCATCCAACAACTCACCGGTCTGTTGCATTGCAATACCATTGGGCGTTGCAAAAAACACCACATCACACTCGGTAAGACGGGCATCTTCTGGTGTAGAGAAAGCCAAATCCACCCAGCCGCGCAGACTGGGATACATTTCGGCAACTTTCATGCCCGCTTCTTTTCGCGAGGTCACAGCTTGCAGTTTCACCCCTGAATGACGTGCCAACAAACGTAATAGTTCTACGCCGGTATAGCCTGTTCCGCCAACAATCCCCACCTTGATCATGCTGTGCCGTCTCTTTTAGTTAGGTATGCCGAATCTTAAAACAAAAAAGGCACTACTCGCCCAGACATTTCAAAAAATATAAGGAAAACCACCTGTTCAATCAAATTTCGTAAGCAGTTCACCAGGCTGAGATAACACAAAAGCCACCCGAGGGTGGCTTTTGTAGAAAGCAGTACCAGCGAATTAACGCTTGGAGAACTGTTTACGACGACGAGCGCCGTGCAGACCCACTTTCTTACGTTCAACTTCACGAGCATCGCGAGTAACAAGACCTGCGGCTTTGAGGCTGCCTTTAAGAGCTGCATCAAATGCAATCAGAGCACGAGTTACGCCATGACGGATCGCACCGGCTTGGCCAGTTTCACCACCGCCAACAACATTAACCATAATGTCGAAGGACTCGAGGTTTGCGGTCAGTTCCAGAGGCTGGCGAACAACCATGCGACTGGTTTCGCGAGGAAAGTAAGAATCAACCGGCTTGCCGTTGACTATGATATTGCCGCTACCTTTGGCTACGAACACACGAGCAACTGCGCTCTTGCGACGGCCGGTACCGTAATAGTATTTACCTACCATGATACAAATTCCTTAGTAGAAAACGCGTTAACGCTTAGATAGAAAAGGTTTTAGGCTGTTGCGCGGTGTGCGGATGTTCGCTACCTGCATAAACCTTCATCTTTTTGATCATAGCGTAGCCGAGAGGACCCTTTGGAAGCATGCCCTTAACAGCCATTTCTAGCACGCGTCCCGGGAATTTTTCTTGCATCTCGGAAAAGGTGCGCTGGTAAATACCACCTGGGTGACCAGTGTGGCGGTAGTAAATTTTATCTGTTGCTTTGTTGCCGGTTACGCGGATCTTGTCTGCGTTCACCACCACGATGTGGTCACCACAGTCTACGTGAGGGGTGTACTCAGCTTTGTGCTTGCCACGCAGACGTTTAGCGACTTCAGCCGCGAGACGACCGAGAACCATATCGGTAGCATCAACAACGAACCACTCGCGCTTAACTTCGTGCGGTTTGGCAGAAAAGGTTTTCATGACTGCTCTTCCACGTTACGATTTTGAGAAAGTCGCGGATTATATCTGTACCCGCAATTACTTGTCAAATCTAGTGACTACCCATTTCAAAAATGGGCCTAGTCTAAAAAAAACGCAACCCGTCTGGATTGCGTGAAATCCCACCAAAAAGGAGGATGGAGGAGACAACAACAAAGTAAAAAACACTCTGATGTTAGGCCCATTATCACGTGAGGCAGAAAGCATGACAAGACATATTTTGCGATGCAAAATACCAGACTCGATATTAAGCATGCTGCTCAAACAATAAATCATGCCCGAAAAACCCCGCAAACACAGAGAAAACAAAATGAAAGTACGCGTTAAATGGGTGGAAGAAGTCAGCTTTTTAGCTCAGTCAGAATCAGGCCATGCAGTGCTCATGGATGGCCCTCCGGAGGGAGGAGGAAGAAATTTAGGCCCCAGACCCATGGAAATGGTACTGATGGGCACCGCAGGCTGCTCGGCCTATGATGTCATCCACATCCTCAAAAAAGGCCGTGCAGACGTGAGAGACTGCGTTGTAGACGTGGATGCTGAACGTGCAGAAACAGAACCTAAAGTTTTTACAAAAATTCATTTGCACTACACCGTAACAGGTAAAAATTTAAAAACCGAGCACGTTGAGCGCGCCATCAAATTATCCGCAGAAAAATATTGCTCTGCATCGATCATGCTGGCAAAAAGCGTAATTATTACGCATGACTTTGTGGTGATTGAAACCCAATAAAAAACGCGCCTCTGGCGCGTTTTTACAAGCAGCTTCGTTTTATATTTTACTTTGTAACAGCCGAAGGTTTTTGCGATTTGGCATAAATCCACGCATAGGGAAGCCCTACAAAAACAGCTCCCCCCACTATATTACCCAGAGTAACCGGCAATAAATTAGCGGTAAAAAAGTGCCCCCAGGTGATATCCAGCCCAGCCAGCATCGCTGCCGGAATAAAAAACATATTGGCAATGCTGTGCTCCATGCCCAGCGCAACAAATGCCATCACGGGGAACCAGATCCCCAGCATTCTGCCCAAAGTGTCTTTTGCTGAATAACCTTGCCAGGTTGCAATACAAACCAAAAGATTAGCCAGAACGCCTCGCATAAAACTCACCATAAAGGGGTTTGCCAGTTTATGCTCCGCCACACTAATCAAATACTGGGTGCTAGGCTGCCCGGCAGGAAAAAGCTGCGTCATATGGGTAAAAGCCCATGCGGCTAAACAGGCTCCAACAAAATTACCCGAATATGAAACACACCAGACACGAAGCACCTGCACTGGCTTAAGATTTTTCCTCCACAGCGAAACCACCTGAGTTGCGCAATTTGAAGTAAACAGATCTGCCCCCGTAAGTACAACAGCGATAAAGCCTAATGGAAAAAGTGCACCAAACAAAAGTTTGGCCAGGCCGGGATTACTGGCCAGTAATTCTGTAGAGCCCCCGGTTACCACAATCGCAAGTAACCCTCCCAGCCCGATGAACGCACCGCCCAACATCGCCATCACAAGTAAACGGGAAAAAGGCAGCGCTGCTTTATTAAGCGCAGCATGATCAACATAATCAACAATCTGTTGTGGCGAATTTATTTCAGACATAGGAGGCCTCAGAGCAAAATAACGTAAATCGTGAACCAGCGTTATATCTGTAAGCCTAAATACAAATCTGTAAACAATTTACTCGTCATACATTCTATTTTAATTTGCTCTGATTTAGCTCAACCTTTAGAGCCGATAAGAAAGTGAAGTCATCACAATTGAGCTGATTTTCATGGCTTTCACAATTGGAAACGGCAAAGGGGCAGCTCCCAACTCTTCTGCTTTTTCTGCGTGATGCGTTTCATCAATATGCATCTGAGCAACAATGGCCCTGCTCTTTGCGTCCTGCTCAGGCAGCTCACGTAAATGAGATTGCAAATGAGCAGCAACCTGGCGCTCAGTCTCCGCCAAAAAACCCAAATTCCATTTATCCCCGATCACGCCTGCTGTCACACCGATCGCCAAAGAGCCTGCATACCACAACGGGTTCAACAGGCTTTTATGGCCACCTAAATCTGTGATACGCGCCTCGGTCCACGCCAGATGCTCGACCTCCTCATGAGCAGCTTCACGCAAAGCATCACGGGTAGCCGGATCACGCGCCGTTAATGCCTGCCCTTGATACAAAGCCTGCGCGCACACTTCACCACAATGATTAACCCGCATCAGGCCCGCAGCATGCTGCTTTTGCGCCGTACTCATTTCAATATCAGCAACAGCTGCATCAGGGTGAGGCCGCACGCTCTGGGCAGAAGCTGCCAGGGTACGTAAAACGGTATCAAACTCGGAAATAAGCCGGTCTAGAGAAGGTAATTTCAACATGAGGGTATCGATCCATAGAATGCTGCGATTTTACCCCATAAACAGGCATAAACCACGATAATTACAGAGTAAACCAAAGGGCAATACTGGATTTGCGCGGGGTAACGAGCGCTAACGGCGCGTGCTATAATTGCGCAAAATTTCGCCCTTTTTAATCACACACTTGGGAAAACACGATGAAACGTCTTGTTGTTGCAGCAAGCCTTGTTCTGGCCAGCGTAAGTGCTTTTGCCGCCAACCCGCAGGTTGAATTAATCACATCTAAAGGCAAAGTAGTGATCGAGCTTTATCCGGAAAAAGCCCCGCTCACTGTGGCAAATTTCTTGCGATATGTTAAAGACAAACAATATGACGGCACTATTTTTCACCGCGTAATTCGTGATTTTATGATTCAAGGTGGTGGCATGGATGAGAAAATGGCCGAAAAGCCAACTCGCCCGCCGGTTAAAAATGAAGCAAAAACAGCATTTGAAAAAGGTTTAAAAAATGATCGCGGCACCATCGCGATGGCCAGAACAGCCAATCCTGATTCAGCCACAGCACAGTTTTTTATTAATTCAAAAAATAACGACTTTCTAAACTACCCGGGCCAGGATGGCTTTGGCTACACCGTATTTGGCAAAGTCATTTCCGGCCTGCCGGTGGTCGATCAAATCAGCGTTAGCCCGACAGCCGCTGGCGATGTACCAGTAAACACCATTACGATTCAATCAGCCCGCGAGCTTGGCAAAAAGTCAGGCCAATAACCCTTTAAAAGGAAACATCATGAGCAATGTAAAACTCACCACCACTTTTGGCGATATTATCGTTGAGCTGAACGCTGAAAAAGCTCCGATTACCGTAGCTAATTTCTTGCAATATGTTGAAGAAGGCCATTACGACGGCACGATTTTCCACCGCATCATTAATGGCTTTATGGTGCAAGGCGGTGGTTTTGCACCGGGCATGGACGAGAAGAAAGAAGGCCGTGCACCGATTAAAAATGAAGCCGCTAATGGCTTGAAAAACGACGCCTACACCCTGGCAATGGCACGCACTCCAGACCCGCATTCTGCTTCTTCGCAATTCTTTATCAATGTTGCTAACAATGATTTTCTGAACTACCAGAGTGCAACAGCGCAGGGGTTTGGCTACTGCGTATTTGCCAAGGTAATCGAAGGAAAAGAAGTGGTTGATCAGCTAAAAGCCGTCAAAACCGGCAGCAAGGGCTTTCACCAGGATGTGCCAAAAGAAGATGTATTGATCATTAAAGCTGAAGTTTTAGCTTAATGCTTTTAGGTGCTGGCCAAAGCCAGCACCTCCCACTGCTTCACCTCGCAAGCCATCAAATTTAATGCCATCTTCCATTTTATTTATTTCCGACCTTCATCTCTCCCCAAACGATCCGGCAACGACAGCGGCTTTTCACGCTTTTTTACAGGGGCCAGTATGCGCAGCCGGCGCCTTGTATATTCTGGGGGATCTATTTGAATTCTGGATTGGCGACGATGGCCTGAATGAAGCATTTAATACCGAAATTGTAACGGCAATTGCCCAATTGGCCAGTCAAGGCATCAAAGTTTTCTTTTTAGCAGGCAACCGTGATTTCCTACCGGGCGCACGCTTTGCATCTGCGGCAAAACTGAGCATACTGCCTGATCCCAGCCTGATTCATCTTCATGGACAAACGCTGCTGATTAGCCACGGAGATGCGCTTTGCACTGATGATCTCGCTTACCAGCGCTTTCGCCGCATTGTCAGGCATCCCCTGGTACAAACCCTGTTTCTGGCCCTGCCGAAACGCTGGCGGCAAAGCCAGGTTAAAAAACTGCGCCAACGCTCTAAAGCTTCCAATCAAATAAAGCGCAGTGACATTATGGATGTTAACCCGAAAGCTACAGAGCAACTGATGGCACAGCACCACGTCCGGACACTGATTCACGGCCATACCCACCGCCCCGCCATGCACATACTCCCGCAAGGACAGCGCTGGGTCTTACCGGACTGGTATCAGGGGCAAGGCGGCTATTTAAAGCTGGAGAACAACACGATCAGTATGCACCGACTGGATGGTTCGCCATTTTGATGGGCTGACTTAATCTGCATCAACCTTAAGCCACACCTGATACTGCCGCTGCCCTTTAGAAAGCGAAACTGTTGTGGCTATCTCGCCAGCCAATACCCACTCCCCCAATCGGGCAGAAACATCACTGCCCATCTGATGCATAACGACACTCCCATCACGCTCAAACCGGCTGCTTTTTGGGTAAATGCGTATGTGAATGGTATCACCCACTAAACGGGGCTCTGCCCAAAACCCGCTCGCAGCCGTTTGCCACTCTCCCGTAAAGCCTGAGTGCCAGACTGGCACAAAGCGCCCGCTTCCCAGCTCTATCATGGCCCTGCCACCATCCATTACACGCAGGGTTTGCAAAAGCTGCTGAGAAGATGCCTGATCATAAGCAGAAACGTGTACGCCGCCTTTTATTCCCTGACCAGATACAACCACCCGCCCATCCAGCGCCAATTGTGCGGATGACGCGCTATCCCGCTGCTGCACGCTGATTTGTAAACGGCGGCTGGGCTGATCCAGTTTGCGCGCCATAGCGGCAATCCGATCAAAGCTGGCCTGGTCTGCGGCACGAATCAATAATTGCCCTTGAATCCCCTGGATTGATGCCTCAGGGAAAGCTGCACGTAATGCAGGCACAAGTTCATCAGGCACTTTATGCTGCAAGGCCAGCGTATCAAGCTGATCTGCAAAAGCGAGAGATGACAACAAACCAGCCAGCAGACAAAAACGCATAAGCCCTCCTTGCATCACAAAGGCAGGAGTAAACACACAGCCTGAGCCTCAACCGCTTCTGAAGCACCAACAGGACCCAGTTTCTCGTACGTTTTCGCTTTAACATTAACCAGCCCAATTGCCACACCCAAATCACTGGCAATATTGGCCACCATCGCGGCAATATGTGGCGCCATTTTGGGCTGCTGGATTAAGATAGATGCATCCACATTGCCAATTTGCCAGCCCGCCTCCCGTACACGGCGCACAGCTTCCCGCAGTAAAACACGACTATCAGCCCCTTTAAACTCAGTAGCTGTATCAGGAAAATGGCGGCCAATATCACCCAAGCCAGCCCCCCCCAGAACCGCATCGGTAATGGCATGCAGCAGAGCATCAGCATCTGAATGACCCAACAAACCCTTATCAAAAGGGATATCCACCCCACCCAGAATTAATTTACGCCCTTCTACCAGACGATGTACGTCCCAACCCTGACCTATTCTCATTTTTTATCCTAACCGGCCTGCCGCCAAGATTAACTCGGCCAGGCGCAAATCTTGCGGGTAAGTGACTTTTAAATTCCACGGGCTGCCCATAACCAATTTAGGCTGTAAACCAAGTTTTTCTAAAGCACTGGCTTCATCAGTAATATCCGGCCCCATCCCTATCGTCAAGGCATGAGCCAATTGCGCTATGCGAAACATTTGCGGTGTCTGGGCCTGCCATAAGCCCTCCCTTGGATGGGTATGTGCAATATGCTGACCCGCCTGTGCCAGCTTTAAGGTATCTGCCACCGGCACAGCCAGAATACCACCGACAGGATGATTAACCAGCTCAACAATCATTTGACTGACCAGGGCAGGATCCAAACAGGGCCGAGCAGCATCGTGCACGAGAACCCAGTCATCAGAGCCCTGCAAAGCAAGTAGGCCATTCAGGACCGATTCAGCACGGCTGGCCCCGCCACAACGCAATACTTCTAGCCGCTTAAATTCGCACCAATCAAAACTATCCCACCATTCATCCTCAGGCGAAATCACCACCACAATCTGATCCAGCTCGGCCACCTTAGATAAAGCAGATAAGGTGTGCCAAATCAGCGGTTGACCCGCCAGATCAAGGTATTGCTTGGGCGCCACTGATGCCATCCGTGAACCACTGCCTGCGGCGGGAATCAGCGCAATCATTCGCCCTTTTCCATCTGCCGCCACAGGCACTCGCCCTTTACGCTTTTATCCAGTGCCGCAAGATAAGCCTCATGCTCGGCCCGCTCTTCCGCCGTTGCCCTGACAATGCGTAAGGGCTTACGATTACTTTTGGCAAAAGCCAAGGCCGCGTCATTTCCTGCGTAGGGATCAAAATCAATGAGCAGGCTATCTTGGCCACGGGTCAGGCCCAGATAAACTTCAGACAATAATTCGCAATCGATCAGCGCGCCGTGCAGCGTACGATTACTACGATCGATATCAAAGAAATCACACAGAGCATCCAGATTATTACGCTTGCCCGGCCGCTGATCTTTGGCCATCACCAGCGTATCAATCACATTGTCCACATAATCGCTAAACTTGCCACGCCCAATTTGGCCCAGCTCCATATTCAAGTAGCCCACATCAAAGGGGGCGTTATGGATAATAATTTCGGCGCCACCTACAAAATCAAGAAATTCATCAGCAATCTGGGCAAAAGTAGGCTTATCCGACAAAAACTCGGTGGTTAAGCCGTGCACATTCAAAGCGCCTTCTTCACTATCCCGGCCCGGATTGATATAGCAATGAAAATGCCGGTCTGGCGATGATAAGCGCCGGTCTATCATTTCTACTGCAGCAATTTCCAGAATACGGTTGCCGTCTTCAACCCGCAGGCCGGTTGTTTCGGTATCAAGAATAATTTGCCGCATCAACCACGCCCCTGCGCAATTTCCACGCCCTTATTGGCCAATTGATCTGCACGCTCATTGCCTTCGTGCCCAGCATGCCCTTTTACCCAGCACCATTCGATCTGATGCTGAGCCTGGGCCACATCCAGCTCACGCCATAAATCGGCGTTTTTAACCGGTTGCTTGGCTGCCGTTTTCCAGCCGTTTTTCTTCCAGCCATGAATCCATGTGCTGATACCATTTTTAACGTACTGCGAGTCAGTCCAGATCACTACTTCACAGGGGCGGCTTAAAATGCCCAGTGCTTTAATCACGCCCATCAATTCCATGCGATTATTAGTCGTGTCTAACTCACCGCCACATAATTCTTTTTGTTTATCGCCATACTGTAACCAAGCTCCCCAACCACCGGGGCCGGGATTACCTTTACACGCACCATCGGTGTAAATCACTACTTTATTCATTCTTTCTATCCTGGAAAATCGCAGCATGAAACAACCATTAATGATCATCACGGCACTATTATTAAGCCACAGCTGTTTTGCAGCCCCCTTTTGCCCCTGGCCAGTGCCGGGCAACGAAACAAAACGCTTTATCAACCTTACCGTGGTGCAAACCATCGATATCGGTAATGAAGAGCTGCGAATTGCTTTTGGCGGTGGCAATTTGGGTAGCGGCCATGAAATCAAACTTGCCATTAAAAGCCACGCAGAGGGGCTTAAAACCCTGCAAGAGATGACTGAAACAGCGCGCCGCTGTGATCAGCATAATTAATTGCCCGCTTATTTTTTTAGCTGTTTTCTCCCTCGCAGCAGCTCTTTTTCTAATATATTACGCTGGTCAACCCCGGTGGCGGTGACGGCGCCTGCCACCGCTGGTGCCTTACGCCACTTGGGGCCAATTAGGCGCATCCCGTGTACACGCTTAACCATATCAAGGCAATACACCCCACCTGCAGCGGGCCACCAACGGTCCCCTGCATTTTCTAAAAACCGGCTTCTGGATAACCATTTTTCTCTTTGCACCGGCAGACCATAACAAAGAAACTCACCCCGCATCGTTTCAAAACCCAGTGAGGCTAACCAATCTTTCAGTCTGGGCAAAGACACAAAATTGCCACGCCAGGGAGCAGGATGAGTACCATTTTTTAAGCGGCGCAATCCCCATAAACTCCACGGATTAAACCCTGTAATTAGTAAACGCCCTTCCGGCATTAAAACACGCTCCGCCTCACGTAACACGGCTTCCGGGTTTGCGGCAAAATCCAGCACATGGGGCAAAACCAGTAAATCAATACTCTGATTTGCAAAGGGAAGTGATTCACTCATGCAACGTAAAGCCACACCAGCAGTTTGCCCGGCCCGTAAACGCCAGGCCATACGATTAGCACGCAGGCAATCGAGCTGTGGCAGTTCAAGCTGCACTGCCTTATAGCCAAAGATATCGGTAACAGTACGGTCGTACCAATCCATCTCTGCACTTGCCAAATAGTGACCTAATGGCGTAGCAAGCCAATCTGCAAAGTGGTTCAATCGAGCATCAACATTTAAAGGCATTCTTGTATGATCCGCATCAGCGCCGTGCCAATTTTCGAAGACAATTATATCTGGGTTTTGCAAAAAGGCCGCCATGCCATTGCAATAGACCCGGGCGATGCTCTGCCTTTGATTCATCATCTCAAAGAAAATCAGCTAGAACTGGCGGGGGTTTTAATTACTCACCATCATCATGATCATGTCGATGGCCTGCCTGTACTCTGGTCTCACTACCAGATGCCTGTATTCGGACCTGCCAGCATCAAAAATGTTTCCAACCCGGTGCAAGAAGGCGAAACACTACAAATGCTTGGCACAGATTTTAAAGTAATGAGCGTGCCGGGACATACCCTTGATCATTTAGCCTATGTCGGTGCAGGTGCCCTTTTTTGTGGAGACACCCTGTTTGCAGCAGGCTGTGGCCGGCTTTTTGAAGGCACGGCAGAGCAGATGTATGCGTCACTTCAGCGCTTTGCCACACTGCCTGATCACACTCTTGTTTGCTGTGCCCACGAATACACACTGACTAATCTCAGATTTGCTCTTACCGTAGAGCCTGATAATACAGTCCTGCTTGAGCGGATACAAAGCGATGCCGCTCTGCGTGAACAAGCACTTCCCACCTTGCCATCAAGCATTGCTAAAGAAAAAGCCACTAACCCCTATCTGCGCTGCGATCAAGCCAGTGTCGTTCACTCCGCCAAGAAGCAAAACCCCCAGGTAGAGAATGCTCTAGATGTTTTTGCCACACTGCGCAAGTGGAAAGATAACTTCCGTTGATTTCAAAGCAATATCCGCCATCAAGCATAAACATATTGACAAGATCAGACAGCAGCGGCAGCATCGCTCGATTATTGTGTGTTTTTAACGTAGGTACCCATGAAGCAAAGCATCCTTGTTGGTCTTATCTCAGGTCTATGTTCCTTGGGTTCGTACGCAGATACTACTGCCCCTGCAAAACTAGATTACCAGCTGCATAATCCCAGTTTCACCCCTCAAGATGACACATATCGCACTATCGATGCGCTGTTTTCTGAAGTAGTCAGCACTCCGGAGTACGCCGATTTATGGGCGCGTGTCCGCACCGGGTTTACTATTCCGGAACTGGATCATCAATTAGTCAGCAAATGGGAAAACTACTACGCTAGCCGCCCAGAATATCTAAATCGTATTATTAAACGTGGCACCCCATACTTATATTATGTAGTGAATGAAGTTGAAAAACGCGGTATGCCCATGGAAATCGCGCTTTTACCCATGATCGAATCAGCCTTCAATCCACGGGCAGAATCATCGGTAAAAGCCGCAGGAATGTGGCAATTTATGCCTGCCACCGGCAAAGACTACGGCTTAGAGCGTACATGGTGGTATGACGGGCGTCGTGACGTAGTCGCGGCCACCAGTGCCGCTCTGGATTACTTAAGCGGCAGCTATAACCAGTTTGGTGACTGGCAGCTTGCACTGGCTTCCTATAACTGGGGTCCAACAGCCGTAGCACGTGCCGTGGCTAAAAATGAAGCAGCCAGCCTTGGCACTCAATTTATTGATTTACGCACGCCAGATGAAACGCGTAACTACGTGCCCAAGCTGCTGGCAGTACGCAATATCATAGCCAACCCTGATGCCTATGGTGTCACGCTCGAATCTCTGCCTAACAAGCCTTACTTTGCCACACTCACCGTCGGCAAGCATATGGATGTTAAAGTTGCTGCCGAGCTGGCCGAAACGCCGGTTGAAGAACTGCTAAAGCTAAACCCAGGCTTTATCCGCCCGGTTATTGCCTATAAAGACGATCGCTCGCTCGTTTTGCCAATTGCCAAAGTAGCCGCTTTCCAGAAGAACCTGGCCAGCTACGACAAACCGCTGCTTAACTGGCAACCCTATGTAACCAAGCAAGGGGAGTCATTCGAGCAGCTGGCAAGCGCATTTGGCGTTGCCGCGAGTGAGCTAAAAGAAATTAATGATATTGGAGGCCGCGAGCGTACCGCGCGTGGCCAGACCATTCTGGTACCTAAAATCACTGGTCTGGATGTCTCTGATCGACAAACCCTCATGGCCTTAGCTGCAAACCGTGCCGCCGAGCCGGTCGATACCGGAGCAAACGACAAGCCTCACACTCCGGTGCTCGCCAGCGCCGAGCATAAAGTGATCAAAGGGGATACGGCCTACAATATTGCAAAACGATATGGAATGAATGTCGATCAACTTCAGTCCATGAATAAAACTGCTAATGCCCAAATAAAAATCGGCCAGGTTCTGCGTGTCTCAGCACGCCCCGGAAAGATAGCAACAGGAAATGATGGCCGTGAATATATCGCCAAACGTGGCGATACATTCACCTCTATTTCCAAGCGCTACAAAGTAGCCACTGCCGATCTAAAAAAATGGAATAGCAGCAAATCAATCCAAGCGGGTACCAAGCTAGTCATTTACTAACACCCGACCAACAAAAAGCCTCTGAAAAATGAACTGACCCCAATTAGTTGGACAGTATAAAAGCTAGGTGCTCAAGGGCTGGGTTCTATATTGAACAGGACTCAGCCCTTTTAACTTCAACTTGATTCGGTCGTGGTTATAGTAATGAATGTAGTCCACGATGCCTTGCTCCAGTTGCTCAATACTAGTGAATTTTTCCTGGTAGAAAAACTCTGACTTCAACGTACCAAAGAAGCTTTCCATCGTTGCATTATCGTGGCAATTGCCCTTTCTTGACATACTTTGTACCAGTCCTTTCCCTGCCAATTGCTGCCGATACTTTGCCATTTGATACTGCCAACCCTGATCCGAATGCAGTAGTGGTTTTTCATCCGGGCTCAGCTTAACGATCGCTTTCTTTAGCATTTGACTGACCAGCGCAAATACTGGGCGGCGCGCCATTTCAAAAGCGATAATTTCTCCATTGTATAAATCCAAAACTGGCGACAGATAGAGCTTTTCTCCCTGTACGTTAAATTCAGTCACATCGGTTACCCATTTCTGATTCGGCTTATCTGCACTAAATTGTCGCTGCAATATATTTGGCGCGATTTTGCCGCATTCACCCTTGTATGAACGGTACTTTTTAGGCCGAACGCACGACTTCAAACCCAGCTCTTGCATTAAACGCTGCACCGTTTTGTGATTAAGCCATTCGCCCTTATTACGCAGCGCCAGCATGATGCGCCGGTAGCCATAGCGCCCTTTATGCTCTGCAAACAGCGCTGTAAGCTGTGTTTTGACGTTTTGATACTTGTCGCTCACCGCCAAAGCCTGCTTCTGGTAATAGAAGGTGCTACGCGGCAACTCGGCTTGTTTCAACAAATCAGCCAAGGGAAACTGCGGCCTTAATTCAAGCACTATTTGTGCTGTTTCTGCTGTGCCGATTGGGCTTTGGCTTGAACTAAGGCATTGTACTTTTTTATGTAGGCCACCTCTAAACGGAGGCGTTTGACTTCTGCAATGAGTTCTTCACGGCTACGGGTTTCATCATCAATCGGCAGGGGAGCAGTGTTATTTTCGGCAACGGGCATGGGTGATTTCTTTCGACCTTTAGGCGCAGGTTCAAGGGCAGCAATTCCGCCTGCGCAATACTGCGTGCTCCATTGGCTCAAACAAGTGGGGCTACGAATATCAAAATAAGCGGTAGTTTCCTGCTGGGAAAGATGATTGTCCCACATGTGCTGGAGCACGGAGAGTTTGAACACGGCATCGTAATGACTGTATTTGGGGGCTAAACCCGATTCACCATGCTGGCGAAACGACCTCACCCAGCGACGAAACATGGCCTGCTCGATGCCATATTGGTTAGTAATCGTTTTAATACCTGCTTCGCCCGTTAAATATTGCTGAACGACAGAAAGCTTGAATTGCGTTGTGTACTTGGACATAAAAACACCCCAAAAATATGGACGGGTGTCCAACTTTTGGGGTGCAGTTCAAAATTCAGAGGCTTTTTTTGTACCTTTATAAGGAAGAACCAACAATCTGCCACTTTTCATGATGCTCACGAATCAGCTGTACTGCGTCTTCAATCGTGTCGACCACAACCGGAATCTGCATATCCACATCACTGGCTAAGCCCGCATTATTTTCAACCATATAGCGTCGCGCCCAATCAACCTGCTCATGCCACATTTCGCCAACCAAAATCAAGGGCGTGTTGTAGAGCTTACGAACCTGAATCAATTGCCACACCATTGCCAGCTCTAATAAAGTACCGATCCCGCCTGAGGTCA
This sequence comes from Iodobacter ciconiae, assembly GCF_003952345.1. Lineage (NCBI taxonomy): Bacteria > Pseudomonadati > Pseudomonadota > Betaproteobacteria > Neisseriales > Chitinibacteraceae > Iodobacter > Iodobacter ciconiae. The sequence continues at coordinate 3,345,978 of NZ_CP034433.1, read as the reverse complement.
CAATAAATGCATTTGAGCGCAAAATAAAATGGTGCAAGCGGGAAAAGAATGTTTTGTGCTCGTAAACCTTACCCACGAAATCATTTACATTCTGTTCAAAATCCAAATCAATCCGAATCCCTACCGATGCTTCCGGACGATCTGGCGCACCTTCTCTTGCTCCTTCATTTGCCGCCTGCATTAAGCCTGGCCCACCCCCTGTCACAATACGGCATCCCATCGCGGCTAATTCACTAGCCAGCTGTTTAACCGCTTCATAGGCAGCGGAGCCATCCTGAATACGTGCTGAGCCGAAAATAGTAACATGATAATCTGGAGTATGTGCAGGCCGTAAACGCGCCAATTCATCAACGACATCCCAAAGCTTAAGTACGGCATCACCCACAATATCAAGAGCCTGCTCATCATCAATTATGCCAATGGGCTTGTTGTTTGGATTTATCATTTTTTTATCCCATGCAATATATTAAAGGTATAGAACATATTATCTCCACAGCACATCAATGAAACAAAAATCATTTGATAAGCCAGTATTTATTTTGCATCATAGCAAATGGATTTTTATAAAAAGAAAATATCTACTCTAAAGCATGCTCACACAAAAATAATTACTCACAATACCACTCAAATTTATATTCTTTGATCATAGATCAATACAACATAAAGCATATCTACAGCAACAGAAATAAATGTTACTGTTCAATAAATAAAATACAGCATTCGCTATACTGACCGTTTAAGGAGAGTTATTTTGCAACTAGAACACTTGGTCGCGGTTAATGCCCCGTCTAATGATTTTATCCTAAGCAGAGCAAAACTCTGGCAAGGCTTGGTACTGCGCGCAGAGGCACCCGATCTATTCATGCCCCATGTAGACAGCGTAAAGATTATTGAGCGCAGTGATGTGCACTTACTTAGAGAAATCACCATTGGTGCAATGCATATTCAAGACCGCATCCATCTGGCCAATAACATGCATGTGCGTTATGACACCGAACCTGGCCAGCAACATGCAGGTGGCACTTTGCTGATGAAAATCGAAGAGCCTGAAGCCAATATGCTGTTTGTGCGTTTTCACTATCAAACCCCCATGGATGAGCAGGGTGAAGATGAGGAATACGCAAAGTTTCTAAAAGCAGCCTGGCAGCAAACAGATCTGGAAACCATCCAGAAAATTCGTGAATTTGCCGCAAAAGGCCGCTTTGATGCACCGGCTAATCTGGCTTAGAGCAAAGTAAAATCAATTTCACCGACATGATTAAACACATAATCTGGCTTGTACGGAAACTGTCTGATCATCTCGGTGTCTGACACCCCGGAAAGCACCAGGGCTGTCTTCATTCCAGCTTCAATCCCTCCCACAATATCCGTATCCATTCTGTCGCCAATCATCAAAGTATCCTCTGGATGCACACCCAATTTACGGGTTGCCAGCGTCATCATCAAAGCATTGGGTTTGCCTACAATATATGGCGTCTTGCCGGTAGCCGCTGAAATCGCAGCAAGAATCGTCCCTGCAGCAGGCTCGCTACCACCGCCTTCAACCGGATCAATCATATCGGGATTCGTACCAATAAATTTAGCGCCACCATCAATAAAGCGTACTGCTTTTTTCATTTGATCGAAATTAAAGCTGCTTGATTTTGCCACCACTACATAATCAGGCTTACTTTCCGAAATAGAAAAACCCACATTATAAAGCTCATTAATTAAGCCACCACCACCAATAATAAAAACGGTAGCACGCTCCTTCTGGCTGTGCAAAAACATTGCAGTAGCCATTGCACTGGTAATAAAATTTTCTTCCGTCAACCCATGAATACCCAACGCTTCCAGTTTTAGCTTTAAATCGAGCGGGGTTTGCTCTGCATTATTAGTCAAAAATAAAAAAGGAAGCTTGCTACTTAATAAACGCTGAATAAATTCATTTGCACCAGGAATTAATTGCTTACCACGATAAATTACACCATCCATATCAGAAATAACGCTTTTAACCATTTCCTTCTCCCTGTAAATCAACGTTCTCTAAATATATTTAAGCTTACACTCACGAGAATTTTATTAACAGACAAACAAGAGTTACTCGTTGTAATCACTTTCTAACGAATGATGCCAACTCGAATAATAAGCAATATTAATACAAATAATTTTCAATCCAATCACCCAAAATCCACTCAGCAAAATGAGCAAATAGTGCCGCTCATAAGGTAAATACTGCCAAGTTAATCTAGGCCAAATTTCTACAAGAAGAAGCTCGGTATAATCGCGCCACTTTAAAAATTCAAACAGAACTTAATATGTCTCAGACACTTCATACACAAGACCAAACCGCCAATCCAGCTCCACTAGGATTACTGGGGTTTGGCATGACCACCGTGCTCCTGAATCTACACAATGCAGGAATAACCGAGCTTAGCTCAATGATCCTGGCAATGGGTATTTTCTATGGGGGGATTGCCCAAGTTATTGCCGGTCTGTTGGAATGGAAAAAGGGAAACACCTTCGGCACCGTTGCATTCACTTCCTACGGTATGTTCTGGCTCACGCTGGTAGCCCTGCTCATCCTGCCTAAACTAGGCCTGGCAGAAGCCAGCTCAATCAACAGTATGACCGCCTATCTCACCATGTGGGGGATATTTACAGCATTCCTGTTTGTCGGCACGCTCAAACTCAATAAAGCCACGCAATTTATTTTCGGCTCCCTAACCATCTTATTTGCTCTACTCGCCCTTGGGGACTACACAGGCAGCTCAGTAATCAAACAAATAGCAGGAATTGAAGGTATTATTTGTGGTGCATCTGCCATCTATGCAGCAATGGCCCAAATACTGAATGAAATGTATGGTAAAGAAGTCATGCCTCTCGGCTAACATCTGGCAATAGATTTTCTCCAGAATAAAAAAAGCCCCGATATCAAACGATATCGGGGCTATTTTTTTTCCAAACAAATCCTAGATTTGCTCAATATAAGGTGTCTGGTAATGACCTACTTTCACACAGGTATCTGCACTATCATCGGCGCTAAGGTGTTTCACTGTCCTGTTCGGAATGGGAAGGAGTGGGGCCACCTTGCTATGGTCACCAGGCTAAAACTGTTTATGCCTGCTTATACAACTCAGCAAACAATTTATCTCATCTGTAAAAACAACTACTTCACTTATAGCAAAACCCCCGCCTCTTTCGAGTACGGGGGTCTTGTTTACATCACGTGCGAATCTTTGATTCGCTCAGTAAGGGTGTCTGGCAATGACCTACTTTCACACAGGTAATCTGCACTATCATCGGCGCTAAGGTGTTTCACTGTCCTGTTCGGGATGGGAAGGAGTGGGACCACCTCGCTATGGTCGCCAGACTTTAACGGGTTAACTCGTTGTGTGTATTGCTCCACAACGCGTTCAGTTCAATAGAAGAAGTAATATGTACTGCTTGTTGCTCTCAAATCTAACTCTAATCTGGGTAGATTATATACCGTCGCACACACGCGTCTCAGGTTATAGGATCAAGCCTTACGGGCAATTAGTATCGGTTAGCTTAATGCATTACTGCACTTCCACACCCGACCTATCAACGTCCTGGTCTCGAACGACCCTTTAAAAGGCTTAAAGCCTTGGGGAAATCTCATCTTGAGGCGAGTTTCGCGCTTAGATGCTTTCAGCGCTTATCTCTTCCAGATTTAGCTACCCGGCGATGCCACTGGCGTGACAACCGGTACACCAGAGATCTGTCCACTCCGGTCCTCTCGTACTAGGAGCAGCCCCCCTCAAATTTCCAACGCCCACTGCAGATAGGGACCAAACTGTCTCACGACGTTTTGAACCCAGCTCACGTACCACTTTAAATGGCGAACAGCCATACCCTTGGGACCGGCTACAGCCCCAGGATGTGATGAGCCGACATCGAGGTGCCAAACTCCGCCGTCGATGTGAACTCTTGGGCGGAATCAGCCTGTTATCCCCGGAGTACCTTTTATCCGTTGAGCGATGGCCCTTCCATTCAGAACCACCGGATCACTATGTCCTGCTTTCGCACCTGCTCGACTTGTCTGTCTCGCAGTTAAGCCGCCTTATGCCATTACACTATCAGTACGATGTCCGACCGTACCTAGGCGACCTTCGAGCTCCTCCGTTACAATTTGGGAGGAGACCGCCCCAGTCAAACTGCCTACCATGCACGGTCCCCGATCCGGATAACGGACCAAGGTTAGAACCTCAAAGGGGTCAGGGTGGTATTTCAAGGTCGGCTCCACGCAGACTAGCGTCCACGCTTCATAGCCTCCCACCTATCCTACACAAACCACTTCAAAGTCCAATGCAAAGCTACAGTAAAGGTTCACGGGGTCTTTCCGTCTAGCAGCGGGGAGATTGCATCTTCACAAACATTTCAACTTCGCTGAGTCTCAGGAGGAGACAGTAGGGCCATCGTTACGCCATTCGTGCGGGTCGGAACTTACCCGACAAGGAATTTCGCTACCTTAGGACCGTTATAGTTACGGCCGCCGTTTACTGGGACTTCAGTCAAGAGCTTGCACCCCATCATTTAATCTTCCAGCACCGGGCAGGCGTCACACCCTATACGTCGTCTTTCGACTTTGCAGAGTGCTGTGTTTTTGATAAACAGTCGCAGCCCCCATTTCTCTGCGACCCATTTCTGCTCCATTCGCGAAGAACTTCACATACTCTGGGCTCACCTTCTCCCGAAGTTACGGTGATAATTTGCCGAGTTCCTTCTCCTGAGTTCTCTCAAGCACCTTAGAATTCTCTTCCTACCCACCTGTGTCGGTTTGCGGTACGGTCAATATAAAGCTGAAGCTTAGAGGCTTTTCTTGGAAGCATAGGATCAATCACTTCAGTCCGAAGACTTCGTCGTCACGTCTCAGCGTTATAGCAGCCCGGATTTGCCTAAGCCACACGCCTACTCGCTTAAACCACCTATTCCAACAGATGGCTGACCTACCTTTCTCCGTCCCCCCATCGCACTTCATATCGGTACGGGAATATTAACCCGTTGTCCATCGACTACGCATTTCTGCCTCGCCTTAGGGGCCGACTCACCCTGCGCCGATGAACGTTGCGCAGGAAACCTTGGGTTTTCGGTGTGCGGGCTTTTCACCCGCATTATCGCTACTCATGTCAGCATTCGCACTTCCGATACCTCCAGCATCCTTCTCAAGACACCTTCGCAGGCCTACGGAACGCTCCTCTACCATATGTACCATCGGTACATATTCGCGTCTTCGGTTATCAGTTTGAGCCCCGTTACATCTTCCGCGCAGGACGACTCGACCAGTGAGCTATTACGCTTTCTTTAAATGATGGCTGCTTCTAAGCCAACATCCTGGCTGTCTATGCCTTCCCACCTCGTTTTCCACTTAACTGATTATTTGGGACCTTAGACGGCGATCTGGGTTGTTTCCCTCTTGACCATGGACGTTAGCACCCACAGTCTGTCTCCCATGCTCGCACTTGACGGTATTCAGAGTTTGCCATGGTTTGGTAAGTCGCGATGACCCCCTAGCCATAACAGTGCTTTACCCCCGTCAGTGATACATGAGGCACTACCTAAATAGTTTTCGAGGAGAACCAGCTATTTCCAAGTTTGTTTAGCCTTTCACCCCTATCCACAGCTCATCCCCTAATTTTGCAACATTAGTGGGTTCGGACCTCCACTGCGTATTACCGCAGCTTCATCCTGGCCATGGATAGATCACTTGGTTTCGGGTCTACGCCCAGCAACTATGCGCCCTATTCGGACTCGGTTTCCCTACGCCTCCCCTACTCGGTTAAGCTCGCTACTGAACGTAAGTCGCTGACCCATTATACAAAAGGTACGCAGTCACCCCATTTTGCAAGGGCTCCCACTGTTTGTATGCATCCGGTTTCAGGTTCTATTTCACTCCCCTCCCGGGGTTCTTTTCGCCTTTCCCTCACGGTACTGGTTCACTATCGGTCGATGATGAGTATTTAGCCTTGGAGGATGGTCCCCCCATCTTCAAACAGGATTTCTCGTGTCCCGCCCTACTTCTCGCATGCTTAGTACCAACCAATCTCTTTCGTGTACGGGGCTATCACCCACTATCGCCAGACTTTCCAGACTGTTCCACTAAAGTTTGATCTATCACATGCAGGCTCTTCCCATTTCGCTCGCCACTACTTTGGGAATCTCGGTTGATTTCTTTTCCTTCGGCTACTTAGATGTTTCAGTTCGCCGAGTTCGCTCTACACCACCTATGTATTCAGTGATGAGTGACCCAAAAGGGCCGGGTTTCCCCATTCGGATATCGATGGATCAAAGCTTATTTGCCAGCTCCCCATCGCTTTTCGCAGGCTAACGCGTCCTTCTTCGCCTATCATCGCCAAGGCATCCACCAGATGCACTTAGTCGCTTGATCCTATAACCTCAAACACGTATCAACAAAGTTAATACAATTCGAAGTATCTGATTTCGCTTTGTTTGCGACATCGATTATTCAGTTCTGACTTCGAATAATCAATTTTGATACAATCTACCCTTATTTATTTCTAAACTTGAGTATTACTTCTTCTATTTTTTTAAAGATCAATTTACTGTCTTGCTGATTTTAGAAACCAGAATTAATGTGACTTTTGTTCAGCCCGATTAATTCTGCATCCTAAACCAACAATCCCTAAACCTACAGTCGATGAGTGTGAGTACTCAATCCAAAAGTCTTCTCTTGAAAGGAGGTGATCCAGCCGCAGGTTCCCCTACGGCTACCTTGTTACGACTTCACCCCAGTCATGAATCCCACCGTGGTAAGCGGCCTCCCGAAGGTTAGCCTACCTACTTCTGGTGAAACCCATTCCCATGGTGTGACGGGCGGTGTGTACAAGGCCCGGGAACGTATTCACCGCGACATGCTGATCCGCGATTACTAGCGATTCCGACTTCATGGAGTCGAGTTGCAGACTCCAATCCGGACTACGATCGGTTTTATGAGATTAGCTCCACCTCGCGGCTTGGCAACCCTCTGTACCGACCATTGTATGACGTGTGAAGCCCTAGCCATAAGGGCCATGAGGACTTGACGTCATCCCCACCTTCCTCCGGTTTGTCACCGGCAGTCTCCTTAAAGTGCCCAACCAAATGATGGCAACTAAGGACAAGGGTTGCGCTCGTTGCGGGACTTAACCCAACATCTCACGACACGAGCTGACGACAGCCATGCAGCACCTGTGTTCAAGTTCCTTGCGGCACCCCCCAATCTCTCAGAGGTTCTTGACATGTCAAGGCTAGGTAAGGTTTTTCGCGTTGCATCGAATTAATCCACATCATCCACCGCTTGTGCGGGCCCCCGTCAATTCCTTTGAGTTTTAGCCTTGCGGCCGTACTCCCCAGGCGGTCTACTTCACGCGTTAGCTGCGTTACTAAGGAACGAATTCCCCAACAACTAGTAGACATCGTTTAGGGCGTGGACTACCAGGGTATCTAATCCTGTTTGCTCCCCACGCTTTCGTGCATGAGTGTCAGTATTAGCCCAGGGGGTTGCCTTCGCCATCGGTGTTCCTCCGCATCTCTACGCATTTCACTGCTACACGCGGAATTCCACCCCCCTCTGCCATACTCTAGTTCACCAGTTTGCAATGCAATTCCCAGGTTGAGCCCGGGGCTTTCACATCACACTTAATCAACCACCTGCGCACCCTTTACGCCCAGTAATTCCGATTAACGCTTGGACCCTACGTATTACCGCGGCTGCTGGCACGTAGTTAGCCGGTCCTTATTCTTCCGGTACTGTCATCCCCAAAAGATATTAGCTCTTAGGATTTCCTCCCGGACAAAAGCGCTTTACAACCCGAAGGCCTTCTTCACGCACGCGGCATTGCTGGATCAGGCTTGCGCCCATTGTCCAAGATTCCCCACTGCTGCCTCCCGTAGGAGTCTGGACCGTGTCTCAGTTCCAGTGTGGCGGATCGTCCTCTAAGACCCGCTACAGATCGTCGCCTTGGTGAGCCTTTACCTCACCAACTAGCTAATCTGATATCGGCCGCTCTAATAACGAGAGGTCTTGCGATCCCCCTCTTTCCCCCTCAGGGCGTATGCGGTATTAGCTATCCTTTCGGATAGTTATCCCCCATTACTAGGTACGTTCCGATATATTACTCACCCGTTCGCCACTCGTCAGCGCTGCAAGCAGCCTGTTACCGTTCGACTTGCATGTGTAAAGCATGCCGCCAGCGTTCAATCTGAGCCAGGATCAAACTCTTTAGTTTAATCGCTAAGCTAGTACTTACTGGCTTACAAAACTCAAGCCATTCCGAAAAATGACTCTTACTATGCAAGCACTTGTTTCGCTTCCGAATCAAGCACTCACACTCATCGACTGTATTTTTTTAAAGATCGTTTCGCTTGCCCAAACACCCTGTTGCCGTGTGTGCTGCAGCGAGAGGCCGAAATATACGGACCTTACCCGGGAAGGTCAACCACTAGCGGGATATAAAAGCCTAGTAATGCGCTAACTGATTGATTTTAAAAAAGCCAAATTAATGAGCAATTTTAATAAAGCATCATTTAGCCTGTAATGCGCACTTATAAAATCATGCATGGCAAAGCAAACAAGCCGCTTTTTAAGTGGCTTGTTTCAATTTTAAGCAATTTACTCGTCTGAACCCGCAGGCTTTCTGCGCATACCACCTGAAATCATGATGTATTCAAACAATCGGCACTCTAAGCCTCCGTTGTACAGCGGGGTACGCTTCGAAGCCTTAAGACCCATATGTTTCGTAATATCCATATCGGCAGTCAGAAAATAAGCTCTCCAGCCTGAGAAGCGCTTTTTCAGTGCATCGCCCCACTGCGGATACAGCGCAGCCAGTTTTTCTTTTTCATCCAAACGCACACCGTAGGGCGGATTGGACAGCCATACACCCGGCGTATCAAATGGCGGCTTGGCGTCCATTGCATTCAATTGTTTTAGATGGATGGTATCGTCAAAGCGGGCGTAATCTAAATTAGCCTGGGCATGAGCAATAGCTGCCGCCGATACATCGCTACCATAGATAGGGAAGATCTCTTTGGTTTCCGCCGCTTTTGCCGCAGCAACCAGCTCTTGCCACATGTCCTCACTATGTAAACGCATTTTCTGAAATGCAAATTCACGACGCGCACCCGGTGCGATTTTACGCGCAATCATAGCCGCTTCAATCAAGAAGGTCGCCGAACCACACATTGGATCGTAAAGCGCCTCGGCCGGAGTCCAGCCGATCAAGGCCAAGATACCGGCAGCGAGATTTTCGCGCATCGGTGCTTCGCCGGTTTCGATACGATAGCCACGCTTAAACAGCGCATCGCCTGAGGTATCCAAATAAAGGGTGGCATTGCGATCGGTAAGATAAAGCTGGATACGCATATCCGGCTCGGCGGTATCCACACTCGGACGCTTGCCGCCTTTCAGACGGAAGCGATCACAGATGCCGTCTTTAATCCGCAGCGCAACAAATTCAGGACTGCGAATCTGCGGTACACGATAGGCCGTAACGCCCACCTTGATGGTGCAATCCACAGAAAACAATTCAGCCCAATCTAAATCACGCGCTATGGCGTAAAGATCGTCTTCTGTTTTCCAGCTTTTTTCTGCTACGCGCCAAAGAATACGGCTGGCAATACGGGATTGCAGATTGGCTTCGTACATCAAAATCCAGGAACCAGCGAAACCCACGCCACCATCGGTCGCTTTAATCTGATCGGCGCCAAGTACTTCTAATTCAGCAACGAGCGGCCCTTCCAGTCCTCGGGGGCAGGGGGCGAAAAAATGGAATACTTGTTTCATACGATCAGCTCTTGTTGTGCAGTTTCAACCCGGCGACGGGTTTGAAGAATCAGTGGCGCCCAAGTGTCCCCCGGGCGCTTTTTACGGGTGGTCAGCGTCAAATCGGAAGGCGCGTAAACATTAGTGTTATGGGTCAGTGGCGTGGTAATTAAATACTGTGCCTGCGTAGCTTTTAAAAATGCACCAACGCGATCAATGTTAAAAATATCCAAGTGAGCAAACGGCTCATCAATGAATACAAAGCCCGACGGATTAGCATCATCCATCATCAAACCGATTAACAGAATCAAGGACTTCATGACCTGCTGGCCGCCCGATGCTTCACCATCGTTCATGCCCATCATACCTTTCTGGTCAAAATTGAATCGCGCAGCCAAACCCGCTTGTGCCAGCACGGCATCGTCATTATCCAGATGCGGCATTTCAGCTTCTACATCAATCCCTGCCAGCTCACCCAGACGGGCAATGTTACGGCAGTAAGCGCGTACGGTGGCACGCAGCTTATTAATATAAGCAGCACGCGCTTCATGCGTTAGCTCACCGGTGCGTTGCACTTCTTTGTAATGCACTTCGGCATCACGCTGCACAGTATCATAATCATTTTGCAACTTATCGCGGCGGGCCAGAATTGTTTCATCCGTTTCCCACTGGCCATTTGCTAATTGCTGGCGTTGGCGTTCCAGCAAATGCTGCACTTCGCGCACGCTGCCAAATTGCTCACGCACGGCATTCAGCGCCGATACATCGCTTAAATGATCCTGCATGCTGGTTTTCAACTCGCGCAGCTGACGCAGTTGCTTATGGATTTCCAGCTGCTGGCGCTGCGCCTGATCTTGCTGATAATTCACTTGCCCAGCCAGACGCTCGCGCTGATCTTTGCTTCGCTCAAACCCCACGCGCAACTCTTCACGTGCATCCCGCGCAGCTTCCCAGGCGGCCTGTGCTGCAGCCAGCTCGGCACCCAAGTTTTGAACAGATTCCTGCTCACCCGGAAAACGTGCTGTAGCTGCGGCAAATTCTTCCTGACGCGCTGCCAGCTGTACCACCGCCTGCATACCCATCAGTTGCTCGGTATGTGCACTAATATCGCGGCTTAAATCTACATCGCGCGCTTCTGCATCCAGAATTTGATGATTCAATACTTTTAAACGGCTCAGTGCGTCGCCTAAACGAGATTGCCGCGCCGCCTCACCAAAAGCAAAATCACTCGGGCGCACGCTAATATCGCGACCACCACGGCGCTCTTTGTGATAACCCTCTTGAGTAATCCAGTCACCATCAACCTTACCCCCCGCCTCAACGGTGACCACGCGCTGAGTGCGATTAAGTAACTGCACCACCCAACTTGGTGCATCACCATTGAAATCGACCACTTCCAGCACTGAGCCTTTATTGGCACGCGGCACAGGCTCGCTATCGGGCACAATAAAATGACGATAGCGTAAGCGCTGGGCAATTTCCCAAGCGCGGCTTCTATCACTGGCCCGTTTTAGCAAAACGATATGGCGATAAGGTGCCAGCAAGGCTTCAACCGCCTGCTGCCAGCTTGCATCGGTGACTTCAACGATTTCAGTCAGCACCTGGTGCGAAATAGCCGCCTCATCCAGAGCGGAGCGCATATTGCGGGTAAAATCTGGCGACGGTGCTCTACCCGCTTGCAGGGCATTTTGCATGTCCGCCAATTGCTGGCGCTCTTCTTTAGCGCTGCGCAGCCACTGCCTTAAGCTGGCAAGCTGCTCTTTTAACGCGAGTAATCGGTCATTAATACTGACAGCATCGCGGCCATGCTCTGACTCGGCAAGCTCTCGCAGACGAGCTTCTTCTTTCAGGAGTTTTTCAGTATCACGGGCCGCATCACGCACCTGCTGGAATAAAGCAAAGTGATTATCGTAAGCCTGCTTGGCTTCACGCTCCCCCACCATGGCCGCTTCGCGGTGCAGATCGAACTCCGAATACGCCAGGTTCAACTCATCCAGCTCTTGCTTTTTGGCCCGTAAATTGGTGCGCGCAAGACGGAACTGCTGCAATCCCGCTAATAAAGCATCCCATTGTTCAAGATATTTAAGGCCCGGCACAACGTCTTTTTCTAAGCGAACCACATCGCGCTGCAGAGCCTGCCATTCCAGAAAGCTGTTAGAGCGCAGCTTCATCCGCTCCACATCCAGCCCGATCTGGGCCATCTGTTGCTCGACCTTTCCCAGCTCGCTTTCGGTTTCTTTCAGACGCAGCTTGGCATCCTGATAGTTATCCAGCACCTGTTTGTCGCCAAAAACCTGAAAAACCAAATCCAGCAGCGCCTTTGGGCTGTACTCGCACAGCTTATCGGTATCACCTTGCTCCAGCGCCAATACCTCAGCAATTGCAGCGGTCAGGCCCGCCGATTCAAGGCGGCGTTTGTATTCATTTACCCCCAGCCATTGCAGGCCGCTTTCGGTTTCAGGTGTTAGCTCAACCACGCCCTCGGCGATGGCGTAATGGCGCACCCAATCCCCGCCTTGTTTTTTTACGCGGCAAAACAAGGTGACTTCAGGGCTGGTAATCGGGAAAAACAAATAGGGAAACAAGCCACCTTCACCACGGCGCGGATTGGAAACCACACCACGCAGCCAGGCAAAGTTTTCTTTATTATTGCGAACATAGCGCTTGTAATCACGACGGCCCGAACAGCGCAGGGCCAGCAGGGTGCGTAGCGCGTCCAGCATAGTCGTTTTGCCTGAGCCATTTGGCCCGACAATGGTCACAATCTGGGCATCCAGCGGCACACGAATCGCACGCCAGAAATCCCAATGAACCATTTCTATTTCACGAATCTGAAACATTAATCCTCAACCTATGTCTCGATAAAACTGCATCACAGCTTATCTAAATACGGACTATCTTGACGCAACCCAGAAGCTGCTTTTTTGAGAAGCCATTTATCCCGGCAATGGTCACAGCATCCAGCGGTGCACAAATGGCACACCAGAAATCCCAGTAGCGTTTTTCGCCATCTGGATATGCTATGTCAGTCTTCAATCGGTGCTTCAACCGCAGCCGCATCAATTTTCAGCAAATCAGCCAAAGCACCATTAATAATCCGCGGAGCCAGACGTGAGTAATCAATCATCAAATCAAGCAGCGGCCCTTCAAAGACCATTTTATTACGCCGATTAATAAAGCCGAGTTTGGCCAGCTGACTTAAATTCATAGAAAAACGTGCCTTACCGCCAAGCTTTTTACCAAAATCGGCGTAAATCGCTTCTTCAGGAATGCCTGGAGCCACCTCGTCACCAAATTCAATTGGCGATGTCCCCCCAAACATATCGTCAGGGTCCGATGCTGACAGTGCAATCTGACGCTGGCGTTTAGGCAAAATAATCAAAGCCCAGACTACAATCAAAAGGGCAATCGCATCCCTTGGCATACCCATATTATTAGACAGCCAGTTTTCGCCCTCGCCAAACACCCAGTCTTCCATCTCGGCAGCAAGGCCGACGGCGATATATTCTGCATAAGGGTTTTCCAGTAGGCGCAGGCCACAACCGGCTAACCGGTGATCCAGCGATTCGCGGAATGCTTCGTCAATCAAAGCGCGCCGTGCTAGAGGATCTTTGCGTGGTAAAAAACGATGCGCCAAGAGGCGCGCGACCAAAATATTAAGAGCTTGATCCATGTACACCCATACAGAGATAAATAAAACGCCAGAATTAAACGAATAGCAGATAGCAAAACTAAATCTAAACCTTGGTATCCCCACGGATTATGGCGATATACCACGCAAATACAATAAAGCCATATCACTAGCGGCAGCTAGGTGCTCCCGGAGCAGCAAGCTAAAACCTCGCTAACCCAGTAACTCGGCCAAATGATGCGGCTTGCCCAGCATAGCTTTTGCCAACTCTTCACAAAGCACGGGCGTGCATTGTGCAGGGCTTAAAAGATGTTGGTCTTCTCCCAAATTAGCCAGATTGCGAATATTTAAGCGAATCTTGCCAGTTTCATATACCGCATCAAAACGAAAACGCGTTGGAACCAAAGGCGCTATCGTAATGGACGAGCGGATAAACTTGCCATCCGGTGCAGTTTGAATTTTTTCTTCCAGCTTACAACCGTACTGCCACATCTGCTCTTTTAAGTGTTTAGCGGCACTTTGTGACGAACAAACGGTGCGTAAAGACTCCCTGCCCTGCCACTCGGTAATAAACTCGACGTAATCAGGGTGATCCCCTCCTTCCAGTACTTTATTACGCGAATTTGCCGCTGCCAGCGTCATACTCATCTGAGTAAACTCTCCGACCCCCCATACCCGATAGGTATGCGGGCTAGCCGGTTTAACAACCTTAAGCTGATTGGCCAGTTCGTAAAAATAAGCCATAACGGCGCGCATTGCACCATCAATCAAACCCATATTGCTAAGATAAATGCGTCTTTGTTCTGCACTATCTATTTCTACTGACGCGGCTTGCTGCTTCAGATCATCCAAAAGACCCATTATGCACCCCACAATGATTTGTAAACGCCGATTTGTCTGGCGCAGAAAGCCATACGTGCCATTTAAACTACTTAACCTCAACAGGACGTAAACGACCGCAGCTAATTGCGGCAACTTCCAGGTGGTCTAATAACTCCACCCCCTCTTCTGCCTCCAAAAATAATGGCAAACGCACTAAATCTGCTACCACACTTTGTTCCAGCGCCGCATCGGCATCACCAAGCAAGGACAATAGCGATAGACGATAAGCTGTTACGTTGTAAGTATCTGCCACCACCTGTTCAAACAATTCGGCAGAGCCGCCACGGGCAGCCAGCTCACCCAGCTCCTCAAACAACGTTTCCGCATCCAAAAGACGCTCCACTTCCATCGCTTCAACATCTTCTGCGATTTCACTTGATGGCAGTGCACTCTCGATATATTCAAGGCGTTCACGGCTAACCAGCTCGTACTCGGAAATATCTAATAGCTCATCCGCCGTAACAAACACAGGCTCTGGGTGAAAAATCAACAGATCCCGCCCCAAATCAGCCAACTCATTCTGATCCAGGCGGCGTAGCCAATCTGCCACGTTAGAGGATGTCAGCCCGGATTCACCCAAATGCACGCGCTGCGCAGCCAGCTCGCTTAAACGGCGCTGAAAAACGCTGGTTAAACGCAGCATACGGCTTTGCGCGGTAGCAATGGCCTGGGCCTGATTCAGTGTCAGCAGATCCAGCGTGTCATCATCCAAAATGGCATGCATGACTTCAGTGCCTTTTTCTACCCATTTCCAGACGCTTTCCAGCTTAGATTGTGCCTTACGGATTTGGAACTCGGATTGCGATTCGAGCGCTTCTTCAAAGTCGCGATAAAGCTCATTCAGTCTTGCCAGAAGATGCTGCAGCGCTTCATGCGCCACTCGCCCGACCGACTGCCCTGCTGCCACTTGCGCTGTTAAATACCCAAGCTCGGCATCACCATCCGAAAACTGCACCAGGGTACCAATAGAGGCCAGAGCAATTCGGCCAGGCTCGGATAAAGAGTAAAGCTGCTCGTCCGAATCCCACACCAAAAGGCCATTATCACGAATCCGCTTGAGAACAGTTTCAAGCTTGACTGGGTTGATATAAGCGAAGTGTGCCTGCAAGTCCTGCGGTGTCCAGCGCGGAGCCTGTGCACGCGCACCAATTTCACGCAGTACCAGGAGGCGTACCATGACTTCTTCTTCACCACCGCGAAAGAGCGTGATAAAAGCATCCAGGTAGGGACGAGCACGGATCAGCCCTGCCAGTGGCGGCAAATCGAGTGGCACAAAGCCGGGCTGAAAAAATTCTAAAAGAGTGGAGTCGTTCTGCATGTGGGCCGGCAGATAAATACTAAAAGGAAAAAGAGCTTAACGTGTACACTCGGCAAGTACCAGCCCGAACGTTTCACGCTCAGGCGGCCCTTACTGGCGCATCAGCTAATTACGCACTGGTACTGTCGTTAGAAGCAGGTAAATTTGCCGGTGTAGCGGCTACTTTTGCAGCATTTGCTTCGGCTTTTGCAACAGCTGCAGCTTCACGGGCGATTTCTAATTGCTCGGCGCGAATTTTATCTTCATTACGCGTATAGATACGGGCGGCTTCCAGGTAATCCATAATTGCGTAAGTTAAATCACGACAACCTTCGCCTGTTAAACCAGAAATAGTAAACAGACGTGGCTGCATCGGGTCAAACGCTTCATAGGCATCATGCTTGCCTGCTTCCCAGCCATAAGCTTTCAGGAAGCTGGCTACACGCTCGGCCCGTTCGTCTTCCGGAATCATATCCAGCTTATTGAGCACCAGCCAGCGTGGCTTTTTATGCAGTTCTTCATCATATTTACGCAGCTCTTCAACAATTGCGCACGCTTCAGCCACAGGATCGGCCGACTCATCAAACGGAGCCAGATCAACGATATGCAGCAAAATACCGGTGCGTTGCAAATGTTTCAGAAAGCGATGCCCCAAACCCGCACCATCACTAGCACCTTCGATCAAACCCGGAATATCGGCCACAACAAAGCTGCGGTTATCATCAATACGTACTACACCCAGATTTGGAAATAAAGTGGTAAACGGGTAATCAGCCACCTTTGGTTTAGCGGCAGAAACAGCACGAATAAAGGTTGATTTACCCGCATTTGGCATGCCCAGTAAACCAATATCAGCCAGAACTTTAAGCTCTAAACGCAGCTCACGGCGCTCACCTTCTTCAGCAGGTGCAGTTTGACGCGGGGCACGATTTACAGATGATTTAAAATGCAGATTACCCAGACCACCCTTGCCACCCTTGGCAATCACAACGCGCTGGCCGCTTTCGGTTAAGTCTGCAATCAGCTCGCCTGATTCGGCATCAACAATGGAAGTGCCCACCGGCATACGCAATTCAATATCATCGCCGCCCTTGCCGTAGCAATCCGCACCACGGCCATTTTCACCATCGCGTGCTTTATATTTTTTTACAAAGCGGTAATCAACCAATGTATTGATGTCTTCGTCCGCAACCGCCCAAACACTACCACCACGGCCACCATCACCGCCATCCGGGCCACCACGAGGAATAAATTTCTCACGGCGCATACTTGCAGAACCACTACCACCTTTGCCAGCAATGGCTTCAATTCTTGCTTCATCAATAAATTTCATGCGTAGAGCTCCAGCAAAATACTTTAGAAGACTGCCCGCGTATTCTGGGCAAGGCACTGTTGCTTGTTATTTTTAAAGCATAAAAACAAGACGCATGCCGGGCAAAAATAATAAGCAACAGAACCAAAACTTCCGATAGAAAAAAAGCCCCATCCATGATGGACAGGGCTTTAAAATATACCACTACCACTTAATAAATTAAGCTGCTACTTCTTCACCAACATAAGGCAAGATAGTTACAGTGCGACGCTTCAGAGCGCCCTTCACTGCGTATTTTACATAGCCATCTTTCAGCGCAAACAAGGTGTGATCCTTGCCAATGCCTACGTTATCGCCCGGGTGGAATTCCGTACCGCGCTGACGCACGATAATAGAACCGGCAGGAATTAATTCACCACCGTAAACCTTGATACCAAGTCGTTTTGAATGTGAGTCGCGGCCGTTACGTGAACTACCGCCAGCTTTCTTGTGTGCCATGTTGCAACACTCCTACTGAATTAAGAAAAGGCGGAATTACTTAACGATCGCGTCGATACGCAATTCAGTGTAATTCTGACGATGGCCCTGATGACGCTGATAATGCTTACGACGACGCATTTTAAAAATGGTCACCTTGTCGCCACGACCGTGTGTTACCACGGTTGCGGAGATAGATGCACCAGCTACCAGTGGGGCACCAATCACCACTGCTTCACCGTCTGCCACCATCAATACTTCATTCAGTACGATCTGGCTGTCGATGTCTGCAGTAATCTGTTCTACTTTAAGTTTTTGGCCGACGACAACTTTATACTGCTTGCCCCCGGTTTTTACGACTGCATACATAACAAGCTCCATTGGAGAGTTTGGGTCTTGCGCTTTACTACCTGTCACGCCTGCTTTAACAAATAGCGCAAGCAGCAAAACGTCTTCCCGGATCGGGAAACGCGCGATACTACGCTGAAGCACCAATCAAGTCAAGCACTTACAGACACTGACAACCCAGATCACAAAAGTGCAGCAGCAAACTCCCGTAGCTAGGACAGAGCGGAGCATCGAAGTTTCTGCTAACATGCGCGATTAATTCATGCACGAGCAGTACGGGGCACAAGCGTGGCAATGGAGTTCGTAAAATCAGTCATTGGTGAAGAGATGCAGGCCGTGGACCAGGTGGTTCGCGATCGCCTCTATTCTGACGTCATTCTAGTGCGGCAGGTCGCCGAATACATTGTAAGCTCAGGCGGCAAACGCCTGCGCCCGATGATGGTACTACTATCGGCAAAAGCTTTGGGCTATGAAGGCACTCACCACCGTGAGCTGGCAGGTGTTATTGAGTTTATTCATACCTCGACACTGCTGCATGACGATGTGGTCGACGAATCGGATCTGCGCCGTGGTCGCGACACAGCCAATGTGCTGTTTGGTAACGCCGCATCTGTGCTGGTGGGCGACTTTTTATACTCGCGCGCGTTTCAGATGATGGTGAGCTGCGGTTCTTTGCAAATTATGCAGGTACTGGCCGATACCACCAACATCATTGCCGAAGGTGAAGTGCTGCAGCTGATGAATATCGGCAATGTCGATATCGATGAAGCCGCTTATCTGAAAGTGATTCGCTACAAGACAGCCAAACTGTTTGAAGCCGCCGCCCGCCTTGGTGCCATCCTTGCCGAAAGTGATAACGATACAGAAGATCGTATGGCGCGCTTTGGCATGCATTTGGGTACGGCCTTCCAGATCATTGACGATGTATTGGATTACTCCGGCAAAGCCAGTGAAATCGGTAAAACACTCGGTGATGACCTGGCAGAAGGAAAAGCCACCCTGCCATTAATTCACGTAATGAGCCATGGCACTGCAGAAGCCGCAAATATTGTCCGTACTGCCCTGCAACATGCCAACCGGGATGAATTACCCGCAGTACTTAAAGCGGTAGAGGCCAGCGGCTCGCTGGAATACGCACGCGCAGTGGCAACAAAAGAAGCTCAGCTGGCTAAGGATTGCCTCGAAGGATTAAATACTAATCCCTATCTGCAATCACTGCTTTTACTGGCCGATATATCCATTAACAGAAACAGTTGACAAGCGGCGTGGTCTCAGTGACAATGCGCACCTCTTTTCGGCAATGTAAAGAGATTTCGGGGCGTAGCGCAGCCCGGTAGCGCATCTGCTTTGGGAGCAGAGGGTCGTGAGTTCGAATCCCACCGCCCCGACCAAATACTAAAACCTCAAGACTTCTGTCTTGGGGTTTTTTTATAAGCTGCCTTTGCCAGATAAAAGCACCTTCGTAATTACCTACACAATTTTTTAATAAAGCTTATCTGCATAGCCCGCCGATGCCATTTAAATTAGCCCTCAAAGCGATTAAAACAAGGCAAAGCTTATCCTCGGCTCTTTCCGTAATAAAAACAGGGACGCATTCAGCGCCCCTATTTTTATTGCCCAGCCTATAAAATCAATTTACCACCAGTATTCAAGCTGCAGACCGTAAGTCGATCCGTTTAAATCCGAGCCAAAAGTGTCGGTTTTAGACAGCGCCGATCCGCTGCTTGCCGCATTCTGGGCCGCTTCATTCCAGCGTGCATAGGTATAAAACAAGCGAAGTTCCGGACGGCTCCAGAAAGCTTTATCCAAAGTAAAAGTAGGCGCAATAGTGAGCTTACTTAGATGGCGTGTTTGTCCGTCCAGCGCTTCAACCCGATCATGCCCAAGCTCGGTGATCAGCTTAAAGTTCTGGTTAAAGGCGTACGCTGGTCTTGCCCCCATCGACCACCAGGTTTGCCGGCCCGCATCACTTTGATCACGCTGATAAACTGCCATCAGCTGGCCGCCAAACTCCGGTGTGGCTTGCCACTCAAAAGACTCGACCAAACGAAAGCGTTTATTGCTTTGGTTTGCTAATAGAGAGCCGGTATAACCCAAACCTGTGCCAGGGCCTACGCCGTACTGAATAGCAAATTTATTACTACCGCCCAGCCAGCCTTTTTGTTCATGCTGAGCAGTAAGCGACCAGCCGCTATTAGCCCCGCTGACCTGCCCGGCTTCCTGGATATAACTCAGGCCCAGTGCCACTTCACCGCCTGTGTTAGTGGCGATACCACCAAGCTGAAAATCATGCTTATTGGCGAAATCTGCCTGATAAATATTATCCTCACGCGAGAAGGCATAGCTGAACTTTAAATCGCCCACCTTATAGTCCTCAATCCCCAGCCCCGTACCACTTGGATTCCAGTAGTAAAAGTCAGCGATATGCACATCATGGCGCTTGTAATAACGGCGCCCAGCCCACAACGTTGCGCCGTTTAACTCGGGGATATTGCTGTATTTGGCATAAATCTGCGGCGCTCTGGCGCTGCCATCATCAGGCTGAAAAGTAGGTGATCTGTCATTGCGATTATAAAGACTGGCCATTCCTACCACAGTAAAGGTGCTGCCCTGCTCGCTTTTATAAAAGTCGTGACTGATTTCCAGCTCGCCATAAAGCTCGCACTCATTACCCAGCCGATATTTTGTTTCTGCCCCCGCCAGCTGAAAACAGCTTTGCGCACCACCAGACCCCGTTGAAGCACCCGCACCGATCCGGCCATAGCCATGAAACTCGAATGCCATCGCTGGTACAGCACTTGCCAGAAAAACACCACTGAACAGCATGGTTTTAATTGATGAATAAAACATCGCTCTACTCCTTATTTATTTTTAAAAACAAACTAACAGGCAAAAGCGTCCCTGTCCCTGCACATTGGGAGGGGACAAAACTGCCTAAAGGCAGGAATTGGGGTGGTATTAAAACTGGGCGGCAGAGGCAGCCCAGTGCGAATTAAACAATTTAATTTTTTACTCGCGCACAAACAAAAATGTAATAACCACACTCTCTGCATAGGGCTTAGAAATCCCCTTGAAACACGCCGAAGCGAGGAACAAGCGGGGCGGGGTTTCTTTGATACCTGTCTGAGCGAAGCAAGTTCTGCAGCCGCCACCTCGATTGTCCACAGCAAGGGGTTTCGTGCCGGCTGGGGCCGCCTTCTTTGCTTACTTTCTTAGCGAAGCAGAAATCAAATACTTCGCGGGGATCACGCACCAAAACTAACGTGCCGAAGGCACTTAAAAAGCACTATTTAAATATCACATCAGTAGTGAGCTCCTAAACTAAGAAGCACTAAACCTAACCATCAGCGATTCAAATGGCCGCAAATTAAACTGGCTGAAATCTGCACCAATATCCGCATAGTTTGTAAGCACCACCTCGCCTGACCAGCCAGTAGGGATGGCGATATTTGAAAATACTGTCCTGCTAGAGGTAAAGTTACTCACAACCAGCAAGATTTCACCCGGCAAGCTGCGGGTATAGGCCCATACCGCCGAATCTTGCTCACTCAGGCAACGGTATTCGCCATATTTAAGTGCCGCCGATATTTTACGTAACGCGATCAGCTGGCGGTAGTGATGCAGCACCGAGTTTTGATCCGCCATTGCCGCGGCAACATTCACGCTTTCTGGCTGACTGGCAATTTTGATCCACGGCTCGGTGCTGGAAAACCCCGCGTTAATGCTATCGTCCCACTGCATTGGTGTGCGGGAGTTATCACGGGATTTTTGCTTAATCGCCGCCATAATATCGGCCTCGGGCACGCCCGCTGCACTTAGGCTTTGGTAAGCATTCAACGTTTCTACATCACGGTAATCGCTGATCTGGGTGAAGGCCGGATTAGCCATGCCGATTTCCTCGCCCTGATAAATATAGGGCGTGCCTTGTAGCCCATGCAGGGTGGTGGCCAGCATCTTGGCCGATTCCAGCCGATACTCACCATCATCACCAAAACGTGAAACCACACGTGGCTGATCATGGTTACACCAGAAAATAGCGTTCCAGCCACCGCCCTCGTTCATCCCATTTTGCCAATCCGACAGGATGCGTTTTAGCCCAATAAAGTCATAAGGCGCAGCTACCCACTTTTCGCCATTCGGGTAATCCACTTTCAGATGGTGAAAATTAAACGTCATGGATAATTCATGCCGGTCCGGCCTTGAATAGTTAATGCAATGAGGCAAGGTGGTCGATGACATTTCTCCCACAGTCAGCAAATCTCGCCCGGCAAATACGGCGCGGTGCATTTCTTGCAGATATTCATGCACGCGCGGACCATCGGTATAAAAACGGCGGCCATCGCTATCGTCGTCGCTAAAATCCTGCTGCTTGGAGATCAGATTAATCACATCGAGGCGAAAGCCTGCCACGCCCTTATCGGCCCAGAACTGCATCATCTCGAACACGGCTTGGCGCAGCTTTGGGTTTTCCCAATTTAAATCGGCCTGGCTTTCATCAAATAAATGCAGGTAATACTGGCCACTGGCCTGATCAAGCGCCCATGCAGAGCCGCCAAATTTGGATTGCCAATTATTAGGCTGATCACGCCAGATGTAGAAATCACGGTAAGGATTATCACGGCCCTTTAAAGCCTCCTGAAACCAGGCATGCTGCACCGAAGTGTGGTTTACCACGATATCCAGCATGATGCGTAAGCCCCGCCCCCTGGCCTCGCTTAGCAACAAATCAAAATCGACCATGCTGCCGTAAGCCGGATCGATGGCGTAGTAATCGCTTACATCGTAGCCATTGTCTTTTTGTGGAGAAGCGTAAATCGGTGTCAGCCACAGATAATCCACGCCCAGCCATTGCAGATAATCCAGCCTGTCCACTATGCCCAGTAAATCCCCCGTCGCCCGGCCATGATGGCTGCTAAAGCTTTTAGGATAAATTTGATAAACCACTGATGATTGCCAGTCTTGCTGCATCTAGAAACTCCCTGCTTTTATTACTGCGAATGCTTGTTTGATGGATGGTGTGGGGGGGGGGAGCTGGCATACTGCGCTGCGGGCACACGTATTCAAAACCGCCGTAGGGCGCCTCTCATCGAACAAATAACCAACTCACCTTCCCCCTGCCTGAATCCACCCACGATTCAAACCGATTACCCCTCTAGCACCGCATCGCCTTTCCACGATGCGCGCTTGGCAAAGAGCCATGTCACGGTAAAGGGCACAATAACCGCCACTAAAGTACCGAGTAAGAACACCGGAATATGTACTGGCACAATCGAGATAAATGCCGGTAAGCCGCCCACACCAATTGCAGAAGCCAATACATGCTTTGAAGTAATCAGCACGGACGCACAAGCAGAGCCAATCAACGCCGCATAAAAAGGATATTTAAAACGCAGATTCACCCCGAACATGGCAGGCTCGGTGATACCGGAGAATGCAGAGATCGCCGAAGTAGATGCCATACTTTTTTCGGTAGCACTTTTTGCAATGCAAAACATCGCCAGCGCTGCGCTGCCCTGTGCAATATTGGATAGCGCAATAATTGGCCAGATAAAAGTACCACCGTGGCTGGTAATCAGCTGTAAATCAACTGCAATAAACATGTGATGCATGCCGGTAATCACCAGCGGTGCGTACAGTGCACCAAAAATAGCGGCTCCCAGCACCGGCACGACTTCAAACACCTGTACCAGGCCCTGAGTAATCAGTACACCCAGGCCACGCGCTACCGGCCCAATCACGGCCAGCGCCAGCACACCACTGATCACGATAGTGGTAATCGGCACCACCAGCAGTTGAATGGCATTAGGTACGCGCACTTTCAACCAGATTTCTACCTGGCTCATCACCCAGGCCGCTGCCAGAATCGGCAGGATCTGCCCCTGGTAGCCCACTCGCTCAATCTTGAACAAACCAAAAATATCAAAATAGGGAATCGCCTGACCATCCAGCCCCGCTGCTGCCTTACCGTAATTCCAGGCATTGAGCAGATCCGGATGCACCAGCAACAATCCCAGCACGATACCCAGGACTTCGCTGCCGCCAAAACGCTTTGCCGCCGACCAGCCGACCAGGGCAGGCAAGAACACAAAGGAGGTGTTGGCCATCATATTAATCAGCTGCCATAGCCCGCTAAGGCCCGGATATGCATCCAGCAAGCTTTTGCCTGGGATAAACATATCCTTGGCACCAAACAGATTATTTACCCCCATCAAAAGCCCCGCGACAATAATTGCGGGCAGGATCGGCATAAATACATCAGAGAAAATCTTTACCAGACGCTGTATCGGGTTGAGTTTGTTCTCACCGCTGCCTTTTACATCGGCCACGGTGGCAGCATTTCTTCCGGCCAGATCAATCAGCTGCGCATAAACCCGATCCACGTCACCTGAGCCAATCACAATCTGAAATACACCACCATTACTAAACTGGCCCTTAACCAGATCAACCACTTTTAGCTGCTCGTGCTTGATTTTGCCCTCGTCTTTTAAAGCAATGCGCAGCCGCGTAATACAATGCGCCGCCTGCTCGATATTTTCTGGCCCACCAATTGAATCCAATATCTGCTGCGCAATCTGCCGGTAGTCGTAGCTCATCTGTCTGCCTCTTTGTGTAATATTCACAGAACCGGAAGTTAACTCGTACAGACGAGTCATGTCAATACTCGTATGTACCAGTTAAGTACTTAAATATACAAACTTTTAAGCTAGATCAAATACAGCACAGCTAAATATAAACGCTAAACTCCCAAGCCATGCTCATAGCACAGCGTGATCAATAAGCCACAGCCCGCTGCCGTAGGACTCCCCCGCAACCTATGGAGCGGCTGATATTTGAAACCAAGATTACCTCGGAATATTTGCTCACATTAAAGGAAGCTAAATAATGGCCAGGGTCGAAATCAGCGCATCACCAATCTTTATGTGAATGGCAATTCATGACCGGGCAAAGTGGAAAAAATAAAGCCGCCGGATACAAGCAACATGATGCAAGAGCACTACGCATGGTATTCATTTTTAATTGTGGTGAAACTTGCCCTAATGAGCCATTTACTTATGCTCTTTACGAAGCAATAGCACTGCCATTTTCAGGCTGTGTCATATCAAGAAAGGCATGGAAAAATACACCGTGCTTTATATTCGTAACCATTGGTTTATCAATCGTAATAATCCTTCCTGCGCGGCTTTGATATGGTCACGAACTTCGTTCAAGATATTGGCCTTGAAACAAAGAGAAACCATTACTAAGAGCGATGCGCCATAGGTAGCGCATTTGCAATAACTCACCCTGTGCAATATATGCACTGTGTCGTAACGGAATTATTCAAATTACAAAAAAATATTGTGCATCTTTTAAATAATTACCGGCAAAAAACTTACACTGGCTGATTTCTAATAATAACTATGTAAACTTTTCTAACAAATGAGTGCTCCACAACGTCGCTTTTAATTACGTTTTATGGTTTTGGCAGTCTAATAGTACTTTTCTTATGGCCCGCAGCAGAAAAGCAGGCGTAGGATAACGCCACGTGAATGGCTAAAATATAGCCCAGAAGGAAATGGGGGCTTTTTGCAAAAAGATATTCATTTCCAGCACCACTAAGATGGATGTAAAGTCTGGCTTCAGGCATTGAAGCCAGGGCGGCAATCCAGACTTGCTCCAAACCATGCTGCTCAGTCCACACTTGAACTCAATGAGCAAACCCGCAGGCCAGACCAAAAAATCATGGCCAGATCCTGCTGTGGGCATGCTTTAGCCGATGACGATGCCTTGTTCGGTATGGCTAGTACCACAAACCTCACTTCCAGGAAAATTGAAACCTGAACAATTTAAGCTATTTGCTGCGCCGAGCTATTCCCTGAGCATAATTTCACTGTGATCGTCATACCGAATGGCTATGCACTATCAATGGCCGGGCTCTCAATTCGGATGTATTTTCAGTCATGATGCCATTACAGGATGAATGCTCCCCCTTAATGACATAAGGAAATCCATCATCATGCAAAACCTCACAGCGAAAACCACTCGTGGCTTAACATCAGGCGAAATTAAAATGGCAGCCTTGGTTTTTAAAGACTCAATTAATTACGGCATCGTTAAAGTACATCAGGGTGGCTTATTCGGTTTACCAACCGCTAAAAACACGGCAATGACCCCGAATGGGGAAATGTTTTTTCCGGAACAGGCCTATCGGGATGATTTTTCTATTGAAGGAAATAAAAATAAAATCTGGTTTATTCATGAATTAGTGCACATTTGGCAATACCAATTGGGCTATGCAGTAATGTGGAATGCTTTTATTTTAACCATTCGTGGGGGTTATGGATCAAAGGCCACGGCCTACAATTATGATCTGAATGGTGTGGATGCAGGGAAAACACTGCCTGAATTTAATATGGAACAACAAGCCGAATTAATTTCAACCTATTTTGATGCCCTGTTTCTGGATGAAACCGGGCACCCTGAGCAACATGCAAAAGCAGTCCAAAATCTGAGCAAAATCAGCGAGGCACTGGGTAGCTTCAAAACAACCCCTAAAGATGCTTCCCTCCTTCCAAAAACAAACAGTATTAGCACCAATCAGCATCGCTAACGATGCACAAAGACGTTTTCAAAAGGGTTTTGATCAGGCAGGTAATCGTTAAAAACAACGGGCCTTGCCTTTATTCTGGCCCTTTCGAAGACAATGTCGGTAGCCCGGCACTGGGCCGGAAAATATTGGGCAGATCGCTCCCTGATACCGCACTCCGTTAACAACCATCCCTTCCTCCCGTAAAGCCCTTTGTGTATGCTGCTACCTAGGTGTTTTTACTAGCACAAGGATCCACAGGCAAAAACAACCTGTTTACATCCGGATTGATCGTAGCTAAATCATTTCAATACAATTACTCATATGATTAAACCTATGAAAGCTACCTACGCACTCACCGACATTCTGACGCTGGCCTTAAAAGCAGGCCTGCTTGCCCATCAATCCGGGGCGGGCACGCATCGCACCTCGCTGATTATTCAGCGCACAGCCAGAGTGCTGGGCGCAATGCAAGTTGAAGTGATTATTTCATCCACCAATATCGGTGCCACCATAGAGCGGGGACACGAGCGGGAAACCGGTTTTAGAAAGGCACCACATATGGGGGTCAATTTTTCATTACTAACTTCACTGGATAGCTGGCTATTGGCCCTGGAAAAAGACCAGCTCAATGCCAGCGATGCCCAATTGGCATTAGATGAGATAGCCCAGGCCAAAGGCCATTACCCGCGCAGCGTAGTCACTTTATTTGTGGGTTTATCCTGCGGTGCATTTGCAGCTTTATTTGGTGGTGATACTGCAGCGATTCTAATTACTACTCTGGGCTCATCATTGGGAATGGCGGTACGATTTCAACTGGTATTGCAGCACTTTAAGCCCTTCGTATTTGCCAGT
This sequence comes from Iodobacter ciconiae, assembly GCF_003952345.1. Taxonomy (NCBI): domain Bacteria; kingdom Pseudomonadati; phylum Pseudomonadota; class Betaproteobacteria; order Neisseriales; family Chitinibacteraceae; genus Iodobacter; species Iodobacter ciconiae. The sequence continues at coordinate 3,318,847 of NZ_CP034433.1, read as the reverse complement.
ACGGCCAGCTTTGTGGCCCTGCTTTGCACCGGCTTATTAAGAGATTTCACCAGCACCCCCGATACCGCCATGGCCGCCTCGGTATTATTTTTAATTCCCGGCGTGCCCTTAATTAATGGCGCATCTGATTTACTTAATGCCAATTATTTAAATGGTATTGTCAGATTTACCATGAGTGCCGTCATTGTGCTGGGCATTGCCATTGGCATCAGCTTGGCACTGCGTATATTAGGAATCTAAATGTCTACACCCTGGATAATCGAGCTGATGGCAGCACCTGCCGCATTAGGTTTTGCACTCTTATTTAATGTGCCGCCCAGAGCATTATGGATGTGCGGTATTTTGGCGATATCCGGCCATGCCGTACGTAAACTGGTATTAACCATGGATGGCGATATGGTGTTTGGCACACTGCTGGCCGCATTATTGATCGGCATCGTGGCCGAGCTTTGGGCCGACCGCCACAATCAGCCCGGCGTAATTTACGCCATTAGCGCTGCAATTCCGATGATTCCCGGCAAATCCATGTATCAATCGGTGCAAGCCTTATTAGGCATCGCCACCATGGGGACAGAAGCAGACGGTACGGCCCTTTTAATTACCGCAGGTGTGCACGGTGTAAAAGCCATCATGATCGTGCTGGCGCTCGCCTTTGGCATCGCCGCACCTTTATTGCTGCTGCCAAAACGAAGCAAATAAAAAATCCACCCCATTATTAAAAACCGCACAAAGAACAAACAAAACAAAGAACAAGTACTAAAGTGTCTTTTTTACTTTTCACTAGCACGCACCGTAACAGGACCTGCAGCAGATCCTTAATAAATACCCATGGCATCTCGTCATACAGTCAAAGAAAGACTAAGCTTGCCCTGCAGCACCATCATGCAGGGCAGGTATCCCATACCTGAAAGGCACTTATAATCTGCATTGTATGCAAACTACAAATCTGCTTTCATAACCGGCAGACGACTAACTCCATATGATAGAGACAGTATGAAACTCATTACCTCATATACCAGCCCCTTCGGCCGTAAAGTTCGTATTGTTCTTGCCGAAAAACGCATTGAATACCAGCTGATTGAGGATAATACTTTATCTTACGAAAGCGGCGTCAGCATCCTCAATCCACTGGGCAAAGTACCGATTCTTTTGCTCGATGACGGCAGAACTTTATATGACTCCAGCGTAATAGTGGATTTTCTGGATCACAGCTCGCCAGCTGGCAAACTTATTCCCAGCGATCACCGGCAAGCCATCAGCATCAAGCGCCGCGAAGCCTTGGCAGACGGAATTAGCGACGCTGCCGTACTGATCAGGCAAGAGCAAATGCGCCCTCCCCCCTTGCAATCCACAGAATGGATTACTCATCAGCAAGCCAAAATTGAGCGCGGCCTCGAGCATATCGCCAATGAGTTGGAAGGCCAAAAATGGTGGGGAGGAGATTTATTTTCTTTAGCCGACGTGGCACTGGGCTGCACACTGGCCTATCTTGATTTTCGCTTGCCAGCACTTGATTGGCAAAAACGCCATCCAAATCTGCGTAGGTTCTACAGCAAGCTGGAAGAGCGCCCGTCTTTTACTGAAACTGCACCGCCCATGATTTAACACTCAGCTGTAAGGCGGATAAATACCGCCCTACAGATCAATCTGATTACTCTTTTGCAATCCCTTCCAGCATTTTTTGTAACTCGCCCGTGGCAAACAGCTCTTTCATAATATCGGAGCCCCCCACAAACTCACCCTTGATATAAAGCTGTGGAATCGTTGGCCAGTTTGCATATTCTTTGATGCCCTGGCGAATATCCGCATCAGCCAGCACATTGACCGCAGCAAAAGATACGCTACAGTTTTTAAGCAACTGCACTGCGCCAGCAGAAAAACCACACTGGGGGAAAGTCGGTGTGCCTTTCATATAAAGAACGACGGCGTTTTCAGTCACTTGCTGGCGAATCAGATCTTGCGTATTCATTTTGAGTTTCCTTTGTGATACCTGATGTATTTACTCGGGTATTGTACTTTTATGAAAAAATCACGGCAAGTAAATCAGATTTTATTCCCAAACCCGGTAAAGGCATATTTTGCTATCATCATGCACCGGCCCAGCGTCCACCCGTGACCCGCTCGATGCCTGATAAATCAAGCCAGCTTTGTACTTCATAAAAACCAGCCTCTTCCAGCAGGGCACGGCAAGCTGCAGACTGATCCCAGCCGTGCTCGAACAAAAGCCAGCCATGCTGGCTTAAATGGCTACACGCACCACTAATAATGCTACGAATATGCGCCAAGCCATCCCCTTCATCACTTAAAGCACTGCGTGGTTCAAAACGTAAATCACCTTCACTTAAATGATGATCATTTTGCTCGATATACGGCGGATTAGATACGATCACATCAAAGCGGACCTCGCCCAAAACCTGATACCAGTCAGATTGATAAAAACGAATGGCGGCCTCCAGCTGGCTGGCATTGGTCTGAGCAACGATCAAAGCCGCAGGAGATAAATCAACCGCGCTAATATCCAGATCAAGACGCTCCAGCTTCAGGGTAATCGGAATGCAACCGGAGCCCGTGCCCAGATCGAGCACCCGGGCGCCGTCTCCTGCCCGCTCTAAAGCCAGCTCGACCAATAGCTCGGTGTCTGGCCTGGGGATAAGCACGCTCGGGTTGACCACAAAATCACGGCCAAAAAATTCCCGTGTACCCACGATATAAGCCACCGGCTCGCCCGCTCTGCGACGCGCTGCCAGTGGATTAAATGCGCTGGCATGCAAGGGATCGACCTCATCCTGCCCATGGCCAATTAACCATGCACGATTTTTACCGGTGCAATGGCCAAATAACACCTGAGCATCAATCTTATCCAAACCACTTTGCAGCAATAAAGCTGAATAATTCATAAAGGCTTCCGTAAGACATTTTATTCATTAGTACACAGCAGCGAAAACTTCGCCCCAACATAAAACCCAAATCTTAAACCACAGAGAAAGAGGAGAACACGGAGGGCCACAGAGAAAAACATAGCTTTCTCCGTGAAACTCCGTATTTCAATATTTGGGTTTTCGCTGCATAACTTCCGTTAATAAATCATTTTTTTGAATCACGATAAGCCGCTAATTCACTAAGCCTGATTCCTTCAGGCCCGGCCCGATATTTGCCATGCGCGATCCGTTGCGAGCAATAAATACCGGTATGCCCAGAGAATAAATAGCTAACTACACAAGCCAGAGCAGCATAAACACCGACCTCTGCACCAAACATTTCTATTGCCATCAGGGTAGAAGCAATCGGAGTATTAGCAGCGCCGGCAAAGACGGCAACAAAGCCTAAGCCCGCCAGAAAAGCAAAATGCAGATTTAACAAAGGGGCCAGGGCATTACCTAAAGTAGCGCCAATATAAAACAGAGGAGTGACTTCGCCGCCTTTAAAACCACTACCTAAAGAGGCCACCGTAAAAGCAAATTTCGCCGCAAAATCGTAATTGGCCATCGGATACTGAAAGGATTCAATAATGGTTGGAATTCCCAAACCCAGATAACGCTCCGCCCCCAACAGCCAGGCCAGTAAAGCAATCACTCCCCCTCCCACAAAAGGGCGCAGAGGCGGGTATTGAATCATTTTTTTCATCCAGCCAGCAATCAAATGTGACGCATTGGCAAAGCAGCGTGCCACTACACCAAAAATGGCTCCGGCCAGCAAAACCGCCACCAATACCCAAAGGCTAATTGCCGGAATCTCACCGATCAGATAATGCGTATGCTGCACACCCCACAGAACACCAACCTGATCCGCCACAACTGCCGCAATCAGGCAAGGCCAGATGGCATCAACCCGCATGCGGCCAATTGCCAGCACTTCAAGGCCGAAAATAGCGCCTGCCAGGGGGGTACCAAAAACAGAAGCAAAACCTGCACTAATCCCTGCCATTAGTAATACGCGCCGATCACCATTTTTTAATTGCAACAGCCGGGTAAGCTGATCGGCCAGCGCCGCGCCCATCTGCACCGCCGTGCCTTCACGACCAACTGATGCGCCAAACAGATGGGAAACCACGGTACTACCCAAAACCAAAGGGGCCATTCTTAGCGGGATAATTTTTTGCGGCTCATTAATCTCATCGATTAGCAGATTATTACCTGCCTCAATCTGCTGACCAAAGCGCCAGTAAACCCAGCCCACCACAAGACCCGCCAGGGGCAAGCCCGCCAGTAACCAGGGATTAACCAGCCGTGTTGAGGTAGCCCAATCTAAAGCAAACAGAAAAAAAGCAGATGCCGTGCCCGCAAGCATGCCCACCAGCACAGCCAGAAATAGCCATTTAAGCAAAGCCAGCAATACGGTCAGTTTTTCCTGAATTTTAGAAAGGCTCATTTAATTCCTGATGTAAACGCGGTGGCTGCGCCAATCGTAGGACGGGTGCAAGCCCATGTACGTTAACCGAATTGTTTTTTTTATTGGCAACCAGCAAAAAACATTAATAACCACGCGCTTTGCATGGAGCTTAAATATCCCCTTGAAACACGCCGGAGCGAGGAACAAGCGGGGCGGGGTTTCGGCCAGGGAGCAAGGCAGCGAGCCAATTCCGCCCGCCGCCGCCTCGATTGTCCGCAGCGCAGGGGCTTTCGTGTTTCGTGGGGTCGCCTTCTTTTGGTTCTTTTCTTGGCGAAGCAAGAAAAGAACTCCCCCGCGGTGGCTACCGCTCCAAAATCAACGTACCAAAGGTACTAAAAGATCTTTTTGATTTTCGTTTGCAAAGCTCGGCCGGATTAACCCACCCTACATCACATCAAAAATACCGAAGCCAGCCCCAGGAAAATAAAAAAGCCCATCGAATCGGTGGTGGCTGTCAGTAATACAGAAGAGCCATAAGCCGGATCACGTCCCAGCTTTTGCATGGTAAGCGGTACTAAAATACCCACCAGCGCGGCAACCAGCAAATTAAGCATCATGGCTGCCATCATTACCACGCCCAGCGAAACCTGGCGATAAAGCAGCCAGGCAATTACACCCAGCACACTCCCCCAGACCAGGCCATTCAAGAGCGCAATACCAACTTCCTTGCCTATTAACCGACCCGAATTACTTGGATTAATTTGTCCCAGAGCCAGGCCGCGAATGATCAAAGTAATGGTTTGCGTGCCGGTATTGCCGCCAATGCCCGACACAATCGGCATCAAGGCGGCCAGCGCCACCAAATGGGTGATGGTTTCTTCAAAAGCACCAATCACCCGGCTGGCAATAAAAGCAGTGCAGATATTAACCGCCAGCCAGGGCCAGCGGTTTTTAGCGGATTTCCACACGCTGGAAAACAGATCTTCTTCTTTCAAACCGGCCAGAGACAAAACTTCGGCGTCAGATTCTTCACGAATCACGTCCACCATCATATCCACGGTCAGGCGGCCGATCACTTTGTGATTGGAATCCACCACCGGCGCAGATACCAGGTCATAACGCTCAAACGCCTGCGCCGCATCCCCGACATCATCATGCCCGTGAAAGGTCACCACATCGGTAGCCATGGCATCATGCACGGTTAAATCAGGATCAGAAACCAGCAGACGATTAATCGCCAGCACGCCTTTTAGCGTTTGTTCGTGATCGACCACAAATAATTTATCGGTGTGATTGGGCAGCTCGTCAAAGCGGCGTAAATAGCGCAGCACCACTTCCAAGGTCACATCATCTCTGATGGTGACCATTTCAAAATCCATCAGAGAGCCGACTTCATCATCCGTGTAAGAGAGCGCCGATTGCAGCTGCGCCCGCTCTTCATCATCCAGCCCGCCTAATAATTCGGAACGCACTTCACTGGATAAATCCGGCACCAGATCAGCCAGTTCATCGGCATCCAGATGCTCGGCCGCAGCGATAATTTCATAGTTTTCCATATCCGCCAGCAGCGACTCACGCACTGCATCGGATACTTCCAGCAAGATCTCACCGTCATACTCAGATTTCACCAGCTCCCAAACCAGCAAGCGATCAAATAAAGGCAAAGCCTCCAAGATGTGCGCCACGTCTGCAGGGTGCAAACTCGCCAGCTTCTTTTGTAATTCAACCAGATTCTGCTTATGCACCAGCTGCTCAACCAGCTCATGCTTGGCCATATCCTGACGATGCACCATATCTTCAACCACGCGATGCCTGTCCAACAGGCGCACAACCTGTTGCAAGCTTTCTTGCAGGCTTTCTTGCTGTTTGCGGGTGACGATCGTCATGCCGAATTCCAAAAAGAGGGTAATTAAAAAGACGTGAGCGAGTTTATCACGTCATCACACCATGACGTTCAAGCAAAACGTGGGTTTAAAGCTCGGCGGGTAATGAAATAAAACGAATATTTAAAAGATAAAATACCAAATACATAACCGTGAAAGCCTGCACTCTGCCGTGCCCGTCTTGCCCTGATTCCAGCCGGATATTCTGACTGCAAGCCAGGATTACAAACCAAGGATTTCCGGCCCGGCGCATGGGTGGCTTATTCCAATGGACACCAGGTACATCATTCACCCAAATAAAGGAAAAGAGAACCACCAAACATAAAAATAGAATGCCGACTTCAAACTGAAAATCACTTGCGTAAGTAAGGCATCAGTGTGCCGCCAATGGCAAACAATATGAAAACAAACAAAACCAGGTTGAGCTGTTGACAGGCCGGTGAAAGAAATCAAAATGGATAACCCACCTGCAGCAGATTCACTTTCACCTAAAGAAAGTTATAAAACCCGGATTCCACTTTAATGCCCCAATAAAAAAAGTGAGCATCACTGCTCACTTTTCATAGATCTGATTTATTTCATTTGGTCATTCACGCATCGCTACGACTCCCCTTCAAACCGGAGTTTTGGCAAAAACAGCCTGAAATAATAATTGGCTCAGAGATACCTTAAGCTTTACCGGACAAACGCTGCAGTCGTTGCAGCGCCGTTTCTCCACTTGCCACTTCGGTCACCGATTTTCTGATTGCAGCAATTTCAGCCGCCTGATCCAGCGGTTTTTGCGCGATATCCGTAATGATTTTCATCCCGGCAGCTTCGTTGGAGACCTTCTCTGCACGGCGCGTTAATGCACTTAACGCATTGGAATTATTCGACACACCTTTAAAACCAGCTAATTGTTCCTGTCTGGCCTGGCGGGCGGCCTGTAAATCTTTTTGTGCTTCGGCCGCAGCCAGAGTTTGCAGCGCTTTTTTGGCCGCAGCATCAAAATCAGCCAATTGCTGTGAAAGCTGCTTCACGATTTCTTCAAACTCGGTCATAAATTCACGCGCATCGGCCGCTTCCTGCTCCTCTTGCGCCACACGGCCTTTATTGGCTTCCAGCTCATCGCAAAACACGGTAACAGTAGCTTCAGAAATTGTTCCTGCGGCCAGGCGGGCTGCCAAGGTTTCCAATGCTTTTTCATCTGTTGCAATCAGCGTTTTTAAATCCACCACATCTTTTTGCTCTTTAGCAAAATCAGCTCTGGCCTTGGCCAGCTTCTGGGCTGAGTCTTGCAACACGCTACGCAGCTGATCACGATCTGCTTCGGTTGCAGTTTCAGGATCAAAATTGGCAATCACGCCAGAGATTTTGTCGCCCAGTGCACTGAAATGTTTTGCCACCAAACGTGCTGTTAAATTCCAACCTGAAGACATATTACTTCCTTAGAAAGTGATTTTGGTTTTAAGATGACCCGATCTATTTATCATTCTCGCCCAGGCAGAAATCTAACATGATTGCCTGACCCCGGTATGTGAGGATGACCATTTAGCCGGAGCTTACTTTACTGCACCGTAATTCGTTCCAGCTCTAAAGGTAAACCAATCATAAAATCGACATGAATAGCGCGCTTTGAATAATCACCATCTTCGCTTTCTACTACTTCTGTGCTGATCAGCAGATATTCTGAGCCACTGGCTAACTGGCGTACATAGGGCATAAAGTATATTTTCTGACTTAAACCCTTTACCCCCATCGCATCATCAATCCGCACTTCCGAACCGGTAAATGGTGAAATAAATTCAGTATCAGCCCCTCCCGCATCGCGCTGATATTCCAGCTGCTCTTCCCCGCCAAAAATCTCATTGATTCTGCTTTCACCGTAGCCCAATTCCACAAACTGCTCACGTGCCAAAGCATAGCTCTGGCAACCCAGACCATAGCCCGCTTCGCCAGTAAAGGCTTCCTGATCTTCGGCACTGGCAGGAAAAATACGGGTTAGCCGTGTGCAATACATGATTTCTTCAACCACGCCATTTGGGTTTTGAAAGACCTGTACAAATTTCTCGGGTATTTCATCATTGCCGGTTTCAATATATAGACGATATAAACGGCCCGATAAATTAATCTTTACCCGGCTCACGGCCTGAATCAGCATACTCAGATTAGCAGGCGCTTCAATCACCGAGCCATTGGCACTGGCTCGGATAAAGGGCGACATTTGTAAAGTAATCAGGCTGCCAATTCTGGCTCCCAATGGCAAACCGTCATCCTGGCGCTCATCTTCTTTGCCCAGCAATTTAGATCCGTAACTAAAAACATCTTTCCAGCCCATCTTAACGGTCCCCTAAGGAATAACGCCGTGGTGTCGATTTTTTTCTTAAGAAAAAAGCCAAAATTAGAAATGCAATAATAAACACAATAACGCCAAAGAAAAAAACACCCAGCCAGCCTGAAGACTGCTCATCAGCTGCAGATTGATTCTGTGCCTGCTGGCGGCTGGAATTACTGATTGAATTGCCCAGCATGCTACCCAGCACCGAGCCTGCCATAGACTGGCCAAAAGAGCCCTTCCTATCAGCATCACGGCCTGGATAACCCATAGGTGGCTGGCGGTATGGATCGCGTTGAGCCTGTTTTGAATCGGAATTGGGCAGATAAATACTGGAGGCAGATCGCCGTGCTCTTGCCTCTCGCTCATTCATCGTATTTAGCGCTCTATCTTTTTCAGCCGCACGGCTCATACTTTTGTTCGATGCAGACTGGCCAGGTGCAGTTTGGGCATCTGTTTTTTTAGCTCGGCCGAAAGAGCCAAAAGAAGTGTTGGATTCACTACGGCCAGCATTTTGCGGCGTAGCGGGCTTACTCTGAGTAGGTTTACTGCTTCGAGAAGAAGAAAATCCACCGCGATAGCTTTTAGACGACGACTCGGCCAGCGTGTTTCCCACCAGCAGCGTGCAAAACGCAATCACGATCCATTTTATGGTCATTTCTAATTCACCCTCATACCAAGCAAAAAAATATAGCTGTTTTTTACACTGATATAAAAATATAAGTAAGGCATTAAACTATTTATGTTTAAGATTGCACAATCTGACATAACAGCACCTGCGCTTATTTCTGCACGATGAGCACTCCTCAATTAAAAAATTCACATTCTTGTGCTTTCTGTCCGCCTTATGAAAATCATTCTGCACACAGCTACTAAATAGCAGACTTTTTTAACGCAAACTGCCGCCGCAGCCAGCGTACCGGCATGCCAATCACGGGCAGCTTCTGGAATAACTCTTCGGCTGCATCCCAATAATCCCGGTGATAACACACCTGGCCCTGTGCGTTTAATTTAAGGTGCGATGCGCCGTGCACGCTGTACGCCTTGCCTTGCAGCTCAAATAAAAAATCCCAGGTAATAAACGCCATATCGCCCTGCATGACACGATCTTTCATCACAAAGCGTGGCTTTTGCGTGGTTTCAAACATATGGGCAAAAATACGGCGGATATCTGCCACACCGCATACTTCATTAAACGGGTCTTTAAACCAAGCATCTGCACTATAAAAACGCTCGATCTCATCCAAATTTTGCGGGCTGATTGCCTCGTACCACTGCAACATTTCATCAAGCAGCATGGTTTACCTTAAATCCTTAAATGGGCTGATAATTTGAAATCACGCCAAACGCTGCAGCAAGGAAAAACGCCAGCGGTAGGGCAATTTTTGCAGGCACTTCATCGCCAGCGTAAAGCGGCGAGGAAAGTGAATTTCAAAGCGGCCTTGCTCCATGCCCTGCAAAATAGCGCTGGCAGCTTGCTCCGGTGTTTGCAAAGCGGGCATGCTGAAGTTATTTTTTGCTGTTAGCTCCGTTTTTACAAAGCCCGGATTAATCAGATACACGCCAAGGCCACGCGGATGCAGATCGGCATAGAGCAGCTCGGCAAGATTAATCAGCGCGGCCTTGCTCGGGCCGTAAACAGAAGCATTGGGCAGGCCCATATAGCCTGCCACACTGGCAATCACTGCCACGCTGCCCGCTTGCCGGGCGAGTAAATCAGGCAGGATGGTTTCAAGCCCAAAGTAAACGCTGGCTAAATTCACCGCCAGCGTGCGCTCTACCTGTGCGGCCTTTACCTCCCAACTGCGCTCAGGCCGGTAATCTGCTGCGCAAAACACCACCAGATCTACCCCGCCCCATGCGTTTTGTATCTGCTGAAAAGCGCCGGGCCAGGCGGCTGCATCGGCCACATCAAAGGGGATAATCTGCACCTGCTCACTCGCCGCAGCCACTTGCAGCAGCCGGCTTTCGCTGCGCGAGCTGATTGCTACGCGTGCGCCTTTGCCGATTAAATCACGGGCCAGCGCCGCACCAATGCCGCTGGAAGCGCCAATCAGCCACACGCGCTGCGAGCGCCATTGCCGGATTTGCGGATTAAGGCTGGCAAACACGGCTAATCCTTTTTGCGGAAAAACAGCGTGACTTCGCCCAGCTGCCAGCCAAATTTGCTCATGCTGGCGCGATTTATCATGGTGTTCTGGTCAATTAGAAACATCCAGTCATCAAACTGCACTTCATAAACCGAGCCATCGACCGGCAGCAGCATGGTGTATTTCCAGTTCAGCGCATTACCGGCAATCACCCCCAGCGCTTCGCCTTTTATATCGTCCGCAGTGCCGGACCACTGGCCATTCGCTTGCTGGCGTAAAGTCCAAACGCGTTTTTGCTTGCTGCCATCGCTATAAGTGAAGTCTTCATCCAGTACAAAGCGATCCCCCTGCTGAGTGCCGGTTAGCAGCACATGAAAGCGCTTGACCACTTCGCCATCCCGCTTTTGAAACGTGCCCCATGCTTCTGTCTGGCCACTAAAAAACCGCACTAAATCTAAGGCAGGCTGTTGCTGCTGGTAATGACTCACATCCGGCCCAGCGCAAGCGCCAAGCAGCAGACAAAACATAATTAACAGGGCTTTCATAATGTGGATCCTTTTAAATCGTTGCGGGCGGATGACTCACTGACCTTACGCAGCAAAACCCAAATCTTGAAACACGGAGGCCACAGAGAACATGGAGTTTCACGGAGAAATCAGGGTTTTACTTAAATTTTTTCAATTAGATTTTAAGAATTTTCAAACCTTAAAAATCTGGATTTATATCTCGATCTTGGCACGGGGCTTCAATCCTCCCCTGAAGCACGCCGAAGCGAGGAATAAGCGGCGCGGGGTTTCGGAAAAGGGGTAGCGAGGCAGCGAGCGAGCAGCCTTTTTCGCCGAGCCGATTATCCGCAGTGAGGGGCTTTCGTGCTGTTCGGGGCGGCCTTCTTTGCTTCCTTTCTTGGCCGTTCAAGAAAGGGAGTCCCACGCGGGGGAATCCCGCACCGAAATCAGCGTGCCGAAGGCACTAAAAAGATAAAGCACTGCGTAACATCAGTAACAAGGTAAAAAGACTTAACTCAAAACCTGTTTTTCTCCGTAAAACTCCCCGTCCTCCGTACCCTCCGTGGTTCAAGACTTGGGTTTCCTTTCCACATCTCCAATCACTAAATTTAAACGCCACATCGCCAGTAATTTAATCGCACAAGGCAAGGCGGCATAAGTCAACGCAAGGCTTAATCCACCCTGCCCAGCTACTCCCGGCTGATAGCCGCCCAAGGCCAGCAAAGGCAAGACGAGGCCGGAGATGGCGAGGGCCAGTTTGCCCAGTAGTGTCCAGATGCCGTAATAGCTGGCGGCTGAATGCTGAGGTGAAATCAGCCCAGCCAGTAACACCGGCGGCAGGGCTAAATCGGCCCCCAGCGCCAGCCCTGCCAAGATACACACCAGTGCATAGGCCACCACGTCACCGCCACTCAGCACAGCCGCTCCGGCAAAAGCCAGCACCGCTAAAATCATGCCCAAGCGCCATGCTTTTGCTGTGCCGATTTTTCCAGCCAGCTTTACCCATAGCGGCAAGCCGATGGCCGCGGCCACAAAATAGGCGGCTAAAAACGCACCCGATAATTGCGGGGCCTCAATACGATCGCGAATAAAAAACAGCGCCAGCGTGGCCGGAATCGCCACCGATACCGCATTTAAAAAATACGGCAGCAGTACGCGCCTGAAGGCCGGATTAGCTAGCGGCTCGCGCCAGGATTGCTTTTGTCCCCCGCCCAACCAAGGCAAGGCGCGGTAAAGCAGCGCCCCTATGCCCAAAGCTAATAAGAGGGCAAATGCCAGCGCATACCAAGCCATGCCCTGCTCCACCTGCTGGCCCGCCATTAAATAGCCCGGCACGATGCTGGCCAGCACCACCCCCACCAGCCCGGCACCTTCGCGCCAGGCTGCGGCATTAAGCAGTGCCGCCTCATTTCCCAGCCTTGCTCCCCAGGCCAGATAAGCGATATTGAGCATGCTGTGTGCGGTGTAAATGGCAATCAGCATCACCACCAGCCACACCATCAGCGCCTTGCCTTGTACCGGCGGCAACCACAGACCTGCAAAGGAAACCGCCAGCAGCACGCCCGCCCCAAACATCCAGCCACGTAGGCGCCCTGCTTTTAAATCAATTAAATGCCCCAGCCACGGGTCTTGCACGGTATCCACCAGTCTGGCCAGAAACAGCAGCAGCCCGGTGGTAGACAAAGCCATTCCCAATTGACCGGCGTAATAAGCCGGTGCGTGCACGTACACGGGTAGTGCGGCCATTGCCAGCGGCAAGCCCAGCAGGCCATAAGCCAGTGCGGGCTTCACTTTTGCCCCAAAAGCTGCGCGCGCAGATTGCTGTCTTTACTGCGCTCATCCAGCCAGATGGCAAAAAAGGCTTTGGCGAATTCGACATCGGCCACTTCGGCATTCAAGCCCTTCTTGCCATAAAAACGGCAACCCACACCGGGCAGATACACGCCAATCAGCTGATCGCCGCTTTCTACATCACTAAACGCGCGCTCCATTTCTGCCTGCCAGCGGGCCAGCTGAGCCTTGCTGTATTCTTTGCCGGATAAACGCTTGATTTCATCAAGGCTGGTGCTGACAAAACGCTCGCGGCTGATGCTGCGGTGGTAAGTCAGCTCCAGCGCAAAAGGCGCGCTGGCTGTAAAGGGGCGCTGCTCGCTCCATAAACGGGCTGTATATACCCTAAAACCAAACCAGCGGAATTCTCCCGATCCAAGCGGCGTAGCAGCAGGCAGCTCTACACGCCAGCCGGCGGCAAAAGCCCCATTCACCATCGCCAGCAGCAGAATCAGTAACAGCGCACTAGCGGGTTTTTTGTAATAAGAACTGCACCACATCGGTTCGCCCCTCATCAAAGCCTGCTTCGCAATAGGCGTAATAAAGCCGCCAGATACGCCGGAATTCATCATCAAAACCTTGCGCCGCAATAGTGGCTTCACACGCGCTAAAAGCATGGCTCCAGCGGCGCAGTGTTTCGGCGTAATCCGCGCCAAAATGGTATTGATCGAGTGTTTTAAGGCCAACTTCGGCCGCCTTGGCCACAAAGCGCTCCGGGCTGGGCAGCATGCCGCCGGGGAAAATATACTGCTGAATAAAATCGGTATTGGCGCGGTAGTTTTCAAACCGCGCATCAGCTATGGTGATGCTTTGCACCAGCGCTTTTGCCCCCGGCTTTAAGCATTGCTGCAACTGATTAAAATAGCTGGGCCAGAAGCGCTCGCCCACGGCTTCAAACATCTCGATCGACACAATGGCATCGTATTGCTCGTTTAAATCGCGGTAATCACAGAGCCAAAGCCTGGCGCTATTACCCTGATTGCGCGCTTGAGCCACGGCCAGCTGAGCCTCTGAAATGGTAATGCCGTGCACTTCAATGCCGCAGCGGGCGGCATGCTCGGCAAAACCGCCCCAGCCACAACCGATTTCCAGCACTTTATCCCCTGCTTTTAAAGCCAGCGTATCGATAATTCTCTGGTATTTGGCGGCTTGGGCACTTTCTAAGCTCTGGCTGAAATCACCGGCAAAAATAGCGCTGGAATAGGTCCAGCTTTTATCCAGCCACAGCTGATAAAAATCGTTACCGATATCGTAATGCGCATGGATATTGCGTTTACTGCCCTCGCGGGTATTGGGGCGCAACCAGTGTTTCAGCCGGTACCACAGCGTGGCCAGCTTGCCGCCAAAGACAAAGCGCGCCAGCACCGCTTCGTTTTTTAAAGCCAGCCGCAGCAAGGCAGTTAAATCAGGCGTATCCAGCCAGCCGGCTGAAAAACTTTCTGCAAAGCCAATATCACCCGCTTTGATAATCCGCCCACAAGCACGCCAGTCATTGATATGCAAAACGGCGCTGGGTGGCGTGTGTAAATCACCGAAAGTAAGGTGACTGCCATCGGGCGTAATCAGCTGCAAATGCCCGTATTGCAGGCGCTGCAATACCTGGATAAATAACCGGGCTGCGGCAGGCGTTGCAGAGGACAAATCAGACAAGGTGCGCGCTTGGCTCATGATTGGCTTTCCTTTGAACTTCGCAAATGAAGTGGATGACTGACAGGGTGTAACGGAGGCTGAGGCTTGCGGTAAAACGGCACGCGTTTCAGCCACAGACGCAGCGCCTGCCAATGAATTTTGGCGACCACGCCCAGCGTTAAAAAGGGCTGAGCCAGCAAAGCACGCCGTAAATGCGCGGGAGTAAACGAATGGTGCCGGCCTGCAATCGCCGTTTTAATCAGCAGGCCTTCCTGATCAAAATAATCAATCGCCACAAAAGCGCTGTCTGGCGAATTTTTAAAGCAAAACTGGTAATGCCCTTCCACAGGGCAAAAAGGCGAAACATGCAGTGCTTTAATGCTGTGTAAATCACTGTCAGCCCGGATATCCCCGCCCTCAGCAGCTTGTAGCAAATAGCGATGATGCTCGCCAAAGGTATTGTTCACTTCGGCCAGTACTGCTCTTAAACCGCCATTTTTATCGTGGCAAAACCAGAAATTAACCGGGTTAAAGGCATAACCAAAGATTCTGGGAAAGGTTTGCAGCCAGATTTCGCCATCGGCCTCGATGGCTGCATCTTTAAGCAGGCCGCGCATCCAGCCCTGCAGATCAGAGCCATCTCGGGCACCGTAATCACGTGTGGCAATCGATAAAGGCCGCCAGCAGTCAACACCAAACCAGCGGTTATTCAGCTCGCCCAAGTAAGCCAGATTCAGCCGCAGGCAGAACACCGGATAAACAAAGCGGTTTTGCACCGGCCGGAGCCGCTCGTGCATCACCTGCCCGGTTAATAAATAAGCGGTGCGCATCAGAGCTGCGCCCATGCAGGAAGGACATCAAAATCGGCAGCTACACGCAGTGCCGATTTTAGGCCGTCCTCATGAAAACCATACCCCGTCCACGCTCCGGCAAACCATGTGCGATTGCGCCCCTGCAGCTGCGGCAAACGCAGCTGGGCATCAATAGCAGGCTGATCCATGATCGGATGCTGGTATTCAAACTGGGCAATTACTAAATCCGGTTTTTTAAAGGGATTGAGTGTCACCACTACCGGGTTTTCAAATGGCAGGTTTTGTAACTGATTTAATAAATAGCTGACACAAACCGGCCGCTGCCCGTCAACCGCCGCACCGCCCAGATAATTCCATGCAGACCAGACTTTTTTGTTACGAGGTAATTGCCGCTCATCCAGATGCAGGTAAGCAGTATTGGGCTGATAGCGCACAGCACTCAGCAGCTTTTGCTCGGCAGGACTTGCGTCTTCCAGAATACTTAAGGTATCGGGGGCGTGCCCGGCAAAGACTACGATATCGAAACGTGATTCGCCGCTGGCGGTTAAAACACGCACACCATTTGCATCCCGGCGGACACCCAGCACCGGCGTATTAAGGCGGATATCCGGCAAAGTGGCAGCGATACGCTGCACATAGCTGCGGGAGCCACCCTGCACGGTTTGCCATTGCGGCCGTCCATTCACCTGCAATAAAGAGTGATTAATGCAAAAGCGCAAAAAGGTCAGCGCCGGAAAGCCCAGAATGTCTTTGGGTGAGCTTGACCAGATGGCTGCAGCCATGGGCAATAAATATGCTTCCCTGAATAGCTGCCCATAGCCACCTGCATCCAGCAACTGACCTAATGTTTCACCACGATTACCCGCCCGCGCCAAATTAACGTAAGCGGCTTTATTAAAACGCAAAATGTCTTTCAGCATGCCCCAGAAACGTGGTGAGCAAAGATTGCGCCGCTGAGCAAACACGGCATCCAGATTGGTGCCTGCCCATTCCAGCTGTCCCTCATCCATCGATACGCCAAACGACATATCCGTGCTGTACGTTGCCACGCCTAGCTCGGCCAGCAGGGCCACTAAATTGGGGTAGGTTTTATCATTTAGCACCAAAAAACCGGTATCGACCGGATGGCTGATGCCGTTAACGGATATATCCACCGTATTACTGTGGCCCCCAAGATAATCTCCCGCCTCAAACAGGCAAACATCGTGCTTGCGATTGAGCAGATACGCACTGGCAAGACCCGAGATACCCGCGCCGATCACGGCAATTTTTTGTCTGTGAGCAGAAGGAACTTGCTGTGCCACGGAGGACTCCTTTAATCAGGGTTTACAACAGACGGATCTTACTAAGCGTTTTAGCTGATACAGAAAGCTACCCATTCGTCTCGTCAACAGCTAATATGACAATTAAACTGCCATGCAATTAAATCTACCACAGAGTAACTTTAATTACTAATGAGTATTTTAAACAAATTAAGTTTCAAAGATCAGGCCTTTAAGCTGCGTGAAACGGCAATCCTGGATGCAACGACCGCCATACTGGCCAGCAAGGGCTTTGACCTGATGACCATGGATGATGTTGCCCAGGAAGTAGGTATTTCAAAACCCAGCCTTTATAAGCACTTCAAATCTAAAGAAGATTTGGTCGGTGCGGCCATGATTCGCCTCATTGATGAGGCGCTGGATTATCTGGAATCCATGCCTGCATCGCTAAGCCCGATACAACAGCTAAAAGATTTACTGGCATGGGCATTAAGAATCAGGCTAAAGGGGGGCATGCCTTTTCTGCCCTCAACCAGCCCGCATGTTCGCGAAATGCTGACGCGAAATCTTAAGTATGTCATGAGAGTGTTAAAATTAAATGGAAAGATAGAGGAAATCATTAAGAAAGCAAAAAAACAGGGGGAACTCAGCGCTGCCCTTTCAGACGATGTTATTTTATTTGCCTACTACGCCAGAACCTGTGATCCGGCAGTCGAATATTTACAGCTTTACAGCAAGCTGGATCACGATGCCATCATTGCTGCCATGCTGGAAGTCTGTTTTTGCGGCCTGAAAAACCAGGCATAAGCAGCCCCAAAGCGAATTTGCTGCAGTACAGAGTTGAATCCAGCGCCCTGCGCCCACATATACTTCGGATGAAACCACTAAGGAATACCCCAAAATGAGCGTTCCGCACCTAACCACTGCACTCACCGGCCCATTGTTAGATCTGGAGCGTAAGATTTTGGCGGCCCAGCCTGAAATTGAACATTGGTTTCGCAATCAGTGGCAGGAGCACACGCCACCATTTTATGGCTCGGTCGATTTACGTAATGCAGGCTACAAGCTCGCTCCGGTCGATATGAATCTTTTCCCGGGCGGCTTTAATAATCTGAACCCGGAATTTCACCCGCTGGCGGTACAAGCCACCATGATTGCACTGGAAGGCTATTGCCCGGATGCACGCCGCGTATTGCTGATTCCGGAAAACCACACCCGCAATACTTTTTATCTGCAAAACGTGGCTGAACTGGCAAAAATCTTGCGCCAGGCGGGACTGGTTGTCCGCCTTGGCAGCATGAACCCGGAAATCACGGAAAGTACCACGCTTGATTTACCCGATGGAGGCCAGCTGACACTGGAGCCAATTGTACGTATGGGCAAACGCGTAGGTATCGCTGGCTTTGACCCCTGTGTGGTGCTACTGAATAACGACTTATCAGCAGGCATTCCGGCCATCTTGCAAGATATCGAGCAAACGCTGTTGCCGCCGCTCAATGCAGGCTGGGCCGTGCGCCGTAAAACCCAGCATTTCACCGCTTATGACAAGGTTGTCGAAAAATTTGCAGCACTGGTCGATATCGATCCCTGGGTGATTAATCCTTACTTTGAGCATGTAGACGGGCTGGATTTTCATTCCCGTGCAGGGGAAGACAAACTGGCCGCCACTGTGGATACGATGATTGAAAAAATCCGCATCAAGTATGAGCAACACGGCATTAATCAGGTCCCCTTCGTCATTGTAAAAGCCAATGCCGGCACTTATGGCATGGGTATTATGAGCGTGAAATCCGGCGAAGAATTACTGGGTTTAAACCGCAAGCAACGCAATAAAATGAGCGTTATTAAAGAAGGCATGGAAGTACACGATGTAATCGTGCAAGAAGGCGTGCCAACGTTCGAGCAAATCAACGCTGCCGTGGCAGAACCTGTGGTGTATATGCTCGATCGCTTTGTGATTGGCGGCTTTTACCGCGTGCATACCGGGCGTGGTATTGACGAAAATCTAAACGCACCTGGCGCACACTTTGTACCACTGGCCTTTGCTTCCCCGCTCTCCACCCCCGATTGCGACGGCTCGCCCGACTGTGAAGCCAACCGTTTCTACTCCTACGGCGTGGTGGCAAGACTGGCCTTACTGGCCGGGTCTTTAGAGCTGGAATAAGTTTTAACAACTTAAAACTCAGATCAAAAAATCTTAAGACACAGAGAACACTAAGAAAAGCTAAAGCGAGAAAACCGATGCAAAACGTCATTTCGGAATGATATTTTAAAGCTCCTGATTAGCAAGCGGCTTCAGTTAGTATTGATATAGAGCTAAACCTTGAACCACATAGTAAAACGAGGACACAGAGAATACAGAGCAAATCTGTCCTCGTTTTTCTCTATGAAACTCCGTGCCCTCTGTGGTTCGAGATTTCGCTCTCTTAGCTTTCTTATCGTTTTTTGCCTTTCTCTGTGTCTACAGACTTTTTTAGTTTTTCCTCAATATTGAAATAGGCCGCTATGAAAATCCTTGTCGTGCTTGATCCGCTTGCCAGCTTAAAAATTTACAAAGACAGCAGCTACGCCATGATGCGCGAGGCTGATTCGCGCGGGCATTTGCTGTTTACCTGTGGCGCTGAAAATTTGCGGGTTAAAGACGGCATCGTCGAAGCACAGGCTACCCAGCTGCATTTTACCGGGACCCAAAACGGCCACGACTGGTATACCCAGAGCGATACCGCCATCACGGCGCTTAAAGATTTTGATGCCGTGATTATGCGTAAAGATCCGCCCTTTGATCAGCAATATTTC
The DNA here is from genome assembly GCF_003952345.1 of Iodobacter ciconiae. Lineage (NCBI taxonomy): Bacteria > Pseudomonadati > Pseudomonadota > Betaproteobacteria > Neisseriales > Chitinibacteraceae > Iodobacter > Iodobacter ciconiae. The sequence continues at coordinate 3,299,396 of NZ_CP034433.1, read as the reverse complement.
TACGCCACACAGTTGTTTACCCTGGCCGAAGCGCAAGGAGCCAAACTCTTTAACCGTGGTCAGGCGCTGCGTGACTTTAATGAAAAACTGGCCATTTTAAAGTTTCCCCAGTTCACGGCCCCCACCCTGGTCAGCCAACAAGAATCCGATATCCGCGCATTTTTATCCGAACACGGTGACATTATTTTAAAACCACTGGATGGCATGGGCGGCACAGGAATTTTTCGCCTCACACAGGCAGATCCGAATATTGGCTCGATTATCGAAACACTGACCGCCAATGGCACACAAACCATCATGGCTCAGCGCTATATTGCAGCAATTAAAGAAGGCGATAAGCGCATCCTGCTGATCGATGGCAAGCCGGTGGACTGGTGCCTGGCACGAATTCCCAAGACAGGTGAAACACGCGGCAATCTGGCGGCAGGCGGCAGCGGCGTAGCAAGACCATTAACAGCCAGAGACCGGGAAATCGCCGAGGCACTTGGGCCGCAGCTTGCAGCTCAAGGCTTACTACTGGTGGGGCTGGATGTGATTGGTGAAAACCTCACCGAAGTGAATGTCACGAGCCCCACCTGCTTTGCCGAAATCACCGCCCAATCAGGCATCAATGTCGCAGCTTTGTTTATTGATGCGCTGGAAAGGCACTCCGCCCGATGAAGACCCTTTTCTTGCTGATTACCCTGCTGCTACTTAGCGCCTGCAGCAAGGCACCGATTTATCAGCAAGAAAGCTATGTATTTGGTACACGGGTACAGATCTCTATCTGGGGCTTGCCTGAGGAAGTAGCACAAAAACACACAGCGGCGGTATTTGCTGACCTGGACCGTATCCACACCCGTTTACACCCTTGGCTGCCCTCCGAAATTACCCGTATTAATGCCAGCTTTGCCAAGGGTGAGCCAGCGCTGATTGACACCGAAACTGCCGCACTGCTTAAACAGGCCAGCCAATACGCAGATTGCTCCGATCAATTATTTAACCCTGCTATGGGCGGGCTGGTTGAAGCCTGGGGCTTTCATAAAGACAACTACGCAGCGGTACTGCCCAGTAGCACAGTCATTACTAAGCTACTGGCCAGCCAGGCCAAAATGAGCGATCTGAGCTTTGATGCCACAACGGTAAGCAGTAGTAATCCGGCAGTAAAAATTGATACCGGCGGCTTTGCCAAGGGCTGGGCGCTGGATCGCGCCGCCGCTTATTTACGCAAACACCGGGTAAACAATGCACTGATTAATATCGGTGGCAACGTGCTGGCGCTGGGTAAAAAAGACCAAACGCCCTGGGTGGTGGGCATCCAACACCCCAGAGAACCTCAAGCAATGGCCACAATTGCTTTAAGAGATGGTGAAGCCATTGGTACATCCGGCGATTATCAGCGTTTTTTTGAAGTTGCAGGCAAGCGTTACTCACATTTAATCGACCCGCGAACCGGGCAACCCGCCACGACCATGGAGGCGGCAACCGTCATTGCCCCGCCCAGCCTGGAAGCGGGAGCGATCTCTGATGCGGCCACCAAACCCATTTTTATCGATGGCATAGGAAATACATTACGCCATGCCAAGCGTTTTGGATTGCAAGACGTACTCATCGTGAGTAATGATGGCAGTGTCTATATAACAGCAGATTTACAACGGCGGCTGACGTGGGTTAAGCCCCCGGTGCATATTTACCGCTTGCGCTAGGCTTTATTGAGCTTTGTTTCACAAACATTAACAGTGCCTAATGTAAGATAAAAGCGGTATATTCGTAGTATCTTGCTTCCTTGTATTTTAATAACATCAAACTTACACAAGCTAAGGTAAATAAGGTATGGTCGGCATTATCATCGTGACACATGTGTCTTTAGGTGAAGCTCTGGTCTCATGTGCTCAACATATTATGGCGCGGGATTTGCCAAACTTACTACAATTATCAGTAAGTAAAGCAGATGAACCCGACGAGGTAGTAAAGCGTGCCAGCGAAATGATCAGCCGTTTAGATGATGGCTCTGGTGTGCTGCTGCTTACCGATATTTATGGCGGCACGCCATCCAATGTCGCTCAGCGCCTGGTCAGGGCCGGCAAAGTGGAAGCCATTGCCGGCGTGAATCTGCCTATGCTGGTGAGAACTCTTAGCTACAGCCATCAGGCGCTGGAAGTGGTCGTCAGCAAAGCCATTACCGGAGGCCTGGAAGGTGTGCTTTATATGCTGCCCGACAATACCCAGAAATAAGCGACATAAAGATACCGTCAGCAAAGCCATTTCAGTCGATTTATAAAGCATTCATGCTGCCCAGCAGCGCTCAGGAAATAAGTGATATGCCAATAAATGAAGTAGAAATCATCAACAAACTGGGCTTACATGCCCGAGCATCCAGCAAACTCACCCAGCTGGCCAGCCAGTTTCAATGCGAAGTCTGGCTAAGTCGCAACCAAAAACGCGTGAATGCAAAATCAATTATGGGCGTCATGATGCTGGCAGCGGGCAAAGGCAGCAAAATTCTGCTAGAAACTGACAACGGTCCTGACACAGAAAGTGCAATGACGGCAATCTCAGCCCTGATTGCAGACAAATTTGGTGAAGGCGAATAAAACCAGAATAAAACCGGAGCACTATTACACCATTAGCTGAAATTACAATAAACAGGCATTACCGGGAATAGTTCAGATCAGTTTTGTTCTCAAAATAACGACCGCGACCACCGTACATAGTGGTAAAAGAGGAAGGTTTATGAGCATTACGCTGCAAGGAATTGGTATTGGAGGAGGGATTGCAATCGGGCAAGCTCACCTTATATCGCATGCCGATATCGAAATTGCTCACTATCAACTGACCGCTGCCGACATCCCCGCCGAACTCGCCCGTTTTGATGATGCCATTCGCGTCACCCGCAAGTCCCTGGAAATGCTTTGGGGCAGTATCCCCGAAAATGCCCCTGCCGAGCTGGGTGCTTTTTTATCACTGCATATTATGCTGCTCAATGATCATATGCTCTCCAAAGAGCCACGCGTTCTGATCGAACAACAGCATTGCAATGCCGAGTGGGCGCTAAAGCTGCAACTGGAAGTATTACTTGCCCAGTTTGATGAAATCGAAGACGAATACCTGCGCGAGCGCCGCAGTGATGTGATCCAGGTAGTAGAGCGGGTATTTAAAACCCTTGCCGGCCACGAAAACCACTCGCATCCCCTGGCTGAAATTGCTCCCGACTGTATTTTGGTTGCGCATGATCTTAGTCCGGCCGATATGGTACTGTTTAAAGACACGGCCTACCTTGCCTTTATTACCGATGTGGGCGGCCCGACTTCACACACTGCCATTTTGGCCCGCAGCCTTGATCTGCCATCGGTACTGGCTTTGCGCCATGCCCGCGAGCTGATTCGTGAAAACGAGCTGATCATTGTTGATGGTATCAGCGGTGTGGTGATCATTGATCCAGATGAAACCATCTTAAAAGAATACCGTCACCTGCAAGCCAGCTGGCTCAAAAAACAACGGGCACTGCAAGACATCCGCACCAGCCGCCCCATCACAAAAGATGGTGAAGAAATCGAGCTGTTTGCCAATATTGAAGTACCTGATGATTGCAAATTATCCATAGAAAACGGTGCAAGTGGCGTGGGCCTGTTTCGCTCCGAGTTTTTATTTCTGTCCGAAGCCGATTTACCCACCGAAGAAGCACAGTTCCTCGCCTACAAACAAGTTGCTGAAGCCATGAAAGGCCAGCCGGTGATTATCCGTACCGTTGACCTGGGTAAAGATAAAATACCAAAATGGCAGCAGGAGCGAGAAGCTCCGAATCCAGCCCTGGGCCTCACCGGCATACGCCTTTGCATGGCAGAGCCGCAAATATTTCGTACCCAGCTACGCGCCCTGTTACGTGCGTCAGCCTATGGCAAGATCAAGCTGCTGCTTCCCATGCTCTCTTATGTGGGTGAGGTCAGGCAAACACGTAAGCATTTAGAAGAGACCAAAGCGCAATTACGCGAAGACAATATCGCTTTTGATGAAAATATCGAGCTGGGCGGGATGATCGAAGTACCTGCGGCAGCCGTGCAAGTGGCGCAATTTCTGGCCCATCTCGACTTTATCTCAATCGGCACCAATGACTTAATCCAGTACACGCTGGCGGTGGATCGCAACGATGATTCGGTATCCCATTTGTATGATCCGCTGCACCCGGCCGTGATTCAGCTACTGCATCATGTGATCAGCACCGCCGATCGCCTTGGCAAGCCGGTATCAATGTGCGGGGAAATGGCAGGGGATCCGGCCTTAACACGGCTCTTGCTGGGGCTGGGCTTAAGGCGCTTCTCTATGCTGCCGATTCAGCTGCTTAAGGTAAAACAGGAAATCCTGACTGGCGAGATGCATAAAATCAAACCGTTGGTGGAGCAAATGCTGGTGGCTGAAGACAGCCAGTGTCTGCGGGAATTATTACAACAGCTGCATAGCTGACACCAGCAAAGGCCAGGGGAATCTGGCAAAACCAGGTAAGCCTCAATATAAGCCCGCCTCGCCCTCGGGGCGGGTTTTAAAGCGACGGTGCAACCAGTAATACTGCGATGGGTGCTCACGCACCCGTTCTTCTATAAATGCATTCATGCGTGCCGTATCTGCCAGCACATCCTCACTGGGAAAACGCTCCCAGGCCGGATAATAACGACACACGAATCCCTCTTGGGTCAGCGTCGTAATAACCGGCACCACTCTGGCCTTCCCCAAACCCGCCAGGCGTGAAAGCCCCGGTACCGTTGCGGTTTGAATCCCAAAGAAAGGAACAAACACCGACTCACGCGGGCCCAGATCCTGGTCCGGCAGATAGTAAAAACACACACCCTGCCTGATGGCCCGCAAAATACCCCGTATGCCTTCGCTGCGCTTTACCAGCAGCGGATGATTAAAGCGTTGCCGCCCGCGTAATAGCAGCAGATCAAAAGCATTATCGTTAGCAGATGAATACATTGTTGCACCAAGGTGATCCACCATATGGCGTGTGCCGCCAAAATCCATACCTAGAAAATGCGGTGCCAGCAAAATAAGATGCTGATCCTCAACGGCAGTAAAATGCTCAAACCCCTCACGACGAACCAGAGCTTCAACCTGTGCTCGGGAACCAAACCACAGCTTGCTATAGAAAAAAATGCAGGTACAAAACTCACGGTAATGCTGCTTAAGAATCTGCTCGTGCTGCCCTGCTGCCCACTCTGGAAAGCACAGTTTTAAATTGGTCAGCCCGACATGGCGGCGGCTTTTAACTGCGTAATATAAGACAAAGCCCAGCATTGCCCCAAAACGGCGCAGCAGCCATAGGGGCAAACAACTTAGACACCAAAAAAACAGTAGTAAAAAACGATAAACCATTAGATACCTGAAAGATAAAACAGCTCATTAAACAATCTAATTATCCGTAAGAAAAACAGGGCTACTTTGCGGCCCCCTCTCCTTCTTCCGCCAGATCAGGCGGCAAAGGCGCGCCTGCAGGATGCTTGTAGCGGTTATAGCTCCATAAATACTGGCTTGGCGCACGGCGTACCATCGCTTCTACATTACGGTTCAAAATCAGCGCATCGGCCTGTGCATCGCCTCCAAATGCTTCATCAAGAGGTGCAAAATGCATTTTAAAACCTCGCCCCCAGGATAAACGCTCGGCAAAACACATTAGGATCACTGGCTGGGTCGATTTACTTAAACGCGGTAATAATGTCATTGTGTAAGCAAGCTTACCAAAAAATGGAGCCCAAGCCCCCTCCCCGGCCCCAGGAGCCTGATCCGGGAGTATATAAATGGCTTGCTTCTCTTTTAAGGTGCGAAGTAAGATCTTTACGCCACTGGCATTCGCGGGTGCAGCGCGGCCATTAGCGCGGTTTCGGCCTGTCACCATCAAAGGCTCCAGCCACTTAAGTTTTGGGGGCCGGTATAAAGCGGCCAGCACGCAAGGGATCTGTGTGCTTATATACACACCACAGACTTCGATTCCACCAAGATGCGGGGATACAAACATCATGGGGCGACCACTTTGCATTGCCGCTTCAACATGCTCCCAGCCGTCGCGTTCCTTCACCCAGCGGCCAACCTGCTCCGGCGTTCTAAGCCAGGCTGGTAAAAGTTCTACAGCCCCCATACCGTGGGCACTCACACTTAAGCGGTGCAATCGCTTATAATCTCCGCCATTTTGTGCAATACCCGACTGCTGCAAGTTGGCAGCCAAACGCTGTCTGTAGCGTGGCGATAACAGCCAAGCCAGCCAGCCAAGCAAAGCTCCAAGGCCATGAAATAGCCATAGGGGCAAGTAAGCAATAGGTTTTAGCAGCAGCATCAGGTTTTTACGCATCCAAGGGCAGGCTCCGGATTCTACCGGCAAAACAGGCGGTTACTAAGCGTTTAGGGCAATAAGTCATTTGTAGACACATGTAACAAATCACTTTATGAAAAAAATCTTAGTAAACCCCTCATTGAACAGGGAAACAATAATGCAAGAATTCCTCTTTACCTCTGAATCGGTTTCAGAAGGCCATCCAGATAAGGTGGCAGACCAGATCTCGGATTCCATCCTCGATGCTATTCTGACGCAAGACAAACACGCCCGCGTTGCTGCCGAAACTCTAGTCAATACCGGCCTTGTGGTACTGGCAGGTGAAATTACCACGCATGCCAATGTGGATTATATTCAGATTGCCCGCGATACCATCAAGCGTATTGGCTACGACCATAGCGATATTGGCTTTGATTACAAAACCTGCGCGGTGCTGGTGGCTTATGACAAGCAAAGCCCGGACATCGCCCAGGGCGTAAACGAAGGCCAGGGCCTGGATTTAGACCAGGGCGCTGGCGACCAGGGGCTGATGTTTGGTTATGCCTGCGATGAAACACCACAGCTGATGCCAATGCCGATTTACTACTCGCACCGCTTAATGCAGCGCCAGTCAGAAGTTCGCAAAGACGGCCGCCTGCCCTGGCTGCGCCCGGACGCTAAATCACAAGTGACCGTTCGCTACGATAAAGACACCGGCATGGCGACTGGCATTGATACCATTGTACTGTCTACCCAGCACCACCCGGATGTCAGCCACGCCCAGCTTTCCGAAGCGGTAATCGAAGAAATCATCAAGCCTGTGATTCCACCAGAGTTATTAATCGGTACCAAATACCTGATTAATCCGACTGGCCGTTTTGTCATCGGCGGCCCGATGGGTGATTGCGGTTTAACCGGCCGTAAAATCATTGTAGATACCTACGGCGGCGCAGCCCCGCACGGCGGCGGTGCTTTCTCGGGTAAAGACCCTTCCAAAGTAGACCGCTCAGCGGCCTATGCTGGCCGTTATGTAGCAAAGAATATCGTTGCAGCAGGGATTGCCAAGCAGTGTCTGGTGCAAGTGTCCTACGCAATTGGCGTGGCACAACCGGTATCGATCATGGTAGACACATGGGGCACGGGTAAATTACCTGAGCACGAAATTGTTGAGCTAATCAAACAGCACTTCGATTTACGCCCGAAAGGCATTATCCAGATGCTGGATCTGCTGCGCCCGGTATACACACGCACAGCGGCCTACGGTCACTTTGGTCGTGAAGAGCCAGACTTTTCGTGGGAGCGTACGGATAAAGTTGAAATCCTGCGCGCTGCGGCGGGGCTGTAAACCGGGGAAACAGCTGGCTTATGCTTGTGGTAGCTGACGCGCAACAGCCAGATTTCTCCTGGGAGGGCACTTGATAAAGTTGAAATCCTGCGCGCTGCGGCGGGGCTGTAAGCAATATATCAAGCCCAGTGAATCCAGCCTTAAAATAAAACGGGGACTCCTTGGCTTCCCCGTTTTTTTATTGACCACGCCATTATTTCTAGCGGAACGTCACCAAACAATTGGCCCATCAAAACCTCAATTCCCACCTTAGAAACAGGTGACAGGCTCACTTTAAAAAGCGTGTAACCTAATTCAGATTTGTCATTTGCTCCGGCACTCAATCCATAAATCCGGCAGGCTCTATTTAAATTATTTTGTAATAGAAAAAATGACCTGCTTTTAATTTGTGCCAGAACAACGCCAAGCAACACCAAACCGCCTCCCAGTAAATGAAAGCTCTGAATTTTTCCCCAAGAACAAACATCGCTATTAACGCCGTAGATAATGGCAGCAAATGCATAAATACTGCAGTACGATCAGCCCCCAGGTGATGTACGCCTCGCATCCAGCAATAGGCAGCAATTAAAGATGATGCAACCCCTGCAAACAGAACCAGGCCTATTCCCCTTACCGGAATCACCATCGGGTAATGCCTCCAATCAGTTGAAGTGAAGCTTGTGTCAATGACGGACACCATGACATTGCTCATCACTACCTCCATACACTGACTTTACAGGATTGGAGGTGTCCGTTATTCCCAGCAGGCCTCAAACATTTGATTAGTGCGCATGCGTGCTTACCTCGTTAGATAATTTAAAATGCACACAATCAATTTATATGTATTAAGGAAAGTGCGACCAAGTTGGTCGGATCGCTATCATGAGTAACATGCCCAAATTTTAAATTTTCATGATTCCATGCATCGACCTCATTCCCTCCCAAATACGGGATTTTATAGGTGCCCATTTCCTGATTTCCTGGTGCAGTTTTACATACTCCCTCTTCTTACGTTAAGGACGTATCCGTTAAAACGGGATAAGGGCCAGGTCATGGGGCAGGTCTCAAGCGGTTGCTGACCCGCTCAGCGTCGGGTAATCGGTGTAACCCTTCTCGCCTGGCGTGTAGAAGGTGGCCTTATCGGGCGTATTGAGCGCAGCACCTCTGTGGAAACGCTCTGGCAGATCTGGGTTGGCTAGGAAGGCGCTGCCAAACACCGTGGCATCGGCCATTCCTGCGGCAAGTGCTGCTTCAGCGGTGGCTTGATCCAATCCACCACCCAACAGATAGGCGCTGTTGAATTTGGGCTTGAGCAAGGCGTGGTAGTCCACCTTGGCGCCGAACAGCGCTACATGCAGGTAAGCCAGATTGAATTGTGGAAGCTGATCTACTAGATAGGTGTAGGTTTCCTCTGGATTGGCATCGATGATGTCGTTAAATCCCATCTCGGGCGAAATCTTGATGCCGACTCGGTCGCCACCAGCTTCGGCCACCATGGCTGACAGCACCTTGAGCACAAAGCGGGCGCGATTGGCGACCGAGCCGCCGTAGGCGTCTTGACGCTGATTGCTGCCCGACGACAGGAACTGCTCCGGCAAGTAGCCCGATGCGGCGTGCAACTCCACGCCGTCAAACCCCGCAGCCAATGCACGACGGGTAGCTAGCCGATAATCCTCGATCACTTGAGCGATTTCCAGCAGGCTCAATTCGTGGGGCGTGCCCAAATCTTGCTGACCAGTAGTAGTCCAAACCTGGCCCTTGGGCTGAATGGCCGATGGTGCAACAGGCAGTGCACCACTGGGCAACATGGACGGATGCGAAATTCGACCGCAGTGCATCAACTGCATGAAGATCCGGGCACCGCGTGCATGTACTGCCTCAGTCACCTGTTTCCAAGCAGTGACCTGATCTTCGGTTTCGATACCTGGCGTGTTGACGTAACCCTTGCCCATGGCAGTAGGGAACACCCCTTCGCTGATGATCAAACCCGCCGACGCGCGTTGTGCGTAGTAGGTGACTGTCAGGTCACTGGGCACTCCGGCCTCATCGGCCCGTGAGCGGGTCATAGGAGCCATGACCATGCGGTTGACAAGGGTATAGCGTCCGATCTGAACGGGGGTAAACAATGGACTCATAGCGTGTTCCTTTGAAAGTTGTAGAGTGACTAGATATAACTTTGCATGCAGCCCACTAGGTCTGCGTTGCAAAGGTGTTGATACTCACCATTCTCTTTGAAATCATTTTGGGGATAAAGGAGGTAAAATGGAAATCATTGTTCCAAAAATGAGGCAATTAGATGGCGTTATTGAACGACATGGCGCTGTTTGTGGAAGTAGTGCGGGCCATGAGCTTTCGTCGCGCGGCAGATGCCATCGGAGTGTCGAACTCGACCCTGTCGCGGCGCGTCAGCACGCTAGAAAAATCAATAGGCCTGCGCCTGCTACGCCGTACCACCCGCAAGCTAGAGTTGACCGAGGCGGGGCAGATTTACTACGAACACTGCAAACGCATCGTGGATGAAGCCAAACTGGCCCACGAACAACTGGGCGACCTTCTGGCTCAACCCAGCGGGGTGCTGCGCGCCTCGTTACCCGTAGACTTTGCGGCCACTTACTTGGCCCCGCTGATTGCCGAATTTGCCCGCAGCTACCCTGGCATCCTTTTTGATTTCGACCTGACACCACAGCGGGCGGATTTGGTGGCCGAGCCGTTTGACGTAGCCATCCGTATGGGGGAACCCCAAGACTCAGGCTTAATTGCCCGAAAACTGGCCAGCCTCCCAACCTTGTATCTTGTTCCCTTGTATCTTGTTCCCTGTGGTGGTTAGCTACTACCACACGAGGCAAAGTGAGTTTGGGCCCAACCTTAAGGCATTGACCTTCTCTTGTAGATCAAACCCTTCGCCTCTCTTCTTTCGCCAAATCAGACACTGAACGGTAGCCAAGGGCGCTGACCCTGTATGCACAAGGCAAGTGGGCGAATTAGGCTTTTTTACAGGAAGAGTTCTCATGTTTTATCTTGGTATGGATGTGGCTAAAGCTAAACTCGATTGTTATTTGCTAACCCAGCTTGACCCGCTCAAAGGCAAAGCCAAAGTCGTTACCAATACCGCCAAAGGTCTCGCCGATTTACTGGCCTGGCTGACTAAAAATCACATCCCTCATGATCAGTTGCACGTCACCATGGAAGCCACTGGCGTGTATCACGAATTAGCCGCTACGCTGCTACATGATGCTGGCGTGTGCGTCTCGATTGCCAATCCCGCACAGGTCAAACATTTTGGCCAAGGCCTCGCTGTTCGCACCAAAACCGATGGCGTTGATAGCCAAGTGCTGGCACGTTACTGCGCCATGATTAACCCTGCCGCGTGGCTGCCTCCGCCGCCCGAAGCCCGCATTTTGAAAGGGTTTCTTGCCCGCCGCGAAGCGATTCTGCAAGACTTGCTGCGCGAACAAAATCGCCAAGAAAAAGCACAGTCGACTGTTACACCAGAGCTGATTCATCAGTCGATTAACGACAGCATCGCCTTTCTAAACGCGCAACTCAAAAAGCTGCAAAGCCAAATCGACGATCACATCGACCGCCATCCAGGACTGAAAAATGACCTGGATTTACTACAAAGCATCCCTGCAATTGGACCGCAAAGTGGGACACAATTGTTGGCTGTGATGCACATGCATCAGTTCAATACAGCCGAACAACTATCGGCCTATTTGGGCTTGGTGCCGGTCGAGCGACAATCAGGTTCGTCACTATTAGGTCGCGCTAAACTGTCCAAAGCTGGCCCTTCGCAAATACGTGCAGTACTTTATATGGCCGCTATTGTTGCCACAAAATACAACCCCCACGTCAAAGCCTTATTTGAACGTTTGCTTGCCCGAGGCAAGAGCAAAATGTCTGCCTTGGGCGCTTGCATGCGCAAACTGGTACACCTGAGCTTCGGCGTGCTGAAAACACAGAAAAAGTATCAAGCTGAGTATCAAAATGCTTGACCGGCAAGACGGTATCTACCTGTATGCCTCGCCTAGTTACTTGGCCAGCGCGGGCGAACCGCTGCAGCCCGCCGACTTGTCACTGTACGAGTGCCTAGGTTTCAGGACCGTAAAAGCTTGGACGCTGAACTGCCCAACAACTCAAACCGACATGCAAATTGAAGTTGGTGGCCGATTTCAGCTTAACAGCGTGGGCATGATGCGACGACTGGCCACACTGGATCTGGGCATTGTGTTAACGACCGAGGCCATGGTGGCGGACGAATTGGCTAGTGGGCGCTTACAAAGGGTTCTTCCCCTCTGGCAAGGTGTACCCGTACCCGTCTACGCTATTACCGAAACTAGGCTGTTACCCGCAAAGACGCAGCGCTTCATCGAGTTCCTGCGAGAACGGCTGGGGCAGGGATAAGCACATTTTTGTGTGTTGCTGGCGGTGAATTTGTCCTCACAGCTTTGTACTAAATGTCAGTTTTTTATTTGTAAACCATTTTCTATACGCGATCGGAGTGGCAACGAGGGCAGTGAACGGCGATGGATACCATGAAGAGATGAGTCTCAAAGGTACCCATCAGCTCAACCGATCGGAGGCATCACCCACCATCGTTTGTGCGCTAAACGCCACCGGAATCAAGATCAGCACAGCAAGCACAATCTGTATGTATAAATTATGCCAATGGCTAAAAGGTAAAGCCCAGCGACGCAGAAAAATACCATAAAGTGCATAGGCCACGGTGCCAATCAGCATCAGCATATCGCCATGATTTATTCCACTGGCAAGCAAGCTGACAGGATAGCCCTTATCAAGCAGAGACAGCACCCAGCAGGATGAGCAAAAAATCCCCAGAGCGGCTGCGGCACCAGGCCTTGTTTTTGTGATTAAGGCATTCAGCAGCAAAAATGAAAGCGGAATCAAAGACGTAATCACCCCCATCTTGGTCGCAGTCGTGCTATGCGCTACGTAATAAGCAAGGCACTGAAACAGCACCATCCCTAACAGGGCCAATACAAGAAATTTACCTAAATAAGGCCTAATAGCGCGCCGTTGTTACCAGAGAGTCTTAAAACAAAAAGGTGTTAACACTAGGGCCGCCAGAAGCCAGCGATAAAAAGAAATGGCGCCAGGATCAAGCACACCTGCTGCTTTAGAAACCACGGTATTAGTGGCCCAGATCATGACCGCAAGCAGGGGAAAAAGGATGGGCATAACGCTTTCTTTCTAAAAAAGATAAATGGCCGCCAGTATAAACTTGTCTTTTTGAATGCAAGCACAGCAAACCAGATATTACATCTTTGAAAGCAGGCAAGTTAAAGTGAAAACACCCAACACAGATTTAAGCCCGCCCACACAAATCCACGATATTTTCGCTACCAGCAGACCTTTCAAGAATCTTGTCTGGTCAGCCCCCCATCAGCGATCATACGATGAATCAGTTTGCCTCCCGAAACACAGCCGCCAGCAAAAACAAGGTGCCATTTTTATTCCTAAAGCATAAAAATCAACCGGACCTGCAATTAAAAACACCATTTTTTTCAATTACCCCATTATATGCATTACCCATGTACAGAAGATGGGGGAATTCATACAACCGGCATCAATAAGAAACGGCAATTGGCATTTGTAATTCATGCAGAAATAGGATAAAAACGAGGCTCAAGCGCTCATCGCCTGAATATAAAGAAGGAATGCTCATAAATGACGATGATTCACCTTGCCACCAGCCTTGCCTTGCTGTGGCTGCATCTGGCCGGGCTAACTTTAGTATTGGGCCACTGGCTGCCCTATCCGATAGCCAGAGCATCAGGCGTGCTCCTGATTACGCTTATGATGTTTTTTATTGAGCATTTTATAGGCCTGGGTAATCTAAATAGTATTTGGCCAATCACGACAATTCTTGCCACATCATCCCTTTATTTATTTAAACAAGAAGCCACAGGCAGCCGTTTTAAAGCGGCAGAAATTGCTTTTCTATTTGCACTGGCCTATGGGCTTATCTGGAAATTTATATTCCCGGCTATTTATCCTACATCCGAGCGTGTTACTGATCTTTATTTTATGGCCAATTATTATTCAGGCAGCCTTTTACCGCCGCCCGATCATTGGTTTGCAGGTCATCGCTTTGATTTTTACTATGCCTTTCAGCATTACGGTGCAGCGCTGATGGGGCGACTGTTTGGCTGGGATATTGGCTTTGCCTATAACCTCGCCTTTGTACTTCTAATGGCACTGGGCCTCAGCCTTGCCTGGGAGTTCACTACCCGCTTTGTTAGCGGCCACCTGCATCGCCTTGTCCTGATTATTGCCCTTGCTTTGGGAGGAACCGGCGTTTCACCCTTTTTAAATTTATTTGTTTCCCCCGCCAGTGATACCCCTGTCAGCTGGCAAGCCAATGATCAGATGTGGGCCAGTGCGCGTTTTATCGGCAGCTACGATGCACGGGTAAATACAGATCTTGGCCAGCGGCTTTTCCCCTTACTGACCCCAGAAACCAAGCCTGCACCAGATTTTGAAGCGCGCGATTTACCGCTGGAAAACTTTGGTTATCAGTTTTTCCTTGGCGATTATCATCCACCGCTGGGTGGCTTTTTTCTACTGTTTTTAGCACTGACACTGATTGCATGGCTGGAACAAAAACGCGGCGATCAGCCCGAAGAAATCCTCCATGCCCGCTTCGCCCAAGGCCTGCTGGCCCTTACGCTGCCGGTTATGCTGATCACCAATACCTGGATCACCCCCATGCTGGCCGTGCTGCTGTTTACATGGGCAGGCTGGCGGCATTACAACAAAAACCCGCCAGACTGGAGCGCCATTTTTACAGGCGGCATACTCGGATTTTTACTGATTTACCCTTTCCTCTCAGGCTTTGCCAGCCAGGCTATCGGCACGCCAATCCGTCTTGTGCACAGCATTGACCGAACACCGGTTAGCCGGTTTATATTACTACTCTGGCCGCTATTTACACTATTTGCCCTCGCCCTTACCGAAAAACGCCAGCGCCCGCTTGCCCTCGCCCTCGTCATTGCCTTTACCAGCATGCTGCTTCTGGGGGAATTTATCTTTGTTGACGACCCCAGTGCAGCTAAATTCGAGCGCACCAACACCACGATGAAATGGTGGGGCTGGATGTGGAGCGGAGCACTTCTGAGCACAGGTGCAATAGCTTTAGGATCAGGCAGACGCTGGGTACGCAATACCGCCGCCGCTGTTTTGCTACTGACCTGCAGCTATGCCATCAACACGGCACAATATATCTGGCATACGCCTAAGGGTGATCTGGGCAAGCTCGCTGGCACACATTGGTTTAGTAATGATGCACCGGTAAAAGACACCATCCGCTATCTAAGCCAGGCCCCCCAGGGCATCGTGCTGGAAAACTGGCTGGGCGATGCTTATACCAATCAAACATTATTCTCGCTGTATTCGCGGCAACCTTCTTTGCTCGGCTGGCCTAATCATGTCAGCTTGTGGCACGGCGCACCTCAGCAAGTCTGGCTGCTTAATCAGCAAATTAAAGATTTCTATTCAGGCGTGCAAAGCAATCCGCTCGCCTGGCTGCAACAAAACAAAGTGCAGTACGTGATCTGGGGCAGGCCTGAAAGTTCGTCGCCTGCCTGGCAAACAATTAATGCGGCCATTGCCCCTGGATATGACTGGCGGCCGTTCCTGGAAACACCCGAAGCCCGCATAGGGCTTTGGGTTAAGCGACAAAAATAATAATGAGCCCACATAAGCACGGCCCCAATGACCGAGGATAACGAGATGCTACTGTCAATTATCGTGCCCTGTTATAACGAGGAAGCAGTCATTGCTGAAACGCTCAAGCGGCTTAGCACCTTCAGCGAAGAAGTAAATGATCTGGATATAGAGTTTATTTTTATCGATGATGGCAGCAAAGACGCCACACGCAGTATCTTAAAACAGCACGCCGCCTACGATCATCGTATTCGCCTGATTGGTTTTTCACGTAATTTTGGCCACCAGATTGCAGTCACCGCAGGTATTGACGCTGCACGCGGTGATGCCGTTGTGCTAATTGATGCCGATCTACAAGACCCGCCCGAAGCCATCCACGGCATGCTGGAAAAATGGCAGGAAGGCTACGATGTGGTTTACGGCACCCGCACCGACAGACCCGGCGAAACAGCATTTAAACGCACCACGGCCAAAAAATTCTACCGGCTGCTAAATCGCCTCTCGGATGTTGCTATCCCGCTGGACACCGGTGATTTCAGGCTAATGAGCCGTGCCGTGGTTAACACACTCAAAGCCATGCCCGAGCGAGATCGTTTCGTGCGCGGCATGGTCAGCTGGGCAGGCTTTAAACAGGTTGCACTACCTTATCAGCGCTCCAAACGCTTTGCAGGCAAAAGTAAATATTCGCTGCCCAAAATGATTCGTTTTGCCAGCGATGGCATTATGTCTTTCTCTGCCAAACCTTTACAGCTGGCCATGGCAATGGGAATGGGAGCATCACTGCTGGCGCTGATTGGTATTTTTTATGCGCTCTTTTTGCGCATCTTCACCAATATCTGGGTAGAAGGCTGGACAGCCTTAATGATCGCCGTGTTGTTTCTGGGCGGGGTTCAACTGATTTGCATCGGCATTTTAGGCGAGTACATTGGGCGTATTTATAAAGAATCAAAACAAAGGCCACTCTATGTTGTGCAAGAGTATTGTGGCTTTAGTGAAGAAATCGCTTTTTCACGCAGCCCCATCGTTGATAGAAAATAACTGATGAATAACCATAAGCAGCAAGATTGCAGCCGCACCTTTTAAAGAACCTTTATGAAACGCCATATCCGTACCGTGATTGGACTCATCATTGCCATTATTTTGACTGGGCTGATTTTTCGGAAAACTGATGGCACCCAGCTTATCGCAGCCATAAAAAGCAGCAATCCGCTGTGGCTGCTTGCCGGATTAATCATTTTTTCGCTCGGGCTTATCGGCCGGGCAGCACGCTGGAGCAGCATGCTGCGTACCAGCAGCCCGAACGCCACACCGCGCGCCTGCTTACAACCCTTTTTAAGCAGCCTTGCACTCAACAATGTTTTACCTTTTCGAGCGGGTGATCTGGCCCGCGTTTTTGTATTTAACAAGACGCTCGGTACCGGCCCGGGCCAGATACTCGCTTCCTTATTTGTAGAAAGACTGCTCGATCTGGCCAGCCTGCTCTTATTTCTGGCACTCGGCCTGTGGGCCTTTGATATCCATAACCTGCCAACTTTGGGCAAAGTAGGCGCAAGTGGTACCGCGCTCATCGCCCTGCTGATTTTTGTGTTACTGGCTTTCCCCCGCTGGCTACAAATCTGTATTGATGGCGGCCTGCGGCTCATCCACAGGCTAACGCCCAATAGAGGACATCATCTGGCTGACGAAGCGGCAGACGCCATCAAACTGCTATCTGCCCTTGGCGGGAAACGCATTTTGCCGCTAATTACCATCAGCCTGATTGTATGGGGGTTAGAGGGAATCACTTTGTGGTGCGTCGCGCAAAGCATGCCGGGGCTAATCAATAGTGCGGGCGCATGGTTTGCCCTGCCGCTGGCCACACTGGCCACATTAATCCCAAGCACCCCCGGCTATGTGGGCACGTTTGATTACTTTGCCATCCTTGCCATGACACTAACGCAAAACGATACCGTACCTGCTACAGCTTTTGCCCTTATTGCCCACTTACTGATCTGGCTGCCCCCGACCTTAGCGGGTGGTATCTGGCTACTGATCACACGGAACAAAACATGACAAACCCGCCTACCCGAACTGCTATACAAACCCAGAACTTAACCCATCTTGCGGCTACCAGCGGACAGATTAATTCATGGAGTAAAATATGACGACCCCGCATACCCAAGTCGCCATCATCGGCGCAGGCTTTACCGGCCTCGCTGCTGCTTATGAATTAAGCCAGGCAGGCATCAGTGTTGTTGTTTTGGAAGCAGAAGCAGATATTGGCGGGCTGGCAGCCGCATTTGATATTGGCGAGCAATCGGAAAAGCTGGATCGCTTTTATCATCACTGGTTTACCAATGATCTGGAAGTTATACAGCTAATTAAAGAGCTTAACCTTTGCGACAAAGTAAAAATAAACCCTAGCAATACCGGTATGTATTTTGCCAACCAGTTTTTCAAGCTTTCCACCCCCTGGGATTTACTTAGATTTAAACCACTCGCATTCCCGGACCGAATTCATCTGGGACTACTCGCCTTAAAAGCCCGCAAAGTCGAAAACTGGCAGGAGCTGGAAAACAAAACTGCTGCTGAATGGTTACAGGAGTTAGGCGGAGAAAACGTTTATAAAATCGTTTGGGAACCATTATTACGCGGAAAATTTGGAGCAGTAGCCGATCAGGTTTCAGCGGTCTGGTTCTGGAACAAACTCAAACTGCGCGGCAGCAGCCGGGGTAAAGGCGGAGAAGAGCGGCTGGCTTACTTTAAAGGTGGATTTGTTGCTCTGGTTGAGGCACTTGCAGCCAAAGTTAAACAGCTTGGCGGCAAAATTCAAACCGGCAGCCCTGTTATCTCTATTGCACCGGCTAACGGCGGCTGGCTGATTAAAACAGCAAGCGGGGATATTCAGGCCGACAGAGTGATCTCTACGCCAGCCCTGCCACTATTAGCCAATATGATCGAAAACTGGGCAAGCCCGGAATATTTGACCAAGCTACGCCGCATTAACTACCTGGCCAATGTTTGTCTTGTGCTGGAGCTGGATCATTCCTTATCTGACACCTATTGGCTCAATGTAAACGACCCGAGCTTTCCCTTTGTAGGCGTAATTGAGCATACCAATTTCCAGAGCACTAAAGATTACGATGGCAAACACATTGTCTATCTCTCCAAATACCTGCCACACACCGATAAGCTTTATTTAATGAGTGATGACGAGCTGCTCGCCTTTGCCCTACCCCACCTAAAACGGATGTTCCCCAAATTTAAAGAGGCATGGATTAAAAAGCACCATGTATGGCATGCACGCTGGGCGCAGCCTGTAGTTGAAAAACACTACAGCCAGCTGATCCCGGCTTGCGAAAGCCCTAAACGCGGGCTGTTTTTAGCTTCAATGGCACAAATTTACCCGGAAGACCGGGGCACCAATTACGCGATTCGTGAAGGCCGCAGAATGGGACGACATTTAAGTGACTTAATCCAGCCCTGATTCAACCAAGATAAGCAGCCATTACAAAAGCCCTGAAAACTACACAGACCCAAATAAGTTGAACAGCATAAAAGTTAGGCACTCAAGGGCTGAGCTCTGCGCAGGGCTTAGCTCTTTTAATTTCAGCTTGATTCGGTCATGGTTGTAGTAGTGGATATACTCCACAATCCCTTTTTCCAGTTACTTAATGCTGCAAAATGTCTTCATTTCAACAAATCAGCCAATGAAGGCTGTGACCTTAATTCAAACACTATTTTTATGGCTTCTGCTACGCCGATTGGGCCTTGGCTTGAACTAAGGCATTGTGCTTTTTTATGTAGGCCACCTCTCTAAACGAAGGCGTTTGACTTATGCAATGAGTTTTTCACTACTGCGGGTTTCATCATCAATCGGCAGGGACTCAGTGTTATTCTTGGCGACGGGCATAGGTGATTTCTTTCGGCCTTTAGGCGCGGGTTCAAGGGCAACAATCCCGCCAGCGCGATACTGTGTAGTCCATTGGCTTAAGCAACCGGAGCCGCGGATATCAAAATAAGCGGCAGTTTCTTCCTTAGCAAGATGATTCTCTCACATGAGCTGGAACAGAGAGCTTGAATACGGCGTCGTAAGACTATGTTTGGGAGCTAAACCCGGTTCACCATGCTGGCAAAACGACATGACCCACCGGCAAAATAGGCTCGACCCAATGCCATATTACTTGGCCTGAACTACAAAAAGCTTGAATTGCGTTGTGTACCTGAATATAAAAACACCCCAAAAGTGCGGACGGGAATCCAACTTTTGGGGTGTAGTTCAGCATCCAACTCTTAGCCAAATAACTTGCCCTTTAGCATATCAAGTCCGGCCGCCAAAACATTATTACCTTCCGGCATTTCACCATTAGGTGTAAGTTTATCCACCAGCTGAGGCAGATATTCAGAAATTTTTCCGGCGGCATCAGTAGGATCAATTCCCAGCTTTTCTGCAACCGAAGCTACCATTTCGTTTCCAAGCACAGACTGAATTTGCTCACTGCTCACCTGTAAATTATCCCCAGTTCCTACCCAGGACTGAACCAGCTCGGATAAACCACCACTCTGAAATTTTTCCAGTAAACCGGAAACTCCACCCTGCTGCTCCAGAAGGCCTGATAAGGACTGCGCGAAGCCTTCCGGCAATTCTTTTCCACCTAATAATTGCCCAGCCAGCTGATCTATAAGTCCCATATGATTTACTCCATAAAATGTATAAACAGCTATTTTGCCCTAAAAAGGAAATAAGCAGTCAGGCCATAGTGAATCAAAACACCATTTTATCTAGAAGCCACAAGATCTAAGAAGTTTGTCCGGACAAATGTAAACACCCTACATTCATGTAAAAGCACTAATCACAGCGCCCTGACTCCGCAGACGGTGCAATAATCAACATTATCCCCTCTGTTGGTCCGACATTTTTACAGCAGCGTTGTCGTAGCAGGGCAGAACATGGGACAATTTGCGCATCTATTTTTTATTGCATTACCAAGGATTTAGCATCATGGCCCTAATCATTACCGATGAATGTATTAATTGCGACGTTTGCGAGCCGGAATGCCCGAACAGCGCCATCAGCCAAGGCGATGAAATTTATGTCATCGACCCCAACCTCTGTACCGAATGCGTCGGCCACTACGATGAGCCGCAGTGCCAGCAGGTATGCCCTGTAGACTGTATACCACTGGACCCTGAACACCAGGAAACCAAGGAAGAGTTACACAAAAAGTACCTGATTATCAGCGCATAAAGCATATTTCAAAGCGAAATGCACTGCTCCCGCTCCCGATAGCCTGGGGCTTGCGTTTCGCAAATATTGGCATCAACAGCAGCTTTTACATCTGCTCAAACCCTCCGAACGGCTTGGAGTCATTTAACCCACTGTCCCATTCCAGAGAATATTCAAATGAATCACCGCATTCTTTTTGTTGAAGATGATGCTGAACTGGCGGAACTGATTGGTAGTTATTTACGCTCGTTTGAATTTAATATTGAAGTATTGCCCGACGGCAGTAGCCTGGTTGAAGCAGTACGTGATAATCCGCCCTCCCTGGTTCTGCTCGATATTATGCTACCCGGTAAAGATGGCCTGACTCTTTGCCGCGAGCTGCGCGAATTCTGGACAGGGCCAGTTATTTTGCTCACCTCGCTCAATAGCGATATGAATCAGATTCTGGGCTTTGAAATTGGCGCTACTGATTATGTGGTAAAAACCACCCCTCCCTCGGTGCTGCTTGCCCGAATCCGGGCCCATCTGCGCAAAACGGCAGGCGGAACACCAATCGTATCGAATACCGCACCTGCCCCGGATCGCTCCACACTCAATTTTGGCCAGCTTTTAGTCGATTTGCGTAACCGTACGGCCAGTTATCGTGGTGAGGCGCTGGGCTTATCAACCGGTGATTTTGATTTACTCTGGGCTTTGGCCAGCCAGGCAGGTGATATTTTGTCGCGCGATCACTTGTTAAAGGTACTACGCGGGATTGAATATGACGGGATGGACAGAAGTATTGATGTAGCTATTTCCCGTTTACGCAAAAAACTGGATGACGATCCTAACGAGCCTCGCAAAATTAAAACAATTCGTCACAAAGGCTATTTATTTGCCACCGATATCTGGTGGCAGGAATAAACTTTTAGCCATCAAGCAAAGCACTTTTAACCTTTGATTTAGCCCGGATGCAGATCAAAGATCAAAAGTGCCAGATCCCCTTCCGCTCGCTAACAAACCCGATAGCTAAATATGCGCCAACTCTTTTTACGTTTTTATCTCACGGTGGTGGTTTGCTTTTTAGCCTCGTCCCTCGTTATTGATGAGATTTACACCAATGTGCTCGAAAGCAGTAATGAGCACTATCTCTCCGATATTTTCCAAACAACAATCAGCGTGATTGAATCCACCCTCGGAGATTTACCCCCGTCCATCTGGCATGATGAAGTAAAACGCCTCAAAAACAAGCTACCGCTGCCCGTAGAAATTGAAACACTCAACACCTACACGCTCAGCCCCAGTAATCAACAATCACTGGTAAATGGCGATATTATTTTTTTACAGAACCAGGATGTCTATCTGCACCGCATTCCCGGTACTGGCCTGATGGTTGTTCTCGGTCCTGTGCCCTATTTACAACGCCTGGATAGCTTTGCCTGGGCCGATCTAGTCGCCCTGCTTCTGATGTGCGCCGCCCTCGCCTTACCAACATGGCTATGGCTACGTCCACTCTGGCGCGATCTGCAGCACATGGCCAACAAAAGCCGTCAACTGGGAGAAGGTGACTTCACCACCCGTGTCACCTTAAATGAAAGCTCCACACTTAATTCGCTGGGAGTCACCTTTAACCGGATGGCTCACGATGTGGAAGAACTCACCGCTAGCCGTAAAGCCCTGATTGATGCGGTATCGCATGATTTACGCACTCCGCTGGCAAGACTGCGCTACCGGCTGGAAGCCATCAAAGGCGGGGCAGAAAGTGGCCAGCAAATCGTAGCGATCGAACGTGATTTAGGGCAGATCGACGAATTGATTGAAGAGTGGCTGACCATGTCGACACTGGATAAACCCCAGCTCAAGCTTGAAACCCAGCCCATTGAAATTCTGCCATGGCTTAAGCGCCAGATCAGTGAATTCAGCAGCCAGAACAAGATGACGCCCGAGCTGATTAATCTGTTACCCGGGAAAACACCTTTTCTAGAAGCAGATAATCACTACCTCACCCGGGCACTTGCTAATTTAATGAGCAATGCAAAGCGCTACGGCGGAACAAGCATCGTACTCACCATCGAATGGGTTAATGGTTTAGCCAAACTACATGTAGATGACAATGGTCAGGGAATCCCGGAATCCGAGCGGCAACGCCTCCTGCAGCCGTTCGAGCGGCTGGAAGTCAGCCGCAACCGCCAGACTGGCGGTTTTGGTCTGGGGCTAGCCATTGTGTCCATGATTATGCGTGGACATAACGGTGCCACCGTCATTAGCGACTCACCTTCTGGTGGGGCACGAGTCACACTATGCTGGCCATCTCCGCTCAGAAACACACCGTAAAACGGCACCTCGCCGTAAGACACGTACATAGTGTTACAGACTGCTACCAAGGGCTTATCGAGTTTTAAAGAAGAAGTGTTGATAATCTGTTTCATAGCAACGCCAATCACATACTTCCTCTAAGGACTAAACAAATGAACAAGCTTCTTGCCGTATTGCTCGCTACAGTTTTCGCTTCAGCTACTTCATTCGCTGCTGACGCTGCCGCTTCTACAGCGTCTACCGTTAAAACAGTTAAAGTAGAAAAGCACGCTAAGAAAGCTAAAGTAGCTCCAGCATCTGCTGCTTCAACCGTTCAAAAAGCTCAAGCCAAGAAAGTAGCTGCTTCTGCTGCTTCTACAGTACAAAAAGCTCAAGCGAAGAAAGCCGCTGCTTCTGCTGCTTCTACAGTACAAAAAGCTCAAGCTAAGAAAATGGCTGCTTCTGCCGCTTCTACCGTTCAAAAAGCTCAAGCTAAGAAAATGGCTGCTTCTGCCGCTTCTACCGTTCAAAAAGCTCAAGCGAAGAAAGCCGCTGCTTCTGCCGCTTCTACAGTACAAAAAGCTCAAGCTAAGAAAATGGCTGCTTCTGCCGCTTCTACAGTACAAAAAGCTCAAGCTAAGAAAATGGCTGCTTCTGCCGCTTCTACCGTTCAAAAAGCTCAAGCTAAGAAAATGGCTGCTTCTGCTGCTTCTACCGTTCAGAAAGCTCAAGCTAAGAAAATGGCTGCTTCTGCCGCTTCTACCGTTCAAAAAGCTCAAGCGAAGAAAATGGCTGCTTCTGCTGCTTCTACCGTTCAGAAAGCTCAAGCTAAGAAAATGGCTGCTTCTGCTGCTTCTACCGTTCAAAAAGCTCAAGCTAAAAAAGTTGCTGCTTCTGCCGCTTCTGCTGCTAAGTAATAGTACTTGCTGTACCAAAAACGGGGACCTAGGTCCCCGTTTTTGTTTTTCTGCAAAAGATTGATTTCGATAGGGAACAGATCATTTTATTTCCTATCCAAATCAACCTTCTCTCTTTTTAGAAAAAAAATTAATGAAACATATCCTCCTGATAGCCCTGGCGCTTGGCTTAGCTAATCATGCTTTTGCACTAAACAATACAGAAAAAAAAGCCCTATTCTTTGGTGCTGATAACCGTGTTTTTGTTGAAGCCCCCTACGCTGCGCCTTTTGCCGCCATTGGCCAACTGGAAACAATAGCAGCCAGCACCTGTACGGCCACCTTAGTTGCACCTGATTTAGCCATTACCGCTGCTCATTGTTTTTTAATGGAAGCAAAAAAGCTAGATGCAGGCCGCTGGTTTAAAACAGGCTTTCATAAGAGCGAATATCAGGCTCGCTATCAGGTCCTATCACAATCGTTTCATCCTCGCTTTAAAAAAGGCCTGGTTTATAAAGGCGAGGATGTTTATATCCAGGACTCTGCCGCCGCCTATGATATTGCCTGGCTAAAATTAAAATTAATCGATGGAAAAGCACCTCCCCCCCTGCCTTTATTTAAGGGCAGTAAAGCAGAATTAAAAGCCATTATCACAGCCAGCAAGTCCTTGGCAAACCAAGCCGGCTTTGCTGAAGATCACGACACCGAGTTAACTACACACACAGATTGTAAGATCACTCGCTTACGCCCAAACAATACAATTTATCATCGCTGCGACACATTATCCGGTGATTCAGGATCTCCCATTTGGCTTAATACCAGCGCTGGCCCACAGATTATTGCAGTTCAAAGCTCGGCTCCTGACTGGTTTAATCGTAAAAAAGCCGATAACGTCGGTGTAACAGTCTTGCAACTACCGCCTAAACCCTGATAATTACGACTCAAAGGCAAAAAGGTAGAGAAATGGATATCAAAGCTTATATGCAGCAAGTGGGCCGCGAGGCCCGTGCAGCCAGCCGCCATATGGCAAAAGCGGATACGCAGATTAAGAATCAGGCATTAAATGCAATTGCCGATGCACTGCTGCGCGATGCGAATGCTTTGCTCGCTGCTAATAATCGCGATATGGAGCAAGCCAAGCAAGATGGTTTAGAGCCCGCCATGCTGGATCGACTGCTGATTACGGCTAAGACAATTGAAAGTATGGCCGATGGCCTGCGTCAGATTGCCAGCCTGCCCGACCCGGTTGGCGAGATGGGCGATTTCAAATTTCGCCCATCCGGTATCCAGCTGGGCAAAATGCGCGTGCCTTTGGGTGTAATTGGCATTATTTACGAGGCCCGCCCAAATGTGACCGCTGATGCTGCCGGTCTCTGTATTAAATCGGGCAATGCCACTATTTTGCGCGGTGGCCGTGAAGCCTTTCATTGCAATCAAGCCATCGCTCTCTGTGTAAGCGAAGGCCTGAAAGTCGCAGGTTTACCAGGCACTGCCGTACAAATTATTGAAACACCCGATCGCGCCGCCGTAGGCGAGCTGATCACTATGAGCGAATTTGTTGATGTGATCGTGCCGCGCGGTGGTAAGGGCCTGATTGCCCGTATTGCTGCAGATGCCCGCGTGCCTGTTATTAAGCATTTAGACGGCATTTGCCATGTGTATATCGATGAGGAAGCCGACCCGGTAAAGGCAATTGCCATCAGCGACAATGCCAAAACACATCGTTATGGCACTTGCAATACCATGGAAACACTGCTGGTACATGAAACCGTTGCCGAACTGATTTTGCCGCCACTGGCCGAAATCTATGCAGCTAAAGGCGTTGAGCTGCGTGGCTGCGCCAAAACGCTGGCCGTATTGCCACAAATTAATGAGGCGACGGTTGAGGACTGGGCCACCGAATATCTCGCGCCTATTCTAGCCATTAAAATCGTCAGTAATTTAGACGAAGCCATTGAGCACATCAATACCTGGGGTAGCCATCATACCGATGCGATTGTTACCGAAAATTACACTAAATCACGGCAATTCTTGCGTGAAGTTGATTCATCCAGTGTAATGATTAATGCCTCCACCCGCTTTGCGGATGGCTTTGAATATGGCTTGGGGGCAGAAATTGGCATATCTACCGATAAAATTCATGCGCGTGGTCCGGTTGGACTTAATGGCTTAACCA
The DNA here is from genome assembly GCF_003952345.1 of Iodobacter ciconiae. Lineage (NCBI taxonomy): Bacteria > Pseudomonadati > Pseudomonadota > Betaproteobacteria > Neisseriales > Chitinibacteraceae > Iodobacter > Iodobacter ciconiae. The sequence continues at coordinate 3,273,560 of NZ_CP034433.1, read as the reverse complement.
GCGAAAAATGGATTGTTTTCGGCAACGGCGAAATTCGTAGCTGATGCAGCAGACGCTGGGCATTTATGGCGGCACTTTTAACCCGGTGCACTTTGGGCATTTAGCCTTAGCTCATACCTTGCAAGATACCTTTGCTTTGGGCGAAGTCCGGCTTATTCCAACGGGCGTACCACCACACCGGGCACCAGATGTAAGCGCTACGCAGCGTCTGGAATGGCTAAAGCTTTCTTTAATAGGCAAGAAAAACCTGGTTACTGATGACAGGGAAGTAAAAAAAGGGAAAGTTAGCTTTACTTTTGACACCCTGACAGAATTACAACAAGAGCAACCGCATAGCCTGTTGGTCTGGCTGATAGGAGGCGATTCATTCGCTCATCTGCCAAGCTGGTACCGATGGCAAGAGCTGCTGGAAATAGGGCATCTAGTCGTTGCCAATCGCCCCGGTTTTAACAAGCTTCCGGTAGAAATCGCAGGGGAATTTGCCAAACGCCAGGTAGAAGCTTCGCCACAGGCCCTGGCTCAGGGTAAAATCAGCGTTTTGCCTCTGCCACTAATGTCCGCGTCATCCACTTTGATTCGTGAGAAGCTTGCGCGCGGCGAAGATGTAAGCGATCTAAGCCCGATTGCCGCGATACTGCAACAATCGGGCCTTTACTATAAAAACACTTAATGTGTTTTTATACTTTGAAATGCCGTCTCGCCCCGCTGTTTATCAGCAAGGCAAAACAACACTGCTATTGCGGTATCTTGGCAATAGCCACTTTTTACTTTGGAAGCACATAATAATGGCAATGAACGAATACACTCAAGCAATGCGCGCACTTGCGATCACGGCACTGGAAGACATCAAGGGCAAAGACATTGTTGATATGGACACCACAGAGCTAACCGATCTGTTTGATTGCATGATTGTTTGTACTGGCGACTCAAACCGCCAAGTTCGCGCACTGGCTAATAATGTAGCCGTTGATCTGAAAGCAAAGGGCTTTGAGATCATGAGTACCGAAGGCCACGAGTCAGGTGAATGGGTACTGGTTGATGCAGGCTCCCTGATTGTTCACGTGATGTTACCTCCGGTACGTGATTACTACGATCTGGAACAACTCTGGGGAGGCCAGAAACCTACATTCAGTCCGCTCGGCAAGCCTTGGAGCGCTGTATAAAAAGGATATTTTCAGCCTTGGGGCCCTGTTTTAAGGGCCCTTCCCCTTGGCAATGGAGCCGCTTAAATGATTGTTTTATCGCTCTTGCGCCGCTATCCTGTGGCACTGCGAACGTTCCTTGCAGGGGTAGTGCTCACCGCTTGTGTACAGGTCTGGCTCAATTTCCAGCATCAGAACCATGCACAAACTCAGCTCAATCATCTTGCCCTCATTTATGCAGAGCGAATTGAATCCAAATTAGATGCAGAAATTAATATTCTGCGAGGAATACAAAACGCCTTTATTGCAAACACTAACCTAAATAAAAAAACGTTCTCCACCATTTTAAAACAGCAGAATATTCAAGGACGTTTCCCTGACTTTATCTCTGTACAGTTTATACGGGAAATTGCCTCATCCGATATAGATGTCTATATTCATCACCGCAAACTTGATAACCCTGCTTTTAATATCAGCCTCTCCTCCCCGCGTGCTGTTTACCAAATCATCGATTTTATTTTTCCAGAGCATGCTGTATTGCACGAGCCTGAAGGTTTTGAAATCAGCCATCAAACAGCCAATTTAATTGCAATAGAATATGCCAGAGATCAGGGCCGTGGCGTAGCATCACCGGCCTATGCCTTGCAGGGATATAAGAATGCCTCGCTTGGCTTTGCCATTCGCTTCCCCATTTACTCTCCCAACAAACCGCTCAATAATCAAAAAGAAAGGCGTTCAGCATTTATTGGCTCATTGGGTGCGACATTTACAATTGATAAAATGATTGCATGGCTTGGAAATGATGTAGAAAAAAATATTCGCCTTCAGCTGCAAGACACCGGAACGACATCCGGTTTAAATAAGACAGAAAAAAGTAAAATTATTTATAAAACAAAATCCCTTTCCAACCGCAATAATGAACTGAATGCAAATGCTTTAATTCAATTTCCCGGCAGGCAATGGAAACTAAGTCTATTTGCCCCTGCAAGTATTTTTCCAAGGTACAATGCTTTAGATTACTTTATCTGGATCCTTGGTTTTACACTGTCCATATTTATTGCAGTTCTCCTGCAAAGGCAACGTAACAACCGTGCATCAGCACTCGATCTGGCAGAACAAATCACTCAGGATTTACGCAAAAATAAACAACATTACCAACAAGTTGCCCAGCTTACTGAAGACGCTCATGATTTAATCATCAGCCGGGATTTAAACGGCAAAATTATTTATGCAAACCGTGCTGCCCGTATTTATTTTTCAGAAAGCACACCTGTTTTGCTGGGGAAAAACAAGCCACTTTTACTTTCTGCAGAATTGGCAATTAATGAAATACCAATCCGGCAAGAATGCCAGCACAGACATACGGATGGTGAATTGCATTTTCTGGAGTTAACACTTTTCCCACTTTACAACCAGGAAGCTGTCCATTCTGGATCGGCCATGTTTGTGCACAATATTACCCAGCACAAAGAACTCATGATCGAGTTACAAAAAAGCCGGGAACGTTTCTCGGCATTGCTAGAACTGGCTGCAGACTGGTATTGGGAGCAGGATAAAAATTTCCGATTTACTCAAGTATCAACCGGATTCTTTAATTTATACTCTCTGAATCAAACATCAGTCATTGGTCATCAGCGCTGGGAGTTAAGCGATGGTTGCCTGTCCGCAGAAGAATGGCGTGCTCACCAATCATTGCTAAAGACCCTCCGAAGCTTTCGTGATTTTATTTACACCTTAAAAGTGGGAGCCAGCAACATGATTGTCCGTGTTTCCGGACAACCTTTTTTTGACGAGCAAGGAGAGCTGCAGGGTTACCGTGGAATTGGTTATGACATTACTGCTAGCAAAAACAATGAACAGGCTATTCAGCTGGAACAGCAAAGAATTGCCTCAATATTAAACTCAATGGCTGATGGCGTCATTACTACTGCATTAAATGGTGATGTTGAATTCATTAATCCATCCGCCATTCAATTGCTCAATTGCCGCACAGCAACCAGTATAGGAAAGCACATCAATCATATTTATCAGGTTATTTCTCCAAAAGACCAGAATCCATTGATTCCACTTTTTTCAATGGCTTTAGATTCAATAGAAAAAAACACCCCATCAAGAACAGTATTGCTCAATACCCATAAGCAATCTTTGCTTATTCAAGAATCAATCATCCATTTAAAAAATAGCACAGGTACCCTTATCGGGTTTGCTTTAATTATCAGACAAATTTAAAACCGGATAATAGCTATAACAGCATATAGATAGAATAATTTTTAAATTTACTCATTTATCATTATAAAAGCAAGAAAGCATATGCCAAGGAATAAAAAATCACCGAATATATTTGAAATATTTTATAACCGGATTCGTGGGCATTTACACTTTAAAGACAAAGCATCAAGCCATATTTACAGCAATTTAAGCTGGTAGAATACATAAAGGATCCCCTGATTGATGCAGCCATCGCACCGGACAATATAAGCACCCAAAAACAGATAATCTCATATAAAAAAACCGCCCCCCAAGGCTTCTTACATATACCGGGGGTAAAATAAAGAGGGCAGCTACTCACTGGGATCTTGCAATAAATCCAAAGGCAGTAAGCCATCAGCCACAACATCATCCAAAGCTGCCACAATCTGCGGATCAAACTGAGTGCCAGAGCGCTCTCTTACGTAGGCCATCGTCTCGTCCAAGGTCCATGGCTCTTTATAAGGCCGCTTATGCAGCAACGCATCGAACACATCAACCAAGGCCACAATCCGGGCCGAAAGCGGAATCTCATCCCCTTTAATCCCTAAGGGGTAACCGTTACCATCAAAGTGCTCATGATGCCCGCCTGCTATTTCAGCACCCAGCGACAAATAGGTTGTCCCCTCAACCAGAGCAACGGTTCTGGCCAAAATCCCAGCGCCCATTGGGGAGTGCTGGTTCATAATTGCCCGCTCTTCCTCTGTCAGCCTGCCAGGCTTAAATAAAATATGATCCGGTGTGCCCACCTTACCTACATCGTGCAAAATACTGGCCATACCCACCATTTCTATGAATGCATTATCCATTTGTTCTGGAAAAGCATTTTTAATCTTTAATCTGCCGACAATAGCGTCGGTTAGCCTTTGTACTCGCTGCACATGATCACCAGTAGTCTGGTCTCGAAACTCACCTAAATCAGCCAATGCCATCACGGTGGCTTCCTGAGAGCGACGCAATTGCTGATACAGATAAATATTATCCATTGCAGCAGAAATACGCTCACAGAAGATGTCCAGTAAATTTCTATCTACAACTTCCAAAGGCCAGGGAGGCGAGAAATGCACAACAAAATCATAACTATTTCGGCCTGCAATATATAAAACTTCATAGGGGTAATCTGATTGACTGCATTTATTTTTTAATGCGGTATTCATAGCAAGTAATAAACGGCTGTCTTCCGGCAAGCCATTTCCATCTAAAAGCGGTGTAAACGGGCCAGTGGCAGCAAGCACTTCAAAATTTTGCTGATTATTTCTGGACTGGGCGCAAAGCATGCCGTATTCGCCCAAATTTAAAATAGCCCCCACCTGTTTTAATACTCCAGAGGCGAACTCTTTTAAAGACTGTAATTGATAAAGATTAGCTGCGCCTTCTAATATTTTAGCTAAGCCCTGGCTGCTTTTTTCTAAAGCATGCAAGCTTTCAAAACTGCGCAATGAAGCAATAACTGTTGTGAAGACTTTATTAGCAACCAGTTCAGTCTTGGTTTTGTAATCATTGATATCGTACTCAAGTACAACCTGTTGTTCCGGCGCGTGCCCGGGCTGGCCTGTACGTAAAACAATCCTTACTAGCTGATTGCCCAATTCACCCCGAATACGCCGTACTAAACGTAGGCCGGCATCATCGGTTTCCATCACCACATCCAATATTGCCAAAGCAATATCTGGATGCGCAGAAAAAGCATCAAAGCCCTCCTGTCCTGAATAGGCATGTAGTATCTCCAGGCTGCGCCCTTTAAATACTATGTTTTTTAAAGCCAAAAGAGTAGCGCGATGCACATCGGGCTCATCATCCACAATAAGCAGCTTCCACGACTGCCGGCCAAACGAACCAGCAGGCAATGAGTCTTGCTCATCATCTTCGAGCATCCAGTCTTCATCATTATCCAGTGCCATTTCTTTTCCCAGAGTTCAAACAACTGCATACGCGACGACACCACAAACTCAAACCGGTCTAACTTATTGTTCAATTTAAGAATAGAGCCCTTAACAAGCATTGCCAAGCCTTGATCATCACCATAATCCATTATTTCAATAAACATACATTTCACTGAATCAGCAGATAATGACAAAACGACGATTCACCTGAAAAACGGCGGATTAAATCATCATTCCCAAGTATTTTTCCTGCAGATACCGGGTTACTGCGTGCGCGAAAATACCGAAAAGCAATAAACCGAAGCCGCCCAATAAAATCTTTTACAAGAAATAAAACGCCAGTCACGCACCAGCAGTCACAAATTTTAATAAATCAAATCGTGGCAATCATGACATCTACGTCCGCCAACTTTTAGATTACGATTACAATAGAGGCTAAATTCATACCGAGTCTCTATCATGGCTGTTTACCAATTACTCACTTCCCGCTTTGCTGCTGCACTGGCCCAGGTTGGCGCTCCCGATGCCTCTCCTAATATTCAAGTGGCCTCCAAACCAGAATTTGGTGACTACCAGGCTAATGGAATTATGGGTGCTGCAAAGGCCCTAAAGACCAACCCACGCGCCCTGGCGGAGCAAGTGCTGGCCTGTGTTGATCTGGCAGGCATTGCTGATAAGCTGGAAATTGCAGGCCCCGGCTTTATTAATATCACGCTTAGTAATGAATTTCTGGCGCAAACCCTAAGCAGCCAGCAGGCCGATGCCCGGCTGGGCACGGGCGCCGCCCAAACAGAAACCGTGGTGATCGATTATTCCTCACCCAATTTAGCCAAAGAAATGCACGTAGGCCATTTGCGCTCCAGCATTATTGGCGATTCGCTGACACGTATTTACAGCTATCTGGGCCATAAAGTGATTCGCCAGAATCACGTTGGCGATTGGGGCACGCAATTTGGCATGCTGACTGCCTATATGCTGGAAAATGAAAACCAGGATAACGAACTAGCGCTGGGTGATCTGGAAAGCTTTTACCGCGCTGCCAAAGTACGCTTTGATGCCGATCCTGCCTTTGCCGATTTGTCCCGTGAATATGTAGTAAAACTACAATCGGGCGACGCTCAGGTGCGCGAACTATGGCAACGCTTCCTGAATATTTCCATGCAGCATTGCGAAGATGTTTACCAAAAACTAGGCCTGTTGCTGACCCGTGCAGATGTAAAAGGTGAATCCTCGTATAACGACGATTTGCCAGTGGTGATCAATGATCTACGTGCCCAAGGCTTACTCGTCGAGAGTCAGGGTGCACAAGTCGTATTCCTGGATGAATTCCGTAATAAAGACGGCGATGCGGCAGCCTTTATTGTACAAAAACAAGGCGGTGGTTTTCTTTACTCCACCTCTGACTTAGCCACCGCGCGCTATCGCACCGGCGTGCTGGGTGCCAGCCGCATTCTGTATGTGGTTGATGCCCGTCAGGGCCTGCATTTTCAGCAGCTGTTTACCGTGGCCCGCAAAGCAGGCTTTGTACCGGCCGACACGCATTTGGAACACGTCGCCTTCGGCACCATGATGGGCGACGACGGCAAGCCGTTTAAAACCCGCAGTGGCGAGCTGATCAAGCTGGTGGATTTACTCACCGAAGCAGAAAGCCGTGCTTTTGATCTGGTGAGCAGCAAAAATCCGACGATGGACGAAGCCACTCGTAAGCATATCGCCCATGCGGTCGGCATTGCGGCAGTGAAATACTCTGATCTATCCAAGCATCGCACCAGTGATTATGTATTCGATTGGAACAGCATGCTGAGCTTTGAAGGCAATACCGCGCCGTATCTGCAATATGCTTACACCCGTATCGCCAGCATCTTCCGTCAGGCTGGAACAGTTGATGCCAACGCCAAAATCGATTTAATCGAGCCAGCCGAGCACGCACTTGCGCTTACCCTGGTGCAATTCCCAGATATCTTGCAACAAGCCGCAAGCGACACCTGCCCGCATGTTTTATGCAGCTATCTGTACACCCTTGCCACCCGCTTCTCACGCTTTTACGACGCCTGCCCGGTACTTAAAGCCGAGGGTGAGATCCGCAGCAGCCGCTTAGCCCTTTGCCAGGCCGCAGCAAAAACCATGCAGACGGGTCTGGATTTACTGGGGATTGAAGTACTGCAAGAGATGTAAAATTTGCGGCACATCATCAGGACGCAGGAAAGAGAATCCTTCCGTGCAAAAAAAAAGCACAACTCAAATGAGTTGCGCTTTTTTTATATTCAAAACAGTAAAATCAACCGCGGCTATTTACAATCAAAAGGTGATAGCCAAATTGTGTTTTTACCGGGCCTTGCACTTCGTTCAATGGCGCACTGAAAACCACTTTATCAAATTCTGGCACCATCATGCCTGGACCAAACGAGCCCAGATCACCGCCTTGAGCAGATGAAGGGCAGCTTGAGTGCTTTTTAGCGACGGCAGCAAAATCAGCACCGGCCAGAATTTCTTGTTTTAATTCTTCGCATTTGGCTTCGCTGCTAACTAAAAGGTGGCTTGCTGTCGCTTGTACCATATCTAAAACTCCAAAAAAGATGACGCCACTTCAGGCATCATAAAAAAGCGCTAAGCGCGTAGGTTAGAGGCAGATATGATGCCTTTATGGTCAATTTCAAGTAAAAACATAAAGAAACATCGCAAAAAGTTATCATAACAAGGCTTTTACAAGATAAAAAACCAAGTGTCATAAAATAGCTTGCCCTTCCCCTCAATACACCGTGGCACCCCGATGAATAGCCAAAAAATCCGTTTTTTTCCGCCAAAAAATTCCCTCATTCGAATGCCTGCCCGATTGCCACGATTGCTGCGGCCCTGTCACGACATCCAGCGAAGAAATGGCCCGCCTGCCGCGTAAAAGTGTGGCAGAACAAACCCATGCACTAGAAAACCTAAGCTGCCCGCACCTCGCCGATAAAGGTTGCACAGTCTATTTAGAACGCCCGTTAATTTGCAGACTGTTTGGCACAACCCCAGCCCTTGCCTGCCCTCATGGCAAACAGCCAGAAATGATGATTGATAAGGCGATAGAACAACAGATTTATCAATTTTTCAAAGAAACCCGCCAAGTTCTTGTTTAGATAGATAAACAGTGGTAACTCACAGCAAAATCCACACCCAGGAACTATGCTGACATAGGCCCTGTACGAGGATTTTCCTTTTGATTAGCAAACTAAAAATCAAAGTCTTACGCCTTCTCGGCATCTCGCTATTAGTGGCCGTTGGCTTTGGCTCGTATTTTTCCTACCAGATACTCTCTGAAAAATTTACGCAATTTGAAAAAAGAAGCATTCGCAGCGACTTAGATGTCGCTAATTTATTGATCAACGAGCAATTAATCACCCATAAAAAATTTGTGAATGATTATTCCGTCTGGGATGATACCTATACTTTTATGGGCAATGGCAATACAAATTATATTACTTCGAATTACACATATGAAGCAATCAGCAACATGGGAAATGATTTCATATTATTAATTCACCCCGATGGAAAAGTTGCGCTTAGCGCAATTCTTAGTGATTTTCTCGGTCTTCCCCCTGGGCAATCAATCATTAACTCAGGCAGCAATGCAACCAACACGCTTTTAAAAAAATTAAATCTCAAGAAAGAAATGGCGGTTAACAAATCACGATCAGCAATATACTTTATAAATAATCAAGCTTTTATTATGGCATTTGCACCTATTATAAAAAGCAATGGCAGCGGCCCACCAGTAGGCATGAGTATTATGGGCAGGCATATTAATGCCAGCAGGCTGGCTCATATGCAGGAACTTAGCCGGACCCCGTTTAAAATCCTGCCGCCAAACGGCAGTGGAGAAAACATCATATTTGACCATCAAAGATACAGTGCAACACGGTTAACTAAAGATGCTATCCCATTTACTATCAGCATAGACAGCACACGCCCCTTATATAAAGAAGGACAATTTGCATATATCCTGCTACTCATTAATTTAATTTCCGTGTGGGCTATATCTTTAGTTCTGGTCATGCTTGGCCTGGGTTATTTAGTAATTAAACGTATTACGTTATACAGCCAGAAACTGCATAGAATTCGTTTGGGAGATTTCTCGGACGGACGCCTGCCACATTCAGGTATTGATGAAATAGATTTTCTTGCGCTCTCTGTTAATGAGTTACTTGATGAAATAGAAAACCAACATCATAAATTAATCAGAGACGCATTAAATGATCCGCTCACCTCGCTAGGCAACCGCAACCGTTTAAATGAGCAATTAAAATTATCACTAAGCTTATTACGCAGAAAATCAGTAAAATCCATTTGCCTATTATTAATTGATTTAGATGGCTTTAAAATGATTAATGATGTGCATGGACACCCTGCCGGAGATCAATTACTCATTGTACTTTCAAAAAGAATCATGGATACCATCCGTGAAAGTGACTGTGCAGTACGACTGGGGGGGGATGAATTTGCAATTCTGCTCACAAATCCACAAAACATCACACTTGCAGAACAAATCACCGAACGCATTCGCATACAGCTTTCTTTACCGGTTGAATTTGGTAATAAATTATTGCATGTATCTGCCAGTATTGGTCTGGTTTATTTAGAAGAAGATATTAGCCCGGATATGCTTCCTGAAAATTTATTAAAAAAAGCAGATATTGCGATGTACCAGGCCAAGCAGGCTGGCCGAGACAGAGTGGTTATTTTCGATCAGCAAATGGAATTTTTACTTGCCGAATACGAGAAAATAGAAAATGATTTGCGATCAAGTGTAAATGATGAATTAATTGACGTCTCATTTCAACCTATACTCTCTGCAGATGGAAAGAAGCTTGAATCCCTGGAAGTGCTAGGTCGCTGGTTTCACCCACAACTCGGGCTTATTAGCCCGGATCGCTTTATCCCTATTGCAGAAAATTCACGATTAATTCGGCGATATACTTTGGGGGTATTAAAAAAAGCCTGCATGGTTACAAAAATGGAATATGCTGTTTATCCTGATTTGCATTTATCGGTTAATATCAGCGTACAAGAAATACTGGAAAATGGTTTTTTTGATGATTTACATGCCATCCTGCTAGAAACAGACTATCCACCACACTTACTGAATCTAGAAGTAACCGAATCCCTGTTTGCTAAAAACGAAGCTGAATTAATAATACCTATGCAGCAGTGCTGCGAATTAGGAATTAAATTTCATATTGATGATTTTGGCACAGGTTATTCTTCTTTGGCTCGTTTACATACATTGCCAATAGATATGCTAAAAATAGACAGAACCTTTGTAAAAAGAATTGGTGAAGGTGGAGAAACACTCATCAGGGCTGTAATAGAAATGGCGCATGGTTTGAATATGAAAGTCATCTGCGAGGGCGTAGAAACTATCGAGCAAGCTCATTGCATTACCGAGCTGGGAGGAGATTATATTCAGGGTTATCTTTATTCAAGGCCGATGGCTATTGCGGAACTCTCAATGTGGCTATATAAATTTACACATAAAAAAACAGACCTAAAGAATCTTCCTTAAGTAAATGGCTAAATAGGTGGCAATTAAATAAAAAAACGGGCATAAATGCCCGTTTTTTTATGCCAAAACAATCAATCAGGCGATAATTGCTTTTGCCTTTGCCACTGCGTTTTCTACCGTAAAGCCAAAGTGTTTAAACAATTGGCCGGCAGGTGCAGATTCACCAAAAGTATCCATACCTATTACATCACCTTCCAGGCCCACGTATTTGCGCCAGAAATCAGATGTACCCGCTTCAATCGCCAGACGCGCAACGCCACGCGGCAAGACTGCAGCTTTATACGCTGCGTCCTGGGCATCAAACACATTAGTTGATGGCATAGACACCACACGGGCAGCGATGCCCTCTGCTGCCAATGCTTCGGCCGCTTTCACTGCCAGCTCCACTTCAGAGCCCGTTGCAATCAGAATGACAGCAGGATTAGCCACATCTTTTAAGATATAACCGCCTTTCCTGATATTGGCGATAGCGGCTTCATCACGCACCATAAACATCAAGTTTTGGCGGCTGAAAATCAGAGATGACGGTGTTGCCTTTTGCTCAATGGCGTGAGCCCAGGCCACCATCGATTCTACGGTATCGCATGGACGCCATACATGGTGATTAGGGATGCAGCGCAGGGTTTGCAGTTGCTCTACCGGCTGATGCGTTGGGCCATCTTCACCCAGACCAATCGAATCGTGGGTGTAAACGAAGAGATTGTTGGTCTTCATTAGGGAGGCCATACGCAGCGCGTTGAGCGCGTATTCGCAGAACATCAGGAAAGTTGCGCCATAGGGGCGGAAGCCGCCATGCAGCACCATACCGTTCATGATGGCGCTCATACCAAATTCACGCACGCCATAGCTGATATGGTTACCGATCAGCTCATTGCCTTCACGCTTCAGTGAAACGCAGCCTTTCCAGTTAGTCAGGTTGGAGCCGGTCAAATCAGCCGAGCCACCCAGTAATTCCGGCACTTGCGGCGCATAGGCATTCAGCGCGTTTTGGGATGCTTTACGTGAGGCGATTGTTTCTGCCTTGGTATTGGCATCGCTCACCGCAGCTTTCACCACATCTTGCCAATTTGCTGGCAATTCATTGCTCATACGGCGTTTGAATTCTGCAGCTTCCGCTGGGTAGGCTGCTGCGTACTTAGCAAACAGGGCATCCCAATCGGATTCTAAACGCGCGCCAGATTCTTTTTTGTCCCAGCCTGCGTACACATCGGCAGGGATTTCGAACGGGCCGTGGTTCCAGCCAATGGCAGCACGGGTTGCAGCGATTTCAGCATCGCCAAGTGGCGCGCCGTGGCAATCGTGGCTGGCCGCTTTATTTGGCGAGCCTTTACCAATAATGGTTTTGCAGCAAATCAGTGTTGGTTTGTCCGTTACCGCTTTAGCCGCAACAATAGCTGCATCCAGCGCATCTACATCGTGGCCGTCTACTGATAACACATGCCAGTTGTAAGCTTCGAAACGCTTAGGGGTATCGTCGGTAAACCAGCCTTCTACATGGCCATCGATAGAAATACCGTTGTCATCCCAGAATGCAATCAGCTTACCCAAGCCCCATGTACCAGCCAGTGCGCAGGCTTCATGGCTTACGCCTTCCATCAGACAACCATCGCCAAGAAATACATAGGTGTGGTGATCAACGATATCCAGACCCGGCTTGTTAAAATCGCGTGCCAGCAGCTTTTCTGCCAGTGCAAAACCAACCGCATTAGTAATACCTTGTCCCAGCGGGCCAGTCGTGGTTTCTACGCCCGGGGTGTAATGCACTTCAGGATGGCCCGGGGTTTTGGAATGAAACTGACGGAAGTTTTTCAGGTCATCCAGCGTTACATCGTAGCCAGTCAGGTGCAGCAAAGCGTATTGCAGCATGGAGCCGTGCCCGTTGGATAAGATAAAACGGTCACGATCAGCCCATTGTGGATTTACCGGGTTAAAACGCATATGGTTGCCCCACAGCGACAAGCCGATCTCCGCCATCCCCATAGGCATGCCCGGGTGGCCTGAATTCGCTTTTTGAACTGCATCCATTGCTAAAGCGCGGATTGCATTTGCCAGATCGTTACGCGTTGCCATATCTTTTCCTTGTGTGCATTAAGGGTGAAACGATGCAAAAGCGCGGCACGGCCCTTCCCCTGCCTGGGGATGGCTCGATGTGCCGTTTCATTTCTCAGGGAGTTAAACCTATCATCATTGAATCTTTTAGAGCGTTGCTGATCGTTAATAAGTATCAATCGCTACCGCTATTATCACCGGGTGGCTGTGTTCACAACAATATCAAAATACCGCATTGTTTTTAACACGAGATAACGCGCATAGCGTTGAGCTGGCTCAAAGTGTTAAGGCGGGCTTTCGCCCGCCTTAAATTAAACATCAAACGAATTAAAACCCGTAGCTAAACTCACCCAAAATCATACGGAGACAACCTCTCCGTATTTCAAAATTTGGGTTTTAAGCCACTATTCCAAAACATAAGTCCCAGGAGCCGCCCCTTGCTGCGGGTGAGCCCGGCTGGATAACTTAGGTTTTACCTGCTTCCCGCACTGCGGCCTGAGCCACTCTACCCAGTTTGGCCACCAGGACCCTGCTGCCTTTTTTTGTCGCGCTAAAAAGTTATCGGCACTTTCACCCGCTTCAGGCACGCCTTGCCAGTAGCTACGTTTGGATGTTGGGCCAGGCGCATTAACAATCCCAAGAATATGGCCAGATGTAGAAAGGGTGAAGGTAACATCTCCGCCGCTGCGATCAGCCAGAGTATAAGTCTGCCGCCAAGGGGCAATATGGTCCTCTTCTGCGCTCACCATAAAGAGCGGCTGTTTAATCTGGCCTAAATCGATTTTTTGCCCGGATATTTCTAAAGCATCCGGTTGAACGAGTTTATTTTTCCAATATAATTCGCGCAAATACGTGCGGTGCATTTTCATTGGCATCCGGGTGGAATCCATATTCCAATATAAAACATCGAATTCACTGGGCGTTTGGCCCAGCAAATAATTATCCACCCAGTAATTCCAGATCAGGCTATTAGAGCGCAGCATTCTGAATGAAGCCGCCATATCTTTGCCATCCAGATAACCTTTTTTCTCCATCACGCTATCAATAAAATCCAGGCCTTCTTCATCCAGAAAAACTTCGATATCGCCGGGATATTCAAAATCAGTCAGTGTAGTCAGTAAGGTGGCAGAAACCACAGGCACCTTGCCCGGCATCTGCCGGTTTGCCCAAGCCAGATAAGTTGCAGCCAGCGTGCCACCAAGGCAATAACCCAATAAATGCACCTGCTCACTGCCGCTGATTTCTTGCGCCACTTTAATAATTTGTGCCACACCATCGCTCAGATAATCATCAAAAGTCACATCTCGCATGCTGCTATCGGGGTTTTTCCAGCTGGTGATAAACACCGAGAAACCTTGGTCAACCAGATACTTCACCAGACTTTTTTTCTCATTGATATCAAGGATATAGTACTTATTGATCCAAGGAGAAACCAGAACCAGCGGTACGCTGTGCACCGTGGGTGTCGTGGCTTCATAGTGCAGCACTTCAAGCAAACGCCCGCGGTAAACGACCGAGCCCGCAGTTGTGGCCAGATTTTCACCCACTTTAAACGCATCCATATCAGTCATGCTGATATCACCACGCGCCTTATCTGCTTTAAAGTTTTTGAAACCTGCTACCAGACTTTGGCCATTCGTACTCAATGCCTTGGCAATCGCAACCGGGTTTGTTAACAAAAAATTGGTGGGGGCGACCGCATTCAGTACCTGCCTTAGCCAAAAAGCACTGCGGTTACGCTCGTGCTCGCACATATCCGGCGTGGCATAGAGGGTGTCTTGCAGCCAGTGGGTATTTAGCAAATACCATTCTTTAATGCCATCCCAATAAGGGTTATCGTTCCAGATCGGGTCAGCAAAGCGTACGTCTTCCGGGTGCGGCGAAAAAACATCGCTATCGGCCTCACCCCAGAAGCGCCGTGTCATAAAGGTTTGCCACTTGGTTACATCACTCACATAACGAAACAGTGCACTGGATAAAGCCTGTGGATTTTGCAACCAAGCTTGCTGGGCTTTGGCAGCGCTGGCCATTAAACCAAAGGGATCGGTAGATTGCCCTAATTTATGCTGTAAATCAGCGTAACGCTGTGATTGTTCTGCAAGAAAAGTAAACTCTGCCATTGCCATCCCCTTGAGATCGATCTTCCAGCTTAGGTTGCGCTGCAGCAGAACTCAATGAGTAAGATCAAAGAGCCTGCTGTTTCACCTGGGGCAAAAACATCACCACAATAAGGGTCAATTCACAATCACGCAAAAGCAGCATACCAACAGACCCTAAGCCCATACAAAAAATAGCATAACCCAGGCCCAGCCATATAAAGCCAGGCCCAAACCTGCCAGCACCAACGCGCCCAGGCGGGGCCACCATTGCATCGTGCGCTGGCCAGCCAGACGCCAGAACAGGCGAAGAGACCACACAAGTGCCAGACTCAGCAGCACTGCTCTGGCGGCAGGTGCCCATGCAGTTGCGACGCCTTCATGCTTCAATAAGTTAACAGTCAGCGCTGACAAACCTAAAAATACACCACAGGCTGCGGTAGGGATAAAGGATTGCGTCAGCTTATGCACACTTAGCGCATCACGCCCGGGCAGTATCCGATCTGCCAACTTTAAGCAAAGATAAAGGCTGCCGCCCAAGAGCAGCATGCTGCCACAGATATAGGCCACGATCAGGCCACCATCCAGCCAGGAAAAACTATCATTCACCTCGGGGTAATGAGTCAGAATCCACCAGGGCGCATTGTCTTGCAGGGGCCAGAAGATATCGCGATTCACCAGCCACTCCGCCATCATCTGCTTGGCCTCAACCAGCCACGGGCTGGCTGTCCACTGAAATGCCCCCACAGCCAGGCCCATCAGGCCAAATAAAATCAGCACCGTTTCCCAGCCGCTCCCCTTGGCAACCTGGGTAATTTCTGCCTCGGGCGAGCGCATGCTCAGAGTAATTGCACCGCGATAATCACTGCAACGCCCACACATATGGCATTCAGTCGCGCCCTGCATATTGCGCATCGGCACCAAAGGAGCGCAGTTAATCGGAACCACTTTGGCCTGCGGTGCCTTCCAGGCATCCACATCTACCCTGTAATGCCAAGGGGACAGCTTGGCCAGCAAGTTAAATACGCCGTTCACCGGGCAAAGATAGCGGCACCATACCCGCTTGCTGCGGCCATACCAGTAGCCCACCCCTAGCGCCGCCACGGTCGAGCCGCCCAGCACCAGCATTGCCGCCAGCGGGTATTGGTAAACACTCAGCAGCTGACCATAAATGGTGGTACAGGCAAAGGCCATAAAGGGCCAGCCCTGCCAGCGTACCCAGCGAGGAATAGGGTGATTGCGCCCGCGCTCACTCGCCCATTCTGTCAGCATGCCTTCCGGGCAAAACCAGCCACACCAGACGCGGCCCATCAGCAGCATGGAGATCAGCACAAACGGCCACCAGATCCCCCAGAACACAAACTGCGCAAAAACCACCAAGTGATTAAAAACCCGAGCGCTTTCATCAGGCAGATGGACAAAAGTGGGGACAATCAGCAGGAATAAATAGAAAAAAACGACCACCCATTGCAGCGTGCGCAGCCAATGAGCATGGCCCCGTAAAAAGTTGCCGAACTGAGCAATGCGTGAATTCAAAATCGTCATTGCCGGCTCACGCAGCGCAGCAGCCAGGTAGTTGCGATCCAGTAACTGCTCCAGATCACCAGCAAAGATAAAGCCGGGTGCGAGCGGTAACCCGCAAAATCGGCCAGCAATTTACCGATACTCGCACTCTCATCCAGCCAGGCCGAGCTATCCCAGAGCGGATCAATCATTGCAGGCAAAACACCCATACCGATCAAATGCTCTACACCGGAATTCAACATTGCCCCCGCCAGCAGCAGCAGCAAAATTTCGGTAACCTTAAAAAACCAGCGCCAGGAAATATATTTACCACCCAACTGCAAAAGCTGAAATGTAACCAGCGCCGCCAAAAAACCACCCAAGCCCGCCAGCGCCAATGAGCCGCCACGGCTGCTCCCTGCCACACTGCCATATAAAAACACCACAGTTTCACTGCCTTCACGCGCTACCGCGAGCGCTACCAAAAACAGCAAGCCCCACCAGTTTTTTTCGCTCGCATTACTGGCAAGGCCCCCTTCTAATTCACGTTTAAGGCTACGGCCATTTTTACGCATCCACACTACCATCTGCACAATCAGCGCAGCGGCCACCAAGGGCATGGCGGCCTGAAAATACTCCTGCGCCGTATCATCCAGCCAGCTGGAAACGCCCAATAGCGTCAGTGCCAGTAAACCCGATAGCAGCAAACCTAAACCCACACCGCCCCAGAGATAGGCCATACCGCGCTGGCCAGCAACTGGATTGGCGCGCAGCCAGGCGTATAAAATCCCAACCACCAGCAACGCCTCTACACTTTCACGCCAAACAATAAATGCGACTTGTTCCATAGCTCTGACCTTTAAAAAATTGCAACAACATATGAGACAAAACCTAAATCTTGAACCACGGAGGACACAGAGAAAAACAGGTTTTGAATTAAGACGTTTTTATAAAGTTTTGAGCATTCTCAAACCCTTAAGTAAGCTCTAGTTTTACCTCAATCGTGGCACGGGGCTTACCCCCCTAAAGCACACCGAAGCGAGGAACAAGCGGGGCGGGGTAATCGTTATGTCGTGTTGAGGACCCGAGTTGACACAACGACACTATCCGCAGCGGGGGGCTTTCGTGCTATTTGGGGCAGTCTTCTTTCGCTTCCTTTATTGACCACACATAGAAAGGAAAGTCCAGCGGGACGCCCGCACCTAAATTAACGTGCCGAAGGCACTAAAAAGATGGTCGTTGAGCAACACCCTTACTTCACCACAATCACGCCCCGCGCCTGCGGGTGGAAATCATCAAAGAAAATATATTCGCCAGCAGATACGCCCTGAATCACCACAAAGGATTCAACGCCGGGGGCAAGGACTTTTTCTTTGCGTAGCGGCAGGCTTTCAAATTCGGCAGGTGACTTGCCCTTATTCACCAAAATCAGCTTGAATTTAGTTTTTACCGGGGCCTCAATACGCGTTGGCGTAACCTTGCCATCATTGAGCTCCACCCTGAAAGTAAGCAAATCATCAGCGCCCGCCATTAAACTGCATGTGCTTATGACTAAAGCCACCACAATACGTCGCATAAAAACTCCATCCTAATAAACCGGCTACTCTGTTTAAGCCACTAGAAAGCACAAACCCCTCCGGGTGCGAGGGGCTCTGCCCGCCCTAAGAGCTAAGGGCGTTAATATCAGGCGATATTAATACCCGCCCTTCTTGCCGGTACCGGCATAGGTAAATTCATAATTCAGATCAAAAGGCTTAAACCAGGGAGCAACACCCGTTTCCTTGTCTACATGGCGGCCAAAATGAGCGTGCGGGTTTTCTGATGGTGGCAAAATGGTGTATTTGAGCTTGTATTTGCCAGGCCCTTCCAGCTTGATATTGTCGCCATAATGCGGACCATCGCTCGCCACCATCGCCATGAAGTCGCCCTTGATCACGTTCTTGCTGCCCACTTTTTGCAGCTCGTACTTAATCAATAAATATGGCACCCATTCACCCTCACCAAAACCATTGGGGTTGCCTTTAGCAGCGTGAATATCGGCTTCAAGATGGATATCCGAAGCTTCCGCCTTACGCATCATGCCATCCGGCTCCATTTTAACCGGCTGCAGATAAACCGCCGCCAGCTCCATGCCATTTTTAATGGTTGGTTTACCAATTGGATATTCTGCGGCGTAGGCTTGGGCAGACAGAGCCAAAGCAAAAACAGGAGCCAGGTATTTCATAAATAGGACCTTCTGATAAAAAGAGAGAACATGGCAAGCCGCTGTGCGACATATAATTACAAACAAGAACTGCTATCAATCTTATTCCGATTGTATCAATAATACAAATAGGTCTTATTTACTACTAAAAATGCAAATGACGTATTTTTTGACCCGAACCAAAAAAACAGCCCCTGTACCAAATGGTACAGGGGCAGAAATCCTGCCTAAAAAATACATCCTCAGCTGGCTAATAACCCGTCATTGCCTTCGGCATATGCCTTGTAACTAGCCATTTTTTCCTTATGTGCAATGGCAAATCAAATATCAGTATGCTCTGGCGTTGCGTCTAATCTGAAGGTTATACCCCCCCTACCGCTGGCCTACGGCCCAGCCATCTGCCTGATTAAGCCTTTCCACCGTTCCCACATCCAGCCACAATCCAGAAAATAACTCTGCCCGCAGCAAAGACCTTTCCATGCAGCGCATAAACGAGGGAAGTAGTGCAGCAGCTTGCCCGGCAGCGATATCTGCAAAAAATGCCGGGCGATAAACTGCAACACCCGCAAATGTCATGGCCTGATCGCCCTCTTCACATAGCCGCGCCTTGCCATTGGCATCAATCGCCAAATCACGACCAGTAGGATAATCCGCCTTTCTCACCATCACTAAATGACCCAGGTTTTCACCCAGGTTTTGAGCTGCAACAGTCAGGGCGGCAAAATCATAGTCTGTAAAAATATCGCCATTAATCACGGCAAACGGTTCATCCCCCAAAAGTGGCAATGCCTTTGCAATGCCACCAGCGGTCTCCAACGCGGTTTCTTCGGCTGAATACCGGATATTTACTCCGTAGCTGCGACCGTCGCCCAGGCGCTCTTCTATCATCGCCCCCAGCCAGGCGTGGTTAATGACCACGTCAGTGACCCCCGCAGCAGCAAGGCGGCGTAAATGCCAGACAATTAAGGGAGTACCGCCGACTTCCAGCAGAGGCTTTGGGCAGCTGTCGGTAAGGGGGCGCATGCGCTCGCCCCGCCCTGCGGCAAGAATCATGGCTTTCATCAGAAGGTGAATCCGGTTGCCACAGGCTCGCCGTGCAAATTAAGCAGCAAGCGGCCAAGTGGGGTTAATTCGCTATAACGCAGGCAAACTTTGCGCACATATTCAAAGACCCGAGGGATATCGGCCTGGTATTGCTCTTTACCATCACGATGCTTCAGGCGGGCAAACAGACCCAGGATTTTAAGATGGCGTTGCAGCCCTTGCCATTCAAATGCGCGATAAAAGTCGCCAAAGTCTTCGTGCACGGGCAGACCTGCTGCACGGGCTTGCTCCCAGTAGCGAATGGCTAAATCAAGCACAAAAGCCTCATCCCATTCCAGATAGGCGTCTTTAAGCAAAGAGACCAAATCGTAAGTAATCGGGCCGAACACGGCATCCTGAAAATCAATCAGACGCAGCACGCCGTCTTGTACCATG
Source organism: Iodobacter ciconiae (assembly GCF_003952345.1). Lineage (NCBI taxonomy): Bacteria > Pseudomonadati > Pseudomonadota > Betaproteobacteria > Neisseriales > Chitinibacteraceae > Iodobacter > Iodobacter ciconiae. The sequence goes on along the minus strand of NZ_CP034433.1, from coordinate 3,253,416 downwards.
ATGTTTCGGGAGTGAAAATCGCGATGCATATAGAGTGTCGGTTGCGCCAGATTGTGCGCAACGATCAGCGCACAGCTGCGCTCCCACACGCCCAGCTCTTTACCTTCCAACGTCACGCCATAGGCTTTGCCAAAATACCATTCGCGGCAAATATCCATTTCGCGTTGCATAAAAACACCATCAAAAGGCAGCAAGCCCTCCTGCGAAGCGCTTACCTGCATTTTCACCAGTAAAGAAATGGCCTGACGGTAATAATTGGCAGCATTGTCAGCATCAATCAGGCTGGCGAGTGTTTTTGTACCCAAATCTTCAAGCACAACCCAGCCCTGTTCAAGGTTTTGAGCAAACACGGCAGGCACCGGCAAGCCAGCACTGGCAAGGCGTTGCTGCTGCTGCAAAAAAGGCTGGCAATCAAAACCAGCCGGAATTGCATCCATAATAATCAGGCTGCGATCATCAAAAACGGCGCGCCAATATGAGCGAACGCTGGCATCTGCCGCCGCAATTGCTAGTGTTTTTGGGGCTTGACCGATGGTTTCGGTAAGCCAGGCATTCAAGGAATCTGTTCTAGTCATGGTCGTAAGTGCCAGCAATGCAGTAGAATCTGCAAATTCTATCAGCTCCTGATGGCCGCATGTCCGCGACCCGCACACCATTTCATTTCCGCCTCACCGCAATTGCCACGGCACTCTTTTGTGCGATGGCCCATTCGGCTGAGCCTCTTCCTATCAATGTGGAAGCCGACAGCGTGGTCGGCACACAGGGAAACACCGAGGCCAGAGGCGATGTTCAACTCCATAGAGGCGATCTTGATGTCAATGCCGAGTGGGCCACCTTCGATCAGAAATCGAACAAGGTAACTGCCGGCGATCAGGTCGAAATGACGCGCCAGGGGGATGTCTTAAAAGGCAACCGGCTCGATTATTTACTCGATACCAAATATGGCTCGCTCACCAATCCGGATTACGCCATTGCCCAGGGTCTGGGGCGCGGAGATGCGGTCAAGCTGTTATTCGAAGGCGATGATAAATATCGCCTGGAAGACGGCCGCTTTACCACCTGCAAGCCCGGTGACAATGCATGGTTTTTACATGCCAATGAGCTGGAGCTGGATTACGTTAGCAATAAAGGCATCGCCCGCCATGCCTGGCTGGAATTCCAGGGCGCGCCGATTCTGTATATGCCGTGGATGAATTTCCCGCTCAACAGCAATCGGCAAACCGGCTTTTTAGCCCCTTCGTTCAGCACCAATAACCGTAATGGTTTTGAATTCAGTACGCCTTTCTACTGGAATATCGCACCCAATTACGATTTCACCTTAACGCCACGCTATATGTCACGCCGTGGTGTGATGCTGGGCGGTGAGTTTCGCTATATGCAGCCTGATTATGCAGGCACGCTAAAGATTGAAGAGCTGGGCAACGATGCGGTTTCGACTACCCGCCGCAGCAGCCTTGTGTTTCAGCACCAACAAGCACTGACCGATCGCCTGTCGCTCAGTCTGAATGTGCAAAAAGTATCGGATGATGAATACTTTAACGATTTTGGTGATCGCTTAAGCGTGGCATCACAAACTAATTTACCCCGCGAAGCGGCACTGAGTTATCGCGGAGACAACTGGCAAACCTTTGGCCGCTGGCAGCGTTTTCAAACAATTCAGAGCACAACCAACCCGGTTGATGAGCCTTATGCTCGCGTGCCGCAAATTGGTTTTTCTGCAACGCCGGACTGGATCAAAGGCGTGCAGCTGAGTATTTCAACCGAAGCCACCGAGTTTAATCACTCAAATAAAATCAATGGCTCACGTTTCTGGGTAAAACCCGAAATGACGATGCCCTTTATTGGTTCTTACGGTTTTATTAAACCCAAGATCAGTGTACACGCCTCCAGCTACCAGCTACGCGCCAATAGCCCTGATCAAATCAGCAGCACTGAAAATCGTGTAGTCCCGATTTTCAATGTGGACAGCGGCCTGTATTTTGAGAAAGAAAGTAACTTTGCTGGTGAAGAATACACACAAACCTTAGAGCCACGGGCTTACTACGCCTATGTGCCTTACCGTGATCAATCCAAACTGCCTAACTTTGATTCGGCCGTTACAGATTTCTCATTTGCGCAGATGTTTTCTGAAAATCAGTTTTCAGGAAATGATCGTATTAACGACGCCAATCAGCTGACACTGGCGCTGTCATCCCGGCTGTATGAATCATCCACAGGGATAGAGCGCGTGCGTGCCACCATCGGCCAGCGCTACTACTTTACCGATCAAAAAGTCACCCTAGATGCGCCGGGCCGCCCGGATGAAGCAACTTCATCGGATTTATTACTCTCAGTCAGCGGGCAAGTCTGGCGTGATTTTATGGTAGGTTACAGCCTGCAATATAATGGCAAAAACGATAACACTATCCGCTCCGATATTAATTTAGGCTGGAGCCCCGGTGCTTTTCGCGCGCTGAATATGCGTTATGTACAAAGCCGTAATAATGATATCGAACAAATCGATTTCTCTGGCCAATGGCCACTTGGCGGAGGCTGGTACGCCATCGGGCGCGCCAACTATTCACTGCGTGACAACAAGGCTTTGGAAACTCTGGGTGGTGTTGAATATAATGCCGGCTGCTGGGCACTGCGCCTTGCCGCCCAGCGCTACATTACCAATGATGGCACCTTCAACACCAACTTCTTCGCCCTTCTTGAGCTGGGCGGTTTAGGCGGTTTAGGCAGCAATCCAATTGATGTACTGCGCCAAACTATCCCCGGTTATACCGATACCTACAGCAAGGTCCACTGATTATATGAAGCTGCGCCACATTTCCCGCGCCCTAGCGCTCGTTGCCCTGATCGGCACATCCCAACTTGCAAGTGCCTCAATTGAAACAATTGACCGCATTGTTGCGGTCGTCAACAAGAGTGTTGTGACCCAGCAAGAGCTTGATACACGGATCAGCAGCATCCGGAAAAATATGGAAAGCCAGCGCATCACACTGCCTCCCGCTGCCGTACTTAAACAACAGGTATTGGACCGGATGATTCTGGAGCTGGTGCAGGTGCAGTATGCAGATCAAATCGGAATTCGGATTGATGACAGTCAGCTGGAGCGTGCCATCGGCCGCATCGCAGAGCAAAATAAAATGTCCCTGCCCCAGTTTCGCGAAACGCTCGCCAAACAGGACATAAGCTGGAAATCGTTCCGTGAAGATATTCGCCGGGAAATCACCCTGACCCGCCTCAAAGAGCGCGAGATCGATAATCGCATCATCATCAGCGACAACGAGATTGACGAATACATCAGACTCAACACCGGCAAAGAGCAACAGGAATTCCGCCTTGCGCATATTCTGGTTTCACTGCCGGAAAATGCCAGCCCGGAGCAAATCACCGCCAAACGCACCCGCGCTCTGGCTGCAATTGAAGAAATCAAATCGGGTAAAGACTTTGCATCCATTGCAGCGGTCTACTCCAGTGCCCCCGATGCCACCAGCGGCGGCAGCTTAGGCTGGCGTGCAGCGGGCTCCTTACCACCTGCATTTACCCAGCTGCTGGAAAAACTAAACCCCGGTGAGATCACAGATCTGGTACGCAGCCCCGGTGGCTTTCATATTGTGAAGCTGCTGGAAAAACGCAACCAGGAACAAAAAACCGTCGTTGAGCAAACCCACGCACGCCATATTCTGATCCGCACCAATGAGCTGGTTTCAGAAGGCGATGCACGCCAGCGCCTGAATCAACTGCTTGATCGCCTGAAAAACGGCAGCAAATTTGAAGAGCTCGCGCGTCTTTATTCTGACGATGGCAGCGCCAGCAAAGGCGGTGATTTAGGCTGGCTCACACCTGGCGAAACCGTACCAGAGTTTGAAACCGCGATGAACGCACTCAAGCCAGGCGAAACCAGCCAGGTCATTCAATCGCCATTTGGTCTGCACATTATTCAGGTGCTGGAGCGCCGCTCGCAGGATATGACCAAAGAACGTGAGCGTTTCCGTGTAAGAAATGAATTAAAACAGCGCAAGAGTGAAGAGCAGTTTGAAGACTGGCTGCGCCAGCAAAGAGACCGCGCTTTTGTAGAATTACGTTTGAAAGACGAATAACACGCAATCAGCCGGGGGGGCACACCTGCCCGGCCTATCAATTCATCCCCCTTTAAGCCGTGTGATATTCATGAACAAACCCACACTGCCCCGTATCGCCCTCACCAGCGGCGAGCCTGCAGGTATTGGCCCTGAAATTAGCGCCATGCTGGCAGCAGGTGGGCCTCTGCCTTGCCAGCTGGTCATTCTCTGCGATAAAACCCTGCTAATCGAACGGGCAAAGCTCTGCCAGATTGATGCAAACTGGCCTGATTACTCGCCAGACAACCATGTACCGATCTCTATCTTGCATATCCCGCTCACCGCCCCTTGCACGGCAGGCCAGCTCAATACCGGCAATGCCCGCTATGTACTGGATTTGCTGGACAGAGCCACTGACGGCAGCCAAAGTGGCGAATTTGCAGCCATCGTAACCGCGCCCATTCATAAAGGGGTGATTAACGAAGGCGCAGCTTTAGGGCGTTTTTTTTACGGCCATACCGAATACCTTGCAGAACGCACCCAAACAAAACAGGTGGTCATGATGCTCGCTTGCAGCGAGATGCGCGTCGCGCTAGCGACCACTCATTTGCCACTGAAAGACGTTGCTGCGGCCATTACCGCCGAATCGCTCACCACCACGCTCAATATTTTACATCACGATTTGCAAACTAAATTCGGCATTGCCAAACCAAGAATTATTGTGGCGGGGCTTAATCCCCATGCCGGGGAATCCGGGCATTTGGGCAAAGAAGAAATAGAAATCATCACCCCTGCGCTTGAGGCCTTGCGCCAGAGTGGCATGACACTGATCGGGCCATTACCTGCTGACACCCTATTTAACCGTAATATCCTCGCCTCGGGCGATGCGGTACTGGCGATGTATCACGATCAGGGGCTACCGGTGCTCAAATATGCCAGTTTCGGCCACGGCATTAACATCACGCTGGGCCTGCCCATTATTCGCACATCCGTTGATCACGGCACCGCCATTGATCTGGCGGGTACGGGTAAAGCAGACGCAGGCAGCTTACTCGCGGCCACCCAACTTGCCATCGGGTTGGCAAAAAATACGATTTGAATACCACCAGCCGCATGCAACCGATCAACTTCAAGGCGTTGTGCCAGATATACCCGCACAGCGCACACATAATGACCGTGGCACACGCCACGACAGAACTTGCTGGAAATAAATAATGACTTCGCATATCCCTCGTAAGCGCTTTGGACAGAATTTTTTACAAGACCAGAGCGTGATTTCCGACATTATCAACTCGGTCAGCCCCAGAAAAGGCGATGTGCTGGTTGAAATTGGGCCGGGCCTTGCCGCGTTGACAATGCCGCTGATGGATCGCACCGAAACACTGCATGTAGTGGAAATCGACCGCGATATCGTGGCGCATTTATCCGAGAAGTTTTCAGCAGAAAAACTTGTTATCCACAATGTAGATGCGCTGAATTTTGATTTTGGCGCACTGGCCGCAGAGATTGCACCGGGCAGCAAAATTCGCCTGATCGGCAATCTACCTTATAATATTTCCACGCCACTTCTGTTTCATCTGGCAAGCTTTGGCAACTCGATTTTTGACATGCATTTTATGCTGCAAAAAGAAGTGGTTGACCGCATGGTGGCCGAGCCATCGACATCAGATTACGGCCGCCTGAGCATCATGCTGCAATACCGCTTTAATATGGAACGCGTGTTTGACGTGCCGCCCGAAGCGTTTTTCCCGCCACCCAAAGTTGATTCATCCATCGTACGTATGGTGCCCTGGGCAAGCCTGCCCGCCCCCGCCACCGACTATAACCACCTGCAAAAACTGGTTGCCCAAAGCTTTGGCCAACGCCGTAAAACTCTGCGTAATAATGTAAAAAGCCTGGTGAGCGATGCCGAGCTGGAAGCACTGGCTATCTCGCCTGCCTGCCGCCCGGAAAACGTTACGCTGGAGCAATACGTGGCACTTAGCAACTACCTTGTGGCCGTCGGCCGATAGTTTGCAGGGCGAATAAGCCTAGGGTTTCCCCGCCTTGCCAACATTGCACAATATTTAACAGAATCAGGTCTCTTGTCATGCCCCAATCCAAACCAATGATCAAATTTAATCACGTCAATAAATGGTATGGCCCAGACCATCATGTGCTGAAAGACATCTGTCTTGAAGTCAAACAAGGTGAAGTGGTCGTGGTTTGCGGGCCGTCAGGCTCGGGTAAATCCACCCTGATTCGCACCATCAATCAGCTGGAACCCGTTAACGATGGTGAAATCTGGATTGGTGACGTGCAGGTCAACAGCCCCAAAACAGATATCAACAAATTACGTGCCGAAGTAGGCTTTGTTTTCCAGCATTTCAACCTTTACCCGCATTTATCGGTGCTGGAAAACATCACACTGGCCCCGATCCGCGTCAAAGGCATCAAACAGGATGAAGCAGAAAAACTGGCTTTAACACTGCTCGAGCGAGTCGGCCTGGCTGACAAAAAAAATGCCTATCCGTCTAATTTATCTGGAGGCCAGCAGCAGCGGGTCGCCATTGCACGTGGCCTTGCCATGAACCCCGGCGTCATGCTGTTTGACGAACCCACCTCTGCACTTGACCCAGAAATGATTGGCGAAGTGTTGCAAGTGATGAAAACACTGGCTGAATCCGGCATGACCATGATGGTGGTCACCCACGAAATGGGCTTTGCCCGTGAAGTAGCAGACCGTGTGTTGTTTCTCGACCATGGTGTCATTTTAGAAGACGCTCACCCTGAAGACTTCTTTACTAATCCGCAGCACGATAGAGCAAAGCAATTTTTGCGTCAGATTCTGGCTCCTATGCAACAGTGACACTTGTAAGGTAATATAAAAAACGGCCCTCATGGGCCGTTTTTGTTTGAAATACTAGGGATTGTCCCACAGGTCTTATTTTTTCAGCATGCCTATACTCTTAAACTAAATATAGATCCCCCGTGATTTTAGGAGAACACCCGTGAAGAAATTGTTACTTGTTTTGGCTGTATCCTCTCTATTTACTGCAACTGCGCAAGCGGAAGAATTAAGCGGTACACTCAAAAAAATTCAAGAAACAAAAACCCTGGTATTAGGCCATCGTGATTCTTCCATTCCCTTCTCTTATCTGGATAACAGTCAGCGCCCGATTGGTTACTCTGTAGAAGTTGCAAATCACATTGCAGAAGCCATTAAGAAAAAGCTCAATATGCCATTTATTCAGGTGCGCTATAACCTGGTTACATCGCAAACGCGTATTCCACTGGTACAAAACGGTACAGTTGATCTGGAATGCGGTTCAACCACCAATAATGTCGAACGCCAGAAACAGGTTGCTTTTTCAAATGGCATTTTTGAAATCGGCACACGCCTGCTGACAAATAAAAAATCCGGCATTAAAGACTTTGCAGATTTAGCCGGTAAAAATATTGTTACTACCGCGGGCACAACTTCGGAACGTCTGATTAAAAAGATGAACGAAGAAAAGAAAATGAATATGAATATCATCAGCGCCAAAGATCATGGCGAATCTTTCCTGATGCTGGAATCAAATCGTGCCGCTGCCTTTATGATGGATGATGCTTTATTAGCCGGTGAAATTGCAAAAGCCAAATCACCGGCAGACTGGGCAATTGTCGGCACGCCGCAATCCAATGAAATTTATGGCTGCATGTTGCGAAAAGATGACGCCCAGTTTAAAAAGCTGGTTGACGATTCCATTGCTGATTTTTACAAGAGTGGCCGTATTAAAGCCGTATATACACGCTGGTTTACTCAGCCTATTCCACCTAAAGGCTTAAACCTGAATTTCCCAATGAGTGATGATCTGAAAAAACTGATTGCCAGCCCGACAGATAAATCAGCAGAACAGATGTAAAAGATCAGGTAATTAAGGTCTACAACATCGGGGAGGCTCTCATTGGGCCTCCCTAATACCTTCGGGGAAAAGATATGAATTACAACTGGGATTGGGGCGTTTTTTTCAAGTCCACCGGTATTGGCAGTGAAGTCTATTTGGACTGGTTTATTTCAGGGCTGGGTTGGACCCTTGCACTCGCTTTATCTGCCTGGATTATTGCGCTTATTTTAGGCACCATCATGGGGGTGGCGCGCACCTTGCCCAGTCGCTTTGTTTCTGGCTTTGCCAGTGCCTATGTAGAGCTGTTTCGCAATATTCCGCTATTGGTTCAATTATTTATCTGGTATTTTCTGGTACCTGATTTTTTACCTGAATCAATTGAGATCTGGTTTAAACAGGACATCAAACCTTCTACTTCGGCATTTATCAGTGTTGTTGTTTGTTTAGGCTTATTTACCTCAGCCCGTGTTTGCGAGCAGGTTCGTACCGGTATTCAGGCTCTGCCCAAAGGGCAAATTAACGCAGGCTATGCATTAGGGCTTAATATCGCCCAGACTTACCGCCACGTTTTATTACCACAGGCATTCCGGATTATTATTCCGCCCCTTACCTCTGAATTTTTAAATGTATTTAAAAATTCATCCGTTGCATCCTTAATTGGCCTGATGGAGCTGTTGGCACAAACCAAACAGACTGCAGAATTTACTGCTAATTTATTTGAAGCATTTACTCTTGCCACCATTATTTATTTCACACTCAATATGAGCCTGATGATGATTATGCGCTGGGTAGAAAAGAAAACCAGCGTGCCCGGTCTGATGTCGCTGGGAGGGAAATAATATGGATTTATCAAATATTGGCCCAGCCCTGCCAGGACTAATTGATGGCATGATCCTTACGCTTGAACTGCTGTTTTTTGCAGTAATTGGCGGCGTAGCATTGGGAACATTACTGGCACTTGCCCGAATGTCAAGTAATCCGGTGTTATCCAGATTGGCCGGTTTTTATGTTAATTATTTCCGATCTATTCCATTACTACTGGTCATCACCTGGTTTTACTTTATGGTGCCCTTTATTATTGGCTGGATAACAGGCCGCCCTACACCAATTGGTGCATTCACCTCATGTTTAATTGCTTTTATGATGTTTGAAGCGGCTTATTATTGCGAAATTGTGCGGGCAGGTATTCAATCCATTTCCAAGGGACAGGCAAATGCTGCCTATGCACTCGGCATGAATTACAGCCAGGCCATGCGTTTAATTATTTTGCCACAAGCATTTAGAAAAATGATGCCTTTACTCTTAATGCAAAGCATTATCCTGTTTCAGGATACATCTTTGGTTTATGCAGTTGGTATGATGGATTTTCTTAATACAGCCCGCTCAAAAGGCGATATTGTCGGCCAGCCCCATGAATTCTTACTACTGGCAGGCGCGGTGTATTTCCTGATCAGCTTCAGTGCTTCCATGCTGGTAAAGCGCTTACAAAAAAAACTGGCTGTGTAAGCTTTAAAAGAGCGCCTACACAACAGCTTTAACCAAACAATTTTGCGCAAAAGCACCACTTTAGCGCCGTTTGAAAAAGAGGTTAGCAGTATGATTTCGATCCAGAATGTCAATAAATGGTATGGCAGCTTTCAAGTTCTGACCGACTGCAGCACCGAAGTAAAAAAAGGCGAAGTGATTGTGGTATGCGGGCCGTCCGGCTCAGGTAAATCCACCCTGATCAAATGCGTAAATGGCCTGGAGCCATTTCAAAAAGGCACCATCCTGATTGGCGACACCTCGGTGGGTGATCCTAAAACCGATCTGCCCAAATTGCGCTCCAAAGTAGGCATGGTTTTCCAGAACTTTGAACTTTTCCCGCATTTATCCATCACCGACAACCTTTGTCTGGCCCAGCAACGCGTACTTGGCCGCAGCACGGATGAAGCCATGGAAAAAGGCTTAAAACTGCTTGACCGCGTTGGCCTTAAAGCTCATGCCAATAAATACCCCGGTCAGCTTTCCGGCGGCCAGCAGCAGCGCGTAGCCATTGCCCGCGCCCTGGCCATGGATCCGATCGCCATGCTGTTTGACGAGCCTACATCCGCACTTGATCCGGAAATGGTCAATGAAGTACTGGATGTAATGGTTGAGCTGGCTCAGGAAGGCATGACCATGATGTGTGTCACCCACGAAATGGGCTTTGCCCGCAAAGTGGCTACCCGCGTGATCTTTATGGATCAGGGCCATATCGTGGAAGACGCAAGCAAGGACGAATTCTTTAACCAGACCCGCTCTGAGCGCGCTCAGCAGTTTTTATCCAAAATTCTGCAGCACTAACCACACGCCCGACCCCGATCAACGCCACGCCCTTTGCGTGGCGTTTTTTTCACGCATGCGGGGTAAGAGCAAAGAGCCCTCGTCCTATTTGGAAACACCCCCACGGGCGTGGGGAAGACTTATTTTGCCAATATCATGTGCAGCGGCGATTAGCCCGGAGCCTGCGGGAAATAACGCTAGCCGCAGCCAATCCGGCATACGCTGCATGATGATGCGGGCCACTTCGCCCACAATTTAGCAATGGCTAAACACCACCTAACCTGAATAAATAAAAGCCCCTCATGGATCAGATATGTCCGTAAGGGGCCTGGCTTGATGCGGGATGAATTGCAGTGCCGTGCTTGGCTAACGCCCGCCGGGCAAGAGATGCTGACGGGAGTTCACCGAATAGTTTTTTAAAATCCTGAGAAAACTGGCTCATATGCCAAAACCCCAGCGCTGCTGCGGCTTGCTGCACGGAATCATACTGTGAATACGGAGCGAGCAGCTCTCGGCGTACAGCATTCAAGCGGATCGATTTCAAATAGGCGAGGGGACAAATATCTAAAGTTTGATGAAAAACATTCTGCAAAGTACGGCGGCTCATATCCAAGTGCTCGCAAAGCTCAACAATACTCGTCGGCTCTCCGGAGCGATCCAGCACATACTCGCGCGCCTTGGCAACCGCCTGCCAGGCACTATCAACCCGGCGAATATTTTGCCGGTTGGGCCTGGCATCATCGATCATGCCAGCAAGGCCATCTAGCAACTCATGCCGTAATTGCTTTCGGCAGCCTTGCTCAAGCAATTGCCCGGACCCATCGCCCGCAACTTGCAGCATGGTTCGCATAAAATGCGTAAATTTACGCATTCGCTCCGATCCCACATTCAGTACCATCGTGTTATCCAGATGCAAAAATTCCCCGTGCAAAATTGAGGTGCAGCTTTCCAGCTCGCCCCGGGCCAGCACCAGGCCCATGATATGAAAATTGTCTGGTGTGCCCAGCTCGAATTCCACCCCTCCCCCTCGTATGGCAACGGCATCGGCATCGATGGTTGTGGTGCCAATTCGCGCAAAATGCTCACTTGAAGCAGGAATTCCGATCCATACAGAACCGGGCCAGACCATACAGGACTGACGCAAAGCATGGCTGGTGTGCTCTTCAAAGCATTGCATTCCATCCAGCCAAATTTCAGCCAGATAGCCGTGAAACTGTCCCGGTTTCAGCTGATCATAAAGCTGCTGCCAGGCGGTAATACTACGGGCCTGCTGGCAGACATCAATGCTTTCTTCTATATGCAACCGGCCATCACGCCCCAGCGGGTCACGCTGCGGGCCTTGAGCCAGGCTCACCAGGTGATGCATGCCAGCGGGCTCTGCAACAGACCATCCCAGGCCCGGCAAAACCCCCGTCATCGCGAAGCACTCAGTACAGAAAATGCGAGATTGCAGGGGATTATTTTATGCGCCAATCCGCATAGAATCCCTGTATGGGCAGCGCTTAAAATCCCCTTCACTTTCCTCATCACATCCCCCTCAAACATCAGCCTAGCAGTTGATATACCGCCATCTGAGTAACCAGTTTTACTAGACGTTAACAATCACCGAATATAAATTTTTGATTAAAATCAAATACATACACAATGCACCATCTAATAACAAAGACAGAATTATGTCAACCACATTAAAGAGGTCTTCATTAAGAATGTAAACAGCACATCCGGTATATTTCTGTTCTCCATAAAACACCAAAAAACCGGCACAGAATTTAATCCTGTACCGGTTAAACTAAAGCAGGGAGCTATTTAAAATTAACCAGGCTTGCAATAGCGGCCCAATACCTTAGCGAGGCGTTTGGCCTTGCACAGATTCTCAAGTGCACGACGGGTCACCCCGGCTTCGGGCAACACGGCAAGCAGCTCTGCAAACGTTAAGCCATTTGCAGAAGCCGTCACAGCGGTCAGAACTGCCGCTTCATCAAAACGGACTTCCAGAGGTTTTTCATCAGGCAGCACAGGCTCATCAATGATGTCAGCGACGGGCGGCTGAACAGCGATGGCAACCTCCGCTTCAACTACAGTCTGGCAAAGCTTCGGAGTGCGTGGTTTTTTAGGTTTGGGTGCCAGCAAAGCCAGCACCATATGCTCGACATCAGGGTCAGGGCGGCCAATTTCTTGCCGGCTGACCACTTCACCCAGCCTTGCTGCAGCAGCAGCACCTGCATCAACTGCCGCACGGCAAGAGGCAATATCGCCCTCTACCACGAGTGAGATCCAACCTGGGCTCGTCTCATACTGGCGAATTAAACGCACGCTCGCCGACTTCAGCATGGCATCCGCCGCCTCAAGCGCGGTTACAAACCCACGGACTTCAAGTAAACCCAAGGAATTAATCATCACAACCTCTGTTAAATCCGGCCCATAGGCTGGCGTGCAACTTCTAATACGGCGGCAGTAAAGGCCTGGCAAGCCGCATCACAAGCCGCCTGGCTGCCCGTCAAAAATGCACCGGAATAATTAGTTTCTGATGGCGGAGCCACATAACTCACCAGCTCAACATCTGCGGCCTTCAGTGCAGCATCAATGCCATAAGTGGCTTCCAGTGGAGGTGCAATCAAATACGCCAGAGGATCCCCTAAGCGAATACCGGTTTGTGCAGATAAATAAGAGCCGCTACGGGACACCACGTGCGCCAGAAACGCGATGGTTTCATCATCATTTGCCCAGCGAAAAGCAGGTCCCGCCTCAATAGTTGCCACCATCGAATCCAGACCTGCACGCACTTCTGCAGGAGAGCTGCCACCCAGCATAATCAGGACCTCACCAGCAGTAGGTGAGGAGCTGTGCGCCGCACCGGCATAAAGTGAGCGGCCAAATACCACTTCAACCTGCGCCTGCTTGGTGGCCTCATCTGCAGCGATATAAGCCACATCATCCGAATCAGCAGTTAGCAAACCCAGACAATTAATATGATCGGGAAGTTTGAGTGTTTTTTTGAAATCGCTCTGAACCGACGCAATCAGACGCATCGCTTTCACACTAGGTTTAATAAGATCGAGCATTGCCATGATGTATTCCTTATGCAGAACGACTGAGAGACATACCAGATGCTTTCTTTGCCAGCATCTGCTTCGCTAAATCAACAATTACAGCGGCCGCTTCAACCGGTGGAGTACCACCACGGTGAATATTGGAAAAACAAGTACGGTCCGCTTCAACTGTTGCCGCCGTTGGGCTGTAAATCATGTAACAAGACATGCTTTCGGATTGCCCCAGGCCCGGGCGCTCACCCACCAGTAAAATCACCACTTTCGCGCCCAAAAGCTCCCCAACCTGGTCTTCCACCTTTACGCGGCCATAACGCACAAATAAAGGTGTTCCCACGTTCAGGTTTGCGCTCTCCAGGCCCTTTAACAGCGGAGGCAAAATTTCATCCAAATTAACGGTAATTGCATCGGTCGATAAACCATCCGAAATCACTACCTGCACATCCGGCTGCTGCTTGCAGCTGTTTTTCAGTAGCTCCAGCGATTCGGCGCAGAGACGACGGCCTAAATCCGGGCGGGTTAGATACTGATCTTTACTGCTGATTTCACTTTGCAGTGCCAATAAACCCTGTTTCTCTACCCATTCTTGCGGTACTTCTTTTAACACTGTGTCTTTTGAGCGGGAGTGATCTGCCAGAAAACGCAGCAGAGCCGTAGTCCGGGGGCGCGGCCCTGCACGGCCCGTATTCACCCGGGCTGCAGTGCAATTACGAAACTCTTGCAACACCTCCGGGCGATGGGCATTTTCTATGCCCATATAAGTGCGAAACTCTTCACCGCCCAAATCAGGCAGGCTCGCCTGATCCACATTGCCATGACACGCTTCATCAGCCACCACCGCACCGGAAGGCCCAGCAGCAAGCTGGCTCATTACGGCACGTACAATCTCATCAATTTGCATCTTGTCCATTTTTACACCCTGAAATTAAAAGAAGATTGACGAGTCACCAGCACGCGGAGTCAGTATGCCGTTTTCCATCAGGCCCATTTTCTCCATCCATGCTTCAAACTCTGGCGCGGGGCGTAAGTTAAGCAGCTGACGAATCGTGGCGGTATCATGAAATGCCATAGTCTGGTAATTGAGCATGATGTCGTCACCCATCGACATACCCATAATGAAATTACACCCTGCCGTAGCCAGTAAAATAGCGAGGGATTCGTTCGCACTCTGATTAGAATCAGCATGGTTGGTGTAACAGCAATCCACCCCCATCGAGATGCCGCTCAGTTTGCCCATAAAATGGTCTTCCAAACCGGCGCGCATAATCTGGCGATCGTTATAAAGATATTCAGGTCCGATAAAGCCCACGACTGTATTCACCAAGAAAGGATCGTAGTGACGGGCAAGGCCGTAATTACGTGCTTCCATCGTGACCTGATCTGCACCGTTATGAGCATTGGCTGAAAGCGCCGAGCCCTGCCCTGTTTCGAAATACAGGCAGTTTGGCCCCGCAAGACGGTTGTACTGACGGCCAACGGCCAGCGCCTCATCCATCAGATCAAGAGTTACACCAAACTCTTTTAAGCCTTTTTCGCTACCGCAAATGCTTTGGAAAATCAGCCCGCCCGGCGCTCCCTTGCGAATTGCCTCGATCTGGGTCGACATATGCGCCAGCACGCAACCCTGGGTTGGGATGGCAAACTTATCGATGGCCTCGTACACGGTATTAAGTATGCGGGTCACATTTTCAACATTGTCGGTAACAGGGTTAACCCCGATCACCGCGTCGCCCAGGCCGTAAGACAAACCTTCATACATCTGGGCAGCAATACTGCGCACATCATCACGCGTATCGTTTGGCTGCAAACGCGCACTAAAATGCCCTGGCAAACCAACAGTGCTATTAGCATGTTTAATCACCGGCATTTTCTTTGCGCCATAGATCAGGTCGGCATTGGAGCAAAGCTTGGCCACGGCTGCCACCGTCTCGGAGCTCAAACCTTTACGCATAAAATCAATGTCTGCCACGCTGGTGGTGTCCGACAAAATATATTCGCGCAACTCGGCAATGGTTTTACTGCGAATGCTGTCGTAGGCCGCAACATTAATGTCGTCTTGAATCACCCGCGTAACGCAGTCTTCCTCATAAGGAATAACAGGGTTATTGCGCAGATCGGCAACCGACATTTCAGAAAGTACATGCTTGGCCGCCACACGCTCCTGCGAGCTTGCCGCACTGACGCCAGCCAGAATATCGCCAGAGCGAGGATCATTGGCTTTCGCCAGCA
Source organism: Iodobacter ciconiae (assembly GCF_003952345.1). NCBI lineage: Bacteria > Pseudomonadati > Pseudomonadota > Betaproteobacteria > Neisseriales > Chitinibacteraceae > Iodobacter > Iodobacter ciconiae. The sequence goes on along the minus strand of NZ_CP034433.1, from coordinate 3,237,918 downwards.
CATCTTTGACATCCCGAAACTGGTATGTCTTACCAAACAACTGGGTCTTCAATTTCATATCTATCACCTGAACTAAGAAGGAAATGCCAGAGATTTAATGGTGACCGGTACAATATCGCCGCCAAACAAGGGCTCTCCGATATCGATGTAATCACCATCACGAGTTTCCACTTCATCAATTACGGCCAATTCGCGGCCAACCAGATGCGGCTGCAACAGCATCCCCAAAACCTTGCCTAAATCCTGACGGGCAGTCACCAGCAGCGGGTGGTTTGCATTGGGATAACGCCGCCCGAATGCAGCTAATTCATCAACACACGCCTCAATTTGCAAATAGGTCACCGGCAAATCCCGCGGCAAAGATAAGGCAAACAAATCATGTTGCAGATCGATATCCATCAGCATGGCGACGTGTGCCCACTCGGTAGCCAGCGCCCCCGGTGTGACTTCGCTCCAGGCAATCAAAGGGTGAACCACAGGAATATTGCGCACCGGCAAATGCTGATGATTCAGCCAAATGGTGCTGCCTGATAAAGACAGGGTATGAGCACCAGCACCAATCACCGTCGCCCGGACTGTTTGCGCAGGCATCTGGATAGGCAGCCCGGATAAAGCCAGATGCCCGTGCATTGCCAGCGCTAATAAGGGACCAATATCGCCAAAAGCCAGCACATCGGCACCAGGATGGTAATAACACTCCCCCACACCGCCGGAAAACATCACTGTGTCATACGCTTTGCTCGGATGCAGGCAATCGGTCATCAAAAGAGCACGTGCCAAGGGAGAAGGCTCGCCGGTCAGAACTTCGAATAAAAGCTCCGCCATGCGCTGAACCACACGCTCCATACCCGCACGATCCAGTTGAAGAGGATCAAAGCCCTCACCAAAGAGCTCGGTACAAATCAGGCGTGCTGGCGCATGTACTTGCCGCACACGCCCCAGATCATCCAGCTCAACGAGACGCCCCCCTACATTAAGGCAGGCGCTATCAACTACTCTGCCCGCTTCAAACACCACATAGTTGGAAGTGCCACCACCAATATCAATATTGACGACACGGCTGGTTTCCCGGCGGGATAACTCTCCCGCGCCCGAGCCATGTCCTGCAATCACCGATTCAAGATGCGGGCCTGCACTTGCCACCACAAAATTACCCAGCTCCTCAGCCAGAGCCAGTACCGCAGCACGGGCATTCTTGGCTTTTGACGTTTCACCGGTGATGATGATCGCGCCGGACTCCACTTGCTGCTGATTCATCCCCGCCGCTAAATACTGCCCGCGGATAAAGGCTGCAAGCTCATCCTCACGAAGCCGCCCTTCGAAATCGATAGGGGTAAACACTACGGGGCTGACATACACGATGTCACGCTTGGAAAACTCATAACGCGGCACCTGAGAGACACCCGCCCGGTTAATCAGCTCGAGTCTCGAGAAAATCACTTGGGTGGTGGTGGTCCCGATATCAATACCCACGCTCTGAATTTGCCGGCATGACATATGCTGCTCCTTAAGCGTCTGGCGATTGACCCGCAGGCTTATCTGCCGGAGTCATATCGTTTTTAGGAGCCAGTTTCATGGCCAGAATCACGGCAGTAAAACCACCGAATAACTTACCGACCATCACCGGGAAAATCATGGCCGACATATTGCCGGCGGTAAAACCAAGGTGATCGCCAAAAGTAAATGCTGCCGATACGGCAAACGCCACGTTAATCACCTTGCCGCGGTTATCCATTTTCGCCAGCATGCCAAACATAGGGATCGAATTAGCCAGTGTCGCAACCAGACCAGCGGCAGCGGTATCATTCATTCCCAGAAAGCCACCAACCCGCATTAAAGGCTTGTTAAACCAACGGGTCAGCATAAAGACCATCGGGTACGCACCCAGCAAGACGCAGGAAATAAAACCAATATTTTCAATACCCAGCATTTGTCCGCCATGCCCTTCACTGGAAAATACCGGCGACATACCCGGAATAATGGTCCAGCCCACGGTGACATCCAGTACAGCCAACACCAAACCAAAAGTAATCACTACCACCAAGCATTTAGCAAAAATCTGAAAGCCAGCCACCATTTTTTCTTGCATAAAACGCAAGCCAAGGGCCAGAATACCCGCTACAATAATTACGGGAATCATATTTTTAAGCAGCATGACCACGGTGAAATTAACCGGCTGACCATCCACCATGACACCCATCGCCATCGCCACCAGACCACCGGCAATACAACCCAGCGGAATTGTGATCATGCCAGCCATAATGCCCAGCGCCAGAAAGCGGCGGTCTGCCTTATCAATAATCCCCAGCGCGACCGGAATATTAAAAACAACCGTTGCACCCATCATGGCACCCAGCAATAAGCCGGAATAAAGCCAGGCGGCTGAATCACCACCGGAGAGCTCTTTCGCTAAGAAAAAACCACCCATATCATTAGCCAGCAAAGTGCCGGCAAACATGGCCGGATTAGCGCCCACCGCTTCATACATAGGAATCACCACCGGGCCCAGCAAAGTTGCCAGCACCGGGGCCAGTGCAATCACCCCGATCATGGCCAGACCCAGCGCACCCATGGCCATAAAGCCTTCTTCAAACTGTGCACCCGAGCCGCCAATCTGCCGGCCCACCGCCCCCAGACCAATTTTCCCCAATACCGCTTCGGAGCCACCGAACTGCCCAAGCATCCGGTCAAAGGCCGCAATGACCATAAAGATCATCATGAACCACATGATAATTTCATTGATACCCATGTTTTTACTCCCCTTTGAATCAAAGCCCGGATGGCCACAATGGCCCCGATGCCTGCTTAATTGGTCTGCCGCTGCCAGGCATGCATATAAATTTCAATAATTTGGGCACGATTTGCGCTCCTTGGATTACTGGCGGTGCACACATCAATCAACGCGGCATCGGCCATTTTTTCAAAATCATCGATTTTTACGCAGGCAAGTTGTAAGTTGCCTGGAAGACCCACTTCAATAATGAGTTGCTGCACTGCAGCAATCAGCTCAATATCTGAAAGCGCGTGGCCAACCAGGGCGGTGCCCAATTCGCCATAAGATTTTTTGCACACCAAGCGGTTAAAATGCATAACCGAAGGCAACAGCAAGGCATTGGCCATACCATGAGCAATGCCATAACGTGCGCCAATCTGATGCGCCATCGCATGGGTTAAACCAAGGCCGGCATTAGAAAACGCCATACCCGCAAGGTAAGATCCCAGCATCATCGCTTCACGTGCGGCGGCATTACTTCCCTGCCCCACCGCAATCGGCAAAGCATGGCCAATTAAGCTAATTGCCCGATAGGCCAGGGCCTGTGTCAGTGGATTTGCCCCAAGCGCCACATAGGCTTCAATGGCGTGTGTCAGAGCATCCACACCAGTAGCTGCAGTCAGCGATGCAGGTACAGCACGCGTTAAGCTGGCATCGATAATCGCCAAATCAGGCAGCATGGTTTCATGTAAGATCAGCTGCTTGATATGGCTAATGGAATCCGTAACAACAGAAACATTGCTGGCTTCCGAGCCGGTACCTGCCGTCGTTGGAATCGCAACGAGTGGCAAGCGGCCACGGGTGATATTGGCAGGATCAACCAGCTGAGACACAACTAGCCCGGGATGTAATGCCAAAACAGCAATCGCTTTGGCTGTGTCCAGCACCGAGCCGCCGCCAAACGCAATGACCGCATCGCAAACACTGGCCCGTAATTGTGCGCATGCAGCTTCAACCTTTGCACTGTCTGGCTCGCCCTGCGGGTAAGCCATCATTTCATAAGCAATACCCTGCCGCTCCAGCGAGCGAAACATGCCATCGGCCAGGCCATTTTTTAATAAAAACTCATCAATCAGAACAAAAGCACGCACGATGCCACGACGGCTTAAAGCCTCACCTACTTTAGCAACCGCTCCGGCCCCCATTAAGGTGGCCGGTGGCACATTAAAAGCACTCACTGCCTGCGCATTAATCAAATCAACCGTTTGATAGATCGCGCTATTCATCTCATCTTGATTAAACATGGGTAGCTCCATCCTCTGCAGCGATGCGCAAGGCGTAGGCCGCAATCGCCAGCGGCGTCAAATAAATAGGGTGCCGGGGCAAATGAACGCGGTGATGAGGAAACTCCTGAGCAAAAAGCGGCTGCACACCCGCCATAGTGCAGGAGCCACCCGACAGATACAGATCCTCAACCTCATATCCGATCAAATGGTCACGCACGATATCGCTCATCTTTTCAAACACCGGCTTGACCACCGGCCATATTTCTTTACCCTGTGTTTTTTTGATGATGTCGACCTCTTCCAGAGGCATCCGCAAATTACCTGCAAGCGTCAGCGAAATATGATGGCCACCAGTGGGTTCGTCACCCGAGTAAATCACCTGTCCGCCTTCAACAACCGCAATCCCCGTCGTGCCACCGCCAATATCCACCACAGCGGCACGATCCAGCTGCAGCAGATGCGCCACCGCTGAGGGCTCATCGCAAACACCAACCACATTCAACCCGGCAGCTTCCAGTACATTGACCGAAATTCGCGGATCTGTGCCCGGAGGAAACGACGTAGCCGCATCGCTAAAACGCTGGCCAAAGATGGTTTCCAAGGTGTCCAGATGGCGGCGTAAAATAGTTACTGCACCAAAGAAATCCCAGACAATGCCATCCCGCACCACATCAGCCCAATCGAGGCACACGGCCAAAGGTTGGGCGTTTTGATCAACCACCATCGACACCACATCGCTGGTGCCTAAATCAATCCCTAGCGCCATCACGGATTCCGCCTCGGTAGGCGTTGCATCGTTCATCAGGGCATGCGCCAAATCCAAACGGGGCTGTAACCAGCTTTGAATATCACGAGGAGTCATGGTGCTCATCTCATCACACGATGCGGAAATTGCCAGCCATCACACAGCGGCGTAAACGAACAAAACTGCGCGCCGAGGTCACGCCTTCACCCGTTGGGGTAGAAATCGTCATCGTGGTCCAGCCTTCACCGCCAAACCCCAAACCGGCCAGATGCGGGCCATTTTTTACGAAAATGCTGGTGTTTACGGCATTTGCCATACGATCCAGATTATCGATATTGCGTGAATGCATCCCCGCTGTGTGGCAGCAGCCACCTTCCAGTTTCACAGCCAGATCAATTGCGACATTCACGTTTGGCGCGCGAATCACGGGCAGCACCGGCATCATCAGCTCGGTTACAGCAAAGGGGTGATTCGCGGGTGTTTCAACAAAGAGTAGGCGGGTATCGGCGGGCACATCCAGGCCAATTGCTGCGGCGATCTTGGTGGCATCACGACCAACCCAATCACGGCTGACTGTACCGTGACCGCTGTCATCGACCTTGGTTAACAATACTTTTTGCAAACGCTCGGCTTGCTCGGCCGTCAATTCAACAGCCTGATGTTTTTTCATCTCGTTTTTAAGCGCGTCACACACGCTATCCACCACGATCACTTCTTTTTCCAGTACACAGATCATGTTGTTATCAAACGAGGCTCCCCAGACAATACTCTGGCCTGCACGGGCAAGATCGGCCGTTTCATCGACCACAACAGGTGGATTACCTGCACCAGCTGCAATCAGGCGTTTATCGGTAATAGAGCGGGCAGCATCAACAACCGCCTCACCTCCGGTTACCACCAGTAAGTGAATGCCCGGGTATTTAAACAGGCGCTGGGCAGCTTCGAGTGTTGGTTTGGCAATGGTCACCAGCGTATTGGCCGGGCCGCCCGCAGCCACAATGGCTTCATTCAAAACAGTAATGGCACGCTGCGATGTTTTTTGGGCAGCCGGATGCGGCGCAAACACCACGGCATTGCCCGCAGCAATCATGCTGATCGCGTTATTGATCACGGTGGCCGCAGGGTTGGTGGATGGCGTTACGGAGGCAATCACCCCCCATGAGGCATTTTCAATAATGGTAAGGCCATCATCGCCGGTAAGCACTTTGGCTTCCAAGCACTCCACACCCGGAGTGAGGCGAGCCTGAGAAATATTCTTGGTAATTTTGTCATCGACACGACCCATGCCGGTTTCAGCCACAGCCATTTCGGCCAGCTCTTTTGCATAGGCCTCGCCAGCACTACGGATCGCAGCCACCGCCAGGCGGCGCATCGAAACGGTAGATAATGCTTTTTGGGCTTCGATTGCGGCGGCAACAGCATCATCAAGCTCAGCAAACACGCCAGCTGGCAGCTTTGCAGCAGAGGCCGCTACTAGGGCAGAGGCTGGCTGCATCGAGGCAATAACGGCACGAACAACCTCTTCTATTTCCTTCGCTTTCAAATCCACAATCTATCTCCTGTTCTGTGCTCAGGCACGGGCTTACTTGTGATAGGCCACGGCACCATCGAGTACGACTTCATCAATAATGCCCACAACACATAAATCGACCGGAGCACTCTCGCTGGTAGATTCACGAGCCGAGCTGCCAGAAACCAGCAGCACCCATTCACCATTGCCAGCACCAATACTGTCAGCCGCAACATGCATCTCGCCACTGGCTGTACCACTGGCATCAATCATCTTCACTAACAACAAACGCTCACGCGTTAAAGCCGCATGTTTAACAGTTGAAACAACCTGCCCAATAACCACACCAAGCCTCATAACGATCTCCAATTCATAAAAATCAGGCAAAGCACTTCCCTGCCTGCTATTTCGGCATTTCTAGAATTCAGGGGAAAATCGACAGCAAGGCGAGCCGACACGCCTTAGCGCACCGGCAGGGATATTTCTAGATCAGTCGAAATCCTTGCTATCCATTTTGATCGGAAAAATATCTTCCAAATCGGCATGCGGGCGTGGAATTACGTGTACGGAAACCAGCTCTCCGATACGCTGAGCCGCTGCCGCACCTGCATCTGTAGCGGCTTTACACGCAGCAACATCACCACGAACCATGGCAGTAACCAAGCCACCACCGATGCTTTTCACGCCAACTAGCTTTACACGAGCTGCCTTTACCATCGCATCGGAAGCTTCAATCAGAGCGACCATACCGCGTGTTTCAATCATGCCAAGTGCTTCCATTTTCAAACTCCTTAAGGGTGGTTAAATTTAAAACAAAGTTAACTTCGGGCAAGCTCAACCACAGCCAGACCTGGCTGCGATCGTGCATCACCCGATTGGGCCATCTTCATTGCCAGCAGGCTGACTTGCACCATATCTTCGGCAGTGCAGCCACGCGACAAATCGTGGTAAGGCAGGCGCAGCCCCTGAATCATCGGGCCCAGCGCCGTATACGCGCCCATACGCTGGGCAATTTTGTAGCCGATATTGCCCGCTTCCAGCGAAGGAAAAACCAGCACATTGGCGCGCCCGGCCACCAGACTGTCTTTCGCTTTTTGCGCGGCAACTTCAGGGACCATGGCAGCATCAAATTGCAGTTCGCCATCAACACTTAAATCGGGCCGGCGCTCACGCACCAAACGCGTGGCTTCCCGCACCGCATCAACCGAAGCATGACGCGCGCTACCCAGAGTCGAAAACGACAACATGGCAATATGCGGCTCCAGATCTGTAACGCGGCGATAACTGTCTGCAGCACCAATCGCAATATCAGAGAGCTGTGCCGGTGTCGGGTGCGGAACCACACCACAATCGGTAAAGATCAGAGGCTGGCCATGATCCGGTGGTAGCATAAAAAAGATCGACGACACCGTTTTATTGCCTTCAGCCAAACCCACTACCCGTAAGGCTGCCCGCAATACATTACTGGTCGGTGAATGATTCCCCCCCACCACACAATCCACGTCCCCCGCCGCGAGCATCGCTCCGGCAAACCACAATGGGTCTTTCAGTAAGGTGGCTAGCTCCTCTTCACTCTTGTCAGGCATACGCTCGGCAAGCGCTGCGATATAAACGGGCAATCTGGCCGATGTTTGCGGATCAATCATCGGCACTCGCCCAAGCGGAAGATGCTCCTGATGACAAAACGCCCGCATTTCAAAGGGGTTACCCAGTAATACGGGTTGCGCATAACCCGCTTCAGCTAAATAAAATGCCGCACGCACACTTCTGGCATCAAGGCTGTCGGGGAACACCAGACGTGCCGGACGAGCTAAAGCTGCTGCGCGGCATTGGTCTAACAAACTCATCAGTGGCCTCCCAAATCGGGCAAAGGTTTACCTGCTTCTTGCAGCAAAACCAAAATCATCAGTACATAAACTGCACTGGAAAGCCGGTTAAGTGCTTGCAAAATATCAGGCCGGGAAAGCTCAAAATCGCAATCAATATAAAGATCTGCCGCCAGGACTTCGCACTCACGAATCCGTGCGCGCAGTAAATTAAGCTTGGCAACACTTGCCCCATGCTCGAGCGCGGGAACGATATGATCGTGACCCAACTCTTTTAATGGCTGATGAGATAAAGCATGAATTCGCGCTTCATCCAGATCCCCCATCGAAATAGCGGGCATCGCCTCCCCTGTCACCTCAGCGCGCAACACACTACCCAGCCACGAACGAATATCAGCAAGCATATGCGCCAGCGCCTTGCGCCTGCCCTGAGGATCGAACTCTGTCTGTACCCAGATTGCCAGAGCGATAGTACTGTCAAGCAGGCCTCGCAAACGAATGCGCTCATCATTTTTGGCGACCATCGTGCTGGCATTCAAATGCGTCATCGCGGCAGATTTACGTGCTACAACTTGCTGGCACAGGATGCAATGCGCACGGTGGTGCTCTGCATCGCCTGTCAGTACATGGACCGGCGCAAGAACTACGTTGCCATCTGCACCGGCCTGCTCCACAAATACGCTGCCATCTGCATTCATAAACTTCACTACTAAATGGCGATCTTCAATCAAAGAGCGCGCGGCGGGCGTAAGCTTTGCATTGGCAGGAAGCTGAATCTCGGTGCCTGTAGCACGGCCAAAGTGCTCTCGCAGCCAGTCCTCAGTAATGAAGGTCATCATGCGTCAGACTCCTTAGCAATCCTGCCAGTTCGCCGGATAGGCCACGTACAAAAAGGACACTTTGCTTGGCGTGCCGAATTCAATACTGGAATTCTTGGGAATAAAAATGACATCGCCTGCTTTGGCAATGGCCGTTTCGCCATCACAGCGAATATGCAGCTCGCCATCCAGAACGATATCGATCTCGTCGTAGCGCAAGGTCCAAGGGAAAAAACTGTTTTCCCATTGCATAAAACCAGCTGCCATACTGCTGCGGTCAGCTCCGGTAATCACGTCAGCAATCCCGATCTGATTTGCGCCTGCCCCTTCGAGTAAGCCCATTTTTACCGAGCTGCCAGTCACACGCTTGATGCCACTTTTTAAGGTAATCGATTCATAGCCTGCCACCGGTACCGTAGCCACATTTGCTTGCTCTGCAGCCACTTTACGTACCAGCTGATCAATCACATTTTCCGGCACGCTGCCTGCGGGTAACTGCGCCAGTACGGCATGGCGAATTGCCGCAAGTTCCGACTCATGATCGGCAGCGATTTCTGAAGCGCCCGGCAGCACAGGGCTGGCAATCGAAACAGACGGCTTACTGGCGAGCACTTCGATAATCTCAACCCCCAGGCGCTCGGCAACCATACGAGCTTCTGCCGTCACAATGCAATCTGGCAGGGTAACTTCGATACGCGTTTTGCCTTCGGCATGCGCTGCGCGCAGGGCGTCGGCGGTGATCAATTGCTTCATACTCTAATAGCTCCTTACGGTAGGCAGTCTTTATCCGTACTACCCATGAGAGAGGATTTCAGTGCGGCCACCGTTTCAGGCCAATAACTGGAAACCTGGAAAATTTCACCCACAAACCCGTGTTCGCGCAGCATTATTTCAACAGCATCGGGATCAGCATCATCCAAATCAATTTGGCTAATGACTCCCAATACCCGCTTGCCGCCATATACACTCAATAAACCCGGCGGCATTCGGTACTGCATATCATTGGCAGCATGCACATACACCAGCACATCCACATCGTTAACGGTATTAATCAAAGCGCTATAAAGGCGGGGATGATTAAAAAACTCGCCCGGTGTATCCACACCGCCCTTGCCATCAAACTCCAGAGCCTGCGTTTTTTGCGCCACCAGCCCATCACCTTGCAAGGCATGAAATAAAGTTGATTTGCCTGCGGCAATAGAGCCCACCATGGCGTAACGAATCGTCGTCAGCATTAGCTGCGCGTTTGCATACAAACGGTGTAACCAAGAACGCGCTGCAGGCCCAGAGTCGTTTGATTTAAGGCCTCTTCTACAGCACCGGTTGATCCGTAGATTACTAAGGCACCGGAAAAACGGTCCAAAAAGCCGATCTGAATATTAGCGGCCTTACTGGCAAAATCACCGGCGATCATGGCAGTTTCACCAGGAGTAAGCGTCATGATTCCAATTGCTTCAGCCGTTGGTACGCCAATTTTTTTGGCTAAATCTTCGGTTGGGTGTGAAATCAAATGCGCCAGCGTAACCTGCTTACCGGGCACAAACTCCTGAATGATCCTTTCCTTTTCCATGCCAGCCTGCCGTGTGAAATGCTTATGTAGCTTGCATACTAATTCGCTACTCAAATAGGCCACTATCAAAAATCGGCAACAATTTATGTAAAAATTCACACCACAAAAAAAGCCTGTTTCAGGTGTTTGAAGTGTGCCTTCTAAGCTAAGCTGTACGGCATAAAAATCAAATCAAGGAGAAAAAACTTCTTAAAAAAGTAATAAAAATAAACAAAATTCGGCCAAAAGACGCAAAATTCAATCCGAATTTTGTCAGCACTACTTTTTGCGCCATGTCAAAGGCACCTTCAAAAGAATGTCTAGACTGGCAACCTGGGTCGCACAAGTTAGCGTGTCCTTTAGTATGCAGAACACATGCACAGGCACAATAAAAAGCACTCATTCCTCTGGCTTTTTTCTCTTCGCAAAACGTAATGCGCGGACACAGAAGTAACCAGGGGGTATACAATCCGCCCATTCCAAAGGTGCTCGAAAGAGTAAAACGGGAAACAGGTTCAAATCCTGTGCTGCCCCTGCAACGGTAAGCAAGTAAACAACATTAGGTAAACCACTGTCTGAAACTAGGCGGGAAGGTAATGTCAGAATCAAGATATTTATTGACGTAGTAAATGTCAGAATTGATTGAATCGCTTGTAAGTCCGGAGACCGGCCTTAAACTTCGCCCAAACGCGAAGATCAACCACGCACGGCAGGGTAGCCGAAGCGAGCTAGATTCATCTCACCCCATGGTGTTTTGCGTCATCTCTGCCGACTCCTGCCTGCTGATTACTGCCACACAGCGGGTGTGGTATTCAGGAGAGAGTCATGTTATTTCGTATCGCCCCTTTAACCATCTTGGTCGCCAGCATCTGTGCGCAAGCCGAGACAGTTCAGCTATCACCCGTCGTCACCACGGCCGCACGCTTACCGCAAGCGGTTAAGGAAGTGGTCGGTGACGTAACCGTTATCGATCAAAAAGCCATTGAAACCTCAGGTGCCATCAGCCTGCCAGAATTACTCACTCGCCAGCCAGGGATGCAAATTTCCAGTAATGGTGGAGCAGGGAAAGCAACATCGGCTTATATTCGAGGCAGCAGCTCCCAACAAACTATTTACCTGATTGATGGCATTCGCTTTGGCTCGGCAACTACTGGTACAGCAGCACTGCAACACATTCCATTATCCCAAATAGAGCGGATAGAAATCCTGCGTGGGCCAGCGGCCAGCTTATATGGCTCGGATGCAATTGGCGGCGTGATCCAAATCTTTACCCGCCAGGGCAGTAAAGGATTTCATCCTTCGGTAGAAATCGGCCTTGGAACTGAAAACACCCAAACCCTCAGTGCGCACCTTGCCGGCGGAGTCAATGACACACGCTATTCCATCGGTTTAGCCCACACTAAAACAGATGGCATCAGCGCCAGGTCAAACACTAGAGCCGGCACTTTTAGCACCGACAACGATGGTTATGAAAACACCAGCTTGTCGATCAATGCCAGCCACCGCATTAATGAAGCTCACGAATTTGGTGCAAGTCTGTTACAAGCAAAAGCAGAAAACCATTACGACTCGTCATCTTCCAGCAACTACGACGATCACGACAATGGCACAAATGGCAGCGCCACCTTCTGGATGAACAACAGCTTTACAAAGAACTGGACCAGCAAATTACAAGCAGGCGTCAGCATCGATGACAGCACAAATTATACGACTTCAGGAGAAAGCCGCTTTAAAACCAAGCAGACTCAATTGTCTTGGCTCAATGAAATTAAAGCAGGCCCCGGCATCATTACTGTTGGTGCAGAAACGCTAGAGCAAGCCGTTAGCAGCAGCACAAAGTACGATGTCGACCAACGCCGTATTAACAGCGTGCTTGCGGGGTACCTTGCTCATTTTGACAATGTTTCATTGCAAGTAAATCTGCGTAATGACGACAATAGCCAGTTTGGTAAAAAAACCACAGGAAACCTCGGAGCCTCTTGGCAAGTTGCCGACGCTTGGAAAATCGGTGGTAGCTTTGGCACTGGCTACCGTGCCCCCACATTCAACCAGCTCTATTACCCAAACTATGGCACACCAACATTACAGCCAGAGACATCAAAAAATACGGAAGCTTTTGTTCGCTTTGAAGCAAACAATGTCAAGCTTAGCGCAACGGCTTACCACAACGAAATTGATGGCATGCTAGAAACGGGCAAAACCACCACCATCGTAGTTGGTAATGCCAAGCTCAAAGGCATCACCCTCACGGCAGACTGGCAAGGCGAGATGTTTCAAGCAGGAGGTAGCTTTGATTTACTGAACGCCAAAGATACCTCTGGTGGATCAACAGATGGCAAGCAACTCACTCGTCGCGCCAAACAGTTTGGCTCAGCCTATGTAGGTGTAACACAAGGGCAATGGAGTACGCGCGGCGAAGTACAAGCTCAGGCACACCGTGAAGAAGATATTTCTGGTGGACCACGAGCTCGCCTTCCAGGCTATGCGCTGGTTAATCTGAGTGTGAACTGGCTGTTTGCTAAAGACTGGCAGGCCAGCGCCCGCGTCAACAATATATTCGATGCCGAGTACGAGCTGGCAAAAGGTTACAGCACGCTGGGTCGTAATGCCATGCTTAACCTGAGCTGGCAACATTGAGCACCGAGCTTATTTTAGGCGGGGCGCGTAGCGGCAAAAGTGGCTACGCGCTGGCCCAGGCACTGGCCCATGACGGGCCGGTGTTCTGGCTGGCAACAGCTCAGGCTTTTGATGAGGAAATGCAGGAGCGCATTATTCGTCATAAGGCTGAACGCCCCGCGCATTGGCAAACGCTGGAAGCGCCATTACAGCTGGCCGCTGCACTGGCGCAAAGCCAGGGATATTTTTGTGTGATCGATTGCCTGACGCTCTGGCTATCCAACTGGCTTTGCAAGGATGATCTGGCCAGCTGGGCACAAGAAAAGCAGGCCTTTATAACCACCGCAGCGGCGCATCGCGGTACACTATTGCTAGTGAGTAACGAAGTTGGCTTTGGCATTGTTCCTGATAATGCACTGGCCAGATTATTTCGTGATGAGGCCGGTCGCTTACATCAGGATATCGCCAGGCAAGCCACTAACGTCACCCTGGTAGTGGCCGGAATTCCTGTGCCGGTGAAGCGCTGATGCTAAATCTGCCGCCAACCCACTGGCTCTATGCCTTTGCGCTTGGCCTGCTGTTAGAACTTTGTCTAGGCGAGCCTAAGCGATTTCACCCGCTGGTGGGCTTTGGCTGGCTTGCATCCATGCTGGAGCTGCGTTTTAATCTGGCTGGCAGATTACAAACACCAAAGTACAGAAACACCCCGAAAAACCGTTGTCCCCGAATATTTTTACCGTGGATCTGGCAAAACCGCCGGGCTCCCCCCCTCGTGGAAATAACAAAGTTTTGGGAAACCTTAAATGTCTTGCGCGGAGCACTGGCCTGGCTCTTACTCCTGGGCACATCACTGGCTGCCTTTGCCCTGCTGAAATTTATTCTAGGCTGGTGGGCCGATGCCTTGGCTCTTTGGTTTGCCCTTGGCGCACGCAGCCTGTTTGAGCATATCCGGGCCATCGCCAGGCCATTAAGCACTGGCGATCTGGCTGCGGCAAGGCGTGCAGTTAGCCGCATTGTCAGCCGCAATTGCACAGAGCTGGACGACACAGGCATTGCCAAAGCAGGCCTTGAATCCACTTTAGAAAACGGTGCTGATGCCATTTTTGCCAGCCTGTTTTTCTTTGCACTATTTGGCGGCTATGGCGTGCTGCTGCATCGGCTGGCCAATACACTGGACGCTATGTGGGGTTATAAAACCGTGCGTTTATTTCATTTTGGCCGTATTGCAGCTCGGGCCGATGATGTACTCAATTTTATCCCCGCCCGCCTCACGGCACTCAGCTACGCTCTGCTCGGCCACTGCCGCAGCGCGCTTTTTTGCTGGAAAAGCCAGGCGCCACTTTGGGACAGCCCTAATGCTGGCCCCGTAATGGCAAGCGGCGCGGGCGCTTTACAAGTTTGCCTAGGAGGTGAGGCAACGTATCACGGCAAAACCCATACCCGCCCGCAACTTGGCTGCGGCCCCGCACCAACAGCCCATGATTTGCAGCGCGGTATTTCACTAGTACAAAAAACGCTAGCCCTGTGGCTCGCACTTTTACTGGGAGGCTCGCTATGGATGCTGTAAATCAGCCCCGGCACGGAGGAGATCTCCTGCGCGCCATCTCTGCATATGGCGGAGATCTGGCAGACTGGATCGACTGCTCCAGTGGCATTGCGCCTTGGGCCTACCCCTTGCCTGCCGTGCCCGGTCACATCTGGCAGCGCCTGCCAGACCAGGACCAGGCGCTATTGATTGCCGCCCAAGATTATTATGGTTGCAATCAGTTATTAGCACTGGCGGGCAGCCAGGCAGGCATCGCCCTGCTGCCCAAGCTGCGCCCTGCTTGCCAGGTTGCCATCATCAGCCCCAGTTACGCCGAGCATCACTGGCAGTGGCAACAGGCTGGCCATCAAACCAGCGCAATCAGTAGTGAACAGGTTGATAAATGGTGTATGGCAAATAAAGCCCATCACCCTGTACTTATCGTGGTTAACCCAAATAACCCCAGCGCCCAGCAAATCAGCGCAGAAACCTTACTCGCCTGGCATACAAAACTGGCTGAGCACGGTGGCTGGCTGATTGTGGACGAAGCCTTCGCCGATTGCGCCCCGGCAGCCAGCCTGCTACCGCACGCTGGTAAAACAGGGCTGATTATTTTGCGCTCCGTCGGTAAATTCTTTGGCCTGGCAGGCATTCGTCTGGGGTTTATTGCCTGTGAAAAACAGCTTTTAGACAAAATAAAACGAGCACTCGGCCCCTGGCACATCAGCGGCCCGGCGCAATGGGCAGGGCAGATCGCCTTAAGCGACAAAGCCTGGCAAAGCGCGCAACAACAGCGCTTACTAGCCAACCAGAGATGGATGATTGCAACACTTAGCGAGGCAGGTTTGCCCCCAGGTGGCAGCCTGCCCCTGCTGCACTGGAGCCCGGCTTCCAATGCCAAAACTCTGCATGGCAAACTGGCAAAACAGAAAATATGGTGTCGCCTGTTTGATCAGACAAACCATCAGGGCCTGCGTTTCGGGCCAGTGGCAGAACATCAGCAGGCACAATTTAAAACCCGGCTTATGGCCGCGCTAAACGATAAGGATGCAATATGAGTCCCTTCACAAGAATCGCCTGTCTTTCCTGCGAAACCGTTGATGTCTTATACGCGCTTGGCCAGCAGCATCGCGTAGCGGGTATCAGCGCTTTTTCACGCCATCCGGAGGGTGTGACCAAACAGCACCCGATTATTTGCGGCTTTTCCAGTGCCAAGGTTGAAAAAATCCTTGCGGTAAAACCTGATCTGGTGCTGGCTTACTCCAGCCTGCAAGGCGAGATCGTTAAAGAATGCATCCTCGCGGGCCTGGAAGTGCACTTTTTCAACCAGAAAAACTTGGTTGGCATTTTCAATATGATAGACACGCTGGGCCGCCTGCTTGATTGCCAGCCCGCCGCCACGGCACTGATTTCCGATTTAGAAGCCCAGATCGATGCCGCCTGCGCCCGGGCAGCCTGCTTTCAATCACGACCTAAAGTCTATTTTGAAGAATGGCATGATCCGCTTTATACCGGCATCCGCTGGGTTTCAGAACTGATCGAAATTGCCGGTGGCGAAGATATTTTTAGCGAGCTATCACATGCAACACGCGCCAAAGACCGCACCGTTAGCCCGGAACAAGTTATTGCCGCTCAGCCGGATATCATCATTGGCAGCTGGTGCGGCCAGCCATTCGATATCAACGCTGTGCGTACAAGGCCCGACTGGCAAAGCATACCTGCAGTTGCAAATAACCAGCTATTCGAAATAACCAGCCACGACCTCCTCGTCCCCGGCATCGCCGCGATTCGGGATGGCTTAGGACAAATCCAAAAAATTATTGCGAATTGGCAGGAACAGATCAAACCCGCATCTTGAAACACTTCGACCCCAGAGTGCACGGAGTTTCAAAGAGCAACCAGTTAGATGTACTTGTTCCCACCTTGAAAAGGCACTGTCTGCGATACAGTTGAAAACTGAAATCATGGTTTTTTATTAGCAAACAATGGGAAATGCAATAAACGCACTCTTTGCACGGGGCTTAAATTTCCCCTTGAAGCACGCCGAAGCGAGGAACAAACGGGGCGGGGTTTCGGCGAGGATGTTTAAGCGAGCGCAGCGAGTGAATCCTGCAGCAGCAGCCTCGATTGTGCGCAGTGAGGGGCCTTCGTGCTTCGTGGGGTCGCCTTCTTTGCTTACTTTCTTGGCGAAGCAAGAAAGTAAGTCCCACGCGGGGGATTCCCGCTCCAAAATCAACGTGCCGAAGGCACTTATAAAAAAAGACATTTTTGACTGTAAGTCAGCGAATTACTGGAGCATCACCATGACCATCAACACCGAACGCAACGCCCGCCACTCCGCCCGTATGGCACGCAAAAAAGCCGTCATTGATGCTCATATTGCCCAAGCCAGCATCGACACAGGCATCATGATTTTGCTTACTGGTAACGGTAAAGGTAAATCGTCTTCCGCCTTTGGTATGGTGGCACGCGCCATTGGTCACGGACTAAAAGTGGGCGTAGTCCAGTTTATTAAAAACCGTACCGATACCGGCGAAGAAGCCCTGCTCAGCAAGCATTGCGAATGGCATGTAATGGGCGATGGCTTTACCTGGGAAACACAGAATTTTGAAGCCGACAAACTTAAATCCGAAGCCGCCTGGGCCGTGGCTGCCCGCATGCTGAACGATGTCAGCTACGATGTGGTGATTCTGGATGAGCTGACGTACTGCCTCAGCTACAACTATCTGGATAAAAATATCGTAATTAAAGATATCGAATCCCGCCCGGAAATGCAGCATGTAGTAGTCACCGGCCGTGCCGCAGTCAAAGAATTACACGAGATTGCCGACACCGTGACCGTGCTGAACGACGAAAAACATGCTTATAAAGCAGGCATCAAAGCCCAAAAGGGTTTGGAATGGTAAGCGCCGCAACCCTGCTGATCGCAGCCCCTTCTTCTGGCAGCGGCAAAACCACCATCACGGCAGCTCTGGCCTGGCACCATCGCCGGCTGGGCCACAAAGTTCGCGTCTTTAAATGCGGGCCGGATTTTCTCGATCCGCTCATACTCAGCTATGCCTGTGGCTCACCGGTCGATAATCTGGATTTGTGGATGGTCGGCGAGGACTTATGCCGCCAGATGCTGGCCAATGCAGCGCAAGAGGCCGATGTGATTTTAATCGAAGCGGTGATGGGCCTCTTTGATGGCGAGCCTTCTGCTGCCGAGCTGGCCACCCGCCTGGGCCTGCCGGTGCTGGCAATTATCGATGCCAGTGCCATGGCGCAAACCTTTGGTGCGCTGGCTTTCGGGCTGGCAAACTATAAAAGCAATCTGCCGTTTTATGGCGTACTCGCTAATAAAGTTACAGGCGATCGTCATGCACAAATGTTGCAAGAGTCGGTCAAACCCCAGCACTGGCAAGGCTGGCTGGGCAAGCACGAAGCCCTGCCCGAGCGGCATTTGGGCCTGGTTCTGCCAAATGAAATCCCCGATCTGACGCAAAAACTTGATGCACTGGCTGATGCCCTGGCCAGCCAGCCAATTGCAGCGTTACCCCCAGTCATCGATTACGGCGACACGGCCCCCCCGGCCCTGCCGCCTCTGCTTGCGGGCAAACACATCGCCATCGCAAGGGATGTTGCCTTTTGCTTTATTTACCCAGCCAACTTAACCTGCCTGCGCAAGATGGGGGCCGAGCTAGTGTTTTTCTCACCACTGGCCCATGAAGCCCTGCCGCAAGCCGACGCGCTCTATTTGCCCGGTGGGTATCCGGAACTACATGCGGAAACACTCGCGGCTCATCCAAGCATCGCCACCGATTTACACCTCTGGCTTGCTGCAGGTAAACCTGTATTTGCTGAATGCGGCGGTATGCTGGCGCTTTGCGAATCACTGACGCTCAGCGATGGCACCACACATAAAATGTGGGGAATTTTAGATGCAGCAGCCAGTATGCAAAAACGCCTTTCAGCGCTCGGCACGCAAGCGTTTGACCTGGGAGCAGGCGAATTGCGCGGCCACACTTTTCATTACTCAACACTAAAAAGCACGCTGCCGCCACTGACCCATGCTACGCCTTGCCGTTTAGGCAGCCGGGGCGAAGCCATTTATCGCCAGGGTAGTCTCACCGCCAGCTATGTACATGCCTGGATGATGGGCAACCCCGTGGCCAGCGCGGCATTATTTGGAATAACAAAATGAAGCACATCCGCTATGCAGCTTTTGCAAGCTTACTGCTTGCTCATGCCGCAATCGCCAGCGTCAGTGTAAAAGACGACCGGGGCCAGACCATTACCTTAGCCAAACCGGCGCAGCGCATCATCAGCCTAGCCCCGCATGCCACCGAAGACTTGTTTGCGATTGGCGCGGGCAAGCTCATCGTGGGGGCGGTGAATCACAGCGATTATCCACCGGAAGCAAATAAAATTGAGCGTATCGGCGGCTATAACGGCTTTGATCTGGAACGCATCCGCGCCCTAAAACCCGATCTGATCGTGGCATGGCAAAGCGGCAACCCCGTTAAACAGCTGGCGCAGATCGAAACACTGGGATTACCGGTTTTTTACACTTTTTCTAAAAAACTGGAAGACGTCCCCACGGTCATGGAGCGTTTAGGCGTGTTAACTGCCAAAGAAAGCAAAGCACAAACCGCAGCCGGCAAATACCGCAGCAGCCTTGCCACACTTGAGAAAAAATACACAGGCAGAAAGCCAGTGCGTGTTTTTTATCAGGTCTGGGACAGGCCCTTGATGACGATTAACCGCGAACAAATTATCTCCGATGCGATGCGTCTTTGTGGTGGCATCAACGTCTTTGCTGCTCTGCCAGCACTGGTACCAACCATCGACGACGAAGCGGTGCTCGCCGCCAATCCGGACATAATCGTCACCAGCGGCGAGCCAGGGGTAAAAGACAGCTGGCTGAACCGCTGGAGGCGCTGGCCCAATCTGAAAGCCAATAAACACCTCTACATCCTGCCTAAAGACCTGCTCAACCGCATGGGGCCAAGATTAGTGGAAGGCACAGAAAAACTCTGCGAGGCGATTGATAAAACGCGTTAAAACCTAAACACCAAATCCAGATCTTGAAACACGGAGGACACAGAGGGCACGGAGAAAATCAGGAGTTTTAGATTTTTGGCTTTTCTCCGAATAACTCCGTGTTTCAAGATTTGGGTTTTATTTATTATTTTCAGCCATTCAAGATTTGGTTTTTAGGCAATTTATTATGAAGCATTCCCGCCTTACCCCTGCCAGACTCACCTTTACGCTACTTATGCTAAGTACTCTGCTGCTGCTTACCGCCACCCTTAGCCTCTGCTTTGGCAGTACCAGTTACCGGCCCTGGCAATTATTGGGCAATGGGCCTGATGCCGCACTGGCGCGCGATGTGGTGCTTGAGCTGCGCCTGCCGCGCACTTTAGCCGCAATTGCCGTCGGTGGTTTATTGGCTTTGGCCGGTGCTTTGCAACAGGTTCTACTTAGAAATCCACTTGCTGACCCTTACATTCTTGGCACTTCCGGCGGGGCAAGCGTCGGCGCTTTACTGGCAATGCTTCTGGGTGCAGGCGTGGCAAGCGTTAATCTGGCTGCGGGTTGCGGTGCTTTACTCAGCATTACACTAGTGTTTATTTTAGCGCGCAAAGATCACTCCAGCAGCCAGGCCCGCTTACTTTTAACCGGGGTGGCGATTGCCTCATTTTGTGGTGCGCTTTCCAGCTTATTACTCAGCCTTGCTCCCGATGGACTCTTGCGCGGTATGGTTTTCTGGATGCTGGGCGATCTTGCTGGCGCGCGCTGGCAGCTGGCATTGCCGCTACTTTTGGCGCTACTGTTACTCGTTTGGCCATTGGCACGGCAGCTCAATGTACTCAGCCAGGGCGCACAAACCGCCCATGCACTCGGGGCCAATACGCGCAAATTGCAATGGCTGCTCTACTTTGTGGCCGCTGCAGCCACAGCCATTGCGGTGACCACAGCAGGGATGATCGGCTTTATCGGGCTCATCGTTCCACACGCCTTAAGGCTGCTTTTAGGCCACGATCAACGCCTGCTATTGCCAGCTGTGGCACTGACCGGTGGCACAGTTTTACTGGCCGCTGATATCACCTCACGCATTCTTCTGGCACCGCAGCAGCTACCCGTTGGCGTGATTACCGCGCTGGCTGGCGTACCGGTCTTTTTATGGCTATTGCAACACAGGGGAGTCGTGCGATGAGCCATTTATCTATCCGCTCATTGCTCATCAAGCAGGGCGAGCGGCCACTCTGTACAGGTTTGAACCTGGAAGTAAATCGCGGTGAAAGCTGGCTTATTTTAGGAGAAAACGGCTGTGGAAAAAGCACCCTGCTGGCCACGCTGGCCGCATGGCTTAAGCCTGCTGCAGGGGAAATCCACTTGAATAAGCAATCATTTAAAAAATGGTCAGGGGCCGAGCGCGCCAAAGAAATAGCCTGGCTGAATCAGCAGGATGATTGTCCATTCCCCTTGTCCGTAATCGAAAAAATACTCAGCGGCCGCCATCCCCACTTAAGTCACTGGAATTGGGAAAGCAGTGACGATCTGCGTCTGGCAGATGAGCAATTAGCCAGGCTTGATATCAGCCACCTGAAACACCGCGACCTCGCCACGCTCTCTGGCGGCGAGCGGCGCCGTGTTAGCCTTGCTGCAGCACTTGCCCAGCAGGCACCACTGATTTTACTGGATGAACCACTATCACAACTTGATCTGCGCCACCAGCAACAGGCCTTATCAGTACTACGCGAAGAGAACCAGGCTGGCAGAACTTTGCTGATGGTTAGTCACGACCCCAACCACGCCCACCAGGCCAGCCATGTGCTGCTGATGTTTGGCAATGGCCAATGGCTGGCCGGGCCAACGATAGAAATCATGACCAGCAAAAATCTCAGTGCGCTTTATCGCACCGAAATCCGCAGCACTCATATCGAAGGGCAAGAGTGGTTTATGCCTCAGCCCCGCTAAACAACAAACCCAAATACTGAGGGGCACTAAGAACTCGGAGTTTCACGGAGAAAAGCAATTCAATAACTAAAGATTTGCTAGGACATGGCCTCCTGAAATGTCGGCACAGGCATGCTGACATGACATCATTTCGGAAAGGGGCGTTTAAAGACTAAGTACATAATCTTTAAACACCCCCAAGGTTTTCTCCGTGTTCTGCTTTTAATCTCCATGTTCTCTATGTCTACAAACCTTAGATTTGAGTATTTCTTCCCTAATGTTGCACAAGGCAAACCCATGCCCACTCTTATGATTCAAGGTTGCACCTCTGATGCAGGTAAAACCACTATCGTTGCCGCACTTTGCCGCATTCTTTTGCGTCGTGGCATCAAAGTCGCACCGTTTAAGCCACAAAATATGGCACTTAATAGCGCCGTTACCAGCGACACAGGCGAAATTGGCCGCGCCCAGGCCATGCAAGCCACTGCAGCAGGCATCGCCCCGCATACTGATTTCAACCCGGTATTACTCAAACCTTCCAGTGATTGCCGTGCTCAAGTCATTATTCAAGGTAAAAGCATCGGCAATCTGGATGCTGTGGATTACCATGCCTATAAGCAAACGGCTAAAAAAGCCGTGTTTGAATCATGGGGCCGCTTAAAAAACCAGTATGAATGGGTGATTGTGGAGGGTGCGGGCAGCCCTGCCGAAGTCAATTTACGCGCGGCTGATATCGCCAATATGGGCTTTGCCGAAGAAGCAGATTGCCCCGTCTGGCTGGTTGCTGATATCGACCGGGGCGGCGTATTTGCTCACTTTGTCGGCACCCTTGCTTGTCTATCCCCATCAGAGCACGCAAGAATTACCGGTTTTATCATCAACCGTTTTCGCGGTGATTTAAGTCTGTTACAAAGTGGAATAGACTGGCTGGAGCAAAAAACCGGCAAACCAGTCATCGCCGTTGTTCCCTATTTGCACGGACTGGATATTGCAGCGGAGGACGCCGTACCCCGTTCCGCAGGCAATGGCGGTGCGTTCAAAATCGTCATCGCAACCCTGCCGCATATTTCCAATCATACCGATTTCGACCCACTACGCCGCATTGCTGGTGTCGATTGCAGCTACGCCACACCCAATCAACCTTTGCCAGCAGCCGATCTGCTGATCATCCCTGGCAGCAAAAATACCCGTGGTGATCTGGCATGGCTGCGTCGACAAGGCTGGGACAAGCAAATCGAAAAACATCTGCGCTTTGGCGGTAAAGTCATCGGCATTTGCGGCGGCTACCAAATGCTAGGCCAAACCATCGCCGATCCACTCGGACTGGAAGGCGAAGCAGGAGATTCTAAAGGATTAGGCTGGCTGCCGATTGCCACATCTCTGGAACAAGACAAACAGCTGCGTAATTTATCGGGGCAATTACTCGCCAATGGCGAAACCGTTGCAGGTTATGAAATCCATCATGGCGAAACCCAAATCCTCGATTCAACTGCCATTCCACTGATTAAATATGCCGATGAACACGACGGCGTAATCACCGATCAGGTACTTGGCTGCTATCTGCACGGCTTATTTGATTCCAGCGAAACATTAAAATCATTACTCGCCTGGGCAGGACACCAAGTCGCAGAAGTGGTCGACCATCAACAGCTGCTGGAACAAGAAATAAACCGCCTGAGCGACGCGCTGGACCAAGCCATAGACTGGGAAAAAGCCAGGCAAGCTGGACTTATCATGTAAGTCGGGTTAGCAGTCTGCGACGAGGTTTACCTCGCTCAGCGATAATCGCGTAACCCGACCCACAGGAGCCGGGGGGGCAGGAGTCGTTTTTACGCTCCACTCCCCTCTCAACATTTCTTCCACGCAAAGCAAAACCCCCGCCTCTTTCGAGTACGGGGGTCTTGTTTACATCACGTGCGAATCTTTGATTCGCTCAGTAAAGGTGTCTGGCAATGACCTACTTTCACACAGGTAATCTGCACTATCATCGGCGCTAAGGTGTTTCACTGTCCTGTTCGGGATGGGAAGGAGTGGGACCACCTCGCTATGGTCGCCAGACTTTAACGGGGTAACTCGTTGTGTGTATTGCTCCACAACGCGTTCAGTTCAATAGAAGAAGTAATGTCTTACATTTCAAATCTAGTTTTCTAATCTGGGTAGATTATACCGTCGCGCACACGCGTCTCAGGTTATAGGATCAAGCCTTACGGGCAATTAGTATCGGTTAGCTTAACGCATTACTGCGCTTCCACACCCGACCTATCAACGTCCTGGTCTCGAACGACCCTTTAAAAGGCTTAAAGCCTTGGGGAAATCTCATCTTGAGGCGAGTTTCGCGCTTAGATGCTTTCAGCGCTTATCTCTTCCAGATTTAGCTACCCGGCGATGCCACTGGCGTGACAACCGGTACACCAGAGATCTGTCCACTCCGGTCCTCTCGTACTAGGAGCAGCCCCCCTCAAATTTCCAACGCCCACTGCAGATAGGGACCAAACTGTCTCACGACGTTTTGAACCCAGCTCACGTACCACTTTAAATGGCGAACAGCCATACCCTTGGGACCGGCTACAGCCCCAGGATGTGATGAGCCGACATCGAGGTGCCAAACTCCGCCGTCGATGTGAACTCTTGGGCGGAATCAGCCTGTTATCCCCGGAGTACCTTTTATCCGTTGAGCGATGGCCCTTCCATTCAGAACCACCGGATCACTATGTCCTGCTTTCGCACCTGCTCGACTTGTCTGTCTCGCAGTTAAGCCGCCTTATGCCATTACACTATCAGTACGATGTCCGACCGTACCTAGGCGACCTTCGAGCTCCTCCGTTACAATTTGGGAGGAGACCGCCCCAGTCAAACTGCCTACCATGCACGGTCCCCGATCCGGATAACGGACCAAGGTTAGAACCTCAAAGGGGTCAGGGTGGTATTTCAAGGTCGGCTCCACGCAGACTAGCGTCCACGCTTCATAGCCTCCCACCTATCCTACACAAACCACTTCAAAGTCCAATGCAAAGCTACAGTAAAGGTTCACGGGGTCTTTCCGTCTAGCAGCGGGGAGATTGCATCTTCACAAACATTTCAACTTCGCTGAGTCTCAGGAGGAGACAGTAGGGCCATCGTTACGCCATTCGTGCGGGTCGGAACTTACCCGACAAGGAATTTCGCTACCTTAGGACCGTTATAGTTACGGCCGCCGTTTACTGGGACTTCAGTCAAGAGCTTGCACCCCATCATTTAATCTTCCAGCACCGGGCAGGCGTCACACCCTATACGTCGTCTTTCGACTTTGCAGAGTGCTGTGTTTTTGATAAACAGTCGCAGCCCCCATTTCTCTGCGACCCATTTCTGCTCCATTCGCGAAGAACTTCACATACTCTGGGCTCACCTTCTCCCGAAGTTACGGTGATAATTTGCCGAGTTCCTTCTCCTGAGTTCTCTCAAGCACCTTAGAATTCTCTTCCTACCCACCTGTGTCGGTTTGCGGTACGGTCAATATAAAGCTGAAGCTTAGAGGCTTTTCTTGGAAGCATAGGATCAATCACTTCAGTCCGAAGACTTCGTCGTCACGTCTCAGCGTTATAGCAGCCCGGATTTGCCTAAGCCACACGCCTACTCGCTTAAACCACCTATTCCAACAGATGGCTGACCTACCTTTCTCCGTCCCCCCATCGCACTTCATATCGGTACGGGAATATTAACCCGTTGTCCATCGACTACGCATTTCTGCCTCGCCTTAGGGGCCGACTCACCCTGCGCCGATGAACGTTGCGCAGGAAACCTTGGGTTTTCGGTGTGCGGGCTTTTCACCCGCATTATCGCTACTCATGTCAGCATTCGCACTTCCGATACCTCCAGCATCCTTCTCAAGACACCTTCGCAGGCCTACGGAACGCTCCTCTACCATTTAGGAGCCAGCTTTCAGGGTTCGGGTTTCAGTGATTTGCCTAAACCATGCAACATCTTGGCGATCTCTTCATATTGATCGCGCCAACGTTGCCAGTCTGTTTCACTGATGTATCCTAAATCCATGCTATATCGTAGCCAAACTCGCACTTCATCTGCACTGCCTAAGGCAATAAAAATGAAGCGTAAAAATTCTCCTTTCAAGTAGCCTTGTTTGCCAAATCCTTCTGCAAGATTTGCAACAATGCTTTTACTCGATCGTCGTATTTGATCACCCAACGCGTATTGTTCAATCTTTGGAAAGCTTAAGCTCATCCGATGAATCTCTAAGGAGACCACATAGGCTTTCTTAAACACGTCCAATTCTTCTACACGTTGAACCATCGTTTGACTCCTGAAGCCTGAAAGCTGACTCCTAAATTCGCGTCTTCGGTTATCAGTTTGAGCCCCGTTACATCTTCCGCGCAGGACGACTCGACCAGTGAGCTATTACGCTTTCTTTAAATGATGGCTGCTTCTAAGCCAACATCCTGGCTGTCTATGCCTTCCCACCTCGTTTTCCACTTAACTGATTATTTGGGACCTTAGACGGCGATCTGGGTTGTTTCCCTCTTGACCATGGACGTTAGCACCCACAGTCTGTCTCCCATGCTCGCACTTGACGGTATTCAGAGTTTGCCATGGTTTGGTAAGTCGCGATGACCCCCTAGCCATAACAGTGCTTTACCCCCGTCAGTGATACATGAGGCACTACCTAAATAGTTTTCGAGGAGAACCAGCTATTTCCAAGTTTGTTTAGCCTTTCACCCCTATCCACAGCTCATCCCCTAATTTTGCAACATTAGTGGGTTCGGACCTCCACTGCGTATTACCGCAGCTTCATCCTGGCCATGGATAGATCACTTGGTTTCGGGTCTACGCCCAGCAACTATGCGCCCTATTCGGACTCGGTTTCCCTACGCCTCCCCTACTCGGTTAAGCTCGCTACTGAACGTAAGTCGCTGACCCATTATACAAAAGGTACGCAGTCACCCCATTTTGCAAGGGCTCCCACTGTTTGTATGCATCCGGTTTCAGGTTCTATTTCACTCCCCTCCCGGGGTTCTTTTCGCCTTTCCCTCACGGTACTGGTTCACTATCGGTCGATGATGAGTATTTAGCCTTGGAGGATGGTCCCCCCATCTTCAAACAGGATTTCTCGTGTCCCGCCCTACTTCTCGCATGCTTAGTACCAACCAATCTCTTTCGTGTACGGGGCTATCACCCACTATCGCCAGACTTTCCAGACTGTTCCACTAAAGTTTGATCTATCACATGCAGGCTCTTCCCATTTCGCTCGCCACTACTTTGGGAATCTCGGTTGATTTCTTTTCCTTCGGCTACTTAGATGTTTCAGTTCGCCGAGTTCGCTCTACACCACCTATGTATTCAGTGATGAGTGACCCAAAAGGGCCGGGTTTCCCCATTCGGATATCGATGGATCAAAGCTTATTTGCCAGCTCCCCATCGCTTTTCGCAGGCTAACGCGTCCTTCTTCGCCTATCATCGCCAAGGCATCCACCAGATGCACTTAGTCGCTTGATCCTATAACCTCAAACACGTGAAAAATATTCGCCAAGCTACTGCGAAACACAATGACTGCGTTAAAAAACGACTCAAAATCCTCATTTACATACGTAAACTCCGGTTTCTCGCCCTTTTTTGCCTTGTCCTTGCTCTTCTCGCTACGCTTGACAAAGATTTTTATGGTCGAAACCAATCACATCTTTAAAGTATCTGATTTCGCTTTGTTTGCGACATCAATTATTCAGTTCTGACTTCGAATAATCGATTTTGATACAATCTACCCTTATTTATTTCTAAACTTGAGTATTACTTCTTCTATTTTTTTAAAGATCAAAGATACATATTGCTGATTTTAGAAATCAGAAATAAAACATCGTCCCAAGCTTTAAATCTCTCTTGAGACAATATGTTATTTCTAGTTTCTTACTTCATTCCACCACTCAAAGGAGTGGTGGAGGCTAACGGACTCGAACCGTTCACCCCCTGCTTGCAAAGCAGGTGCTCTACCAGATGAGCTAAGCCCCCAGTTACTTCACTATACTTCGTCATTCAATCTCTCGTTTACCTTAGTAAACATCGAGATTTTATTTCTCGTCTAGCTCGCAATGAATTATTGCAATTTAAAATCAAATTGGCTGCTCAATAAATTCATTAAGCAATCACCTCTCTGGCCGCAATAGTCAAGTGAGGCTAGAAATAAAATAACGCAGTGTACGTTTCAGTACACAAATTATTTTATGACGACGCATCACACAGGCTAGTGCGGATTAGAATGGTGGGTCAGACAGGAATCGAACCTGTGACCCCCGCCTTATCAAGACGGTGCTCTAACCGACTGAGCTACTGACCCATTTCAGAATATTCAGGTAGCTAATCTACGCCGCCTGAGCAACTGAGCAATCTGATTTTTACGAAAACTTCTCGTATCTTCTTTTCTACAGTCGATGAGTGTGAGTACTCAATCCAAAAGTCTTCTCTTGAAAGGAGGTGATCCAGCCGCAGGTTCCCCTACGGCTACCTTGTTACGACTTCACCCCAGTCATGAATCCCACCGTGGTAAGCGGCCTCCCGAAGGTTAGCCTACCTACTTCTGGTGAAACCCATTCCCATGGTGTGACGGGCGGTGTGTACAAGGCCCGGGAACGTATTCACCGCGACATGCTGATCCGCGATTACTAGCGATTCCGACTTCATGGAGTCGAGTTGCAGACTCCAATCCGGACTACGATCGGTTTTATGAGATTAGCTCCACCTCGCGGCTTGGCAACCCTCTGTACCGACCATTGTATGACGTGTGAAGCCCTAGCCATAAGGGCCATGAGGACTTGACGTCATCCCCACCTTCCTCCGGTTTGTCACCGGCAGTCTCCTTAAAGTGCCCAACCAAATGATGGCAACTAAGGACAAGGGTTGCGCTCGTTGCGGGACTTAACCCAACATCTCACGACACGAGCTGACGACAGCCATGCAGCACCTGTGTTCAAGTTCCTTGCGGCACCCCCCAATCTCTCAGAGGTTCTTGACATGTCAAGGCTAGGTAAGGTTTTTCGCGTTGCATCGAATTAATCCACATCATCCACCGCTTGTGCGGGCCCCCGTCAATTCCTTTGAGTTTTAGCCTTGCGGCCGTACTCCCCAGGCGGTCTACTTCACGCGTTAGCTGCGTTACTAAGGAACGAATTCCCCAACAACTAGTAGACATCGTTTAGGGCGTGGACTACCAGGGTATCTAATCCTGTTTGCTCCCCACGCTTTCGTGCATGAGTGTCAGTATTAGCCCAGGGGGTTGCCTTCGCCATCGGTGTTCCTCCGCATCTCTACGCATTTCACTGCTACACGCGGAATTCCACCCCCCTCTGCCATACTCTAGTTCACCAGTTTGCAATGCAATTCCCAGGTTGAGCCCGGGGCTTTCACATCACACTTAATCAACCACCTGCGCACCCTTTACGCCCAGTAATTCCGATTAACGCTTGGACCCTACGTATTACCGCGGCTGCTGGCACGTAGTTAGCCGGTCCTTATTCTTCCGGTACTGTCATCCCCAAAAGATATTAGCTCTTAGGATTTCCTCCCGGACAAAAGCGCTTTACAACCCGAAGGCCTTCTTCACGCACGCGGCATTGCTGGATCAGGCTTGCGCCCATTGTCCAAGATTCCCCACTGCTGCCTCCCGTAGGAGTCTGGACCGTGTCTCAGTTCCAGTGTGGCGGATCGTCCTCTAAGACCCGCTACAGATCGTCGCCTTGGTGAGCCTTTACCTCACCAACTAGCTAATCTGATATCGGCCGCTCTAATAACGAGAGGTCTTGCGATCCCCCTCTTTCCCCCTCAGGGCGTATGCGGTATTAGCTATCCTTTCGGATAGTTATCCCCCATTACTAGGTACGTTCCGATATATTACTCACCCGTTCGCCACTCGTCAGCGGTGCAAGCACCCTGTTACCGTTCGACTTGCATGTGTAAAGCATGCCGCCAGCGTTCAATCTGAGCCAGGATCAAACTCTTTAGTTTAATCACTAAGCTAGTACTTACTGGCTTACAAAACTCAAGCCATTCCGAAAAATGACTCTTACTATGCAAGCACTTGTTTCGCTTCCGAATCAAGCACTCACACTCATCGACTGTATTTTTTTAAAGATCGTTTCGCTTGCCCAAACACTGTGTTGCCGTGTGTGCTGCAGCGAGAGGCCGAAATATACGGACCTTACCCGGGAAGGTCAACCACTACCGTGCAATAAAAGCGTAGTAATGCGCTAATTTGTTGATTTAAAAAGAATCCATATTGACCAGCAAATCATCAAAAGCAACAAAAGCCACTTCTTGTTTATCAAAATGCATTTAAAACGCGGGGAGCTGGCTTGCAAGAACAGAAAAAATATACGAAAAAGCCGCTCTTCAGGGTAGAAGTAGCGGCTTTTTAAATTTGGTTGCGGGGACAGGACTCGAACCTGTGACCTTCGGGTTATGAGCCCGACGAGCTGCCAACTGCTCCACCCCGCGACGGGTATCTTGCTAGAATCTATTTACTGGTTGCGGGGACAGGACTCGAACCTGTGACCTTCGGGTTATGAGCCCGACGAGCTGCCAACTGCTCCACCCCGCGACGGGTATCTTGCTAGAATCTATTTACTGGTTGCGGGGACAGGACTCGAACCTGTGACCTTCGGGTTATGAGCCCGACGAGCTGCCAACTGCTCCACCCCGCGACAGAGGGGCGAACTATACAAGAGCTCATCGGACGTGTCAATACGTAAGGAGTACTAAAAATCAATAACTCATAAATAAAATCTATTGAGCCTTGCTATGAACTCATGCCCAGGCTCAATGCATCAAGAGCTTATTCAACCAAATCCTTATAGGCATACCAGGTTGCATGGCCAAGAAGAGGAAAAATCACCACCAGCCCCACCACGGTAACAAAGCCAATAGCAGTCAGAAAAACAATCAGTGCGGCCCATTGAATCATCACAACCCGGTTTTCAGAAGTGACCCGCAAGCTGGTCATCATGGCGGTAATACTATCGATCTCCCTGTCGGCCAACATGGGGATCGAAACTGCGGTAAGACCAAAGACTAAAAAAGCCAATAAAAAGCCGGCTAAAGTCCAGACAAGCGTAAACGGTAAAAACTCTCCTGTTAAAGAGCTGATATAACCCGCCAGAGTGACATCCTGTCCGCCGTAAAACACGGCAAACAAAATAGCAGAGAAACGCTCCCAGGCAATAGCTACCATCCCCAGAGCCAGACCAAGAAAACCGAGCTGCCCCAGATTGGCCAGCAAATCACGAATCGATTGAATAAAAGATGTTGGCCGGCCTTCCTCTCGCTCAGAAGTTAGCTCGTAAATACCCGCTGCACCTAAAGGGGCCAGCAATAAAAAACCTGTGATTGATGTAGTGAATAGATAAGGGTGGTGTGCCGCCAGAGAAAGAACCAAAGCACCAATAAGCGTGACAATAACACCGTACATCAGGCTCGGGCCGGGATGAGCCCATAAATCACGCCAGCCTTTTTGTAACCAGACCATTGGACTATTTGCTGCAACTTCGCGAGTTTTGGGGAGCGTGAAATGCTGGTCCAGCGCGTCCATATGAATACTCATGATCTTCCTCCTTGAAAATAAGGCTGATATCCGGAAGAGGTTCGTATCTTCGTACCTTGCTCCGGCTTGTTCCAGCAAAAAAACTGGAGATCACAAAAATCTGTGATCAACCTAATTTCTAGTGCATATGTAATCAAGACACCGTGACGCCCAGATAAACGGCAATAAAAAAGCTTTATGTAAGAATTTTAATTACTTTACTGACTTGCACATATCAAAACTCCTGCTAGCTTGTATTGATAAACATTAAATCTGCGACCGGCCCAGTCAGTCAAGAGGAAGGCGCTACACCCAGGGAGGTGAGTAATGCGAAGACTTGCATTAGCTTTGATGTTGCCTGCTGTTACACAAGCAACAAGCATGAACTTCCAGCCTGCTCAAACTGCAATCGCCCACGACATCACAAATCTGCACACCTTGCTTATGTGGGTGATTCTGGTGATTTTTGTGCTGGTGTTTGGAGTAATGTTTTACTCAATATTAAAACATCGCAAATCCCTAGGCCACGCCGCCAAACCCTTTCATGAAAACACCACGGTTGAGATTCTCTGGACCATCATTCCAGCCCTTATTCTCGTTGCCATGGCCTGGCCTGCAGCCCGTGTGGTGATTGCACAAAAAGACACCCGCGACTCAGAAATCACCATTAAAGCCACCGGCTATCAATGGTTCTGGGGCTACAAATATCTGGATCACGGTGTTGATTTTAAAAGCCGCCTCACCACCGACCGCAAGCAAATTGATGAATACCAGGGCAAAGGCAGTGCTAAAGGCGAGCATTACCTTTTAGAAGTAGACGAGCCATTGGTTGTACCCGTAGGCAAAAAAGTACGCATTCTGACCACAAGCAATGATGTGATCCACTCCTGGGCCATGCCTGCTTTTGGCGTAAAACAAGACGCCATTCCCGGTTTTATTCGCGACACTTGGTTTAAGGCCGAAAATACCGGCACCTTCCGTGGCCAATGCTCGGAGCTTTGCGGTAAGGACCATGGCTTTATGCCCATCGTGGTGAAAGTAGTTACCGATAAAGAATTTCAGGAATGGGTAGGCAAAAAACAAGCTGAAGCCAAAGCCGCCGCCGACGATCCAAACAAAAAGTGGACCAAGGACGAGCTAATTGCCCGCGGCCGCTCTGTTTACGAAGGCAATTGTGTGGCCTGTCATAAGGCAGACGGCAAAGGCACCGGCCCTTATCCGTCGCTGGCCGGATCAAAAATTGCCACCGGCCCGATCGCTGACCACCTTGGAATTGTATTGGCAGGCAAAAACGCCATGCCCGCATGGAATGCGCTATCTGATACCGAAATTGCCGCTGTCGTGACTTACGAGCGCAATAGTTTTGGCAATACCACGGGCGATGCCCTCCTCCCCGCCGATGTTAAAGCCGCCAGAAAGTAAGGATCAGACGATGACTACTGCACACGACGCGCTCCACGCACCGGCCCACGATCATGCACATGAAGAACACCATGTTTCTTTTGTGCAGCGCTGGTTTTACGCCACCAATCATAAAGATATCGGCACGCTTTATCTGTGGTTTGCCTTCAGCATGTTTATTACCGGCGGCATTATGGCGCTGTGTATTCGCGCTGAGTTATTTCAGCCCGGCCTGCAATTCTGGCAACCTGATTTCTTTAATCAGCTCACCACCTTGCACGGCGTGATTATGGTGTTTGGCGCGATTATGCCGGCCTTTACCGGCTTGGCTAACTGGATGCTACCGCTGATGATAGGCGCACCCGATATGGCTTTTGCACGGATGAATAACTGGAGCTTCTGGCTACTGCCACCCGCTGCTGCGCTGCTGTTGATCTCATTCTTTGTACCCGGCGGCGCAGCAGCGGGCGGCTGGACTCTTTATCCGCCCTTGTCGATTCAGGCAGGCATGGGGATGGATTTAGCCATTTTTGCCATCCACCTCTTAGGGCTGTCGTCCATTATGGGCTCAATCAATATTGTCACCACCGTGCTGAATATGCGCGCGCCGGGGATGACGATGCTAAAGATGCCGCTGTTTGGCTGGACCATGCTGATTACGGCTTACCTTTTGATTGCCGTGGCGCCGGTGCTAGCAGGTGCAGTCACTATGCTGCTGACTGACCGGCATTTTGATACGCACTTTTTCAAGGCCATTGGCGGCGGCGACCCGGTATTGTTTCAGCATATTTTCTGGTTTTTTGGCCACCCCGAGGTTTACATCATGGCGCTGCCCGCTTTTGGTATCGTCAGCCAGATTATCCCCACCTTTGCGCGCAAACCGCTGTTTGGCTATGTTTCGATGGTTTACGCCACCTGCTCGATCGCCATTCTGTCGTTTATGGTCTGGGGCCACCATATGTTTGCCGTAGGAATGCCGGCCAGCACCCAGCTGTTTTTTATGTTCCTCACCATGCTGATTGCCGTGCCAACGGGGGTGAAAGTCTTTAACTGGATCGCCACCATGTGGCAGGGCAGCATGACTTTTGAAACACCGATGCTGTTTTCAATCGGCTTTGTTTGCCTGTTTACCATTGGAGGGTTTTCCGGGCTGATTCTAGCGATTGCCCCTGTCGATACCCAGATGCAAGACACCTATTATGTGGTGGCGCATTTTCATTATGTACTGGTAGCTGGTGCCTTATTTACCCTGTTTGCCGCCACCTATTACTGGCTTCCTAAATGGACCGGCAATATGTATCACGAGGGCCGGGGCCAGTTTCATTTCTGGTGGTCGATGGTCTGGTTCAACGTCACATTTTTCCCTATGCACTTTTTGGGCCTTGCCGGTATGCCACGCCGGATTCCTGATTACGCGCTGCAATTTACCGACTTTAATGCCATCGCTTCAATCGGCGCATTCTGCTTTGGCCTGGGGCAAATATTCTTTCTCTTTAACGTGATTCACACCATACGCGGTGGCGTAGGCAAAGCACCCGCCAAACCATGGGAAGGTGCAAACACGCTGGAATGGGAAGTGCCATCACCAGCACCACACCACACATGGGAAACCCCGCCTTCCTTAGAAATGGTCGAAAAAGGCCTTAAAGCCCAGGGCCTCTTGGGAGATCATCATGAGTAAAAATCTGCGCACCGCCTTGATTACCGCAAGCATCGCCCTCGCCTTTTTTGTGGGGATTATTATTCGGCGTTGGTTAATGGACGTTTAGAGCCAAACCCAAAATCTGTGGGCACGGAGAACACTGAGTTTACAAAGAGAGTACACAGGGAAAAACCAAGATCGTGCCTATACACAACTGGGTACATCACCCGCTTACGACTTGCTTTTCTCTGTGTTCTCCGTGGGCTTTGTGTTCTCTGCGTCTACAGGTTTTTTTACGTTTTTCACCTGAATACAAAAGGTAAAAATGCAAAGCACTCTTCAGCAAGCCAATCGCAAACTCGCTATACGGATGATGGTGATTGCCTGCCTGATGTTTGGTTTTGGCTATGCCATGGTGCCGTTTTATGGTGCGCTGTGTAAGGCAATGGGCATAGATCGAGCCAATAGCGATTTTGCCAACACCAGCGCAGCGGTCATCCGGGTGGAGTTTGATACCAATGTGGATACGGGCTTAGCCGCCTCCTTAATAGCGCTCGATCCGGTGCTGGCGGCCAAGCCAGGCGGCTTACTTAAAGCCAGATTTCGTTTAATTAATAAGAGCGATCAGCCATTAAAAGTACGCGCCATTCCCAGCTATGCCCCGGCCAGAGCCGCAGGCCTGCTGCAAAAACTGGAATGCTTTTGTTTTGATGGCCTCACGCTGGCCGCCAATGAACAACGCGATGTCATGGTCGTACTCTTAGTTGCTAATGAACTGCCGGAAGAGCTGGGGGCCGCCACGCTCTCTTACACGCTGCACCCGGAATTGAAATCATGATTGCAGCACTGAAAACGGTGCTCA
The DNA here is from genome assembly GCF_003952345.1 of Iodobacter ciconiae. Classification (NCBI taxonomy): domain Bacteria; kingdom Pseudomonadati; phylum Pseudomonadota; class Betaproteobacteria; order Neisseriales; family Chitinibacteraceae; genus Iodobacter; species Iodobacter ciconiae. The sequence goes on along the minus strand of NZ_CP034433.1, from coordinate 3,202,930 downwards.
CCGCTTTTTTTGGCGTACGTAGCCGCAAAAATGCCGAGCAGACCAAACTAAAACCGCAACAGATTATTGCCGCAGGCCTGTTTTTAGCACTGTGCCTGGCGCTGAGTGTGTTTCTACTGGTACGGGTGCTGATTGCTCATGCCTAGAGTGAATTACGGCAAAAAACTGCCCAAGCCACCCGGCAAATCTAATTAAGTCTTTTTCAAGCAAGGTCTGGCTCGTGGGCATAAACGCTTGTCCACCCTAATATTGATGGAGCTGAAAATGAATGTAGAAAACGGAATTCACGATGAGCATTACTACGTGCCAGCCCCGTCGCGCTGGCCCATCGTCGGCTCTGTCGCCTTATTCTGCATGGGGCTGGGGGCTGCTTTTGCCATGAATAGTGTGGCAGCCGGAGCCTGGATTTTGTTGCTGGGCTTTGCCATTCTGATCTGGATGATTTTTGGCTGGTTTGGTGATGTGGTCAAAGAATCACAAAGCGGCAGTTACGGCCAGCAGGTCGATTACTCATTTCGCTGGGGAATGAGCTGGTTTATTTTCTCTGAAGTGATGTTTTTTGCCGCCTTTTTTGGCGCACTCTTTTACACCCGCACCATTTCTGTTCCTGAGCTGGGCTTCTTTTCTGATACCAACACCCTGCTCTGGTCAGGCTTTCATGAAAGCTGGCCAGCCCAAACCGGCCCCAAAGCCGCTGCCTATACCCCGATGGCGGCAATTGGCTTACCGGCAATCAACACCGCCCTGCTGCTCACCTCTGGCGCAACGCTCACTTGGGCACACTGGGGATTAATGGCCAATAAACGCAGCCAGCTCAAGCTTGGCCTATTGTTTACAGTGCTGCTCGGCACTCTGTTCTTAACCCTGCAAGCCGTCGAATACCACCACGGCTGGACCGAGCTTGGCCTGAAAATGAGCTCCGGCGCTTACGGCGCAACCTTCTACATGCTGACAGGCTTTCACGGCATGCACGTACTAGTCGGCACCATCATGCTGGCCACCATGCTGGTGCGAACCATGCGCGGCCACTTCAGCCCCGAACACCACTTCGGCTTCGAAGCCGCCGCCTGGTACTGGCACTTTGTAGATGTGGTGTGGCTGATTTTATTTGTGTTTGTTTATTGGTTGTAAGAAGCAACAAACCCAAATTTTGAACCACAGAGGGCACTGAGAACACGGAGTTTCACGGAGAAAAGCAAGTTCGGAGTTAAATCGTTTGGGTTTGGGTTTGGGTTTGGAATATCCCCCAACCATTTGAATTTATTTCGCAACTCATAGCATGGGGCTTAAATCTCCCCTTGAAACACGCCGTAGCGAGGAACAAGCGGGGCGGGGTTTCGGCAAGGGAGCGAGGAACGAGCCAATCCCGCCCGCCGCCGCCTCGATTGTCCGCAGCGTAGGGGCCTTCGTGTTTCGTGGGGTCGCCTTCTTTGCTTACTTTCTTGGCGAAGCAAGAAAGTGAGTCCCCGCGGGGATACCGCACCAAAATCACTGTGCCGAAGGCACTAAAAAAAGATCTTTTTTAGTTAACAAAGAAAACGGCGGGTTGCACCCGCCCTACAAAAGCAGTTCAATAAAAACAAAAAACTCATGCATTGGGATGTATCCACCCCATCCCATAAGCCACCAATAACAAAACAAATAAAGCAATCGACAAGCCCACCCTCAGTGTTAAAGCACGCACCATCTGCGTGGGTCGCCCGCCGCGAACCATCTGCAACAGTGCTCGCCCGAGGGCGATGATGATAATCAGGAGCAGGATGATGGCAACAATCTTCATGGAAAATCCTCCGTCTACACCCATCTTAGCGCAACGTCGCCGATATGCACTTGTCAGTTTAGCAATCCTAATCCTGATTACCTTTTACATGGGTCTGTGGCAGCTCAGCCGAGCACACGACAAACAAATACTCATAACGCAACTGACAAAACAAGAAGCACTCGCCCCCCTGCCTTGGGCAAAAGGCACTCCGCCCTTATTTCGCCCGATCAAACTAATCGGCCAATGGCTGCCACAGGCCCAAATCCTGCTCGATCACCGGATTGAAGCAGGCCAGATCGGCTATCACGTCATCACCCCTTTTCAGCTGAGCGATCAGAGCATAGTGCTGATCAACCGCGGCTGGTGGCCCGATGCGCAGCCCCCTAAAGCCGGTGCTAGCACCATCGTGAACGCACAGCCTTGGCCGCGTTATGTTGAGCTAGCCAACACACCGCCCAAAGATCACATCTTTCAAAATCTCCATCCGGAACGCTTTGCCGCATGGAGCAAGTTGCCCCAGCCAGTTGCCTATGCACTGATGCAAGCAGGTGAAAAAGGTTTGATCGTGCAACACAGCCAGCCCGCTATCCCGCCCGAGCGGCATCTTGCTTACACAGCCACTTGGTGGGGAATGACTTTAGCGGGTATTTTTCTTTGGATACGCTTTAAATGGGAGACAAGATAATGAAAGGACGCACCGTACTTATTGCATGTTTTATGTTATCCCTACTGCCGGTATTAGCCGCGCAAGCCGTTTGGCAATGGTGGCGACCCGTCGGAGGGAATAGCTTTGGCGAACTACTCGCCACCCCCATCGCAGCGCCCGGCCCCTGGCGATTAGCCGCTGCCGATGCCGCTTGCAGCGAGATACACGGCAAGCTGCTCTTTGCTGCCAGGCAACTGCGGCTGGCTCAGGGCGAAGCCAGCCAGCGTATTGTGCGCGCCAGTTTTTGCCCCTCGGACAATGCCGACATCGTCTACCTGCCCAGCCACGCCCCTGCCAGCGGCCTCTACCTGATCGACCCCCACGGCAATGCCGTACTGCGTTATTCCAAAGAGCAACTCTCTAACGACGATGGCAGACGCAAGGCGCTAAAAGAAATCGGGCAGGTTTTGAAAAATAATAAAGCGCTGGGTTGAAGCTGGAGGATAGGTGTAGCTACAAAGGAGCAAAGAAAATAACTTTATTTATTTGCAAACAGCAAAAAAATCGAAATGACCGCGCTCTCTGCACGGGGCTTTAGAGTCCCCTTGAAACACGCCGAAGCGAGGAACAAGCGGGCGGGGTTTCGGCGAGGACTGTCTGAGCGAAGCGAGTTCTGCAGCAGCCGCTCGATTGTCCGCAGATGAGGGGCCTTCGTGTTTCGTGGGACGGCCTTCTTTTGGTTCTTTTCTTGGCCGTTCAAGAAAAGAACGCCCCCGCGGTGGCTACCGCTCCTAAACCAACGTGCCGAAGGCACTAAAATAATGGCTTTTGACTTTGGCTAGCGCACATGGGGTAACACCCACCGCATTTTGGCTTTAAATATTAAACAAACGGCGGCTTGCACCCGCCCTACAGGAGCCATCAATGAAACCACTGCTCTGCCTTACCCTGATCTGGACTTTTTGCTTAGTCATGCTGGGTGCTTATGTGCGGCTTTCTGATGCCGGCTTGGGTTGCCCGGATTGGCCGGGCTGCTATGGGCTGCTCAGTGCGCCGGACGAGGCGCATGAAATTGCCAAGGCTGGCGCGGAGTTTGGCGGCGAAGTAGATCCAGCCAAGGGCTGGAAAGAAATGATACATCGCTATTTTGCGGGTGGATTGGGCATGCTGGTGCTGGCAGTGTGCTGCCTACTCTGGAAAAAACGCCCGCAGCTCAGCCGCGTCAGTATTTTACTGCCCCTAGCGGTGATTGTTTTTCAAGCATTACTGGGGATGTGGACCGTCACCATGAAGCTGATGCCGATCGTGGTTACCGCGCATTTGCTGGGTGGCATGACGCTGCTGGCACTGCTGACCTGGCTTAGCTCCCGCGCCCTTTTAAAGCCGCAACTTCCCAGCCAGTTGCGCCCCGTTTTCATCATCAGCCTGCTCGCCATCGTGCTGCAAATTGCCCTCGGCGGCTGGGTCTCAACCAATTATGCGGCGCTGGCTTGCAATGGTTTTCCTGCATGCCAAGGCAGCTTTGCCGCGCCTGTAGGTTTAAGCACCGCTATGCAGCCACTGCGCCAACTAGGCCAGAGCGCCAGTGGCGAAGCGCTGACGATTCATCATCTGGCCGCTATTCACTGGTTGCACAGGCTGGGCGCATTATTGCTACTCATCTGCATCAGTGTGCTGGTATGGCAGCTACGCAAAGCCACGCCCAAGTTCGCAGGGCTGATTTCTGCGGCGCTGCTGCTACAAATCTCACTGGGGATAAGCAATGTCTGGTTTGATTTACCGCTGCCGCTGGCCGTAGCGCATAACGGCGGCGCAGCGATATTACTGATGCTGGTGGTTGCCGTATGGGCGCAGGTTTTACCGGCTCAGAATATGGCCAAAGCGCACTCTGGCCTAAGCCTCACCCCAAGAGAGGGGAAAGTAGCGGCTTCGTCGTAATTTATATCGGACGGCAAACACTTAAGAACAAAACGCGTAGGAGCGGCTTTAGCCGCGAATGTCTTTAATGGCGTTTTCGCGGCTAAAGCCGCTCCTACGAAAAGCATCGTCTGAGATCGAACTTTCTTCCCCGTTTTAATTTACCGGAGCTTAGCCATGCTTACTCTTGCCCTTACCCGCTCCCATGCCAAGCTAACCGAGCTGCTCAAACTTGGCAAGCCGCGCGTCATTGCTTTGATAGTGTTCTGCGCCGTAGTTGGCATGCTGCTGGCCACACCGCAGCTGCCATCCATCGCACTGCTGCTTGCTGCCACAACAGGCATTGGTTTGGTTGCCAGCGGAGCGGCCGCTTTTAATTGCCTGATCGAAGTAGAGCGCGATGGCAATATGCGCCGCACTCAGCAGCGACCACTGGTTAAAGGCTCGGTCAGGCACAGCGACGCCCTGCTCTATGCCCTGATCACCACGGCAGTTGGGCTATGGCTGCTGGCCGCTTTTGTAAATATGCTGACGATGTGGCTGACGCTGGCTACCTTCTTTGGCTATGCAGTGATTTACACTCGCTTACTCAAAGCCGCCACGCCGCAAAATATCGTGATTGGTGGTGCGTCGGGCGCTATGCCACCCATCTTAGGCTGGGCCGCCGTCACCGGCAGTGTGCCACCTGAAGCCATGGTCTTGTTTTTGATTATTTACACCTGGACGCCGCCACACTTCTGGGCGCTGGCAATCTACCGCCGCGATGAATACGCCAAAGCAGGCCTGCCTATGTTACCAGTCACCCATGGCCTGGCATTCACCCGCTTATCCATCCTGCTCTACGCCGCCATCCTTGCCGCCGTCACCGCCCTGCCGGTGGCATTAGGCATGAGTAGCTGGCTGTATGGCATTAGCGCAGCCGTGCTCAATGCAGGCTTTTTATCGCGGGCATTTAAATTGTGGCAGGAAGAAAAAGAAGCAGAGGGAGACGTAATTGCGCGGGAATTATTTAGATATTCGATTAAATATCTAGCGTGTTTATTTGCGGCATTATTGCTGGATCATTGCTTGGTTTAAGAATGGGGAGTTGGAAGTCGAAATGGTGATTGAAGTGCCACTCCCCACTCCCCAAAAAAATCAAACCGTCCAGCTTACCAGCCCGGAATAAGCGGTGGCCAATACGATCAAACCGAAAGCAATCCGATAATAGGCAAAGCCAACAAAAGTGTGGGTTGAAACAAATTTAATCAGCGCACGAATTGCAATAAAAGCAAAAACAAACGAGGCGATAAAGCCCACGGCAAATACGCCGCTGTCGCCGATATCTAACTCATGACGATGTTTGAGCAAGCTGTAAATAGATGCCGCGCCCAACGTTGGAATCCCCAGAAAGAACGAGAACTCGGTTGCGGCCCTGCGGGAAATGCCAAGAAACATCCCGCCGATAATAGTTGCACCAGAGCGGCTGGTGCCGGGAATTAATGCCAGACACTGGCAAAGGCCTACTTTCAGTGCGTCTTTCAGACTTAAATCATCCACCGTTTCAACTACAGGGACTTTATTCACCTGGCGCTTCTCTGCCCAAAGAATAATCAAACCACCCACAATAAATGCCATTGCCACCGGCACAGGCTGAAATAAATGTGCTTTGATTACTTTACTAAATAAAAGGCCAAGAACCGCCGCCGGGATAAACGCCACCACCACCGCCAGTAATAAATTACGCTCGCCACCGGGTTTACCTGCACCGCACAATGTTTTGCTAATTTTGGCGCGATACTCCCAAACCACTGCCAGCATGGCACCCAGCTGAATAAAAATTTCGTAAACGTCACGCTTTTCCTTGCTCATAAAATTGAGCAAATCACCCGTTAAAATCAAATGGCCCGTGCTGGAAATCGGCAGAAACTCGGTAATCCCCTCAACCATGCCCATAATGAGCGACTTAAACAGCAAAACAATATCCATTAATAATCTGCCAATAACCTAAAAGAGACACGCATTATATCTGGGCAATCTTATCAACTGATTAAGATCTGGTATTTATTAGCAGAATTTACATCAAAACATACCGGCGCATTGTTTATAAAGGCGGATGAAACCCGCCAGACTTTGTTTTAACACCAAATCAAACTGGCAAATGCGCACGCAATTTGCTTGGCAGCCAGGCCAGGAGCGGCTCAAAATCGGTAGCATCCATCAAATTTTTTAGCGTGAGGCCCAGCTCGGTATCGCCTTCAATGCTTAAACGGCGCTGAAAAAACAACGTGTCTGGGTCTTCCAGACGGCGGGCCAGCACCAGATAATCGGCAAGGCTCGCGCTAAAAGTAACATCTGCTGTGCCAGTCCCACGCTTAAAGCGTCCATTCTGAAAAGACAACGTCAGGCCTCGACCAATATCCAGCACTTCCAGGCGAATATTTCGCCCGGCCAGCCAGGCAAAGTCTTCTTCCGGCCAAAGCTTGTTTTTAACCAGATTTAAGCTGCTCGCCAAGGCAATGGCCACCGGCGCTTCGGGTAGTTTAAATAAAACAAATTGCGGTAAGCGCTTCATACACATTCCTTTATGCCTGCTTCACCATGCCAATAACCGTTCACAATGCCCTGTGGATAAGCTGTTGAGAAGTCGTGGATAGCGTTGGGATAAGTTATTTTTTCGGCGTAAGCCACAACAAGCTCGCCCGTACCGGTGGATTGCGGGCTGATACGCAGGTAATCAATGCCCATCTGCGCCATTTGCGGCAACTCGGCATACAGCGATTGGCAGGCGGAAGACTGAGTCTGAATGCCGTTCAGACGCAAAAACCCCTGGCCTTCGCGGGTAGAAACCAGTTGCCCGTCCGCATGATCCAGGCAACGAAACTCACAAGCATCTTTGCTCAAGCCGTAATAGCGAGCAGTAAAGCAGCGGGCCGAAAACGCCAGCGGCAAATAGCCATGCACAAAGACTTCGGTTTCGATGGCACAGGTTTTCTCGGCCAAAATAGCGGCAATATCAGCCTGACTGCTTTCTAAAGAAGGCACCCAGCGCATTGCGCCCTGCGCCGCAAACCAATCCAGAGCTGCGCCGTTATAAATATTAAGATGCGGCCCGGCCACAAAGCGCATCCCCAGATCCCGCGCCACCTTCACCGCGCCTAAATCATTGGCCTCGATGCAGCCACCTGCCTCGGCCAGCTTTTTTAAGCTGGAAAGATCACTGGCAGACTCCAGCAGCGCCTGGGACGAAATCACCACTTCTTTACCCGCAGCACGCAAGCTCTGTACCACTTCCAGCCAATCGGCACTACGCAGCTCGTGGCGGCGCGAACAAACCACCTCACCCAGATAAATAACCTCCACCGGCCAACCCGCTGCCTCGGCATAAAAATCCAGCACCTGCTGCTTAGGCCAGTAATAAAGAATGGGGCCAAGAGAGAGTTTCATTGTTATTCCTAATGGGGCTGCTTTTAAAACCCCGTGTTTCGATACTTGTATGAAAGGGGCAAACCAAAAGCAATTTTTAAATATGACCGAGTATCGCCCCACATAAACCAGTCAGTTTGCTTGCAGCAAGCACCTAAAAACCTTAAAAACCACATTTTCTGCGTAGGGCTTAAATCCCCCTTGAAACACGCCGAAGCGAGGAACAAGCGAGCGGGGTTTCTTTGATGCCTGTCTGAGCGAAGCGAGTTCCGCAGCCGCCGCTCGATTGTCCGCAGATGAGGGGCCTTCGTGTTTCGCGGGGTCGCCTTCTTTGCTTACTTTCTTGGCGAAGCAAGAAAGTAGGTCCCACACGGGGGATTCCCGCACCTAATCACCGTGCCGCAGGCACTAAATAGACTGGATAGGCAAACCCAATAGTTATCTCCACGGCCTGCTATAAGCCCCCAGCGTTTGCTGATGCCCTTCGGACACTTTATCCAGCGTGGCTTGCCAGGCAGGTTTAACTGAATAACGCGGGTCGGCGCAGGCATCGATGGCCATGCGCAGGGTTTTAGTCACCTCGCCTACATAGGACGGGCTGCGCTGGCGGCCTTCTACCTTGATGGCGGCCACCCCGATGCGCATCAGCTCGGGCAAAATAGATAATGTATTCAAGCTGGTTGGCTCTTCCATGGCGTAATAAGTATCACCATCAACTTCAAAGCGCCCCTTGCATAGCGTGGGATAACCGGCAGGTTCACCCGCTTCGAAACGATCAATCAGTACACCATTTAAGCGCGCATCCATACGCTCACCCTGTTTATCCCAACGCACAAACTGCGCTGGGGAGCATACGCCATGGGTGTTTGGCGATTGTCCAGTAACATAGCTGGATAAAATACAGCGTCCTTCCGCCATCACACAGAGGCTGCCAAAGCCAAAGACTTCGATTTCTACCTGGGTGTTTTTAATGACGCACTCAATTTGCGGCAAAGTGAGCACGCGCGGCAATACGGCACGGCGCACGCCAAAACATTCGTGCGCTAAATTAATGGCTTCAAAATTAGTGGCAGAGCCTTGCACAGATAAGTGCAGATGCAAATGCGGATGAGTACGATGGGCATATTCCAACAGGCCAAGATCGGCCAAGATCACCGCATCAGCGCCCAGATCAGCCGCTTTATCAACCGAAGCCCGCCAGTCGGCAATTCGCCCCGGCTGAGCATAGGTATTAATCGCGATTAATACTTCACGCTGTTTGGCATGAGCATAGCGTACACCCTCGCCGAGCTGCGCATCGCTAAAATTAAGTCCGGCAAAATTTCTGGCATTGGTGGCATTTTTAAAACCAAGATAAACTGCATCAGCCCCATGATCGACGGCCATTTTCAACGCAGGCAAGCTACCCGCCGGACAAATAAGTTGGGGCAGGGCCATAAGCACCCCCGATGTATAAACAGAGGCAGCTTACAGAGAGGCAACAATGTATTTTTTAAGCTACATCAAATAAAATGCATAAACGTTGCGCAGAAAAAAGCGTGCGGCTGCAAAAAAGCAGCGACGCACGCACCGTACCCACACACAGAGTCCTTTCACAAAGCCCACACGCTTTATGACGACTTTTCAATCATAGTGCACTGCAATATATTTTGCCTTAACCAAGATCAATTTTGCTGTCATATACAAAATTCTCTTATAAAAAGTACAAGAGACACTGTTTACTGCATTTTGTAGGCATTTGCTTCGCACTGAGCAGAGCATAGTGTCATAATTCCCAACTAGCAGACATGCGGCAAAAACCCATGCTGCGGGACCTTCCGGCCGGAGCACAACCCCGGCAACGAAAACCAACAAACAAGGATGCTCAAAATGCAAATTGCAATGATTGGCCTCGGTAAAATGGGCAGCAATATGGCGCGCCGTTTGGCAGCTGGCGGAGCCACCGTATTTGGCTTTGACGTAAGCGCCGAAACAGGTAAGCAACTGGCCGCAGACCACGCCAATATCCGCAGCTTTGACTCCGTAGCTAGCCTGATTGCAGAGCTACCAAGCCCACGCGTAGTATGGATGATGCTGCCAGCAGGTGAAATCAGCGAAGCCATGTTTTCTGAGCTAACCACACTACTGGCACCAGGTGATTTAGTTATTGATGGCGCAAACGCCATGTATAAAGACTCACAACGCCATGCAAAAGAGCTGAATGCCAAAGGCTTTAAGTTTATGGATGCAGGCGTATCAGGCGGCGTATGGGGCCTGGCTAACGGCTACACCATCATGATTGGTGGCGAAAAAGACGCTTTTGCGATGGCTGAACCCTTTGTTAAAATCCTCGCCCCGGCATCAGATCGCGGCTGGATTCACGCAGGCCCAGCAGGTAGCGGCCACTACGTGAAGATGGTTCACAACGGCATTGAATACGGCATGATGCAGGCTTTTGCCGAAGGCTTTGCCCTTTTAGAAGCTAAAAAAGAGCTAAACCTTGATCTGGCTGAAGTCGCTGAAACATGGCGTCATGGCTCGGTAATCCGCTCCTGGCTGCTCGACTTAACCGCAGACACGCTGAAAAACGATACCAAACTCGACAACATCCAACCCTTCGTTCCCGATTCAGGCGAAGGCCGCTGGACCGTACTGGAAGCTGTAGAACTTGGCGTTCCTGCGCCGGTTATCGCAGCTTCATTATTCCAGCGCTACACCTCCCAGGGTAAAGGCGATTACGTTGCCAAATTGCTGTCTATGATGCGCAATGCCTTTGGCGGCCATCATGTAGCCAAGAAGTAACAGCTGCATCTGCCCCGGCCAGCAGTGCAATTTCTGAGCCTCCAAATAAGCCCCCCCTGCTTGCTGATATATCTGACATTAAAAACAAATGACCCAGAAACATTTAGCCAAAAAAAACCTGCCACAGCAGGTTTTTTTTGCTTGAAATATATTATTTCAAATCAAACTCGGTCGCATTGATGCCTAATTCATTGCAAATGGTCGCAACCATTTTCTTTTCATTGGCATCAAAATCACCATCTGCCGCACCAATCACGCAACAAACGCGGATCATTAATTTGCAGGCATCAGGATTATTTTTTAATTTAGAAATAATCTTTAATGCTTCTGCCTTACCGATTTCATAATCGAAATCAAATTTAGCGGCAATTTTATTAAAAGATTCAATCACATCAGATGAATCAAATACTTTTAATTCATCTGAATTGCTAATATAGCCCAGCATCTTGCGCTTTTCTTCCGGGCTAATTGAGCCATCACTGCTCGCCACCAAAGCACACCCGGCAATTACTGCATTTAAAAAATCTTTATTTTTAAATTTAGTCACTTCATTTGTCAGCATCGTACTGGCATCCTGACCCATTTTTTTGATCGAATCGAACAAACCCATTGTCTATCTCCTGATGCGATTAAGCAGATGATGCGGATAACTTCTGCTAATCAGATCATGGCTTAAGAAAATAGTTCAGAATATGCGGTGCCGATTAAAAAATAACTCACAACAAAACAGGTAAAACACATTAAATCAGCATTAAAAAAAGCCCGGTAGCCGTGAACGCAGGGCTTTTCAGAAGTAAAGGTGCAAAATTACTCAATACTTCCAGCAGCACGGGCCGCCGCCGCACGCAGCTTGTCTTTTTTGCTCATACGCACCCCCTTAATGCCGCCCGTATTTTCGACCACCGGCAGACTCGTCAGCCGGGCTTCAAAACCTGCAATCACTTCACGGCTCAGACGGATATTCAGGCGGGTTTCGATCAGGCGAAAATGCGCTTCGGTGGCGGCACTAATCAGGCTAATCGCAGTGCCACTCGCGCCATTTCGGCCGGTGCGACCAATGCGGTGGGTGTAATCCACTGGCGAGCGGGGCAAATCGTAATTCACCACAAAGGGCAACCCGTCGATGTCGATACCACGGCCAGCCAGATCGGTTGCTACAACCACTTGCAAGCTGCCCGACTTAAACTCGGCCAAGACCTGATTGCGGCGACCTTGGCTAAATTCCCCATGAAAAGGCGCGGCATTAATGCCCTTGGCGTACAACGTATTGGCCAGCTGCTCGCTGCCATGCTTGCTCGCCACAAACACCAGCATGCGCTGGTCTGCATTTTCTTTGATCAAATGCGCAAGCACATCGGCACGGCGCTCGGCATCCACAAAAATCGCCCGCTGCAAAATATCTGGCTGCGTTGTTTCAGTAGCGACAATCAGCACGCGCGTCGGATTATGTAAAATGCCTGTTGCCAGCGCAGTGACATCATCAGGAAAAGTCGCCGAGAAAAACAGACTCTGACGCTTAGCCGGTAACAGCGCCAAGATGCGCTTAATTTCGGCAGCAAAGCCCATATCCAGCAAACGATCGGCTTCATCAAGCACCAGAGTATTAAAAAACTCAGGCCGAACCGCATTCTTATCGATTAAATCCAGCAAGCGGCCAGGCGTTGCCACCAACACATCGACCCCACCACGCAGCTGCATCATTTGCGGATTAATCGCCACCCCGCCAAATACCGTCGCCAGCTTGATCGGCCTAGCCATATTGTTCTTACCCAAAACCGCCAGCAAGCCCTTGATCTCCTCCCCCGCCTGCACCGCCAGCTCACGCGTTGGCACCAGAATCAGTACCTTACTACTGCCAGCCAGCATAAGATGCAGCAGCGGCAGCACATAAGCAGCCGTTTTACCCGAGCCCGTGGCCGCCTGCGCCAAAACATCCTCCCCCCACAACACGGCAGGAATCACCTCCGCCTGAACGGGTGTTGGCTTGAGATAAGATTTTTTGCTGGCAGCTAGTAAAACGGCGGGTGACAGACCCAGAGCGGAAAAGGACATGATGGGCCTTAGATAATATTTCAGACGGGTGCGAAGTATAAGCGAGATGGGGGGAGCTGTCGCAGTACTGAGGGCGGGATACAATGCAGGATGGGCACGCACTTGTGCCCATCCTGAGGGATTAACTTAATATTCCCTGCATCTCATCCCAATTTTTAGCGCCCGCAGGGGCATTATTTTCAAATACCATAAAATAGCGAAAACCACGCCCAGCTAGCTTTTCCCATTCGGCGCCTAAAGCTATTTTGGCTGAAGAATCAGAGTTATCCCGGTCACCACCCTTGGTTTCTATCAACAACAGCCGGCCATTCTTTAAACGCACAATAAAATCAGGATAATGATGCTGCACTGGGCCATTGAGCATAAAACCCGTCTTGCCAAATGAATTACGGTGCCACCATGCGACATTGTCCAAACCCGCCAACAGCTCACTCATTTTATTTTCTAAGCTATTACCCCGCTCTTCTCGCAAATAAAGGGTGTTTTCACAAGGGGATAGCACTTGGGCCGGATGAATACTGGTCGGGAGAGCATGCTCTGGGCGTGTTTCAATCTCACCGCGTGCAATCCACTGTTGAAAACATTTCAACGACCACGCCGCCATTTCTTGTTTGATACGGGTCTTGATAGATTCCACATACGCTTGTTGTTGTTCCAACACATCGTCAAGCTGGCTGGATGTTAAGTTTTCCAAAATCTTCGCAATATAAGCCCGAATATCACTCTCTGCCAAAGGTGGTAATTTACCTACCCAATTCCCGACCAAGCCGCTAATTTGCCGCACTTTAGCTTCCTTATTCAGAGTGGATAAATAATCCTTTAGCTGGCGTATTTCCTGATCTTTCATCCGCACACGGGTGGCTTCGTAATCGTGCTCGCCCACTTTGACCAAATCAAGCTTGATTAAATCGCCATTTGTCGGTGTCAGCTTAAAATCCTGCACATTGCAATTGGCCAGTTTAAATTGCCGGCCAATCAAATGATCGCGCTCCAGCCAAATCCAACGATTCTCTTCGCCCTCAAGCAAAGAGCCTGCCACACACATAAAAAACTGTGGAATTTTTAACTCAGCAATTTCAGCAGCAAATTCAGCGCGTACAGGGTATTTCACTTGTTTCTCCAAGATTTCAGGCGCGATGCGCTCCACAGGCTGCGCCGCAATTTGGGCATTTAAATCTGCATTCGCTTGGCTGGCATAAGTTAAGGTCTGCCCCACTGAATCATGCAGATCAGCGGGCGCATTCACTTGGCTGGAGGGGGAATAGGGTAATGGGCGTGCCTCCGCACATAAACCTAATGCGCTTGGGGCTGAAAATAGATCTTCTGTATTTGTCGGCGGAGCGGGCTTGCTTGTATCTGGGGTATCAGGCGCAATCAGCGTATCGGGTGTGCGGTAATCTAAGCGGCTAAAACCGGCGCGATTTAATCCGGCGACGATTTTATCTAAGGTATTTGAGAACACGGCAGAAGCGGTCAGCACATAGCTCATATTCAAGGCCTCATGCCCATGCAGCCGTACTGCGGGCTGGCGCAAGATCCGCCCTAAAATTTGCTCAACATCTACTGGAGATGATCGATCCGCCAGCGTGGCCAAAATATAAGCAAACGGACAATCCCAGCCTTCTTTCAAAGCATTCACGGTAATCACAAAGCGAATCTGGCAATCACGCTCCGCTAGCGCTACGCCTTTAAGCTCATCAATTTTGGCGATTTTAATGGCAATTTGCTCAGCAGGAATGCCACGCGCCAGTAAATCGGCTTTGACCAACTCAAAGCTGCGGCTATCTTCGGCATTTTTTGGCTCGGCTTGCAGTAAGACGATAGGACGAATAAAAGTACCACCCGCCGCCGCTTCAAGCTGAGCTTGGGCTTCCAGGCGGGCGCGTAAATCAATTGCATGGGCAATCACGGCATCTTGATCTGGCAAATTTCGCACAATCACCGGCAGCTTCACCATATGCTGCTCGCGTAGCGCCATGGCCCCAACCGCGCTCACCAAATTTGCCCCGCTACGTGGCGTTGCCGTTAGCTCCAGCACCAGCGCGGGGTTTAAATGCCGCAGCATGTCATTGGATAAAGGCGTAGTCGCGTTATGGCTTTCATCCACGACGATAACGGGATTAAGGCTGGCCATGGCGGCCACCAAAGACGCCGGATCAATCGCCTCGTCGAGTGCCACGCCGTCAAATTCTGCCAATGCACCATTTTCCTGATACAGCTTACGATCGTCCTTGTTTTTGGCCCGCAGGCTGGCATATGTCAGCACCGCAATCACCACACCATCATGCGCATCATCGTAATCAAAACCGTTCAATAAACCGGCCTTATCTAATACCGTCACGCGGCCATTGAACAGGCGATTGAGCGCCACGCGGTAGGGGTGCTCTGGCTGCGTAAAAGCAGCAAGCACCTGATCATGAATAGAGCTGGATGGCACCAGCCACACACACAGCCGCGCATCACCCTGTCGCCGCTCCAGCGCATTAAAACAGGTTACCAAAGCGTGAATACCAATCAAGGTCTTGCCACCGGCTGTGGGCACTTTGGCGCAAATTTGCGGTGCACCATGCGCGGCAGTTTGAAACCCCGGCATTTGCAGCACGCCCTTGGACTCCCAGTGGGCGCGATACGCCAATACCGCATCTCCCGCCATCTGCCATTTAGCCAAATAGCCACGCAAATCGGCGATCACATCAGCTTGGTAAAGATTCAATTCCATTTATTCACGCTCATAAAAATTGCATATTTACCCAATGCACCCATGGGAAAATCAGCATCTACACAAGGTAAGGAGTCGTCTCCCCTTTGAAAAAGGGGGAAGCAAAGTCAACTGCATCACAACCTGGCAATATCACGCGGGATTTTTTTGAAGGTGATTTGGCTTTGCGCCATAAACTTTTCACCCAAGGTACACAGATCGGCGTAAATCACGCTGCGACCTTTAGCTACTTTTAATTTGGCCAATAGCTCAAAATCCAGCGTCATTACCTGATCGGCTGCATAGCAAAAATACAATGGCACCGTATTGTTAATACCCAGCCAATACGGCGATACGCTGCTATCGGGCGTAGTCAGCCCGGCGATGCTGAGGCCTTCTTGCCAAGCGATGTATTTACGGATTTCTGTGATCTCGGCCTTAGGGTTGAGGTGGCCAAATTCATCAAACAGCTTTTCACCCACGCTATAAAAATCAAATGCCCCTCCCAAACCCGCCACAGCTTTTGTGCCCTCGCCGTAGCCCGACATCACACGGCGCACCCGCTCGGCCGTAATGGTTTCGGCGTAATCCATGGTTTCAACCAGAATAAACTGCCGATTACCCCCGTCTTGGGCGTTGAGTTTGAGGACAGCGTGGGCTGTGGTGCCGGAACCGGCGAAGGAGTCGAGGACTATGGAGTTTTTGTCCGTCGCAATTTGAAGAATGCGCTCAATCAAGCGTGTTGGCTTTGGCGTATCAAATACAGCTTCTACGTCTAAAAAGATGTCTTTAACTTCTTTTTTTGCCTCTTGGCTATGACCCACTTCGTCATTACCCCACCAAGACCACGGTGTGACTCCTTCTGACTCAGAAAGAAAAGTTTTTCTCCGTGGCACCCCATCCCCATTTTTACCAAACCAAATACGATTTTCTGCGACTAATGAAGCAAAAACATCTTCAGTGTTTTTCCAACAATTTCCAGGTGGTGGCGTTACCACTCTGCCTGATGGAGTGTGAATTTCATACATTTGATTTGGTCTAAATCCTTGCGCTGAGTAATCGGATGATACCCATTTCCCTCGGGGATCAAGGTCAGGATTTTTATAAGCAGTAAGCTGTTTGCTAGGGTCTGTTGACGTTTCACATCGGTAGCCATAAAAATGCGCACGCCATGGCTATGACACTTTCATAATTTCGCTTCAACTTGTCATATCGGAATGCCACTGCGCGGTAATGCTTCAATCGCGCAAAAGCATTCTCGACCAAATGTCGATAGCAATACAGCCCACGATCTAGATCCACATTCCCTTTGATTGAATTACGTTTTCTGGGAATCACTGATCGCGCACCCTGCGCAGAAATCAGCCCTCGAAGGTACTCACTATCGTACCCCTTATCTGCGATGATCACTTCGGCTGAAGGCAGTTGGGCAATCAGCTCTGGGGCGGCAGTACAATCATTAATCTCGCCTCCGGTAATTTCGAAGGCAATCGGCAAACCATAAGCATCTACCGCCAAATGAATTTTGCTGGTGTTCCCTGCACGGCTTTTGCCAATCGCTTCAGATTGATCGCTGGCCGCCCCGGCGCTGTGTTGATGCGCCTTGGCATAGCTACCATCAATGAATACCCATTCAAAATCGGGGTCGATCAGTAAGGCTTTGAAAATATTGAGCCATTTCCCAGCTACAGACCAAGCATTAAAGCGTTTATAGACTGAATTCCATTCACCAAAGGCGCTGGGTAAATCCCGCCACGGGCAGCCAACGCGCATGCGGTAAAACATTCCTTCGACGGTAATTCGTAAATCAGGCTTGTTGTAAATGGTGTGTTGAAGCAGAATCTTTTCTAGCTTCGACCAAAGCTCGTTACTGAGCATTAATCGGGGCATCGCAAACCTGCAGGGGAAATGGTGTAGGAACCTGAATTCTGCGGGTTTGCATCCATCATTGCATGACTTTAGCTTGAAACGTCAACAGACCCTAGATTGAGGAATCTTATTAAGTGACAGCGTCGATATTCTTTTTGCATAACAGAGTACATGTTCATGTGCATCACTAAGTTGAAGCCTTGCATCAGGTGAAGTACGTTTCTGCCACAGCACATTCGCTACAAATTGACCTGAAAAAATCTCATCCAATACCAACTTCAAATGAGCCTGCTCATTATCATCAATCGAAACAAAAATCACCCCATCGTCCACCAGCAGACGTTGCAGCAATTTCAAACGCGGATACATCATGCACAGCCATTTATCGTGCCGCGTTAAATCTTCGCCCTCTTTGCCAACTACCTGCCCAAGCCACTTTTGCATTTTTGGGTCGTTAACGGCGTCGTTGTACACCCAGCCTTCGTTGCCGGTGTTGTACGGAGGGTCGATATAGATGCAATTGACCTTCCCTTCAAATTCAGGAATCAGGCTTTTTAGCGCGTCAAGATTATCGCCATGAATAATGCGGTTGCCGCTGCTATTGGCGGGCATTCCTGCGAGTGCAGCAAAGCGGTATTTTAAGTCGAGCGCGCGGTAAGGCACGTCGCGGTGATGGTGGACGACTTTATCTTTGCCGATCCATTGCAGCTTGGGCATGTTGGTCTACTTGGCGAATACGCAAATAAACCACATATTATTTGCGTTTAATGCAAATTTAGACAAGTATTATTTGCATATTCGCTTTGCGTCAGACGCAAATCAGCCCAGAAAATCCGACATATGAACATAGGATCAGTCATCAGAAAATTGCGTGTAGAACAGGGAGCAACGCTTGAACAGCTTGCTCTTGAGATCGGCACCGATGCAGGTAATTTGTCGCGCATTGAGCGCGGCACACAGCAACCAGCCCTTTATATTCTGGAGCCCATCTCTCGTGCCCTTAAAATCTCCCCCGCCGAGCTAATCGCCGCTGCCTGCGACACTGAAGCCCAAGCCGTATCCACCGAACTCGACGACATCAAACAACTCCTGCGCAACTACCGCATGCTTAATCCTGAGAATCAGCATCTGGCTATCGAGTTTGTGCGCCTGCTCAACCGTTTACAGCCGCCACAAAATCATACGGATGAAACTTAGGACGTAAAAATGGCCTTTTTACGCAAAAAAGGCCATTTTAATTTGGAAAAAATACGGAGCTAGTAGGCTCCCCTCTGCGACTCACTTATTTCAACAATAAACAATATTTTTCATTTTAAGCCATGTATTCCAGGACTCATCCTCAAGCTCATATGCGCCACGTGACTCTTTCCATACAATGCCCCGTCCTCGCAAGGCATCCAAAGCAGTCTGAATGGATCCTGTTGACAGCCCTTGGGCTACCGCACCATATTCAGCCATTGAGCTCGCACTAAACGGGCTAAATTGGCCGTGCTGAACAGACATCACGCGGATAATCGCCTGCTGTAACGCAGAAAGAGAAGTGTATTCATTTTCAATTTCAGCCCAAATTCTATTTTGCAATAAAGTGCCACCTGCCTGAATTTTTTGATTCAAGTCAGGCGCAGACTGCATCTCCAGGGCCACATCACTGATAATGCTGCGTAAAAACTCAGGCCGATAGCCCACCAATTGAAAGGTATCCCAAACGGCATTTGGATCCAGCTGATTATCCAAAGCCAAACTCCTGTTAATATGCGCGGTATATCCATCGATAAACTCACGATTTAACATCGGAAAATCCATCACACTCGAACCAAAAAACGGCATTTTGCTGTTCATCACCAAATGAGCCAGCTTATCGCGATTTGATCCGGTAAAAACGAGCATAAGCCTGGGCGCACCCTTACTGTCATTCATTCCATCCCGGGCCGCCTTTAAAGCAAACATGCTCGCTTCACCTTCTTTGCTAATCAAGGCATGCTGAGCTTCGTCTACAACCAGAAGAATAGGTTTTTTGGTAAGTTGGTACAGCAACTGTAACCCTTGAAACAGAGTCATCCCTTCGGGCAAACCAGCAGCCTGAAAATCAAAAGAAAACCCGGCAACACTAAATTTGCTAAGGCCTGTTGATTTAGCTGCCTTAGCCACAGCCCCCGATTCCTGATAGATCGTTTCCTTCACAACATCAGCGATCAGCTGCCCGGGGTCCCGAGACCGGTCAGACCACAAATCGATGTATACCGCCAGCCAACCTCGCTGTTTTGCCTCTGGCAGCAAATCTTCTCGTAAAAAAGTGGTTTTTCCAACCCTGCGCTTTGCTGTTAGAAATAGGCCGGATCTTTTATCCACCAAGCTGTCGCCCTGAAGTGCATCGCAATACATCTCTGCGACTTTAGGACGCCTGTAGCTGTAGATTTTCATCACCATTACCTTAAATTATCAATTTTTCATAAATTATGGTTTTAAAATAATTGTAGATAAATGAGCATTCCACCACAAGCCAAAATTAACGTTAGGCAACCTAAAAAAAGAAAATAATAAACCGGCCCTCTGCCCGTTACTCCCCATAGAAAAGCCGCCATCCCATGGCGATGGGTATAGCGGCGTATTAATTTACAGAGAGGGGTGTTGCACCAGACGTGCGATATCAGAGTGTAATTTTTTCCACTCGGTGGCAAGCCACCAAACGACCTTCTGCCGGGCGCAGCTGGGGGACTTCTTTACGGCAGTGATCGGAGGCAAAGGGGCAACGGGTGTTGAAAGCACAACCTGTTGGCGGATTAAGCGGGGATGGCAGCTCGCCGAGCAGCTTTACCTTGGCTCCGCGATCTTCAGCGCGAATAGCTGGCGTGGCCGACATCAGTGCGCGAGTGTAGGGGTGCAGCGGGCGATCAAACAACACTTCTTTACTGCCGTGCTCTACCGCGCGACCAAAGTACATCACCATCACATCATCTGCTACGTGTTCAACCACCGACAGATTATGGCTGATAAATACGTAAGCAATGCCCAGCTCGTCTTGCAGATCCATAAACAGATTCAGAATCTGCGCCTGAATCGATACATCCAGTGCAGAGGTCGGCTCGTCTGCCACCACCACACTTGGGTTCAGCATCATGGCGCGTGCTACGGCAATACGCTGACGCTGGCCGCCGGAAAACATATGCGGATAGCGATGATAATGCTCAGGCCGCAGGCCAACACGCGTCATCATGGCACGTACTTTCTCTTCGCGCTCTGCGGCGCTTAAAGACGTATTGAGCAGCAGTGGCTCTGCCAGCATCGTGCCGATTTGTTTACGCGGGTTTAAAGAGGCGTAGGGGTTTTGAAACACCATCTGCACTTTAGGGCGCAGTGCTTTCAGAGCCGCAACGCTCGCGCCGACGGTATCGATACCGGCAATTTGTAACTGGCCGCTGGTCAAGTCTTCGATCAGGGTAAGCTGACGCGCTAAGGTCGATTTACCACAGCCCGATTCCCCCACCACAGCCAGTGTTTTCTTGGCATGCAGACTAAAGCTTACACCGTTTAAGGCTTTGACCAAGGCGGCAGGCTTCATAAAGCCGCGTGAAACAGGGTAATGACGGGTAATTTCACTGGCGACCAGAATTGGATTATTACTCATGCTTGTGGTCTCCCGGCCTCATCAAGCGGTGTAATACAGCGCACGGTGCTTGTACCTTTATTCATCAGCGCCGGACGATTTGTTTTACAGGACTCTTGTACATAGGGGCAGCGAGGGGACAGCAAGCACCCCAACGGCCTGTCGTACTGGCCCGGTACAACGCCAGGTAACGTTGCCAGACGATGTGCGCCCTTGCTGTGTTCGGGAATCGAGCTAAGCAGCGCCTGTGTATAAGGGTGACGTGGCATATCAAAAATCGCCGGCACAGGGCTGGTTTCGGCCACTTGCCCTGCATACATCACCACCACACGCTGCGCTACTTCGGCAATCACCGCTAAATCGTGGGTAATCAGAATCAGCGCCATGTCATGCTGCTTTTGCAAATTAACCAGCAGCTCCATAATCTGCGCCTGCACCGTTACATCCAGCGCGGTGGTTGGCTCATCGGCAATCAGTAAGCGCGGCTTACAGGCAATCGCCATGGCGATCATCACCCGCTGGCTCATCCCGCCGGATAATTGATGCGGATAGGCATCGAGGCGTGATTTGGCATCAGGAATCTCTACCATTTCCAGTAACGCCAACGCCCTTGCCCTGGCTGCGGCACCACGCAGGCCTTCATGCTCGCGCAGCGTTTCCATCAGCTGGTATCCCACGGTATAAGCCGGATTCAGGCTGGAAAGTGCATCCTGAAAAATCATGGCGATATCTTTGCCAATAATCTTGCGCTTCTCGCCATCTTTCATATTCAGCAGGTCTTTGCCTTCAAAAGACAATTCATCTGCAGTGACACGGCCCGGGGCGTCGATCAAGCCCATCAGGGCCAGCATGGTGACACTTTTACCCGAGCCCGATTCGCCCACAATGCCAACGATCTCGCCACGGTTAATCGAAAAATCGGCGCTTTCTACCGCCCGAAATGGCTTATCAACCGAACCAAACGCGACGGAGAGGTTTTTTATATCTAATAAACTCATCGTTTTCTCTTTATTAGAATCATTACATAAGCAAGCTGCCTACAGCTCCAAGCAAACCCAAATCTTGAACCACGGAGGACACTGAGAACACGGAGTTTCACGGAGAAAACCAGAGGAAGTTTTCTCCGCAGTCTCAGTTTTGTCTTTCTCCGTGTTCTCAGTGTCAAAGATTTATGTTTTTTTTAAGCCAGCTTTTTCAGTTTTGGGTCCAGCGCGTCTCTAAGGCCGTCGCCCATCAGATTGAGTGCCAGTACGGTGATCAGGATGGTTACCCCCGGCATGGTCACTACCCACCAGGCGCGCTCGATGTAGTCGCGGGCGGAAGCCAGCATGGTGCCCCACTCAGGCAGTGGCGGCTGAGCGCCAAGGCCCAAAAAGCCCAGCGCGGCCGCATCTAAAATGGCGGCCGAAAAACCCATGGTGGCTTGTACGATCAGCGGAGCCATGCAATTGGGCAGCACGGTATTAAACATCAGACGCAATTGCCCCGCTCCCGATAATCTGGAAGCGATCACATAGTCTTTGGATAACTCACTCATAGCAGAGGCGCGAGCCAGACGCACATAAGAGGGCAGGCTCACGACAGAAATTGCCAGGATAGTATTCAACAGCCCCGGCCCAAGTACGGCCACAATCGCTACCGCCAGCAGCAATGAAGGCAGCGCCATCATTACATCCATCGCACGCATGATGGAGGTGCCAATAAAGTTAGGATAGAACGCGGCAATCATACCCAGCACAATGCCGGGCAGCAGCGACATCAGCACCGAAATCAGGCCAATCATCAGGCTCAGACGGGCACCATGCAGCAAGCGGCTAAGAATATCGCGGCCTACTTCATCTGTACCAAAAATAAACTGCATCGAGCCGCCTGTTTGCCAGGCCGGTGGAGTCAGAAAAAAATCCCGATATTGCTCGGTAGGCGAATGGGGCGCCAGCCATGGCGCACATAAGGCAGCCAGCACCAGTAGTACAAAAAAGATAAAGGAAACCAAGGCGCCACGGTTGCTGCTAAAGCTTTGCCAGAATTCTTTAAGAGGAGATGGATAGCTGTAAAGCGGCTCTGCAGCAGCCAGTGTTGAAGCATTTGTCATACTTACCTCGCGTGGCGAATACGTGGATTGATAACGCCATACAGCACATCAACCAGCAGGTTCACAATAATAATCAGAGTAGCGATCAATAAAATACCGCCCTGCACCACCGGGTAATCACGGCGCGAAATCGAATCAATCAACCATTTACCAATACCAGGCCAGGAGAAAATGCTTTCGGTCAGCACGGCACCGGCCAGCATGGTGCCCACCTGCAAACCAATCACTGTCACCACGGTCATCAAAGCATTACGTAGCGCATGCACCAGTACGATGCGGGTTTTAGACAAGCCTTTAGCACGGGCAGTACGGATATATTCTTCACGCAGCACTTCCAGCATGGAAGAGCGCGTCATCCGCGCAATCACCGCCATCGGGATGGTGCCCAGTACAATGGTCGGTAAAATCAGGTGCATCACCGCTGATTTAAACGCGCCCGCTTCGCCAGAAATCAGCGTATCAATCAGCATCAGGCCAGTCACCCGTGTGATGTCGTATTCCAGATCAATCCGGCCAGAAACCGGAGTCCAGCCTAGTTGCACTGAGAACAGCATAATCAGCTGCAAACCCAGCCAGAAAACCGGCATTGAATAACCGGTCAGCGCAGCGCCCATCACGGTGTGATCAATCCAGCTACCACGGCGTATGGCGGCAATCATGCCGATAATCAAACCAAACACCGAGGCCAGCAGCATGGCACAGATAGAGAGTTCTAATGTGGCGGGAAACAGCGCCCAAAAGTCTTTAATCACCGGCTCGTGTGACACCAGCGATCGGCCCAGATCGCCTTGTAATACTTTCAGCAAATATTGCCAGTACTGCACATATAAAGGCTGATCCAAACCAAGCCGAATTAGAGCTTGACGATAAAATTCAGGGTCTAGGCGACGCTCACCCACCATCACCAGCACCGGGTCCCCAGGAATCATATGAATTAGGGCAAACGCTAAAACAGTGATGCCTAAAAAAGTAGGAATCGTGACGCTTAAGCGGCGAAAAATAAAACTAAACATGGATATTTCCCCGTACGACTACAGCCGTTTGCATATCAACACCGCACAGAGCAAAACCCAGCCCTGCAAATGCAATTTTCATAAATACACTACAAAACGCTTACGTAAAAACGGCCGCCCCAAACGCAGCGGCCGTTTTTTAAAATCATGAATAATTATTGGACACTGACATTAGAAAAAGACATCGTGCCAAACGGGCTAATCTTGAAACCCTGCACTTCCTTACGAGCAGGCACGTAAACAGTGGAGTGTGCAATGGTAGTCCAAGGTATTTCACGCTTAAAGACTTCCTGCGCTTTTTCATAGAGCTTAGTACGCTCAGCCTGATTATTAATCGCACGGGCTTTAACCACCAAGCCATCAAACTCTTTGTCACACCACTTGGAGTAGTTATTACCTTCAAGCGAAGCGCAAGCCAGGTTAACACCCAGCCAGTTATCAGGATCACCATTGTCACCCGTCCAGCCAACCAGCATCGCATCATGCTCGCCACCCTTACCGCGCTTCAGGTATTCACCCCACTCGTAAGTGGTGATCTTGCCCTTAATACCAATCTTGGCCCAGTCGGATTGAATCATTTCAGCCATCAGTTTTGCATTCGGGTTGTAAGGGCGCTGAACCGGCATCGCCCACAAGGTGATCTCGGTCCCCTCGGCAATCCCGGCTTTTTTCAGCAGCACTTTGGCCTTGGCTGGATCGTAATTCTGATCTTTCAGCTTTTTATTGTAAGACCACTGAGTTGGAGGCATCGGGTTGGTGGCAGGTTGGCCCGCACCCTGATAAACCGCTTCGATAATGGCTTTTTTATTGATCGCCATATCCAGTGCCTGACGAACTTCCAGCTTATCCAGCGGCTTGTGCTGCACATTGTAAGCCAGATAGCCCAGATTAAACCCCGCCTGAGAGGACACAACCAGTGCCTTATTACTTTGCATCGATTTCAAATCAGCAGGTTTCGGGTAAGCCATCACATGGCATTCACCCTTTTGTAATTTCTGATAGCGAACGGAGGCATCGGGGGTAATCGCAAAAATCAGCTTGCCCAGTTTAACGCTACCTTTTTTCCAGTACTCCGGGTTAGCATCAAAGCGGATATTGCTGTCTTTTTGATAACTTTTGAAAATAAACGGGCCCGTGCCAATGGGCATGGTATTAAGCTGTGCGGTTTTACCACTTTTCAACAGACTATCGGCATATTCAGCCGAATAGATAGAGGCAAAAGACATGGCGATATTTTGCAAGAAAGCGGCATCAATCGTTTTTAATTTCAAGCGGATTGTATAAGCATCAACCTTTTCAATCCCCACAATATTAGTATCCAGACTCATGTCCGATACGTAGGGAAAATCTGTTGGCGCAGCCTTGTTAAATGGCAGGTTTTTATCCGTCATGCGCTGAAAGGTAAATGCCACATCGTCTGCATTAAAATCACGCGTTGGCTTAAAGAAAGGTGTGGTGTGGAATTTAACGCCTTTACGCAGGCTAAATGTGTAGGTCAAACCATCAGGCGACACTTCCCATTTTTCAGCAAGGCCCGGCTCAATCTGGGTAGAGCCCTGCGTAAATTGCACCAAACGATTAAAAACAGGTTCAGCAGAAGCATCAAAATCCGTACCTGAGGTATAACGCACCGGGTCAAAACCGGCCGGACTGCCTTCGGAACAATAAATCAGCGTTTTGCCTGCGGCCATCGCCGTACCGGCGCTCAGCACACACGCAGCAACGAGGGTTGATTTCAAAACAAAACAATATCCGGGCTGTTTTAATCGCATGAATGACTCTCCCAATACCAAGTGAATAAAGGTTTTTTTATAAACCCCTAAATGCTGGCTATCAGTAAACCTATAAATAGGGCTATGTCCTACTAGAGATATCCCCAACCCTTTTTAGCATCACTAAGTAAGTAAGCCTATCTGGGGCTTTATTTTTGCCTGCATTACAAAACAAAAATCGATATTAATCATACGATAAGCACCAAAAACTACCCTTCTACACCCACAACGTATTGGCCCTAAACAGACTATCTATTCCCCCTATCAGCACAAAAAAATCTTATGGCGTACGAAAATTTATATAAATCGGCAGATAACTCAGGTTTTCTGCTTACTTTTAAAGCAAAATGCAACAAAACAAGGCCCCTTCTGGCTTAACCTTACAAAAAACGAAAAATGCCCAATGATGAACATTTTTTACAGTAATGATCTTCAACATATAAAAAAACGGCCCTGTCAGGGCCGTTGTTTCACTCTTTAAATACACTGCTTCAAACAGTTTTTCCGTATAAATCAGCACCCATCATCCGGCGGCGCATCACCAGGCCCAGCAGCCCTAAACCTACTAAAGCATAGGTTTCTGGCTCTGGCACAGGAGTAATTGTTGCCATTATATTACCCTGTGCATCGGTGATCGTTTTGAAATCCACAGCTTGGCCAGAAGTAAATTCAGCCAAAACAGCAGCACCGGTAGGATCATTACTTAATAAAGCAGCAAAGCTTCTATCATATAGAGCCAGAGCAAAACGAGTTCCAGAGCCAATCAGACTCTGCTCCCCCGCAAATTCCACATCAAATTGCAGCTGTTTGCCAAAGATCACGCCCTGGGTAAACTGGTTCAGTTCACGGTTTTCCAGCTTAAGCACCGAGCTTAAATGACCAGATACGTTAAAGGTATTGTCGATATCAATAGACTCCAGGCTGCTACCACGGTACTGACTTACCAATGCGCTCAGTAAAGGAGAGTCGCTCAGGCCATTAAGGCCAAAAGCTACAAAGCCACCCTGTCCATCCAGAGTACGGGTATCTACATTCACGTGATACATCGCGGCAGAAGCCAGGCTGCTGCAAGCCAGAAATAATCCGGCCAGCGCTAATTTAAGTGTGTGTTTCATTATTTGAAGTCCTTAGTCGCCAGAATCTGTGCATTAAAACGGATCGCTACACGCGCAGGATTATTGAATTTAAGCGGCAAAATAAAAGGAGTGCCCGCACTAATATCGGCAGTAAATACACCACCTTCCGCGCCATTAGCCAAACTCACCCCAGATGGCAGATCTTTGATCTGCACGCGCACCGTCCCACTCACCACGCTTTGCGCAGCAAGGGTCAGGCTGCCATTAAAGGTTTTGCCAGCAGCGCTATATACCAGACCTGATTTTTGCTGAGTAAAACGATCACTCACATCAAACCATGCCTGAGGCAATCGGATTCTTGCCACTTCCGGATCATGATCGGAGGCCTGATCAGCAAACTCGGAATTCACATGCACCACGTCGTATTCGGTGCGAGCGGCCAGTGCAGCAGATGCAAAAACGTGATCCAGCACCTGGCTATTGCCTTCGAATACATAGGTGTAGCGCTCGTTCTCCGGCAGAGTTTCAACCAGATCAACCAGGCCCACTGCCTTCAGGCGCGCCACGCTGCTGGAAAACTGGTAATCATTGATATCACCCAGCACCACTACATTGGCATTGCGATCCAGAGCATTAATACGGCTGACGAAATCGGCAACGATTTGCGCCTGGTTGTTACGTTGTACTTCCGAAGTACGACCTGGCGGCTGGAAGCGACCGCTCAAGGGCTGATCCCCTCCTTTGGAATTAAAGTGGTTGGCAATCACAAACAGCTTCTGGCCATTAAACGAAAACTCGCCCACCAGTGGCTTACGGCTGGAATTAAATACCGGGTCAAGGGGCAGAATACGGCCCGGGCTGAAGGTCAGACATGCCAGCTCCGGGCAGGCTTCCACATCAACCGCTCCGGTAGATGTTCCGCCCGAGCGATCAATAAAACTGACACGTGCAGGGTTAAATAAGAACACCGGGCGAATATTGCCGCCAGGCTCACCTCCATCCTTGCCATCTACCGGATTAATCTGGCGATACTGATAAGCCGGGCCACCGGCACTTTGAATAGCAGCAATCAGCTTGCCTAGTGTTTGCGATGCATCCACCGTGCCATCGCTAGTCGCACCGTTATTATCCTGAATCTCCATCAGGCCAAGAATATCGGGTGATTGCAGGTTTTGAACAATCTGGGCAGCAAGGCGGGCAAACTTCGCACTACCTTCTTTGGCATCCAGGTTTTCCACATTAAACGAGGCAATGGCCAGCTCATCCTCAGCTTGCTTACGCGTCACTTCAGGAGCCAGGTTGCTACTGACCGGAGCAGACAACTCGCTCAGCAATACGGTGTAATTGGCAAAGTTATAATCCACCACACCTACAGCCCTGGCAAACCAATCCCCTACATTTACCGTAGAAGGCTTTACCGATCCTTGCGCCAGCTTAATGCGCTCCGGATTAAAATCAGTTTCAGTGATCACGACACCACCACGCGGCGTGCGCGGGCTGGCATCTCGACCATAATTAGGCACCACAAATACGTCACCAAATTTATTTGTCGGGCCACTTGCGATCGCACCGTCGAGCTGCACCCGCATTCCTTCTAGGCTTTCATAAAAATCAATGCCATTGGCCAGATCCAGCTGAGCAGCCTGTTCTACATCACTCACATTACCCTGCCACATGCGCTGATTAGGTACATTGGCAGCCAGAATCACAGGCTCAGGCAAAGCATTGCCCGATGACAGTTTGCTCACCCCACCTGCAGCCAATTTAATTTGCGTTGTTGTCAGATTATTAGTGCCACCTGTACTGCCCGGGCGGAATTCATTGACAACCCCCGAGACCAACACTGAATCCCCCGGCACAACACTTGGTGCACTACCGACAAAAACAAAAATCCCTTCAGACGTTAAAGGATCATTGTCGGGCTGGGTGCCCTGAATAAAAAAGCCGTTACTGCGAACCAGTGTTACAAGCCCGGGCACATCGCTCACCTGGCGGTTTTCTATAGCCGAGCGATGAGCACGGCCTTGAATATCATGGATGCGCTGAGTGCCTGGTGTTGGTGTTGGTGTTGGTGTTGGCGTTGGCGTTGGCGTTGGCGTTGGCGTTGGCGTTGGCGTTGGCGTTGGCGTTGGCGTTGGCGTTGGCGTTTCACTGCAGGTTTTGATCAACGTTGCTGTATTACGCGGCACAGGCGTAGTCACAACAAAATCAGCACTATTATCGTTACTATCCGTGCATCCCTCATTTTCACGCAATGCTGCGGTACTACTGCTTAAAGCTGCTACCGGATTTGTTTCTGCACTATTTGCGGCACCAAAACCCACAAAATCAACTACATCAGCAAAACTGCTGCACGCAGAGCCACAGCCCAATAATGTGTTGTTTTTAACCAGTGCCACTTTGCCAGAAGTACCACCTATAGCCAGAGTGCCAATTGCATCAGGCGCTGGCAAGCTTACACTCCCTCCCACACCGGCAGCTTGTTGAATCAAAAAATACTGACCCGCAAGTAATACGCCATTAATGGGCGTTTTTTGCCAGGTACTCCCCGTAGCAGAAGTGTATTGAACACTCCAGCCATTAAGGATTTCTGGCTTATCTCCGGTATTGTATAACTCAATAAAATCATTTTTGAATGTGGCGCCATTATTGCCTCCACCACCATAAACCTGGCTAATCACTACTGCAGATTGCACCGGAGCAGCAATGCCCCAGGCCATCAGACACAGTGCCACCAGCCTCTTCAGCTTGCCGCTTTCTTCACCCTTATTATTCATTGCAACCCCCCGCTTGACTAATTATTGGTATGGTCATCATTACCGATGTGGAACCAAACATTATAGATAAAACGTGAAGGAATAGCGTCAGCAATATTACAGAATTATTACACAGGGCCTTGCCTAAAACAAAAAATAGCGGGCTAACAACTAAATCGGTGCTGCCTAAAATACCAAAGGCGGCTTATTGCAAAGCCGCCCCGAATAATCATCATCATTTAACCCGCCTAAGCTTGCGGGGGCAACACAACTTAGCTTGCAGGCAAAGCAAAGCCAAATTCGGCCTTAAAGCGCACTGCCAGCTCATCACGGCTTATCCCATGGTTTTGCCCGCCCCTGGAAGCAATTTTAATTGCGCCTAAAAGCGATGCAAGCCGCCCCGTTACCGGCCAATCCCAGGTCAGGCTCATTCCATAGAGCAGGCCCCCACGGTAAGCATCACCACAACCGGTAGGATCCAGTACCTCACCTGGCATGGCCGCCGGAATATCATGACATATGCCATCGGTGTAAATTTTTGAGCCTTCTCCACCCAGAGTAATAATCAGCACTTTTGCCATATTTTGCAGTGCTTCCTGGCTAAGCCCTGTGGTGTTCAGCACCATTTCCAGCTCGTAGTCATTTAATACCAGAAAGCTAGCCAGCGAAATCATGTGTAGCAGCTCCGCCTTACTAAACATCGGCAAACCCTGGCCCGGATCAAAAATAAAAGGAATCCCGGCTTCTGCCAATTGCTCACAATGCTCCTGCATACCCTGCTTACCATCAGGAGAAACAATTGCCAGCCTGACCGGCAGCGGCACATCGCTCACCCGGTTCAGATGAGAAAAACTCATTGCTCCCGGGTGGAAGGCATTAATCTGGTTATCATCCAAATCGGTGGTTAAAAAGCACTGTCCGGTAAAAGTATCCGGCACTTCTTTAATGCTGCTACGGTGAATACCCAGCTTATCAAGGCGATCAGCATAGGAAAAAAAATCACAACCCACCGTAGCCATGATCTGCGGATCCCCGCCAAGCATTTTGAGGTTATAAGCAATATTGCCCGCACAACCTCCAAATTCACGGCGCATTTCCGGCACCATAAACGACACCGAAAGCATATGAATTTTTTCCGGCAGGATATGATTTTTGAAACGATCAGGAAACACCATAATGGTGTCATAAGCCAGTGAACCGCAGATCAAAACAGACATCGTTTCGTACCTCGCTTAGGGTTAAGCTGGCAAGTATAGATTGAAGAAAGTCATTTAAAATACAAATACATTATGAATACAACATATTTTTATGCAGAAATAGCCATGCAGAATTTATTTCTGCCCGAAATATTGATCGCTTGCAGAAAAAACAGCCACGCACCCAATCCATAATCAGCAGAAAAATAACACTCAGGGTATGGCTGTTTTCTACACCTTATTTGGTTAATGCGTAAGGCATTTTCAAACACAAAAAAACTGTATTTTTTCATACTCACAAACAGAGCGGCTGTTTCACAATATCGGGATGCCCAGCCGTTTTGGCCCCCTATTGCAGATCTGGAGAAAATAGCGATGAAGAAAAAACTAATTGCCAGCGCAATAATGATAGCCAGTGTATTAAGTGCTTCATCGGTTTTTGCTACAGAAAAAGTAAATCTTGAATTCTGGACCATGCATATGGCCCCTCAATTCAATCACTATTTTACAGATCTCGCTACACAATTTAATCAGAACAACCCCGATTTGGAAGCCGTGTGGGTTGATATGAATTGGGATCAGGTTCAACCCAAGCTCATCGCCGCTATTGCGGCAGGCAATCCGCCCGCACTGGTTAATTTTAATGTGCCCTGGGTACACGACTTTGCCCGCCAGGGAAATATACTGCCACTGGATGAATATCTGGGTACGGATAAAAATCTTTATCAGACCAATGCGCTAAATGATGTTACCTATAAAGGAAAAATCTACGCATTTCCCTGGTATAACTCTGTTTCCGTTATTGCATATAATAAAAGTTTATTTAATAAAGCTGGAATTAAAGCCCCGCCAAAAGACTTTGATGAATTACTGACCCAGGTAAAAAAAATCAGCAAAAAAACAAAAGCCCCCGCTTTTGTACCCAAGCTATCTGCGGAAAGTGGCGGCAGTTTTATTAACTGGTTTTGCTATGCTGGCCTGCCTGTAATTGAAAATGGCAAGGCCGTTTTTAATTCACCCAAACATATCGCTTTATTGCAAAAATTTGCTGATTTGTATAAAGCAGGAGCAATACCTAAAAATGTATTCAAAATGGAGTTCGAGCAAGAAATTACTTCATATAATACGCAAAGAATTGCCATGATGACGACAGCACCTCAGGCTCTGAAACGCACCCAAACAGATAGCAAAGCCATCTACGCCAAAACAGCAATTGCAGCCTTTCCCATTAGCGAGGGCAAAATAGCTTTCGGTGGCTGGATGATGGATTACGTGATTCCCACCGGAACCAAATCTCCGGCTGACGCGGCCAAACTAGGTAAGTTTTTAACCAGTGATGCCGCTCAACTGGCTTTCTCTAAAGAAACCGGCACGACTTTCCCCTCAACCAAGCAAGCTGCAACTGACAGCTACTTTATGTCAGGGGCAAAAAGTAGAGATCCCATCGAAAAATCGCGCGCCATCGCAGCATTATCTATTGGCAATGCAAAAACACTGACGCTGGAGCCGGGCATTTTGCCAGATGAAACCACCATGCAACGCATGTTGCAAAACGAAGTACAAGCCGCAATTACCGGCCAGAAATCTGCCAAAGCAGCACTGGATGCTGCAGTAAAAGACTGGAATAACAAACTAAGCAAGAGCAGCCTCTAGCATTACCAGTTCGTCATCACCATGAGGGGGTGATTTTTTATACCACCTTTGGCATCCATTTATAACAGCAGGCCTTTACCTGAAATGCCCCCGAAAATGCTTTACCTTCCGGAATCCGGGGCTTCAATCAACTTCGCTGTACAAAAAAACCTGCCTGCTAGGGCCTGCATCATCCCTATTTTTAAACGATCAGTAATGCGCCGCCACGCAGCCTTGGGCGGCAGCAACCGGTGCATCGACTTTTAAAGGCGATAACGCCCGCTCACCAATTGCATTACTTGAACCATAGCCAAATTGGCGGTATGAATACGGTTCGTTCTTTTTAAAGAAAGGAGACCCTCATCCATTAAAAAAGCCGCAGCACCACTTCCCCAGAGGCAAAGTGATACGTACGGCTAGGCACACACACAGCTCACTGTCGTGATTTATTCTTAGTTCAGAACGCTAATTCGATCTGTATTTGGGATAGCAAGCAAAGGATTTTTACTTACATACTTTTCCAGGGTATCCACATCCAGCGGGCCACCAAGGATGTCTTTACCATTTACAAACTCCAGATAACCATCCCCTCCTGTCGCCATAAAATTATTTACCGTCACGCGATAGCTGGCTTTTGGATCAATAGCAACACCATTAAGTTTGATGCTTGCAAGATCAACCTTACTACCATCTGGCTTGCTCTTATCCCATACATAGCTAAAACCAGTAGACACTTGCATGACTTTCTGAACCCCGGCATTCCATTGCTGCTCGAGCACCTTATCAATTTGCTCTCCTGTCAGCGTCATTGTTACCAAAGTATTGCCAAAAGGCTGAACAGCAAACAACTGACCGTAAGTCACCTTACCACTTGCATCTGCCGGAGCCAGCTCTGTACGCAACCCGCCCGGATTCATAAAGGCAATTTGTGAAGCACCATTATTCGGCCCTGCAGTAGCATCAAGAAGAGCATCTGCCATCACACGCCCCAGCAACATTTCACCACCTGCCGTTACCGTTTTGGTCAGCGGACCAGCGATCGATCCAACCACACGATCTTTAAGCGGCGAAACCAGTTTCAGGAACTTTTCAACCAATGATGTTTGGACTGTGTCTTTTGGCACATCACGCGTTACAGCCAGATTATTGGCACTCATCTTGATTACGTTGCGGGTTTTAGGATCAATAGTCAGATCAATATCAGTCACCATGCCACCATATTGATAAGCACTGGTCACTAACTTATCATTAATTCTGCAATTGTAAGGCTGGTGAGTATGGCCTGAAACCACCACATCAATGGCTTTATCCAGCTTATTAACAATATTGACAATCGGGCCTGAAATCCCGTTGCATTCATTGTACTTTTTATCAGCCGGGAAGCCGCCTTCGTGCAGCAAAACCACAATAGTCTCAACACCCTGCTTTTGTAACTCAGGCACAAGCTTATTCGCCGTTTCTACTTCATCTTTAAAATCTAACCCTGCAACACCAGACGGCGTAACAACATCCTTCGTGCCTTTTAAAGTCATACCGATAAAGCCGACTTTTACACCATTAAATTCTTTGATCTGGTAAGCAGGAAATAGCGTCTTGCCAGTTGCACTATGTTGCACATTGGCCGCCAGAAACTTGAATTTAGCACCATCGAATTTACCATCGGCACAGCCTACCTTATCTGCGTGGCATCCCCCATTTTGCATACGAAGTAATTCTTCACTACCATCATCAAACTCATGATTACCCACCGCGTTAAAATCCAAACCCAGGGCACTCATGGCTTCAATCGTTGGCTCGTCATGGTAGAGAGCAGAAATCATCGGGCTGGCACCGATCAGATCACCCGCAGAAACCACTACATTATTTGGATTTTTGGCTTTAAGGCTTTTAACCCAGCTCGCCAGGTATTCAATCCCCCCCACCGGAATCTTGATAGTTTTACTTGGGTCAGAAGGATCAGGAATGGTCAGAGTAATCGGTCCAGCTTCGAGGTTGCCATGAAAATCATTAATAGCAATCAGCTTGACGTCAACAGCGGAGACTTCAGGAGCTGTATCATCAGAATCAATACACGCAGTAAGCGCCAGCGTGACACTGGCCATCAGTAAAGCATTACGCAACTTCATGGTAATTCCCTCAAGCAATAAAAAAAGTTAGTAAGGTTAATTAAGTTTCATGACAAAACCATAAAGCTATGACTAAGCCATGATGTCAATAAATTGACTATACTCTTTCCTTACAAACTTTACTGTGAGGGCGGCAACAGCATACTTGCGCCTTGGAGAAGCAATACCACAAAATTTCTGACAAATATATTTCACTAGCTGAGCCACCATTCCCAGAACAGCTCATGATTGTCGGCAGTGGCCAGCATAGCTTTTACCTGATGACATCTACCCCACTTCGGCACAATTTCAAGCTCATTTTCTGGCAAGCTTTCCGCAATGCAACCAGAAGCTCATACCCATCATCTAAGGATCAATCCCTGGCTTGTCTGTGATAAAGATGAGAAATCATCAGGTTAATACCGATCAGACAACCCAAATGGTCCACCGCAGCAAATGCTGCAAGAGATCCTTCACCAGCGTTTTACCTGTATCTGTGGAAGCCAGCAGAGTGATCTCTCCCGCTTTAATATTGTCATGAGAACGGTTAACGGCAATCAACTTAACTTCAGCAGTGAAGGTTTCAGGAACCATTTTATCAAGCACACTACCCGCAGTAAGTCCCAGCGCGATGCCAACCATAAATAAGCTATTACGTAAATTCATGTTAATCCCCTCAGGCAACAAACAAAAAGTTGCTTAAAATCAATGGAATTTCACGAAAGCCAGATTAAACAATAACAACGCGCTACTTACTATACTCTTTCTTTATAAATTTTACTGTACAGACACCAATAGTGCCATTTGCTGCTCAGATAAATAGCACCACTGCCCTTCAGCCAAACCCATTTCAGCCAGCTTTAAGCCACCAATTTCAGAGCGGCGCAAACTGGCACAGTGATTACCTGCTGCGGCCAGCATGCGTTTTACCTGATGATATTTACCCTGCTCCAGCACGATTTCCAGCTCATTCTCACCCAGCTTTTTGCAATGCACGGCAGCAAGCGGCGCAGGTTCGTCGTTCAGCTGCACGCCGGCCATTAAGAGTGTAATCAGCTCTTCTGTTACAGGCTCGGCGGTAATTGCTACATAAACCTTAGGCACATGGCGCTTGGGGGAAGATTGCGCGTGGATAAATGCACCGTCATCCGACATCAGCAAGAGGCCGGTAGTATCGTGATCCAGGCGCCCAACCGGCTGCACTTCACGCCAGTTAAATTGCTCGGGAAGGAGTGTCAGCACACCGGGGTGGTGGCTGGGTTTACGTGAACATTCAAAATTGGCCGGTTTATTCAGCGCAATATAAACGTGCTCACGATAGGGCCAGCTTTCACCAAAAATGGTCAGCTCCAGTCCCGTGGTTTCAAAAGTGAGCTTAAAGTTGCTGACAATTTCACCATTTACGGCCACTTCACCGTCGGAAATCATCTCTCGACAACCCTTGCGCGTACCAAAGCCCTGCGATTGCAGGATACGATCTAATGTTAATTTGCTCATGCTTGAATTTTACCGGATACGCAACGCTGAGGCGATATGGATGATTTTAGCCAATAAAAAAACCGCGCATATGAGTTAGC
The DNA here is from genome assembly GCF_003952345.1 of Iodobacter ciconiae. Classification (NCBI taxonomy): domain Bacteria; kingdom Pseudomonadati; phylum Pseudomonadota; class Betaproteobacteria; order Neisseriales; family Chitinibacteraceae; genus Iodobacter; species Iodobacter ciconiae. The sequence continues at coordinate 3,166,977 of NZ_CP034433.1, read as the reverse complement.
ACGGTTCTTTTTGTGAGAAAGTTTTAGAGCTTACTTAATATAACCCGCAGCCATTGCCGTTACTGCGGCGGCTTTACCCAAGATGGTATGCCCGGCAATCGTTGGATGTACGCCATCCGCAAACAGATAATTGGTATCAGCAGCTGCAGCCACTAGGGTTTTAGCATTACATGTCAGCGCAGAAACATTAGCAGGATTAGTAGTTGGTGGCAGAGGGGTGGCAGATACACTAATATCGTTGTTACACGCCATATTGCTGGTGTTCACCAAACCAAAGCTCACCGGGCTGGCAATGGCCTTAGCCACAAGACCTGCTGTATCCACAATTACTACCTGCTTGGCGGTCACTTCCGCAGCCAGCGCAGCGGCAACAGCCTTGTTGTATTCAATAGAAAGGTTGGTCGCCAGACCTTTTAATGGGGTAGATACAAACTGCGGAGTCACACCCAGATCCGGCATATTGGCGTAAACCACCTTGCTGGCCCCCATAGCTACCAGCGTTTTGATCTGCGTGACCATGGCGGTCACATTTTTACCAATTTCTGTAGATGCTGTCGATGGGTTAATCGTGCCGTCAGCGACCCCGCTCAAGAAAGCAAAGAAATCATTGGGCCCCCCCTGAATTAACACCAGCTGACTGGCATTGAAGCTGGTACGTGCGGCTTTGTATTTAGCAATCTGGCCTTTGATCGACAAAGCGCTGGCCGATTGATATGTCACACCTGGCTTCAGGGTAATCAGGCCATCAGTAAGTTTACCCTGTTCATCCAAAGTATCGATTTCAATACGTGCCCCGCCTTCAGCATATGCACTACCACCTAAATCATAAATTTTACCCATCGTGGCTGGCGTACCCACCGCTGCGCCAGTTGCCGGATTAAGGCCGCTAAAATTCACCACGCGATTTGGGGTGATATTTAAGCCGTACTCAGCAGCCAGAATTTCTGTCCATACCGCACCAGCCGGTGCAGTCGCTGGCTTAGTGGTAAAACGTAAACCCACAGGAATATCGTTCGTCAAATCTGCATCAGCGGTGGTTGGATTGTAAGTACCAATGTCACTTAGGCTATCGCCAAAAGAAACTATTTCTTTAATACTGCGGATGTCTGCTGGGCTACCTGTATCTCCGCCACCTCCGCACGCAGCGAGCAGAGAAGTCAGCAGCAAAATAGCAAATGGGCGGCTTGCCCGTGGCAGCGAAGAACTCATGTATATCTCCCGTCTTGTTATTGGTTTAACGCAACCCAAAGCCCGATGCTCTGTCGTTGAGAAACGATCTTCATGCTACGAATCAAACAATTGTTTGACAAGCTAAAAAAGGCTAGGATTATCCCTAAGTAAGAACAGCCTTATATAAACCAAAAATAAACAATAAAATAATGTAAGAATATAGAACATCATTGTAGATCTAAAAAAACATCTGCAAGATTGGTCTAAGCAACTGTTTCATATTGAACTAAACGCTTCATTTCTTATGTTCTAGTGAATGAGCCGCCCTAAAAGCTTGTGTATCCTGACAAAAGAGCACAAAAACATTTAGCAAACCTGGATGGCAAGTGGGTCGCATTGATGTATTTAAACAACATAACAAGTAAACCCGTTGTCTAAAGTCGCGGCAGATTAGGCCCGATGCCCCAGGCACGCCCCGATGACTGAATTGCTCGCATTATCTATTGTTTCTTTAATTGCCAATACACTTTCTGCCCTTGCTGGTGGAGGTTCAGGTCTGCTGCAACTTCCTATTTTGCTGTTTTTGGGCCTGGCTTTTCCCGTAGCACTGGCAACACATAAAGTAGCCAGCGTGGCACTGGGGCTAGGGGCTACGTTTAAATACCTAAAAGCAGGTACGCTAAACTGGCGATTTTCTGTCCTGGTGCTAGCCAGTGGTTTACCCGGTGTACTGATCGGGACTCTGCTGATTTTGCATATTCCTGAACCCTGGACACTACTCATTTTGGCCTTTCTGACCTGCGGATTAGGCCTGTATTCGCTATTATCTCCCGCACTGGGTCAACAGCAGCAAAGCCGCCACCGTAGCGGATCAAAACGCTGGGTAGGCGCAGCAGGTTTATTTTTTATTGGTGTATTAAACGGATCATTTACCTCAGGCACAGGCTTATTTGTCACACTTTGGCTGGTGCACTGGTTTGGTATGGATTACAAACGGGCCGTGGCGTATACCATGGTTCTGGCTGGATTATTCTGGAACGGTGCAGGGGCCATTTCACTGGCTTTGCAAACAGACTTACACTGGCCGTGGATTCCGGTACTGCTGCTGGCCTCTGCCCTGGGGGGCTATCTGGGCGCACACTGGGGGTTAAAACAGGGCAATCAGATAATTAAACGCTGCTTTGAAAGTGTCACTATCCTGGCAGGAATATCATTATTTATTAAAGCATTATATTAAGCACTCCAGATATTGAGCCTTCACCAGACAACCCAGTTGCCCCACTCACTTTGATAGATTTGGCCATGCTACCTATTAAATTTATTCCAAAATACAAACACCGGACGGCAGTCAGCGCCGATAACCTCTGTCTGGCTTTTATCGGCGCTCAGCTGCTGGTTCACCCTGATGGCAGATTGCCTGTAGCAAGCGATCTGCCAGCGCATGATACTGCAGAAATTTCAGTGCAAATTGGTAGTGTAACCGGGCAGGCTTGCGTGTTAATGGCATGGCATGAAAAAACTTCCTATGCCGCCAGTTTGCAAGCTATCGGCCTGCGTGCCGCCTGGGGGCTCATTGCAGACAGTCACTACTGGATAGCCGCTCGCGCACAACAATTGCTGACATTTGACAGGCAGCACCGCTTTTGTGGCTGTTGCGGCACGGCCACAACACGTATGCCCAAAGAAACAGCCAGAGAATGCCCGGCCTGTCTACATCGCGCTTATCCAAGAATTTCCCCGGCCATTATGGTGCTGATCAAAAAAGACCGGCAGCTCCTTTTAGCCCGATCCCCCCATTTTCGCTCCGGTGTTTACAGTGCGCTGGCCGGCTTTGTGGAGGCTGGAGAAAGCTGTGAAGAAGCTGTTTTTCGCGAAATTTATGAAGAGGTAGGGGTAAAAGTCTCCAAGCTAAGCTGGTTTGGCAGCCAAAGCCATCCTTTTCCACACTCTTTGATGCTGGCTTTTATTGCAGATTATGTTTCGGGGGAGATCATCCCCCAGGAAGGGGAGATCGAAGATGCGCAATGGTTCGGCCCGGAGAATCTGCCCGAGCTCCCCGGAAAATCCAGTATTGCTTATCACCTGATTCAGGCTGGCTTGGCAAAAATTGCCAGTAAATAACCGATTTGCTTCAGGCAAACCCGAGCATTAAACCACGAGGCTCACGAGGAGCCCGGAACTTCACAAAAAAACAGCTTTTCTTCAATCAAACAAAATCGCTCACGGCCCAGCAGGAAGATCCAAGATGCAGAGTACTGCCAACCACGCGTCCTTTCGCCTTGGCGTGATCCTCGCCATTTTTGCTGCAACCGGTTTTTCATGCAAAGCCATTTTTGCCAAATTAGCCTACCGACACGGTATAGACGCCATAACCTTAATCTGTTTACGCATGCTATTTGTGCTGCTGATCTTAGCCTCCTACAGCCTGTGGCGCAGCAAAGCACGGCTTGCAGGGCGCGATTATCTGGCACTGATTGGCCTGGGGCTTCTAGGCTATTACCTTTCCAGCGTACTGGACTTTATTGGCTTAATGACGGTGAGTGCCAGTCTGGAGCGGCTAATTCTCAGCCTTTATCCCACCCTAACCGTGCTGTTTTCCGTGCTGCTCACTGGCTCTGTTATGACCCGGCAGATAAAACAAGCACTGCCGCTTACCTATCTCGGCATCGCCCTTGTGATTGCGCCAGGCTTAAGCGAGGCCAATGCCGATTGGGTAGGTATCGGCTTTATTGTCGCCAGCACCACCTGCTATGCCTTATATATGAGCCTAAGCCCGGTGATGATTTCCCGGATAGGCGCAATGCGTTTTACCGAGCTGGGGCTCACTGTTTCCAGTATTGCCGTACTCTGTCATTTTTTAGTCACTCATCCAGTCAGCGCGCTCGTTCAGCCACTGCCTGTATATGGTCTTGCCGCCGCCATGGCCGTTTTTTCTACCGTACTACCAATTTATGCCACAGCTGCCGCAATGAGCCGCATCGGTGCCAGCCGCACCGCCATTATCGGCAGCCTTGGCCCTATGTTATCTATTTTGATGAGTATCGGTATTCTGGATGAGCGCCTGAGTACAATCCAGTGGCTGGGCGCAATCATTGTGATGTTGGGGGTCTGGATCATCAGTAAAAAATCTTAAAGGCAGCCCACAGGAGGTACTAAAGCAACTAATAACGGCTTCAGAGCCAATTCCGTTTAACCACCTTACCGCACAACACAATGAACAGGCGAGTTTGATCTATATCCTATTTGTAAAAGCAAAAAACGTTAATATCTGCCCGCCACTCTATTTATCAGGCAACGGGCGAGCCGGACCAAAAAAGAAAGTACAAACCGGGGCTCAGCCTTAGGCAGCCTTCGCAGGTTGGTCAGTGTAAACCACTCGTTCATCCTCGCTAAATACCAGTAATACATCCTTGCAAAGTACCAGCTAGCTCTGCAAGAGCCGGGCCCTTATTTGGATAAATCATGAAACTCTGGAATATGCTCTGTACTGCTTTTACCCGTAATTCAGCCCCCCCGCCTGTGATCCGGCCCTGCTAACGGCTTTAGCAGACAGCACCAATCCCCGTATTAAGCTCGCCAACCGTTATCAGGCACGCCTGCAAAATGCCTATGCAATTGCCCATTCCTGGAGCGGGCGTATCGTATCTCAGCTGCCAGCGCCGGTAGAGCTGTCAAGCCAAAGCTGGAATCAGGAAGCCCATGCCCATGCAGCCTTTGGCACTGCTGAAAGTGTGCAGGAAACCATCAGCCATTCCGAAGAAGTCAGAAACTGGTTTGCACAAAACCTGCTGGCCGATCACGCTTATGCCGTCTTAGTCATGCAAAGCCAGCTACAACAACGCTATGGAATGGAAGTTTGCGGCGACAATATCAGGCAGGATGTAGCCCAGCAGGTGCTGGTTTGCCGTGGACAGCAAATCAGCCAGGTTGCTGGCAGCAGCAGCGATTTACAAAAAAAACTGATTGGCCGCTTGCTTGAGCTGCTTGCCAGCCAGGCGGCCTGGCATATAGAAGCCAGAGAACAATTTAAACGCCAGCTGGAAACCGAGCTTAATGAAGTAAGAATGAGCTGGCGCTATTGCAAACCCACCGAGCCACGCTATGCCGTGCTCACACAGGAAGTTGAAAAACTATCTACAGAATTTAACGCCTGCTGCAGCGCCTTGGAGCCAGACGCCCTGCTTGCACTACTGGAAACCTCACTCACCGATGCTAATAGCCATCTCAAACTGGAAATCCAAACCCTAAAGCTCGATAAAATGAGCGTGCTCAGCCAGGCAGAAGACGCCTCTGAAATCACACTCTGCCATGTATTAATGGAGCGTGGTCAGTGGCTGGACCGCACCATCTTGCCGGTAAAAATATTACGTAGCGATGTCATCCAGCCCAAAGGCTTTAGCCAGCGGCTAGATGAGGTACTGTTTTAGTATCTGTAGCGGCTAATACTAAAAAGCCAATGAAATACGCTTGAAAGTATTTAAATTTAACCAGCAGGCTATTCGTTTTTATAAAGCGCAGCGTTTTCTGTCTCAATCTCAAATAATGACAAAAAATTAAGTCATAAATAAAATGCTAAATCAGCTTCAGTACTAACCAACATATACTCAAAACCCGATCAACCTAAATAACCGGTGGCTTTCACCGCAAATACCCAAACAGAGCACTCGCCATAGGGAGCGCAAAACGTTTTATCTTGCCCTCACAAAATAACCCCTGGCAAAAACTTATACCTCCGTGCAAGGGCTCCACAGCTCAAAAATCAAACCGTAAAAAACCGCTCCTGCATCTCTTCCAGCCCCAGCTCTGCCAGTACAGCGGCAAGGCGCTCGGTGGGTTTGCGGCGCGGCAGATTCTTATACTGGGCGATAATCAGCTCATTTTTCATCGAATGCTCCCAGCCTACCAACTCGGTCACCGTTACTTGATAGCCGTGCGCTTCCAATTGCAGGCAACGTAATACATTGGTGATCTGGCTGCCAAATTCACGGGTGTGAATCGGATGACGCCAGATTTCTGCCAGCGGGTTCTTTAGCGATTTTGCCTTATTTTTACGCAGCACAGTCGCTACTTCGGCCTGGCAGCAGGGTACCAGCACCATAAATTTAGCCTTCTTTTTTAGCGCAAAGGCAATGGCGTCGTCAGTGGCGGTATTGCAGGCATGCAGCGCAGTCACCACATCGATTGTTTCTGGTAAAAGATCAGAATTCGTTGATTCTGCCACGGATAAATTCAGGAAAGACATACCGGGGAAGCTAAGCCGCTGGGCCAGCTCTTGTGACTTTTTAACCAGCTCATCGCGGGTTTCAATGCCATAAATATGCCCGGAACCGGGCCTGTCTTTAAAGAATAAATCGTACAGAATAAAGCCCAGATAAGACTTACCCGCACCATGGTCAACCAGAGTTACCTCAGGATGCTCCACCTGTACTTCTTTTAAAAGAGGCTCAATAAACTGATAGAGGTGGTAAACCTGCTTCAATTTACGGCGGCTATCTTGATTAAGCTTGCCGTCGCGGGTGAGGATATGTAGTTCTTTAAGTAGCTCGACCGACTGGCCGGGCTTGATTTCGTGATGTTCTGTCATGGTGCGTCCAATGGCTGAGCTTGCAGCAAGGCGCAATTCTACCCCTTCTGAGCGCTTACGACACTTTGTAAACTTGCCATGCATTACCCTAGCCTTAAACCCAGATTAGCCCTTACCAGTCATAAACATAAAGTAAGCCCAACAAGCAGATATTGTAATAATTACAGGCCATGCCTACCTGGCAAATATTGCTATATTACTTCTAACCCTGTAATTTATGACACAGAAAGCAAGGATAGTCGCCTATCAACAAATGTATACACCCTGCAAAAACAGGCCAGATTCGTGCCCTGATCCCCATTAGCGCCGCAAAAACCACAAAAAACAAACGAACAAAGAAAGCAAAGAAAGCAAAGAAAGCAAAGAAAAATATTTTATTAAGCTGACTCAACACTAAAAAAAACTTGTTACTACATTGAACAAAAACATGCCATTTAACTCAAAGCAGCTGCGTAAATATGCAAATCGCAATAATATCCAAGGAGTAAAAATGAAATCATTGACATACATTCGACCACTCACACTTTCACTGATGCTGGCTTCTGCCCTAACTTATGCGGCGGCGGATCAAAGCGGCGCGATTAAACCAGAGTCTTATGCCGTCGGTAAAACCATGACCAAGGCAGTGCAGGCCAGCATTACACCAGGCTCAGCTCTAGATATTCTAAAGGCAGGCAATGTGCGCTTTGCCAGCAATAAATCTATCAAACGCGACAATAAAAAGAATGTAATGAAAACAGGCTTGGGCCAATACCCTTTAGCCAGTGTTGTGTCCTGCATTGATTCTCGTGCGACACCAGAATTAATTTTTGATCAGGGAATTGGCGATATATTTACAGCCCGCGTAGCGGGAAACATAGTGAATGAAGATATCCTGGGCAGCCTGGAATATGCAGCCAAAGTAGCGGGCTCGCGCGTTATTGTAGTGTTAGGCCACACACACTGCGGTGCAATCAAAGGTGCATGTGATGATGTAAAAATGGGTAATCTAACCAACTTAATCGCAAAACTAAAACCAGCAGTTGAAGCAACCAAAACTGATGGCGAACGCAATTCTAAAAACCATGAATTTGTACAAAAAGTAGCCGACGAAAATGTTGAACTCACCGTGCAAAAAATCCGGGATATGAGCCCCATCCTGAAAGAGATGGAAGACAAAGGCCAGATTAAAATTGTCGGCGCCATGTATGACGTTGGCACGGGTAAAGTTACCTGGTAATTCACTAAATTACGCATAGGAAACAAATTTTGTTTCCTGCTGGCTTTTCTCCCCCGTTATAAATACGGGGGCTGAAAGAGATAATATTTAGTCGTCGGTTTAAAAACGGGGAGGCCGCTTCTGCAACTCCCCGCTTTTTACTGGTCCGCACAAATTAAACAGATCTTTACTGCCTCACCCATCTCTCAATAAAAACCACCTGCCATTGATAGCTGGCTTTAATCATATCCTTATGAAAAACAAGCAATTTTTTGATTACTGCTGCCTAAATCTGCGACAATGCACAATTAGTATTGCTCATCAAAACCATGAATCCCGCTCCTACTGCCATTTCCACCCTGCCTACAGGTGTTTTCCCACGTAAACCCGCCCCGTTTTTGCCTATGAGCCGTGCCGAAATGGACGCGCTCGGTTGGGACGAATGCGACATTATTCTGGTCACGGGTGACGCTTATATCGATCACCCCAGCTTTGGCATGGCCCTAATTGGCCGCCTGCTGGAAGCGCAGGGGCTGCGGGTCGGGATTATTTGTCAGCCAGACTGGTTGTCCGCTGACGAATTCAAAACCCTAGGTAAACCAAGGCTCTTTTTTGGCGTCACCGCGGGCAATATGGATTCGATGATTAACCGCTATACCGCCGATAAAAAACCGCGTTCTGACGATGCCTATACCGCGGGTGGCATGGGCGGCAAGCGGCCTGACCGCGCCGTTACTGTTTATTCCCAGCGCTGCCGTGAGGCTTATCCTGGCGTGCAGATTATGATTGGCGGGATTGAAGCGAGCTTGCGCCGGATTGCTCAGTACGATTACTGGAGCGATAAAGTGCGCCAATCGGCGCTAATTTACTCCAAGGCTGATATTCTATTATTTGGTAATGCCGAACGCGCCTTAGTGGAAGTCGCCCAGCGCGCAGCTGCTGGCGAAAAGCTCAAAGATATGCGGGATATTCGCGGCACCGCCTTTATGAGCCCACAGGGCTGGCTGCCCGAAGGCTGGGTGGAACTTGATTCCACTACGGTAGATACCCCAGGGCGCGTCGATAAATATATCAATCCTTATGAAATGCTGCCGGAGAAATCTGAAAAAGATATCACTTCCGCCAGCGACACCAAGGCGATTCGCCTGATCAGCAAGGCCGAGCGCATCGCCGCCAGGCAGGCCGACCGGCGGCACACAGTGATCCGTATTCCGGCCTATGAAGCCGTGGCTTTTGATCCGGTGCTGTACGCCCACGCCAGCCGCACTCTGCATCTGGAATCTAATCCCGGCAATGCGCGGGCGATGGTGCAGCAGCATGGCTCGCGGGATGTATGGATTAACCCGCCACCGATTCCGCTGGCGACCCATGAGATGGATTATATCTTTGGTCAGCATTACGCCCGGAATCCGCATCCAAGCTATGGCAAAGCCCATATTCCGGCATGGGAAATGATCCGCTTCTCGATCAACATTATGCGCGGCTGTTTTGGTGGCTGTACGTTCTGCTCGATTACCGAACACGAAGGGCGGATTATCCAGAGCCGCTCGGAAGAATCCATCCTGCAAGAAATCGTCGATATCCGCGATAAAACCAAGGGTTTTACCGGGCATATTTCCGACCTTGGCGGGCCGACGGCCAATATGTATCGCCTGTCGTGTAAAGACCCAAAAATTGAATCATCTTGTAGACGCTTAAGCTGTGTTTATCCCGGCATTTGCGAAAACCTGAATACCGATCACGCGCCGCTGATTCAGCTTTACAAAAAAGCGCGCAAGATTGATGGCGTTAAACGCATCACCATTGGCTCGGGTGTTCGCTACGATATCGCAGTGGAATCGCCTGAGTATGTAAAAGAACTTGCCACCCACCATGTATCGGGTTATTTAAAAATCGCGCCGGAACACACCGAAGAAGGGCCTTTATCCAAGATGATGAAGCCCGGCATCGGCACGTTTGAGCGCTTTCGCGAGATGTTTGATTATTACTCCGAGCAAGCAGGCAAAAAGCAGAGCTTGATTCCCTACTTTATTGCCGCCCACCCCGGCACCAGCGATGAAGATATGCTGAACCTTGCACTGTGGCTGAAGAAAAACAACTTCCAGCCCGATCAGGTACAAGCCTTTACGCCTACGCCAATGGCCATGGCAACCACCATGTGGCACACCCGCCGCAATCCTTTAAGAAAGCTGGCCAGAAGCTCGGAAAAAGTAGATGTGATCCGCGATGGCCATCGCCGCAAGGTACATAAAGCCTTTTTGCGCTATCACGATTCAGATAACTGGCCTATCCTGCGCGAAGCCTTGATCGCCATGGGCCGAAGCGAGCTGATCGGTAACACGCCCAGGCATCTGATTCCGGCTCAACAACCGGGTGAAAAGTTTGTGCACGAAAAAAACAACGTCGTAGTACGTCGTACCGATAAACCGAAAGGCAAAAAAACCTTCGGCAGAAGCCGTGATGCAGCGGCACAGGGCTCTAAAAAATAAGCGGGTCATCAAAAAACCTGTAGACACAGAGCACATGGAGCTTTAAAACAGCACCCAGAGAAAACCTAAACAGAAGCACCTGCCTGAATGCTGGGCTTACTCATCAGCTTTTCCTCTGTGTGCTCTGCGTCTACAGAACTTTTAATGCCAGAGAGGAAAATATGAATTTAGAAAACCGCATTACCGAGCTGGAAATCAAGCTGGCGCTGCAAGATGAGCTATTAGAAGAATTGAACCGCATCGTTGCTACCCAGCAGCAGCAGATGGATCAGGTAATCAATGAGTTACGCTGGTTACAGCAGCAAGAGCCAAGTGGCCCGGCGCAAAAATCACTCTTTGATGAAGTACCACCGCATTATTAATTTCTGCCCACAGAAAATTAAAAAGGGCATAGTAAGCACTAACTATGCTTGCTATGCCCTATGCACCCAGAGCTTTAAACTGGCTTTAAATAATGAACCAGCAGCTCACCAAACAACACACTAAAGCCATCCCAGAAAATCTGAATGCCAATACACATCAAAATAAATGCGGATAAGCGCAGAAAAATAATAGAACCTGTACTGCCCAATAGCTTAAGCAAACGCTCTGCATGGCGGTAGCACAGGTACAAAGAATAAGAAGTAATCGCCACAGCGGTCAGGCTGGCTAAAGGCATAGAAAACTTCTGCAAACCCGGGCCATTAAACCCCGCCCCTAAAGCAATCGCCACCGTAATTGAACCAGGGCCAACCGTAATCGGAAAGGTCAGCGGATAAAATGCCCGCTCACGTAATTCATCATTACTAGGCCGCGTTTCCCCCACCTGCAACATGCCCGCAGACTTATGACTATCATCACCTGAGCTCATCAGTTGCCAGCCTGCAGTCGCAACCAGCAAGCCTCCCGCAACACGCACAATCGGCAGCGATACACCAAAAAACTCCAGTACATAACTACCAATAAACATGCTGATCAGCAGTAAAATAAAACTATAAATTCCCACCCGCCGAGCCAGAATTGTTCGCTCTTGCGAGTTGTAATCGGCCGTCATGGTTAAAAAAATCGGCGCATGACCTGGCGGATTTAAAATAGGCATTAAAGCGCCGAAAACCAGCAACATATTGCCAAAAAATACGGTTAAGGTTTGCAGCATTTTGATTAAAACCTTGCAATAAACAGCCGATAAAAATGGCATTCTAAACGAAGAAACCCATACAAACGCCCAAACATTACTTTAGCAATTCAAAGTGAATCACATAAAAATGATCCTGCCCCGGGTAAATTTCCTTAATTAACTGCTTCAATTCGACTAAACCCATGTTTTCTTGTGCTGCATGCAGCGGCGTTAGATCTGCCCAATTCACTTGAGTTACCGACAAAACCTGCATACGGCAAAACCATAAACCTTCTTCCAAAGTACTCACTTCCAGAATATCGCCAGCTTGCACATTTGCTTCGCTGGCATCCCGGATAGTGATGGTTTTGCGCTCAGCAAGGATATCGTTAACGAAGCGCTTAAAAAAAGTAATCTTTTGCATGTCATTCTTCCCGAAAAATATAAACTACAGGCTCTATAAGCTAACAGCTCTGCCTGTATAAAAATATGACTACACAGCCAGGCAACAAACCATCAAACCATTTGTTGATCAAAGGCTTATAAATAGCCTCTCTTATAAGTGCGATATAGGCAGCCACAAAAAATGTAGTTGTACTACTTTAATTTATGCTATAAAATCCGTAGTAATACTACAATCATACTGGAGATTAACCATGATCAGCTTATTAGGCAGCCTTTACCACTTCTTCTTTTCTACATCACAAAATATTACTATTAATACCCGTGTAAACCGCATCGCCACAATTGATGGCTCGGAAAAAATTGACGGGCTGGTCATGAAAGTTGAGGGCGGTCGCGCCCGTGTCTGCTGGAATAAAGGCGAAAAAACCCAGGAAGACTTAAGAAACCTCGTAACTGTTGTCGACTGATTTCAGTAACACAAATAAATCAAAAAAGGCTGACCAAAATCAGCCTTTTTTCATGAATAGCTTTAACCCGCCTGGCCACCCAGATTGCCAGCAAAAGATATAGTCTAAAAACATCCCCGAGCAACGTCTAGCAATAAGCATAGCCTGTATGCGGTATTGCGGATTAAGTGAGAAAAAACAAGCTGAAAGCATCCTGCCCCCTCAAGAAAAATCAAGATACTGCCGATAAGCAATAAATAACTTTTGGGCAACAGGCCATGACCCCGCTCTCTCTGCTAGGTAATCACGTAAATTCCAACCTATACGCATCTTCTGCAAAGAGCCCCATCGTCCACACGCAAGCGGGCCAGCCTGAAACCATAGTACAAAAAAACGATGATGTACTGGCCACACGCGCTGAAGAACTGAGCAAAGCCACCACCGGTTTGGCACAGAATTTAATGCAAGGGTTTGCCCGACAACTCTTGGGTGATGCCGCCGATGGCATGATGTTTCAGTTTGAGGTGGCCGAGCTTAGCAGCTCATCCAATTTTGCCGCAGCAGCCCGGCAAAGTGCCAATAGTGCAGCGGCTGGTTTTCGATTAGAAGACACCAGCCACTTTAATGGCAAAGGTAAACTCTTTACCGCCGATGGACGCCAATTCGAGTTTGAGATTGATGTGCGATACCAATCCATAATCGAAGGGTCCAGCACCAGCAGCTTCCAGCCTGCTCCCCAGCCCGTAAATATTCCGATAAGCCATCTGAACGCACAATTCACAGATACGGCAGACAAGCTATTAAAACGATTAAGCAGCGAGCCTAAACATCAGCCATTTCAATTATTAAAACAGGGAGAAGATGGCAAATCACTGCTAAAACTATTGGGAGATATAAGCTTACAACTACTTAACCTACCCGGTGGCCCACGATATTTGGATTTAAGCTCAGGCAGCCCGGAACAAAGTTTCCAGGAACAAGCTTAATACAAAAACTGATCCCAGCTCGGATTGCTACCAAAACGTTCAGCCAGAAAATCTAAAAAACTACGCAAAACATTAGGCATATGACGCCTGGATGTATAGAGGCCATAAATTCCTAATTCGTCCGACTGATAATCCGGCAATAAATGCACTAACTCACCCGATTCCAAGTAGCGTGCAGCACTAAAAGTTGGCTGATGCACAATTCCTGCCCCTGCCAAAGCAGCTTGCAAAATTACATTTGCATCATTCGCGCTAATTGCACCTGTCACATTCACAACAAAAGACTTACTATTTCTAGTGAAGCGCCAGCCATTCTTGCCAAAAAAAACATGATTTAAACATTGATGTTGCAATAAGTCTTCTGGATGAGTGGGAGTGCCATGCTTTGCCAAATATGCAGGTGTTGCACACACAACAGATCGGCAAATGCTTAATTTTCGGGCAATCAGGCTGGGATCAACATCGTTGGTAATCCGGATCGCTAGATCAATTCGCTCATCAACCAAGTTAATACTTCTGTCCCCCACAATCAGCTCGACCTGAGTATCCGGGTACTGTCCTACAAAGGCTGCAGCTGCTGCTGCTAAATACGATTGAGCAAAAGAATTGCTACTGGCTACACGGATCAAGCCATGCGGGGCAGCATTCAAGTTATGCGTAAGCCCCTGCACATCATCAGCCAGCTCCAGCATCTTGCGGCAGTGCGGTAAAGCATCCTGCCCGGCACTGCTAAGGCTTAGGCTACGTGTGGATCGGTGCAATAATCTGGCCCCTAACCACGTTTCCAGCTCGGCCAGATAGCGGGAAACCATCGCTCGCGACATATCCAGCTTATCTGCCGCAGCAGTTAAGCTGCCCTGATCAACCACCTCCATAAACACACGCATTGCAGTTAGCCTGTCCATCATTCTTGTAACAGCATGCGCCGCTCCTTTTTTTGCTGATTAGTCATTCGCTCGAATTATGCAACAAACTAACGCGTGATCTAGGGTTTTTCTGCGTACGGTAGACCGCTAATCTAGCATTCATTGCCAAACCAAAGATTACCAAGGAAATAAATCATGCTGAAATCTGCTACCGTTTTACCCACACTCGCTCTTGCCATTGCTGTCATTACTGGAGCACAAGCAGCCGATACACCTTTAAAGCTCGAAGTCTATGCAAACCCAGACCCCAGCACCTTTGGCGTAGCCTCTACCCTGGTAACAGGAAAAACCGAAGCCATCCTGATTGACGCACAATTTACCCTGGCCGACGCCCATCGCGTCGTAGCCAACGTGCTGGCCAGTGGCAAAAAACTGACCACGGTTTACATCAGTCACGGCGATCCTGATTACTACTTCGGCCTTGAAGTGATTACCCAGGCTTTCCCTGGAGTAAAAGTAGTAGCAAGTGCACCAACCATCGCCCACATCAGGCAAACACTGCCAAAGAAAATCGCTTACTGGGGCCCGATCCTGGGTAGCAATGCACCTAAAAATCCAATCGTTCCGAAGCAATTGTCTGGCAATACGCTAACGATTGATGGTGAGAAATTAGAAGTAATCGGCCTGGATGGCAGTAATGCAGAGCACAGCTTTGTATGGATTCCATCAATTAAAACAATTGCTGGTGGTGTATCGGTATTTGGTAATTTCCACCTGTGGACAGCAGACGATGCATCTGTAGCCAAACGTGCACAATGGTTGAAAGTCCTCGATAAGATGGAAGATTTAAAGCCAGAAGTAGTGATTCCAGGCCACTTTAAAGCAGGCACAACTTTTACCGTTGAGCACCTGCAATACAACCGTGAATACCTGAAAGCCTACGATCTTGAGCTGGCAAAAGCCAAAGACTCTGCAGCATTGATCTCTGCCATGAAAAAACGCTATCCGGATGCAGGCCTTGGCATGGCGCTGGAAATTGGTGCTAAGGTCAATAAGGGCGAAATGAAGTGGTAAAACAGACGGCCCCATAAAATAAAGAGTCCGGAAAAATCCGGGCTCTTTGCATTTAATGAGCCAATGGGCTGACTTCTCTGGGCTTGGCTGCGACAACAGCCAAATGTACCGCATCATCTTGCAAACCATGCCAAAAAACGTGTGCAGCCACTGCATGACTATGATCATTAATTTGCTGCCAGGCCCGTACCGCATCACTTGCCATCTCGAACATCACAATCGAATGATGCTCTTCCAGAGCCTGCGCCACGATGATCATGCCTACATCACTTAAATAATCAATTAAAGCACCTCGTGATTTAGTTGTTCGTTCATCGGTTGTATCGTAGGTTAGGAACAAAACTGCATCGCTCAATTGTGCAGACACAGTACGAATAAAATCAACCCGGGACAAAATACTCACCTTGCCGCATGAACTCTCAATCTTCATGATGAAACTCCTTCGCCTCAAGCAAACCTTTACTGTGTTCTAGCAGATATAAATCTGCACGCGGGCAAAGAGAGCACACATTACCTCCAGCTAAAACGAGATAAGTCATAAACAAAATGCAGATTAATCGTAAGCTATTTAAAGGCAGGAACCAGCATGGCACAGACAGCTTTAATTATCAGTGGGGGCGCTCCAAACTCCACCTTGATTGCAGGTGCTTTAGAAGCCTTTCATGAACTTGGGGTACAGATCGATGTAATATCCACAGCGGGAGCCGGAGCCCTGCTTGGCCTAATGTATATAGCCCCGAAAAACGGCGATGTTGTAAGCACTTTGCGTGGATTAAAAGAGATGGGTGTGGCAGATTTTATCTACCGTGCTTTTCCGGTTAATTTTAAAGTTTTTCATAAACCTGGTCCTATGGCCGCAGCCTATCGTCAGACACTTAATCCGTTGCTACAAATGGTGCAGCAATGGCCCGCCAGTAATGAATGGGCACAAACCCTAAAAGACAGTACCACCCTGACTTTAGCCAGTGCCTGCCCCAGTAATCTGTGCAGCAACTCTCTCGGCCTCTGCGCCCACATCCCTTTTGCCGAGCAAATTATTGACTTTAATAGCCTGCAAACCAGTCGCACCGATTTTTGGCTCAATGCTTATAACCTCAGCCAGCACCAAATGGAAAACTGGCCACACAAAAAGATTGATGTACTACACTTACAAGCAGCACTGTCTTTCCCCTATATTTATCCCCCTACCGAAATCAATGGTGACTTTTATATTGAAGGGGCCGCCATTGACTGCCTTAATTTTAAAGGCCTGCGCCAAAACTACCCGGAATTAAAAGAAATTATTATCTTTAATTTGCTTGGTGCGGAAAAATTACTCCGAAAACCAAAAGACTTATACGATGCGTGGGTTATGTCTATCATTACCCCTCTGGTTGAAATTGCCAGAGATGATATTAAACTATTTGAAGCATTACATAGCGACGGGATTAAACTGTATAAAGTTCCATTAATTGACGCCATTGCCAACAAAGACCTTCCAGATGTCTTTAACTGGTCAAGAAGCAATATGGACCGGCTTTACCAAACCGGCTATCAAACAGCAAAAGCCTATGCCAAAATCAACTTGAATCATTTAATTAAAAAATAAAATTAATAATTAACAGGTGAGTTTAAATTAATCACCGTTCTTTTATTTAAATTAAGCCCTTTTACCTTAGAAAAAAGAAACTGATCAAAAAGGCGGCGCTGTAAGCCACTTGCCAGTGCCGCTTGTAATGCTTTTTCAATCTGCCCTCTAAGCTGTGGGTAGCGGGGTGAAACATAAAAGACAAAATCACGCTCATAATTTAAAAGTAAACCAGGCTCTATTTCCAAATCCGGATGTGAGGCTAGATCATCTAAAGCTTCTATCGCTCCACGTGGCAAATAATCAACATCCCGATTACCCGCCGTAACTAACTTGAATAATATTTGCCAGTCCCCGATCTGCTCATAAACCGGTAATTGATTTTCTTTCCAGACCATGACATCAAACCACCCCTGAGCCATACCTGCACGCTTATTTGTTGCCTGTAAATCTGCCAAGGTTTTTACTTTGGAAAAGGCAGCCGCCCGCCCCTTTTTAACAAGTAATAAACGCTGGCCAATTAAACCAAAACTTAAAGGCACATTAACCCGCAAAAACCGCTTATCCCTTTCCGCAGTTTGCAAAAGCCAGTGGGCAGATAACTCCCCGCTTTCTAATAATTTATACACACGCAGTAATGGCATTTCCGGTTCCGAAACAAGGCTAACTCTATGCCCTTCCAGCTGTAACGACTCCTGCAATAAGCGATGATAATATTGTTGCTGCTGATCACGCCTGCCCATTAAATGAAGCTCAATTCTCTCTGCATAAGCAAAATCTATCAGCAGCAAAAGAACAATGCTTAATTTATACATAACTTTAACCTCTAGTTTCTCTTAATCTATAGTAGATTAAAACCAAACAAAGCTCATATTCCTTTTAGCCGCTCACCTATAGATAAAAATAAAGAAACAGCAAATCCTGCCTAAGATAAAAACTCGGCACATTCTGGATCACAGAGATGAACTACTTAATACGATTAATGCGCTCGCTCAGCTACCCTGGCCGGTTTGCCGTAATGGGCCTGGTCATCGCAATGGGTATTTGTTTTCTGGGCTACTCTCTTTATAAAGTCACTGAAACTAACCGTCTTTTCTCTGCCCGTGAACAACAGGGAATGGCGTATATCCAGCCGTGGCTTAGTTTACAAAACAGCTTGCAGCCACTGCGCTCGACCAAAGTAGCAGAATTATCCGTTAATGATAGCGAGTGGGTCAGCGAGTTTGAAAAAATACTTTCCAATGCTGAACAAATCCAAATAGTACAAGATTTAGGCTTTGATGCTAAAAGAGATGCCATGCGCCAGGCGTGGGAAGAATTTCGCAAGCAAAATGCCACAAACCCCAAAGATGCAGAGCAAAGCTATGCCAGGTTATCCAGCCTTATTACCCAACATATTTCTGATGCTTGTGATCAATCCAACCTCACCCTGGACCCTGATATCGACACCTATTACCTGATGGATACCGTCTGCTTTCGCCTGCCTGCCTATCAGGATTTACTGGGTGAACATATGGCACGCAGCGCTATCAGTTTAAAAATTGGACAAGCTGGTCAGACTACCCGTCTAATTGAACTTAGGCCAATGGCCCAGCAAAATCTGGACCTTAGTACAGGGAATTTAATCAGGGTCGGTAATTACAATACAGAAATGAATAAGCACTTTGATAACGCTTTAAATGCAATGAGCAGCCAATATAACAAACTGCAAAGCGAACTAAGCCCTCAAGCACTGGAAAACCTAAAAGCCGATGCCCTGCCCTCTCTCTTACAGAGGCACGCTCAAGGCAGTAAAGCACAGCAAGAGCTGAGTCAAAGCCTGCAAGCCGCACTCAATAAACTTTTACAAGTACGGGTTGATGACCTGACTCAGAAACGCAATTACTATGTTGGTGCAGCTATTATGGCCCTCATACTAATCAGCTTACTTGGCTGGGCCTTTTATCGTGCTCTCAGTATGCAGCTTGGCAGTGACCCAAATACCGTTGTTGCCCTGGTCAAGCTGATTGCTGCAGGTAATTTAGCGGTACCAATCCCGCCTTCAGATCAGGGAAGTCTGCTTCAAGCAATTGATAGTATGCAAAAAGACTTACGCAGCATGGTGGCAGAAACACAAATCGCCACCACTTTGCTGGGAGATATCGCAATTGAATACGCCAAAACAGTTGCAAGCATTGCAGATATGGCGATCAGGCAAAGTGAAACAACCCAGATGGTATCCAGCGCGGTTGAACAACTTTCTACCAGCATTGCCGAAAGTGCATCCCATGCCAGCAGCGCACTGGAATTAGGGACCCAATCAGAAACACAAGCGCTCCAAAGCGTAGCGGAAGTGGACTCAGCGTTTGGCCAGATGCAGCAAATAGCCGACAGCATAAACGCCGTATCCACCAGTATTAATCATCTGAGCGTTGAATCAACGCGGATTTCATCACTGGTAGGAGTTATCCGGGAAATTGCCGACCAGACAAATCTGCTGGCACTTAATGCCGCCATTGAAGCCGCACGCGCAGGAGAACAGGGCCGTGGCTTTGCCGTTGTTGCCGATGAAGTGCGTAAACTAGCCGAAAGAACATCCAGCTCTTCGGCAGAAATTGTCGGGGTTTTAGGAAAAGTCCAACATGCTACACAGGATGCGGTAAACAGTATGAATCACAGTGTGGCGGAAGTAGAACGGAACAGCCACACATCAAAAAAGGTAAGTGCGTCAGTGAATGCCATGAGAGAACAAATGAGTGGTGTAGTCGGACAATTACGCGCGATCAGCGACACCCTGCTTGAACAACGCACCGCCAGTGAACATGTAGCCCTGCATGTTGAAACCATTGCCAGAGAAGCAGATGGCAGCCGCACCTACACCGAAAAAGGCCTGCACGCCTCTAAAGAGCTACAGCAGGTAGCATCTCGCTTACAGGAAAGTGTGAGCAAATTAAAGGTTTAATCATCAGCCAGAAATGTAAAGAGCGATAAATTGTATTCGTAAAACCGCTTCTGAAAAAAGACCAAGCGAGCCTGGATAATTTAATCAGGCGGGATGCTTTTACGCTGAAAAATCCATACCCCGGCCTTTAATTCAGGTGGCAGCACCAGTTTGCTAAGCGCAGTATTTTCCTGCCAATCAAATCCCGTTTGTGCTTCATAATCGACCCAGTTGCCGGTAATAAAGCGTGAATGGCTGCCAATCACAATATAAGTTTCCACGCTACGAGTGCGGAATATCTGTTTTTCAAAACGATTTCCCGAAGGGGGCCACGAACAAATCACTACCTGCGGATTAAATCGGGCAATGGCGGCGGCGGCGTCCAAACGCTGCACCGCTTCAGGATATTGCACCACTTTTCCCCAGCTAAAATCATCGCTAGCCGTGATATCCACATTTTTATCACTTAAAAACCGGCTAAGCGTACCGTCCCCTGCGGCAATCTCCAGGCAACTACGCTGGCCAATAATCCGGGTTAGGCCTGCAATTAACTCTCGGCTATAAAAACAATAAATCCCGCGTTTTTCTACCAGAGGCATTAGGAGCCGCTTTTGCCATAACAGCGGCCAAACGCACTTAAATGCCCGCATCGAAACCGGTTTTCTGACTAAATCATGCTTAAATAAAAGCTTTTGTGCCAGAAAACCATTAAAGAAATTAAACCTGACTTTGCCCTGATACACGCCCGTTGCGGCAGAAAAAGCATATTGGCGCAGGGCCAGTTCAGCCATACGCTGACGAACTTGAGCATGTACAAAGTCGTCAAAAGCCCGGCCATTTCGCTCGCCTGATAAAAACCGCGCATCTGGCTTAACGCGCTGAGAAGAACGCTCGACCAACTGCTTAAGCTCGGCTGGATTACGCCGCGCAAACACCGATGCCAGCTCCTCACGTACAAGGAGCCAATCCTCCGGGCAAGCCTCACTTAAAGCCGCCAAACCCGGCCCGCTCTGCAACCACTGCCATCGCTGCTCGGGCGTTTTAGTATTCAAAGCACTGCTCCTGACTCATGAATCTTAAACCACAGAGAAAAACACAAGCAAAGCCAGGTTTTCTCCATGAAACTTCGTGTCCTCTGTGCCCTCCGTAGTTCAAGATCTGGGTTTTGAGTGGTGGTTATTTTCTGGCGTGCGAGCATAAAAAAATGCAAACCGGCGGGCCAGTTTGCATTAAAAGGTAATCTTACTCACCAACTTGCATGCAGACTGAAATAAACTTACTTTCCGCCCAATGTTTCCAGTACTTCCCACTTACCGTCTTTCACTTTGTACACTGTCAGGCTACCGTCTTGCAAATCGCCTTTGTCATCAAAGCTGATATTGCTGGAAGTCACTCCGCTGTGCTTGATTTTAGCCAGTACCGGCAAATATTTAGCCGGGCTGGCCGAACCGGCAGCCTGCATTGCGGCCAGCATCAGGCGGGTAGAGTCATAACCGTATGGAGTATAAATTTCTAGCTCACCGTATTTGGCTTTATAACGAGCCGCAAAATCTTTACCGCCCGGCATCAGATCCAGAGGCTGGCCAGCCAGTGCGGCAACAGTGCCTTCTGCATCCGGGCCAGCTAATTTCAGGAAGGTATCCGAGCGGGTCATTTCACCAGAAACAATCGGTGCATTAATGGCTAGGCGTTTCTTTTGACGCGCCATAGGACCGGACTGCGCATCAGAGCCACCGTAAAAAATGACATCCGGCTTAGTGCCTTTGATAGAAGTAAGAATCGAGGTGAAATCTGTCTCTTTATCACTGGTAAACTCGCGCTTCACAATTTCTGCACCGGCAGCCTTAGCAGCTTTTTCAAACTCATCAGCCAAACCCTGTCCATAAGCAGAACGATCATCAATGATGGCGATTTTCTTAGCACCTAGCTTTTCTACCGTGTATTTACCGATAACCGAGCCAAGCTGTGAATCAGAAGTCAGCGAACGAAAGGCCGTTTTAAAACCTTGAGCCGTATAAGCAGGCGCAGTGGCCATCGCAATTTGCGGTAGGCCTGCATCTGAGTAGATTTTGGAAGCTGGAATCGCACAGCCAGAATTAAAGTGCCCGATAATCCCGGCTACTTTTCTATCTACAAATTTCTCGGCAACCTGAGTGGCTGTTTTGGGATCTGCCATATCATCTTCAGCCACCAGTTCAAACTTAACAGGCTTGCCATCCAGCGTGGGTTTAGTTTCGTTTACATCATCAATCGCCAGTTGCACGCCATTTTGGTAGCCCTTGCCATAATGCGCTTGTGGCCCTGTCAGCGGCGCTGCAAAACCAATTTGTACGACCGATAAATCGCCAGCAGATACGGCAGCAGGGGCCGGAGCAGATGCCCCGGTATTGCTTTCCGGTTTTTGACCACACGCTGTCAGCGCCAAAGCAAGAGCTGCAGATAGCACGGCTGATTTCTGAACAAATTGCATAAAAACTCCCCTCGAATGTGTCCACACAATGTGGGCGCGTTCATTTTTTACAGCAATCGGGATTTTCCTGAACAAGCACAGAGCACAGAATGCTAGCCAAAAAAAATCAAGCCATAACAACGCTAAAACGCGAGCTACGGCTTGAATTTACGGCAGCAAAAAATACCTAAATAAGCTGCTGTTTTATTTTTGCAATTGCTTTAGCTGCTCAATACTAGGCGCAAAAAATGCGGCCCCCGTTACTGCGCGCGTGAAATTAAGCAAATGATCAACTCTGCCATCTGATGTAGGCGCGACCATTCTGGTCAGCATTTTTTCAAACACCAGGGGAGTTTTACAGTAGGAAATAAAATAAAGTCCCTTTTCTCCACCGGGCTGACCATAAGGCATGGAGTGCCTGAGCATCGCCAGCTCTTCACCATCCTCCTCAATAATCACCCGACTAATGTGGGCAGTGTGCGGCCGATCCTCATCGGCGATTTCTTCATTACTTTCCTTACTACGCCCAATCACTGCTTCTTGCTGGCGCACCGGAAGTTTTTTCCATTGCTCCATACGGTGCACATAGCGCTGCAGGTGAATATAACTGCCCCCACCCCAATCACCATCCACCAGTAATGCAACTTCTGCACGCTCCTCACCTACCGGATTTTCAGTCCCATCCACAAAGCCGGTCAGATCACGTGCATCCCGGTAGCGAAAACCATGTACCGTTTCGATCACATCCAGCCATTCCGACATTTCAGCGCTCAACTGATCTGCAAATTCATGCAGCAGATCATAGCGCTCGCCACGTAAATGGAGCAAAACATCGACTTCACTAACCGGCGCGGGATGAATCGCCCCTGAAATGGAAGGAAAATCCCGCAATAAAACAGGCTTGCTGCTGTAGAGCTCGGGCCAGACATGAGAGCCAAACGCAAGCACTCCGCTTGCCTGTGGATCCTCGCCCTGCAATTGAGTAATCCGATCTGAAACACTGGCTAGCAACGCCTTTAACCGCGCATCGGCACGCCTGCCCAGCCTCCGCCTAAACAAGGTAAATAGTGCGTGCCCATTGGCAGGAGGAAGAATTCCACTTTGTGGAGTCATGCTTTAATCCTTAAACAAATATCTCAGACATCGGGCGAGGCTACCCCGCCTTACAAAACAATAATGCTATCAAAAACCAGCTCTAAACAGCACGGTTATATCAAGTTTTATCGACCTTGGGCAAAGCCCCATATTTCGGGCAACCACGGCTTAAAATCGGCAAAAGCATGGTCACCCCCTTGAATAATCGTTTGACGGCAGGCTGAGTAATAACTCACACCTATTTGATAATCCAATACCTCATCACCCGTCTGTGTAAGTAACCAATATTTGTCCGGCTGGCTTGGCTGGCGTTCGAACGCCTGTAGCTGCTCGGCAAAGCAGGCATCTATCAAATGAATTTCGCCCGTCTGGTAATTGCGCTGAGGTCCCAGATATTCATTAATTCTTTCATAAGGCCTTACCGCAGGATTAATCAGCACTGCACGACAAGCAAAAGTTTCAGCAGCCCATGTGGCAAAAAAACCGCCTAATGAACTACCCACAACGCAAATATCTTCATGTGCTAAATGAAAAAACAAACCCTGAAGCAACGCTCCCGCAGCATTGGGATCCATAGGCAGCTGAGGGCAATGAAAATAATCCTGTAAGCCCTGCTCTCTCATCCAGCCAGCCATTTCCTGTGCTTTTTGCGATAGAGGGCTGGATAAAAAACCGTGCAGATAAATAATGTGCGGGCGAAGTAGCATTTTTTTAAGGCCGTAATAAAGTAGAGCCTTGCGTTTTTCGCAGTGCCAAATCCTGATGGGCCTGTGCCACATCTGCCAATGCGTAAGTCTGGCCAATTTCTGGCTTGAGTAAACCACGACGCACTGCATGGAAATAGTCTGCAGCTGTATTCACCAGCTCGGCTCTTGTTGAGGTGTAATGCCCCAGTGTAGGACGTGTAAAGAAAAGTGAACCTTTATGTGCCAGAATTGCCGGCTCAAAAGGCGGGACAGGGCCCGATGCATTACCAAAACTCACCAGCATTCCACGTGGGGTCAGGCAATCTAGCGAACCTGCAAAAGTATCTGCCCCCACTCCGTCATACACCACAGGGACGCCCTTGCCACCTGTTATTTCACGAACCTGCTCAGAAAAACGCTCATAACTAATCACATAATCACAATAACGGCGCGCAATTACTGCTTTTGCCTCAGAGCCCACAGTACCAATAACTGTAGCCCCCAGCTCTCGTGCCCACTGGCAAGCCAGCTGACCTACACCACCGGCAGCCGCATGAAATAAAATCGTTTGCCCTACGTGCACCGGAAAAGTCTGCTTAAGCAGGTATTGCGCCGTCATCCCCCGCAGCAGCGTCCCGGCTGCAATATCATCACTCACCCCTGCCGGAACAAGCACCAGTTTCTCTGCCGGCATCACCCGATACGATGCATAAGCACCCACAGCGCCACCGGCATAAGCCACCCTGTCCCCCAGCTTAAACTCAGTCACGTCGGGGCCGATCGCCCTAACCACGCCACACGCTTCAACACCCAAACCTGAAGGCAGGCTAAGCGGATACAAACCTGAACGATGATAGGTATCAATAAAATTAACACCAATCGCAGTCTGGCTCAACAAGACTTCACCTACCTGCGGTGCTGGCAAAACCTCATTTTCAAGCTGCATTACACTGCTATCACCATGAGAGTGGATACGAATCACCTGGGTTTGCATCATAATTTCCTCTTTAGGTAGTCATTACACCGAACAAACCTGACAAAAAAATAAAGCCAATCACAAACAAACGATAACCTGATTGAAAGCTTTCTGCATCGGAATTAATGAAACTACTTATCCAAAGACGAAACCCTCTGCTTGGCATGGTAAAGTTATCAATTTTGCATGATGCCCAGATTGGACCAGCCCATGACCCGCCCTCAGAGTCTTCATTCGGAACTACAAAACCAGCTCAAACAGCGCATTCTGATTTTAGACGGCGGCATGGGTACGATGATTCAGGCTTACGATTTGCAAGAAGCCGATTATCGTGGGGAGCGTTTTGCCAATTGGGCTTGCGATGTCAAAGGCAATAACGATTTGCTGGTGCTGAGCCAACCGCAAATTATCAGCGAAATCCATCAGGCATATCTGGATGCAGGCGCAGATATTATCGAGACCAATAGCTTTAACGGCACCTCGATTGCCATGGCCGATTATGAAATGGAAAGCCTGGTTTGGGAGCTGAATTTTGCCGCTGCCAAGCTGGTAAAAGATTTATGCGTGGCGCAAACCGCCAAAACACCGAATAAGCCGCGCTACTGCGCCGGTGTTTTAGGGCCAACCAACCGCACCTGCTCGATCAGCCCCGATGTAAACGATCCGGGCTATCGTAATGTCACCTTTGATGCGCTGGTTAAAAGCTACCTAGAGGCCATCGACGGCCTGGTGAAAGGCGGCGCGGATATTCTGCTGGTTGAAACGATTTTCGACACGCTGAACGCCAAAGCCGCAGTGTTCGCGATTAAACAGTATTTCCGCAAAAATAATATCGCCAAACAAGATCAATTACCGGTGATGGTTTCCGGTACGATTACCGACCAGTCTGGCCGCACCTTAACCGGCCAGACCACCGAAGCGTTTTACAACAGCCTGCGCCACTCAGACGCCATCAGCTACGGGCTGAACTGTGCGCTAGGGCCAGATTTGCTGCGTCAGTATGTAGAAGAAATGAGCCGGATTTCTGAAAGCTTTGTTTCAGTCCACGCCAATGCGGGCTTACCAAATGCTTTTGGTGGCTACGATTTGGACCCGGCCATGATGGCCGAGTCGATCAAAGAATGGGCCGAATCAGGCCTGATCAATATTGTCGGCGGCTGTTGCGGCACCACACCGGCACACATCGCCGCCATGTATGCGGCGGTCAAAGATCTGCCACCACGTGC
This sequence comes from Iodobacter ciconiae, assembly GCF_003952345.1. Taxonomy (NCBI): domain Bacteria; kingdom Pseudomonadati; phylum Pseudomonadota; class Betaproteobacteria; order Neisseriales; family Chitinibacteraceae; genus Iodobacter; species Iodobacter ciconiae. The sequence continues at coordinate 3,140,744 of NZ_CP034433.1, read as the reverse complement.
CTTGCCCGAGATCAAAGCCAAATGCCGCCTTTCTGGCCTAGAGCCATTTAATATCGGCGATAGCGATTTATTTGTGAACGTGGGTGAGCGCACCAACGTGACCGGCTCCAAAGCCTTTGCCCGGCTAATTTTAAATGGTGATTATCCACAGGCCTTGGTGGTGGCGCGTCAGCAGGTTGAAAACGGCGCGCAAGTCATCGACATCAATATGGACGAGGGCATGCTGGACGCCCATAAGGCCATGGTCACCTTCCTGAACCTGATCGCTGCCGAGCCGGATATCTCGCGCGTACCGATCATGATCGACTCGTCCAAATGGGAGGTGATCGAAGCCGGTTTGAAGTGCGTGCAGGGCAAGTGCATTGTTAACTCGATCTCGATGAAAGAAGGCGTTGAAGCCTTTAAACACCACGCCCGTCTGGTCAAAGACTACGGCGCAGCGGTGATCGTGATGGCTTTCGATGAAGTCGGTCAGGCCGATACCTATGCCCGTAAAGTAGAAATCTGCGAAAAGAGCTACCGCATTCTGGTCGATGAAGTAGGCATGGATCCGGCCGATATTATTTTCGACCCGAATATCTTTGCGGTGGCCACAGGGATTGAAGAGCACGCCCGCTATGGGCTGGACTTTATCGAAGCCACCGGCTGGATTCACCAGAATCTGCCGCACGCCAAGGTTAGCGGCGGCGTGTCGAATGTGTCGTTCTCCTTCCGTGGCAATAATAAAGTGCGCGAAGCCATCCACGCCGTCTTCCTTTATCACGCCATTAAAAAAGGCATGACCATGGGGATTGTGAACGCGGGCGCGCTGGAAGTTTACGAAGAAGTGCCACGCGAATTACGCGATTTAATCGAAGACGTGGTGTTAATGCTGCCCGCAGGCACCAGCGCCGGAGCACCGCTCACCGAGGGCAATCTGGATGTCACCGAACGGCTGATCGAAATTGCCGAGCGCTTTAAAGGCGACGCAAGCCAAGGGAAAACCGAGGATCTGGGTTGGCGCAATGGCACGCTGCAAGAGCGCATCACCCATGCGCTGGTACGCGGCAATACCACCTTTATTCTGGAAGACACTGAGGAAGCACGCCTCGCCTGCGAGCGCCCGATTCATGTGATCGAAGGCATGCTGATGAACGGCATGAACCATGTGGGCGATCTGTTTGGATCAGGCCAGATGTTTTTGCCGCAGGTAGTTAAATCTGCCCGCGTGATGAAGGCCGCCGTTGCGCACCTAGAGCCCTTTATCGAAGCCGAAAAAATCGCCATGGGCCTGCAGGACGCGCCCGCCAAAGGCAATATTGTGATGGCAACGGTAAAAGGCGATGTGCACGATATCGGCAAAAATATTGTGGGTGTGGTGCTCCGCTGTAATAACTACAAAGTGACCGACCTTGGCGTAATGGTGCCTGCACAAAAAATCCTCGATACCGCCAAAGAAATCGGCGCAGATATGATTGGCCTCTCTGGCCTGATTACGCCTAGCCTGGAAGAAATGAGCCATGTGGCCAAAGAAATGCAGCGCCAGGGTTTTGATATTCCGCTGCTGATTGGTGGAGCCACCACGTCTAAAGTACACACTGCGGTTAAAATTGAGCCGGGCTACGCCAATGGCCCCGTGGTTTACGTGCCCGATGCCAGCCGCGCGGTAGGCGTATGCTCCAATCTGTTAAGCGATGAGCTAAAGCCCGCCTTTATGCAAAAGCTACGCGCCGAATACCAGAATATCCGCACCATTCATGAAAACAAAGGCAAGAGCAAGCTGCTGCCGATTGCCACGGCCCGCGCCAATAAATTTGAAATAGACTGGAGCAGCTACACCCCGCCCAAACCTAAGCAGCTGGGTGTGATGCACTTTGAAAAAGTGCCGCTGCAGGACATCGCCCCCTATATCGACTGGAGCCCTTTCTTTAACGCCTGGGAGCTGGCTGGTAAATATCCGCGCATTCTGACAGACGAAGTGGTGGGAGAGGCTGCCACGGCCCTGTTTGCCGATGCCCAGGCGCTAATGGCCAAAATGATTGAAGGCGAGTGGGTGCAAGCCAACGGAGTAATCGGCCTTTTCCCGGCCAGCAGCGTGGAAGACGATATTGAAATCTACCACCCGGAAAACGGCGAGCGCCTGATGACCTGGCACAATCTGCGCCAGCAAAATGCCAAGGCAGCTGGCAAGCCAAACTGGTGCCTGGCTGACTTTATTGCGCCAAAAGACAGCGGTGTAAGGGACTATATCGGCGCATTTGCCGTAACCGGCGGGCTGAATATTGACCAGCATGTAGAGCGCTTCGAGCTCGCGAGCGATGATTACAACGCCATTATGGTGAAAGCCTTGGCCGATCGTTTTGCCGAAGGCTTTGCCGAATATATGCACGAAAAAATTCGCAAAGAGCTATGGGGCTATGTGCCGGATGAAAACCTGCCTGTGGATGATCTCACCGACGAAAAATACCAGGGCATCCGCCCCGCCCCTGGCTACCCCGCCTGCCCGGATCACACACCCAAAACCGGCTTATTTAATCTGATCGACCCCGCCAGCATCGGCATGAGCCTTACCGAGGGCTACGCCATGCTGCCTACCGCAGCCGTCAGCGGCTTCTACTTCAGCCACCCGCAAGCGCAATACTTTGCAGTGGGCAAAATCGAGAAAGATCAGGTAGAAAGCTACGCAATACGCCGTGGAGTAACGATCGAGCAAGCCGAGCGCGATTTAGCACCTAATCTGGGATATAACGCCTGATTTTGTGGGCCAGATAACAGAACTTGGAAGGTAAAGTAAAACTCAGCAGACTTTGGCACCAAAACTGACAAACAACGGGTTTTACCCAGCCTGTAACAATGCAGTGCCTAGAAGCCACCGTCTTATAAAAAACACCTAGCTAAATATGTATATGGCATTATTTTATCGTAGCCACGTGCCAATTCATCCAAATCATCCGTTTCGGACACCCAATGCCCAACTTACATCGTTTTTTAGAAAGCGAAATCGAAAGCCTGACCCGGCTAATGAACCAGCGGCGCGATATTCGTCAGTTTAAAAGCGGCCCTCTGCCAGAAGGACTGATGCCCCGCTTAATTGAAGCGGCACAAATGGCCCCTTCGGTGGGCTTTATGCAGCCCTGGCGCTTTTTACATATCACCGATAGCGCATTACGTAAGCAGATGCATGTCTTGGTAGATACCGAACGCGAGCGTACCTCGGCGGCGCTGCCAAGCCGCCAGCAAGAATTTATGAAGCTAAAAGTACATGGCCTGGCAGAATGCGCCGAAGTATTGGTCGTCGCTTTAATGGATGGGCGCGAGAAACATATTTTTGGTCGCCGCACCCTGCCCGAAATGGATTTAGCCTCTGCATCCTGCGCCATCCAAAATATGTGGCTGCTGGCCCGCGCCGAAGGAATTGGTATGGGCTGGGTATCGATTTTTGAGCCTGCTGATCTGGCCAAGCTGTTAAAGATGCCGGAAGGCGCAAAGCCCATTGCCATTCTTTGTCTGGGGCAAGTTGAAGAATTTCCTGAAAAACCCACACTGGAGCGCCTGGGCTGGGGCTGCCGGTTGGAGCAAGAGCAGATCTTTTTTGAAAATAGCTGGCCAGCTGGCGATCACAGCACCCCAAGCAGCTATTAAAAGCACTCCCTGAGCCCACTTTCTGCAGAACCGATGCCCTTGCCATAACCCCAATGAATACGAGGCACTTCAGCCTTAAAAGGGCATGGTTCAGACGTAAAAAAAGCCGCTCTACGCGGCTTATTTTGCTCTTGGCAGGGGAAGAAGGATTCGAACCTTCGCATGTCGGAATCAAAATCCGATGCCTTAACCAACTTGGCGACTCCCCTGAAGAGATCGGCATACTACATGAAGAATTTTGTTTTGGGAAGCTTTAAACACAAATTTGTAAGCAACCCTATAAAAATCAGCATAGAAGCAATCTCAACCAGCTTTTTTAGCTTTTCCAAAGTCCCCACAAAATAGGGTATTAATGATGTAAGCAATATATTCTGTCTGTTTATTTCCCTTAATTTGATAAGGAAAAAACGGCATTTTGTAAGATGATCAGGAGTCAGGCTGGTAAAATCACAATTTACCCTCCTGATTTGCAATCATGACCGAAGCCATTCCCTCACCTTGCATTCAGCAGTGCAAACTGGATGACACTCAAACCTGCACCGGTTGCCGCCGCACAATTGATGAAATCAGCCTCTGGTCTAAAGCAACAGAAACAGAAAAAACCGCCATCTGGCAACGCTTACTGGCCCTGCCCTTAATTATGAAAAGCAAGCAATGCCAGCGCTGTGGCGCAAAATTCAGCTGTGGCAGTGGCGGTCAACAGGGCGGATGCTGGTGCATGGATCTCCCACCCGTTTTGTCGCCTGCCAGCATAACAGGTGATTGCTTCTGCCCCACATGCCTTAACCAGCAAATGACAGAGCGCAAGCCGTGCTAAACGTTTAAAGAGCTAGAACAGAGCACCGCAGGTCACGATAACTGGCAACAACAGACCAGCCAGTATTGTAAATAGCTTGCCGGGAATATGCCCCCCTTATGCAAGCAAATACAATCCAGAGGCAAACCTGAAGATTAATACCAGCTATTGGTGCATATATCATTTTGATAAAAACATACCCGCCGACTATGTAAGGTTATTTACTTGCAACGCACATGTAAAAAATTACAAAACCCAATAAATGACGTAATCATTTTGACAAAAAAATAGTGTGTAAGGTAGGCTACATAATCATCCCTTATAAAGCATAACCATGCGCCCCGACCAGCTCCTTGCCTCTTTCGCCGCTGCCTTTAATCAGGATCAGCGATTGATCTCATTGCAAATTGGCGATGGTGCCGTATGGGGAGATCAGCTGCTGCCCCAGCAGGTAACGGGGGAGGAAGGGCTAAACCGGCCCTTTCTTTACAGTATTAATTGCTTGTCCGCAGACGTGGCTTTAGAGCTTAAATCCTTACTGGGCTTACCGGTTGTACTGTCAATTACCGATGCTCGGGGGGGAGTAATAGAGCGCTGTGGGGTGGTTTCCCAGGCACAATTATTGGGCTCTGATGGGGGCTTTGCCAAATACAAGCTCACTGTTGAGCCGCCCTTTGCCCTGCTTAGATACCGGCGCACTTCTCGCGTTTTTCAGGATTTATCTGTACCAGATTTGATTAAACAGGTTCTGGCCGAACATCAGGACAAAAACCCCGTCTTTGCCTCAGTACAAACGCTGGATTTCAAACTGTCCGGCAATTACCCTCTCCAATCTTATACCACCCAGAAAAATGAATCTGATTATGCGTTTCTATGCAGAATCATGCAGCGTGAAGGCTTATCCTGGCGCTTTGCCCATTTAGCCGGTGATTCACCGCAAGTACAACTGGTGATTTTTGATGACGCTTACGCTATCCCCGAGGCTAGTGATTCGCACGTCAGGTTCCACAGGGCCGACTCCACAGAGACAGATGATGCACTCACTGACTGGACCACCCAGCGTCAGCTGGGAAGCAGTAGCGTAGCCTTAGCCAGCTTTGATTATAAGGCCGTTAAGACCAACCAAAGCTTTGATGACAGCTCAGTTGATCAGGGTGAAGGCGGCCAGCAAATTCAGTCGAGCTTTGAAGATTACGGCTCACTCTCGCACTACTATGCGAATAATTCTGAAGACCTTAGCCACTACGCACAGCTACGCCAGCAATCACACGATCTGGTTAAAAAGTCTTTTAGCGGCTCTGGCACATTGCGATCTTTGCAGGCAGGCCAGTGGTTTCGCCTGGAAGATCACCCCGCCCACGAGTGGGATGCCGCTGAAAAGCGTGAGTTTGTAGTAACCGAGCTTAAATTTACGGCCAATAATAATTTGCCTGTTGATCTGACCCAGCAACTGCTGATGATTGCACCGGGCCTGTTGGTGGGTTCAAATCCAGCAGATGCAGCAGAAAATGCACCTTATCAGGCGGACTTTACCGCCCAGCGCCGGGGCCAGGCGCTCACCCCTCGCTATGACGAAAGCAGCAAACCCAGCAGTTTTGGGATGCAAACAGCTACCGTGGTCGGCCCTGCCGGATCAGAAGTGCATACCGATGAGCTTGGCCGGATCAAGATCCAGTTTTCATGGCAGCGAGAAAATGAGCACCCTGATTTCGGTGCAAATCTGGATGATAAATCCTCCTGTTGGGTGCGCGTGGCTTACCCGTCTGCGGGTGCAAGCTGGGGCCATCAGTTTATCCCCAGAATCGGCCAGGAAGTTTTAGTTGGCTATCTGGATAACGATATCGACCGGCCTATTGTGACAGGCGTGGTTTATAACGGTAGCCACGGTGTGCCTGATTTTAGCGGGGCTGGTTCTCTGCCTGCGAATAAAACACTCTCGGGGATTAAAACCAAGGAGCATCAAGGCGGGCAATACAATGAATTACTGTTTGATGACACCCCACAGGAAGTACGCGCCAAGCTATCAAGTGAAACCGGTAAAACCCAGCTAAACCAGGGTTTTCTGACGCATCCCCGTAAAGATGGCAAAGCAGAGCCGCGCGGCAGTGGCTTTGAGCTTAGAACAGACTTGGCAGGCGCGATCAGAGGCGCACAAGGCTTACTACTCACCGCACATGATCAGCCCGGCGCAAAGGGCGCTCAACTGGAACGAGACGAGTTAATCTCCCAGCTAGAGCAAGCCCTTGCTATTGCTCAGCAGCTGGCCAAGCAAGCAGAAACACATGAGGCTGATAACACCGATACCAAGCAAGAAGAGCAACTATTGGGCGATTTGAAAAAATGGCACGCAGGCAGCAATACAGATAAGGAAGGCCAAGGAGGCGGTAAAGGCATCGTGGCAATGACGGCTCCCGCTGGCATTGCCATATCTTCCCAATCAGCGATCAGCATTGTATCCGGGGCTAACCATGACCAGATTGCGGCAAAAGACAGCAACCACAGCATCGGGCAAAAACTACGTTTTCGTATCGGGGAATCCCTGTCAATTTTTGTTCAGCAAATGGGTATGAAGCTGATTGCGGCAGCAGGAAAAATCCATATTCAGGCACAAAGTGATCAGATGGAAATCGGCGCGTCCAAGCGTTTACACCTTTACTCCCTGGAAGAGATTTTGCTGGAAGCCCCAAAGATTACCTTGCGCACCCAGGGCACCGATATTGCACTTGGAGCTGGCAATATCATCACCCAAGCATCAGGAAGCCACACTCAAAAAGCCAGCCAGCACAATATGGAAGGCCCCGGCAATGGCAGCCCTCAGCTACCCTCGATGCCCAAAAGTGAAAACAAAACAGATGAGCAATTTTCAATCGTCAGCCGCTCTGGCAAAGCCATCACCGAAGTAAAGCACGAAATACACAGTGATGCGGGCAAGTTATTAGAAAGTGGCAGCACAGATGCCAAAGGGGCAACCAGCCGCCTGAAGGGCAAAGCGATTGAGTCGATCAACCTTAAACTCACACGGAAAAAATAATGGCAGATCGAGAAAGAGCAGTTGATTCTAAGGCGGTACGTCGTTTGCCCCTTGAGTTTGATGATCGGGGTGAGCCAATGTTCAGCTCTGTTAAAAGCCCTGAAGATTTCAAGCTTAGTGCCCTGGTCATTCGCCCCCCGCACACCGTTATTCCTATCATTTTTGTGCCGGGAATTATGGGAACCAATATACGGATGAGTGCAAGTAAAGAAATATCATGGATGCCACCTAATGGCATATTGAAAGGGCTTGGAGAAGCGATATCAAGAAGTAGGCAGAGTCCCGCAAAACGACAACTGCAATTTGACCCGAACAAAACAGAGGTCAACCCGGATGGACCATGTAATATCCCCCGCAATTTTTTTATGCTCACCGAAAAAGAAGCTAAAAAACGGGGCTGGGGGGCGCTACACGCAGATAGCTATCATGAAACACTACAGCAATTAGAAATCAGCCTGAACGAGCAATATAGCAAGCCGGGCCGCAGCAAAGAAGATGGTAATCATTTGCTGGAAGAAATTGGCCTTTTAACCCAGCTTGGCGCAGCCGATAGCTCCTCTACAGACAAACCGGATTATAAAAAAGCCGCTGCCAAAGCCGCTGCTGCATGGGGTGAAACCCCTCCTGCACTTAGCCCTGCAGAAGTAGATAAATTAGACGATTATTACTACCCCGTATGGGCATGTGGCTATAACTGGCTGCAAAGCAATAAGGTATCTGGCGAGCATTTGCTCAAGCGTATTAATGAAGTTATTAAATTTTATAATGACAGCCAGTACTTCGAGTGCAGCAAAGTCATATTGCTGACCCATTCAATGGGCGGCTTTGTTGCCCGTAGTGCTGCGCAGCAAGATCCCAGCAAAATTTTGGGTGTTGTGCACGGCGTGCAGCCCGTTGGCGGTGCGCCCGTGGTTTACCGGCGTTTTAGGGCGGGTACTGAAGTAGATGGTTTTTTTGATATTGCAGGCGCTGCTGCCGCTGTAATTATTGGCTGGAGCGCTACCGAAATCACCCCCGCCCTCTCTTGCGCTCCTGGCCCGTTAGAGCTGCTACCCAATAGTGCCTACCCGAAAGGCTGGTTGAAAATAATTCAAAAAACTGGCAGTGAAGAAAGAATCATAAAGCAGCTGCCCGAATCAGATCCCTATGAAGAAATCTATAGCAAAACCACGGACGATTGCTGGTGGGGGATGGTCGATCCATCGTTAATTGACCCAGCGGGGGCAATTAAATCAGCCAAGAGTAAAACGCCCCTCAAAGCACATAAAGATGCATTGATCATAGCAGCTAATTTTCACGAAACAGTAGGCCTTTCTGCTCACCCTAAAACATATGGATACTATGGCATTGATGATAATAAGTTTCTAACATTCGGCAATATCAGCTGGGATAGCAAAAACAAAATATCTACTGAAAATGAATCTGTGCTACTTGCAGCAAAAGACCAATGGCGCAATACCACAGGTAAAGCAGATGTAGCCCTTGATGCTAAAAACACCCTGCATTTTAAATTAAGAAATGAGAGAGACCAGGGCGGCGATGGCACAGTGCCTTTAGTCTCAGGCGCGGCTCTGGAAAAATTAATTCCTGCTCCGCAAATGGTTTTCAAGATGAAAGGCTTTGATCATCAGAATAGTTATAAAAATCGATTTGCAATGCAATCTACAATATACAGTATCGCCAAGTTGGTTCAGCTTGCGGAGCCTGCCACACCATGAAAAAACGATCATTACAAAAAGCCACCATCGTTATTACCAGCTTATTTGCATTAATAGCAAATACTTATGCAGCGGAGCAAGCCATGTTTGAAAGAACAAAAACCTATTGTTTTGGTCGTTATTTAGTTGATATGCCTAATGAAGCAGAATTAGCAGGAGAGGGGAATAGTTATAAAGAGTTACAAATTAAATCAAAAAAAATGAGCAGTGAACTATTTGAAAAAACAATAAAAGAGCAAGAGGGTATTTTAAAAAATGAAAAGAACACTAGATCATACAAATATGTTGAAACTCGTTTTGCAGGAAATAAAAATCAAAGAATGATTGTTTCATCAAGATTTGCTTTTAATGACAAAGCATTTGGTATAGACACCTACAAAAGAACCACCAACGGATATTCATTTATAACATCAGATCGATCATTTGACGATGTTAGAATTAATGACATATTAAATGGCTATGAACAATATCTTAACCAAGTCCGCTACCGCCCCCAAAATGAAATACCTAAAGAGCCAGGTTTTTGTTTTGAAAATGGCTTTGTGGCTAATGATGGAAAAACACAGCAAGTAGAAGCTGCAAGCCTTTATTTTGTTTTAAAAAACCACCCCTACGTTAAAATACGTATAGAAAGCAATGTTTATTTCAAGCAAGAGCAGTCTTTGCTGGAAAGAATCCATGCATCAGGCATTATAAAAAAGATTGGACAGAAACTAAAATATAATAAAGAAGGAAAACGCAATATTAATGGTCTAAATGGTGAAGAAGCACTTACTGCTCTGCCTTCTGATGATGAAACAGGTATTGCCCATATATTCACCTGGGAAACTTTAGGTGAGATTGGAAACCCATTATTGCCTTCAATTAACCTGGAAATTAAAACCGGCGAATCAGGTGGAGGTCAAACCTTGCCATCCACACTGAGCAATCAAGAAGCAATGGCACTTTACGAAGCAATTGTTAAAACTATCCGAATCCGCCCAAGCAATTAATCCTGATCAGGAAAAAAACCATTGCACCCAATGCTTATTGCATCTATATCCCTACTTGCTCTGGCTGCAAACTCCTATGCAGCGGAGCAAACCATGTTTGAGAAAACAAAAACCTACTGTTTTGGGCGTTATTTGGTTAATGTACCCAATGAAGCCGAACTTAAAAATGAAGGAAATGGTTATTTATCAAGCTCAGGAATTAAAACATTAAAAACAACAAAGGCAGATATTAATAAATTAATCACCTTGAAAGAATTTGAATTAACAAATGAAAAAGATAAAAAAGACTATATTTTATCAGAATCACAATTTAAAAATAATGATCAGCAAAGAATGATAATTTCTTCGGCCACCCGATATGGAAGCACTGCTTATGGCATAGATACTTTTAAGTATTTGGATCAAGGCTATGCGGCTACAACATCAGATCGATCATATGGTGCCCAATATATTAAATCTGTAATCACTGAGTTTGAAGACTACCTTAACCAAGTCCGCTACCGCCCCCAAAATGAAATACCTAAAGAGCCAGGTTTTTGTTTTGAAAATGGCTTTGTGGCTAATGATGGAAAAACACAGCAAGTAGAAGCTGCAAGCCTTTATTTTGTTTTAAAGAATCATCCCTACGTTAAAATACGTATAGAAAGCAATGTTTATTTCAAGCAAGAGCAGTCCTTACTGGAAAGAATCCATGCATCAGGCATTATAAAAAAGATTGGGCAGAAACTAAAATATAATAAAGAAGGAAAACGCAATATTAATGGTCTAAATGGTGAAGAAGCACTTACTGCTCTGCCTTCTGATGATGAAACAGGTATTGCCCATATATTCACCTGGGAAACTTTAGGTGAGATTGGAAACCCATTATTGCCTTCAATTAACCTGGAAATTAAAACCGGCGAATCAGGTGGAGGTCAAACCTTGCCATCCACACTGAGCAATCAAGAAGCAATGGCACTTTACGAAGCAATTGTTAAAACTATCCGCATCCGCCCAAGTAATTAACCCTGATCAGGAAAAAAACCATTGCACCCAATGCTTATTGCATCTATATCCTTACTTGCTCTGGCTGCAAACTCCTATGCAGCGGAGCAAACCATGTTTGAGAAAACAAAAACCTATTGCTTTGGGTGTTATTTGGTTGGTTTATCTGCAGAAGCCATATTAAAAAATATGCTGAATAATCAGAATGGCTGAAGCTTAAACATTCAAAAGAATATGAATCTCCAAAGCAAACCTATATCCGCCTACTAAAGTCTGTTGATATTTGATTTCCGGCTTAACGAAATGAAATTATGAATCAAACCTCAACAGACCCTAATAACAAAGCATCATCATCAATTTTTTCACCGCGATTTTTTTCAAACATCGCCAGCAAATCACCCACTTCCATGGTGTGGCGCTTATCCCCTTCCACGTCCAGCACCACCTGCCCCTGATGCAGCATAACGGTGCGATGGCCATGATCCAGCGCCTGGCGCATGGAGTGCGTCACCATCAGTGCGGTCAAGTTGTTTTCTTTGACGATCCGATCAGTCAGCTGCAGCACAAAAGCGGCGGTTTTAGGATCCAGCGCGGCGGTATGCTCATCCAGCAGCAGCAAACGCGATGGCTGCAAGGAGGCCATCAACAGGCTCACCGCCTGCCTTTGCCCGCCAGAGAGTAAATCCATCCTGTCCCCTAACCGGTTTTCCAGACCCAGCTCCAGGGTAGCCAGCTTATCGCGGAAAATCGCCCGCTGCTCGTTTTTAACCGCCCGGCCAAAACCGCGCTTTTTACCGCGTTGCCAGGCAAGGGCCATGTTTTCTTCGATGCTCAAGCCTTCACAGGTGCCTGCCATCGGATCCTGAAACACCCGCGCCACCATGCCCGCTCTCTGCCATGCAGAAAGCCGGGTAACATCCTGTCCATCGATATGAATGCTGCCGCTATCCATTCGCAGATCACCGGAAATCGCATTCAGAAAAGTTGATTTGCCCGCGCCATTGCTGCCAATCACGGTCATAAACTGGCCGGATTCGATGGTGAGTGATAAACCACGCAAAACCAGATTTTCAATCGGCGTACCGGGGTTAAAGGTTTTATATAAATCACGGACTTCCATCATGACCATTTCCCCTTCTTACGAAAAAGCTTGGCTTTTACCTTTGGCAGCACCAGGGCAAATCCCACCAGAACGGCGGTAATTAAGTTTAAGTCCTGCGCTTTTAAACCAATAAAATCGGCATTAAGCGCCAGTGCGATCAGCAGGCGATAAAGCAAAGCCCCCAGCACCGTTGCCAGCGTAATCACCCACAGATTGCGCGATGGCAAGAGTGTCTCGCCAATAATCACCGCAGCAAGGCCCACCACAATCGTGCCTACGCCCATCGACACATCTGCCCCGCCCTGCGTTTGCACATAGAGCGCACCTGCAAAAGCAATGAGAGCGTTAGAAAGCGCCATGCCCACTAAAATCATCTTGTTGGTGGCAATCCCCTGAGCCCGTGCCATACGGGGATTGGCTCCGGTAGCGCGCATCGCCAGCCCTGCTTGCGAAGCAAAAAAGAAATCCATGCCTAGCTTAACCAGCACAATAATCACCGCCAGCACCGCGGGTTGCACCTGCCAGCCTCTGTCTAACTGCTCACCAATAAAAGGGGTAAATATTGAAGAAGAGCCAATCAGCGGCAAATTAGGCGCGCCCATAATGCGTAAATTAATTGAATACAGACCAATCATCACCAAAATACTGGCCAAAAGCTGCAAAATATTCAGCCGCACATTCAACCATGCTGTCAGCCAGCCCGAAGCTGCCCCTGCCAGCACCGCCATTGCACAGGCAAGCCAAGGATCATGCCCGCCAGTGATTAATGTTGCCGCCACCGCACCACCAAGGGGGAAGCTGCCATCTGCAGTTAAATCTGGGAAATTGAGCAGGCGAAAAGAAATCAGCACCCCAAGCGCCACCAGCGCAAAGATCAAACCAATTTCCAATGCGCCCATCAAGGCAATGGGAGTCATAAGTATTCCAAGGGGGAACATTAAAAAGATCGCAAAAGGTCTGTAAACACAGAGAACTCAGAAGACACGAAGCACACAGAGAAATACAAAGTAAACCCTGTCTTCCTCTGTGATCTCGGTGTTCTCATTTAGCTGGCCCTTTTTGATTAATACAGAAGAACTTACTTCACCACTTCTTTAGCTTCTTTTAGCAACTCTGCAGACAGCGTTACACCTTGTTTTTTGGCTGCAGCGGCATTGACCATCAGTTCTTGCTTAGCCCCCACTTCAGGCGCGATATCGCCGGCTTTTTCACCTTTCAGGATACGCACCACCATCTTGCCGGTCTGACGGCCCAGGTCGTAATAGCTCATCCCCATCGCGGCCACAGCCCCCCGTTTTACCAGGCTGGCATCACCTGAAACCAAAGGAATCTGTGCCTGTTGTGCCACGCCCACTAAGGATTCGTAGCTGGACACCACGTTATTATCAGTATTGGTGTAAATCGCATCGACCTTGCCAACCAGGCTTTTAGCCGCTGTCGAGATATCCACCGTGCGCGCTGCAGGCGCTTCCACCAGCGTCATACCGCGTTTAACCAGCTCCGCTTTTAATTCTTTGGCCACAATGGTTGAATTTACTTCACCCGGGCTATACACCATGCCGATGCGCTTGGCAGTGGGTTTTACTTTAAGAATTAAATCGATCTGAGGGGATAACTGCAGCATATCGGATACGCCGGTTACATTATCGTTGCCTGTCTTCCAGCTTTTCACCAGCTTAGCCGCCACCGGATCAGTCACCGCCGTAAACACCACCGGAATTGTACGCGTTGCAGCCACCACAGCCTGTGCACTTGGCGTAGCAATTGCCACAATCACATCAGGCTGATCGCCAACAAATTTGCGCGCAATTTGAGCGGCAGTTGCGGTATTACCCTGCGCACTTTGAAATTGATATTTAATTTGCTTGCCCGGCTCAAAACCCGCCGCTTTTAATTCATCCTCCACCCCTTTGCGTGCAGCATCCAGTGCAGGGTGATCCACAATTGCCGTTACGGCCACCGACTTCATATCACTGGCACCAGCTGCCAGCGACAAACTGACCAGTGCGGCCAAAAGAGCAGGTTTAGATAGTTTAAGCATCTGGCAAATCCTTGTTTCAAAGTGATTTTGAAGCTTGGGAAAAGAAAAGGCCTAAACTTTTTAAAGTAATGGATAAGCCGGCCTGCCTATATAAAATAAGCGTTTTTCAATTAAATGACAGGCAAATAGCCAAACCTTTGCTTTAGCCTCATCCTGAATAAAATACCGGGCAAATAAAGGTAATCAGCTGTAGTTGTATCGAAGATAATAGAGGGAAGTATGTACAAGATACAAAACGGGGATATCCCTAATAGAAGGCATTTTCTCTAATGTAAATTCATCTACCTAGAGATAAAGCAATCTGTGGATAACTTTGTGGGTAAGATATTAATTGAGCCATGATTTGGAAGATTTAAATCAAAAAAATCAGCCTGTCACAAAGAAGGAAAAACAACGTAAGATCTAAGCCAGATACCGCTTGGCGGCTAAAAATGAAAAGATAAATAACATTTATAAAAAGTAGTTGAAAGCACAATACTGCCTGTGTGTAAAAGCCAGAAGTACACCTTGATACACCGCAAAAAAATGGTTAATGATGAGTCAGGGAGCGACACAAATTTCAATAAATCTTTTAGAAAAACCGGCTTCGCAGGAAAGGTGCCTACCAGCGTAGTTCACACAAATGCCATTATCCAGCAGTATTTGTGCAAAAACATATTGTAAGCAAGCCACCTCCTGCCCCACACAAACAAGCTATTGTTTTTCAAATGATTTTATCAATCTACAAAAATACAGGCAGAAAACCTTACGGTTTTCTGCCTGTATTTTTGGCAAATTATGTGTATATCCGGCAGCAGATGACTACAAACACTGGCACACTGTATTGCACTTAACTAAAGCACATAGCGCGCCAAATCTTCATCTGCAGCAATGCCACCCAATTTGCTACTTACAAACTCTGCATCCACCACAATCCTGCCGCTCTTGGCATCAAAGGAAATTTCTTCCAGCAAGCGCTCCATTACGGTATACAAGCGGCGCGCACCGATATTCTCGGTGCTCTCATTCACCTGCCAGGCAATTTCGGCCATACGCTTTACACCCGTATCGGTGAAATCAAGCTCAACGCCCTCTGTGGCGAGCAAAGCCTGGTACTGCTTCACAAGGCAGGCATCAGTGCCGGTCAGGATGCTGGCAAAATCATCAACGGTGAGCGAATTTAGCTCAACCCGGATCGGAAAACGCCCTTGCAGCTCGGGAATCAAATCCGAAGGCTTGGCTAAATGAAAAGCACCGCTGGCAATAAACAGAATATGGTCTGTTTTCACCATGCCGTATTTGGTCGTTACCGTTGTGCCCTCTACCAGCGGCAGCAAATCACGCTGCACCCCCTGGCGGCTAACTTCACCACTGCCCGACTCGGCACGACTGGTCACTTTATCAATCTCATCAATAAACACAATGCCATTTTGCTCAACCGCCTGCAGTGCTTCGGTTTTTGCATCGTCTTCATTCACAAGCTTGGCTGCTTCTTCCTCAGTAAGCAGTTTCATCGCCTCTGCTACTTTCAGCTTTTGCGATTTCTTTTTATCCGAAAACGCGCCTTTAAACATTTGCTGAATCTGGCTGGAAAAATCTTCCATGCCCGGAGGGCTCATCACTTCCATGGTTGGCACAGCTGCTGCGACTTCAATTTCAATTTCTTTATCATCAAATTTACCCTCGCGCAGCATTTTGCGAAATTTCTGGCGCGTGTCCGATTCATCACTGCCACCGGGAGGTAAAAGCACATCCAGAATGCGCTCTTCAGCAGAATCACTGGCGCGATTACGGTTACGGCTAATGGCTTTATCCCGCACCTGTTTTACTGCAACCTCAACCAGATCACGAACAATACTGTCTACATCTTTACCTACATAGCCCACCTCGGTGAACTTGGTTGCCTCCACTTTAATAAAGGGTGCATCGGACAATTTAGCCAGACGACGGGCAATTTCGGTTTTACCCACACCGGTCGGCCCGATCATCAATATATTTTTCGGAGTGATTTCGCTACGCAAGGGCTCTGCTACCTGCTGTCTGCGCCAGCGATTACGCAGCGCAATGGCTACCGATTTCTTTGCAGCGGCCTGGCCAACAATGTGCTTATCCAGCTCGTGAACAATTTCCTGCGGCGTCATATGGCTCATAATCAATCCTTAACAAAATATAAAAACAGATGGTGACGCACAGAATAAATTTAAAGTCTGATCAATGGATATTTCATTTTTCATGGCTTATTAACATTCAAAAATTAAATACTAATAAGCTTCCGCAAAATAACTCTCACAGCCGCAGATAAGTTCTACACTGCCTATATACAAGCCTTACGCAGAGAGAAATATGGCAGATAGCGCGGATGATGACTGGCTGGAAGAAGACAGCCCAGGTGAAACAGACAACACCGGTTGCTGGACCATCTTGATTGTTGATGATGAGCCGGATATTCATCATGTAACCCGGCTGGCACTTGCCAATATTAAATTCCTCGGTAAACAGCTGGAAATTTTATCCTGCTACTCTGGTGCAGAAAGCCTGGCACTGCTCAGCACCCGCCATGATATCGCCTTGGTGTTACTCGATGTAGTTATGGAGCAGGAGGATTCCGGCCTGCAGGTAGCCCATGCTATTCGGGAAACGCTGGGCAATCATCAGATTCGTATTATTTTGCGCACCGGTCAGCCCGGGATGGTTCCCGAACGGCGAATCATTGAAAACTACGATATTAACGATTACAAGGCCAAAACCGAGCTGACCCGTGACAAGCTTTACACTGCCATCCTGGGAACCCTACGCTCATACAAAGACATTATGCTGCTTGAGTACCAGCGCCAGATGCTTGCCGCCAGCCGCCGGGGCTTAATGAAAGTCATCGAAGCCTCGGCCAGTATCTTTAAACAACAATCTATTCAACAATTTGCTCAAGGAGTGCTGGAGCAACTGCAATCTCTGCTCTTTTTTGAACAGGAAGCCCTTTATATCTCAGTACAAAGCGGTATAGCAGCCCTCTCTCAAAATGGGGCCATTCAGGTTATTCATGCCACCGGGGGCTATGAACAGCTTTGCGGCAAACCTTTGGAACTGAATGAACTACTGCGTTTTGATACGTCTATCAAACAGGCCATACAAAACGAACAAAGTATTTATGCCAACGACCACTTTGTTGGTTTTTTCCACACCGAGCGCGGCCCGGTTAATTTGCTCATTATCGATGGCCCTGTTGCCTTATCCAATACGGATAAAGAGCTAATCGAATTATTTTGCCACAATGCCGGTATTGCTTTTGAAAACCTGATGATGAATAAAGAAATCCAAACCATGCGCGAAGGGGAATAACAAAGCCCTGCCTTCTACAGAAGCGGCTTTAATACAACAAAAACCCAGAGAATTAGAAGCATTTTCAGCTAAAGCGGCCGCTAAGTATCTGCATTGAAAGATAGAATTAAGCGATATCTTTTTCTCAGACAAAATTAAATCAACCTAATTTTCAATTTACTGCTTTTTCAAAGCCCCAATTCACCGTTTTCAACGGTAGAATAATCCGTTCCCTCTCACCAGTCCCTAATATTGCTATGTCGAAAGATTACCTGGAAAGTATTATCAAAGCCCGTGTCTACGATGTGGCTATTGAATCCCCCCTCGAATTTGCCCCCAATCTGTCGCGCCGCATTGGTAATAAAGTACTGTTTAAACGCGAAGACATGCAGCCCGTATTCTCATTTAAAATTCGCGGTGCTTACAACAAAATGTCCAAACTTAGCCACGCCGAGCTGGAGCGTGGTGTAGTCGCTGCATCGGCAGGCAATCATGCGCAAGGTGTGGCAATGGCTGCCCAGCACTTAAAATGCCGCGCTACGATTGTGATGCCAACAACGGCCCCGCATATTAAAGTTGATGCTGTTACCCGCCGGGGTGCCGAAGTGGTTTTAATTGGCGACTCTTACTCCGATTGCTATCAGCACGCGCTTAACTTAGCCGAGCAAACCGGTGCCACGCTGATTCATCCCTTTGATGATCCTGATGTGATTGCCGGGCAGGGTACCGTGGCAATGGAAATCTTGCGCCAGTATCCAGATCATATCGATGCGGTTTTTATTCCTGTCGGCGGCGGCGGCCTGCTTGCCGGGATGGCCGCGTATATCAAGCGCCTGCGTCCGGAAATTAAAATCATGGGTGTAGAGCCAACCGATGCCAACACCATGTATTTAAGCCTGAAACTGGGCGAGCGCATTACCCTGCCACAAGTGGGCATTTTTGCCGATGGCGTAGCGGTTAAACAGGTTGGCGAGGAAACCTTCCGCCTTTGTACAGATTTTGTAGATGACGTGATTCTGGTTGATACCGACGCCATGTGCGCAGCAATTAAAGATGTATTCGAAGACAATCGCTCCATTTTGGAGCCAGCCGGAGCACTTGCCATTGCGGGCCTTAAAGCCTGGGCCACACGTGAAGGCAAACAAGACGCCACCCTGATCGCCATAGCATCAGGCGCAAATATGAATTTTGACCGCCTGCGCTATATTGCCGAGCAGGCCGAGATGGGCGAGCAGCGCGAAGCAATTGTGGCGGTTACTATTCCAGAGCAGCCAGGCTCTTTCCGTACTTTTTGCAAGCTAATTGGCGCGCGCAATATCACCGAGTTCAACTACCGCTATTCCTGCGCCACCGAAGCCCATGTGTTTGTCGGCCTATCGATCCAGAATCGCAGCGAAGTGGTTGATCTGATTGCAAATCTTGCCAGCGCAAAAATCGCCGCTGTCGATCTGACAGATAATGAACTCGCCAAACTGCATATCCGCCATTTAGTTGGCGGCAAAGCGCCAAATGTTTGCAACGAGCGCCTGATGCGTTTCGAGTTTCCTGAGCGCCCCGGTGCCTTGCTCAACTTCCTGGACGGAATGAATGGAAAGTGGAATATCAGCCTCTTTCACTACCGCAATCACGGTGCAGACTACGGCCGTATCCTGGTTGGCATTCAGGTGCCGGAACAGGACGATGCCGCATTCAAGGACTTTGTGAAAAAGCTGGGCTATATGCACTGGGATGAAAGCAATAATCCTGCGTATCACTTATTTCTGGGCGCGTAAAAAAACAGGCCGTCAAAAGACGGCCTGTTTTTCAAAGGATAAAGCACAAAATCAACCCAGAAATAACACCCTAGCATCACTCAAAGCCATACTCCACAAGAGCTAAACCGATTATTTATTTTGGTTTTCTCCGTGAAACTCTGTGCTCTCTATGGTTCAAGGTTTGGTTTTTTTTGCACACCTGAGCCTGAAAAATTACAGCAGATTACGTGCAGCCTCAATTACGATATCTACCGCAGTATGCTCAGCTAGCTTCATCGCTTCTGCATCCGGAATTTCCTGCTGGGTGCGGTTTACGATTACACCCGCCACCATCCCTGCACGCCAGCCCTGAGTGGCACACATAGTTAGCAAAGTGGCTGATTCCATTTCGTAATTCATCACGCCCATCGCTTGCCATTCTTTCATCGAGCCCTGCATGCTACTCACCACGCGGCCGCTGCAAGTATCGTAACGTTCCTGCCCCGGGTAGAAAGTATCTGATGAAGCCGTTACACCGATATGCAGTGGTTTGCCTGCTTTTTTAGCCGCATTCACCAATGCCGTCGTGCAGCCAAAATCAGCCACAGCAGGGAAGCTCATCGGTGCAAAGTGCAGGCTTGCGCCGTCCAGACGCACCGAGCCGGTAGTCACCAGCACGTCACCCACATTGATATGCGCTTGAATTGCGCCGGTTGTACCCACGCGCAGGAAAGTATTAATCCCCAGCTGTGCCAGCTCTTCAACCGCAATTGAAGTAGAAGGGCCGCCGATGCCGGTAGAGCAAATCACAATCGGCTTGCCATCGAGTTCGGCAAGATAGGTAGTGAATTCACGATGGCTGGCCAGCAACTTGGCATTGCCCATTTTTTCAGCAATACGCTGCACACGAGCAGGGTCCCCTGGAACAATCGCAAGAGTGGCACCAGCTAAATCGCTTTTAGCGAGACCTAAATGGAAAACTTCAGATTTAGACATGAGAGTCCTTCAATTTAAAAAAAACGAACCCAAACCTTGAACCACGGAGGACACAGAGAACACAGAGGGCCACGGAGAAAACCAATCATTTTCTCGTACCACGTCGTCTTCTTAAAAATCCTGCGTTTTATAGTTTGAGTTTAATTTGAGATGTAATCGTAGGGCGGGTG
Source organism: Iodobacter ciconiae (assembly GCF_003952345.1). Lineage (NCBI taxonomy): Bacteria > Pseudomonadati > Pseudomonadota > Betaproteobacteria > Neisseriales > Chitinibacteraceae > Iodobacter > Iodobacter ciconiae. The sequence goes on along the minus strand of NZ_CP034433.1, from coordinate 3,120,266 downwards.
AAACCCCCGCTGTTTCATCGCAAAACTTAACGGATTTCTCCCGCTCTACGTATTTGATATTTACAGCGCAGGTGTATCGTTTGGATCAAGATAGAACGCACCCGGCAATAGAGCGCCTGCCGTAGTGACTTCCATATCTTCTTTCATATTGCCCAAAATCACCGGCAGCGCCGGTGTGCCGATTTCTATCATGACCTGGCGGCAGGCACCGCAAGGCGCAATCGGGCCATCGGTGTCACCAACCACGGCAATAGCAGAGAAATCACCCGGTTTATAGCCATTAGCCACCGCACTAAACAGCACGGTACGCTCTGCACAATTGCACAGGCCATAAGAAGCGTTTTCTACATTACAGCCGTGAAACACACGGCCATCTTTGGTAATCAGCGCCGCGCCAACCAGAAAACGCGAATACGGCGCATAAGCCATCGTTCTGGCGATGCGGGCCTGATCGAGTAATTCTCTTGAATCGAGTTCTTCACGCTTCATGACTTACTCCAGAAAAGCTTTCCCGACAGGGAAAGAAGAAAGATTGAACCAGTTAGCCAGGCTCTGCCCAACATCGGCGAAAGATTCACGAATACCAATACTGCCTGCCGGAACGCACTTACCGTAAACCAATACCGGCACATGTTCGCGCGTGTGCTCAGTGCCTGGCCAGCTTGGGTCGCAGCCATGATCGGCAGAGATAATCAAAATATCGTCATCTTTAAGCAGGGCCAGCATTTCTGGCAGGCGCTTATCGAATAATTCCAAACCCCGGGCGTAACCGGCAACATCACGGCGGTGACCAAATTTTTCATCAAAATCAACAAAATTGGTCATCACAATGCTGTTATCCGGTGCCTCAATCGTGGCTTTTAGCGTAGCATCCCATAGCGCGGTCAAACCGCTGGCCTTGATGCCTTTAGTGATGCCGCAATTAGCGTAAATATCAGCGATTTTGCCGATAGAAACGACCGTACCGCCTGCATCGGTCAGCTTTTCCAGCACGGTTTTGGCAGGTGGGGCCACCGCATAATCGTGACGATTGCCAGTGCGGGCGTAAGTGGCGGCTGTTTCTCCACTAAACGGGCGGGCAATTACGCGGCAAATATTGTAGGGCAGCATTTCTTCATGGGCGATCTGGCAAAGCTCATAGAGTTTTTCCAGACCAAAGCTTTCTTCGTGTGCAGCAATCTGGAACACCGAATCGGCCGAAGTATAAAAAATCGGCTTGCCCGTGGCACGATGCTCATCACCCAGCTTGGCAATGATATCGGTGCCAGAAGCGTGGCAGTTACCCAGATAGCCGGGCAGACCCGCGCGTTTCACCAGCGTTTCCAGCAGCTCTGGCGGGAAAGTATCCGTTTTTTTAGTAAAATAACCCCAGTCAAACAAGACCGGCACGCCTGCTAATTCCCAGTGGCCCGAAGGCGTGTCTTTACCCGAAGAAATCTCGAATGCCGCACCATAGGCCGCAATCGGCGTAATCGTAGCAGACAGACCCGCTGGCACCGTACCGCTAGCCAGGCCACATGCCAAACCCATTCCCAACGTTTCTAAGTTCGGAATTTTCAACGGGCCGCTGCGATCAATATCGGCTTCACCATTAAAACAACGCTCTGCAATATGGCCAAGGGTATTGGAGCCTACATCACCAAATTTGTCTGCATCGGGCGCAGCGCCTACACCAAGTGAATCCATAATCAGGAAAATAGCACGCACGGCTGACTCCTCAGGACGGGTTTACCGACCAAAATATAATTAATAAATAATTGGGTTACTGGCAACGGCAGTTAAACCATAAGTAAATGCGGCCTGTATTTCTTGCGCTGCCAGCGCTGCTGCCTGTGCGTTTTGTGCATGCACGATCGCCAATGGCTCGCCAGCTCTCACTTCCTGGCCTAAGCCAGCAATTTGTGTAATTCCTACCGCGTAATCAAGTAGCTCACCCGGCTTACGACGGCCGCCACCCAGGCTGACTACAGCCATCCCCAGAGCACGGGTATCTATCGCCACAATAAAGCCATTTTGCGCAGCCGGCACCGCAATTTGTAGCGCTGCCTGTGGCAGGTATCGTTCCGGTTTTTCAATAAAATCAGCCGGCCCACCAAGGCTGGCAATCATACGGCCAAATATTTCTGCTGCCCGGCCGCTATTAAGGGCCGCCATGAGTTTACTTTCTGCCTCGGCCGCATTAGCTGCCAACTTGCCCAGCACCAGCATCTCGCTACAAAGCGCCATCGTCACCTGATGCAAGCGCGCTGGGCGATGTTTGCCACTCAGATAATCCAGCGCACAGCGCACTTCGATGGCATTACCCGCACATGGGGCAAGTGGCTCGTTCATATCGGTGAGCAGTGCGGCGGTGGGCAGGCCTGCGCCATTCCCCACATCCACAATGCTGCTTGCCAGCTCACGCGATGCGGCCAGATTAGGCATAAATGCGCCGCTGCCTACTTTGACATCCATCACCAGCGCATCCAGCCCTGCCGATAGTTTTTTCGACAGAATCGAGCCGGTAATCATGGCCACCGATTCCACTGTGGCGGTCACATCGCGAATTGCGTAGAGGCGCTTATCAGCCGGAGCTAAATCCCCGGTCTGGCCGATGATAGCCACGCCCACTTCACGTACTGTTTTGCGAAATAACTCGGTACTTGGCTCGGTGTTGTAGCCGGGAATAGCATCAAATTTATCCAGCGTACCGCCGGTGTGGCCCAAACCACGGCCGGAAATCATCGGTACAAAACCACCGCAAGCCGCAATCATTGGCCCAAGCAGCAGGGAAACCAAATCACCCACGCCGCCCGTTGAATGTTTATCCAGCACCGGCCCGGATAAATCCAGACCGCGCCAATCCAATACCTGCCCGGAATCCCGCATCGCCAAAGTCAGCGCCACGCGCTCATCCAGCTCCATGCCTTTAAAGTAAACGGCCATCGCAAGTGCCGCGATTTGCCCTTCAGAAATGCTCTGATCACTAATGCCAGACACAAAAAAACGAATTTCATCGCCGCTTAAAACATCACCATTGCGCTTTTTACGGATGATTTCCTGGGGCAGAAACATATAAACCTCTTTGAAACAACTCACATTCTGTAGGGTGGGAAAAACCCGCCACATTCAATCAGGCAATCAATACGCAGATTTAGCTGTTGCGCCTGCGTCGTGGCCCAAAGTGGTTAGCAAGCTAGCCATCAGGCTGGACGCTCCAAAACGGAAAGTCGCAGCTTGTGCCCAGTCCGGCCCCATAATGCGATCGGCAATCGCCAAATATTCCAGCGCATCCTGTGCAGTACGCACGCCGCCTGCAGCTTTAAAGCCCACGGCTTTGCCGCTGTCTTTAATCGCCTGAATCATAATTTCAGCGGCTTCCAAGGTGGCATTCACCGGCACTTTACCGGTGGAGGTTTTAATAAAGTGCGCGCCTGCAGCAATTGAAATTTCACTGGCTTTACGAATCAGAGCAGGTGTTTTTAGCTCGCCGCTTTCGATAATAACTTTCAGAATTTTGTCACCTACCGCAGCGCGGCTTTGAGCTACCACATCAAAGCCAACCTGCTCATCCCCCGCCATCAGCGCACGCCATGGAAACACGACATCCACTTCATCTGCACCATTAGCGATAGCGGCAGCAGTTTCAGCCGCAGCTTCATCCGGTGTTGGCTCGCCACTTGGGAAATTGGTCACAGTAGCTACAGGAATATTCAAGTCGCACGCCGCCAGCGCGGCTTTTGCTGTTGGTACAAATTGCGCGTAAACACAGAGCGCTGCGGGATTGCCAACCGGAGTTTTAGCTGATGCAGCTAAAGCTTCAATCGATGCTACAGTATCGCTATCGTTCAGCGCGGTTAAATCCATTAAATGCAAACCACGCAGGGCTGCGGCACAGAGCTGATTTTGAGTCGCCATGATGTTCCTCTTAAAAAGTATTCGAATAGCCCGCCTCATCAATGAAGCATGATCTGAGCATGTTGAGTTAGCTGATTTGTGGGTAAATATCGTCAGCAAACCAGCTAACCCAACACTCCCAGCAAACTCTGCTGACCTATATTTCACAAGGAAACAAATCAGCAGAGCCTGCTCTAAAGTTTTAAGCCATGCTAATAAACAAGCCTGCAATCGTTGCGCTCATCAAATTAGACAGCGTTGCTGCAGCCACCACACGCAGGCCATAACGGCTTACTTCGGAGCGGCGCTCTGGTGCAACCGACCCAAAACCACCTGCCAGAATGGCAATTGATGAGAAATTGGCAAAGCCACACAAAGCAAAAGACAAAATAGCCAGTGTTTTAGCATCCAGGACCTGCAAACCGGCCGCCGAAACATCCGCCGCATCTTTAAGATAAGGAGCCAAGCCTACAAAGGCCACAAACTCATTCAGAATCATTTTCTGGCCAAGGAAATTACCAGCCAGCGTTGCATGTTCCCAAGGCACACCAATCAAATAAGCCAGCGGCGAGAACAGCCATCCCAGAATCATTTCCAGATTGTATTCAGGATGACCAAATAAACCTGACACACCTGCCACCATGCCATTTAACAAGGCAATCAAGCCAATAAACGCCAACAACATTGCACCCACATTCAGTGCAATTTTCAAACCTACCGCAGCGCCGGCAGCGCCCGCCTCAATCATATTTGCAGGGCGCTCTTCATCAAAAGTCAGGTCTTTAATTTCTACCGTACTCTCTTCGGTGCTTGGGCAAATAATTTTGGCAAATAGCAAACCACCCGGAATTGCCATAAATGAAGCAGCAATCAGGTATTCCATACGCACGCCAAGGCCTGCGTAACCCGCCAATACCGAGCCGGCAATCGCAGCCATACCGCTGGACATCACCGCAAACAGCTCGGGGCCACTCATACTTTTCATAAACGGTTTAACCACCGCAGGCATTTCGCTTTGCCCCAGAAAAATAGTCGTTACAGCAGAGAATGACTCCAGCTTGCTCACACCAAGCAGCTTTTGGAAGATGGTCCCTAAAATCGTCACAATCCAGCGCATTACACCAAGATAGTAGAGCACTGAAATAAACGATGTCATAAAAATAATCATCGGTAACACACGGAATGCAAACACAAATCCGCCGTTGCCAAATACCTCAAACATTTTTTTATCGACTAAACCGCCGAATAAAAATGAGATACCGTGATTACCGTATTCCAGCACATGATTCACTGCATTGGCCACATTCAGTAAAATATCTTTACCCAATGGGATAAACAATACAATTGCACCAATAGAAATCTGTGTTAATAATGCTGCAATAATAATGCGTGGTTTAATTGCTTTGCGGTTCATTGAGATTGCAAAAGCAATCGATAATAAAACAGCGATACCTATTAGGCTGCGTCCAACTTCAAACATCTTTGTCTCCCGAGGTTCACATACCGCTTTATAATCAGCGTACGCTGCGACTTGTTTTTTACGGATTTTCACTCAGCCTGCAATATAGGCCAGGCAACACCTGAAGAAATCAGGCGTTTCACTTATACTTCGACATATTTAAAAGCAACATGAATGTTTAGCAAAATATTGAGCGTAAGAAAAGCACGCCATTTACCATAAAAACAAAAATCGCTTTATTTTGCAAGGTGAAAAATAATCATTTTTCACCTTTAATTAAAGAAAAATCAGCTTTATTTAAGCATTAATTAAAAACCACATTGTAAGCAACTATATTTAGTATCTTATTTGAGAGAAATCAAAAAAACACAGACTTTGCAAAGCTAAATTTTTAATATCCGAAATGCAGTGACTCATTAACGCCCAGATTTTAATGCAAGCAAATCAATTGGGCTATAATAGAATTCTATTTTATTTATTGCAAAATCCGAGCTGCTAATCAGCCATATCCAAATTGGGAACCAAACAGTAAGATAACATTGTAAATTTATGGTGTTTGGTAAATTCCTACAAAACATAAGCATTTGCTATTCTTCATAAAAAATAGATCGTTTGAATGATATAATCTATACAAATATCACCCAGATATTCCATCTGTATTTTCTAATAATTTCCAGATAAATATAAAATATTACGCCTCAAATATATTTTAATTAATACATAACATCCGTTATAAAAAAATCAACAACTTACAGGCACCCAATTTGCGAAAAATATATTTGTGTAGATGCTCCCTAAATTTCCTATCAATTTATCTTTGGCAAACAACCAGACTATTAATTATTAAAATTTAATATTGTTTTTTTTTCATAAATCAGTGCGTTTATTTAAAATAAGGTTACAATGTACAAACAAATATAAATGACGCAAGCCTGATGCGAAAACAATTTGTGTTAACGATTATTTTTTACCCATTCCAACCAAGGCTTAAATAAGGATGGGCAACGCGCGGCTACCACTGATCTTTGCCAGATATTATCCTGCCAATAATTATCATGATGAATGCTGGCAATTTGCCCGCCGGATTCCAGCAAAATCAATACCCCTGCCGCGTAATCCCATAGCTTTTGCGAGCCATGCAGCATTAAATCAGTGCGCCCTGCTGCCAGCCAGCACCAGTCTATGGTTGATGATCCATAATTACGCAGGCTGCTAAACGGTGCTACGCTCACCACCCGGGCTGGTAATCTCCCGCCCAAATACTTAGGCTCCACTGCCGCCACCGCCTCACACAAAGACTTGGGTATATCCAGGCGTAGTGGCAAAGACTGCCCGTTCATCCAGGCGCCATAACCTGCAGCTGCCGAAAAACACTCATCCAAAGCCGGTACATAAACCACTCCCAGCACGGGCCGCCCCTGGCGAAATAAAGCGATTGATACAGAGAAATGCGGCAAACCATGCACAAAATTAGTTGTGCCATCAATCGGATCAACAATCCACAAACCATCTTCGTGATTTACCCACAGCGCTTTTTGCTCTGCCACATTCATTTCTTCGCCAAGCACCGGGCAGTTTACAATTTTAGGGAGCTCACGCTGTAATGCTGCTTGCGATGCTATATCGGCCTCGGTAAAGAGGCTGCCATCATGTTTACGACTGAATGCCACCTGCTGAAAACGCGGCATAATTTCGTCAGCCGCTACACGGCGGGCCAAAGCAACCAAATCGGGTAAACGCTCAAAATCACTCACAACTCTCTCCCTTACTTATTCTCCCCCATTGTAAGGCCACAAGCCCAATTTGTTGCATGTGCATTAAAAAATGCCGGGGAATCAATAGAGAATACTCAGGCTTTTATTCACTCAATTTAAAACAATAAATCAGTAGCAGTTTTGTCCCCTCTGTGAGGGCAAAACCTCTTACACCCTGCCTTTCCCACAAAAAAAACCGCTCCCCCATCAGGAAAGCGGTTTTTGTGGGTTTTAATCAGCTAAATATGGCTAATTAATAAGGCCACTTCCAGTTTTTAACTTCTGGCATATCGTCACCATGTTCTGCGATATATTGGCCGTGTTCTACCAGTTTGTCTGACAGTTTTTGGCGAACATGCGCGCCAATTTTTTGCAAGACAGGTACACGATCAATTACGTCGATGGCCAAGTTAAAGCGATCCAGCTTGTTCACTACCACCATATCAAACGGAGTAGAGGTCGAGCCTTCTTCGATATAACCGCGCGCATGGATGTTGCTGTGGCCATTGCGACGGTAAGTCAGGCGGTGGATCAGCCATGGGTAGCCGTGGAAAGCAAACATCACCGGTTTATCTGTAGTAAACAGCGCATCAAACTCGCGATCGGATAAGCCATGTGAGTGCTCTTTTTCCGGCTGCAAGGTCATCAGATCACACACGTTTACAAAGCGGATTTTCAGATCAGGGAAATGCTGGCGCAGCAGATCAGTTGCAGCCAAAGCTTCCATGGTCGGCACTTCACCCGCGCAAGCCATCACGACATCCGGCTCACCATCTTGATCATTAGACGCCCAGTCCCAGATACCCAGACCCTTAGTACAATGGGTGATCGCTTGATCCATGGTCAGGTATTGCAGTGCTGGCTGCTTACCGGCAACCACTACGTTTACATAGTGACGGCTACGTAATACATGATCAGTTACGCTGAGCAGGGTGTTGGCATCTGCTGGCAGGTAAACGCGGATCACTTCTGCACGTTTGTTGATCACATGATCAAGGAAACCCGGATCCTGATGACTGAAACCGTTGTGATCCTGACGCCATACGTGCGATGTAAGCAGGTAGTTCAGCGATGGCAACGGTTTACGCCAGTTGATGGTGCGTGTTGTTTTCAGCCATTTTGCATGCTGGTTAAACATCGAATCAATCACGTGGATAAACGCTTCGTAGCAGCTAAAGAAGCCATGACGACCGGTCAGGTTGTATGCTTCCAGCCAGCCCTGGCAGGTATGCTCGGACAGAATTTCCATCACGCGACCATCTTGCGCCAGAAAATCGTTGGTTTTATCCGCTTCAAGGTAATCAGCAAACCAAGTTTTGCCCGATACATCGAAAACATCGTTCCAGCGGTTGGATGCGGTTTCATCCGGCCCGAAGATACGGAAATTCTTTTGCTCTTCGTTCTCATCCATCACATCGCGCAGGAACTTACCCATCACGCGGGTGGCTTCAACGTTCACAGTACCTGGCTTATCAAAAGTAACCGCGTATTTACGGAAATCCGGCATACGCAGGTCTTTAGATTCCTGTCCATGCACAACCGGGTTAGAACCCATGCGCAACGCGCCTTCCGGTGCTAATTCGGCCAGCTCAGGCTTGAACGATCCATCGGTATTGAATAACTCTTCCGGACGATAGCTCTTCATCCAGTTTTCTAGATTGTGAACGTTTTCTTCATCGATATCAGAAAACGGCACTTGATGGCTGCGCCAGTAATCTTCAACTTTCTTGCCTTTAATTTCTTTCGGGCCAGTCCAGCCCTTAGGCGTACGCATCACAATCATTGGGTAACGCGGACGGGTAATCGGCTGGCCGGCATCCATTTCAGCCTGAGCCTTAGCACGAATCGCATCCAGCTCAGCCATACACAGATCCATGGTCGAAGCCATTTTCTGGTGGATCTCGGTAAATGACTCGTCTTTTTCATTGAATGTTTCGGTCTTCAGTTCAACAAAGTGAGGCTTGTAACCAAAGCCTTCAAACATTTTGCTGATTTCTTCATGACTGATACGGGACAACAGCGTTGGATTGGCAATCTTGTAACCATTCAGATGCAAGATAGGCAGAACAAAACCGTCATTCACCGGGTGCAGGTATTTATTGGAGTGCCAGGATGCAGCTAACGGGCCGGTTTCAGCTTCACCATCCCCCACAACTGCGATTACCGTTTGATCTGGATTATCAAATGCAGCACCAAAAGCGTGTGAAAGCGAATAACCCAGCTCGCCACCTTCGTGCATCGAACCCGGGGTTTCCGGCGCTACGTGCGAAGGGATGCCGCGCGGGAAAGAAAATTGCTTAAACAGACGTTGCATACCGGCGGTAGTGCGGTCGATATGTGGATAGAATTCTTCGTAGCTGCCTTCCAGATAAGTATTTGCCACCAGACCCGGGCCGCCATGACCAGGACCGGTGATATAAATCATCGGGCTTTTACGTTGTTTAATAACGCGATTGGCATGAACGTAAATAAAATTCAGGCCGGGTGTTGTACCCCAGTGGCCTAACAGACGTGGCTTAATATGTGCAAACTTAAGCGGTTCACGAAGAAGCGGATTACCCAGCAAATAAATTTGACCAACAGAAAGATAGTTAGCCGCACGCCAGTAAGCGTGCATTTTGTCGATTTGTGCAAGAGATAGCTGTTGAGTCACGGAACACCTCGTTGAGAGTTGCTAATCAGTAAATCATTAAGAGTTCATCTGTTCGGGCTTACTGTACATGATTACTATTTAAGGCTGCATGACAAAAATCAAACCCATCAGGAGTTGAGCACAATAAGCTTTTTACCTTACTCACAAAGGACTAGCTGTAAGCAGCGTCTGTTCCATCCAGATGCAGAATAACAAATAATACCAAATCCAAATAAGTAATTATCCGCATGGTGTTGCCTGTAAAACAATATACATTAAAGCCACTATAAAAAATAACAGTTTTATATCATAAACAAATGGTTATAAATTGCCTTAAAACAATTCAAAATATACTATTTATCATTATTTACAGCAATTAAATAGCTTTGAATTTTTATCTAAAATCAATAAATTTTATAAAAAACTCCCTGTCTTTTATAACGATGAAAACAAATCAGAGCTGCCACCCTACCAGCTACATACCTTACTTGCTCTTTGTTTACTTCTCCAGTAACTTACACCCACCATGTAAGTATGAAGTAATGACCTCCCCAAGCACTCGCATGTCAGCGCAGCCCCTTAAACAGATGCAGCTGCCCACAAACCAATCATCCCTTATACAAAATTTAAATTACAGCTGCACTCCCCCCTCCATATTTACATTCTGCTACCGGAGCAATGTATGAGTTTACCAATGGCAAAAGAGCAAGACAAAGTTCGTTTAGTCTTACAAAAACAGAATGCGCCGCCAGGCTTTAAAATAAATATGAAACTATTTGCAGATGTAAGCGGTTCATTTAAAGATGAATTTACAAAAAAACTCCCCAGTGGAGGCTATATTGTTGATCCGTTTTTTACAGCCGCACTTGCAATAGCCGGTGTCATTGACCCGGACCGTAATATTCAGATTATTGGTTTTTCAGATAGAGCACTAGATACCGGTGACTATTCTGTTGATACCGAAACCGATATACGTACTGATTTTTTAAATCGGGCCAAACCCATTTTATGGGGCTCTACCGATTATGCAAAAGCACTCGAGGCACTATTAAAAAGTAAAGCCATGGAGCAGACTCTTGGTGGCATGCTCAAAGGTCTGTTTAGCTTTGGCAAGAAAAAAACAGCAGAGAAAAAAGAAGCATTTCTAGTATTATTTGTTTCAGATGGCGAAGATATGGGCTCGGCACCCCACTTTATTTCCCAATTAAATGAGCTGGCCAAAATTGGCACTTTTGTTGTATTGATTGGTGCAAACTCGGATAAAAAGGTAAAGTTTAATTTAATGCAGAAAGCTGCGGCAGAAGTTGAAGGCTGCACATTTCATCGCCTCACTGAATTAGCCAGCCTTTCAACAGACCAGCTCTATGATCGTATTTTTGATACTGAATTTAAACGCTGGCTTGAGCAATTACCTGCCGAATACAAAAACTAGGCAAAACGCTGCGATAAAACTGCCGACTCACCATTAAATAAAACCTGGTAAGGATAAAAGAAGCTCCCCATGACTAAAGGCGGTAGCTTACCGCTCACCAAAAACAGTACTCCATTACAAGCAGTCCGCCTTGAGCTTTCCTGGTCACCACCAAAAAATTCAAGCAAAGGCAGCTATGACTTAGATGCAAGTTGCTTCCCTTTAAGCAGCACAGGTGGTGGCCCAATGGGAAAAATCACCGAAGTTGATCATATTTGCTATTGGGGCCAGCAAAAAACTCCATCTATGGAGCACTTGGCAGGGGATGATCGTACCGGAGACGGAAATGGCCCGGATGAAGTCATTCTGATTCACTTTAATGCCCTGCCCGCCAGTTGTGATTTAATCGCTATTGTTGGCACCATTGATAAAGCTATCGAGCGCGGACAAAGCTTTGCCGAAGTTGCTGATGCAAAAATGCAGATCTTCAATAATCAAACCAATGAATTATTAGCCGAAGCCAGGCTTGCAGCGCTGGACGCGGGCTCGACCGGCTGCTTATTTGCAAGTATCCGTAAAAAAGATCAGGTCTGGACCGTAGAAAACGTAAGCCAGGGCTATCCGGGTAAAGAATTACCTGATTTCTTTCAGTTATTTGGTTATCAGGGCTGATGATGCCAGAGTATCGCGATTTATTTGGCGCGCCTTCGCCCAATTTACGCGATCTGTTTGGGGAGCAAGCTGTGGTTCCCCAGGCCGCCCCCGTTTCCGAAGCATTTGCTGATTTATTTGCCAATCAGGCAAGCGCCGCCCCCTTAGCCAAAGAGGCTGCACCAGACACCTCAGCAACGCCTAAAATAATCGCAAGCACTGAAGGTGTTAATCTGCGCTATGCAGAATTGATTCAGGCCAGCAAACAATTAATGCACCACGTTATCGATCTCACCCAATCAGTTAAAAGCCGTGAAAATCTATTAAACAATATGTTTACAGAGGCCAAACGACAGGCCGATGTTTTACAGGTAGCAATAAATCCCAAACGCAATATTTTATTTAGAAAAACAACAATTGATAAGCCACAGGCCCATGCCTTAATTGATCAATTGCAATTATTTATGCGCCAAGAATTAAAACCGGATTTATTTTTACAAAACGATATAGATGAATTACTACGCCAAACCGATTACCTGGACCGGCTGGCTGGTGTTTTAAAAGCAGATGCTCTGCTCGTATTAGATCCACAGGATCAGCTACTTAATCGTATCCTCACCCAAGCGCAAATTCTGGCCCTGCAGGCGGCATCAACCAGGCAACTCACCGCGCAGCTAGACGAGCAACTCCTAGACATTGAAAACTGGCACACCCACTTTCTCTCGCTGCTAGTTGTCGATATTCAGCAAAAACTCTGAGGATCACCATGTCGCAATATAAAGATTTATTTGGCAGCCCATCGTCCGCCCCAAGCCCTCTCTCCATCGACCTTACCCAGACCGTTAACCCTTCGCTAAACATTATCCAGCCATCTGAAGTGACAACCTTACAACCGGCCACGGCAGACCCTGCCTTAGTTGCGCAGATTCGCCAGCTTGGCAGCGAACAGCTCGAAGAAATCGGCAACCGGCAGACACAGCAATTGGTTCAGTTATCCGATCAGTTATTAGCCAAAACACGCGCCAGTGATACCGGAGAATTTGGCCGTGGCATGAATGATGTACTCAAGCTGATGACCACCGTACACTACGATCAGCTGGGAGAGCCCAGCGGCTTAAACGGGCTGGTTAATCGTCTGAAACGCACTTTAAATATAGCCAAAGTCGATGTGGTACAAGCTTTTGATAGCGCCAAAGGGCAAATCGATAAAATTTGTAATGATATGCGCAATCGCCTGCGAGTCATGGAAACCGATAACCAGTGGCTTGGCAACGCTTATGCAGCCAATCTGGCAGATATGCGCACGCTGGAACAAATCCTGCCTGCCATCGGCATTGTGCTGGCCGAAGAGCAACAAAAACTGGCCGCCCTTGACCCCAACGATCCGATGCAAATTGCCGGACAAAGGCAACGGGTCGATCGCTTAACCCGCCGGGCCGAAACAATTGAGCTACAAATCCATCAGGCAAAATTGCGCGCATTTCAAATCAAAGGCCTGGAAGACGCAAATCGCGGCATCACCGATGATTTTCGCTCCCTGCTGGAAAATGCCATTCCGGCCTGGGGAACCGATATCAGTATGGGTTTACTCAGTCTGAGGCAAAAAGCTAATTTAGAAATTAGTAATCGCGTTAAAGACCAGATTCAGTCTTCAATGAAAAGGGCTGCAGACCAAATTCATGACAATGTAATTGCTGCAGAAACAGCACTGCAAAGGCAGGCGGTGGATATTAATACATTGCAACATGTGCAGGATAAAACAATTGATATGATTAGGCAGAAAATACAATTGGCCGAACAGCGCAGCCAGCAGCGGAAAAAAACAACGCAAGAACTTATCCGAATGGATGCCGAACTAAAGCAAACTTTAAAGCAATAAACTAAGCAGACGCATTAATATTTTATAATTACTCACTAAAAAGCCCCACTGACTACAATGGGGCTTTTACTCTAAAGCGAATGACTAAAAAAAACAAAAGTCATTAAAACAAACAATGGTAATAAAATAGCACAAGACCATGCCATATAGCCAAAGAAACTCGGCATTTTAATCCCACGGTCTTCTGCAACGGCTTTCACCATAAAATTAGGTGCATTACCAATATAACTTAATGCCCCCATAAACACCGAGCCTGCAGAAATAGCCAGCAGGGTAGAAGCCATTGGGCCCATTAAATGTACTGCATCGCCATGAGCCAGATTAAAGAACACGAGATAAGTCGGAGCATTATCCAGAAATGCTGATAGCAAGCCCGTCATCCAGAAATACATATAATCAATTGGGCCACCACTGGCATCGCTCACAGTATTTACCAGTGAGGCCAAATGCCCAGCCTCCCCGGCCCGTAAAATGGCGATTGCCGGGGCCATTACAATAAAGATACCGGCAAATAATTTAGCCACTTCTAAAATGGGGCCCCAGTTAAAATCATTACCTGCACGCACTGGCTTAGGAGTAAATTTCAAAGAAATCAATGCTAATGCCAGTAAAATCAAATCACGCATTAAATCCTGGATAGCCAGCTCGGTGCCTGCAATATGCCAGCTAATACCGGGCTTCCAGACACCAGACATCACCACTGCTGCCACCACGGCCGCAATTAAAAAGAAATTGAGCTTGCCGTAAATTTTGATTGGTTTATCTTGGGTTTTATCAATATCTAACACGCCCTCTTTTTTGAAGTAATAGCTATCAATAAAGTAAAACATTGTCAGTAATAAAGCCGCAGCAAATGCAACCAAAGGCAACATATGGCTAAAGGTCCAGAAAAAATCCACACCTTTTAAAAAACCAAGAAATAAAGGAGGGTCACCCAGAGGCGTTAAACCACCTCCGATATTGGCCACCAGAAAAATAAAAAACACCACAACATGCACATTATGTTTACGGTTGTCATTGGCTTTAATTAAGGGGCGAATCAGAAGCATTGCTGCACCCGTTGTCCCCATAATGGATGCCAATACCGTCCCCAGAGCCAAGATACCCGTGTTCAGCTTTGCTGAGCCGTGCAAATTACCCCAAACTAAAATTCCGCCCGAAATGGTATACAGCGCGAAAAGTATCAAAATAAATGGGATATATTCGTCAATCATTGCATGAGCAATCACACCCAGCGATGTAGGCACACCAAAAACCATCGTAAATGGCAATAAGAAACACGCCGCCCAAAAAGCAGCTACCTTACCAAAATGGCTATGCCAGAAATGGGGGGCAAATAAAGGAAATAGCGCAATAGAAAGCAATATGCCTACAAAAGGTAAAGCCCAGGCCAAGCTTAAAGTAGCACCATCAAAATCTGCAGCCAGCACAAGGCCGGGCAGCAGGCACAAAGCTAAAAATAAATATTTTTTCATTTTTGGATAAATTCGATTTTGTAACCATCTGGATCTTCAACAAAAGCAATGATGGTACTACCATGCTTCATCGGGCCTGGCTCACGTACAACCTTGCCCCCTTTCACACGCACATCATTACAGCGAACATAAATATCATCTGTTTCAATCGCGATATGCCCGTAAGCATTACCGAGATCATATTTTTCGGTATCCCAGTTATGGGTAAGCTCAAGCACCGTACCACTGGCTTCATCTTCATACCCCAAAAATGCCAGAGTAAAACGACCCTCAGCAAAATCTGTACGGCGCAGTAAACGCATACCGAGTACTTCGATATAAAACTGAATAGATAGTTCAAGATTACCCACACGGAGCATGGTATGCAGCAAGCGCATGGCGATTGTCCAATTCAAGAAAGCCTAAGTTTACCGTGTTTCCTAAACTTGCAGCATTAACGATTTTGCATAAATTTACGATTTTTTGTAAGATAGCCAGACTAAAAAAAACCAATATTAAAAAGAAAAAACTTAATTATTTCATATAGAAATATTTTAAAAAAATTTTAATAAAATCAGTAAGTAAGCAGTTTATCCCTCTGATTCATACAAGTATTTCCACACCAAGACTTGACACAGAAACTCAATCCATTAGAATGCGTCCTCTCTGAAGTGAGAGCGGGTCGTTAGCTCAGTTGGTAGAGCAGCGGACTTTTAATCCGTTTGTCGCAGGTTCGAATCCCGCACGACCCACCACTCCTAGTTCACTCAAATATACATTCAGGGCTGTTAGCTCAGCTGGTAGAGCAGCGGACTCTTAATCCGTAGGTCGACAGTTCGAATCTGTCACAGCCCACCAAGAAATCAAAGACTTAGCCCAGCCAACTAGACTGGGCTTTTTGTTGTCTGGCGATCCTCTGGCACTCTTCTGTTCTCAAGCCTCACAATACAAAGCCATTCCAACACAGCAATAATCCCCTTCGCGCCTTCCACTAGCCCTATTCAGAAATCAATCTTCTTAAGTCCATACCCTTATTAAAATAACAGCTCATCACCTCGCCTTTACCCTGTTTTAGCACCCAAAAACCAGACCAGCTAACCCTCATGAGCGCTTGCAAATGCTCGTATCACTAGCCTCAAAAGCACCTTCATAGACCCTACTTTCCCCCTCCTCATCATGTAATAAAAAAGCAGCTCAGCACATCATTGCGTACCCAAGCTGCTTATTTGTACTTTGTAAAATACTTGATTAGCCCAAACAAAAACTAGGTACAAATACTTACCAATACAGTATGCAAAATAGGTAATAAGTCCAGGTGTTTGTAATTATTGGGACATGCAAGCAAATTGTCAGGTAATCTGATCGATTGATAAAATTGTGGAATGCCCCATGCGCCCCGATCAATTGTTAGCTTCTTTCGCTGCTGCCTTTAATCAGGATCAGCGATTGATTTTATTACAAATTGGCGATGGTGCCGTATGGGGAGATCAGCTGCTGCCCCAGCGGGTCACAGGCACCGAAGGCATTAATCAGCCCTATCTTTATTACATTGACTGCTTATCGCCAGATACCGCTTTAGAGCTTAAATCCTTACTGGGCTTACCGGTTGTGCTGTCAATTACCGATGCTCGGGGGGAGTAATAGAGCGCTGTGGGGTGGTTTCCCAGGCACAATTATTAGGCTCTGATGGTGGCTTTGCCAAATACAAGCTCACTGTTGAGCCGCCCTTTGCCCTGCTTAGATACCGGCGCACTTCTCGCGTTTTTCAGGATTTATCTGTACCAGATTTGATTAAACAGGTTCTGGCCGAGCATCAGGACAAAAACCCCGTCTTTGCCTCAGTACAAACGCTGGATTTCAAACTGTCCGGCAATTACCCTCCCCAATCTTATACCACCCAGAAAAATGAATCTGATTATGCGTTTCTATGCAGAATCATGCAGCGTGAAGGCTTATCCTGGCGCTTTGTTCATTTAGCGGGCGATTCACCGCAAGTACAACTGGTGATTTTTGATGATGCTTACGCCATTCCAGAGGCCAGTGATTCACACGTCAGGTTCCACAGGGCGGATTCTACGGAAGAGGATGATGCACTCACCGATTGGACTACTCAGCGCCAGCTGAGAAGCAGTAGCGTAGCTTTAGCCAGCTTTGATTATAAAGCCGTTAAGACGAATCAAAGCTTTGATGACAGCGCGGTTGATCAGGGTGAAGGCGGCCAGCAAATTCAGTCCAGTTTTGAAGATTACGGCTCACTCGCGCACTACTACGCGAACAATGCCGAAGACCTTAGTCACTACGCACAACTACGCCAGCAATCGCACGATCAGGCTAAAAAGTCTTTTAGCGGCTTAGGCACTTTGCGATCTTTGCAGGCTGGGCAATGGTTTCGTTTAGATGACCACCCCGCTCACGAATGGGACGAGGCTGAAAAAAGAGAGTTCGTAGTCACCGAGCTTAAATTTACCGCCAATAATAATTTACCCGTCGATCTCACCCAGCAACTGCTGATGCTTGCACCGGGCCTGTTGGCGGGTTCAAATCCAGCAGATGCAGCAGAAAATGCACCTTATCAGGCAGACTTTAGCGCCCAGCGCCGGGGCCCACCCCACGCTATGACGAAAGCAGCAAGCCCAGTAGCTTTGGGGTACAAACCGCCACCGTGGTCGGCCCTGCCGGTGCAGAAGTCCATACCGACGAGCTGGGCCGTATAAAAATTCAATTCACATGGCAAAGAGCCGCAGAACACCCTGAGTTCGGTGCAAATCTGGATGATAAATCCTCCTGTTGGGTTCGCGTTGCCTACCCTTCTGCGGGGGCAAGCTGGGGTCATCAATTTATCCCGCGTATCGGCCAAGAAGTTTTAGTCAGCTACCTCGACAACGATATCGACCGGCCCATTGTCACGGGTGTGGTTCACAACGGGAGTCATCCTCCGGCCACATTTAGCGGGGTGGGTGCGCTGCCTGCCAATAAAACGCTCTCTGGGATTAAGACAAAAGAGCACGATGGTGGCCAATATGGCGAGCTGTTATTTGATGATAGCAAGGGGGAAGTAAGAACCAAGCTATCGAGTGAGCACGCTAAAACTCAATTAAACATGGGCTTTCTGACTCATCCACGAAACAATGGTAAAGCCACTGCCCGAGGCGAGGGGGCAGAGTTGCGCTCTGATGCCAGCATCAGTATTCGTGCTGCCCAAGGTTTATTGCTGACGACTTATGGCAAATTACAAGCCAGTGGTAATCAATTAGCCCGGACCGAAATGATTGAATTACTGGATCAGTGTGCCGAGTTATTCAAGGCGTTTGGCGACTATGCCAGTACTAATCAGGCCTTGACTCTGGATCAGGCGGCACAAACAGAGTTAATTGATAGCATTAAAAACTGGGAAAAAGGCAGTAATGCGGACCCAAAAGCTCAGGGCGGCGGCAAGCCGGTCATGAGCTTTACAGCGCAGGCGGGGCTAAGCTTCACCACCCCGCAAACAATCCTTGCTTATGCGGGATTGAATATGGATGTGGCCGCAAAAAAACACCTGCAGTGGACTTCGGGAGAGCGCTTTAGTCTAAACGCAGGCCAGGGTATTAGCCAGTTTGCCCAGTCTGGGGATTTTCGCATGATTGCTCATCAAGGGCAGTTTCTTATTCAAGCTCAGGCTAATGATTTTATGGCCCAAGCAGAAAAAAATATTCGCATGATCGCAGTCGACGAAATTTACCTTATGGCGAAAAAAGTAAACCTGATTGCAGAAGATGGCTCATTTATTAAAGTGGGCGATGGCATTACGCTGGGCACCAAAGGGGCCGTCAATATTAAAGCGGCCAGTAAGTCCATGAGCGGCCCTGCTACTGAAAGTATTAATTTGCCTGTATTTCAATCTGGTAAAGCGGATCAAAAATTTCAATTGCATTACCCAAGCAGTGATCCAAGCAAACCGCAAATAGCCGCCCTACGCGATTATGAAATTACTCTGAAGGATGGTAGTAAGCTCAAGGGTGTTTCTGATGCAGAGGGAAAAACTCAATTGCTGGAAGAAACCAGCATGCAGGTTGCCCAAATCCGCATACTGCCTAAGAAAGACTAACAACATGACGACAGAATCTCCAGAAGTGCCATCCATAGGCAGCAGCTCTGCCTTACTGATGCCCAATCGCTATAAAAATCACCCGGTTCAAACGCGGCGTAATATGCCCGGCGTGGTGATTTTGGTGCATGGCGTAAATGATGTGGGTGTGAGTTATTCCGCTCAGGACATTGGCCTCTGTGCTGGGCTCAATGAAAGACTGGATCGGCCTGATCTATTCCCTAATGATTTTCGGATACCTAAAGACGATGATAAAGCCGTTGAAGATCCTGATGCGATTTACTACCGGCGCATAAAAAGCGATAAAACCAATAGCCCTGTGATTCATTTTCATTGGGGCTACAAGGCAACAGATAAAGAGCTGGCTAAAGAGAAAATCAACGAACAAGTTGTAGACAAATTTGGTAATCGCTTAGATAAGCAAAATGCCAGGGGCGGCGGGATGTTTTCCAATGCCACCAGCAATATTCCTGAAATGTTTTATGGCGCGTTTAAGGGGGGCTTTTTAGTTTGGTTAACCAATAATCTGATTGCTGACAAAATCCATATCGTTACTCGTGCACCAGATCGGCACTATATGGCACTGGCAGCAAAACGACTGGCGGCGCTGATCACCCAAATTCGCGCGGTTGACCCCAATGAAACGGTGACGTTGGTGGGCCATAGCCAAGGCTGCCTTGTGGCACTTGCTGCGCAGGCGTTTTTAAAAGAGGCAGGGAAGCGCTCTGCTGATTGCCTGATTATGTGTCACCCGCCTTACGGCCTGCATGAGCCTTGGCTAGATCGCGCCACGCAGACAGGTGATGAACAAGAAACCACCAAAGCCCGTATTGAAACACTGGTGAAGCTGGTGGGACTGATTACCAAAAATCCCCACCCCTTGCCGCCCTTGCAGGAGCTTAAAGACACCGATAGCTCGCTAGGCCGCGCTGGGGACGCATGGTCGCCCACCCAAGGGAAACGTGCCAGTGTAAACGGCGATGCCCATGTACTCGATCAAGTGTTTTTTGAGCGGGATAACCGTGGCAAGGTTTATCTCTATTTTTGCCCGCACGATATGACGGTAGGCCTCGCCAATGTGCAGGGAATCGGCACACTGGGTGTGCCAGACAAGCTAGAAGGTAAAGAGCCGGTATTGGAGCGCTTAGGCCCGCGCTTTTTACAGCGCGTCTGGACGTGGCGCAAACGCGATGGAAAACCCGTGGCGGTGGGGGCTGCGCCGGGGCCGTTTGTAATGCGTATTAAAGGCGAAGCCGCTTACGATGGAGGCATGTTTGAAACTGCGGGCCGAACCGGCTTGCAAGTGGGCGAAACGCGTTCAAATAATGGCGAAGCCTTAAACCCGCCGTGGGTGCCTGATCTGCATCAGGGGGAAGACGATGAAGAGAGCAAAGAAAAAGCCGCTAAAGCAGGTGGCCCTGCACACATCGGGAATCTAAGGATTGATCCGATTGATGCCTGCGATGCCGTGGTTAAAGCGGGCGTGAAATACCTGCCTGAAGAAAAAAGAAAAGAAACACCGACTGAGGCGCGTCAGCGTTACCAAGGGGGTGAAGCAGTTCCCAACTCTTACCACTCCTCTGTCGTGGGCAACTTTGAGCATCATCGTTGGGTAACGGCGATGGATGTGGCGATCGGCCAAGCAAAATGTATGGATGATCCGGATTGGCGTGATTTGTTGCTGGCGATGGCAGATTGGCGAACAATGTTTGATCCAGCACGTAATGTTCCTACGTTTAAAAAATACAGCAATCTGGAAGAGGACGTGCGCAAGGTGCTTGAAGCTAATTATCGTTATTACAAAGAAGCGATATTTCCTGATGAAACTATGGTGCCTCGAACACCGCCAAGTCCTATCGTTAGTGAAACCCGTGCGGCTAGAGCTGCGGGGAGTAAATTATGAGTTTGCGCCGTATTGCCTTACCACGTATTCGGCCTTGGCTGCTCTTCCTGCTTGCCAGCTTTGCCATTTGGATTGTGGTGCTTGAAACCATCATTCGCCCGTCTGCTATTTCTTTGGAGTCCACCCCCATGTTGCTACGCCTAAGTTGGTGGCTATTGCCGCCACTCATTTTTATCTTTTCGCTCTTTACCGGCCAGTGGGCCTTAGGGAGCGCCAAAGTAGAAGCGGCGGAATTAAAACAGAATCAAGAGCAAGAGTTGCTGCAGCGTGCTACGGCAGCCAAGGCCAGTGAAGCCGCTAAAGCAAAAAGCCAGCAACAATTCTCGCTGGAGATTCGCAGTGTGGGGATTACGGTTGAGCGTTTTCGGCAAATGGCAATCTGGAAGCAGCTGGATAAAACCAACCACCCGCTTAAAAGTATGCTGTCGCAAAATCCTGATGATTATGAATGGGCAGGAGAGACTCGAGATTTACAAACAGATAAACGCGCTAATAATGCATTTGAAAACGCTCTGCGCTTCTGGGTAGAGCGCTGGCCTATTCCTGCTTTGGTAGCAGACTCAACAGGCATGGGAATTAATAGCATTTTATGGGCTGAAAATGGCTCAGGCTTGGGCATCCACATGTTTACTGCTTTAGGCGCACATCAGGGGGAAGGTAGCGACAAACTGGTGCAGCAGGCCTTTCAGTATTTTGATGATAATCCAGAGCTGCCTGCCATCCTCCTTTTAAGTGTGAGTACCGCAGAACTCAAAGACAGAATAAAAGATGCTCATTTTGTGCCTAATCAGCCCGATTCCATCGTCGCCATCCTGCTCACTCGTAGTGATCGTGTAGATCAGTACCTTCGCCCCTATGCGGTTGATGTACCTTACAATATCAATATGGATAAAACCCAGTACGACATTATTAAATTATGGAATTTTTACTGGGATCAGAAAGACACTTATCGCATAAGCACGCCAAAAGCTTTCGACACCATGCCGACTACTTACTGGAATGAGAAGGTTAAAACACTGATCAACCAGATCGATCCTAATGCCTCTCAGGGCGGAATGATTCCCTTCTGGAATGCGGGTAAAGCAGGCTTTAAAGCTACGCCTTGGCTGCCGGTACGCTGGACTAAATGGCAGATCGAAGACGAATACGACCGTGCACCCATCGTCGGCCATTTACATCGCCCCGTAGAAATTGATTTGAAAGGTAAAAACGACGCCGCTAAAGCTGCTGCCATCGCAACAGGCTGGCAACAGGCACTGGCTACTTTGCCAGATGGCAGTGTGCCACAGTGGTTGTTTTACGATACCGGTGCAGACAGCAAACAGGTGATTCCTTTCTCCCGTGCGATGAGTATGGAAAGCACCCCGCAGCCACTGGATTTCAGCGATGCGGCCTATAGCTACAACCTAAGCCAACGCATCGGCAATACCGGCGTTTCATCCCCATTCGTGCAGCTGGGCTTAGGCACAATGCGTAGCTATCACAAGGGTGGCGTCAGTGCCACGGTTAACCTGCGTCAGCCAGAACGGGCCAGCATCATCATGATCTCGCCTCCTACTGCCGCAGAAAAAGCCAAGAACAAGCCTAATCCCTACAATACTAATCGCGCCAATGATCCTGACCCATTTGTTAGCAGGGTGATGTAAAGCATCTTTCGCTTGCCAGACCAGGCTTCCACATAAGTACCTAACGGCCCGGTCTGGGCTTGCAAACAGGATTTTTGGCTGACTTATCAATTCAATTTGAAAGTAAATAACATGCCCAATGTCATTGTTGAAGGTTCGGACACCAGCCACGGTGGTAAAGTGATTAGTGGTAGTGCTACCGTGACTATTAATGGTTTACGCGTAGCACGTAAAGGCGATTCTTGCACATGCCCGCTGCCGGGGCATGGTGTTTGTGTGATCGTAGAAGGCGATCCTGACGACACGATTGATGGTATCCCCGTGGCTTATGAGGGGCATAAAACCAGCTGCGGGGCAGTGCTGATTTCAAGCATTTCTAATAATGGTAAGTCTTAAATAAATCTGAAACTTGGCAATGCAAACCTGAAACTGTATTTGCATAGCTTGTTTCTCATAAAACAAGCACACATTTAGCGGCCCCCTATCCACACTCTCTAAATTGCTTATTCATGGCTAAAAAAACCTACTCATTTGAATTTATCATGGCGGTTCTGAAGCAAGGTGAAGCAGGAACTACAGCTATAGAGCTGCACCGTCAGCATGGCATTTCCCCGGCTACATTTTATACGTGGCGGATGAAATTTAGCGGTATGGATGTCGCTATGATGGAGGAAAGAAAAAAACACCTCCATGCAGAAGCCCTTTTGAGAAGAAAGCGGGCGAATGCAGAGAAAAAAGATCGAGCGCTCAATAAATCAAATAAACCATTGCAAGCTGCACGGAGCTTATTACCCAGCGCAGTGCAAAAGGCCATCAAGCGCTGGAAGGCCTCCGTAAGAAGTCACACCACAATTGAAAAGCAAAAAATACTCAGCCTAGAGGCCATTCAAGGCATTGCACAAGCTTGGGGTGGTGAGTGCTTATCCAATCATTATGTAAATTTATCGACAAGAATGCCTGTTCGCTGCGCCGAGGGGCATCAGTGGCAATGTTATCCCAGTCATTTAATTGCAGGGAAATTTTGCCTTATTTGCGCTAAGCATGAACAAAGGCAGCGTGATTTAGAAAAGATCAAAAAAATAGCTGCTGCACGCGGCTGGCAATGTCTGACGATTGAATATAAAGGCTGTAAATCTGCTGTTGCATGGCGTTGTAAAAATGGGCATGAATTTACAGCCAGACCCGATAGCGTGAGAGCGGGCTTTGGTTGCATGCAATGCTTTAAAGACCGCCGTCAAAAAACGCTGGCCAAGATGCAAGACTTGGCAAAAGCAAGAGGAGGGGTTTGTTTATCTGAGTGTTATGACGCTTACGAGCGCTTACTTTGGCAATGCCAGCGTGGCCATAGATGGAAGGCTCATTCAAGAGATATTTGCAGAGGACATTGGTGCCAGCAGTGCTCATCTATAGAGAAAATCACCCGACCTGGAAGCCCTGCTTGGATCAAGTATAAGAGTGCTTAGAGCGATATAAGCCAATTAAAATAACTAATACCGAATCCGAAACAGCCTGAAAGTAGATCAACAAAATCGCTCACACACTCAAAGCAATAGTCCGGTATATGCACCCCATCACGATACCTACACCTGATCAACTTCCATTGCTCATTTGTATTCAACATTTATTTACGATTAAATTGACCATGCTTTGCTTACTCGGTAACAGAGCCTTTGCACGAATCAAAGAACTGAATTAGCATACAAAAAAATCAACGACTTACAGCTGTGTAATTTGCTAAAAATATATTTGTACAGAGCTTTCCTAAGCACTTTTATTTAACATCGCAAATCCAAAGCCTTAATAAACAAACTGTAATTGAACAGATTTTCTTCCGCTATTTTTCCTTCTACAGCTCAAGGCATAGCGCCACCCTATTTTCAGCTAAATTAACTTAATTTTTATACTTAAAATCTTTAAGTAAGCAGAAGCGAGCCTTGTAAGCGTAACTCAAAAATATTTTCTAAATTTGTTTGACACTAGGGAAATATAAGCTATAATCCGCATCTCTTTAGAGCGGGTCGTTAGCTCAGTTGGTAGAGCAGCGGACTTTTAATCCGTTTGTCGCAGGTTCGAATCCCGCACGACCCACCAGCTATATAAAGCATTTAGCCCAATCCGCAGATTGGGCTAAATGCTTTTCTATCGATCCACTGCCTCTGATAATCTCCTCATCATAAAAATCTTTTAATACCTGATGGCATTAGATTAACCACCAATTCTGAATGTACGTGGAAATGGTGTTAGCGTTTGTGGCCCAAACCACTGATTAAAAATCCTTTCTGCTTCTCCGTTGTTTTCCATTTCAAGAAGCGCCTCATTAATCAGATCCATAAAACGTTTTTCACCCAGCTTAATCGCAAGAGCGTAAACCTCGATCGCATTGGCATAATTTGATAATTCAAATTGAGCTTTATTCGTCATTTTGCTCAAAGGACGTACCAGAGCAGGCTCATCATCGACTACTGCATCAATTTTCCCATTTTCTAAGGAACGTACAGCCTCGGGAATATCGTCAAAGACAACCACGGTTGCCTTAGGATATTGTTTACGAACCAAATCCAAACCAGTTGTACCGCGCATCGCGCCAATACTGGCATTAGCCAAAGACTCGGGAGAAGGAAACTTTCCTTTCCCTGCCAGGACCTTTTGCGCTGCAACAAAATACCCGTAGCTACAATTGACTTCGCGTTCACGCTCTGCAGTTTTCGTGAAAGTAGCAACTAAAACATCAATTTTTCCGGTTTTAACCGAAGAAATACGCTCATTTGGATCTAAATCCTGCACAACCAGCTTCACACCCAACTTCCTGGCAATTGCACCGGCAAAATCGACATCGTAACCAGAAATGGTGCCATTTTTATTTCTTTGCCCAAAGGGAGGAATATCTGCCCGTACTCCGGCAACCAAGGTCCCACGTGCCTTAATTGTATCCAGCAAATCAGCATGAGAGAGCAGGCTGCTAAACGCACATAATATCGCAAGCAAAAATTTATTCATTTTCAGACCCTGTTTGTGATTGATGAAATAAATAGACTTACCTAGGCGGCACTACAATATAAGACTTTGCTAATTTTATGTGTTTGAAAAACTTTTACAATAAGGGATAAATTGCAGACACAGCCACCTATGAGCAGCGCTGAGTATGCTTTTCTTGAGAAAAAAAATAATAAGTGAAACAAGGATGGAAAGCCCCTGTTAGTAGCAAATGTTTGACATATGACATTAATTAGACGTACAACGCCCAAAAAAATGCCCGCGGCGTTTTTCGAAAAAAACGAGCGGGCCTTCATAAAAATATTTAGCCTATTTGGTAATATGTATCTGAGCGATATGCAGCATTTTTAAATTTCGCCTGCAAATAAACCGCTACAGCCATGCTGGCTTAAGACTTAATGAACCTTTGGATCTGATCAAGCAACTCCTCTTCCTGATAGGGTTTACCAAGAAAAGCATTAACTCCCAGTTCAAATGCGTAGTTCTTATGTTTATCAGCGGTGCGCGAAGTAATCATAATGATAGGAATCTGCCGCGTACCCTCGTTGGCCCGCACATTACGAGTCAGCTCAAAACCATCCATGCGCGGCATTTCAATATCAACCAGCATCACATCCGGAATCACATCGGAAAGCTGCTGCAGCGCATCTACACCATCTTTAGCTGTAAGTACCTGGAAGCCTTCACGAGCCAACAGGCGCCCGGTAATTTTACGTACCGTGAGCGAATCATCCACCACCATCACCAGAGAGGTCGTTTTAAACTCCTCGGGAACCAGCTGTGCAGCGACAGTACGTGTTTCACCCCGGGCCAGAAGGGAGAGTGGATTCATAATCATCACCACATCACCATTTCCCAGCACCGTTGCGCCGGTTACCCCGGGAATACGCACCAGCTGCGGGCCGATGGTTTTCACCACAACCTCCTGATTACGCACCAGCTCATCCACATGCAATGCCATCCGTCCGGTACCGCTACGCAGCAGCATAACGGTGTTATAACGCTTTTGCTCCGGCACGGAAACAGCATCACCTAAAAGCCTTGGCAGGTAAGCGAAGGGGTAGCGATAATCCATCCACTCCTGGAAACGACTCTCGTAAAGCCGCTCCAGAACGCCAAGTTTAATTTCCTGAACCTGCTCAATCATTCCCGAAGGAATGGCAAACTGTTCCCCGCCCGCTTTTACCAATACAACCTGAGTCACAGCTAGTGTCAGAGGTAGGTAAATAGTAAACGTCGTCCCTACACCAGCCTGGCTGGAGACATCAATCCTCCCACCCAGATCGCTCAGCTTGTTCTTCACCACATCCATGCCAATACCACGACCCGAGAGTGCGGTTAGCGAGCTGGCAGTGCTGATACCTGGTTCAAAAATCAGTTCGGTAACCATCTGATCGGTTGCCTGAAGACTCAACAGGCCTTTTTCTACTCCCTTGGCCTTTAAAGACTCCAGATCCAGACCCCTGCCATCGTCTTTAAGCAACAGAACCAGCTCATTCCCTTCCTGGCGAACTTCAACCTGCACTTCACCAAACTCTGGCTTACCCAGCGCAATACGCTGCTCGGTGCTTTCCAGACCATGGTCAATCGCATTGCGTAACATATGCTCAAATGGCGACATCATTTGATCTAACACGCCACGGTCTACCTCTACGCCGCCGCCATGCAGCTCCAGATTGACCTTTTTACCCACTTCCTTACCTGTCTGCCGGGTAAGACGGTAGAGACGGTCTGACAAGCTACTAAACGGTACCATACGCACACGCATCAAGCTTTGTTGCAGCTCTTTAGTCATGCGCGCCTGCTGCATCAGGGCTCCCGTTGAATCATCGTGGTTTTTCAGCAAGTTTTGCTGAATTGTTGCCACGTCATTCACACTTTCGGCAATAAAACGGGTCACTTCCTGCAAGCGGGTAAAACGATCGAACTCCAGCGGATCAAAGTTAGCCTCATGGCCATCCTGGATCTTCGCCTGCATTTGCGATTCAGCCTGAATTTCCATCTCTCTAAGCTGACTGCGTAAACGATTCACGTTTTCTGTCAGATCAAGCAGAGACGCTTTCATCGTGATCATTTCGGCCTCGATCCGCGATCTGGCGATCGATACCTCACCGGCCTGATTGACCAATTGATCCATTAATTCGGATTTAACACGAATCGTTGTACCGCTTTCCACTTCGACCGGCGCAGACACAACCGACTTCACCACCGGAGCAGGCTTCTTCACACCTTTTAATTCATCTGCCAGCGATTGAATCAAATCAAAATCGGCATCCAGAGCATCCAGAAGCGCTGCAGAATAATGATTTCCTGCCGCCAGCAAACGGCTTTCCATCTGGTGAGCAACCTCACCCATACGCATGGCGCCAGCCATCCGCGCACTGCCTTTAAACGTATGCAGCAGCCGCTTCAGAGAGCCTGATTCTTTCTGTACTTCATCTGGCAAGCGCAAACCACGTAAAGAGCTGCTGATCTGTTGCATCAGCTCATCCGCTTCTTCGATAAATACCGGCAACAGCTGCTCATCAATATCATCAGCCTGCAGCGCATCCAGCTCGGATTTACGCTGCACATCGTGCTTATCCATGAGCTGCTCAAACGGGGTGAGCGACTCCACGTCCAGCAAGCTGACAGCATCCCCGCCATCCACATCTTCTGCCTGCTGATCCAGCAGGCTGCTCAATGGTGACGAAGACTCATCTGCTGACTCGGAAATATCCATGGCAGTAAATTTGGGCAAATCAGCCTGCGGCTCGAAAGCTGAACCATCAAATACAGCTTCTACCTGCCCGCCCAGAGTCTCTGCACGTTCTGCCTCATCCTGCTGATCTAATAAATGGTCAAATGAGCTAAATGCCTCGATAGGCTCTTCAGGTTTAACAACCTCTGTGGAACACTCAGCAGTCAAATCTTCTGCCGGGGCTTCGCGTTCAACCTCTTCATGTAAAACAAGAAACTCATCCTCAGCCGTCACACTCAAATCGAGCATCGTTTCAAATTCAGCAATACCTGTCGGCTCATCCAAACTCAACTCAGGCGCAAGCTCTTGCTCCGGTAAGCAAATAGACGACTCCGGCATTTCAAGCTCAACGGCTGCAACCTCCGGCGTTTCGTCCAGAGAGATTTCATACGTTTTGGCTTGCAGGCTTTGCAAAGCAAGAATTTCCGCTTCCGCAAAACCTGGTGCTTCCCGCGCAAAAATAGACTCCAGCATGCTGCCAATGCGTGCAACAGCACTATCAAGCACCGGCTCCTGGCCAATCACCACTTCACCGAGCCGCTGTACCGCGTGCTCCAGGGTATAAGCCAATTCACCCAGGCTGCGAAACCCTGCAGTTGAGGCAATTCCGCCCAGAGTATGTGCTGCCAGCAAATAACTGGAAGGCGGGCTGCTCTTGCCCCCTTTCAAAGTCAGCAGATACTGAGCTGCCTCATTACAAAATAATGAGAATAACGAAGCTGAAACCGTTACCGTACCGATCACAACTTCGTCACTTGCACCCTGCTCGCCTTCCTGCGAAACGCTAATACTTTCATCTGGCACACTGGCAACGGTATCCAGCTGCACTCTAAGCTGCTCTGCCACCGCGATTAAATCACTTCCCTCAACCTGTGCCACGCCTTCACGGCTCAGCTGTTGTACCCAGCCCGAAAACGCAGTATGAGCTTGGGTAAGCAGTTGCAATAACTCAAGCGAAGCTGCTTTTTCTATCTGCATCAATTTGCTTAAAAGCTGCTCCATAGCCCAGGCAACTTGGGCAATATGGTTAAGCCCAACCATGCGGCCACTGCCTTTCAAGGTATGGAAACTACGTCTTAATACCGTTAATGCTTCTCGATCATGTGGCGCACGCCGGCAAACCAAAATCTGCTCGGCAATACTTGCCAGAACTTCCGTGGCTTCTTCCAGAAACACCTCAAGCAGCTCGGCATCAACAGCTTCATCTGTTGCAGGCAGGGGGCGCGAAGGATCAATAACAGCCTGTACTGGCAGCACATGATCAGTGGCATCCAGCTGAGGCTCTACCTCCAGCTGTTCCAGCTCACTTTCCACAGCATCAATACGCGCCGTACCTGTAAGCTTATCGATCATGATCAGGAGCGAGGCAGGCTCATCTCTGTTTTGCGCAATGCTCTCAATATAAAAACCAAGGCAGGATAAGCCCTCGGCCAGCAATTCCAGCTCTTCCTGAGCAGGTAATAAAAGTTCACTCTGGGTGAGTTGCTCAATTCTTTGCTGACAAGCTTGCAATAAAGCCGCCGCCTGCAGCTTCTCAAGCATCAGCAGGGCTCCCATTACCTGATGCAGGCTAGGATTAATTTTACTTAATTCACTACCGTTGTCCGGCTGACGAAACCATGTATCAAGGATATCTTCAACAGCCTGCAAATTACTGCGCATTTCGTGCGCCAGCTGAGCCTGCAATAGCCGCTCCTGTGCCTGCCGGGTCACTTCATCCAGATGGGGTACTTCATTTTTTGAGGAAGGATTCAGCAAGCGCTGGCACATTGCCTCAACCTGAATAGGAAAGTCTTCTGCAACCAGCGGATAAATAGCAAGACAATTGTCAATCAAAAGCAAGGCAGTAGCCACTTCCAGCGCATTTTCGTCACTGGGAGCCTGTTGATTTAAACCATGTACAGAAGAGGAAACTGCCGACCACAGATTATCCAGCCCCGAAATGGCTAAAGGCTCAGCACGCTGGGCCAGTGGTTCGAAAGCGCCAATAAACGCACTTAAACGCTCAAACTGGCCTGAACTGACACGGCCCCAGATTTCTTTACATGCATCCAGCTCATCCAGCAGGTTGCGGGCAAGCGAGCGGCGAAATTCGGATGCGGGGGAGAGCAGATCACTGTCAGCCCCAGGCAAAAGACTCTCTAACGCAAAAGACTTTCGCAAGGCTAAAGCTAGCGGGCTGCGAGTATCCAGCATCAGTAAAGCGTACAGAATATCGCGATATAAGCGCTCGGCAACCTTGCCGGAGCCATCGCTCAGACGGCGCAATTGCATATTCAAACGCAAAACCAGTTGTTTCAGATCGACATCCGGCTCAGCCTGTCCCTGACGATGGCTTAAACCGTCAAGCAAACCAGCAGCAGCCCACCAAAAATGGCGGGAAATAGCCAGTGACTGGGTCGCGGCAATTTCAGCTAAATTTTTAGCCATCACGCCTGCTGCCGCTTTATCCTGAGCCATCCAGCTCAGCAACACAGCTTCAAAACGCAAACGGCGCGCACGAACAAAAGGGCCTAGCTCATGAGCGGCCAAAGCGCGTGCAGGCAGCCCTTTGGGCAAAGACAGCTCCGCAAGCTGAGGAAAAAACAGCTCCGAACCACTCTCGGACGCCTGACGTAAAGCTGCCATTTTCTTAAAGCTGGCCAGTAATCGAAGCGGCTGATTGGGCCCACCCACAGCAATTTGCTCAAGATAACGGCTAGCCTCAACAATTGCTTTCTGAATAACAACCAGCGTATCGGAACTAATCTCATCTGCAGCGAGCGTTTGCTCAATTTCTTCACAGAACCGGGCAAGGCCAGTGAGCTCAACCATTTGCACCGCACCATGGGCCTGATGCAAAAAGGTTCGGGCATGTTTCAGCAGAGCGCTATCCCTGGTCTCATCAAACTGAGCCAAAGCTTGCGATGCTTTTTGTAAAGTTTGCTCGATTTCGCTCTTAACCCAGACTAGGGAGCCCAGATCGAATTCGGTATGCGCGCTCATTTAAAGCCTATTTTCAAGTAACACTTCAACATAATTCAAAGGCAGGCGAGGATGATCAGGGCTGTTTCCCTGCATCATCCCGCTATACCATGACCTAAAACCAACCCGATTAAAGCTTAAAGCCCGAAGCGGAGTCTTTCAGTTCTTGCGCCAGAGAAGTCAGCTGCCCCACCGCAGTCGCAGATTGTTTTGTACCGGTGGTTGTTTGCTCAGTAATCGCCAAAATATCACGCATGGATAAGTTAACCTTACTTGCCAGCTGAGTCTGACCTTCCGTTTCATGCGCAATCGATTCAATCAAACGCGCCAGATCACGGGAAACCTGACCAATCTCGGTCAGCGCCTGGCCCGCCGCATCAGACAGTTTTGCCCCTTCAACCACACCCTGAGTGGAAACTTCCATCGCGGCAACCGCATCATGGGTATCGGTCTGAATCGTTTTCACAATCGCACTAATCTGCTTGGTCGCCTCGCCTGAACGCTCAGCCAGACGCTGCACTTCCTCGGCAACGATCGAGAAGCCGCGGCCGGCATCACCCGCTGCTGCCGCCTGAATCGCCGCATTCAAAGCCAAAACGTTGGTCTGTTCGGTAATATCCGAAATCAATTCAACGATTTCACTAATTTCCTGAGAGCTTTCACCCAGTCGCTTAATCCGCTTCGCCGTTTCCTGAATCTGCTCGCGAATATCGCCCATCCCCTTAATCTGGTTCTGTACGGCCTCTGCCCCCTTCTCGGCCGCCATCAGGGATGACTGTGCCACGTTTGCAGATTCGGCAGCGTTACTAGATACACCACGAATCGAGGTCACCATCTGCTCAACCGTTTGGTTCGTGCCTTCAATTTCTACAGACTGACGTTCGGCAGCAGCAAGCAACTCATCAGAAATACCCTGCGCTTCCTGTGTAGCCGAAGTCACCTGCGCTGTTGCACGGTTAATCTTGGTAATCAGGGAACGCAAC
This sequence comes from Iodobacter ciconiae, assembly GCF_003952345.1. Taxonomy (NCBI): domain Bacteria; kingdom Pseudomonadati; phylum Pseudomonadota; class Betaproteobacteria; order Neisseriales; family Chitinibacteraceae; genus Iodobacter; species Iodobacter ciconiae. The sequence goes on along the minus strand of NZ_CP034433.1, from coordinate 3,087,854 downwards.
TCTTCAATCGTATAGTTAATCGAGTCGGCAATCGCCCCGGTCAAATCTTCTGTAACCGACGCACGAACAGTCAAATCTCCATCAGCTAAGTCGGCCATCTCATTTAGCAAACGCAAAATCGCTTCCTGATTCTTTTTGTTCTCGCCTTCTAGCACCAAACGGCGGCGTACCGATTCCTGGTTAAATACTGAAACCAGCTGGTACAGGGAAAATAAAGCAACGACAATAAAAATAAACTGTAAAAAGCCGGCAATAATACTGCCCACGCTGCTTTCATAGGCATCAGCAAGGGCACTGGTATCTTTCAGTAATTTCTCTGAATCAGAAATAATACTTTGGCTGGCCATTCGTGAACTAATCAAAGACTGCATGTTTTTAGAGAAAGAGGAAATAATGACTTCAAAATCACGGAAGCGAGTTGCGATTTCTTTTAATTTCTCAATTGCTGCCGGATTACTAACCGCACGAATTTGTAAATCTGGGTTTTGCCCATCCTGAAACGCAGTAATGATTTCATCAAATAAAATAGAATCTTTACCCAGTAAAGATACAACTTCAGGGTTAATCAGATCATCACCAAAAACCGTATTGGAGTTTTTAGCCATCCGCTGGGATAACATTGACAGATGCTGAGCGTATTCTAAATCACGGGCAGATCCGCCATTGTCCGCCAGCAGCTTGGCGAACTCCTGTGTGTTTTCCAGCAGAAGTGCATCATTACGGTTAATCGTTAAAACCGATTGACCAATCGTGACCAAAGCCTTTTCCTGCTTAAGAATTGTATCTACAGTAGGGCGGGTGGCGTTGCGGCTAAAAGACTTTTTCCATAATGCATTCACTGAATTAACCAGCTGAGAAGGATTGTGTGCTAATAAACTGGCAAACAATCCACCACCCGACAAGTGCTTCAAATTAGCATCAAAACGAATATAAGCATCTTTCAGAATAGGAAAAGCTTCAACTTTACCCTGCACCGCCTGTGCGGATGCACGAGCAATACGCTGTGAAAGCATCTGCATTTCAGTTGAAACCGCACGATGCTCCGCATTAAAGGACGAAGCCTGGAAAGCCAAAAATGCCGTCACGATAAATAAACCGGCAGACAGCAACATCATGGCCAATAAAACGGCCATTTGCTGACGAATAGGTAACCGGCCAATTAAGGGCAGTGGTTTTTTTAACTGTGATTCATCGGCTTCTGGCAGGCTCAGCTTGCCCATAATCCATGTTGTCTTATTCGGCTCATAACTCGCATTCGCCGAAACAGGGGCTGCCGGTTTTCTTCCGGAAAAAAGGCGTTTTACGCCATCCAGATTCAGTGCCATTGTGTATTACTCCCGATCCTGTATCTAATTTTTTTATGGCTGCTGCACATCAACAGACCATTAAAACAACTACACCCATACCATCAACTCACACCCTGGCAAAATAACCAAGAAAACTCAGATAGGGGTGCTACATTTTTCAACGGCCAGCTATATTTGACCTGTTTGTAAAAAAGCAGGCTGTACAGCTAAAGCCTGAATATCTAAACATCGCCAGGAAACGCCTGCTGCATCACGATAGGCATCTCCCGTCCAGGCTGACGAACGCGTAAGTGGGAAATCAGGCGTTAAATCCGCCAAATGCTTTAAACCAAGCATACGATCTACTAAAACAGCACAATGCAAGATGTGCCGAGAATGTAATAACAATAATCTTGCAGCAGGGGTAGCAGACAAATTCCCCGCCCCCATAAACGCAGCCAAATCACTCACACTCACCAGATTTCCGCGTAAATTGGCTACGCCTTTAAACCAAGGCTGAACCAGAGGAACAGAGGCAATAGCGGGCAAAGGCATTACTTCAGCCACATCGGATAAATCGACCAGCCAATTTTCGCCTCCGATCCTCACCCCCAGGCGGGCATCCACCTGAGCTGTAGCGGCAACGCTTTTTAATCGCGCCATTACTCCGTCTTGATAATCACGCAGGCTAATCCGTTTGGCCATGGTTTTTCCGCTTAAAGAAGCTTCAATTTAGATTTACACACAAAAGCGCTTAGATAACAGACCAAGACCAAAATTCAAATAGAGTCACTGCATGCTCCATTGCAAACACCGGTCTTTACGAATGAAATTTCATGCGCCCGAGATACTTTCCGCGAATATATTGATTTTTTTATAATCAACCCGCGAGCTTTAATTTATGCACAATACACTTTTTTACAAAGCTGCAATTTTGGAAAGTAATTCCTGCGGGTCAATAGGTTTAACTACGTACTCCACAGCGCCCTGACGACGTCCCCAAACCATATCTGTTTCCTGGTTCTTTGAAGTACACATAATAATTGGAATATGCTTAGTCAGCTCATCACGGCTAATTGTGCGCGTAGCCTGAAAACCATTCATGCCCGGCATAACAACATCCATTAAAATTAAATCCGGCATCAGCTCTTTAACTTTTGCCACGGCTTCTTCGCCCGATTCAGCAGTCACCACTTGAAAACTATTTTTAGTGAGTAGCTCACCCAAAAAGTGGCGCTCAGTCGGAGAATCATCGACGATTAATATTTTTTTAATACTCATTGCTATCCTACCCATAGTCAAATGCTGCGAATATGTGCAGCAACAGCCAATAACAGACTGTCTTTAGTAAAAGGCTTTGTTAAATACTCATCAGACCCAACCATTCGCCCTCTGGCACGATCAAACAAACCATCTTTAGAGGACAGCATAATAACGGGGGTTGTTTTATAACGCGGATTCTTTTTAATCAGCGAGCAGGTTTGATAACCGTCGAGCCTTGGCATCATCACATCAACAAAAATTACATCCGGTAAGCGATCGCTGATCTTAGCTAAAGCATCAAAGCCATCTTCTGCAAGAATAACCTCGCAACCGGCTTGCCCCAAAAAAATCTCCGCGCTTCTACGTATGGTATTGCTGTCATCAATCACCATGACTTTTACTCCGGCGAGCGTTGACATTACATTTCCCCTTATCGATTGCCAGTATATTTTCAGTATGGTTTATCAGAAACAAGCAGAATTCATCATGATTCGGCGCAGTTTACGCACTCAATTTTATCTGCAAGCATTCAATCATAAAATAAGACCAAGTGAATATGCAGAGATACAGAAAAAAAAGAAACCCCGGTCTGAGCAGGCATCGACCGGGGCTATACAGGCTCTGGCACGTTGCCAAAGCACCCGCTCAGGGAGGAAAAAGCGGGAGGTGCAGGGGCGCACCTAGAATCAAGATAGAACTATGTCATAAAACTGCAAGCCCCTTTACTCCCCGTCCATCGACTCTGAGCGCTCTGAATCAGCCTCACCTTGCGATGCTTGGTCATTCATGGCATCAAACCAGCCGCCCACTACTTTTTCTGCAATCTCTACCCCTAACTTTTTAGAGCTGGAGAATAGCTGAACGGTAATCATCGATTCGTCAGCAAACTCAGCCTCTACTTTACGCAAAATCGCGGTCTGTTCCTGGCGATTTAACTTGTCACATTTTGTCAAAATGCAGTGAATAGGCTTACCTGTAGGGCGAAACCAATCCAGCATCTGACGATCAAGCTCGGTCAGCGGACGGCGGGAATCCATAATCAGCACAAGGCCAATCAGATTGCTCCGGCGAACCAGATACTGGCTTAATAATCTTTCCCAGTGTTGTCTAACTGACACAGGTACCTCAGCATAACCGTAACCAGGTAAATCGACTAGTCGGTTATTAGCATTACCAAACTGAAAATAATTGATGTGTTGAGTGCGGCCTGGTGTTTTAGAAACAAAAGCAAGCCGTGTATGGTTGGCCAGTGTGTTAATAGCACTGGACTTGCCGGCATTAGAGCGTCCGGCAAATGCAACTTCCATACCGTCAGCCGGAAGGGCCTTCAGATCATTAACGGTTGTCAGGAATTGCAAGCCTTGGAAAAGCGACATTGGGTAACCACTGTGGTTTGTGAACGGGTCTTGTTATAGAATACCAGCAATTGAATAATCTTCGGCCGGTTCAACTTATTGCAAAATTACTGAGGTGCTCGCACCAGGCGCTAAAAATAACAAAAATTCTATATTTACTCTGGTAAATTTCAGTTTTTTTGTCTTGCCTGCCAGATGCTCACCCCGTTCTATTTTTCAACAAGCTGATTGATCCGGCTACTTGCACTTTTGAAGGAGCAAATGCTTATGCGCCGTGCGCCTGTTGCAGCAATCATTGCCACACTATTAATGGTGGCCCCGACCGCGTTTGCCGCTGGCGGCACTAAAGCAGATCCGGCAAAAGGGAAACAACTGGCCGAACAAATCTGCGCGGCATGCCACGGTATTGATGGCAACAGCGCAGCTTCTGCCAATCCTAGCCTTGCAGGCCAGCATCCCGAATATATTGTAAAACAATTGAATGAGTTCAAGACTGGTAAGCGAAAAAATCCTGTGATGATGGGCATGGCTGCACCTTTGTCCCCTGCCGATATGAAAAACGTGGCAGAGTATTTCTCTACCCAGCCAGCAAAAAATCGCGGCGCTTCTGATAAAGCACTGATTGAAGCTGGTAAGAAAATTTACCGTGGCGGCATTATGGCTAAAGGTGTTCCGGCCTGTATGGCCTGCCATGGCCCCTCCGGAGCAGGGATCCCCGGCCAGTATCCACGCATGGGCGGGCAACATTCAGCCTATACCCTGGCTCAGCTAACGACCTTTCGCAGCGGGGAGCGCAACAACAATACCGTAATGACTGATATTGCAGCCAAACTATCTGATGCTGAAATCAAGGCCGTGGCTGAATATATCCAGGCTCTGCACTGATATGACGGCAATGACACAGGTTTTTTTATCATTGAAAAACCTGTGTTGCCATTTTCTGCCGGAACTTTATTCGGTATCGGGGCTCTCTAGCTAACTTAACTGTAGCTTTAACAGATCCCCAGAACAGGGGCCTTGCGCCCCTTTTTGACTTCTATGACACCCAAAACTTCTTTTTTAAAAGCCTGGTACGAATTATTTTCGTCGATGCGTTTTGCTGTAAGTCTGCTAACTATCCTCGCAATCTCTTCGGTTATTGGCACGGTTTTAAAGCAAAACGAGCCTTACGCCAATTATAAAGTTGAGTTTGGCGAGTTCTGGTTCCAAATACTCCATCCACTTGGCTTATTTGATGTTTACCACAGCACATGGTTTTTACTAATTCTTTGCTTTCTTGTGCTTTCAACCAGCCTGTGCATCTGGCGACAAATGCCTGGAATCTGGAAAGATATTCGGGGCTATCGCGAAAACGCCAGTAATAATTCTTTGCGTTTGATGTCACACCACACCGAGCTAACTGGCGAATTACCCACCGAAGAGATCATCGATACCCTAGCCAGCCGGGGCTACCGCATCCGCACTCGTGAAGAAAATGGCCAGGTATCCATTGCTGCTAAAAAAGGCAGTTTTCAGCGTTTAGGCTATCTATTTGCCCATGCAGCCATCGTAGTGATCTGCCTAGGCGGCCTGCTTGATGGCAATGTGCCACTGAAGTTAACCGAATTATTTGGCTTTAAAACGCCCGAAACACGCAATTTACCGCAAAGTAAAGTATCTGAACAAAGCCGTTTACCGGAGGATAATTTATCTTTCCGCGGAAATGTCACCCTGCCAGAAGGCTCGGTTGGCGACGTAATTTTCTTAAATGCAGGTCAAGGCTATTTTGTTCAGGAGCTCCCCTTTGCGGTGCGTTTAAATAAGTTTTACATTGAGCACTATTCAACCGGGCAGCCCAAACTCTTTGCCAGTGATATTGATTTACTAGATAAAAAGAGCGGGTCCATACTCAAAAGAGCTAAAATTGAAGTCAATAAACCTTTAATTTACAAAGGAGTAGCCGTTTATCAAGCCAGTTTTGGTGATGGTGGTTCTTTACTGGAAATGCGCCAATGGGATTTAAACAGCCATCACGCACAGGCGCTTAATATCCGCTCGCAAACCAGTGAAAGTATGCAAATAAACGGCCAGGCTTATCAGCTGGAAATGGGCGACTTTCGATCGTTTAATATTGAAAACACAGGCAAAGTCGCCAATAGCGCCATGGCGGTCAGTAAATTTGCCCAAGCAATGGCCTCTGCACAGGCCGTACAAAGCGAGCACAACCTAAAAAACATTGGTCCGTCAATTCAATTCAAATTACGTGATAAAAATGGTCAGGCGACTGAATACCTGAATTATTTCTCTCCATTTTTTGAAAAGGGTGCAGGCTATGCCGTTACAGGCATGCGCACCGAAGTGGCAGCTCCTTTCCAATTTGTTCGCATTCCCCTGGATAAAGACCTAAAACCCGATAGCTTTATGCGTTTACGCGCCAGTCTACTTGATAAATCGCTTTACCCCGAAATTGCCCGCCGTACTGCAGCCAAGGCATTTCAAAGTGGCGGAATTACTAAAGAAAGTGAAGCGCAATTTAAGGACATAACCATCGGGGTACTCACGCGCTTTAGTGAAGGGGGCTTTCCCGCAATCGAAAGCTTTCTCGAGCAGAAAGTGCCCAAAGAGCAGCGCCAGACTGTAGCTCAAACCTACATCAAGATCCTGCAAGGCACAGTAATTGATGCAATGGATGTCACCCAGGGGCGTGCCGGTTTGCCAATTCTGCCCATTGATGAAACGCAGTACCGCTTTCTGATGGATAGTCTGGTTGCTGTCAGCAGCTTGTTTGAATATGGCCCGCCTGTCTGGCTGCAGGCGAGCAGCTTTAACGAAATTAAAGCCAGTGGTTTTCAGATTACCCGGGCTCCCGGCCAAAATATTGTTTATCTAGGTTCACTCCTGTTGGTGATCGGGATCTTCTGTATGTTTTATATTCGTGAAAATCGGGTCTGGGTACGCCTTGCAGCAGGAAAAACCTTGATTGCCATGAGTAGTAACCGCAAAAACTCAGATCTGGATCGTGAATTTCTCGAGCTCACCACAGATCTGGCTGCCAAAGGAAAAACACCATGAGTATCTCAAAGCGCCGCTTATCACCATTTGACATGGTGTTTACCGGGCTGATTCTTGCTGCAGGCCTGTTTGCTTATAAGCGCTACGCCGCTTTTATGGATTATTACGAAGAAGGCATTTTATTAGGAACCGTTGCAGCCATTGTATGGTTCGGCCGCTTCTGGCCGGCCATGCGCGTATTTTTACCCGTCAGTGCGCTATTCGCACTAGCTGGCATTGGCCTGTATCAAGGGACGCTCTCCAATGGGCAAAGTGTCTTTTGGCTAAAGTACATCCTGTCCAGTCAATCAGCGGTCATGTGGATGTGCGTACTGTATCTGCTGGCAACCTTGATGTACTGGCTAGGAATGTTGCGTCGTTCCAACACTGCACTCGGTATTGCCAGCAATTTAACCTGGGCTGCAGCCTCTGCCGCACTCATCTCGAAACTAGTACGCTGGTATGAAAGTTATCTAGTTGGCGTAGATGTGGGCCATATTCCCGTTTCAAATTTATATGAAGTCTTTATTCTGTTTTGCCTGGTTACGACACTGATGTATCTGTACTACGAGCAAAAATTCAAAGCTCAGGGTATGGCTAAAACGATGGGAGCCTTTGTGCTACCCATTATCCTGGCCGCAGTGGGTTTTATTCTCTGGTACAGCGTGGATCGGCAAGCGCATGAAATCCAGCCACTGATCCCTGCCCTGCAGTCTTGGTGGATGAAAATACACGTTCCAGCCAACTTTGTAGGCTACGGTGCTTTTGCTCTGTCTGCAGGGCTTGGTGCGGCTCAGTTATTAGTTTCACGAGGCATTTTGTCCAGCCGCCTTCCAAGCTACGATACGCTTGGTGAGGTCATGTATAAGGCTATCTCTATTGGTTTTCTGTTTTTTACCATTGCGACCATTTTGGGAGCAATGTGGGCCGCTGAGGCCTGGGGAGGCTACTGGAGCTGGGATCCAAAAGAAACATGGGCTCTGATTGTGTGGCTTAACTATGCCTCATGGCTGCATATGCGCTTAGTAAAAGGCTGGCGTGGCAATATACTGGCATGGTGGGCACTAATAGGCTTACTCGTAACCAGCTTTGCTTTTATTGGTGTAAATATGTTTTTATCAGGTTTGCATTCCTATGGTGGCCTATAAGTAGACAATTTATCCATGTTCTATAAAAAATCGCTCCCAAATGAGGGGGCGATTTTTTTATGTACTTCTCAAATAAGCTCAGATATGTACTTTTAGATGATTTAAACAAATATAAATATATCTATCATTAATTTTTTATATTATTCAGGTTGGCTTATCGATCAGAATAAGTTAATCTACTTATAGTTAATTCTACCAGTCATAAAAATGGATCAGCCACATTTCACCAAGACTGCTAAAGGCAGCAAAGAAATTGAAGAACGCAGTGGTGTACTTTCTTCAGTTGCCCGTCGTATTTTAATTATGGTCGACGGCAAAAGAACCCGTAGCGATTTACTACAAACATTTAGCCTGGCTGAATTAGAAGAGGGTTTAACAAGGCTGGAACTGCTTAAAATGATAGAAGAAAGCAGCAGCCGAACCAATAACTACGGAGGAGTAAGCATCAGTCAACAGGCACTCACTCAAATACGCCAAATGATGTATATGAGTAATCAGCAGTATCTGGCTGGCCAGTTAGACCGTTTTTTAGATAAAGACTTTGCGCTCATTCATGACCGGGCTGGCCTAGAGCCCGTATTAAAACATTGGCATCGTCTATTATGTGATGCAGGCCATGAGGTTGCCGCTTATGGTTATCTAAAGCAAATTAAAACAACTCTGGGCTGGAGTAAAAAATAATATTATCTAATAGGTATTTATCAGTCATGATCTATTCAAAAAAATATTTGGCAGCCATTAATAATTTAATATGACTTTGCGTTTCTAATGAAAATAAATACTGCTTATACTTTGTGCTGATTTTAAAAGCGCCTATATTTTTATTTTGAATCAGCGCATTAAAAAAGATAAACCAACTCATAAATTTATGTACTAAATAGCGCTTCGGCATAACCTTCACGCAATACCATTCAGCATGCGCCTTGCCCCATAAATTATGATTTTAATCATTCAGAATAAAAATCTAAACACAGCTCAAGCTGCATCACCCAGCCAACAGACAGCGCCCCTAACCAAAAGGCGCTGACTGAAAGTAGGTTGCGATCAAAAGTAAACAGCTAACCCAATACGACCAAACACCACATCAAAGCCAGATTTAGTAAACAAACCAGCTGAGCTGCACTACCCAGGTCTTTAGCCCGCTTAGCTAACTCGTGACGCTCTAACGAGGTGTGATCCACCGCAGCTTCGATCGCAGAATTAAGCAGCTCAACAATCATGCTGGCTAAATGGCTGGCAATCAGCAAAGCACGCCCCCAATGGGGTAAACCCGGAATCAAAAGTGCGCCAGGAATACCAAGCAATGCCAGCAAGGTAACCTGACGAAAAGCAGCTTCATTTAACCAGCCTGCCTTTAAACCATCCAGGGAATAGCCCAGAGCATTAAAGACACGGGCGACTCCTGTTTTGCCTTTAAACGGGCTTTCCGACACATTAAACTCCATTAACACCGACAGGCGCTGCAGTAAAAATTTCTCGGTACGCAATATATTGCATCAGCATGATCACCGGCAAGACAATCAATAACCCCAGCAGTAATGTAAATACTGATAAAAAACACAAGGCAATCGTGACCAGCCCACTCACTAAAAACGCCTGCCAGTTGCGGGTAATGCCTGCAAATGAAAGCTTCATCGCCTCGAAGGCAGAATAACCATCAAACAATATTAAAGCAGGGGCAAACCACACCGCACACATCACTGGCGTCATTAAAATAAGGCTCAGCGAGGTATGTAAATACAGCGATTTCATTTGCTCTGGCGTAGGCAAGCTTCCGGCTGGAATATCAACAAGACTGGCCTGGCTGCCAAATAAGCCCAGCACAACCGTGACCAGCATCGCAGCAAGCACATTAATTAAACCCACCCATAGCAGGGGTTTTATTTCACCGTGAAATGCAGCAAATAAATCCAGAGGGCCAACTCTGTTACCTGCATCGCACCGTTTAGCCGCCAAATATACTCCGCCCGACAATACCGGAGATACCAGGGTATAGGCCAAAGCGCCTACTACAGGCAGCACACCTGCCAGCAAAGCTAAAACAAAAAATTGCAGGACGATGACAATCCATATTCCCGGCTGACGACGAAACAACTTAAATCCATTCACACACCAATACCAGCCACGATTCGCCGCAAGGCGACGTGGCTCAGGTAAGAGATCAATTACGCTATCGTTTTCCATGATGTTCCCACTACAACTCCGGCAAGGCTTGAAGGATACGTGAACCCTTAATTTACTCAAAGGTAAACATATCAACTTACAGAATTTGAAGTCCCCTTCCTAATAAACTTCTCGTCAGAGTGGCTTATCTATTCTTTCCACGAGGTAGATCCATACAGGAAATCAGTTCACCTTAATGACAAAATCAGCCATGCATTGTGCTGGTTCTGCATAAAAGTTTAATTTCAGAAGCAATAACGATGCGATAGTGTTACGCACTTATCACGGACAAAAAAAAGCCACATGATCTGCACCATGTGGCTTTGATTAAAACTAAAAATTACGCAGCAACACACTTCAAAGCGTGGCGGGCAATCATCAGCTCTTCATTTGTTGGAATGATATAAACCGGAACACGGCTGCCTGGCAATGAAATACAACGCGCTTCACCAGAGCGTTTTGCATTTGCAACTTCATCAATTTCCACACCTAACCAGCGCAATTCATTACATACAGTGGCGCGGGCAATATCGTCGTTTTCGCCGATACCTGCAGTAAACACCAGCGCATCAAAACCTTGCATCGCAGCCGCTAAAGAAGCCGCTTCGCGCACAACACGGTGAGCAAAGTAATCAACAGCAAACTTAGCATGCGGATCTTTGCTTGCATGCAGATCACGCATATCGCTGGAAATACCCGACATACCCAACAGACCGGATTGCTTATAGATCAGCTCTTCAATTTGTGAGGCATCCATTTTCAGATGGCTCATAAAGTGCAGAATTAAAGCAGGATCGATCGTGCCGCAACGGGTGCCCATAGGCAGGCCTTCCAGCGCGGTAAAGCCCATTGTTGTTGCCTGGCAATGACCATTTAGCAATGCCGCCATCGACGAGCCATTACCCAGATGGGCCACAACGGTGCGGCCTGCTGCTGCCTTGGCATCAATCGCAGGCAGAACACTGGCAATAAATTCGTAAGAAAGGCCGTGAAAACCATAACGGCGAATACCATGCTTTTCAGTAAACTCATATGGCAAAGCGTATTGCTGCTCGATTTCAGGCTGAGTGCGGTGGAAAGCGGTATCAAAACAAGCCACTTGCGGCACGGTTGGTAAAAGCTGAGCCAGTACGCGCATTGGCATAATATTGTGCGGAGCATGCAATGGAGCCAGAGCAATGGTTTCGTCCAGGCCCTTTAATACTTCTTCAGTAATGCGCACCGGCTGGCAAAAGCTCAGGCCACCGTGCACTACACGATGACCAATCGCAGCAATCGTACGGCCTTCAATACGGCTGTTGAGCCAGGCCAGCATATGACGCAATGCAGAGTCGTGGTTCTTAGGCATATCTGCCGGCATAGATTCAGAAACCAGCTTATTGTCATCCGCATCTTTTGCTACAAACTTCGGATCAACATAAATACCGTCTGCCAGGCCTTTAAAGAGCAGAACAGGATCAGCCGCGCCGGTTTCAAACAGGGAAAACTTGATGCTGGACGATCCGGCATTAATAACTAAAACCAACTCACTCATAAACTGCTCCTTAATATTACGCTGGCGGTGATAAGAATCAATCTCATCAAAAATAGATTATTACTCATAATTGCACTTTAAAGTCATCATAAACAGGTGCAAATCATATGAGCCAGACTTAAATTGCCACAGGATAGACTTTGCTTACACACAACTCGTTGTGGCTGCGATAATATCCATGGACACGGGCCTGTGCTTATTAATCGGGCCCAATGTTAGAAACTGCAATGCTGCACTGCAATGGAATAATTACTAATGCATATTCTAAGCAGTAGTTAATTGCAACAGTATTGGTCAAAATCAAGCAAAATCATTGAAAAATAGGTGCATATTCACCATGAGTACATTCACCACGCACCTGATTTGCGTTCCCGAGCTGGAAGAAACCGCCAGTGTCAGTGCCGTGCACATCCTGCCCGGCCACCATGTGCAGAGTGATACATTACTTTTGACCTTAGTTTGTGGTAACAGTGAAATTGAAATCTGCGCTCCGGAAGCAGGATTGGTCTCCCATATAATGGTCGAAACCAAGGAAACCGTGCAATGCGGCGATCTTTTATTACAAATGGAAATTGAAGAAGAACCCACTCAGATATTTGGTGCAGAAGCCACTTTTACCAGTGCCTGCCAGTTGGACTGGCCTCATCAGCCGCTAGCAGGCACACTCAGCGTCAGTCTTAGTGCTGCCAAGCTCGCTGCCAGGCTGGGGGCAGACCTCAGCCGCATTGCAAGCCAGGGCGAATGTATTGAAGAAGCGGATATAGAAGCCCATGTCCGCTCCATCATGCTGCAATGGCAGCAAACTCATCCCCACTAAAATTACGCCTTCTCTAATTGATCCATGATTGCAACAGGATCTTGGCTCGCCGCTAAAACAGCACGCACTTTATTAAAAGCGGCGCTTGCCTCCACGGGATGCTTACCATAAGACACCACACTGGCATGCCTCCAGCCCGCAGATAACAAAGCGTTGCGCTTAAAAGTTGTACCTTCAACACCTCCTCCACCCAGTTGCATCAAAGCTTGTTCAATCAGCACATGAGGCAAGGGAGTTCGAGAAATAATATTAAAATGATCGGGAATAACTTCATCAAATTGCATGGCCTGACTCCAATATCAATAAATGACGCATTGTCAGTAAATGACCTGTATCTTTCGCACCCAGTAAAAAACTGCTGAAGTAAAGCTGCATCAGAAAAATGATCCGGTGCATCAGGGCATTTTCAATACTAGTAAAGAGCGGAGCCAAATCCAGTAATTCCTCACCGCAGGTGAAGTAGAGTTGCTGTAAAGCTTGCTCTGATTCAGAAAGCACAAACACCCCGATAAACGGGGTGTTTGCTTATTCACACAATAAAAACTTAAATATGCACCTTGGCAATGGCCCGGCGATCTGCAACGGCCTTAGCCAAATCTGCCAGCATCGTTTCAGTTTGATCCCAGCCAATACAGCCATCGGTAATTGATTGACCGTAGGCCAGCGGCTGGCCTTCTACATGATCCTGACGGCCACCCACAATATGACTCTCAACCATGACACCAAATATGCCGTTATTGCCACGGGCGAGCTGGGCGCAAACATCTGCCGAAACATCAATCTGGCGACGATAATCCTTGCTGCTATTGGCATGGCTAAAATCAACCATTACTTTTTGCGGCAGACCAGTGGCAGCCAAATCTGCCAGTGCAGAGCGTACATGATTAGTGTCGTAATTTGGCTCTTTACCACCACGTAAAATGATATGGCAATCAGGATTACCGCCAGTCGCCACAATCGCAGAATGCCCCATCTTAGTAACGGACAAGAAATGGTGTGACTGGCTGGATGCACGAATCGCATCAAGTGCAATTTTTAAATTACCGTCAGTCCCATTTTTAAAGCCAACCGGGCAAGATAATCCTGAAGCCAGCTCCCGGTGCACCTGGGATTCCGTGGTACGCGCACCAATGGCACCCCAGCTCATCAGATCCGCCATATATTGCGGCGTAATCATATCGAGGAACTCGCCGGCAGTCGGCATACCATCATTATTCAAATCAACCAGTAATTTGCGTGCAATACGCAGGCCATCGTTGATATTAAAGCTGCCATTCAGATAAGGATCATTAATCAAGCCTTTCCAGCCAACCGTTGTACGTGGTTTTTCAAAATAAACCCGCATCACGATCTCTAGATCATTCCTATGCAACTCGCGCAGCACTTTAAGCTTAGCGCCGTATTCATGCGCGGCCCCGGCATCATGAATTGAACACGGACCGATCACCACCAGAAGGCGATCATCACTGCCTTGCAAGATACGCTGAATTGCCTGCCGGGTTTCAAAAACAGTGGCAGAAGCAATCTCGCTGACAGGGAATTTCTCCATCACCGCAACAGGGGGAGTAGCTCTTTAATTTCTCGGATACGGACATCATCTGTTTGATATTGCATATTCTTCCCTAGAGCGGCGGCCTCGCGTGGCGACAAGCAGATCATAAAAGGAAGAGATTATCGCCTAACGACAGTCGGCGCAAATGCCTTTGACCGTGATTTCAACCATACGGGCCATGAAGTGTGCCGGCAAGCTGACAGGTAAATCGCTACTGACGTTTTCCAAACAGAAAAAACGCCCGCAATTTTCACACTGAAAGTGTGCATGATGATGTGGAGCAGGTGCAACAGCAAAGCGCCAAACCCGGTCATCACCGGAGAGTTTGTGCGCCAGATGCTGCTCGGTGAGCCAGTCTAAAACACGGTACACCGTTACGCGATCGATGGCTGGATGCAGCGTCGTCAGCACATCCAGGTGCGATAACGGACGCTGAGCCTCCAGGAGCACCGCTAGCACCCTAACCCGTGCGGGCGTGGTGCGAGCGCTGATCTGTGTAACTAAATCACGCGCTTTTGTGATCGTCTCGGGGGCGTGACTCATCAAAACAGCACAGAATCAGTCTGCATACTGCTTTTTCATACGTTCACGACGCTCTTGCGCTTCCAGAGACATGGATGCGGTCGGACGGGCAACCAGACGTGGCAGGCCAATGGGCTCACCTGTATCTTCACAATAACCATAATTGCCATCATCAAGCTTACGCAAAGTAGAATCAATCTTAAGCAGCAACTTACGTTCACGATCGCGCGTACGTAGCTCCAACGCGTATTCTTCTTCCAGAGTGGCGCGGTCGGCCGGATCGGGTGTGGCTTCCTGCTCTTGCAAATGCTGGCTGGTTTGGCTGGCATTTGCCAACAGCTCTGCTTTCATTTGCAGAAGCTTCGCCCGGAAAAACTCGATGTGATCCGGGTTCATGTAGTCATCTTCTGGGCCGTTCCAGTTAATGATTTCTTGTTCCGTGAGTTTGGCCATAGTCGTACTCCCTTTCTGCAAATAGGGGCGGGGCAAAAATGCTCTGCCACTTTATTTCATCTGAATGAAACAAAAACTAGACAGAACATAAACTTACAAGCATACACCCCACCAAATGGGGAGGCAGCATAATCAAGTCCCCGCCGCAATGCAATAGCTCGTTTTGCCATACAGACAGGATGGCATTAATGCGACAGTACCCAGCGTACAATAATCTTTAAATCTTTCTCTCCAATTTGCTGTGCAGGCATAGGAATTTTCCCCCATTTTCCACCCGGCAAGCCATTACGTACTTCTTTCATCAGCATCGCTTCAGCATCTTTCTGACCACGATACCTAGCTGCAACATCTCTATACGAAGGCCCTACTATTTTAGTATCAATCGCATGACAACCCAAGCAATTGTACTTTGCGACCACTTTTGCCCCATCTTCTGCCCTGGCCTGCAATGCAAAGGGTAAAAACAATAGTAGTAAATATTTAACCATACATGTTTCCTTACAAATTAATTGAAGCATAAGTATATTTTAGCAGCAAGCAGACCGCATGCGCCGTGCTACACTCCCGCGATTAAAAATCTTAGGTAATACGGGTTGGCAAATGGATAGAGCGCAACGTTTTATGGCTCTGGGCGTCGCCTTTTCGGTGCTCGCACATGCCATTCCTATTTTTGGCATGAAGTTTGTGATGCCCGATCCTAAAACACTATTTTCAGCTCAACCACTGGAAGTGGTACTTGTAAACCAGCGTACATTACAAGACGCACATAAAGCCGATGCACTGGCCCAGGCCAATCTAAATGGTGGCGGCAATACTGATGTCTTAAATCAGCATGTTAAATCCCCCCTACCTGCCAGTGAAAATCCACAATCCAGGGAAGTTGAGCGTGCAAAAGCACAGCAAAAAAAACTTGAGGCTGATGCAGAAAAACTTCTGCTACAACTCAAAGCTGACACACGTATCGCTCAGGATTTGGGTAAAAGCACACACAGCGAGCATACTGGCCTCGATAATGAGCAACTAAAACAACAGGCCCGTGAAATCGCAGGTTTAGCAGCCCAGATCAGCAAGCAAACCAGGGAGTACCAAAGCCGCCCGCGCATGACCTTTATCGGTGCCCGTGCCAGAGAATATCGTTTTGCCCGCTATGTTGAAAACTGGCGAATGAAGATGGAGCGGGTTGGTGCACTTGCTTACCCGCTGAATGCCCGTGGACAAAAGCTTTACGGTCGCTTAATGGTATCGGTTGAAATCGATGCTAACGGCAACGTACGTAAAACTGAAATTACCAAATCATCCGGCAATAAAGAACTTGATTCGGCAGCATTACGCATTGTCAAAATGGCAGCTCCCTTTGGTAAATTTCCCGATGATATCCGTAAAGATACCGATGTAATCAGCATTAGCCGTACATGGACCTTTGCCAAAGGCGATGCAGTTTTAGGCCAGGATTAATTTCAATTGCAGCCTTGCCACCGGGCATGTGCACTGTGGATCATATAGATGCGTATTCTAGGAATTGACCCCGGCTCCAGAGTAACAGGATTCGGGGTAATCGATATAGATGGACAAAACCGGAGCTATATCGCATCGGGTTGCATTCGCACTCCGGGTGGCGAGCTGGCGGTACGCATTAAATCTATTTTGCGCGGCATTGCTGAAGTAATCGAAACCTATAAGCCAGATGTAGCTGCCGTTGAAATTGTATTTGTAAACGTAAACCCACAATCAACCTTGATGCTGGGCCAGGCGCGGGGCGCTGCGATGTCGGCCCTTGTGCTGGCAGATTTACCCATCGGTGAATATACAGCACTGCAAGTCAAACAAGCTGTTGTAGGCAATGGCCATGCCGATAAGGATCAGGTCAGCCAGATGGTGCAACGCATGCTGCGCCTCAATGGCGCGCCACAATCAGATGCGGCCGATGCACTCGCAGTAGCACTTACCCATGCCCAGCACGATAGCGGCGCAATGAAACAGCTTGCCAGCCAGGGGCTAACCATTAAACGTGGCCGTCTGGCTTAAATTTTACTTCGGCAAGAGGGTAGCTCGGCATTAAAACGGTTCAGAAACTCTGGGTCTTCCTTTAAAAACCGATGGCTAAAGTAAACACCTAGAGGCTTATCTTCCTGTAATTCAGAGCGAACCTGATGCTCTGCATGCGCGACATAAATCGCTTCATACATTGCTAAATCGCTGGCCAATACCGCGCCCACCCGGCCGGCCAAAAGCATTTTAAGTAGCTGATCATGTGCTGGCGGCGTGGCATAAATGCGATAACCGGATGACTTTAGCCAGGTCAGCATATTTGAGCCAAAATAGGCCCCTACCGTAGCCGACTGGCGAAATTCTTCACTCAGTGGTTTAGCCGTGTTTTCTGCAAGAAAATACCAACGCCATTGCTGCGGAGCAATCACTTGTGAAAGTGTGGCATACCGATCGCGCTCACTATTTTGTGAAGCCGGAAAAAATCCATCTGCCTCGCCTTGCTCAACCAAATTTTGAGCACGCTTCCAGGGCAAAAATTTAATCTCCACCGGGTGTTGTAATTTATTCATGACACAGCGTACTGTTTCCAGTGCCAGACCGCTCTGATGACCATCTGCCTGCTGATTACTGTATGGCAATTGTTGCTGAGTCAGCAGCCGGACAGGTGCTGCTTGCGCCTGCAATGTACCGAGCAGACAAAAAATACCTAACGTCAAATTCGTCAAGCGAATCTCGGACATTTATACTCCCCGCTTTCCTTTAGAGATACACACCATGATCGGACGCCTTACCGGAACCCTGATCGAAAAACAGCCGCCACAAATTGTGATTGAAACCAATGGCGTGGGTTACGAAATTGATGTGCCTATGAGCACTTTTTATGTGCTGCCCCATCTAGGCCTGCCGTCCAGTTTATTTATCCACATGGTGGTACGTGAAGATGCCCAACTTTTATACGGCTTTGCCACCAAAGCTGAACGAGATACATTCCGATCCTTAATTAAAGTTAGTGGTATTGGTGCCAAAATTGCACTCGCCATTTTATCGGGAATGAACGCCGACGAGCTTGCACAAGCCATTGCAGCAGAAGATCTTGTACGGCTGTCAAAAGTACCTGGCATTGGTAAAAAAACAGCAGAAAGGCTCGTTCTGGAATTACGTGGCAAACTCAACAATCTGCCTATTATGACCTCTGCCAGCAATAATAGCGCACTGTTTCAAACAGCTGCATCAAATAAAGATGATGTGCTGCATGCGCTAATCGCCCTGGGATACAGTGAACGTGAAGCCAGCGGTGCAGTCAAAGAGCTCGCTAATGACGTGGATGTTTCCGATGGCATCCGGCGCGCCCTTAAACAACTCGTTAAAATTTAAATGCAAATGCTGCCCCTCTCCGCCATAACCGGGGCAATCCTGGTCATCCTCCCGCTCACCGTACGCAACAGCTGGCTACCGAACACCACGCTCAGGCCCGGTATTTACAGCTACGGTACACGGCCCGCCTTTTCCTGGCGGGCACACCATGAGTGCTTTGCCTTTTACTCCACCCCTGTCTGCCTCACCACCACAGTACTACCCGCGCTGGTTCGGTCCTGCCTTTTATATGGCCATTTCAGGGGAAATAGCCAGACGGGTGCCCGCTGTGCGTCGTTTCTCCGATATCATTGCAGGCTTTAGTGTTGCGGGTGCTATCGTTTATTTCCATAGCTGCACCGCAAACCGTACTAGCCCCTTGGATTCCCTACTGCCATGATCGAAACCGATGCGCTTTCTGCAGCTCCTGCCGATCGCCTGATTAGCAGCACGAAATTATCTAATCAAGAAGAAAAACTGGAACATGCCCTCAGGCCCAAACTACTCGACGAATATGTTGGGCAGGCCAAAGCGCGTGAACAATTAGAAATTTTTATTGAAGCGGCTAAAAAGCGTGGTGAAGCACTCGATCACGTCCTGCTCTTTGGCCCGCCGGGCCTGGGTAAAACAACACTGGCGCACATTATTTCCCGCGAGCTGGGGGTCAATCTGCGCCAGACTTCGGGGCCGGTATTAGAACGCGCAGGCGATCTGGCAGCAATTCTGACTAATTTAGAACCGCACGACGTGTTGTTTATCGACGAAATCCACCGGCTCAGCCCGGTAGTTGAAGAAATTCTTTACCCTGCACTCGAAGATTTTCAGCTTGATTTAATGATTGGTGAAGGCCCTGCGGCAAGGTCGGTAAAGCTTGATCTGCCGCCGTTTACACTAGTAGGCGCCACCACCCGCGCGGGGATGTTAACCAACCCGCTGCGTGATCGCTTTGGTATCGTGGCAAGGCTGGAGTTTTACTCAGCAGAAGAACTCACCCGTATCACCACACGTTCGGCACAATTACTTAATGTAAATATCGCACCTGACGGCGCATTCGAAATTGCGCGAAGATCACGGGGTACGCCACGAATAGCCAACCGCTTACTGCGTCGGGTACGCGATTACGCCGAAGTGCGTGCTGATGGTCATGTAACACGCGAAGTGGCCGATGCCGCACTCTCAATGCTTGATGTCGATCACGCGGGGCTGGATGTTATGGACAGAAAGCTTTTGTCCGCCATTTTGGAGAAATTTGCCGGTGGCCCGGTGGGGCTGGATAACGTCGCGGCAGCGATCGGTGAATCATCAGACACCATTGATGATGTCATCGAGCCTTTTTTAATCCAGCAAGGATTTTTACAAAGAACACCACGCGGCAGAATTGCCACGCTGGCTGCATATGAGCACTTCGGGCTTAGCCCAAAAAAACAAGATTAAAGTGCGCCCAAATATACATAAACCGGCGGGCTACACCCGCTCTAACAATTAACACTCCAATAAAGGATTTTCTAAAGTGGACGTTGCTGCAGCCAGCCAAGATCTGTCGATTATCACCTTAGTCCTGCATGCCAGCCCTGTTGTACAAGCGGTAATGGGTATCTTGCTAATCATGTCATTTATGTCCTGGTGGTATATCTTCAGCAAGCACTTCTCCATCTCGCACGCCAGAAAGCAGACCGAAGAATTTGAAAACCGCTTCTGGAATGGAGCTGACCTCGCCTCTTTATATGATCAAGTGCGCCGTAGCCAGGCCCTGGGCATGGAAAAAATTTTTCAAGCAGGTTTTGGTGAGTTCTTAAAATTGCGCCAGCGGGCAGGTGAGCGTGGCAATATGGAATTATCCGACGTCATGGAAGGCAGCCGCCGGGCCATGCGCGCCGCCTGCCAACGCGAACTAGACGAGCTGGATGCTCACACCTCCTTTCTGGCCACCGTTGGCTCGATCAGCCCTTATATCGGCTTATTTGGTACAGTGTGGGGAATTATGAATGCCTTTACCGGCCTTGCGAACGTCGGGCAGGCCACCTTAGCCACCGTAGCGCCCGGTATTGCAGAAGCACTGGTTGCCACCGCCATTGGCCTCTTTGCCGCCATTCCCGCCGTGGTTGCCTACAACCGCTTTGCTAATGAAGTTGATAAGCTTGCTAACCGCTTTGATACTTTTATCGAAGAGTTTTCCAATATCTTGCAACGGCAGGTGAAATAATGGCCCGCCGCGCACGCAGGATTAAAAACGAAATCAACGTTGTGCCCTATATCGACGTAATGCTGGTATTGCTGGTGATCTTTATGGTGGCCACGCCGATGATGCAACAGGGCGTGGTCAATTTACCTGCAGTTGGTAAATCCGATCAGGAAGTCAACGTGGCCCCGCTGCGGGTTGAAATCGACGCCGTTGGCGCAATTAGGCTGCACGACAAGGAGGAAACCAGCAATCTGGCCGATCTGAAAGCACTGGTCGCCAGCGTGCAAGCCAAACAAACCACCTCGCCCAATCGCCCGGTGGTGATTGCCGCAGATAAATCCATTCGCTACGAGCAGGTAATGAATGCAATGGATGCTTTAAAACAGGCCAATATTGCCCGGGTTGGCCTGCTTGTTCAGCCAAAGTGATATGAGCCTAGCCCTTAACCGTAATGAACGCCCCACTCTGGCCTTTGCACTGGCCGCTACCGTCCATTTATTACTAGTGGCCGGTTTGTTGCTGTCGATGAATTGGCAAACAAAAACGCCAGAACCGGTGGTCGTTGAGCTATGGGGAGGCCCGCCACCTGCCCCACAAGAACAAGCCCCTGCTCCAGAACAACGAAAGTCCAAAATTCCACAACCCAAAGTGGAGCCCAAGCCCGAACCTTTACCAGAAAAACCAGCTGAGATTGTCACTGCAAAAATAAAGCCGACCCCAACACCGAGGCCAACGCCGACACCTAAACCGACGCCCGTGCCCAAAGCCACTCCCGTCGCCACTCCGGTACCAACTCTGCCCCCAAGGGCCAGCGTAAAACCTACGGCTGAGCCGGCGATAAAGCCTGCCCCCGCTCCCAGGCCTGCGGCCAAAGCACCACCTAAGAAAGTATCAGCATTTGATGCAGCATTATCTGAAGGCAGCTCCATAGAGCCGGGTAAACCCGGAGCAAAACCGGGCGGCAAAGGCAATAACGCCAATGCTACCCAGAACACCGGGCCAGGCTCGGGCAGTGGCAATAGCCCGATTAGTAGCAAAGGGCTAAACGATTACCGCAGTAAGGTTTCGCAACTTATTCGCTCCAAGCTGGTCTACCCCAACCCTAAGGGCAACCCATCGGCGGAGTTCAGAATCAATGTACTGCCTAATGGTGAAATTGAAGAAGTAACGCTGATGAAATCCAGCGGCGAAACAATATATGACGAAGCAGCAAAACGTGCCATTCTGGCTTTACAACGCATGCCGCCTCTGCCTGATGGACAGCCGTTTAGCGGCGATATGCGCAACATCAGGATCTTGTTCCGCTTGAATGATTAAATCCCTTGGAAAAAGGGACTTATATAATGCAGATCGCCCCCTCTCCCGCAGCAAAAAAGAGGATATACAGCACCTTCTGTGCAATTACTTTTATGGAGAACTCCAGTAATGCTTTGGCGTAAAATTTTTAACCTGCTCACCGCAAGCTTGCTCTTAAATAGCCTGGCTCACGCGGATATGACCATTGATGTGGTTGGCGTAGGTGCATCGCAATATCCCATCGCCATTGCTCCCTTTCAAAATGAAAATCAACAAAAACAAGCCCTCACGCCAATCATTAATGATGATTTGACGCGTAGCGGGCTATTCAAAGTGATCGGAGCAGGAGATCTGTCCCCGGTACCATTTGCACCAGAACAGCTTAATTACACAACAGCACTGGCAAAAGGCGCACAAACCATGGCCATTGGCCGGGTAACACCTGGAGCGGGCGGCTTTAATGTGCAATTTTGGCTAATTGATCTGGCCAGCAAAAAGCCCCTAATTACCTGGGAGCGCAAAGCTACAGCCAGCCAGATGCGCCGGGTAGCCCACCAGATTGCAGATCTGATTTATCAACAGATCACCGGTCAGCCCGGGGCGTTCAATTCGCGGATTGCCTATGTACTCAAGCAAGGTTCACGTTTTGAATTACAAGTGTCAGATGCCGATGGCTTTGGCTCGCAAGCCATTCTGGTTTCCAGGCAACCAGTCATGTCGCCAAAATGGTCGCCGGATGGTGGCAAACTGGCCTACGTTTCTTTTGAAGATCAGAAACCGATAGTGTATGTCCACGAACTGGCTTCAGGCCGCCGCTGGAAAGCCGCCAGCTTTAAAGGCAGCAACTACGCCCCAGCCTGGTCGCCCAATGGCCGTGAACTCGCCGTTGTGCTTACCCAGAGTGGCAGCTCGCAAATTTACCTTGTTAATACCGATGGCAGCGATTTGCGTCAGCTAAGCCGAGGTGGTGAAATCAATACCGAGCCCGCATTTTCACCCGATGGGCGCTCCATTTACTTCACTTCGGATCGCGGTGGCAGCCCACAAATTTATCGCATGAACAGTAACGGCAGTAACATAGAACGGGTAACATTTCAGGGTGGTTACAATAGCTCTGCAAAGCTGAGCCCGGATGGCAAAAGTATGACCTTCATTACCCGTGACGGTGGCTATCGCGCAGCAATTATGGATTTAAGCAGCCGTCAGGTACTCACCCTTACCAATACAAGCTCGGATGATTCGCCCAGCTTTGCCCCCAATGGGCAAATGGTGCTGTACGAAACCAAAGCGGGCGGGCGGGGTGTACTGGCTGCGGTTTCAAGCGATGGCAGAGTAAAACAGCGCCTTAGGGCACAGGCAGGCGATGTACGACAACCTGCATGGGGGCCGGTACTCCGGTAAAGATACCAATTACGGAACCTTTGCTAAGCTACATGTCGTACAGCCCAAAAGCTTAGCTTTATTTCATTAAGATGTAAGACCTAAGGAAGAAACACAGTGAAGAAAGTAGCGCTTAGTTTAATCATGACTGCATTACTGGCCGCTTGCGCAAGTACTCCGATACCAACGCCACCACCGGCAGACAATACCGGCTCCACAAACACCAGCAGTAATACGGCAGCAAATACAACCCCGGCAACGGTGGATCTGACTCAGGGGGCAACAAAATCCTTTACCGAGCTGACAGACCCGAACAATATCTTGTCCAGCCGCCGTATATATTTTGATTTTGACTCCTTTATTGTGCGCCCGGATTTCCATGAGTTAGTTCAAGCTCATGCAAAATACCTGAACACCCATAAGGACGCCAAGATCATCCTGCAAGGCCATACCGATGAGCGTGGCACAGCAGAATACAACCTGGCGCTGGGCCAGAAACGTGCAGATTCGGTACGCAAAATGCTAAATGTACTTGGCGTATCAGATGGCCAGATCGAAACCGTAAGCTTTGGTGAAGAGCGCCCGCTTGAAGCAGGTGATAGTGATGTCACCCATGAGCGTAATCGCCGCGCAGAAATTGTTTACAACGGAGAAACTGCGCAGTAACCATTGTCGCAAGCTGAAAAAAGTCATAGTCTCTACCACGGACGAGCAGATGCTCGTCCGCGCGTTTTCAACTTCACATCAGATCGAATCTATGAAACGAATTGCTACTCTGTTCTTGCTTGCCTTCTCTGTGCAGGCTCACGCTGGTCTTTTTGATGACAATGAAGCGCGCCAGCAGTTAAATGATCTGCGCAATGCTCAAACCCAGGTACAAAAAAAGACTGATGATCGCCTGATGCAATTGGAGGCGAGCAATAGCCGCGCCATAGAATTAGTGGGACAAATAGAAAAACTGCGCCAGGAAATCTCCACCTTGCGCGGACAAAATGAAGTACTGCAATTTAATCTGGACGAAGCCGCCAAACGCCAGAAAGATCTTTATACCGATCTGGATGCAAGGATGCGCGCCATGGAGCTGGCAAAAGCAGAAAGTAAAGCCGCTGCCGTTGTGTCAGAGCAGCAACAGTTAGATGATATCGTGCAGCTCACCCGCTCAGGCAAGCACAAAGAGGCAGTTGTTGGCCTGCATAAATTTATTAATGAAAACACCGGCAGCGCCCAGCTTCCTACCGCCTATTACTGGATGGGAGTAAGCCAGACAGCTCTCAAAAGCTATAAGGGTGCACAGACCTCTTATCAACAGGTGCTGTCCGGTAATGACGAAACCCACGCCCCTGATGCCCTCTTCGGCCTGGCGGTTATTGCCAATGCCCAGGGTGATAAAAAATCATCGCGCCGCTTCCTGTTACAACTCATTGAGAAATACCCTCAGGCAGAAAAAGCCGCTGCAGCCAAAAAAGCGTTGCTTGCCACCGATTAAGTGTAATTAAAACAACGCTGAAAACATTAAAACTGCGTAAAATTGCCCCACTGAGATGTTGCAACGCCCACATTTTTACCCGGCGTCACCGGTTAGGTTGACGCCGTTTTTATTTCCACCGGACTGTTTTCCGGTTTGCCATGCAACAGATGTTGCCGCTGGCTTAGGAGCTTCTCTTGAAAGACGCATTACGTATTACCGAAATTTTCTGCTCATTACAGGGCGAAACCACCCGTATGGGCCTGCCTACAGTGTTTGTCCGCCTGACCGGCTGTCCGCTGCGCTGTGGCTATTGCGACAGCACCTATGCTTTTACCGGTGGTGAGACACAATCTTTTCAAACCATCCTCGATAAAATTGCCTCATTTAACACTCACCATATTTGCGTCACCGGCGGCGAACCACTGGCACAAAAAGGCGTGCATGAGCTGATGCGTTTACTTTGCGATGCCGGTTATTCACTCAGCCTGGAAACCAGCGGTGCTTTGTCCATTGCCGATGTCGATCCGCGTGTTTCGCGCATTCTGGATATCAAAACCCCCGGCTCAGGTGAATTATCCAAAATGCACTGGAAAAACCTTGATTACTTGAGCAAACAAGACGAAATCAAATTTGTTTTGTGCGATCGTAATGATTACGAATGGGCACGCGATTTAATCCGCGAGCGGCGCTTAGAAACGCTGGCCCCTGTGTTGATGTCACCTGTCTGGGAAACCCTCCCGCCCGCAAACCTCGCCGCCTGGGTGCTGGAAGATCATTTACCAGTACGTATGCAAGTGCAATTACACAAAATCCTCTGGGGTGAACGTCCCGGCGTTTAACAGGCAAACTCATGTATTGGAAACGTTGGCTGGTACGCATTAAACGCTTACCAGAACGCAGCCGCGCCACACTGGCTCTCTGGTTTGGTGCCGCAATGGTTGGTCTTGTGGCCGTTGTTTTGGCCAAGGTAGCTGATGGTGCACTGACAATATTCCAAAGCATGAGTACTCGCTGGGCATGGTGGCCTTTTTTTGCCTTGCCCTGCGGCGGAATGGCCATACGCTGGCTGATGCAAAAAATGGGCAAAGGCTCGGAAGGCAGCGGCATTCCCCAGGCCATGGCCGCCCTACAAGTAACCAATCAGCCAGCTCTTATCCGGCAACTGCTTAGTTTACGCATCGCCTGTGCCAAGTTTATCGGTGTCGTTGCAGGGCTGGGGTGTGGCTTTGTGTTAGGGCGTGAAGGCCCTACGGTACAAATTGGCGCAAGCTTAATGTATGCCTGCCGGTGCTTTATTCCTTTATCTGATGCTGTATTTCGCCGCCAGCTGATTCTGGCTGGCGGTGCAGCGGGGATTGCCGCCGCATTTAATACGCCTCTCGCTGGGATTGTGTTTGCATTTGAAGAACTGGCGCGCTCGGTAGAAGAAAAAACCTCGGGCAAGCTATTAGGCGCGGTGATTTTAGCCGGTGTGGTTTCTTTGGCGATTCAAGGTGATTACACCTATTTTGGCCGGATTTATGTGCCCGGCTTTAACTACAGCATTTTGTGGCCGATGTTTATTGTGGCAGTGAGTGCAGGCTTAATCGGTGGTTTTTTCTCCTGGCTTTGCGTACATCAGGATCGCTGGTTGCCTGTTAAAGTGAAAATGTGGCGCGCAGCCCGGCCCTATTTATTTATCGCCACATGTGGCTTTTTAATTGCCTGTATGGGACTGGCCGCTCCCATTTTTGGCAGCGGAGCAGAAATCACCAGCGAAGTGGTGACAGGCCACGGCACCATGGCCTGGTACTTTTTGCCGCTGAAGTTTTTAGGATTGCTGGCTACCTTTTTAACCGGCTTACCCGGCGGTATCTTTGCCCCGTCGCTCTCTATGGGCGCGGGGGTAAGCAGCTGGTTTCTGCCGTGGTTTGATAGTGGTATTCATATCAAGCTGATTGCCATTGGAATGGCGGCCATGCTGGCTGCAGTGACTCGGGCACCACTAACCTCGGCTATTATTTTGATAGAAATGACAGACGGGCACACGATGGTGATTTCAATTTTGGCCGCCGCGATGATCTCATCCACCGTAGCACGCCTTTTTGGCACCAATCTTTATCATGATCTGGCGGAAAAAGCCCTGCAACGCCTGGCTCAACCCCAACTATTAAAGTAATCCTATGCTGTTTCGCAATAGCAACGGCGCGATGATAGACAATGGTGAAACCTGGTTTTCCGGCATTTGCCCAAATCAGAAACACACAACACAAAACACCAGAATCATCACCATTAATCCATAAACAACACGATTGAAAATATCATGACTAAAAAACCAGCTGTTATTTTGCTCTCTGGCGGTCTCGACTCCGCTACCTGCCTTGCTATTGCCAAAGCTGAAGGCTTCGCGCCCTATTGCCTGTCTTTTGATTACGGCCAGAAGCATAACGCCGAGCTAAAAGCCGCTGCCCGGGTAGCCAAAGCACTCGGCGCAGTTGAACACCGCATTCTGAAAATTGATTTAGCAGGCTTTGGTGGCTCAGCACTCACCGACGCCACTATTGATGTACCGGTAGGCGGCGGTAAACCCGGTGAAATCCCGGTGACCTATGTGCCCGCACGCAATACCGTACTGCTCTCTTATGCACTGGCCTGGTCTGAAGTGCTGAAAGCCGACGATATTTTTATTGGCGTAAATGCCGTTGATTACTCAGGCTACCCTGATTGCCGCCCGGAATATATTGCGTCTTTTCAAGCCATGGCAAGGCTGGCGACCAAGGTGGGAGTTGAAGGCTCCAACCTCACCATCCACACTCCGCTACTGAAACTCACCAAAGCAGGAATCGCTCAAAAAGGCACTGAGCTTGGTGTTGATTACGCACTCACCGTCACCTGCTACAAAGCCGACTTTGAAGGCCGCGCCTGCGGCCAATGCGAAGCCTGCCGCCTGCGCAGTGCTGGTTTTGCCAACGCGGGGCTAGCTGATCCGACTCGCTATCAAAAGTAAGGCGAACTCGAAGCTTCGCTGAGCAACAGTTTATGTCGATCGGCGATAGCGCAATAGCGCAATAGCGCAATAGCCAGCAAGTATATTCAAAAAAAAATCGGCTTACGTGCTAGCACGGAGCCGATTTTCAAACCTGAGAAACAAAATACTGTTTTTATTAATGCCTTCGGCACATTGATTTTGGAGCGGTAGCCACCGCGGGGGCGTTCTTTTCTTGAACGGCCAAGAAAAGAACCAAAAGAAGGCCGCCCCACGAAACACGAAGGCCCCTTCGCTGCGGACAATCGAGTCGGCGGCGGATAGGATTGGCTCGCTGCCTCGCTCCCTTGCCGAAACCCCGCCCCGCTTGTTCCTCGCTACGGCGTGTTTCAAGGGGACTCTAAAGCCCCGTACCAAGAGTGTGGCTCGGGTAGTTTCTTTATTTGCTAAGAACGAAACCAAGCTACTATCTCGCGTTGAGCTTTACTCTCTTAGCAATCACTTCGCTGCCAACCACCTGGCCGCATCCAATGCAAAATAAGTCAAAATACCATCTGCACCGGCGCGTTTAAAGCCCATTAGGCTTTCCAGCACCACGGCTTCTTCATTCAGCCAGCCATTTTGCGCAGCTGCTTTGATCATGGCGTATTCGCCTGATACCTGATAAACAAAGGTCGGGGCGGCAAATTCGTCTTTCACACGCCGCACTACATCCAGATAAGGCATGCCCGGCTTCACCATCACCATATCTGCGCCTTCGGCCAGATCAAGTGCAACCTCGTGCAAGGCTTCGTTCAGATTGGCAGGGTCCATCTGGTAAGTTTTTTTATCGGCCTTGCCCAGATTAGCAGCCGAGCCAACAGCATCGCGGAAGGGGCCGTAAAAGGCTGATGCGTATTTGGCCGAGTAAGCCATGATGCGGGTATGGATATAGTTTTCCGCATCCAACGCTTTGCGAATCGCACCAATGCGGCCATCCATCATGTCTGATGGCGCAATAATATCCACGCCGGCCCCGGCATGACAAAGCGCCTGCTTTTTCAGAGCGGTAACGGTTTCTTCATTCAATACATAGCCATGGTCATCAATAATGCCGTCCTGGCCATGAATAGTGTAAGGATCAAGCGCACCATCGCTAATCAGGCCCAGCTCCGGGAAACGCGCTTTTAACTCGCGAATCACGCGAGGCACCAAACCATTTGGATTCCAGGCCTCCGCCGCATCCAATGTTTTTAAACCCTGCTCAATCACAGGGAAGATTGCTAAAGCAGGCACGCCCAGCTTGACTGCTTGCTCGGCGGTATAAAACAGCTGATCCAGACTCTGACGATTCACACCCGGCATAGAAACAATCGCCTCAGTGCGATTTGTCCCATCTAAAACAAACACCGGTAAAATCAGATTGCTCGCTGTTAAATGATTTTCACGCATCATTCTGCGCGAGAAATCATCGTGGCGCATACGGCGTAAACGGGTAGTAGGGAACGAGCGGTTGCTGTGCATAAGGCGCCACCAAACAGATAAGTGCGTTTATTTTAACGAAGATTGAGAAAAGATGATTGAACAATGCTGACAAAAAATGAAAAAATTTAGAGTGAGCACATCTTTGTGCCTACCCCATCTGTACAACCGGGTCATTAGCCATGGCAGGTTACGCCAGGATAAAGCGCTAATTCACCCTGCAACTCAATAACGCGCTAAAGCCAGGCCGCTGCTTTCGATTTCCGGTTTTTTCCTGGTAATCAAATCAGCCAGCACACGACCAGAACCACAGGCCATCGTCCAACCCAGTGTGCCGTGGCCGGTATTGAGCCACAAATTTGAATAAGACGTGCCACCCACCAGCGGCGTGCCATCTGGTGTCATTGGACGCAAACCAGTCCAAGGTTCACCCCTGCTGGTATCCCCCGCTTCAGGAAAAAGATCATTAGTAACCATCGCCAGCGTGGCAACTCGGCCCATATCCAAACGCCTGTCGTAACCTGCGACTTCGGCCATGCCGCCCACACGCAGGCGTGAATCAAAACGGGTCAGTGCAATTTTATAGCTCTCATCCAGTACAGTAGAACGTGGCGCAGCATCGGCATTTTTCAAAGGAATAGTCAGCGAATAGCCTTTCACCGGATAAACCGGCAAGTCCAGGCCCAAGGGAGCGGCCAGAGCACGCGATGCACAGCCTGCGGCCAGCACCACATGATCAGCATTAAGGATTTCACCACTCTTAAGCAGTACCTGGCGGATTTGCTGGTTTGCGGCAAGCAGGCGCTCAACCGTCACGCCGTAACGAAAAACAACGCCTGCAGCTTCGCAACGTGCGGCCAGTTTATCGGTAAACATTTTGCAATCGCCTGTTTCATCATTAGGCAATTGCAAGGCCCCCACCAATTTACCCGGCACTCGCGCTAAGGCAGGCTCTACATCCACCAGGCCCTGTGCACCCAGCAAATGATTGGGCACGCCAATCGCACTGAGGATATCCGAATCACGTTGTGCGGCTTCCAGCTGCTTGGCCGTACGGAACACTTGCAAAGTGCCCAAGCTGCGCTGCTCATATTGCAGATCAAGCGCTTCGCGCAAATCACGCAGGCAATCACGGCTATATTCAGCCAGCGGGACCATGCGGCCCTTATTGCGCTGATAAGCTTCCATCGTACAATTAGCCAGCATTCTTGCTACCCATGAAAGCTGAAATAAACTACCATCCGGGCGAATCTTAAGCGGGGAATGCGCCTGAGTCAGCCATTTAACTGCTTTCCACGGAATACCCGGTGCGGCCCAGGGCGCAGCGTAGCCAGGTGATACCTGACCCGCATTGGCAAAGCTTGTTTCGGCTGCAGGCCCATCCAGTTGTTCCAGCACGGTAACATCGCACCCTGCTACACGCAGGTAATGAGCAGTTGCTACGCCAACAACGCCAGCTCCAATAACAATGACTTGCATATTATTTAACCCTTAACCCGGATTGGATATCTACCCTTTACAGCATATCGCCGGGGAGCCAGGTTCAGCGATAGGTGATTCCCCTTTCATGAGTATATTGAAGCGCTTACCACTTAATCAAACAAATAAAGAAGAAATCAGCCAATATTTTGCTCATATTTGCAATAAAATTGCTTAACACGCTAATCAAACAAGCTTTTATTATTGCGAGCCAGAATATGAAGGCCATCTTTCAGAATAAAGCGCCCTTGTAAGGGCCTAACAGCTGCATACTTGCAAGCTTGAGCCTGGAAATTGGTGCTACTTACGGGCCATTCCAAACCTCTATTTTGTATTCTTTTGCTAAATGGCAAAGCTGCCACTACCTGGCTTCTATTGCTTTTTATCTGGCAGATCAAGCCAAAATCACCATATCGATATGCGAAATATTGTCTTCTAAATATTCCTGCCCCACCGGCACAAAGCCAAAATTGCCATAAAAACCCTGTAAATGGGATTGCGCGCCAATACGATGGCCTTGATTTGGGTAAAGTTGTTGTGAGAAGCGTAAGCCTTCTGTTACTAGCAAAGATCCGGCCCCACCACGGCGTGCATCCGGGTGCGTGATCACCCGCCCGATTGATGGCTCCGCATATTTAAAACCTGGCGGCACAAGGCGCAAGCTGGCAAGCACCTGACCATTTTGATCAAAACCTAATAAATGTTGCGAAACCGCATCGTATTGATCCATATCCGGATAAACACAGTTTTGCTCAACAATAAATACATCTTGGCGTAACTTTAAATGGGCATACAAAGTCAGCGCATCAAAATCTGCCAATCCATACCAGCGCCATTGCAATTCAATCATGTCGGCTCCATAAGAAAAAAGGCTGCCGGAGCAACCTGTTTGTATTCATTCAGCGAATATTTTTCCCTTTCAATAAAAACCTCAAATCTGCAGACACAGAGCGATGAAGAGAACACTGAGAAGACAGAGAAAAACGATGAATATTTCAAGGTTTTCTCTGTGCTCTCATTGATCTCTGTGTCTACAGATCTTCTAAGCTTTTTGTTAGAAAAATAACTTCTGCAGGGCTAGCAGCCTAGCTTTTCACGCCATTTGGCGATTTGCACCAGCACCTGAAACGGCGCGGTCCCGCCCACGTGATTACGGGCATTTAAAGAGCCTTCCAGCGTCAGCACTTCAAAAATATCTTCACCAATTAATGGTGAGAAACTTTGCAATTCAACCAATTGCAAATCACCAAGGTCTTTATGCTTTTGCTCGGCGTAATGTACTGCCAGAGCCACAGCTTCATGCGCATCACGAAAAGGGATGCCACGCTTTACCAGATAATCGGCCAAATCGGTTGCGGTAGAGAAACCCTGTTTCACCGCACGCACCATGGCTTCCGGCTTCACAGTAATGCCCCGCATCATATCTGCATAAATACGCAGGGTATCGGTCAGGGTATCAACCGTATCAAATAGCGGCTCTTTATCTTCCTGATTATCTTTATTGTAAGCCAGCGGCTGGCCCTTCATTAAAGTGAGCAGAGAAATCAGGCTGCCATTTACACGGCCGGTTTTACCACGCACCAGCTCTGGCACATCCGGGTTTTTCTTTTGCGGCATGATAGAGCTGCCGGTGCAAAAACGATCGGCAATATCAATAAAGCCATAGCGCGGGCTCATCCACAAAATAAGCTCTTCGGATAAACGCGATAAATGTGTCATCACCAATGCGGCAGCAGCAGTAAATTCAATTGCAAAATCACGGTCAGATACGGCATCAAGCGAGTTCTGACAAACTTCATCAAAGCCCAGTAATTGAGCCGTGTATTCCCGATCAATAGGGTAAGTTGTACCCGCCAGCGCAGCCGAGCCAAGCGGCAAGCGATTAACCCGTTTACGTGCATCTGCAAGACGCTCGGCATCGCGGCCCAACATTTCTACGTATGCCATCATATGGTGGCCAAAGGTAACCGGCTGGGCCACTTGCAAATGGGTAAAGCCCGGCATCACGGTAGAGGCGTTTTTTTCTGCCAGATCAATCAGAGAAATTTGCAGCTCGTGCACGAGCCCCACCAGCAAATCGATTGCACCACGCAGATAAAGGCGAATATCGGTGGCAACCTGATCATTGCGGCTGCGACCTGTGTGTAGGCGCTTACCCGCATCGCCAATCATTTGCGTCAGACGGCGCTCGATATTCATATGCACGTCTTCCAGATCCAGGCTCCATTCAAACGAGCCTTCACGGATTTCGTTCAGGATATCGGCCATACCGCCCTGAATGGACTTCAGATCTTCAATCGACAACACGCCCACTTTATTGAGCATGGCAGCATGAGCCAGAGAACCCTGGATATCGACTTCAGCCATGCGCTTATCAAAATCCACCGAGGCGGTATAACGCTTGACGAGTTCGGTAACCGGCTCATTAAAACGGCCAGACCACATCTTTTTGCTCTGATCCTGCATGTTTTTTCCTGATCGAATCTAGATTTAAGGCAAATTATATCTGCCTGCATCCACAATACGTAAATTTTCCACTAAATAAATATGTCAGGGCAATTGGTCCAGAAGCGCTTCCTGTTGCTATTTTGACAAAGAAAAGAACCTATACTACAGGCAAGGTAGATTATTACTTATACAGGCATAAAAATACGCTGTAAAAACGCAGAATACCTTATAAAAAAACCAGGAACGATGCCTGCTCCAAAAGAGTAAAGGCCCGTATAATCCGCTACAGAAATAAGAACCGATTCATGCAGAACACATAATCAGCTTTTATTTAGTCATAACAAAAAATAAATGCCTGATCATTTAAACAATATTAAAAGGCATATTAATCATTTCTTATTTACCTTTAAAACGTATCCTCTGAAGTAAAAATTGTGAAGCAGTTAGGCAATCAATTATATAAAGAGCATCCACTGACACATACGGTGTGCTGCTAATATGCCCAACTTAAACCATTATCGAATACAGTAGTGCCACAGAGATTAATACAATGTCCAGAGACATGAAAAGAACACCCCGCAGCAATACCAGTAATGCCTCGAAAAGCAGCGGAGGAGGATCTCTGCTGACAGGATTACTGATTGGCTTATTTGGTGGTGTGGCCGTCGCCGTAGCAGTTGCAGTATTTTTAAACCGCAGTGGCAACCCTTTTGCAGGAAAAGTCAGCAGCACACCAGCCGATGCCATTTCATCGGCTCCTGTTGGCCAGGCACCACTAACCCCGGAAGTATTATCTCCCGGTGGAAAAAACGACATCATCATCGTTACACCTAGCCCTACTCCGGCAGCTTCAGCTGTCACAACAGAAAATGGCGAGCGCTTTGATTTTTATAAGATGCTACCGGAACTTGCAGACAAAAAAGCTGCCGAAGTAAGCAAGCCTGCCGAGCCTAAAAAACCTGAAGCCAGCCCGCCAGTTAAAGTAGAAGCCCCCAAAGGTGCGTATTTGCAAGTCGGTTCATTCCAAAATGAGCAGGATGCGGATAACCTTAAAGCCAAACTCGCTTTACTGGGTATAGAAGCCAGAATTCAAACCAGCGATATTCCCGGTAAAGGAATCTGGCATCGTGTTCGCCTAGGGCCATTTAATTCCGGCAATGAGCTGGATAATGCCCGCTCGCAACTTAAAGCTA
Source organism: Iodobacter ciconiae (assembly GCF_003952345.1). NCBI lineage: Bacteria > Pseudomonadati > Pseudomonadota > Betaproteobacteria > Neisseriales > Chitinibacteraceae > Iodobacter > Iodobacter ciconiae. Next base: position 3,053,517 of record NZ_CP034433.1, on the reverse strand, counting down.
ATGGCGTAGATAGCGCCGTTGTTAAATAACAAAGTAGGATTTGCGTATGTTAAATACTTGGCTCAAACGATTACTCATCGGCACGACCCTTCTGGCAGCAAGCTTTGCCCACGCAGAGCTCCGTGAAGGTGTTGAATATAAGAAAATGGCTAAGCCACAAGCAGTTGCCATTGCTGGCAAAAGCGAAGTCATTGAGTTCTTCTGGTATGGCTGCCCGCATTGCTTTACTGTTGCTCCTCATGTTGAAGACTGGGCAAGTAAATTACCGGCCAATGTTAATTTCCGCCGGGTGCACGTTGCATGGCCTGGCCGCAGCGATATGGAAGGCCACGCTAAAATCTTTATCGCTCTACAGGCAATGGGCCTTGATGGCAAGCAGCAGCTTGCAGTAATGAGCGCCATACAAAAAGATCGAATTGAATTACGTAAAGAAGATGTCCTGTTTGCATGGATTAAAAAACAAGGTATTGATGTAGAAAAATTCAAAGCCCAATACAATTCATTTAGCAGCAGTGCCAGTATGAATAAACTGGCGCAAATGACACGTGATTATCAAGTTGATGGCGTACCAATGTTTGTGGTCAATGGCAAATACGTAACCAGCCCGGGCATGATTAATAAAGAAGATGGCAGCATCACCCAGGTCATTAATGAGCTACTGGCCAAAGACAAACCTGCACCCGCTAAAAAGAAATAAATCTGCTCGCTGCCAGAATGCCCCGATTATATTCGGGGCATTTTTACGTCCCGAGTTCGGGTACAACAGGGCATACTCAAAATTAGATTATTCATGCGATGCAATCCCTAAGCAGCAGCAAGCGTCCCTCTCCCCTGGCCCTCCCCTCAAAATGGAAGAGAGGGACAGACAGCGCCTTCGGCGCCATTTCACCTTTTGGAGCCTTAAACATGCAATGGATAGACCTGCGCAGTGATACCGTCACCCAGCCTACCCCGGCAATGCGAACTGCCATGATGAATGCGGTGGTGGGCGATGATGTCTATGGCGACGACAGCACGGTCAATGAACTTGAGCTCCTGGCGGCAAGCATACTGGGCTTTGAAGCGGCACTGTTTGTGCCAAGCGGCACTTTTGGCAATCAGCTGGCGCTATTCACCCACTGCGAGCGTGGCGACGAAGTAATACTGGGTGAAGACAGCCATATTGTCTGGCACGAAGTAGGCGGCGCAGCGGTCATTGCCGGCGTAAACCTACGCCCTGTTCCCACCCAAAATGGCGTACTGGATGCCGGGCAAGTGCGTCGCCGCATTCGCCCCGAAGGCGATATCCACCTGCCGCGCACACGTTTAATCTGTATGGAAAACGCCCATTCCAGCGGCCGGGTTGTGCCGCTCGCCGCCATGCAGGAAATCTGGGAAACCGCCAAATCGGCAGGGCTGAAAGTTCACCTTGATGGTGCGCGGGTATTTAACGCCGCCACTCACTTAGGAGTCGATGTAAAACAGATCACCCAATATACAGACAGCGTAATGTGTTGCTTATCCAAAGGCTTAGCGGCCCCCATCGGCTCTATTCTGGCGGGAGATGCGGCTTTTATTGCCACCGCACGCAAAAAACGTAAGCTTTTAGGCGGTGGATGGCGGCAAGCCGGCGTACTTGCAGCCCCTGCCATGCTGGCACTGACAGAAATGACCCTGCGCCTGGGTGAGGACCACCAAAATGCACAGTATCTGGCTGGGCAACTGGCCAGCCTGCCTGATGTGCACGTTTGCACCGACCAGCTGCAAATCAATATGGTGTTTTTTGAAATCCGCAAAGAAATCGACGAAGGCAAACTACTCGCCCACCTTAGCGAATGCGGCATTAAATCGAATGGCACGGAAGACGGCCAATGGCGCTTTGTTTGCCACTGGCAGATTGGCAAGGAAGAGATTGATACCGTGATAAGCGCGATGAAAGCGGCGCTGGCTGCAGCTTAAAACTTCAGCTCCAAGCATGGGCACGATGTCGTGCCCATGCTGCTTTTACCTTAACTGATCCACAACCGCCAGCAGCGGCAGCAAGACGCTTGCGCCAAACTGGCGGCTACGCTCACCGTTCCAGCCTACTTCCGGCAATGGGCGTTTAGCCGTGTCTTTAAATGGCATTTCGACGGTGTAAGCCAGGCAATCAAAGGCATCGCCTACCCAGTTAGTAGCAATGGTCAGTGTTTCCGGGCCAAATTTGCCTTTTTCATAGCCAAATTCAGTTTGAAAATCCGGGCACGTTGCCAGCCATGATGCTTTAAAAGCCGCTTGCAGGCTGGCTTGGTGAGCAGAAAAAGACGCATTGTCTTCACAACCCGCTACAAAATTATGCGGAATCGCTTCGTCGCCGTGCACATCGAGGAAGGCATCGATGCCGGTTTCCAGCATCATCTGGCGCACCAGAAACACTTCCGGGCTACGCTCCATCGTTGGCGTTGCCCATTCGCGGTTCAAGTTGGCACCCGCCGCATTGGTGCGCAAATTACCGCGCACACTGCCATCCGGGTTCATATTCGGCACAATATAGAACACGGCTTTTTCCAGCAGCACGCGCGCAACGCTGTTTTCCGGATCAAGCAGGGTTTCAAGCAGACCTTCAACAAACCATTCGGCCATCGACTCACCCGGATGCTGACGCGCGGTAATCCAGATGTTTTTCTTGCCCGGCATTTCCACGCCAACGCGCAGCAAATCCATATCACGCCCATCTAAGGTGCTGCCCAGATGCACTGATTCGCACAAGGGGGATGCCTCTACCGCCTCACCAATCAGGCGCATATGGCGCTCCCACGAATACGGCTCGAAATAAGCGTAGAAAACCGATTCGCGTTCCGGGCGATGATGAATACGCAGCGTTTGGCCATCATAATCACTGGCCACACGAAACCAGTTTTCGGTGTCGTAGCTAGCCACCGCATTGTAATCAGACCAGCCATCGGGGTAAGCACTGCTGGCTGCGTTATCAAAATGAATCACACAGTCCTGATCTTTAGCGCCAAGCAAACGGAAATGAAACCACTGGCTAAATGGCGAAGCATTATCGCAGCGGATCTTCAAATGGATATTTTGGGCATCCGCAAGGCTGACCACTTCAATAGCGCCAGAATCAAACTGGCTGGAAATTTTTAGCATGATGCGATCCTAAAATAGAAAATATTGAAGCTAAAAAAACCCAAACCTTTAAACACGGAGTTAAGGAGAACACAGAGAGCCACGGAGAAAAGAAAACCTGAATGACGATGATTCAGCTTCCTAATTTAGAATGAAATAGATTGGTTTTCTCCGTGAAACTCCGTGTTCTTTGCGCTCTCTGTGGTTCAAGATTTGGGTTTATTACGATTTATTAACTGCCCTTACTTCAAACGGATAGACCAGGCCCAACTCGGCTCTGGCCGCGTCCACCATGGCAATCATGGCTCTGGAGTGAGCGTACGGCATGAGCGGGCTTTCACTTTGGCCTGTGGCCAGTAAATGGCAAAAATGGGCCGTTTCGTATTGCAGGCCTGAACCCACAGGCAGTACTTCCAGCCTGACTTTGCGACCATCTTTATAAAAAATAGTGGCCGTAGTCGGGTTCCACCATTTTTCATCCAAGACCACATGCCCACCCGGGCCAGCCAGCAGCGCCTCACCCGATCCGGCCAGATCCAGACCGCAGTAAAGCTGGCTGATGCCGCCGCTGTGCTGGCTATTGATGCTGGCAAAAGTATCCACCCCGCCATTGAGCCGACCCAAAGCCTGCACCTTTTGCACACCGCCCAGCCAATCCACCGCTAAAAACGCGCCATAAATACCGATATCCAAGAGGCCACCACCCGCCATTTCAGGCTTTAGCACGGCATGATCTGATGCTACATTAGGGTTGGCAAAGCCACAGCGCACAAAAGCCACCGGGCCGATCGGATCGTCCAATAAGTGCTCACGTAGCGCCTGATACAGTGGATAAAACCCCGGCTTCATCGCCTCCATAAACAACTGGCCGGTTTGCGTCGCCACGTCCAGCACACGTTCCAGCTCTGCAAGGCTGGTGGCCGCAGGCTTTTCACACAGCACCGCCTTACCCGCCTGCATGGCCGCAATGCTGTACTGGGCATGGCTGGTATGGGGCGTGGCGATATACACCGCATCGATATCGCTGGCGAGCAAATCATCCACACTTTGATGCACTAGCCCGCCATACTGCTCTGCAAAAGCCGTGGCCTTAGCCTGATTGCGATTCCACACCGCAGCAAGCTGCGCCTCGCCGGCAAGATAAGCCAAACCCTGAGCAAAGCGATTGGCGATATGACCAGTGCCGATAATCCCAAAACGAATAGTCATTGAGTGCCTTTGGGTTTAGAAACTGGTGTTGCACAGTTCATTGTCTTTTTAGTGCCTTCGGCACGATGATTTTGGTGCGGGCGTCCCGCTGGACCTTCCTTTCTTGTGTAGCCAAGAAAGGAAGCGAAAGAAGGCCACCCCACGAAACACGAAGGCCCCTGCGCTGCGGACAATCGAGTCGGCGGCTGCGGGACTCGCTTCGCTCAAACATCCTCGCCGAAACCCCGCCCCGCTTGTTCCTCACTCCGGCGTGTTTCAAGGGGAGATTTAAGCCCCGTGCCACTAACTGCGATACAAATTTTAATTAAACAAGTTTTAAAATACTTAAAACCTACGAAACAACTTAATTGGAGTCATGTTTTTCTCCGTGAAGCTCCGTGTTTCAAGATCTGGATTTGCTTAAATCACGATTAAACTTTATTAAACCGCACCAAAGCCAAGCTGCCGAGTAGATTAGGTAAGAACTCTACTTTTTCACCCTGATTCAATACCAATTGATGATCAATCTTTAAACCTGATTTATTCAATAACTTAGCAAAATCATTCACGGTACAAAAATGGATATTGGGCGTGTTATACCACTCGAATGGAATCGTTTCCGATACCGGCATTCTGCCCATTAGGATTTGCCAGCGGTTTTCCCAGAAGCCAAAATTAGGAAAGGTGACGATGCCGGTTTTACCCACCCTGACCATTTCCTGCAAAATGCCTTCAATATTGTGCATAGCCTGAATGGTGAGGGAAAGCACCACATAATCAAAGGAATGGTCTTCAAAAGTCGATAAGCCACTTTCCATATCACTTTGAATCACATTCACACCGTTAGCCACGCAGCCCACCACGCCATTGACATCAATTTCAACACCATAGCCACTGACTTCTTTTTGTACCGCCAGCCATGCCAGCAATTCACCGTCGCCACAACCTAAATCCAATACTCTGGATTGAGGGGGAATCCAGTCGGCAATATATTGCAAATCCGGACGTAAAGTTTTTAGCTTGCTCATTGGGCAATCTCCTTAGCAATCCGCTGCATATAGTTGCGCATAATGGCGTGATAAGGGGGGTCTTCCATTAAGAAAGCATCATGGCCGTGTTCTGATTCAATTTCTGCATAAGAAACCTGGCGTTTAGCCGCCAATAATGCTTTTACAATTTCTTTAGAGCGGGCAGGAGAAAAACGCCAGTCGGTAGTAAATGAAACGACCAGAAATTGCGCCTTGGCTTCACTTAAAGCCGCCACTAAATCATTATTGTAATGACGGGCCGGATCAAAATAATCCAGCGCTTTAGTCATTAACAAATAAGTATTGGCATCAAATACTTCGGCAAATTTATCACCTTGATAGCGCAAATAGGATTCAATTTCGAATTCCACTTCAAAGCCGTATTTATATTCACCAGAGCGCAATAGACGGCCAAATTTCTCGCCCATACCATCATCGCTTAAATAAGTAATATGCCCCAGCATGCGAGCCAATCGCAGCCCACGGCGCGGCAGGGTATTGTGCTGATAATAATCGCCGCCATGAAAATCCGGATCGGTCAGAATAGCCTGACGGGCCACATCATTAAAGGCAATATTTTGCGCGGTTAATTTGGGCGCAGAGGCAATGACGAGGCAATGGCGAATTCGCTCCGGATGGGTAATGGACCAACGCAGCGCCTGCATCCCACCCAAGCTGCCACCAATCACCGCAGCAAATTGAGTAATACCTAAACGATCGGCTAAACGTTTTTGCGTTTCAACCCAATCTCTGACCAATACCAATGGAAAAGCCGAACCATAAGGCTGGCCCGTGGCCGGATTAATAGAGGAAGGCCCGGTTGAGCCATGGCAGCCACCCAGATTATTTAAGCCAATAACAAAGAATTTATCAGTATCAATTGGCTTACCCGGCCCTATCATCGTATCCCACCAACCGGGATTTTTATCATCAACACTATAGCGGCCCGCTGCATGATGATTACCCGACAGGGCATGACAAACCAGGATGGCATTAGAAGCATCGGCGTTTAACTTGCCATAGGTTTCATACACCAACTCGTAATACGGCAGGATAGTGCCGGAAGATAAAGTAATTGGCTCGTCAAAAACCGCTTTTTGAGCGGAGACTAAACCAATGCTGCGAGGTAGCTGCATTGTTTTTCCCAAGTCTTAAAAAGCTCAAACTCAATCCAAACCATAAATCTTCAACACGGAGCACACGGAGAAAAGCAAAAACGAGAGTGAAAAAAATATAAACCTCCTAAAGATTTTCTCCGTGAAACTCCGTATTCTCTGTGTGCTCCGTGGTTTAAGATTTGGGTTTTAAGCCCTATTTATTCAATTGTGCTAATTGCGCCCGCTCTGCTTCCGGCCATTTGTCTTCCAGAGCAATCAGCTGCTCTCTGTCCGCAAAAGGCGGATAGCCTGCTTTCATCGTCAGGCGAATATAGTGGTGGATAAATACATCCAGGCAAACATGCATCGCGCGCATATCGCCAAACTCGCGCTCACGCTTTTTAGTGCGTAAATATAAATCGAAATCAGCAGCCTGAATGCGCTCATCCCACTCACCAATTTTGGCCAGTGCACTACGGGCAATCATCACGGTATTACCGACAAAGCCTTCTTTAATCTGATGCTTAAATCGCATTTGCCGGTCAAGGCAAAACTCTTCCCAATTACGGTACATCAGCTTATGCATCCAGCTGAGCGTGGTGCGATTAAAACCAAATAAACCAAGGATGTTTTTAATTTTTTGCCAGCGGTGTTTCAGCTTTTTAGTTTCCTGGGCATTTTCAATTTGCTCAATTCCGCAAACCGTAGCCACCTCTAAGCCATTCGCCGTCATCGATTCAATCAGCTTCAAGTCCCATTGGGGGGATACGATAATGTCATTATTCAGAAAAGCGAGCCAGTCATATTTTGACTGGGCAATACCCTGATTCTGGCTATGCGGATAGGCGTAATTCGCGTGATTGCGAATCACCGTTACGCCCACCGAATCAAAAAACGCCGCACTGCCATCGTTTGAACCATTATCAATAATAATCAGCTCAAAGGGGTGATGCGTATAGCGCTGCAGATTTTCCCAAAATAATTGATTCACCGCTAATTGATTATGGATGGCCGTAATAATGCTGATCATAAAGAAACCTTACGCTGAAAACTGGAACCCGCCAATAAGGCACATGCCAGTAAAACATAGGCCAGGCCCGTAATATTATCGGTAAAAAAGGAATTGGCTAAAGTTGATACGCCGTAAGAGCAAACTAAAACAGCACCCAGCCAACGCTCTGCCGAAATGCTATTCCAGGCCTGTTTTGCTGTAGCGAGTAAAACTAAAACCAGGGACAACATCCCCACCACACCCAGCTCTACACCCAGCCATAAATAATCATTATGCGGATTAGCAAATGAGCGGCGCACTTCTGAATCACCGGCATTTTTTAAATAATTCTGCTTATAGCTGCCAGTACCATGCCCTAAAACCGGAGCTTCTTTAATTAAATCTTTAGCCACTTTATGAAAAAACAATCGCAGGCCTACCGAGGTATCAATATCGCCTTTGTCGTAGCTTTGCACATCGCTTTGCACGGTACTCATTCCGGTACGCAATGCGCTGGAGCCTAAATAAAGTAATGGAGCCATTACCGCAGCAGCAATCAGCGCAATAAAAAAACCGCGCCTGCCCTGCCATAGCACGACCAATAAGCCTAATAGTAAAAGTAATAATACTTGCGCCGTGCGCCCTTTCACCATAAAGAACACATCAAAAATACACAGGGCAATCGTGATTGCTGCTGGCCAGCGCCATGCTGAAGGCAAACGCCCCGCCATCCAATAAGCGGCAATACCGCAGGCAAGAAAACTCACAAAGGTGCTGTGATAGGTATGGGTTCTAAAAACGGAATAATCGCCGATTGCACCTTGAATAATTGGCGTGCCACTGAGGCCACTGCCAATTGAAAGCACAAGGGTAATCACCGCCCCAAAACCAAAACCCGCTAATAAATACTGGCGGACAGGGGCTACAGTGCATACAGCAAAAAATAGTGGTGCTAATAAATAAGCCCGCATTTTAAGCAACATACCCAGCGCATCATTAATTGATGCATCAGTCCAGAATACGCCCAATACAAACAGCGAATACATCAAAAGGCAGGCCTGAATGAATGGCTGACGCAATGCATTAGCAATATGCTGGCGGATTTCGGAGGTAAAAATCGCGAATAAAACCAATACCCCCGCGCTGATATTTTGCATGGCGGTTGAAACAGGAATAGCAAACCCCGCCAAAAAAGCAAACCAGAGCAGAGGCTGCCGGGTAATATTTAGATTCATGCCACCACCAGACGATAATGTTTTTTAGTTAAATCACGGCCCAGTAGTTTTTCTACTTTCATTTGCCAGCGATGACGTTTTTCGCGCTTGGATAAGCGATATTGCGGATCAGCAATAAATACTAATTCGGCATAATCCTGAAACCAGGACTGCACAATAGCCGGGTGCTTGCCTTTAAAGGGCTGCAATATACTGGCATCAATCTGGCTGTAATCATGCGCTTTTGGTGTGTGATTCCAATAGCGGGAAACCTGACGAATTTTTTCATTCATTTTTTCACTGGATCGCACATGGCCGTAATGATAAATCGGGCAGCCCGTTAAAGCTGCATTCGGATAACGCCCACGTTTATTCTGGTGCATCACCACCCAGAACAAGCCATCAGGCGCCCAGCTACGAATGGTGTTGCGAATAATCCTTGGCGCGCGGCGATACCATGCGGGGCTTTGGGCGACTAAATCCGGGCAGCCATAAAAATGGTGATAATCAAACACCAGCGCTTCAACCTCGGGATTAGCCAAGTGTTTTTCCATGGCGGCGCGAATCTTGGGCGCGTCTTCTTCGTGAATGACTTCATCGCCTTCCAGATAAAATGCCCAATCTCCGCTGCAATTAAACTGAGCAATCATTTTTTGCTGAGCGTAGACATAACCACGGTCTTGCATATCCTCATTCCAGGTGGTTTCAATCACCCGAATCCGTGCATCGCCGATGGAGCGAACGCGCTCCAAAGTATCGTCATCGCTTTTACCCACCGCCACGACCACTTCATCGCAAACGCTAAGTAGGCTTTTTAAACTTTCAATGTAAGGGTAGCCAAGCAGGGTGCCATTGCGCAGGAAGGTAAAACCACTAACTTTCATAGGGAGTCCATAAAATGGGGAATCTATTAAGCATTATTCAATAAGTACTTATGCAAAGATTTTCCAACAAGGCGTACCGACGCAGACAGCATGTGCAATACGGCAAGGAGGCACAACGCAGCTGAGGGAATTTTGCGTAAGCACTTAATTGTTAATAGAGCCTTGCGGGCAGCCAGCCAATCGGGAGATTATAGCAGCCTCAATACAGCTATCTTGCGTCTTATACGCTCGCACAAAATGTTAAAAATAAGTGGTCTGATTATTACGTTTAATGAAGCGCATAATATCGTTGAATGCCTGCGCTCCATGAAACAGGTTTGCGATGATGTTGTGGTGGTCGATTCTTGCAGCAGTGATAACACGGTGGAATTAGCCAGGCAAGAAGGCGCTACGGTGATTTTGCAGCCTTTCTTAGGCGATGGACCGCAGCGCAGCGTAGGTTTGCCTCATTGCCGCCACGACTGGGTGCTGAATTTGGACGCCGATGAGCGCCTGGAAGACGATTTAGTCGCTTATTTGCAAAACACCGATTTAAGCCAGCAAAACGTCAGCGCTATTGAAACACGCCGCCGCAATTATATTGGCAATCAAACCACCCGCTTTGCCGGGCAATATCCGGATTATGTGCGGCGTATTTTTAATAAAACACAGGCCGATTTTTCACCTGTCGCTGCACACACTAAAATTCAAAGCAACTCACTAAAACAAATACTCGCGCATATTACCCATTATTCTTATAAAGATTATCCTGATATCTTTAAGCGAGCCTGCCTCTACGGCACCTGGCAAGCCCAAACCATTGCCAAAACCAATAAAAAAATCGGCCCATTCACGCCCGGTTTTCATTGTCTGTTTTCATTTTTAAAACATTATATAATTAAGCTTGGCTTTCTGGCCGGGCACGATGGATTAGCGATCTCCCTAGGCAAAGCCATCGCCTCCTACATCAAATACGCCCATGCGATTGAATTACGCCGCAATAAAAACTAAAAACCCAAATCTTGAACCACAGAGCACACGGAGAAATACATTCTTTAGTTCTTTCCGTGATCCTCCATATCCTCCCAAACTCCGTGGCGCAAGGTTTGGGTTTGGAACTCACATTATCGCAGCCAGGATGGCCGCCTCTATCACCGCCCAATCGGGCACGGTGTCACTGTTAACGATCACTTCAAAACGTGAGTCTCGGCGATAAGCCGTGGTGGTCGCGCCCGGCATGCCATCTACCCAGTCAAATCGATACCAGTCCCGCTCGGTATGAAACACGCCTTTTGCACGAGATAGGCCAGTCAAACCCACGCTTTGCGGGCTGGATAGTGCATCAAATAAATCGGCGAGTTTGGCGCTAAAAAACAGTGTTTCCGGGGCAAAAATCCAGCCACAGCTGTGCGAGTCTAAGGCGGAATGGGATTTTTTAATTGGCCAAGCCAGTTCTTCTTCCTCCGCTGCAACGGGTTTAACGCGTTTACGCAGATTATTACTATGCGAATGATACGTGCCGGTGTTTGGCCAGCGCTCAGGGTGCAGCTCTAAATCCAGCAACGCAAGATTGAACACTCCTTGTACGGCTTGCACAATAGCAAGCTTTGGCGGGAACATGGCTTGCGCCATTTTCTTGGCAGCCTCCATTTGCTCCACATCAGCCAGATCGGCCTTGCTGAGCACAATCACATCGGCCAATTGCAGCTGATCACGCCATGTTTCGTGGCTGGTATAGCGGCTGTCTTGTAAATGCCGCGCATCCAGCAGGGTGAGCACCGCCCGCACATCCAAAGCCGCAGCTAAAAAAGGATCGCGTAGTAAATCGATAATCCCAGCCGGATGCCCAAGGCCCGATGGCTCGATCAGCAGGCGATCCGGGCGTTTACCTTTGAGTAATTTAGTCAGCGTCACCCGCAGCATGGGGCTGGTGGTGCAGCAGATGCAGCCGCCGGGTACTTCGGCAACCTGTACATCACCAACCGGCAAACCATCTGCCGCCACCGATAGGCTGGCGCCATCAATGCCCACTTCGCCAAACTCATTCACCACCACCGCCCAGTACTCATCCTGGGGCTTAGTGGCAAGCAGCTTCATCATGGCGGTAGTCTTACCCACGCCTAAAAAGCCACTGATTAAATTAACCGGAGTGCGATTCATAAAGACTCAATTTGACTAAAGCAAAAAATTGGAACTTCTGTAGGCTCAGAAAAATGAAAGAACACAGAGAAACTAAAGATGTAGCTCGAAATAAATCCCAATATGATTTTACCGTCATCCCCGAGCGTTTTTATCGGGGATCCAGCTACGCTGCTAGATTCCCGATAAAAGCATTCGGGAATGACGCAGTAGTTTGGCATCAACGATGTGACGGCAAAAATATTTACTTCGTGGTCTTTCTTTAGTTCTGTGTCTAAAAGCTTACTCTGGCTTAGGTTTATTAGGCCGCTGCACACCTGCATGCAAGGCTTGCATTGCCCCGCCCATATCGCCTGCCAGCATTTTAGGCAGCACGTGATGGGCTTTGATAAACACATCCATCATGCCTTCGAATTCTTCTTTACGCGGTGGTTTTAATACAAAATTAGCCACTTCGGCCTTATTACCCGGATGGCCGATTCCCACGCGTAAACGCCAGAAATCCGGCGTACCCAGATGAGCCTGGATATCTTTTAAGCCATTATGCCCGCCATTACCGCCGCCCTGTTTTAGCTTGATCTGCCCTGCGGGAATATCCAGCTCGTCGTGCACAACCAGAATTTCTGCGGGCAAAATTTTATAAAACTGCGCCAGCGCCACCACGGATAAGCCGCTGCGGTTCATAAAAGTTTGTGGCTCCAGCAGCCAGACATCGCTGCCATGCAGGCGGGCTTTAGCTGCCAGACCATGGAATTTATTATCGTGGCGCAGGGAGGCATTGGCGTCTTTTGCTAATTCATCCACCCACCAGAAGCCCGCATTATGGCGGGTTTGTGCGTAGTCACTGCCGGGATTGCCCAGCCCTACGATCAGTTTAATTTGCGGCATAGTCTTTCTAAAAACAGGCGAAAAGGGTTATATGATAACCCAGCTCGATCATCAATTAACTTTATGCAGACAAGCTCTTCCATATCAGCACATAAAGATGCAGACGAAAAAAAACCCGCCATGGCGGGTTTTTCAAGAGCTTGAAACTTAAACAGCTTTTGCGCCGTTCAGGTTTACAAGACCCAGATCTTTGCCAGAAGCCAGAGATACCAGCTCGATACCATCTGCAAGCTTGATGTCTGACAAGTGAACGGATGTCTTCATTGCAGACAAATCGCCCAAGTCAACAGTTACAAATTCTGGCAGCTTGGAAGCTACACAACGAACCATTACTTCGTTCAGCACAGTGCTGATCGAACCACCTTGCATTTTAACACCCAGGCAAGTGTCACCGTTGATAAAGTGCAATGGCACTTTCAACTCAACAACTGTCGCTTCATTTACGCGTTGCAAGTCAACGTGCAGAACCAGTTGCTTGAATGGATGGTATTGAACGGCGCGAACCAAAACCTGCTCGGAAGCAGCGCCTTCGATGTTCAGCTTGATCAGAGCAGTGTGGAACGCTTCTTTTTGCAAAGCGTAATACATGCTGTTGTGGTCAAGTGTTACAGCTACAGGAGCTACATCGCCACCGTAAACGATTGCTGGCAAACGACCGTCACGACGCTGGCGGCGGCTCGCACCCGTACCTTGCGCGTCACGTGCTACTGCATTGATTTCAAAAGTCATGATAAAACTCCATAGGCACTTCGCCGCCATTCAGGCTGGCTTGGTGCATTTAAATAAGTGCTGTCCGCGACCAGACAGCACAGCAAGCGGACCGAAGTCCAAAATTTAGTCTACAAACAAGGACGAAACGGATTCGTCGTTGTTGATACGGCGCATCGTTTCAGCCAGAAGGCCGGCAATCGATACCACACGTACACGGCCACTGTCTTGTGCAGCCTGGATGACCGGAATTGTGTCAGTCACAACGACTTCATCCAGATCAGATTGGATGATGCGCTCTACGGCAGCGCCGGAGAATACCGCGTGAGTAGCGTAAGCCAATACACGTTTCGCACCATGCTGCTTCAAGGCTTGCGCAGCTTTACACAGCGTGTTGGCGGTATCGATCATGTCATCGATAATCACACAGGTGCGGTCTTTAACATCACCGATAATGTGCATAACTTCGGCAACGCCAGCCTTAGGGCGACGCTTATCGATAATTGCCATATCCACACCCAATTGCTTCGCCATGGCGCGGGCACGCAGCACACCGCCTACGTCCGGGCTGACGACCATCAGGTTTTCATAGCGCTTTTCGCGGATATCCGACAGCAATACCGGTGTAGAGTAGATGTTATCTACGGGGATATCGAAAAACCCCTGAATTTGATCTGCGTGTACATCTACAGTCAGTACACGGTCTACCCCGGCCACGGTTAGCATATTTGCAACCACTTTGGCAGAAATAGGCACACGAGCAGAACGTGGACGACGATCCTGACGGGAATACCCGAGGTAAGGAATCGCAGCAGTAATGCGACCAGCCGATGCACGTTTCAGTGCATCAACCATCAGCATGACTTCCATCAGATTATCGTTGGTTGGTACACAAGTGGACTGCAAAACAAAAACGTCGCGACCGCGAACGTTTTCCAGCAGCTCAACGGTTACTTCACCGTCCGAGAATCGACCAACCGTGGCGCGGCCGATCGAGATGTCCAGGTGATTAACTACGCTATCAGCAAGTTTCGGGTTAGCGTTACCAGTGAACACCATGAGACTATCGTAAGCCATTTCCGTATTCCAGAATGACGAAAAGCGTGTAATTTTTAAATTACACGCTTCTCTGAGAATGATTGGCAGGGGAAGAAGGATTCGAACCTTCGCATGTCGGAATCAAAATCCGATGCCTTAACCAACTTGGCGACTCCCCTAATGAAACTGCCTAATTACTCGGCAAATTCATGTAATGGATGCTTACTTAATGACCTTGCAACATATCCGGTCATATTTTTTGGCAGGTCGTATATTACACGGTTTGCTTCGTTGGGTGAAGAAAAACTTGCAAAAACACAACTACCCGAACCAGTCATCCTTGCATCTGCATACTGGCTAAGCCACATAATGTTTTCGCGTATTTCCGGATGATTCTTACAGGCCACGTATTCCAGATCATTTCGGGTAACGGCACTGTCGAAGTGGCGAACTCTAATCGGCACGGTATTTCTTGTCAAGTCAGGGTCTGAAAAAATTTGTGGTGTCGGTACATGAACGGGCGGATGAAGAATAACAAAAGCAGCATCCGGCGTGGCCACTGACGTCATTATTTCACCAATTCCCTCTACAAAAGCAGATTCGCCAAAAATAAAAAACGGTACATCTGCACCAAGACTCAAGCCCAGCTCCATCAGCTTGCTGCGTGTCAAGTTCAATTGCCACAAACGATTAAGGGCCAGCATCACCGTTGCAGCATCCGAGCTGCCTCCTCCCACCCCTCCCCCGATGGGCAGACGCTTTTCCACACGGATATCCACCCCTTTACTGCAGCCTGTTGCTTTTTGCAGTAAGCGTGCCGCCCGCACGGTTAAATCGCTCTCTGCCGGCACGCCGGGCAAAGGATTCAGATGCTGGATTTCTCCGCCTTCACTCACGCGCAAGCTAACGGTATCAGCCAGATCAATTAGCTGAAAAACAGATTGCAGCAGGTGATAGCCATCGCTTCGCCGCCCCACAATATGCAAAAAAAGATTGAGCTTGGCTGGTGCAGGAAAATCCTGCCAGCCACTATCTAAGGATTCCATTGCCATTCGCTTATCACGACTTTCATTTCTAAATCACTACGGCTCAGGGTTAATCTATACGGCAAGCTAGGTTGTCCGCGGTAATCACTGCTTTCTATTTTCCAGCCCGATTGCAAGAGCAACCGGCCATTTTCCGTGTTGCTCTGGCTCGTGATAGCAAGTTCCGGGTCAGCCTCGCCACGCAGCCACCAGCGTAAACCCGACACCGGTAAGGGCCAGCCCAATGCCTCTGCGATTAGCTCATCAGCAGAATTTGCTTTGGTTTCACGCTGATAAGCATCGCGCAAGCTGGCACTACCCGGACTAAAACGCAGCTCGGCCGCAGTTTGCCCCAGCGGCCCGGACAATAAAAGCTCGCTCTGCTCATTCAGCTGATGCCAGTCAAATTGTGCATAATGCCTTTCATTGGCAATTTTTAAAGCCACACGTCCACTTGCAGAATAACCAGAGCGGGGAGCCTGAGGCACTGAGCTGCAGGCATTTAACAAAAGCAGTAAAACCAACCATAAGCGCATTAGCGGATGCTCAGACGGGAAATCACTTCGAGCAGCGCTTCATTTTTTGCATCAATTAAGATAGCTGCATCCACAATTTTTTTTGCCTCAGCCCTATCCCCAAGCAACCACAGTACCTCGGCCAGGTGGGCTGCTACATCCGGCTCTGATAATTTACTGTAAGCGCGTTGCAGCAGATCTTTTGCCTGCTGCATTTTACCCTGCTTGAAACGCAGCCAGCCCAAGCTATCCAAAATGGCCGGACTATCTGGCTCTAATGCAATCGCTTGCTCAAGCAACTTTTCGGCTTCTGCTAATTTGCTCGTGCGCGTTAGCAAGGTATAACCCAGAGCATTTATTCCCTGAGCATTTGCTGGCAACAGTGCTACATATTTACGCAGATCACTTTCAGCCAAGGCATAATCACCTTGCATATCAGCCATTAACGCACGATCGTAGATTAAATCGACTGACTGTGGATAAGTTACAATACCTTTACTTAAAGTATCCACACCCTTTTTAAAATCCCGTGCCTCACGCCATAGCTGAGCATCCATCTGAATATGTTCAATCCGCAGCTGCTCAGTATCTGCAGGCAATGCGGTAATGGCTTTTCTCGCGTCATCCATTTTACCCAAGCGAGCATAGACCCGGGGCAAACGCTTTTTAGCAGAGAGCGCAAACTCCCCTCCCACCTGGCTATACCAGCTCAGTGCATCATCAAAGCGATAACGCTCTTCGGAAACCTGCCCCAGGTAATAACGTAAGTTATCTGCATTACGCGGGTTTTGCGCAATCGCCGCATTCAAATTACGGTAGGCCGTATCTAAATCGCGCTGCTGCAAAGCGATGAGACCGGTGCCAACTAAAGCATCTAAATTGCTTCCTTGCAGATTCAACACTTCCTGATAAACCTGATTGGCCTCAGGTAAACGCTGGGCCACAACCAGCTCACGCGCCAGCGTATTACGCAGACCCAGCGACATCGGGTTATCTTTTATCGCTTTTTGTAAAAACTCAATACTGCTCGCTGGCGATTGATTCGACAAAAGCTGGGCTTTATATTGAATCACCGCTTCCCAATTGGGCCGACTAGCCAGAGCACGGTCCAATTCTGCAATTGCATCATTAAAATGCTCCTGATTTGCCATCGCCACGGCGCGGGCGAAGTGCGCCTCTGGCAGCTGCGGGTATTTTTGCGTTAACTCGTCAGTAAGTACCCAGCCGGCTTTTCTGTCGCTATTTTTATCCCAGAGCAGGTGCATTTGCATAAAAAACGCAGGTGCTTCTTCGGGCCTTGCCGCAAGCAATGCCTCGATATGCGGACGCGCTTCTTCAACCCTGTCGGCGCGAATCAGTAAAGTTAGCAATATTTGCCGCGCACCAACCGAATTTGGTGCCGCAGTAATCCATTGCTGTGCCATTTCCTGAGCAAGCCCCAGTTGCCCCGCCCCAACAGCAACCTCCGTTGCCCGGCGCGCCACCCGAGGATCACGCGTACGGTTAGCGAGGTCATACCAGGTTTGTGCTGACAAAGCCGTACGGCCACGCTGTAAAGAAAGATCTGCCACCAAAAAACGTAGTAATAGATCATTCGTCAGCGGTAAACGCGATAAAGTTTCAGGGGCAAAACTTTCATCCCTTACAGACTCGGCATCGCCTACAGCCTCGGCAAGCTCACTAGTGACGTCACCAGACACAGGTACTACGGGCACAGAGGCGCAGCCACTCAAAAATAAACCACTAATAAGTACGCAAAGAGCATAGTGTCGAAAAGGGACGGGCATGGCACAATCCAGTAACGTCTGTAATCATTCCATATTAACTCGGATATTTCGGATAGTAATAGCTTGTCTTGCGCTTACTTTAACCAAAACGCATAGTAAGCCATGTAAAAATAAATGATTAGCCCGGTAGATACAAAACAATTATTTCTTATAAAACAAATCATTACCCAATAGTTTATTGATTATTTTCACACCGGCAAGCCCCGGCCCGGCCCTGTATCCAGCCCGCTCACAGGAAGACAAAGTGCCAGAATTACCAGAAGTTGAAACCACACTACGCGGAATTACATCGCATATTGAGGGCGTGGTGATCAAGGATATCATTATCCGCCAGGCCAAGCTTCGCTGGCCCATTCCTGCTGACCTGGCTCAAACGCTTAAGGGACGGGAAATTATTAATGTAAGCCGCCGTGCAAAATACTTACTGTTTAATTTTGAGCACGGCACGCTGATTATCCACCTGGGTATGTCAGGTAATTTACGCGTGTTAACCGAAACTTTTCCTGCAGAGAAACACGATCATTTTGATCTGGTTTTGGCTAATGGCAAACGTTTGCGTTACAGAGATCCTCGCCGCTTTGGCGCTTGCTTATGGCAGGCTGCAGAAAAAGGGCTGCATCCTCTATTACAAAAACTAGGACCAGAGCCCTTATCTGAGCAATTTAATACCGATTATCTTCTATCGGCCAACTCTAGTCGGAAAATAGCGATTAAACTCGCGATGATGGATAATCATACAGTGGTAGGTGTAGGCAATATCTATGCAGCCGAATCATTATTCAGAGCAAAAATTAATCCAAACAGAGCGGCAAATAGCCTAAATGCTCAAGAATCAGCACAATTAATTGATGCAATTAAAGCAACACTAGGGGATGCAATTATTGCAGGCGGAAGCACACTGCGTGATTATGTCGATAGTGACGGTAAAGCAGGTTATTTTCAGCTCAGTGCATTTGTATATGGCCGCGCAGGGATGCCATGTCGTATTTGTAAATCTGAAATTAAACAAATACGCCAGGGACAACGCAGTACATTTTATTGCCCATATTGCCAGCATTAAATAATTCGGTTAATTACAATTAAAGCAGAACAACTTACAAAGCTTGCATGAGTGCGGGCGACGCAAATAGAGAGATGGCAATGAGCACCGATTATCTGCATCAAAATGATTTAGCGGTAAATGATCCCAGTGACAACAATCGCTTAGTTGGAGATTTCCAGGCCTACAGCACTTGGCGTGCCAAACTAACCCAATCAATCAGCCAGCTTGCCCGCTGGCTGACGGAGCAGGACCTGGAAGATGCACAAAGTAATTTGCGCATCTCCCAATTAATAGAAAAGCTGCGGGATGACAAACTTAATATTGCATTTGTTGCCGAATTTTCACGCGGAAAATCAGAACTGATCAATGCGATTTTCTTTGCTCACTACGGCAAACGCATCTTACCCTCTTCTGCCGGTCGAACGACCATGTGCCCAACCGAGCTGCTTTACGATGCATCGCGTGAGCCATCCATTCAGCTATTACCCATTGAAACCCGTTTACAGAACGTAACGACCAGCGAATACCGCCGCTATCCAGAAGAGTGGAAAACTATTCCACTAGACGTAAATGATTCAAATGCGATGTTTGAATCGTTCCGGCACGTAGGTCTCACACGCCGCGCGTCAGTGGCAGAGGCCACCAGCTATGGCCTTTACAATGCCGAAGACCCGGATCAGCTCATTGCAGTGGATACCCGAGGCACCATCGAGATTCCCTGCTGGCGGCATGCTGTTATTAATTTCCCACACCCGCTGCTCAAACAGGGCTTGGTGATCCTAGACACCCCGGGCCTGAATGCGATTGGTACCGAGCCGGAGCTCACTCTTAATCTATTACCTAATGCACACGCCATTCTTTTTATTTTGGCGGCAGATACTGGTGTAACCCGCTCTGATATTGATATCTGGCGCTCGCATATCGCCAAGGGCAACAATCGCGGCCGCCTGGCTGTACTTAATAAAATCGACAGCATGTGGGATGAATTAAAAACCCCCGAACAAATCGAAACCGAGATTGATCACCAAATTGCCACTACGGCAGAGCTGCTTGGTGTACCTGTTGCCCATGTTTATCCTATTTCGGCTCAAAAAGCACTGGTTGCCAAAGTAAATCAGGATGTGGATTTGCTTGCCCGCTCGCGTCTTACCGCCCTGGAAGAAGCACTGTCCAATGAACTGCTTCCTTCCAAGCAAGATATTGTGCGTGACAGCACAATCACCGAGGTAGAAGACATTGTAAAGAATATGCGCTCCATTCTTAGTGTGCGGCGTAGCGGCGTACTGGAGCAGCTTAACGAGCTATCAGCTTTACGTGGTAAAAATCAGGATGTAGTCGGGCAAATGATGGACAAAGTCCATGCCGATAAACGCAAATTCGAGCAGGGCCTGGCCCGTTTTCAGGCTCTGCGCAGCATCTTTAGCCAGCAAACCAATCAATTACTATCTTTACTGGGCATTGATGTATTGAAGGGTAATATCGAAGCGGTACGCAATCAAATGAATCACAGCATGTTTTCCTTTGGTGAAGGCGGCTTGCGCGCCATCATGGATCAATTTTTTAAGGACGTGAATAACAATATCAGCCAGTCTGCGGTGCAGATTACTGAAATCCAGGCCATGATGGGGGCGATGTACAAAAAATTTAGCGAAGAGCATGGTCTGGCCAACGTCACCCCTCCGCCCTTCTCTACCCTGAAATACCACAAAGAAATTTCACGGCTAGAAAAATCTTTCCGTGAACATTTCAACACCATCAGCACCCTGCTCACTACCAGCAAGGGCAGGCTCTCGCACAAGTTTTTTGAAACCATCGCCAGCCGTGTGCTTTATGTATTTGAAGTTGCCAACCGCGATGTAGAAAACTGGCTGAAAGCCGTGATGGCTCCGATGGAAACGCAAGTGCGCGAGCACCAGCTGCAATTACGCCGCCGCCTGGAAAGCATCAAACGTATCCATAAAGCCACCGACACACTGGAAGGCCGTATCGAAGAGCTGGAAGAAATGGACAGGCAGCTCGCCACGCAGCTGGCGGATATGGATGGGCGCTTACGAAATATTTACGCAGCACTGGATACAGATATTTTTACAGCAAAAGTAGCATAGCAACTGATCAGTCTATTCGGAGCGACTTCCGCTCCGTTGATGACTGCGCCGCGCCCAGCCTGACACACAATAAATAAAACGATTCCGGTTTTATGCAGGATGTCATTCGAACCTTTCAAACTTCATCGTGTCTCAGCTGTCTATTAACGCCGCCCCTTCTGGCGGCGTTCTCTTTTGGAAGCATCTAATGTCTGATATTTTGCTGGAAATCTGTGCCGGATCAGTAACCTCGTGCTTGGCTGCACAAGAAGGCGGTGCGCATCGTATTGAACTTTGTGACAATCTACTGGAGGGTGGCACCACGCCATCGTATGGGCAAATCGCTGTTGCCAGAGAGCGGCTCTGGATTGGCCTGAATGTCATTATCCGCCCGCGTGGCGGCGATTTTTTATATACTGATCTGGAATACGAAGTCATGCAGCGCGATATTATCGCCTGCAAAAAACTCGGTGTAAACGGCGTGGTCATCGGCATACTGACAGCCAATGGCTATATCGATGTACCGCGTTGCAAAGCCCTGGTCGAGCTGGCTAGCCCCATGCAAGTCACTTTCCACCGCGCCTTCGATGTAGCCCAGAACCCGCTTAAAGCACTTGAAGATGTGATCGCCACCGGTTGCAATCGTCTGCTAAGCAGCGGCCAGGCAGCGACCGCATCAGAAGGGGCAGCCATGCTCAAAACGCTGCAGGCTGCCGCTGCTGATCGCTTAATCATCATGCCGGGCGCAGGCGTGCGCAGCAATAATATTGCCGAATTAATCGCAACCACCGGCTGCAAAGAATTCCACACCTCGGCCCGCCTGCCCTTTGCCAGCAAGATGCGTCATTGCAACCCCAACGTACATATGGGCATCCCCGGCCAGGACGAATACGCCTTAGTAGAAACCAATGCCGAGCTGGTGAAAGAAATTATCACTAAAGCCTCCATATAGATATAACGATTAAATCCTTCATTTAGCAGCCCGACTTCGGTAAATTCGCAGGGCTGCGCTGCATGAGCTTAGCTACGGCCTAAAGCCTTGCAGAGCGGCGCAAAGTGCCACAGAAAATCCACCAGCGTTTTGAACAATCTCTTTGCCCGGATAAAGTATGACTACCCTCAGTGAAGCAAGGCTAACTCACCTTAAGCAACTCGAAGCAGAGTCCATCCATATTATTCGAGAAGTAGCCGCCGAGTTTGATAACCCGGTCATGCTCTATTCCATCGGTAAAGATTCTGCCGTCATGCTGCATCAGGCACTCAAAGCGTTCGCGCCTGGCAAAATGCCTTTTCCGTTAATGCATGTGGATACCACATGGAAATTCGGCGAAATGATCAAATTTCGCGATAAAATGGCAGCAAAATGCGGCTTTGATCTGATTGTGCATATTAATGAAGAAGGCGTAAAAGCAGGCATCAACCCCTTTAGCGCAGGCTCGGCTAAGCACACCGACGTGATGAAAACCGAAAGCCTGAAGCAGGCACTTAATAAATACAAATTTGATGCCGCTTTTGGTGGTGCCCGCCGCGACGAAGAAAAATCCCGTGCCAAAGAGCGAGTGTACTCATTCCGCGATAAAAACCATCGCTGGGATCCCAAAGTACAGCGCCCGGAGCTATGGAATATCTACAACTCCAAAATCGACCGGGGCGAAAGCATCCGCGTATTCCCACTGTCTAACTGGACAGAGCTGGACA
This sequence comes from Iodobacter ciconiae, assembly GCF_003952345.1. NCBI lineage: Bacteria > Pseudomonadati > Pseudomonadota > Betaproteobacteria > Neisseriales > Chitinibacteraceae > Iodobacter > Iodobacter ciconiae. The sequence continues at coordinate 3,031,116 of NZ_CP034433.1, read as the reverse complement.
TCTGGCAATATATCTACCTGGAAAACATCGACATCGTACCGCTCTACTTCGCCGACATTCGCCCCGTAGTTGAGCGCAATGGCACCCTGATCATGGTAGATGACGACCGTATGCCGCTGTTGCCGGGTGAAGTACCAGAAATGAAATCGGTACGCTTCAGAACACTGGGCTGTTATCCGCTCACCGGCGCTGTGGAATCCACCGCGCAAACGCTGCCAGAAATCATCCAGGAAATGCTACTCACCACCACCAGCGAGCGCCAGGGCCGAATGATCGACCACGATTCATCTGGCTCGATGGAAAAGAAAAAAATGGAAGGCTATTTCTAAAAGTTCAGAAAAACCTGTAGACACAGAGCACACAGAGGGCACTAAGAAATACAGTACCTCTTTCTCTGTGTACTCCGTGTTCGCACTGATCTCTGTGTCCACAGAATTTAAGGTTCAAAAACATGTCACACCAATCTGATCTAATCGCCAGCGATATCAAAGCCTATTTAAAGCAGCATGAAAACAAAGATCTGCTGCGTTTTATTACCTGTGGCAATGTGGATGACGGTAAATCCACCCTGATCGGCCGCCTGCTGCACGATTCAAAACTGATTTTTGAAGACCAGCTCGCCGCCATTCAAAAAGACAGCAAAAAATTTAATACTACCGACCAGGAAATCGACCTCGCTCTGCTGGTCGATGGTCTGCAAGCCGAGCGCGAGCAAGGCATTACCATCGACGTGGCTTACCGCTACTTCAGCACCGATAAGCGCAAATTTATCATTGCCGATTGCCCCGGCCACGAGCAATACACCCGCAATATGGCCACCGGCGCATCCACCTGTGATCTGGCAGTTATCCTGATCGACGCGCGTTACGGCGTGCAAACCCAGACCCGCCGCCACAGCTATATCGTCAGCCTGCTGGGCATTAAGCATGTGATTATCGCCGTGAATAAAATGGATTTAGTCGGCTTTAGCGAAGAGCGCTTTAATGAAATTCGCGCTGAATACCTGACGCTGGCTAAATCGCTGGATATTGCCGATATCCAGTTTGTGCCGATCTCTGCCCTGCGCGGCGATAATGTGGTTGCAGCAAGTAAGCAAGCGCCCTGGTACACCGGCCTGACCTTTATGCAGCACCTGGAAGCCGTGCAAATCAATCGCGATAGCCGCCTGGAATCCTTCCGCCTGCCGGTACAATACGTAAACCGCCCCAACCTCGATTTCCGTGGCTTTTGCGGCACCATCGCCGCTGGCCGCGTCTTCCCTGGCGACGAAATCATCGCCCTGCCTTCTGGCAAAACCTCCAAAGTGAAAGCGATTGTTACTTTCGAGGGCGAGCTAGAAACTGCCTTTGCCGGCCAAGCCATTACCCTGACCTTAGATCGGGAAATCGACATCAGCCGTGGCGATATGGTCGTCAAAACCAGCGACGTCCCTCCGCAAATCGGCCAGTCTTTTGACGCGCATCTGGTGTGGATGAACGAAGTCCCGCTCACCGTAGGCAAAGAATACAGTTTTAAACTAGCCGGTAAAAACGTCTTTGGCCGCATCGCCCAAATCGCCCACCGTGTGGACGTAAACAACATGGAGCATGTGGAAGCCAGCGAGCTAAAGCTCAACGAAATCGGCCTCTGCCGCATCATCCTCAACTCCCCAGTCGTCTTCGACACCTACGCAAATTGCAAAGGCACCGGTAGCTTTATCGTGATCGACCGCCTGAGCAACGCCACCGCTGGCGCAGGCATGATCGAACACGCCGCAGCCCATTCTGCCAGCATTGAGCAAGATGAACTGGCCAAATGGCGTGCTTTTGAAATTGACTTGAACACACTGGTACGCAAACACTTCCCGGAATGGGGCGCGCGGGATGTGCGGGAAATTTTTAAGAGGTGATGGTTGTTTGATCATTTAAACAAGAAATAGCCCACTAATTTAGTGGGCTATTTCTTTATAAAATTTAATATAATTTAGTACACATTATTAAATAGGCAAGGCCCTCTTAACCTCACTTAACTTATTTTATAGGATTGATACTTCAATTAACACCGTGTACCACACTGCTGAATTACCCAGTTTAAAAACTCCTGTTGATCTAGTGTACTTTTTTCTTTTGTTCCTTTTAAGCTGGTAATAAATGGAACTAGCTTTTCTGGATATACAGTAGCTGCCTTATTAAACTGTTGCTTTGCTTCTGTCATTTTACCGATACTTGCTAACCAATTAGCATGGTAATACGCAACAAAATCATCTGCTTTCCAATGTAATACTTTCTCACTAATCAAACTCATCCTCTGATTAGTATCGATTGATATTCCTGGACGAGCCATATTAAGAATAATTCTATACGCATACGGGGTAGCAGCTCCACCAAGTAAAGTGACATTACTTGCTAGTTCATAAGCTTCATTCAATTTTCCAGAGGTATGAAGCAAATTTGCTCTATCAAGCCGCAAAATATTGTAATTAAAATGTAGAACTCCAAATACAATTATTAAAACTGATAATTTACACAAAGGCATAAATATTTTGCTGTGTAACTGATATGTTTTACCTTTATCTATTTGTTTATAAAAAATAAAAAATATGAGCATAAAGTTCATATACCACAATGGATATTCAAGCTGGCTATGTATCCAAAGTATAGCCAAGCCCAAAATAGAGAAAGCAGATTTTTCATTATCTACTGTCCAAATATGATAAAAGAAAATGCCTAATAAAATTAATACTGCCATACCACCAAATACACCACCTTCTGCCAAAAACTGACTGATAATATTATGGCTATGGCTAAAAAGGGGTACAAAGTTTGGGTAGGAATACTCTCCCAAACTACGAATTTGAAAATCTTGCCAAGCAAAATTTCCAAACCCACTTCCTAGAAGAGGATGCTCAACAAAGCTTTGTAATGCACGAAAAGAGGCATCAAGGCGTAATTGGATTGATAAACCTCCATCATGAGTCATTCGCTCCGCAGCGGACCCCAAACTCATCCCAAACAATGAAAAAATTGGTTTAGTAAGTAATTGAGCAAAAAACATTGCTACACAGGCATACACCAAAGGAATATAAATAACTATTTTTTTGTACCAAAACCAAATACAGAGTAACAATAAAACAATAATATTGACTAAGCCGGTCCGAGACTGAGTGAGAGCCAACATAGGTGCCATTAATAATAAGCCACCTAGCCACCTAGCCCTGTTTAAACCAGCATGCTTTAGATAAGAGAGAGAGGCAATGCCGAGCAATAAATGGGTAGAAAATAAATTTCGTTGTTGTAATGGGCCAGATGCAACCCCATCAATAATAATTAAATAAGTACGACCTAAAATAGTAAGATTACCAAAAATATAACAAAGCCACGTAAAAATAGCTGCTAATGAAGCAGAGATAGCGAGCAACCAAGCTACATTTTTTATAGGAATTTCATTTTTATTAAGTAATAATAAAAACACACATACCAATGCAGAGAGAATAGGTAATAAACTGGCCCCGAATGAAGAGCGATGAGTCATTAAATCAAAAACAATAATAATGAGCAAGCAAATAATACTTAAATGACTAACTCTAAATTGAAAGTTATTTTTATCTATATTAGATAAGCACAAGCCTAAACCAGCCAACAATGCCATGCTGCTTGCTTGTATCATGTCTCCGGAATAAGGTTCTATAAACCATATAAAACTTACTCCTAATAAAAACAATGATAATGTATTTTTTGTTATTAAATTCAAAGTGCACCTCAAAATAAAACCCGAGTGTGCTCGGGTTTTATTTTTAATCAAACAAATAATTAAATTACAGGCAAGACTTAGGTAATAATTTTGTTAATGCAGGAATTGATGCTGAACACTGCCATGTACTAATAGGATTACCAAATGTTGCAACTGCTGTACCATTTCGTGGGGTCAGTACAACTGATCCATTCGTATTTAGGTTTGCAGTTGTAACTGTTACAACACCATTAGTACCTGTAGCAATTGTTTGTACATATTTTGAAACTGCAGATGAAGCGCTACCTGCTTCACATCCGTAGTTACCAGCGCCTGGATCTGAAGGTGCATTTTGAAAGGCATCAGTAATCGCAGTACGGCAGCTACTTGCTGCTAAAATTACTTCAGAAAGCTTCGCTTTTTGCGTGTAATCCTGATATGAAGGGATTGCTACCGCAGCCAAAATACCGATAATCGCTACAACGATCATCAACTCAATCAGAGTAAAACCTTTTTGCATATTTTTCATTTTTATTGCTCCCATACAATGTTTAAGAAGGAAGCCCTGTGCTTCACTTAACAAAAACATTCACGGGTAACTATTAAGCAATAGTCATGCCAGGTTTAAAAACAAGTTCATCTTCAATGATTTTCCGATGAATGAATCAATCAAGATAAAACAAGCCTCTCTTCATAAAAAACTTCATTCTCTCTTTAGGTAATGAGCCAATAAAAAACCTCAATCCATCACGAAATTGAGGTTTTTTTCCATAAAAAAAAAGTAATCTTAAAAAAATAATATTTATTTATAAACAAAATGTTACATGATTTTTATCATAAAAACGGTGTAGCTAGTTTTTACATGCTTTAGCGGCCAGACAGGTACCTGTTTGTGTCCAGACAATTTGTGTGCCGCCAGCAGGCACAGTCGGGGTATTAATGTAGGTATAGCCACCCGAAGCAGTATTTCCCGTTGCAGTAATAGCGGCTGTAACCGCTGTAATTGCTAAAGCGGTGGCTGCTTCTTTTGAGTTGGTAATTGTAGTTATACCTACTTTGGTTGCTGTATCGCAAAGCGTTACATCACCGCCATTTTCACTTAGACACAGGCTAATCGAAGTGCGAATCGACTCAGCAGCGGACACAATATCTTGAAAACGTGCTTTCTTGGTGTAGTCCTGATAAGACGGGATCGCCACAGCGGCCAGAATACCGATAATGGCTACAACAATCATCAATTCGATCAGAGTAAAACCCTTTTGCATGTTTTTCATTTCTTGCTCCTAATCTTTGATTTAAAAGCTTTTTTCCCTGAGCACTTACCATGCAAAATATATTTTTTGCTTAAATATGACATTGCAATATAAATGCCTGACTACATGGATTTTAGAAGTAAGCTGATTAACGGAAAGGCTTGCCAGCGGGGGTACGAGGAGTGTTTTATACTTTACTAAATACTTTTTGATAGAAAATTGCCGTTGTAGCTTAGTTGGTAGAGCAACTGATTCGTAATCAGTAGGTCGGGTGTTCGATTCACCTCAACGGCACCAGATTATTTAGATATTAAAAAAGACCCTCCTGGGTCTTTTTTATGCGGCACAGTAAGTTCAATGTGACAAAAATGGTCAGGTAGCGCCTATTTTTGACATCAGGTAGATCATTTATATCAAGGCTAATTTTGTAAGCATAGTATGCTTAAACTTAAATAGACATAAATTCCAGTGTTCCATATACCTGAGTATTGAGCACCTTTAGGGTTTAAGCGCTAAAAACCCTAGGTCATGCCGGGCCAGCAAGGCAGCAGTATCATGCAGGGGCAAACCCATTACTCCACTAAAACTACCCTGCAACTCAGAAATAAACATGCCTGCCATGCCCTGTATTCCATAGCTGCCCGCTTTATCCATAGGCTCGCCACTTGCCACATAAGCAAAAATTTGAGCAGGGCTAAGCGGCATAAAAGTAACGGTACTAATCGATAACACAACTTCTGTACCGCTAGCAGTGCGTAAACCTAAACTGGTGAATACGTCGTGACTGCGCCCAGATAGCCGTTCCAGCATACCGATTGCATCGCTGGTATCCAGGGGTTTCCCTAAAATTTGCCCATCCAGCACCACCGTAGTATCCGCTGCTAAAACAGGCAGGGGGCTTTTTCCATGAGCCAGCATGACTTGCCAGCCTGCTTCTGCTTTAGCTTTGGCCAGGCGCAATACATAGTCCCGGGCGGCTTCATTAGGAAAAGGAATTTCATCAATAGGTGCAGAGATACGCTCAAAACAAACACCAATTTGAGCAAGAAGCTCCTGACGGCGTGGACTAGCAGAGGCGAGGTAAAGCTGGGGCAGGGTAGTTGGCATAAATCATCAGGATAAAAGCGGGATTTTCCGCGTTGATAAAAAAATGGAGCGGTTTAACTAAAAACCAACTCCGACATCAGCATGAGGCATTATTCGCGATGATAGGGATGGTTATTAATGATAGAGACCGCCCGGTAAAGTTGTTCGGCCAGGATCACCCGCACCATGCCATGAGGCAGCGTCATTGCAGAGAGTTGCAGCAACTGGTTAGCGCGTTTTTTGACACTGGGGTCAAGACCATCGGTGCCACCGATAATAAATACCGTTTCACGGCCGTCAATTTGCCAGGTTTTCATTTTGTCGGCGAGCTGCATCGTCGTCCAGTTGGCACCGCGTTCATCCAGAGCCAATACGCGGGTATCTTGTGAAATAGCGGCCAGAATACGTTCAGCTTCGTCAGCCATTACTTGCTGTGCCGTTTTGCCACTCCCCCGTTTATCGGGCTTTAACTCAAGTAATTGCAATGGGAAATCGCGCGGCATACGCTTTGCGAACTCTTTATAACCTGCATCTATCCAGCCCGGCATTTTGTGCCCAACAGCAATTAAAGTCAGCTTCATACATTTTCTGGCAAAGAGTCGGAGCTTAGCGGTTTAATACTTGCCGTGGTAGGGCCCCGCAAAAATTGCCCAAATGTTTCAAAAGGCATAGCCTTGGCATAAAGCCAGCCCTGGCCGTATTCAACACCCATTTCTTTTAATATCTTTGCCTGCTCTATGGTTTCAATTCCTTCTGCTACCACGCTCAAACCCAGTGCCTTAGCCATTTGTACGATATGCAAAGCCACGTGGTGAGTGGCTGCACCACTGCCTAATGCCTGTACAAAACTTTTATCAATTTTTAAAATATCAACAGGCAAATTATGCAAATAACTAAGGCTTGAATATCCAGTACCAAAATCATCAATCAAGATGATATGACCAGCTTGCCGCAAACGAGTAATCACCTCAATTTCATTCTGCCCCAACACTAAGCTGCGCTCGGTAATTTCCAATTTAAGCCGTTGAGCACTTATTTTATGGCCTGCACAAAGAGTGATCAGCTTTTCTGCAAAGTCCGGTGTGGCTAAATCTGCCCCGGCTAAATTGACTGAAACAGTCATCATCTGATCACTCAGCCTGGATAAATCACTCACCGCCTGCTCGAGCACAAACTGGGTTAACTTACCAATCTGACCATTATCTTCGGCATAAGTAATAAATATATCAGGGCTCACTATCGAGCCATCTTGCCGCTGCCAGCGCAGCAAAGCTTCGGCGCTTTTTACTTTGCCATCTGCCAAAGAAACAATAGGCTGATAATGAAGCTGAAATTCACTTTCCTTCAGGCCTTCAATTATTTCATAACCCATTGTATAACGACGCTGATTTAACCAAAAAATAATCCCAATAAGCAGCATGCAAATGACAATACTCAAAGGCAAAAAATCCTTAAAATACTCTCGCCAGGCACGTTGTAACTCTTGTGGAGGCAAATAGGCCGTGATGATGTAATTCGGATTATTTTGGCTCGCTCTGGATTTACTCAGCCATGCCGTATTTGTTTTAATTCTTACATCATTACTGCTTGCCAATACCCTCTGATTAAGTACCGCCTCAATATATAAGCTCCGCTTTTTAACCGGTAGAATATCCACCCAATATTGTGAATTCATTACGGCATAATGAGGACCTGCGCCATATAAAATAGAGCGCTTAGGAAAATCACCTTTAAACTCAAACCAGAGCGAGCGCCCCATTATGGTTTTTTGATCACGCAAAGGTAAAGGATAGGTTCGATGGCTTGATGCGGAACACTGTACAATGCCATTGGGTGCATATAAAACATTTCGCACAAATAATTCATCAAAAGTTACCTCACTTAAACGCTGCCGATGAGCGTCACCACAGTCGTTTGGGCCAGACTTATCCAATTCGCTGAGCAAAAGCCCACTCTCTATATACGCACGGTCACTGCGCAGCATTGCCTGTTCAGTAATATCCTGAAGATAACTTCGCAACTCTTCTTCAGCCTGTTTTCTAGCCAGCCAAGCTGTAAACAGCGCGACGACCACACAGGCAAGGATCGAAATTAGAATGCCCTGCCACAATAGTTTCTTTTTGCACATATGATTATGCTTTGGTCCTATATTTAGCAAAATATCTCTTATCCTAATCTTTTTAGCCTGACCAAGCATGCCCCCCTATACAAATCATTTAGTTATTGTCTACGAACATCCTGATTTTCTGGTTGCAATCAAACCTGCAGGCCTGTCTTTTCACCAGGAAGAAGGGGAAGCAGGCTTTGTTGAAAGATTACGAAAAAAGTTAGGTGGAATAAGGCTTTGGCCAGTACATAGACTAGATAAACTAACCTCAGGCTTACTCATTTTTGCTAAAAATACCGAGGCAGCCCACTACTTTGGAGCCGCTTTTGCTGAACACCGTATTCAGAAATATTACCTAGCCATCTCGGATAAAAAGCCATTAAAAAAACAAGGCTGGATCAAAGGCGCAATGGAAAAGGGCAGGGGAGGCTCCTGGCGCCTATCCCGTGATGGTGAGCTAAAAGTAGCCACACAATTTTTTAGCTACGGAAATATACAGTCAGGTAAGCGATTATTTGTACTCAAGCCGCTCAGTGGCCGCACCCACCAGCTGCGTGTTGCCCTTAAAAGCCTGGGTAGCCCGATTCTGGGGGATGAGCGTTACGGTGGAACACCCGCAGATCGTGGCTACTTACACGCTTGGGCTTTAGATTTTGATTATCATGGAGAGAGGCAACAGATCTTATTGGCCCCGGATACCGGGCTTGATTTTCAAGGCATAGAAACACAGCTGGCAGCAATCCCGGCCCCTTGGGATTTGGCCTGGCCTAAATAATTACAAAGCAGGGGAAGGGAGTCTGTAAATCATAAAACATCCCAGAGCTACCCCTACCTGCCTTCACTTTCCAGCTTTTTAAGCTCTTTAATCACATGCTGCTGCCTGCGGCTCACAGCAAGGCGCTCGGGTAAATCGCGCAAAATAACCTGCCAGTGCGCTTCGCTACCACCCACTGCTGATTTTTCAAAGCCTGACATCATGTCACGTGCAACCAGGCAATTGCGATGAATACGCACGAAGTGATTGCCAAATTCTTCTTCTAAACGAGTCAGCGAATCTTCCAGCAGATACTCACGATCGCGTGTGCGCAAAGTAATGTATTTTTGCTCGGCTTTTAAATAATAGGCATCCGAAACAGGAATTAAATGTACCCGGCCGCGCTCTGTTACGCTGAAATGGGTACGGGCATGGCTAGCCGGCTCAGCCTGTGATCTGGCAGTCCGCATATCCTGTACCCGTTTTAAGGCAGAAATCAGCCGCTCTTTACGAATAGGCTTCAAAAGATAATCAACGGCCCGCACCTCAAATGCAGCGACTCCGTATTCCTCAAAGGCGGTAGCAAAAATCACTACAGGCGGATGCGAAAAATGACTTAGCTCACGAGCCAGCTCAATACCACTCATTTGCGGCATTTGAATATCCACAATCACCGCATCGGCGTCAGCCTCGGCCAGCGCAGCAAGTGCAGCCATACCGCTGGTAGCCGTACCGACTACATCATGCGGGCATTCGTCAGCAACATCAGCCAACACATCCTGTAACCTGCGCAAGGCGGGTATTTCATCATCAACAAGAAAAAGGCGCAGTGGCGTTCCCATGGGGAATCTCCCGGTAAGGCAAGACAATATGTACTTGATAATAGTCGTTATTCGCGTAAGTGCTTAAATTGGCTTCAGCATCGAAGTGAAGCAATAAGCGCTGACGAATATTCTGAAGTGCCATCCCATTGCCCTTATGTTGACTCACCGTCCCTGCCTGCGGCAAAGAATTTTTAATTCCCAGGTGAACATGCTTATCTTTTATGGCAATGCTGATCTGCACAGGTCTGGGATCCAAAATAGGCTCTACACCATAATAAATAGCGTTTTCCAGCAAAGGCTGCAATAAAAGCGGGGGCAAAGCTGCCATTAATGATGACTGGGCAATGTCCCATTCAACAATTAGCCTATCCCCCAGACGTACCGCCTCAATATTCAGGTAGCGACGTGCTACCTCCAGCTCGCATTCCACAGTGGAAAGCTGCTGTTTATCAACCATAACTACCCGAAATAAATCAGCTAAATCTTCCAAAACCTGCTCTGCACGCTTGGGTTCACTGCGAATTAATGACAACACCGCGTTCAAACTATTAAAAAAGAAATGCGGTCTGATCCTCGCCTGTAATGCTGCCAGCCTTGCTTCCGTTAACCTTGGTGACAATGATTTCCAGCGTAAACGCAGATAAAGCATCACAGACACTACCAACATCATGGTAAACAGAAGCGCAGGAAGCAAGGCCGTTGCAGGCTGTAATACGGAAAGCAATACTTTCCTTTGCCCGAAAACCAAAAACATCGCCAGTGCACTTACCCCCAAAACCCCCATGTGATAAGACAAGCGATTAAGCCAGGGCATCATAATAGACAGCAATAACAACGTCCCCAGCAAAGGAGGCTCTACCCACATAGCAGCCTCACCCAGCCTAAGCGGCCACTCCTCCCATACAGAAAGCCCAACTAGTACGTAAGCCAGCATACCAAGATGAATCAGCAGCAAAATACGTAGTAATACTCCAAAATTACGAAAATCCGGGAGTGGAACCAGCTCTTCAGTTGATTGTTCAAGCAGCATACGGCGCATCCATTTGTTACCTACACTATAAGGAATCCACTTCGAGCTTGCTGAATGTCTCTTGCCATTATCCATAGCCGCGCCATGATAGGAATTGAAGCGAGTGCCGTGCTGGTGGAAATCCATCTGGCTAACGGTTTACCCGCTTTTAATCTGGTAGGGCTACCCGATCTGGAAGTCAAAGAAAGCCGAGAACGCGTGCGTGCCGCTCTGGCCGTGTGTGGCTTTGAATTTCCCAACCGTCGTATCACCGTTAACCTTGCTCCTGCCGACTTACCCAAATCTTCCGGCCTTTTTGATTTGCCTATCGCCGTAGGCATCCTGGCGGCCAGTGGCCAGCTTCCTTTAGAACAGATAAATAATTTTGAGTTCGCCGGTGAATTAGGGCTATCGGGTGAATTACGCTCTATTCGGGGTGCGCTAGGTATGGCGTGGGCAGCACAGGCAATAGGCAGAACACTCATTTTACCGGCAGACAGCGCAGCAGAAGCTGCCTTACTCAGTAGCGCCAGTGTGCTCTCAGCCAGCCACCTGATGCAAGTTTGCCGACATTTACTGGGCAGCGATCAGCTAGCACTCGCAACTCCAATCGCCATCAAAGCTCCGCCTGCCATGCTCGATTTGAGTGAAGTAAAAGGCCAACAGCAAGCCAAACGCACTTTAGAAATTGCAGCAGCAGGCAGGCATAGTCTGCTCCTCATCGGGCCTCCAGGTACAGGGAAATCCATGCTGGCACAACGTTTACCCAGCCTTTTACCTGAAATGAGCGAGCTGGAAGCCCTTGAGGCTGCCCGAATTCAGTCTTTAGGCAAAGAACGCCTGGATGCCAGCCGCTTTGGCGTACGCGCTTACAGATCTCCTCATCACACCGCGTCAGCTGTGGCACTGGTTGGCGGGGGAAGTGTACCTCAGCCCGGTGAAATTTCTTTAGCGCATCATGGTGTGTTGTTTTTAGACGAACTGCCAGAGTTCGACAGAAAGGTTCTGGAAGTATTACGTGAGCCACTGGAAAGCCAGAAAATCCATATTGCCCGCGCCGCACACTCCACCGAATTTCCTGCTGATTTTCAGCTGATTGCTGCCATGAATCCCTGCCCCTGTGGCTATCTGGGCCATCCTAAAAAAGCCTGCCGCTGCACGCCTGATCAGATAGCCCGCTACCGGGGAAAATTATCCGGCCCCTTTATGGATCGAATCGATTTAGTGATCGAAGTGCCCTTATTGCCAGAAAACACACTACTGGCAGCAGCAACAGGGGAATCCTCCTCCATTGTCAGAAAGCGCGTAGTAGCCGCTCACCTTAAGCAAGCAGCAAGACAGAACACGCCTAATTCCCGCCTCAATGGCAAGCTACTTGAGCAACACTGCCCCTTAAGCGAAGAAGCCCGAGGCCTGCTGCAAACAGCGATCCAAAAATTATCACTCTCTGCCCGTGCTACCCATCGTGTGCTGAAAGTGGCCAGAACCATTGCCGATCTGGCAGGAGACGAAGCCATCAGCACAGCACATATTGCCGAAGCAATTCAATACCGGCGCAGCTTTGGGGGGTGATTAATTCATGGTGCCCGCTTAAAAGTTTCTGCACGATACAGAGCATGCTAAAAAAAGTAAGTTTTATAAGATATGTAGTGCAACAATACGGTGGCTACACAATTTGCAATATTCACTTCAACGTAATATCTATGTAAAAAGCCGAGCCTCCCAAAGCATCACCTCCAAGTCCTTTTTTCAGGGATCAGCAACACTAGATTCTCGATAAAGCCATTTGGGAATAATATTTTTTGAGTCTTTAAAAAAAGCACCAACAGGCACATGATCAGCTTAGCTCGGCTCCCAAAGGTTTTATTTATCAAGTGTTGTGGTAGTTAATTTTGTCCCAGCTTGCTAGACTCGCGACAACTTTAGTAATCGGTTTCACGTGAAACATGGCAACTCCTAAATACGACGAATCTTCTGTTAAGGTTTTAAAAGGCCTTGATCCTGTCCGGCACCGTCCCGGCATGTACACCCGCACTGATAATCCTCTGCATATCTGCCAAGAGGTAATCGACAACGCCGCCGACGAGGCTTTGGGTGGCTATGCCACTCAAATTGATGTGGTGCTGTATCGTAATCAAAGCGTGCGCGTCAGCGATAATGGCCGAGGTATTCCGGTAGGGCTGCACCCTGAGGAAGGCGTGCCAACAGTGCAAGTTGTATTTACCCAGCTGCATGCTGGCGGTAAATTCGATAAAAAAGACGGCGGTGCTTATGCATTTTCAGGCGGTTTGCATGGTGTGGGCGTTTCGGTTACCAACGCTTTATCCACGCGTTTAGAAGTAGAAGTCAAACGTGAAGGCCAGCAGCATCGCCTGGTATTTGGCTCAGGGGAAGTCATCGAGCCACTGGTGGTGCTGGGCACATGTGCCAAAAAAGACAGCGGCACCAGCGTTTATGTAGAGCCTGATCCAAAGTACTTTGATTCACCCAATATTCCGCTGGCCGATCTAGAGCATCAGCTCAAATCCAAGGCCGTGCTCTTACCCGGCTTAGTAGTAAACCTGGCCATCGAGCAGCCTAATGGCGAGCTGATCAATAAAAGCTGGTGCTACCCGGATGGCTTAACGGGCTATTTATCCGAGAAAGTAGCTGGCTACAACCAGCTTATCCCGATCTTTGAAGGCGAGAAATATATCGAGCAGGTAGACGATACTTTCTCGCTAGGTGAAGGTTGCGCCTGGGCACTGACCTGGACAGAAGACGGCCCTGTTAACCGCGAATCCTACGTCAATCTGATTACTACTCCATCAGGCGGCACGCACGAATCCGGCCTGCGCGACGGGGTTTTCCAGGCTGTTAAAACTTTTATTGAATTTCACAGTCTGCTGCCTAAAGGCGTAAAAGTGCTGCCGGAAGACTTGTTTGGCCGCTGCTCTTTTGTGCTTTCGGCCAAGATTCTGGACCCGCAATTTCAAGGCCAGACCAAAGACAAGCTCACCAGCCGTGATGGCTTAAAGCTGGTTTCTACTGTAGTGCGCTCGCCATTTGAAATCTGGCTGAATCAACATGTTGATCTGGCTAAAAAACTGGCCGAGCTGTGCATCCGCGCAGCACAAGCTCGACAAAAGAATTCGCAAAAAGTAGAAAAGAAAAAATCATCCGGTGTGGCAGTCTTACCCGGCAAGCTCACCGATTGCGCATCGGATGAAAGCGAGCGCTGTGAGCTGTTTTTAGTAGAGGGCGATTCGGCGGGTGGCTCGGCCAAACAAGGCAGGGATAAGGATTTTCAGGCCATTCTGCCCCTGCGTGGGAAGGTGCTGAACACTTGGGAAATTGATCGCGATCAGATTTTTGCCAATAATGAAGTACACGATATGGCCGTAGCCATTGGTGTTGATCCGCATACGCTGGATGATGTCAAAGCCGATTTATCTGGCCTGCGTTACGGCAAAATCATCATTATGTCGGATGCGGACGTAGACGGCAGCCATATTCAGGTACTGCTGCTCACGCTGTTTTACCGCCATTTCCCCCAGCTGATTGCCCAGGGACATGTATTTGTAGCACAACCACCGCTCTATCGTGTGGATGTAGCAGGCAGCGGCAAAGCCAAGCCGCCACGTAAATTCTATGCATTGGATGAAGGCGAGCTAACCGCCATTTTAGATAAGCTGCGTGTAGAAAAAATCCGAGAAAATGCCTGGAATATCAGCCGCTTCAAGGGTCTGGGGGAAATGAATGCCGAGCAATTATTCGACACCACCATGAACCCGGATACCCGCCGTATGCTGCGGGTTGGCATTAACGATGATGTGGCACTCAACACCCGTGAGCTGATGCACATGCTGATGGGTAAAACAGAGGCCAGCAGCCGCAAAGCGTGGCTGGAAGCGCGGGGTAATGAAGCTGAAGCGGATATTTAATTAGCAATCACATTAACAAACCATGGGCTGATTTACTTCAGCCCATTTTTTATGATCAACGAATCTTACTCGATGCAAACCTTGAACCAAGCAGCCCCCCAGAGAACACAGCATTTCATATGCAAAAGTTATTTTAAAATTAAGCTGTTTTCTTGATTTTAAATAGGTTCCTCCCCGGAAAAACAACTTAAATTGCACCCAATACGGGGCTTAAAAATCCCCTTGAAGCAGGTAAATATTGCCCTAAGTCAAATATGCAACTGTCTTTCTGCGTAAAATCCGACTAAATTAGTCGGGAATTATCAGGAGAGAAATAATGTCGCTGTTTTCTTCCGAAACGGTCACTTTTGAAACACCCATTGCTATGCTGGTAGCCTGTCACGACAGGGTTCGGCAATACGCAGCACTAACACTAAAACTGGCCCAGTATCTGATAAAAGAAGGTGCAGATACCAAGGCTCAGGATGCTGCTGCCGGCATTTTGCGCTACTTCGACGTAGCAGCTCCGCTGCACCACAACGATGAAGATCTGGATTTATTCCCACTTCTCAGCCAGTACGGTAATGCCGAACTAAAAGCCATCATTGCATCAACTAGCGCCGAGCACAAAACGCTTGGTCTGCTCTGGCAGGATGTACGCAGCTATTTAATCCCGCTGGCTGCAGGGCAGGGCGGAAAACTACCACTGGCTTTGGCAAGTGAATTTTCCAAGCGTTACCCCGCTCATGCCGATCTGGAAGAAACCCTTATTTACCCTAGCGCCGAATTGCTACTCGATGCATCCACACTGTCAGCAATGGGACAGAACATGACTAATCGGCGTATTCAAAATACCGCTCAGGATAAAACCCTATGAAAACATTTCTTAGCGCTCCTCATCGCGTTGGTTTTTTTTGTGGCACCTTATTGCTGATTGCAAGCCTTACCTGGTGGGCCAGCGAAATGTTGCTCAGAGCCGGTGGCAGCACAATACCCAGCAGCATTGCGCCTATGTTTTTACACGGTTATTTAATGTTATACGGATTTTTTCCACTGTTTATGCTGGGTTTTATCTACACAGCAGGGCCTAAATGGCTGGGAGTAGCCAGCCCGGCTGCCAAGCTCTATGCACCGGTTTTTATCACTTATGCTACAGGCAGCGCTCTATTGATTGGCGCATTATTTTGGCAGCCACTGCTTCGTATTGCCATTACGCTGCACTGGGTCAGCTGGGGGGCCGCCTGTCTCGTCTGGCTAAACCGTATACTGGCCAGCAAGGCCACAGATCGCGGCCACGCCATTCGTATCGCACTTGCCTTTACTATGGGCTGGCTGGGGCAGGCCATGGCACTGTACTGGGCGATATTTGATGTGACCGCTGGCTGGCTTGATATGCTAGAGATTGGCCTATGGGGATTTTTACTGCCAGTGTATTTAACTGTTAGCCACAGAATGCTGCCATTTTTCTCTGCCAATGTTATCCCGAACTACAGCGCATGGCGGCCACTATGGCTGTTAAACGCCATGATTGCCTTATCCTGGGGTCATGGAGCCCTAAAACTGGCACATTTCAGCAGCTTGCCAGTTGATGCCGTATTTACCGGGCTGCTCTTCTATACCAGCTACCGCTGGCGCTTATTTGCCTCATTACAAAATCGCCTCTTAGCCATGCTGCATCTGGCATTTGCCTGGGCTGCGATTGCCATGCTGCTTTACACCGCACAAGGTGCGGCCATGTTAGCAGGCTCGGTAATATTAGGATTTGCACCGATACATGCAATTGGCATCGGCTTTTTTGGCACAATGTTATTAGGCTTTGCCACAAGGGTAAGTCTGGGCCACGCAGGTCTGCCACTTATCCTTAGCAATCTGACTTGGATGCTTTATTGCCTGCTGCATGGCGTAGCTATTACCCGTATTTTCGCCGAAGTACTGCCTTGGCAAAATGCCCTGCTCTGTGCCGCGGCCTTAGGGGCATTACTGGCCTTCTTGTTATGGGGTAGCCGCTTTATGCCAGTATATTTGAAGCCCAGGGCAGATGGAAAACCAGGGTAGTTTTATTTCATCCATCCCTGGGAGTAGTCTTGCCCCAGGTAAAACACGAGCAAGTAACCGCCCTGTTGTTTTTCGGGAAGCTCAGACCCGTGGCAAGGTATATTACTCCCCAATCCTATGCTCTTGGTTTTCACATGCTTCATACCGAAGTTTTTCTTACACAAATATCACTTAACCCCTTACCAGGCAGTGATTTTCTCTCACCCAGCAGCAAAATCAGGCTGGCAACGATTCAATCACTTGCCCGCGCG
This sequence comes from Iodobacter ciconiae, assembly GCF_003952345.1. Classification (NCBI taxonomy): domain Bacteria; kingdom Pseudomonadati; phylum Pseudomonadota; class Betaproteobacteria; order Neisseriales; family Chitinibacteraceae; genus Iodobacter; species Iodobacter ciconiae. The sequence goes on along the minus strand of NZ_CP034433.1, from coordinate 3,014,167 downwards.
CAGCAGTTTATTCTCGGGCGTCTATTGCTTGCCCAGGCAGCAAGCAAAGTTTTGGGTATTGAATACAGGGCAAACGATATTACTGAGGGGGAATTCTTTCCCTGTCTGCTTAAAGCACCTCATTTGCACGCCAGCATTTCACATAGCGGAGATTGCCTGGGAGTAACCGTTAACACCGAACGGGTAGGGCTGGACATTGAATGCTGCCGCCCTAAGGCGAACATCGCCAAATTGGCAAAATTTGCCCTGCACCGCGATGAGGCTGACTGGGTCAATGCGCTTAAAGAAGAATCACAAGAACGTTTCTACCAGCTTTGGACTTTGCGTGAAGCTGCATTTAAGGCAGGAATTCGGGATCAGGTTATTCGCGGCAGTAGCTTGATTGCTGGCGACAGCATTAAGGTTGACTGGTACTGGGCCAGTGAAAGAGAGCGTACTCATCGGGTTAGTATTGCCTGTTTGGCTCCCTGCTCTATGGTTTTAATCCACAAACCTGGCCTATAGGCATCATTACCGCTCTATTTATGACAAATAGTGGCTTAGTCGTTAAAGGTGCAAAAACAGAGAAAAACGCGGGCAAAATTACAAAAAATGGCTAAAAATTTGGGTTTCCCGATAGTAACCCTAGAGTTTTTACCGTTTTTAAGCTAACCAAACAGGCTTTAAAACCCTTTTTAGACAGACCGATAAGCGACACTTTGCGCTAGCACGGTATATGCAAACGCAGAGTTAAGGTAAGCTAGCACTTCACACCAACCCTAGTTTTCGAATGATGACCGATCAAAACTCAGCTTTAGCTCAAGCATTACAATCTGCGATTGGCGAGAAATCAGCCCGTCAACAGCAAATTATGATTATTGAATTACTTTATCAGCGTTACCCGGTGATGAAGCAATTCAAACCTTTAATGATCGGTGTTCACAAAGAACTGGAAAAAGCACTACCGCAGTTTGGTGCCAATCATGTCCATCGCTCGATTGCTGCTCATTGCCGCAAAGTGCGTTACTTGAAATCAGTAGCCCGTGGCGGTAAGCGCTTTGATCTAAATGGCAAACCGGTAGGTGATGTCACTGCAGAAGAAAAAGCGGCTGCAGCTAAATTTGTGCAAAATATCGAAGAGCGCAAAAAACCACAAACAGTGGTTGTAGCAGAAGAAGCAGCGGTTGATCAGGTCATTGCAGCAGCCAGCGAAACTATTGCCGACCCCGCTGAGAATAAAACGGAATAAACCCAGCCCCGTAAGGCCGCATCAGCGGCCTTTTTTATTATTTCTTCTGATTATCTATGAATCAATTCCCCTAATTTATAAGCACTGCCATTAGCGGGTTTCCAGATAAAAAACATTGCGTAGCGCAACGCTACATAGCCAACCACCACCGTAGCAACACCTAATTCAAACTGAGCCAACCATTGCACCTGGTCTACATAAGGAGCAGCAAATTCCCATTGTTCGAGCAAACTACTGACTTTAAACAGGGCGGTTGCACCGATCACCATCGGGAAAGTAAAAGCAGCATAGCCCGGAGAGAAGGGCAGAGTCAGCAGTTTGAAAAAAGCAAGATAGATGATACCCGTCATTAACACAGCAATCCCAAACAGAAGAGCCACAACAAGCAGTGACGGCTCTGCAGTTACGGTCAGGTAACCGGCAAGGGAAAGGCTGGCTGGAGCCGCCAGAATAGCGATTGTTGGCTTGGCTGCATCAGGCACTTCGTGACTGAAAATCAAACGATAAAGCATCAGCGGCAACATCACGGCGTAGCAAAAAATTCCGAACCACAGCAAACCATCTGCCAAAGCTGCAAATTGCCCGCCAGGAAAAGCAACATCTGCCACGATAATCCCTACCGGCGGAACAAACCAGCTTGGCACCATCTGATGAATTTCAAAATTTTTAGCGCGATACCAGATAAATGTAGCCAGAAACACCATATGCAAGAGAACAGCAAATAACCAAAGACCCTCGGCAAAACCCGGAGCAAAACGACCGGCAGCCTTGGAAACCACCATTATCGCCATTGCAAAGGTAGGCACCACACTTCCCACCACAGGATGTGCTAAATCATTCAGAAGCAAACGGGGGTGAAATACAAATTTGAAAGCTAAGATAAGTAAAAGCACACCAGCAATTACAGCACCTGATAGTTGCGCATTACCAGAAAAATCACCTCCATTTTCCCAGCACCACCCAAGGCTGGCCAGGCCTAAAGCTAAGCCCGCCATAGGGGTAGGAGCAGCAACAAGTGATTGATGAATTCGCTTAAACATATGACGGCCTTCTGTCTGTAACAATACAAATAGAATACCGTTCATATATTGTTTATCATATCTAAATGATTTGAATTAGGTGTTTAGAAAAATCAAATGAAACTCACCTTGCAACAGCTAAAAACCTTTGCTGCCATCGCCCGTTACGGCAATCTTGGTGCAGCAGCCAATGAGCTATGCCTGAGCAAGGGCGCCGTTTCACAGTCCTTGCAAGAATTAGAGCGCCAGCTGGCAACGCCATTATTTGACCGGGTTCATCCGCGCCTGCAATTAAATGCTGAAGGTAAATTATTACAACCCGTGGCCGAAGAATTACTTGCCCGGGTAATGGATATTGAAACTATGTTTGTTAGCGGTGCTGAGCCAGTTGGCAGGTTGCGGCTTGGTGCTACCCAAACCATTGGCAACTACCTGTTACCGATTCTGCTGGCACGCACCGAGCAGAGCACCACGCCCCGTATATCCATTGCCAATACCCATATCCTTAGCCACGCGCTTGCCCATTTTGAATTAGACCTCGCCCTAATCGAAGGTGAAAACCATCACCCCGATTTGATCGCGGATCCCTGGCTTAAGGATGAAATGTGCATTGTGGCCCCAGCGCAGCATCCCTTAATGACACAAACCGGGCTACCTGTCTCTGCATTAAGTAATGAAACGTGGGTGCTGCGTGAACCTATGTCTGGTAACCGGGAGCAGTTTGAGCAGCTTATCCAGCCACAGCTCAGCAACAGCCACATCGGGCTGGAGCTAAATACTCTGGAGGCTGTCATGTTAGCGGTAGAGCAGGGACTGGGGATCACCTTTATCTCAAAACTGGCCGCACAGGACCGTATCAATAGCACACGATTAGTGTGCTTACCCATGCAGCAACACTTCCCACGCCAGCTCTATCTTGCATGGCATAAACAAAAATATCATTCCGCAACCCTGCGCCGATTTATTCAATTTTGCAAGGATCAGGCGAGGGTGATTTACTAAAAATAAAACGATCATCAATGTGCATGTTCCGAGCATGTGCTGCGTCAGCAAAATAATACATTTTGCTACCTTACAAAAACATATGACTTCAGCTAAATCGCTCTACCGTTATATCTGGTCATATTTTTCACTCAAGTAACAGGACTCGGCATTGAACGCATTCTTTCTACACACAGTCCCGGGGCTGGCCATGCTTTTGAATTACCCGCGGGATTGCTGGCGACAGGATTTGCTGGCAGGATTGTCGGTGGCATCTGTCGCGCTACCGGTGGGTGTAGCCTATGCCCAGCTGGCAGGGATGAGCCCGATTGCCGGCCTTTACGCCAGCATTTTACCCATGGTGGCCTACGCACTATTTGGCTCGTCCAGGCAACTGATTGTCGGGCCTGATGCGGCCACCTGCGCCATGGTGGCTTCCACCTTGCTACCGATGGCAGCAGGCCAGCCTGAGCTCTATATTTCGCTCTCGGTGGCTTTGGCACTGATTACCGGGTTATTTTGTCTGCTGGCCAGTCGTTTTAAACTGGGCTTTCTGGCTGATTTTTTATCCCCACCAATTCTGGCCGGCTTTTTAAACGGGGTAGCCATCAGCATTGCACTGGGACAGCTGGGTAAATTACTCGGCTTTACTTTTCATAAACATGATTTTATTGGCCGAATTATCGAGCTGCCAGATCGCCTGCCCGAGCTTCATCCGGGCACTGCCCTGATCGGCCTCGGTACGCTGTTAGCCATTCAAATTATTAAGCGCCTCTTGCCTAAGCTGCCCACTGCCCTGGTTGCCATGGGGCTGGCAGGATTAATCATCTTTAGTCTGAATTTGCAAAACGCTGGCATTGCCATCATCGGTTTATTGCCTGCCGGATTACCCACCTTACACTGGCCAACCATCCCCAGGACCCATCTGGGTGAATTACTTGGCGCAGGAGCCGGGCTGGCGCTGATCAGCTTTAGCAGTGCCATTCTGACCGCCCGCAGCTTTGCAGCAAAAAACCGTTATGAAATCGATGCCGACCGTGAATTTACCGCGCTGGGCATGGCTAATATTGCTGCTGCTTTTTCACAAGGTTTTGTTATTAGCGGTGCGGATTCCAGAACTGCTGTGAATAACAATGCTGGCGGTAAAACACAAATGGTAAGCATGGTAGCTGCAGCATCAATTGCCATTGCCATCGCACTATTTACCACCCCGCTGCAATATGTACCGATTGCTGCACTGGCCGCCGTACTGATTACCGCCTCATTCGGGCTAATGAGTTTTGCCAATTTTATCTATTTTCGCCAGGCCAGCCGCGGCGAATACGGCATTGCCATCCTGACGCTGATTGGCGTGGCCTGCGTGGGCGTGATGCAAGGCATGTTATTTGCTGTATTAATTGCCACGCTAAGGCTATTAGTTAAGCTGGCCCGCCCGCACGAAAGCTTGCTTGGTGTTTATCCCAATAAAAACAGCTTTCATGATTTATCCCATCATCCTGATGCCGTACCAATTAATGGCATGCTGGTTTACCGCTTTGACGCCTCACTTAATTTTTTTAACGCCAATTACTTTCGCCAGCGCGTTTTATCTTTAACCGATGGCGCAAAAACAAAAGTGGTATGGGTGGTGCTGGACACCGTGCCCATTAATCAGATTGATATTGCAGGCATAGAAGCCGTCATTATTTTACAAAGAGATTTAAAAGAGCGCGGCATCACCCTCGCTTTGGCGGGGCGTAAAAAACAAACCGAATTTATCGCCGCCAGGCATCATAAACTGGATGAATTACAGGCCAACTTTCTGATTTTCTCCAGCGTGAAGCAGGCATATAGAGCCTTTAGGCAACAAGTGTCGATACGTACTGAAACGAAGCAAACTGCTGCTCAATTAACGCTAAGGTGGCAGGCTGAGGAAAATGAAGCTGCACAGAATTAACTAATGCCGGCTCAATGCAGCCAGCCGGTCTGAAAGATTGCAACACATAGCGTTTTACCCCTGCGGCACTTAATGTGCGGGCAAGGGCAACCAGCTCATCTTCACTATGTAGGCTAGGATGAATGGTACTACGGCATTCCAGTGCCACCTTGCTTGCCAGCAGCAGCTTTAGCGAAGCGCTGGCCACAGCACCACTTCCTACTACGGCAGTGATTTTTTCGTAACACATAAAATCACTTTTAATGTCAAAACCTACCCAGTCCAGATAAGGCAGACATTCCTGCAAACGCTTGGGATACGCGCCGCCACTATGCAGGCCAATTTTGAAGCCTAATGCTTTTACACTACGCATCATCTCGGGTAAGAGCGGCTCGGTCAGCGGCTCCCCCCCCGAAAAAACTACCGCATCCAAAAGACCTCGGCGCGTTTTTAGCCAGATCAGGATTTCATCCCACTGCGGAGCTGAATCATGCTGCTCGCGGGCCTGTAAATGAGGATTATGGCAATAAGCACAGCGCCACGGACAACCTGCCAAAAAGACGACACAAGCCAGCTCACCAGGGTAATCACAACTGGAAAACGGCACCAAGCCGCCAATTTTGGGTTCGGCTGTCATTATGGCGCGGTATTACATTCGTTAAAAAATTGCCGTTCTTTAAACTCACCTTTCTTACCAATATTAAAACTGCTTACCGGCCGGTGATACCCCATCACCCGAGTCCAGATTTCACAACGGGTACGCTCTTCATCTTTTAGTTCAGGAGCCAGCTTGGTTTGAACTGATAAATCACTCATAATTTTTTTCCAATTTTTAAAAATGTACATTCAAAAAATCTGCAGGCACAGAAATGACAAAGAAAACACAAAGCATATAGAGAAAAACTAAGAATTTATTTCATAAATAGACCACATATTAGAATCGATAAAACTTGATCCTACCCGCTCAAGCAATACTATTTTGCAAGAGCAGCTTTAGCTGCAAAAGTTCGATATATTAAAAATATTTACAGCTAAAACTGCTCTCATAATATGTGGATAGCATCAGCAGGCGTAACCCAAATTGCACGGCGACTAAACCAGGCTGCAAGCCAGATAGCTGCAAAAACCCTGAAGTCTCCTTACCTTACTCTGCATACTTTCTTATCTTCCGTATCTATACAATTTTCAGCCTTTAATTTGTAGCACAGCATTTCTTCGCCAGTAGCTCGCCATCGCACTTCGGGCAAAACTCATGGTGGCCGCTCAGGTAGCCATGCTTCGGGCAGATAGAAAAAGTGGGCGTGATGGTGATATAGGGCAGGCGATAATTTGTCAGTGCTTTTTTCACCAATGCTTTACACGCCACAGGGCTGGAAATCGCCTCGTTCATATACAGATGCAAGACAGTGCCACCGGTGTATTTACGCTGTAATTCCTGCTGACGGCCCAAGGCCTCAAACGGATCATCAGTGAAACCAACCGGCAGCTGGCTGGAATTAGTATAAAAAGGCTGATCTATCGTACCGGCCTGCAAAATATCGGGATAAGCCTTTTTATCTTCTTTAGCAAAACGATAAGTCGTGCCTTCGGCTGGCGTGGCTTCCAGATTATAAAGATGGCCGGTTTCTTCCTGAAACTCGCTCATTTTGGCGCGGATATGATCCAGCAGGCGAATTGCCAAGGCATAGCCCGCGTCAGAGCTGATATCATGCTGATCATCACTAAAATTGCGAATCATCTCGTTAATACCATTTACCCCCAGCGTACTAAAATGATTGCGCAGCGTGCCCAGATAGCGCTTGGTATAAGGATAAAGACCACCATCAATTAAGCGGCCGATTAATTTGCGTTTAATTTCCAAAGATTGTTTGGCCAGCTCCATTAGCGTATCAATTCGTGACAACAAACCCGCTTCATTACCTTTGAATTCATAACCAATCCGCGCGCAATTAATGGTCACCACGCCCAGCGAGCCGGTCTGCTCTGCCGAGCCGAATAAGCCATTACCGCGCTTTAATAATTCACGCAGATCAAGCTGCAAGCGGCAGCACATTGAACGTACCATATGCGGCTCTAAATCTGAATTTAAAAAATTCTGGAAATAGGGCAGGCCGTATTTGGCCGTCATTTCAAATAACAAATCAGTATTGGGGTGATCCCAGGCAAAATCTTTGGTGATATTGTAAGTGGGAATCGGGAAAGTAAATACACGGCCCAGTGCATCGCCCTCCATCATCACTTCGATATAGGCACGATTAATCATATCCATTTCGGCCTGCAATTCACCATAATTAAATGGCATTTCCCTGCCACCTACATAGGGAATCTGTTCGCGCAGGTCTTCCGGGCAAATCCAGTCAAAAGTCAGATTTGTAAATGGCGTTTGTGTGCCCCAGCGGCTAGGCACATTCAAATTGTAAATCAGCTCCTGGATATACTGCTTTACCTGTGTATATTGCAAATTATCTGCACGAACAAATGCCGCCATATAGGTATCAAACGAGCTAAATGCCTGCGCACCCGCCCATTCATTTTGCAAAGTGCCTAAAAAATTAACAATTTGCCCGATAGCTGCAGAAAAATGCTTGGGTGGCTTGGCTTCTACCTTACCCGGCACGCCATTAAAACCTTCTTGCAAAAGGCGGCGCAAAGACCAGCCTGCACAATAGCCAGACAGCATATCCAGGTCATGAATATGCATCGCACCAGAGCGATGTGCCTCACCAATAGCAGGCGGATAAACATGGTTTAACCAGTAATTGGCAATCATTTTGCCGCTGGTATTTAAAATCAGCCCACCCAGGCTCCAGCCCTGATTGGCATTGGCATTCACCCGCCAGTCTGATTGATCCAAATATTCATTAATCGATGATTCAACATCCACTACCGTTCGCACATCCGAGCGCAAACGCGCATGCTGGCTGCGATAAGCAATATAAGCACGAACGGTTTTTAAATAATGATATTGCAGCAGGGTTTCTTCAACCTGGTCCTGAATCTGCTCAATGGAAGGGGTGAGATCCCCTTGCAGGCGACTGCTAACCAGCTCGCTTAAGCGTATTGCTTCTGCCTCATCAAACTCACCAGTTACGCGGCTGGCATTTAGCAGCGCAAGGCGAATTTTATCAACATCAAACGCCGCGATGCGGCCATCACGTTTTAACACATATTGCGGGTATATGGTCATTTTTCCCACCTGGATCAGGGTAGAATGTTTTTACAGACCACAATATATGGTGTTTAATATCCGAATGCTTAGCTATATATAGTGTATTTGATCAGAGTCAAATACTTTCGACACAAGTTTGCAAAGCGAACAGAATGCCTGCTTTAGACAGCAATTTTAATAATCAGGCTGACCGTGGGCGGTCAGAATATAATCATATTTCGTCAAATTCATCAACTCGGCCACATAGGGTTGCAGCAGGGCAATACGGGCAGCATCCAGCATATAAGAGAGCTTCATTTCAGGATCAGGCTGATCTTGTTCATTGCGAAATAAGCTAAACAGAAACTCAACGCTAATGGTTTCGGTAATCGCCAAATGCCCTGCAAAACCGCCATCCATACCTTTTTCCCAAACTTCAATATTGCGGATAATTTTCATAAACCATTCCTATAAACACCAGAATCAGCGTTTTTTTCATAAGGTGTGCGAGTCGTTTTTCTTGCGCGCCCTATATGAGCAAAACAAGCATGCAAAATAACAGCCCAGTTTCAGTTATTTCTATCCCCGCCCCCAGGCAATCTCCTGTCATTCCGCCCAATTTATGCATTAACCACTTGGCATAAGCCCAGATTAACAAGGGAGCCGTCAATAATGCAGGGGCAATAAAATAAGACATCAGCAGCAGTAAAATCAAAAGAATATACAGTGACACGCTGGTTTTTTGCCAGGCAAATTGCTCAGCCATACCAGAAGCTAAAGGGGGTAATCGGCTCCAGTACAAAACACCAAAGCGCGCCCATGCGGGGATCAGCAAAAGCGCCAGCCATTCTTGCTGTTTTGCCAGCAGCATTAAGAGCACCAGCTTGGCGGCAGACTGGCAAATCAGCGCCAACACACCAAAGCTCCCCAGATGCGGGTCTTTCAGCACCGCCAAAAAGCGTTCCGGATCACGATGCGCAGCGCCTAAGCCATCCGACATATCGGCAAGGCCATCTAAATGCAGCCCACCAGTAATCCACGTCCAGAGCAAAAACCCCGCCAAAGCCGCCAGCCAGGGGTCTGCTTTGGCAGCAAGAAATACCACCGTGCTTAAAAAAACACCAATCAATAGGCCTACCAGAGGAAACCACGGCGCGGCAGCTGCAAGTAAAGCAGGCTCAAAATGACGAATCTGCGGCGTAGGCAAACGAGTCAAAAACTGCACCGCCAACACAGGCTCGCGCCAGTCAAATTTCATTCTTTATTCCTATTTCGTAATGACCCAGGTGCGCTAAAAACAAAGCAAATACCCACAAAAAACACATAAGGCATGAAAAAACGGATCATTTATCTTGGTTTTCTCTGTGAAACTCCGTGTTCTCAGGAACCTAAGTAGTTCAGTATTTGGGTTTTGTTCGCACGCCTATTCCAATTGCTCACGCACCCAACAGAACTTCATTATCAATCCCCTGCAAAATAGGCAGGTACTCATCATCCCAATAAAGCGTAATCATCCCCGCGTGCGCCAGCCAAAATTGATTATGCCGTACGGCAGGCAAGCCCAGCCAATTGAGTAATAAGGCCTTAGCTACGCCACCGTGGGTAATCATCACCCGGTGATTCCCATGGCTAACTTGTAGCCAGGCACGAAAAGCAGCATTTACCCGGGCAGAAAAACTCACCCAGCTTTCAATATCCGCTCCCGTATTTGCCTCAGGATTTTGTGACCAAAGCGCCCAGGCAGCTTGCTGTGCTTCACTCCATTGAGCCTTAGCTAAGCCATCTAACTCGCCAAAATTCATTTCACGCAGCTTACTATCTATATGGCAATCCAGTCCTGCCTTTCCCGCCAATTGCCGGGCAAAACCTGCACAGCGGCATAGATCAGAGCTGGCAATACTGCTTGGAGGGAAACGGGAAAAGTAATTATTTCGACCAGCCATTTGCTGCTCACCCAGGGCCGACAAGGGCAGATCCGTATGGCCAGTTAATATCCCCGCTGGAGCAATGGTTGCGCCATGCCGCAAAAGCGTAAGACGAAAACTACTCATGATTTAATACCGAAGGCTGAAAAAAGTCTGTAAACACAGAGATACACAAGAACACTAAACACACAAAAAACAGCATAAAAGTTAAGTAGTAGCAAAAACTCTATTCCAGCATAAAACCCAAATCTTAAACCACAGAGAAAAAGGAGAACACGGAGGGCCATAGAGAAAAACATAGCAAGGTTTTATCCGTATTATCTGTGGCCTCCGTATTTCAAGATTTAGGTTTTGATATGGATCATTACTTCTATCGAAAGAAGAAAATTTACTTTGTTGCAATCCCTGCCGATGAAAACGTTGCCATATCGCGGTGCAAAGCAAGGGCACTCTGGATAAGGGGCAGGGTGAGCGCTGCACCGCTGGCTTCGCCTAAACGCAGACCAAGTTGCAAGATAGGCTCAAGCTGCAAAGCAGCTAGTGCATGACCATGGCCCTTTTCATCAGAACAATGGCTAGCCAGCAACCAATCGGCGACCTCGGGTTTATTTTTTACTGCCACCAGCGCAGCGGCAGTTGTAATAAAACCATCCAGCAAAACCGGAATACCCGCTTCGGCAGCTCCCGTATAAAAGCCGGCCAATGCCGCAATTTCCAAACCACCAACCTGCACTAACCAGTCTTTAGCACTAACTGCACCGGCAGCACGAGCACGAGCTAGAGCATCTTTTACAACCTGAACTTTATGCTCACGACTCTGAGCTGTAATACCTGTACCCAGACCAACAATTTTTTCCGGCTCAATATGAGTTAGTGCACAAATCAGCGCGGCAGCGGCAGTGGTATTGCCTATACCCATTTCGCCGCCAATTAATAATGATTTGCCACCTGCCAGAGCTTCTTGCACACGATCCAACCCAATAGTCCAAGCTTGATTACATTCTTGCTCGCTCATTGCAGGTTCAATACGCAAATTAGCTGTACCAGCACGTACGGGTACTCTGAATAACACTGCATTACCACTTTCGGTAACGGTATAGCTGCTGGCCACACCAACATCGGCAACAGACAGGCTTGCTCCTGCTTCACGCGCCAGAACATTGATTGCAGCACCACCTGCTACAAAATTAGCCACCATCTGACCAGTCACTTCAGCAGGAAAGGCCGAAACACTTTCAGCGGCTACCCCATGATCTGCAGCGAAAACAACAACTGCAGGTAATAGGCGAGCGGGCACAGCCGAGTTTGAACGTGCAGCGAACCAAATGGCCAGCTCTTCAAGCTTGCCTAAGCTGCCCTGTGGCTTGGTTAATTGGCCCTGATGAAGGCGCGCTGCGGTGGCAAGCGCTTGATTTATAACAGACATAACAATGCCCAGATAAAAAGAATGCACCGTAGACGATGCACATTAATCATGCAAGCAAATAGTAAAGGACAGATGACTTAAAACATGAATACATCATTTTATTCAAACCTGTTGCGCTACGGATGCTCAACTACATGGCCTTGTTAGATAACAAGCAGAGCCATTAAAATCCCACATGCCTTACCGGCACGCATGTGCCAAATGATTAAGCGCCAAGTTACCACCAATATGGCCATACATTTTATTCACCATTAACAATGCGCCTCTACTGATGTAGTCCTTATAAAGCAACTGCGGGTAGAATGCTGCCATGTTTCAGACCCTCATTATTCGTCTCTCCTCGATGGGAGACGTCATCCATCATTTTCCTGCTCTTAGCGATTTAGCCAGGCACAGGCCCGATATTGCCATCGATTGGGTGGTAGAAGAGGGCTTTGCTGCCTTGCCTGCTTTACACCCTGCAGTGCGTACAGTTATTCCAACTGCATTACGACGCTGGCGTAAGGCACCGCTTAAATCCAGAGCAGAATTTTTAAACTTTCGCCGTCAATTACGTCACTGCCAATATGATTTAATTCTTGATTCGCAAGGCTTAATTAAAAGCGCCTTTGTTGCTAAACAAGCCCTTGGCCCAATTAGTGGCTACGACAGAGTATCGGCAAGGGAAGGCTTAGCCAGCCTGGCGTATCAGCACAAATATCCGGTATCACGTCACCAGCACGCCATTATTAGAAATCGCCAGCTAAGTGCTCAGGCATTTAATTATGAAATTGATGACAATATCAATTATGGATTGAATATCCCTCAGCTTGATCTGCCTTGGCGGCCAGGCCAGGCCTATGCCGTATTACTTTCCGCAACCAGCCGTAGCGACAAAGAATGGGCAGAAGACAACTGGATAACTCTTGGCAAACGCCTGGATGCCATAGGTATTTGCAGCGTATTACCCTGGGGCAGCACTCTGGAACAAGAGCGCAGTCAGCGCCTGGCGGCTGCGATCCCACATGCGGTCTGCCCACCACAGATGAGCCTAAAAGAAGCTGCTTCACTACTTGCAGCCAGCCAGGTTGTGGTTGGTGTTGACACCGGTCTTGCTCATCTTGCCGCTGCAGTGGCTGTGCCTGTAATCGCTATTTTTTGCGCATCCGATCCACAGCTCACCGGCGTACTGGCCAGCAGCTATGCCGTTAATTTAGGCAACAACGGCGCACCACCCAGCCTTGAATCAGTCTGGCAAGCCACGCTGGATGGCATAAAATGAGCCGCTGGCTTTATCACGCTCTGCTCTGCTGCGCTTTCCCTCTTATCTTTTTGTATCTGCTCAAGCGCTCCAAACGCCAGTCTACTTATCGTCAGCACTGGCGTGAGCGGCTGGGCTTTTATGCCAGCACACCAAATAATGGGCCATTAATCTGGCTGCACGCAGTATCGGTAGGCGAAACCCGTGCGACAGCGCCCTTAATTACAGCACTTAAAACTGCCTATCCGCAGCACCGTTTTTTAATCAGCTGCATGACGCCAACCGGCCGCGCTACTGCACAAGAGTTGTTTGCTGAGTTTGCCGAAATTGTCTATCTGCCTTACGACTATCCCGGCGCGGTAGGGCGCTTTTTAGAGCATTTTCGGCCTGGCTTTGGCGTGCTGATGGAAACTGAAATCTGGCCCAATCTGATTCATGGCTGCGCCGATCGCAACATGCCCTTGTTTTTAGCCAATGCACGTTTATCTGAGAAATCACTCAAGGGTTATTTAAAAATCGGCTCTTTAATCAAACCCGCCGTAGCCCGTCTTGCCGGTGTATTGGCTCAAAGTGAAATGGATGCCACCCGCTTAAAGCAATTAGGCAGCAGCAACACGCATATTGTTGGCAATATCAAATTTGATAATCTGCCCGATGAAAACGCCATCGCCCATGGGCTAAGCTGGCGTTACAACTTTGGATCCCGCAATGTACTGCTGTTTGCATCCAGCCGCGATGGCGAAGAAGCGTTGCTGCTTGATGCTCTGGCAAACTGGCCAGAATCACTGCTATTAATTCTGGTGCCACGCCATCCGCAGCGCTTCGATGAAGTCGCCACGCTTTTAGAGCATCGTAGTTTAAAGGTATTAAAACGCAGCACTTGGGATGAAAGCCCGCTAAGCAAAGAAGTACAAGTTTTACTAGGGGACTCGATGGGGGAAATGATCCGCTACTACACCGCCAGTGATCTGGCCATTATCGGCGGCTCCATCCTGCCCTTTGGCAGCCAGAACCTGATTGAAGCCTGCGCCTTGGGCACGCCTGTATTACTGGGACCATCTACCTATAATTTTAGCCAGGCTGCTATAGAAGCCATCACCTGCCATGCGGCATGGCAGGGCGAAGACATCCACGCCATCATCCAACAAGCCATGTATTTATTAGCCCATGCCGAAGAGCGCAAAGTCATGGGGCAAGCAGGCAAAACCTTCGCCAGCGCACATCGGGGCGCTACCCAGAAATTGCTTTCTTATTTGCCTCCTGCAGCAAAAAAACCCCGATCTTGAACCACAAAGGGTACAGAGAACATGGGCTTTCACGGAGAAAAACAAGGCTAGAATTAATTTTTTTGTAGGTTTTGAGTGTTTTAAACACCCAGCAATAAGGATTCATATCGCAGCTCGTAGCACGGGGCTTAAATCTCCCCTTGAAACACGCCGGAGCGAGGAACAAGCGGGGCAAGGCAGCGAGCCAATCCCGCCCGCCGCCGACTCGATTGTCCGCAGCGAAAGGGCCTTCGTGCTTTGAGTTTGTGGCTTGGCTTCGTTTCTTGGCCACACAAAAAAGGAAGGTCCAGCGGGACGCCCGCACCTAAATCAACCTGCCGAAGGCACTATTAAAAAAGGTGTACTTCACCTTAATTAAAAATTCACCCCCTCCCTCGCTGCGCCAGCAAATGCACCACCAGCCCAAGCAAAATACACGCCGTTCCCCAGATCAAAGATCCCGAAACTTCTTCGCCATTCAGGCTGTATCCCATCCATAAAGCCATCGCAGGCGTAATAAGGGAGATAAATGACACACTGATCGGCCTGCATTCCCTGATTAGCCAGTAATACAGGCTAAACCCCAGAACCGAACCAAATACAGCCAGATAACTGATTGCAACTAAACTTTGTACTGGAAAAGTTAAATTTGTGACATCGGTTTGCCATACACACACCATGCCCAGCACTACAGTTGCAATGCTTAATGCCCCTGCATTTACAGCCAGCGGAGATTGCCTGGCGGCTAGCTTTTTAAGTTTTACTGCAGCAGCAGCCTGTATCAGTACAGCCAGCAGCACTACCGGCACGCCCAGTATGCCAGCCGAGTTTAATTTTTCAGCAAAAATGATCAGCAAACCTGTGATACCTATCACTATCGCCAGCATTTCAAAGCGATTTAATTTTAAACCCAACCATAACCACGAAAAACCAGCTGTTGCCAGAGGAATCAAACCAAACAATACTGCCACTAAGCCTGACGATACGGTTTGTGACGCCCAGTAAACACAGAACATGGCTAAAGATGTAGCAAACCCGGCACAAGCACTGGCAGGCCAGCTGCTTGCAGGTATTTTTTGTTTGCAAACAATCAGCACAAGCAGTGCTAAGGCAGCAGCCAGCCCAAAACGGGAGGCGAGTGCAGCAGAGTAGGGAACACCTTGTACGCTCCAATTAATTGCTAAAGGCGTGGTAGACCAAAGCAAAACCAATATTAAATATGCTATTTTTTGCATGGATTATTCTTATTTTTTCCACGTTGTACCTATGGCAATTTCAACAGAAACAACACAGGACATAAAAAGTGAGTAGATTCGGGCGAGTATCTAGGCATACTATCTTGCCTTCAATGCAAGTCCATTCATACTAAAAGCAGATACCCCAGCTGTTCTTCATCCAGATGCAAGGACATTGTGACATTTTGCATGCAGTGCGCTGGCTACATAATTAGCTACAATCCCATCCTCAAATGTTCCACGTGAAACCATGACTGCCCACGAAATAGAACCTAATGATGCCGACGAGTTGGAAAGCATCGCAGATCAAGGCCCGCGCCGTTTTGTTGAAGCGCAGATCTCTGCTACTCCGGACGATGCCGAATCCGTACAGCTAGGCTTGTACGCAGAAAAAAGCTACCTCGAATACGCAATGAGCGTGATTAAAAGCCGCGCCTTACCGCAAGTAGAAGACGGACAAAAACCGGTACAACGCCGCATTCTTTACACCATGCACGGCCTTGGCCTGGTTGCTAATGCCAAGCCGATTAAATCGGCACGTATTGTCGGCGATGTAATGGGTAAGTACCACCCACACGGCGATCAATCTGCGTATGACGCACTGGTACGTATTGCTCAGGATTTTTCACTGCGCTACCCGCTAATCGATGGCCAGGGTAATTTTGGCAGCCGTGATGGCGATGGCGCAGCAGCAATGCGATACACCGAAGCACGCCTCACACCGATTGCTGAGCTATTACTGAGCGAGCTGGATAAAGGCACGACTGATTTTGTGCCCAATTACGATGGCGCATTTCAAGAGCCTTCATTGCTGCCTGCACGCTTGCCTATGTTGTTGCTTAATGGCGCATCGGGGATTGCGGTAGGGATGGCAACAGAAATCCCCGCACATAATCTGGGCGAAGTGGCTGATGCTGCAATAGCGCTGATCAAAAAGCCCACACTGACCACCAGCGATTTGCTTACTTATATCCAGGGGCCGGATTTACCCGGTGGCGGGCAGATTATCTCGCCACGCAAAGATATTGTGACCGCCTATGAAAATGGCCGTGGCAGCTTAAAGGTTCGCGCCCGTTGGACCAAAGAAGACTTGGCCCGTGGCCAGTGGCAGATTGTCATTAATGAATTGCCACACGGCACTTCCACGCAAAAAGTGCTGGAAGAGATTGAAGATTTAAGTAATCCAAAAATCAAAAAGGGCAAGAAAGCCCTGACCCAGGAACAGATTCAAACCAAGCAACTCATCCTGTCTTTAATCGATAGGGTGAGGGATGAATCAGGCAAGGAAAACGCTGTTCGCCTGGTGATTGAGCCAAAATCATCAAGGCAAAATCCTGACGATATGATGAAGCTGCTGCTGGCACACACGGCGCTGGAAAGTGGTTTATCCATCAATATGGTAACCATTGGCCGTGATGGCCGCCCTGGACAAAAATCACTACAGCAAGTGATTGCCGAGTGGATTTCTTTCCGCTTTGATACTGTTACCCGCCGCACCGAGCATCGCCTGGGGCAGGTGAATGATCGCATGCATATTCTGGAAGGCCGCTTAATTGTCTTCTTAAATATCGATGAAGTGATCCGTATTATTCGTCATAGCGACGAGCCCAAAGCGGCTTTGATTGAGGCGTTTAACTTAAGCGATCGCCAGGCCGAAGATATTTTAGAAATCCGCTTGCGCCAGTTAGCGCGCTTGGAAGGCATTAAGCTTGAGCAGGAACTGGCTGATCTGGCAAAAGAAAAAGCCGAGCTTGAACATCTTTTAGCTAATCCTGATGTAATGCAAAAACTGATCATCAAAGAAATTGAAGCAGATAAAAAGAAATTTTCCGACCCGCGCAGAACGTTGATTGTAGAAGCAGAACGGGCTTCGCTGGAAGTCACAGTGGTGGATGAGCCAGTCACAATTATTCTCTCTGAAAAAGGCTGGATGCGCGCGCGCCAGGGCCATAGCCTTGATCTGCAAAATCTCAGTTTTAAAGATGGCGATAAACTATTGGCCTTTATTGAGTGCCGCTCTATTGATCCGATTGCGATGTTTGCCAGCGATGGCCGTGTTTACACTATTCAGGCATCGGTGATTCCGGGCGGGCGTGGCGATGGTGTACCGGTAACGACCTTGATAGATCTAGCGGCTAAGTCACAAATTATTCAATTACTGGCTGCAAAACCACAAGAGCACTTAGTAATTGCCAACTCAAGTGGCTATGGTTTTTACTGCCTGTTTGAAAACTTAATGAGTCGTCAAAAAGCCGGTAAGAGCTTCCTCACGCTAGAAGAAGGCGAAACGCTACTTAAAGTTTCTACCTTTGTTCCACGTGAAACATCACAAGTTGCTTGCCTCTCCACACTGGGCAAATTGCATCTGTTTGCCTTTAGCGAGTTTAAACAACTGGCAGGAGGTGGGCGCGGAGTCATTACCATGGCCCTGGATGATAAAGACACGCTCTCCGCAATTACAGTTTGTGATGGTGTCACCCTACAAATCAATGGCACAGGCCGTGCTGGTAAAGCCATGGAATGGAAGCTGAATGTGAATGAAATGGCGCCTTATCAAGGAAAACGAGCAAGAAAAGGCAAACCAATCAACTCAAATTTGAAGCTTCCGAGTTTTTAACTATGACAATGACAGCTTTAATTGCAGCAGCTTGGGCTGATTTGGGCATTCCGCTCGATTTACTTGAGCACCGCCCATTGCAACTATTTGAAGAAGCCAGCGAGCTGGTAGATGTAGCTGTCAGTAGTGATGGCCGTATCTGGCAGCTCGTTCCGGACGCAGCCATCAGCTGGCTGGCAATGCAAAATGCGGCACAGGCGGAAGGAATAAATATTCAGATTGCGTCGGCCTATCGGGCATCAAGCCGTCAATGTGAGCTGATACAAAAGAAGTTAATGCAGGGGCAAGAAATTGAGCAAATTTTGCAGGTGCTTGCTCCACCCGGCTGTAGCGAGCACCACACCGGCCGCGCTGTAGATATTTACCAGCCCGGCGGCCCTGTAGTGGAAGAAGCCTTTGAAAATACCGCGGCTTTTAACTGGCTAAGTCTTAATGCTGCGCACTTTGGTTTTCGCCTGTCATTTCCACGCGGCAACTCATCCGGCTATCTTTATGAGCCATGGCATTGGTGCTGGCATGATGCGTAAGATGAGTGCAACCTCATACGCTTTAACAATATCCGCTCTACGAAAAATGCAATAAACCCTCTATTTATCATTTACCACCGTCGTTACCAGCTTTAATAGTTCAGGCAAAATCTCTGGCAAGCGATCTTGAATACTGCGGCCCGGTAAAAGAGGCAGACAAAGATCATAACGACCATCGTAATAGCACTCCACCCGTGGCCGCTGCGGGTCCAGCATCCATCCGGAGTAAGGCAGCCATACCAGCATTAAATCACGCCAGCGCGGGCCAATATCAGCTCGTTCACCAACGTGCCTGAACACAGCCCAACGCCCTGCCGGGCACTGATACTCACCTAATAATCTAGGTAATTTAAAGTGACTGGATATCGGTACGGCCACATCATAACGCCGCCGCTCTGCGGGTGTTGTGGCCGGATCACTCCAGACCAGGCCAAACCATCGATCCCCTTTAATTCCAAGCGTTTGACACTGCTCTTGAAAGCGCTCTAAAAACTTCTCCAAATGAAAACCATAATCTCCCACCGCTCGTTGATAAGCCATACGTCCAGCTGGCCATTCTTCCAAATTGATGTGGGCTTCAACCTCATCCCAGCTCCATATCCGATCAGCATCCGTGCCTGCAATTGTTAACCCCGGCCGATAGGACATCGAGCCTAAATTATTAGCAATCCAGCAAATTGCTACCGCCCGCCCGGCACGCAAATCACTGGGCGTAAAACCAAAGCTGCGGCCAAAGGCCCGGCTAAAAGTTGCAGGGGATGAAAAGCCAACCAAATCTGCCACTTGCCCGATTGGCAAATGTGGCGACCATTGCAAAAGTGAAGCAGCGACTTCTAAGCGTAATTGCCATAAAAATGCTTGCGGGCTATCGCCATATTCACTTTGAAAACGGTGAGCTAAATGCCAGGGCGAGTAATGGGTGACATCAGCCAGATCCGCCAATTGTAAAGGTGCAGCCAGCCCACGCACCATGCGATCAATCGCTTTTTCCAACCGAAGGCAGGGAGAGTTATCCATGTTTCACGTGAAACAATTAAAGCACCTCATCAAGCGGGGTAACTGCTAAATCTTCGGCAGATCTTGCCCAGAAGAATCGATCGGGTATCTGTTGCCCCATACCGGGCCGGTAAGCCGCCTGCAGTGTCTGCCAGGTGTAATCCTGACCTTCTTTTACCGCTTCACCAATCTGGGCACCATTGGCCAAGGCACCGGTTAATGCTGCTGCAAGCGTACTGCCTGCGCCATAGTAACTACCAGGCAACCTATCCCAAGTATCTACACTGGCGCGTCCCATATCGCTATAAAGGGCATTGATGACCTTAGGTGTATTTTCATGAGCACCTGTAATCAATACATATTCGCAACCACAATCCAGAATTCGGCTGGCAGCCGCATCCAGAGTTAAATCATCCTGATCATCCGGGTCATCCGATGCCAAATATCTTGCTTCAATGCTATTAAGCGTAACCAGTGTGGTATGTGGTAATAATAATTCACGAGTCATTGCAAGTAATTCTTCGGTAGCTAAATGATCTCCAGGCTTGGAAAAAAATACAGCATCCAGGATAAGCGGGATTTCTGGATAATCTGATGCAATTTCAGCAATCACGGTCAGGGTTTCAATGCTGCCAATCAGGCCTACTTTAATCGCATCTACTTTCATATCTTCAAGGATGCAGCGAGCCTGATCTTCCACCCACTCACTTTCAATGAGTAAAATATCTTGCTCGCCTGCACTATCTTGAATAACGACGCCGGTAATTACCGGTGCCACATGGCAACCAAGGGATGACAAAGCAAGCATATCTGCAGCAAGTCCAGCACCACCGGATGGATCATTACCAGCAAATACAAGCACAATAGGGGGGCTGGTAGTCATGGGGACATTCACTGAATCAGGTAAAATTGAAATTTTATCTTACTTAACAGGTAACTCGAATGAAAAAATATATGTGTCTCATTTGTGGCTTTATTTACGATGAAGCTGAAGGTATGCCTAACGATGGTATCGCTGCCGGAACCGCATGGGAAAACGTTCCTCCAAACTGGACTTGCCCGGATTGCGGTGCAAGAAAAGATGATTTTGAGATGATGGAAATCTGAAAGGATGGTTATGAAAAAACTGATTAGCGTAATTTTTCTTTCCGCCATACTGCCAGGCTGTCAACAGGTTAGCACTACGGAATCAGGTATAAACCAGATCAACCGTAAGCAGAACATGAGTATGCTCTTATCCGAGCAACAAGTTAACAATATGGCCAGTCAGTCCTATCAGGAGACTTTAGATAAGGCAAAAAGCAAAGGTGTGCTCAATAGCAACAAACAAATGACAGCCAGAGTTCGCAATATTGCTAATCGCATTATTCCGCAAACCAGTACATTTCGCCCTGATGCCAGCAAATGGCAATGGGAGGTTAATGTAGAAAACAGCCCGGAACTAAATGCTTATTGCATGGCTGGTGGCAAGATTATGTTTTATTCCGGCATTATTGAAAAACTAAATCTTACTGATGATGAAATTGCTCAAATTATGGG
Source organism: Iodobacter ciconiae (assembly GCF_003952345.1). Classification (NCBI taxonomy): domain Bacteria; kingdom Pseudomonadati; phylum Pseudomonadota; class Betaproteobacteria; order Neisseriales; family Chitinibacteraceae; genus Iodobacter; species Iodobacter ciconiae. The sequence goes on along the minus strand of NZ_CP034433.1, from coordinate 2,993,106 downwards.
GCACGAAATTAGCCACGCTTTAAGAGAGCACAGCCGTGAGCGCATGAGTAGTGCATATAACAAGCAATTGGCTATGCAAGGCTTATCTTTGCTCACTGGTGGAAAATATGATGGCTATATGAGTATGGCTGATGAGCTAATGCAAGTAGGCTACTTTTTACCTAATAGCCGCGAGCATGAATCCGAATCCGATACCATGGGACTCGAGCTGGCTGCCAGAGCTGGTTATAAGCCACAGGCAGCGGTTAGCCTGTGGCAAAAAATGGCTGCGGCCAGCAAAGGGCAACCAGCAGAATTTCTTTCCACTCACCCTTCAAATCAAACACGCATTCAAGATTTACAGGCCAGAATCCCAGCAGTACAAGGCTTATACGATGCCGCAGTACGTAAATATCCATCCAATTTAAAAGGATAATAAATGCTCTGGGTAAAAGCGCTCCATATTATTTTTATCACCAGCTGGTTTGCGGGTTTATTTTACTTGCCAAGATTATTTGTAAACCATGCCATGAGCACAGATCACGAAACGATTGCACGTTTAAAATTAATGGAGCATAAGCTGATCCGATTTATGACTCCCTTAGGTATTTTGGCGTTGATATTTGGTATCTGGCTTTGGTCTTATTTTGATTTTTATATGGGCGCAGGCTGGCGCTGGATGCATGTGAAGCTCACGCTGGTTGCTGTTTTAATTGCTTATCACGGCTGGTGCTGGAAAATCTGTAAAAATTTTGCAGCTGATCGTAATACACGCAGCCACCGCTGGTATCGTTTTTTTAACGAGATTCCTGTTCTAGTTTTAGCAGCCTGCGTTATTTTAGTTGTGGTAAAACCTTTCTAAAAAGAGCTTTAGAGAAAAATAATGGCGATAGAAATTGAACGTAAATTCTTATTAAATGGTGATGATTGGCGTAGTGAAGTACAACAGTCAAGCCGGATTGCACAAGGTTATTTATCTAGTGATCCCGAACGAGTAGTGCGTGTTCGCTTACGTGATAATCAAGGGTTTATCACGATAAAAGGTAAAACAGCAGGGATTGAGCGTCTGGAGTTTGAATATGAAATTCCGGTTGCTGATGCAGAAGCATTGTTAAAATTATGCCCCAATACTCTGGATAAAACACGTCATTTAATCGATTTTGCTGGCCATATTTGGGAGATTGACGAATTTCATGGCAAAAATTCACCATTAATTATTGCTGAATTAGAATTAGCCAGTAGTGATGCAAATTACATAAAACCGGCATGGTTAGGTGCCGAAGTATCAAATGATTCACGATACTTTAATAGTTATCTTTCTGAACATAGCTATTCAACCTGGTAATTTACCAAGGTATACAAAATAAGCGCCCTGTAAAAGGCGCTTATTTTTTGTCTAAATAATGATGTAGTTAGTGAATTAAAACTACGTTGTGTCATGCAGCAGGCAACAAGTAAGCAATGACGGTTTCTGCATGGGATTGATAAGGCTATGATATTGTTTTTTTATTATGGATTTCCTTATGAATCAAAATCAACAATTATTTGCTGCAGCACAAAAGCATATCCCTGGTGGTGTCAATTCGCCAGTGCGTGCTTTTGGCTCTGTTGGTGGCACACCACGTTTTTTTAAAAAAGGTCTTGGTGCCTATGTCTGGGATGCAGATGATCAGCGTTATATTGATTATGTAGGTTCCTGGGGGCCGCTTATCTTAGGTCATACTCATCCAGATGTACTGGAAGCTGTTATTAATGCAGCTAAAAATGGTATGAGTTTTGGTGCACCAACGGCCGCAGAAGTAGAATTAGCTGATTTAATTTGCAAAATGCTACCGTCTATTGAACAAGTTCGGCTTGTTTCAAGTGGCACAGAAGCCACAATGAGCGCAATTCGCCTTGCCCGCGGTTTTACCGGGCGCGATAAATTAGTGAAATTTGAGGGTTGTTATCACGGTCATGCTGATAGTTTATTAGTAAAAGCGGGTTCTGGTTTATTAACTTTCGGCAATCCTTCATCAGCAGGTGTTCCAGCGTCAGTTGCAGCAGATACCTTAGTTCTACCTTACAACGATGTTGCTGCTCTAGAAGCATTGTTTGCAGAAATAGGGGAACAAATTGCTGCCATTATTGTAGAACCTATTGCTGGCAACATGAATATGGTACAAGCCAGCGCTGAATTTGTTCAAGCGATGCGTAAATTAACTGAAAATTATGGTTCGGTTTTAATTTATGATGAAGTCATGACTGGTTTTAGAGTTGGTTTACAATGTACTCAAGGTTTGCATGGGATAAAACCTGATTTAACTTGTCTTGGTAAAGTAGTGGGTGGTGGTATGCCGCTAGCTGCTTTTGGTGGTCGTAACGATATTATGGCTAAATTAGCTCCCTTGGGTCCGGTTTACCAGGCAGGGACATTGTCTGGTAATCCGGTTGCTGTAGCAGCCGGGTTGGCTACATTAAAACTTATTTCTGAATATGGTTTTTTTAATCAATTATCTATTCAAACTAAAAAATTATGTGATGGTTTAATTCAAATAGCTAAAGAAACAAATACTATTTTTTCTACACAAAGTGTAGGTGGTATGTTTGGTTTTTATTTTAGTAAAAATATTCCACAATCCTTTGCTGATGTAATGAATTCTGATCGTACTAAATTTAATTCATTTTTTCATGGTATGCTAAACAAAGGAATATATTTAGCTCCTTCTGCTTTTGAAGCAGGTTTTGTTTCTGCAGCACATTCCGATCAAGATATTATAGACACACTTGAGGTAGCTAGATTAGTATTTTTAGAAATTAGCTAATATATGAATAAAATAAAAAAACGGCCTAAATGGCCGTTTTTTTTTAAACATAAAATTCCAAGCATAAGATCATATCTCTTTGATTTTAAAGATCATTTAAATTTTACATGGATTTTTTTATTTCATTTTCGATTAAAATTTCTATTTCTTGAATATTAATTAATCCGACATATTTTTTAATAATTTTACTATCTTTATTAATTAAAAATGTACTAGGTGTTAAAGCTACATCACCAAATGCTTTTGCTGCTTTTCCATTTATATCGTGTTGTGTAAAAAAAGGTAATTTTTTTTCTTTTACATAGTTAGCAATATATTCAGGATTATCATAATCCATGGCAATAGCAATTGTTTTATAGTTATTATTTTTATATTTTTCTTGTAATTTTATAAGTTCTGGCATTTCTTTAATACATCCAGTACAACTTGTTGCCCAGAAATTAACGAGTACGATTTGGTTTTTTAATGCAGACGGGTTTAAGTTTTGTCCTTGAATACTGGTTAATTGTATATCTGGTGCTTGTTTATTTGGAGTTTGAAAAAGCAAGTAGCCAGCTATGGTTATGACAGTAGCAATAGCAATTAAACGAGGTAGATAACGTTTCATAAGATGTTTCCTTGGCATGCAAGTAGGCGATTTTAGAATATTTTTTGTCCGTTTTGTGTTGGAAAATTTATTTACATCTTTTTTCTTTTAATACTTCATTTAAGAAGAAAGATATAAGAACAACTAATAAGGGGTGATATTTTCTGTGGATAAGTCATTTTTCTTTGTTTTTTCAATCACTTAAGTTATCCACAAGGCTGGGTGTGAAATCTGTTTGACCTGTGGATAAATTGGAGATAGTTTTTTGAGTTTTGCTGTCTTGTAGGTTTTCCACAGCAGCGCTTATTTTTATCCACAGGGCAAGTAGTTGATTTGATGGATCGTTTGATTTTTCATCGTATAATGGCCTCTTTCAATGGAGGGTTCGATGGCGATCCAGTGGTTTCCAGGGCATATGAACACTGCCCGTAAGCAGGTTGCAGAGACCATGGCCAAGGTGGATTTGGTGATCGAGGTGGTTGATGCTCGTTTGCCACTCTCTAGTAGCAATCCCATGATTGAGCCGATGCGTCGTTTAAGGCAGCGTCCTGCTCTCAAGGTTTTGAATAAAGCAGATTTGGCAGATCCAAGGCTTAACAAAATTTGGCTTGAGTGGTTTAAATCTCAGCCAGGCACAGAAGCGGTGTTATTGGGTGAGGATAATAAGGTTCAGGGTGCGAAGCTGATTCCACAGTTATGCCAGGCTTTGGCTCCTCATCGTGATGGCGAGGAAAAGCCGCTTAGAGCAATGATTGTCGGGATTCCAAACGTAGGTAAATCTACTTTGATCAATCATCTGGCTAAGCGCAAAATTGCCAAGGTGGCTGATACTCCCGGTGTAACCAAAATGCAGCAGCGGGTTGAAACGCTGGCGGGTATGATTTTGTACGACACACCAGGGTTGATGTGGCCGAAAGTCCAAAATGAAGATTCAGGCTATCGTCTAGCAATGGCTGGATCGATTGGTCGTAATGCTTACGACGAAGTGGATGTTGCGCTTTATGCAATTGAGGCTTTGGTTGCGCGTTATCCGCAGCTATTGCTTGATCGCTATAAATTGAAAGACCTGCTGGCTGATGCCGAACCACTTTTTGAGTTGATTGGTAAAAAACGTGGCGCTATGTTGTCAGGTGGACGGATTGATACGCAAAAAACGGCAGACATGATTTTGACTGAGTTTCGCGGCGGTACATTAGGCCGTATCACTCTTGAAACGCCGGATGATTTTCTTGAAATGCCTGTATATGATCCAAATGATGAAGTTGAGTTGCCAGATCCGGATTTGTAAACGAAACTGGGTATTGCATATAATTTACTGAATGAACAGAGTCATTATTGGCACGACGTATTCTTGAAAAGTATTTTAGAATTCGCCTGCTTTGCTGCCTATGGAAGTCGTTGATGGAAGCTGAACTGTTAAATCTTGAAGACAAAGTAGCTCAGTTAGCGCTGCTTTGCCGTAGGTTACGCGATGAAAATCGTGGCTTGCGTCAGAAATTATTGCTGACACAGCAGCAAAATCAGGGCTTGCTGGCAAAAGTAGATGGAAGCAAAGAAAGAGTTGCTGCTATTTTAGCTAAGCTGCCGGAGGATACAGAATGAGTGGTGCAGGGATTAAGCAGCTCGATGTTTCTATCATGGGGCGTGAATTTCGTGTAGCTTGCCCTGATGAGGAAGAAGCAACACTCATACAGGCTGTTGAGTTTTTAGATCAGCGTATGCATGAGATTCGCGCATCTGGCAAAGTGATTGGGCTTGAGAAAATTGCCATTATGGCTGCGCTTAATATCACTTATGAATATTTGCATACGCGTGTTGATGGGGGTTTTGACATTGCGGCGATTCAGCGTAGAATCACCGGTATGAATTCGACGATAGACGCAGTGATGGGTGAGCAAACTGAATTGTTTTCCTAGCTCTGCGCTTGTTGTAAACCAATGCTTTCCTGCGGTGTTTGTTACGGCTTGTCTCTCTGAACCAATAATTACTTTGGTTGCCTGCCACGAGAATGCCTGTTGTGAGCATCCCCCGTTGGATGCACCTGATGGCATCCGGTCGGTGACCGCTTGAACCTTCGGTTCAAGATTGCTTGTCGGACGGCACTCGCGGGAAGCTCTTCATTGTTTCACTTCATGTGAATATCATTAGTTTATCTGGTAAATCCGAAGCGCGGCGTGCTATACGTCGCGCTCGCGCTTTGATCTCCCCTCTGGAAAGGCATTCTGCAGAATCCGCTGTTGTTGCTATGGCAATGCAATTGGGTTTATTACGCAGAGGTTTAAAAATTGCTGCGTATATTCCCGCTGGCAGTGAGTTTTCTCCATGGCAGCTGATGTTGAGTGCATTGGTACGGGATGTGGAAGTGTATGTGCCTAAAGTACCCAGACGTGGAAGAAAATTAAGTTTTGTTCGTTTAGATTCAAAAAACCGTTGGAAATTAGGGCCTCAAAATATTCTTGAGCCTTTAGATGGTGAAATATGCTCGCCACGAGATTTGGATATTGTGTTTTTGCCTTTGCTGGGGTTTGATGCAAGTCTTGCCCGATTAGGTCAGGGTGGAGGCTATTATGATTGCACATTTGAATTTAGACGAATGCGGAGGAGCTGGAAAAAACCTCGTTTAATTGGCCTTGCATTTGACATGCAATATTTTGAACAATTACCCGTAGATATCTGGGATTTACGTCTAGATTACATTTTAACTGGAAATAAAGTTTGGAAAAGACCGATTTTTTAATGATATTTCTTGTTTTTACTTTTACTTCCCTTTCTTTTACGGAAAGAAAATAAAGTATTAAATGAACTTAACGGCAAAAATATGATTTTTATGAGAAAACGCAAATTATCTTCATGATAAAGATAATAAATACACAGTTATTTTTTTTGATATCACACTAAACTACGTCGCAATTGGCGCTAAAGCCAACATAGAGTCTTTACACACATATAAAGTACTGCCCCCCAATAATGAGGTTGCCATGAATAATTCGACTCAAGCCTCTCGGCTGGATCTTTTTGCACCGTTATCAGGTGTTGTTGTTGCAATAGAATCGGTTCCAGATCCGGTATTTGCACAAAAAATGGTGGGTGATGGAGTTTCGATTGATCCAATTTCCAACCTGTTGCTTGCCCCCGTTGCCGGTAAAGTAACTCAGCTGCATTCGTCAAAACATGCGATTACAATCACCACTCCTGCTGGAATTGAAGTATTGATTCATATCGGTTTGGATACCGTAATGTTGCGTGGTGAGGGTTTTACTATCAAGGCTACAGAAGGCTCTGAGGTGAAAGTTGGCCAGCCTTTAATTGAATTCAATGCAGATTTGGTTGCCCGAAAAGCGCTCAGTTTACTAACTCAAATTGTCATTACGACAGGTGATAAAGTCGTTAAATATATACCTACGACTAAAAAAACAGTCGTTGCAGGGCAAGATGTTGTGTTGTCTCTGGATTTAGCTGGTGCCACTGTCGTGGGGCAGGTTGCTGCTGCAGATACCGCAATTCAGTCCGGCGCAATTATTGTGCCTAACCCAACGGGCTTGCATGCTCGTCCGGCCGCTGTCCTGGCTAATACAGCTAAAACATTTAAGTCCGATTTAAAGCTGCTTCGTGCCGATGACGAGGCAAATGCCAAATCGGTTGTTTCAATCATGGGGCTGGAAGTACAGCATGGTGATTCGATTTTTGTAAAAGCAACCGGCCCTGATGCGGCTCAGGCAGTTAAAGCCCTGGCCGAGTTAATTGCCAGCGGTTCAGGTGAAGAGTGTGGTGGTGTTGCGACAGCTGTTGCCGCAAAACATGTGCCTAAGCCACAAGCACGTCCGGTTCTAAAATCGAATGATCCAAATATGCTGATGGGCGTTTCTGCTTCTCCGGGGCTTGCCGTCGGATATATTTTCCAGGTTAAACAGGAAGTGATTGATGTCGCTGAAACAGGCGATACACCAGAGCTGGAAAAACATCGTCTGGAAAAAGCGTTGAAAGACGCATTTGAGCAACTGGAAACATTGAAAGGTGAAATTGCTGACCCGGTTAAGGCAGAAATTTTTGTGGCCCATCAGGAGTTATTATCAGATCCTGATTTACTGGATTTGGTCAGCGTAGGTATCAATCAGGGAAAGAGTGCCGGTTTTGCATGGCGTGCTGCATTTACCAGCTATGCAGATAAGCTGGCTAAGCTAAAAAATGAAGTTCTGGCTGGTCGTGCTAACGATATCCGTGATGTTGGCCGCCGTGTATTGTGCCTGATTGCAGGCATCAAAGAAGCTGCGCTTGAAGTTCCTAATGATGCGATTTTAATCGCTGAAGATTTAACACCTTCAGATACTGCTTCTTTAGATCGTAATAAGGTACTGGGTTTTTGTACTGTTGGCGGGGGTGCAACCAGCCACGTTGCTATTTTGGCCCGCTCTTTGAATATTCCGGCAATTTGCGGGATTGAAGAGATTGCGTTGCAACTGGCTAATGGTACGCCTGTAATTCTGGAAGGCAGCAAAGGCTGTTTACGTTTAAATCCTTCTGTTGAGGAAATTAACAATATTCGCGAGCGTCAGGTAAAGCTGGCCAAACGTCAGGCTGAAGAGCTGGAAACCGCTTTCGAACCTGCTACGACTACAGATGGGGTTTGTGTTGAGGTAGTGGCTAATATTGGTGGCCTGGAAGAAGCCCAGCAATCAGTGAAATTAGGGGGTGAAGGTGTAGGTTTGCTGCGTAGCGAGTTTTTGTATCTTGAACGCACTAATGCGCCAACAGAAGCTGAGCAAGATAAGATTTACAGCGATATTGCCAAGTCACTGGGCAAAGATCGTACCTTTGTTGTGCGTACTCTGGATGTAGGTGGTGATAAGCCGCTACCTTACCTGCCTATGTCTGCCGAAGAAAACCCATTTCTGGGTGTGCGCGGCGTACGTTTATGCCTGGCTGAACCAGAGTTATTGCATACACAAATTCGTGCCATTTTGCGCTCTGCCGAGCATGCCAAGCTGGCCATTATGTTCCCGATGATTACTTCTCTGGAAGAAGTTCGTGAAGTAAAGCGTATCGTTGCAGAAGAAAAAGCAGCCCTGGGTGTTACTTCTCCAGTACAGGTCGGCATTATGGTTGAAGTGCCTGCAACTGCGGTGATGGCCGAAATTTTTGCCAGTGAAGTTGATTTCTTCTCAATTGGTACGAACGATCTAACTCAATACACCTTGGCAATGGATCGCGGTCATCCAAAACTGGCTAAAGAAGCCGATGCAATGCACCCAGGCGTATTACGTCTGATAGCTAACACGGTGAAAGGTGCACATGCTCATGGAAAATGGGTTGGTGTTTGCGGTGGTATTGCTTCCGATCCTGCGGCCGTTCCATTGTTGATCGGTATGGGCGTAGATGAATTATCAGTTAGCGTGCCTGCTATTCCGGCTGTTAAAGCTCTGGTACGTAAACTGTCAAAGGCTGATTGTCAGCAACTGGCTGCCGAAGTATTACAAATGGGGACCGTTGCAGAGGTTCGTGCTCGATTAGCTCAGCAGTTAACTGACTAAATGTACTTTCCAGCTTAAGGCAGATTATTGTTGATCTGCCTTAAGCTTGTTTTGTGCTTGTGCTTATGTTTGAGTGTTGATTTCAGCCGGAGGTATCGGGTATCTGTATCAATATCTGATGCTCTAGTTTGTTCAGTGTTCAATGGGTTGTGGTATTACATTTTATCCGTGAGAATTACCATTGAACAATGTAAACACTATGCGCGATAGTTTTCCTTTTTTGCTGGCGACTGTCTTGGGAAGGGGGTAGTGTTCACCCCCAGGGGAGTTTCGGCTTGTTTTATGAGCCGATTTAAAAGGCAATGAATCACCTTAGTTTCTTAGAGTGATCATCGGGGCCTGTTGGCGTTTGATTCACGATTGCACTAAGTCGGAAAACGGCTTGGTGTGAAATATGCAAAATGTAATTGACTGCAATTATCAGGCTGCATAACCAGTGAACGGTCGTTTTTCGGCTCAACCCCGAAACTGCACCAATGCAGCCGGGAATCAAGTGTCAACAAACCCTAGCAAGTCAGTATTTGGACTGTGATGTCTTTTGAGGGCGGTTGTCCGTTATTTAGGTTATTGGCCGGATGCTCCACGCTATATGGAAATTCTGTCTTAACAACACATGCTTGGCGCCCGTTCCGGCTAAGCATCAGGTAGTACGGAGATATCATGTTTAAGAACGCATTTGCATTTTTGCAAAAAATTGGTAAGTCGCTGATGTTACCGGTGTCTGTATTACCGGTTGCTGGCCTGTTACTCGGGTTTGGCGCATCCAATTTTTCATTCTTGCCTGAAGTGGTTTCGCATTTGATGGCTGCCGGTGGTGGCGCCATTTTCGGTAACTTAGCGCTGATTTTTGCAATTGGTGTGGCGCTGGGCCTGACCGAAAATGATGGCGTTGCTGCCATTGCGGCCGTTGTTGGCTATGTAGTGTTGCTTGCCACGATGGGCGTTATGGCCCCGGTGCTTGGTACTGAGCCTGCCATGGTTATGGGTATGAAGGCGATGGAAACCGGTGTATTTGGCGGGATTATCGCCGGTGCTCTGGCTGCTGGCCTGTTCAATAAATATTATCGCATCGAGCTGCCTCCTTACCTGGGCTTTTTTGCGGGTAAGCGTTTTGTGCCGATTGCCACTGGTATTGTGGCCATTTTTGTTGGCGTGATCCTGTCGCTTATCTGGCCGCCGATTCAGGGCGTGATTAAAAGCTTCTCACATTGGGCGGCTTATGCTGACCCACGTTTTGCAGCAACCCTGTATGGTTTTGTTGAGCGGATGCTGGTGCCGTTTGGTCTGCATCACATCTGGAACGTACCGTTCTTCTTTGAAATCGGTAACTTCGTTGATGCAAGTGGTAAAGCTGTTCATGGCGATATTGCCCGCTTCTTTGCAGGTGATCCTACTGCCGGTATCTTGTCTGGTGCATTCTTGTTCAAGATGTTTGGTCTGCCTGCCGCTGCGGTTGCAATCTGGCATACAGCCAAGCCGGAAAACCGCGTTAAGATCGGCGGTATTATGATTTCAGCCGCGCTGACTTCATTTATGACCGGTATTACCGAGCCAATCGAATTTGCCTTCCTGTTTGTAGCTCCACAGTTGTATGTGATTCATGCTTTTCTGGCGGCATCTACCCAGTTTGTTGCTAACTCGCTCAGTATTCATATGGGCTTTAGCTTCTCACAAGGTGGTATCGACTTCCTGATGTTCAATGCCTTGGGTAAATACGCACAAAACTGGTGGTTAATTCTGCCTCTGGGTGCGGTTTATGCAGCAATTTACTATTCGGTATTCCGTTTTGTGATTGTAAAACTCAATCTTAAAACTCCGGGTCGTGAAGATGAATCGGCTGAAGAACATGTTTCAGATAACAGCGAACATGGTCGTGCCCGTGAATTAGTATTGGCTTTTGGTGGTCGTAGCAATATTAGTGGTTTGGATGCATGTATTACCCGTTTGCGTATTTCGGTTAAAGATATTTCAAAAGTAAACCAGCCTAAGTTAAAAGCCATGGGTGCTGCCGGTGTAATGGTGGTAGGTAACGGTATTCAGGCGATTTTTGGTACTCAATCAGATAATCTGAAGTCTGATATGGTTAACTACCTGAAAGTAGCTGGTCCGGAAGCCGATGTGGTTACAGCCCCTGTGCAGGAAACTGCAGCTGCGGGTGTACAGGCAACAAATACAGTCGTTTCGGGTGATGTCAGTGGTAAAGCCAAACAGATTCAGGCGGCTTTAGGTGGCGTTGCCAATATTAGTAAGCTGGAAGCGGTTGCTGGCACTCGTTTACGTGTAGAGCTGGCAGATGTTTCACGCCTTGATGAAGCTGCTTTAAAAGCGGCGGGTGTAGAAGGTGTTATGCCGCAGGGTGATCAGGTGTTCCACTTGATTGTTGGCGAGCAGGCAGTGGATCTTGCGAGTGCTTTAGCAAAATAAATGCTTAGTGCATGAAAAAAGCCCATCATTATTTGATGGGCTTTTTTTTGCCAGGATAAAAACAAGTTAGCATCCAAATACTTAATTAACTATTTTTTAAGACCCATCATATTTTAGATTTGTTTACCAGAATTGCAAATATAGCTATTTTATAAAGGGAAATAAACCATGAATAAAGTTTTACGCAGAAGTTGTGATGATCAGTGGATTGCAGGAGTAATGGGCGGTTTGGCCCATTATTTGGGAATAGGTTCGGGCAAACTGCGCCTGACTTTTGTGATTGTGTCTTGCTTGTCTGCAGCGTTTCCCGGTATTTTTGCGTATTTAATTTTATGGTTTCTGATTCCTAAGCAAACCGCATAATTCTATGCGGGGTAATAGTATTTTAATTAAAAAAGCCATCGTTTTAAAACGATGGCTTTTTTATATTTAAAAGAATTAAAACATTTAAAATGACATCGCCAGATTAAAACCTTCGGCAATAGCGCGTTTGGCGTCTACTTCTCCGGCAAGTAGTGCCCCGCCGATGCGGTGAACGGGTGCACCTGCTGCACTGAGCTCATCCCAAAGCGTGGTCACAGATTCTTGCCCCGCGCAAAGCACAATCTGGTCGACTGCAAGGCAGATTTCTTCATTATTTTGCTTGATATGCAGGCCGGCATCATCGATTTTCAGGTATTCAACTGAGCCGAGCAGATTTACACCACGTAATTGCAAAGTGGCGCGGTGTACCCAACCAGTGGTCTTGCCAGGGCCACTGCCCGGCTTGCCCTTGCTGCGTTTTAATAGCCAGATTTCCCGGCCACTAGGCTGCATAGCGGGCTTGGCTAAGCAGCCTGCACTTTCCATGCTGGCATCAATACCCCAGTCGCGGATAAAGTTGTCTGTGGGCTCTAGATTATTATGGGTTTCGGATAAAAATACGGCTGTATCAACACCAATGCCGCCTGCGCCAATAATCGCAATTTTTTTGCCAGGCTTTACTTCGCCGCGTAGCAGGGCAGGGTAGGAAACTACGCTGGGGTGGGTAATGCCATCGATATCTGGTACCCGCGGTTTGACGCCGCTGGCAATCACAATTTCATCAAACTCACCAGCCAGCTCGACAGCATTTGCAAAGTGATTCAGTTTTACGTTTACGCCAAGGTAATTGAGCTGATTGCGGTAGTAGCGTAGCGTTTCGGTAAATTCTTCCTTGCCGGGGATGCGCTGGGCAATGCCAAATTGGCCACCAATGGCAGCGCTTGCTTCAAACAGGGTGACCTGATGGCCCTGGCTGGCGGCAGCAGTAGCACAAGACAGGCCGGCTGGGCCTGCACCAATCACGGCGATGCGTTTGGCTTGCCGGGTTTTGGTCGCAATTGGAAATTCGGTTTCGCGGCAGGCGCGAGGGTTAACTAGGCAAGAAGCCGCTTTGCCCTCAAACACATGGTCGAGACAAGCCTGATTACAGGCAATACAAGTGTTGATGAGATAGGCAGCCTTGCTCGCCGCTTTATTGACAAAATCAGGATCGGCCAGGAGCGGGCGGGCTAAGGACACTATATCCGCATCGCCGCTGGCTAGAATATGCTCGGCAATTTCCGGGGTATTGATGCGGTTCACCGCAATCAGCGGAATGGACACGTGATTTTTTAGTTTACGTGTGACCCAGCTAAAGCCACCACGAGGTACGGCTGCGGCGATGGTTGGAATCCGCGCTTCATGCCAGCCGATGCCGGTGTTAATCAGGGTGACACCTGCGGTTTCCAGTGCCTGGGCAAGGGAAATCGCTTCGGGCAGCGTACCGCCATCTTGAACTAAATCAAGCAAAGACAGGCGGAAAATCACAATAAAGTTAGGGCCAACCGCAGCACGGACAGCCTTGCTGATTTCAACCGCGATACGCTGGCGGCGGCTTGCATCGCCTCCCCATTCATCATCTCGCTGATTAACGTGGCTGCAAAGGAACTGGTTGATCAGATAACCTTCCGAGCCCATGATTTCCACACCATCGTAACCCGCGCTCTGGGCGAGTTTAGCGGTATTAGCAAAGTCGGCGATGGTGCTGGTAATTTCTTCCGCGCTTAAAGCGTGGGGTGTAAATGGTGTAATCGGTGAAGCAATAGCCGATGGGGCCACACTGGCTGTGTGGTAGGCGTAGCGGCCAGCGTGCAAAATTTGCAAACAGATTTTGCCGCCCGCCTCGTGTACGGCTTGGGTAATAGGCAGGTGGCGGGGGATATCGCTTTCTTCGGCCAGCATGGCTGCATCTTCATAAATACGGCCTGCTGCATTGGGTGCAATGCCGCCGGTCACGATCAGCCCTACTCCTCCTTTTGCCCGCTCGGCATAAAAGGCCGCCATACGTTCCGGGCCATCGGGCGCTTCTTCAAGCCCTGTGTGCATGGAGCCCATCAAAACACGGTTTTTAAGGGTGGTAAAGCCCAGATCGAGGGGGCTTAATAGCTGTGTGTAGGCTGGCATTGGTGTGTTTCCAAACGATTGTTTGAATAAACCTTAGCTTGATTTCTCTGGCTTGTCCTATTGGGGTTTACCAGCAGAGATCAGAATATGGCGTATTTGCTTACCATTCTGGTAAAAATAGCCTGTGTATTTTCGAATAATACGTGCAGAGATAGTCTTGAAATGCTGAATTTAAGGTAAGGTAATGCCTCCATTTTACCGCCAGCTACTATGACTACTACTCACTGGAAATCACTTTTGTTGTCTCGGCGCATGTTGATCTGTGTGTTTACCGGATTTGCCTCGGGTTTGCCGCTGTATATCCTGCTTAATTTAGTTCCTGCATGGTTAAAAAGCGAAGGTGTTAATCTAAAAGCGATTGGTTTTTTTGCGCTGATTCAGTTTCCATTTACATGGAAATTTATCTGGGCTCCCTTATTGGATCGCTATGCTTTGCCGGGCTTAGGCAGGCGGCGTGGCTGGATGCTACTTACTCAGCTCGCCTTGCTGGTTTTAATTGCCTCATTAGGTTTATTTAACCCCAAGCTAGATTTATGGTCGATTGCTTATCTCGCCACTGCTCTGGCATTTTTTAGTGCCAGTCAGGATATTGTGCTGGATGCTTATCGCCGTGAAATTTTAAGTGACGAAGAATTGGGCTTGGGTACGTCTGTACACGTGAATGCCTATCGCATTGCCAGCCTGATTCCCGGCGCGTTTTCTCTGATCCTGGCGGATCTCTTGCCGTGGGCGCAGGTGTTTATGATTACCGGTTTGTTTATGCTGCCGGGTATTGTGATGACACTCCTGGTAAGCGAGCCACAATTAGTCCGCCCGCCTAAAACATTGCGTGAAGCGGTGGTCGAGCCTTTTTACGAATTTATGAGCCGCCATGGCTGGCAAAATGCCATGTGGATTCTGGCGTTTATCTTTTTATATAAATTAGGCGATAGCATGGCCACAGCTTTGGCTACGCCGTTTTATTTAGAAATGGGTTTTAGTAAAACGGAAATCGGCTTGATCGCTAAAAATGCAGGGCTGTGGCCTGCTGTATTTGGTGGCATTGTCGGTGGCGTGTGGATGTTAAAGCTGGGAATCAACCGGGCTTTGTGGATATTTGGCGTCGTACAAGTGGTGTCGATTTTAGGTTTTGCATGGCTTGCTACGATGGGGACAGATAAAGCTGCTTTGGCAATTGTTATTGCATTTGAAGCTTTGGGTGTTGGGCTGGGCACAGCAGCATTTACAGCTTTTATAGCCAGAACTACGGACCCGCGCTACACCGCTACCCAGTTCGCACTGTTCACCAGCCTTGCTGCTGTGCCTCGCACCTTTATTAATGCCAGCACCGGCTGGTTGGTCGAGCAAATGGGCTGGATCAGCTTTTTCTTTCTTTGTACCGCACTGGCGATTCCGGGCATGCTGCTGCTGTTTAAAGTTGCACCGTGGAATAGCAAATCAGAAAAAAGTCTGTAGACACAGAGCGAAATGAGAACACAGAGCACACAGAGAAAAAAACATAAAAGTTTTTAGTAGCCTGTCCAGTTTTTTCGAAGTAGATCGGTCTTAAGTCCAACAGGCTGTCGCTCTGTGTTCTGCTTTTAAACTCTGAGTTCTCTGTGTCTACAGATCTTAGGTTTTTATGTGGATGGCCCAATTACTTAGGGCTGGTAGTCGTAATCCACAATCAGCGGTGCATGGTCGGAGAATTTTTCGTTTTTATAGACTGAAGCACTTTGCGCCGTGGCCGCAATGCCGGGGGTGCTGATGTGGTAATCGATACGCCAGCCCACATCTTTGGCATAGGCCTGGCCGCGGTTACTCCACCATGTGTAGCCTGGGATTTCCGGGTAAAGTTTGCGCCAGACATCTACAAAATTAAGTTCGCTAAATAGTTTACCTATCCAGCTGCGTTCTTCTGGCAAGAAACCCGAATTTTTTAAATTACCTTTCCAGTTTTTAATGTCGATTTCATTGTGGGCAATATTCCAGTCGCCAAGCAGAACTACTTCGCGGCCGCTGGCTGCCAGTTGCTCCAGATGGGGGCGAAAGCGCTCTAAAAACGAAAACTTCACTTGTTGGCGCTCATCCGATGAAGAGCCTGATGGTAAATACAGCGAGACCACTGAAAGATTGCCAAAATCAGCTTGTAAATAGCGGCCTTCAACATCGATATCGGCAATGCCAAGGCCGGTAATGATACGGTCTGGCTTGTGGCGGCAATAGAGCCCCACTCCGCTATACCCTTTTTTGGCCGCATAATGAAAAAAACCTTTTAGCCCTTCCGGCTCTTTCATTTGCTGGGAAAGATCGGCTTCCTGAGCTTTAAGTTCTTGCAAGGCCACCACATCGGCGTCCTGTTTTGCCAGCCATTCAAAAAAGCCCTTATTTGCAGCTGAGCGAATGCCGTTTAAATTAGCACTGATAATGCGCATCCGGTGTCCTTTTGTAAGAAATGTTATGCTTCGCTGTATTGAAATCAATAAATGAGGAAAATGCAGCATGAGTGATTTTCGCCGCGACTTTATTTCTTTTGCTGTGGAGCAAAATGTGCTGTGTTTTGGTGATTTTATCACTAAGGCTGGACGCCAATCGCCGTACTTTTTTAATGCAGGATTATTTAGCGATGGTGCGTCGGTAGGTGCGCTGGCGCAGTTTTATGCACAGGCGGTTCAAGCATCGGGTGCCGAGTTTGATGTGTTATTCGGGCCTGCTTATAAAGGAATTGTTTTAGCAGCGGCTACAGCCGTGGCTTTGGCGGCACAGGGGCGTAATGTACCTTTTGTGTTTAATCGTAAAGAAGCAAAAGATCATGGTGAAGGCGGCGTTTTAGTGGGCGCGCCGCTGAAAGGCCGGGTGATGATTATCGATGATGTGATTTCTGCAGGCACATCGGTGCGCGAATCGGTCAATATGATTCGTGCTGCAGGTGCAGAGCCAGCAGGAGTCTTGATTGCACTTGATCGTATGGAACGCGGTCAAGGTGCATTATCGGCAGTACAAGAAGTAGAACAGCAGTATGGTATTCCGGTGATTCCTATTGCTTCACTGGATGATCTACTGGGGTATCTGGGGGCTCGGGCTGATATGGATGAGAAGCTGGCCAAAGTACGTGCTTACCGTAGCCAATACGGAATTTAAAAGGTTTTATTTGATGCAGTGTAATTTGCCTATTTTTTTGATACTGGCTTTATTAGCTGTGCCTGTCTCCGCCAAACTTTATCGTTGGGTGGATGAAACAGGCCGGGTACAATATAGCGATAAGCCACCTGTTACCGTGCCAACAAGTGGTGTGACCGAGTTGAACAAATCCGGCACAGTAAAGGCTACACCGGCCCCTATCCTGAGCAGAGAAGAGAAAGAAAAAATTCAGAACGAGCAGGCTCGGCAGAAAGAGCAGCAGCGAAAAGATCGTGCTCTGCTGCAGTCTTTTTCTAAGCCGGGGGAAATTGATCTTATCAGAGACAGGCGCATTGAGGTGGTTCAGTCGGCTATAGCAGCAAACACAATCCGGATACAAAATGCAATTCCGCGCAAAGTACGGTTAGAAACGCAGATTGCCCGTCATAAAAAAGCAAATCGTGCTGTGCCTGGTGATTTAACCGAAGATCTGGCTATTATCCAGAAAGAGGTTTCTAACATCGAGGAGGATATTAGAAATAAAAAGAAAGAAATTGAAAACATCAAATTAAAAGCCGAAGAAGATAAAAAACGTCTTTTAGAGCTAAAATCATCTAAGTAATATTTGAATATAATTTATGTTATTACTCAGATATTAAAATATACAGATATCCTAATCAAAGAGTGAAAAATGGCTGAGCAAACTGCACCTGCGACAATTGTTCTGGGTATTGATATCGGTGGCACAGGAATTAAAGGAGCGCCGGTCAATGTAGAAACGGGGGAGTTATTATGCGAGCGGGTACGCATAGATACACCGCAACCTGCCACCCCAGAAGCTGTGGGTGCCGTGGTCAAGCAGCTGGTTGATCAGTTTAACTGGCGAGGCCCCATTGGTTGTACTTTTCCTGCGATTGTTCACAATGGCGTTACCTTATCGGCTGCCAATGTGGATGCTTCATGGCTAAATGCACCTGCGCAAGATATTTTGGCGCAGGTCACTGGCCTGCCATTAAAGCTGATTAATGATGCAGATGCTGCCGGTTTGGCGGAAGGCATATATGGTGCTGCTAAGGGTAAAACGGGCAAAGTACTGATGATTACTTTGGGTACAGGCATTGGCAGTGCACTAATTGTAGATGGCAAGCTAATTAGTAATACCGAGTTTGGTCATTTGATATTTAAAAATAATGAAATTGCCGAGAAGTATTGCTCTGGAAAAGTAAAAGACGATTTAGATTTAAAATGGAAAGAATATACTCAGCGTTTAAATGAATATATTCTGCATTTACAATTATTAATATCGCCTGATTTGTTAATTATTGGTGGGGGGATTAGCAAAAAGCATGAAAAATTTATCCCCGAGCTAACAGGGTTGCGTTTCCCTGTGGTGCCTGCCGAGCTTAAAAATGATGCAGGTATTGTAGGTGCTGCACTAGAAGCTGCCCGCGAGTTTGGTGTGTTGTAATGTTTGCAGTGGTGCAAAGTTAACGCCTTGGTTCATGGTCAATGACGCGTGCACAGTTTTTATGTGCTCCTGCGCTTTTGGGGTGTTTTTCTTTGCTCTTTAAGTCCTCTGTCTAAAGACTTTTGGCTTGTAGATGTTCCACGTGAAACGCCCCGCTGAAGTTGGGGCGTTTGTGTTTTTTGCGTCGAGATAGTCGTCAGGACTAATACGGCGTAAAATCTTGCCCCTTTGCTTGCTGGATGCTCAACGCTATGCTTTATCCTACTCGATACGACGTAATTGTTGTTGGTGGCGGCCACGCCGGGACTGAGGCTGCGCTGGCGGCCGCCCGCATGGGAAGCAGAACGCTGCTGCTGACGCATAATATAGAAACCCTGGGGCAGATGTCTTGCAACCCGTCGATTGGCGGAATTGGCAAAGGGCACCTGGTCAAAGAGGTGGATGCTTTGGGTGGCGCAATGGCGCTGGCGACTGATTTTGGTGGTATTCAGTTTAAAACGCTCAATTCCAGCAAAGGTCCGGCAGTTCGGGCTACCCGCGCGCAGGCCGATCGTGTTCGCTATAAAGCTGCGGTACGTCATATGTTGGAAAACCAGCCGAATCTGGATTTATTCCAGCAGGCTGTGGATGATCTGACCCTGGATGGTGATCGTGTCACAGGCGTGATTACCCAGATTGGCATCCGGTTTGAAGCGGGTGCGGTGGTGCTGACTGCGGGGACTTTTTTGTCTGGCAAAATTCACGTCGGCTTAGAAAACCATGTTGGCGGCCGTGCGGGGGACCCTGCTTCGGTTACGCTAGCAGCACGTTTACGTGAGTTAAATTTGCCTGCTGGCCGTTTAAAAACGGGTACACCACCACGAATTGATGGGCGTTCGATTGATTTCTCGGTATTAGAAGCCCAATACGGCGATACGCCAGAGCCGGTGTTTTCGGCGCGTGGTAATCTGGGCATGCACCCAAAGCAATTGCCCTGCTGGATGGCGCACACCAATCTTAAAACGCATGAGATTATTCGTAGCGGTTTTGATCGCAGCCCGATGTTTACCGGCAAAATTGAAGGCGTGGGCCCGCGTTATTGCCCAAGTATTGAAGACAAAATTAATCGCTTTAGCGATAAAGACAGCCACCAGATTTTCTTAGAGCCTGAAGGGCTGGATACGCACGAGTATTACCCGAATGGCATTTCAACCAGCCTGCCGTTTGATATTCAGCTGGCTGCTGTGCGCTCGATTGCGGGCATGGAAAACGCGCATATTCTGCGTCCGGGCTACGCCATCGAATACGATTACTATGATCCGCGTAATTTAAAAGCGAGTTTTGAAACCAAAAGTATTGCCGGTTTATTCTTTGCCGGGCAAATTAATGGCACTACGGGCTACGAAGAAGCCGCAGCACAGGGCCTCTTGGCAGGCTTAAATGCGGGCCTCTATGTGCGCGAAAAAGATGCGTGGACGCCAAAACGCAATGAAGCTTATTTGGGCGTGCTGGCCGATGATCTGGTAACCAATGGGGTGACCGAGCCTTATCGCATGTTTACCAGCCGTGCCGAATACCGTCTACAGTTGCGTGAAGATAATGCCGATTTACGCCTGACTGAAAAAGGTCGTGAGCTGGGCCTGATTGGTGACAGAGAGTGGGAAGCTTTTTGTAAAAAGCGCGATGCAATTGACTTAGAATTGGAACGCCTGCGTACGACATGGGTAAATCCACGTATTCTTGCTGCAAGTGATGCCGAGCGTGTGCTGGGTAAGGTGATTGAGCGCGAATATACGCTGGCCGATTTACTACGCCGCCCGCAGGTCTCTTACGATAGCTTGATGTCGATGGAAATCGCCAAACCGGCGGTAGAAGACCCGCTGGTGGCTGAGCAGGTAGAGATTCAACTGAAATATCAGGGTTATATCGAGCGGCAACAATCTGAAGTGGCCAACCGCGATAATCTGGAAGAATTCCTGCTGCCAGCCGATCTGGATTTCACCGATGTATCGGGTTTATCTAAAGAAGTGCAGCAAAAGCTGATCAAACATAAGCCGGAAACCATGGGCCAGGTGTCCAGGATTTCCGGCATTACGCCAGCGGCCATTGCTTTAATGCTGGTTCACTTAAAGAAAAAGCAATTGCTTGAAAAAGGTAAAGAATGACTGCTACTGATTCCATGTTTTCCGAGCTGGCCGCAGGCCTTGCCGAACTTAAACTGGATTTATCCACGGCACAATCAGTCAGCTTATTGGCCTATGTGGCACTGATTGCAAAGTGGAATAAAACCTACAGCCTGACTGCAATTCGTGAGCCTGAGCGCATGGTTTCGCATCATCTTTTGGATTCACTTGCTCCTTTGCCTCATTTTAAGGGCGAGGCAGATGAAAAAATTCGTATCCTGGATGTGGGTTCGGGTTTTGGTACGCCGGGTATTCCATTGGCAATTGCCCGCCCGGACTGGCAGTTATTTTTGCTTGATTCCAATCATAAAAAAACCACCTTTTTGCGCCAGGTGATTGCCGAGCTGAAGCTCACCAATGTGACCGTGCTTACCGAGCGTGTAGAGCTTTATAAGCCAGAAGCACCATTTCAGATTATTACTTCGCGCGCTTTTGCCGAATTGGCAGAATTTATTAGGCTCACACAACACTTACTTGCACCAGAAGGGGAGTGGGCGGCTTTGAAAGGTATTTATCCTTTTGAAGAAATCGCGCATTTGCCGGAAACAGTAAAAGTAATTGCTGTGGATAACCTGAAAGTACCGGGCATCAATGCAGAGCGCCATTTGGTGCATGTGATTAAGGCGTAGTGTGTGGGGTGGCCTTGATGCCGCCTGATGAGTATACAATTTATTAAGTGCGGGCATCCCGCTATCCATAAGTGGGTCGTAAAGGGCTAAACGATGAAAATTCTGGCCATTGCCAATCAAAAGGGCGGTGTGGGTAAGACCACAACGGCTGTTAATTTGGCAGCAAGTCTGGCTCATTTTGGCAGAAAAGTACTGCTGGTTGATCTGGATCCGCAGGGCAATGCCACGATGGGCGTGGGGATTGATAAGGCCAAGTTATCCAGCTCGGTTTACAACCTTTTGCTTGGTGCAACACCGATTCAGGAAATTATTCAGCGCTCTGAATCTGCAGGGATTGATGTGCTGCCGGCCAATCGTAATCTGGCCGGGGCCGAGGTTGAGCTGGTAAACCAGGAGCACAGAGAATCCCGGCTGAAAGATGCCTTGGCACAAGTTGCAGATCAATACGATTACATTATTCTGGATTGCCCGCCTGCACTGACTTTACTTACGCTGAATGGCCTTGTTGCTGCAGATGCGGTACTGATTCCGATGCAGTGCGAGTATTACGCGCTGGAAGGCCTTTCTGATCTGGTAAATACACTCAAACGTATCAAGCAATCGATGAATCGTAATATTGAAATTGAAGGCCTTTTGCGTACGATGTTTGACCCGCGTTCAACCTTGGCGCAGCAGGTTTCGGATCAGCTTGTCAAACACTACACCAGTAGGCTTTACCATACAGTCATACCCCGCAATATTCGCCTGGCCGAAGCGCCTTCTTATGGTCGCCCAATCTTGTCTTATGACAAAAACTCTAAAGGCGCACTGGCGTATCTTCAGCTTGCTGGAGAGTTGCTGGCCCGCCATAATTTGCTAGAAGAGATTCCCACAGCATGAAAATGAAAGGACTTGGGCGCGGTTTAGATGCCTTGATGGGGGATAGTCAGGATTCTTTGCAAAATCTGCCGATCAATTCTTTGCAGCCGGGTAAATATCAGCCCCGCTTGCAAATGGATGAAACGGCACTAGAGGAACTTGCTGCCTCGATTCGTGCCCAGGGCCTGATGCAGCCCGTACTGGTCCGGCCAATCGGGCTGGATAAGTACGAAATTATTGCAGGGGAGCGCCGCTGGCGCGCATCAATTCAGGCTGGCTTGGTAGAAATACCCGCATTGGTGCGCGAAATTGCCGATGAAGCGGCTTTGGCAATGGCCCTGATTGAAAATATTCAACGTGAAAATTTAAATCCACTGGAAGAAGCGCTGGGTATTTCACGTTTGATTGAAGAATTTTGCATGACACATGAAGCGGCAGCAGAGGCAGTTGGAAAATCAAGAGCCAGCGTTTCAAACCTGTTAAGACTATTAAGTTTGTCTGAGCCACTGCGGAAGATGCTAATGGCCGATCAGCTCAGTATGGGGCATGCTCGTGCTTTGCTGCCTCTGGATGACTTGTTGCAGCTAGATACGGCAAGGATGGTGATTCTGAAGGGCTTATCGGTTAGAGAAACCGAGGCTTTGGTTAAAAAACAACAAGAAGCCGTACCAGAAAAACCTTTAAAACTAGCAGATCCGCGTCTTTCCGAATTGGCCGCTGAATTATCTGCAAGGGTAGGGGCCAGGGTTTCGATCAAGTCAGGAAAACAGGGAAGTGGCCGGATTACAATTGAATATAGTAGTCCGGAACAATTAAATGTCTTGCTTGGTAAGATGTAGAAAGTTTTTTGATGAAACTTCTAAAGTTTGGCGAAAGCTTACTATTTTTCTACCCTAGTATTAATTAAATGACAAGTAAATTTTGCGTAAAAGATCAATAGGGAAAATTGACGCAACACAAATCAGGTCAGTATAATCGCGGGGTTTTTCCCCAGTGGTGAGGCAATGATCGGGAAAGCACAGGTTCGGGGCATCATCCGGCTAAAGATTGGAATTGCCATCAGTACGGCTCTCCTCCTCTTACTAATTTTGGGACAAAATCCGGCGATTTCAAGTTTACTGGGCGGATTTATTGCGGTATTGGGCAGTGTTTTATATGCAGCCATTGCATATCGCATTGAATTTGCTCCACCAGCAGTGCTTCTCAAGCAGCACTTTGCTGCAGAAATGTGCAAGTTGGTTTGTACACTCGTCGCTTTTGCGGCGTTGTTCATTTTGTACCGAAAGGCAGATTGGCCATGGACGTTTGTGGGTTATCTTGCCACCACCAGTGCCTTTTGGTTTGGGCTTTTGATAAAATTTGACGGCAAAAAATAAAATGACTGAACATCACGCACCCGCTAACGCCACTGAATATATCCAGCATCATCTGTCATTTAATGAGGCAGTAGCTGACCCTGCAGGGGCGTTTCACCTTTTCAATGGTTTCCACCTGGATACATTCTGGGTGGCTCTTGTTTTAGGTTTCCTGTTTGTCGGTATTTTCGCGTTTGCCGCACGTAAAGCTACTTCAGGTGTGCCTGGCCCTTTGCAAAACTTCGTAGAAATGATCGTTGAGATGGTGGACACCCAGATCAAAGATGCATTTCACGGCAAATCAAAAGTGATTGGTCCATTAAGCCTGACGATTTTCTGCTGGGTATTTCTGATGAACGCCATGGACTTCTTGCCCGTTGATCTTTTGCCCTGGATTGGTTTGCATGTATTTGGCATTGAAAAGCTGCGCGTTGTGCCTACGGCTGACGTAAACCAGACTTTTGCCATGTCACTATCTGTGATGCTGCTTATTATTGGTTTTTCTATTAAGGCAAAAGGGCTTGTTGGCTGGCTAAAAGAGCTGTTTACTGCTCCATTTCATGCTGAAGGCCTGGCAATGACGGTGTTACTGGCACCCGTTAACTTTGCTTTTCAGATGGTTGAGTTAATTGCCAAGCCCATTTCTCTTGCTCTGCGTTTATTCGGCAATATGTATGCTGGTGAGCTGATTTTTATTCTGATCGCATTGCTGCCATTCTGGGCGCAATGGATGCTGGGCGCTCCGTGGGCCATTTTCCACATCCTGGTTGTTACCCTGCAAGCCTTCGTATTTATGATGTTGACGATTGTTTACCTCAGCCTTGCGGTTGAAGATCACTAAGATTCCCTCGGCCTGTTTCGGCAGGCCGGTGTGAGTGTTTTGCTTTCCCCTTGTTTTACCCAACCTTCCTCCTGGAGATATTAGAAATGGTTGCACCAGAAGTAATTGCTAGCGTTCAAGGCATGACTGTTATCGCTGCCGCGATCATCATCGGTTTAGCTGCTATCGGCACTGCACTTGGTTTTGCTTTGCTTGGCGGTAAGTTTTTAGAATCTGCTGCCCGCCAGCCAGAAATGATCCCGGTTCTGCAAACTAAGCTGTTTATTATCGCTGGTCTGTTAGATGCTATCTCGATGATCGGCGTTGGTGTGGCTATGCTTTACACCTTCAACAACCCGTTCCTGACTCCTCTGCTGAATGCCGTTGCTCAGTAATCTAGCCCGTCTTTTAGGAGGACATCAGCGTGGATATTAATCTGTCGCTTTTTGGCCAAATGATCACATTTGCGATCTTGGTCATCTTCACGATGAAATTCGTGTGGCCTCCGCTGACCCAGATTATGGACGAGCGTGCTAAACGCATCGCCGACGGTTTAGCTTCTGCTGATCGTGCCAAGCAAGATCTTGAACTGGCCGAGAAAGCAGCGGCTGACAAGCTTCGCGAAGCAAAGCAGCACGCAGCCGAAATCATTGCGCAAGCGGAAAAACGCGGCGCGCAATTGGTTGAAGAAGCCAAGGGCCATGCAAAGGCAGAGGGCGAACGCCTTGTTGCCGGCGCTCAAGCGGAAATTGACCAGCAAATTCAACAGGTAAAAGAAGCCTTGCGTCAGCAGGTTGCAGGTTTGGTGCTACAAGGTACCGAACAGATTCTGCGCCGCGAAGTTGATGCAAATGCCCATGCCGAGTTGTTAGCATCCATCAAAGCGGAACTGTAAGAGCGTCATGGCAGAACTCATTACCGTCGCAAGACCCTACGCCGTAGCTATCTTTCGTCTAGCCAAAGAAACCAGCACACTCCCGCTATGGTCGGATGTGCTGGCCCGGCTTGCCCTGATTGCAGGCAACGAGCTGGCGCTGGACGTCGTCGCTAATCCAAAGTTTTCCGTGGCTCAAGCAAAGGAGCTGCTGCTTGGATTACTGGGTGGTCAACAAAGCGCTGAAGTGCATAACTTCATCGATGCCGTACTTGAAAATCGCCGTTTCACCGTCCTACCGGCAGTGGCAGAGCTATTTGAAGAGTACAAGGCAGCAAACGCTGGTGAAGTAGAAGCCAGTATTGAATCCGCTTTTGCTTTGACCGATTCCCAGGTTGTCGAATTATCGGCAACTTTATCCCAACAGCTGCACCGCAAGGTCACGGCCCAAGTCAGCGTTAACCCGGAACTCATCGGGGGCGTGAAGGTGACGGTAGGTGATCTGGTCGTAGACGCATCTGTCCGCGGCAAGCTAACCGCTCTCGCCTTGAGCCTGAAGAGTTAGGAGAAATCATGCAACTTAATCCGTCCGAAATCAGTGAACTGATTAAAGCTCGGATCCAGAATTTGTCGACTGCAGCAGAAACACGTACCACGGGTACTGTTGTTTCTGTAACAGACGGTATTGTCCGTGTGCACGGCCTGTCAGAGGCTATGCAGGGCGAAATGCTGGAATTCCCGGGTAATACCTTCGGTCTGGCGCTCAATCTAGAGCGCGATTCCGTTGGTGCCGTTGTGCTTGGTGATTACAAGCACATTCAAGAAGGCGATGAAGTCAAATGTACCGGCCGCATTCTGGAAGTTCCAGTTGGCCGTGAATTGATTGG
The DNA here is from genome assembly GCF_003952345.1 of Iodobacter ciconiae. Classification (NCBI taxonomy): domain Bacteria; kingdom Pseudomonadati; phylum Pseudomonadota; class Betaproteobacteria; order Neisseriales; family Chitinibacteraceae; genus Iodobacter; species Iodobacter ciconiae. The sequence continues at coordinate 2,967,167 of NZ_CP034433.1, read as the reverse complement.
TCGTGTTGTTAACTCTCTTGGCCAGCCTATCGACGGTAAAGGCCCATTGGGTACCACAGAATCTGCACCAATCGAAAAAATTGCGCCGGGCGTTATTGCCCGCCAATCTGTGTCGCAACCGCTGCAAACCGGTATCAAATCGATTGATACCATGGTGCCAGTTGGTCGTGGTCAGCGCGAGCTGATCATTGGTGACCGTCAGACCGGTAAAACTGCCGTGGCTCTGGACGCGATCATCAACCAGAAAGGTACTGGCGTGACATGTATTTATGTTGCGATTGGCCAGAAAGCGTCTTCGATTGCCAACGTAGTGCGTAAGTTAGAAGAGCACGGCGCGATGGGTCACACCATTGTGGTTGCTGCTGCTGCTTCCGAAGCTGCTGCTCTGCAATACATCGCTGCATACTCCGGTTGCACGATGGGCGAATACTTCCGCGACCGTGGCGAAGATGCTCTGATTGTTTATGATGATCTGTCCAAGCAAGCTGTTGCTTACCGTCAGATTTCCCTGTTACTGCGCCGTCCTCCGGGCCGTGAAGCGTATCCGGGCGATGTGTTCTATCTCCACTCGCGTCTGCTGGAACGTGCTTCCCGCATTAACGAAGCAGAAGTAGAAAAACTGACTAACGGTGCAGTGAAAGGCAAAACCGGTTCTTTAACCGCGCTGCCTATCATTGAAACCCAGGCGGGTGACGTATCTGCATTCGTTCCAACGAACGTGATTTCGATTACTGACGGTCAGATTTTCCTGGAAACTGACCTGTTCAACGCGGGTATTCGCCCGGCGATGAACGCCGGTATCTCGGTGTCCCGCGTCGGCGGTGCAGCGCAGACCAAAGTAATTAAGAAGCTCGGTGGTGGTGTACGTCTGGCTCTGGCTCAGTACCGTGAACTGGCTGCATTTGCGCAGTTCGCTTCTGATCTGGACGAAGCGACACGTAAGCAACTTGAGCGCGGCAAGATGGTTACAGAACTGATGAAACAGGCTCAATACAGCCCGTTGAAAGTGTCTGAGCTGTCGATCACGCTGCTGCTGATCAACAAAGGTGTGTTTGATGACATCAAAGTTGAAAAAGCACTCGCGTTTGAAGCTGCATTCTTGGCTGACCTCAAGGCTAACCACGCAGACGTACTGGCTCGTATCGAAGACAAGGGTGACCTGGCTGTCGATGACGAAAAAGTGATCGTTAAAGCAGTGGAAGGCTTCAAGGCCAGCGCCGCGTATTGATTTGATACGTTGAGACAAGGATCAAATCATGGCAAGCGGTAAAGAAATTCGGACAAAGATCAAGAGCGTAAAAAACACGCAAAAGATCACCCGTGCTATGGAAATGGTTGCGACATCAAAAATGCGCAAGGCTCAGGAACGCATGAAAGCGGCGCGCCCTTACGGTGAAAAAATCCGTAATGTGGCTGCCCACCTGAGCGCTGCCTTTGTTGATTACACGCATCCTTATTTGCAAAAGCGCGACGTTGTTAAGCGTGCGGGCCTGATTACGATTACTTCGGACAAGGGGCTGTGTGGTGGTTTAAACACCAACTCCCTGCGTCTGGCCGTGAACCGTATGAAGGATTGGCATCAGAATGGCGTAGAAACCTCTGTCACCGCGATCGGTAACAAAGGGATCGGGTTTATGAACCGTTACGGCGCAAAGGTTTTATCCTCTGCGCACGGACTCGGTGATACCCCGCACCTTGAGCAGCTGGTTGGCCCGATCAAAGTCATGATCGACGCCTTTATTGCTGGTGAAGTAGACGAAGTTCACCTCGTTTACACTCGTTTCGTGAATACCATGAAGCAAGAGCCGGTGATCGAGCAGCTGTTACCGTTATCAGACAACGCATTTGGCGAGCCTAAAAAAGGTTACAACTGGGAATACCTGTTTGAGCCGGATGCGAAGACTGTGATCGACGAACTAATGGGCCGTTACATTGAGGCATTGGTTTACCAAGCCGTAGCGGAAAACATTTCTTCCGAGCAAGCGGCCCGCATGGTGGCGATGAAAGCGGCGACTGATAACGCAGACAATGTGATCGGCGGTCTACAGCTCCTTTACAACAAAACCCGTCAGGCAGCGATTACGAAGGAACTCTCCGAAATCGTTTCTGGCGCGGCAGCGGTGTAAGGCCCTGACGCACAACGGATTAACTGGGATTTAGGAATAACGATGAGCCAAGGTAAAATCGTACAAATCATTGGCCCGGTTGTTGACGTGGAATTCTCACGTGACAGCCTGCCAAAGGTGTATGACGCGATCACGCTCGACGCAGTCAACCTGACGCTGGAAGTACAGCAACAGCTCGGCGACGGCGTAGTGCGCGCAATTGCAATGGGTACTACTGACGGCCTGAAACGTGGCATGTTGGTAAGCGGCACTGGTGCACCGATTTCGGTGCCGGTAGGTAACGCTACACTGGGCCGCATCATGGATGTGCTCGGCAACCCGATTGATGAAGCCGGTGAAGTGAAGAGCGAAAGCAAGCGCGCTATTCACCAGCTTGCACCTAAGTTTGATGAACTGAACCAATCTATCGATCTGTTAGAAACAGGTATCAAGGTTATTGACTTGATTTGCCCGTTTGCTAAGGGTGGTAAAGTGGGTCTGTTCGGCGGTGCGGGTGTGGGCAAGACCGTTAACATGATGGAACTGATCAACAACATCGCTAAGGCACACGCCGGTTTATCCGTGTTTGCCGGTGTAGGTGAGCGTACCCGTGAAGGGAACGACTTCTACCACGAAATGAAGGACTCTAATGTTCTTGATAAAGTGGCGATGGTTTACGGTCAGATGAACGAGCCACCAGGCAACCGTTTGCGCGTAGCGCTGACTGGTCTGACTATGGCCGAACACTTCCGTGATGAAGGTCGTGACATTCTGTTCTTCGTAGATAACATCTACCGCTATACACTGGCCGGTACCGAAGTATCTGCACTCTTGGGCCGTATGCCTTCTGCCGTGGGTTACCAACCTACTCTGGCCGAAGAAATGGGTGCTCTGCAAGAGCGTATTACTTCGACCAAGACAGGTTCGATCACGTCTATTCAGGCCGTTTACGTGCCTGCGGATGACTTGACCGATCCGTCGCCAGCAACAACATTTGCTCACCTGGATGCAACCGTTGTTCTGTCGCGTGACATCGCCTCCCTGGGTATCTACCCGGCGGTTGATCCTCTCGATTCAACATCGCGTCAGCTTGATCCGCAAGTTGTGGGTGAAGAGCATTACATGGTTGCGCGTGGTGTGCAGCAAACACTGCAAAAGTACAAAGAACTGCAGGATATTATTGCGATTCTGGGTATGGATGAATTGTCTCCTGAAGACAAATTGTCGGTTTCCCGCGCACGTAAGATCCAGCGTTTCTTGTCACAGCCTTTCCATGTGGCCGAAGTGTTTACTGGTTCTCCAGGCAAATACGTGCCACTGAAAGAAACCCTCAAGGGCTTCAAGGGCATTCTTAATGGCGATTACGACCATCTTCCGGAGCAAGCCTTCTACATGGTAGGCAGCATCGAAGAAGCGGTTGAAAAAGCCAAGACCATGCAATAAGGATTAGTGCCATGGCAATGACAATGCATGTGGACGTGGTAAGTGCAGAAGCTCTGATTTACTCCGGCGTGGCTGAGTTTATCTCTGCACCTGCCGAAAAAGGTGAAATTGGTATTCTGCCGCGTCACGCCCCACTACTCACTCGTGTGAGGCCCGGAGCGGTGCGCATCAAAGTTGCCAATAGCGATGAAGAAGTGATTCTTTATGTTTCAGGCGGCATGTTAGAAGTGCAGCCTCATGTAGTTACCGTGCTGGCAGATACAGCCATTCGCGGTAAAGACATCGACGAAGCCAAGGCGCTGGACGCCAAACGCCGAGCCGAAGAAGCAATCAAGAATCACGGCACATCGATGGACTTTGCAATGGCTCAGGCCGAGCTGGTAGAAGCGGTAGCAAAACTCGCCGTAATCGACAAGCTCAAAAAGCGTGGTCACTAAGAATCTTTAGTATGGTGATAAAAAAGGCAGCTTTGGCTGCCTTTTTTACGTTTGAAGAAGGTGGTTTGAGTTTCTTTAAGCCTCTGCTCGCTCATGCTTTAAGTGATGCTAAGTCACAAGTTCAACGCGTCAATAACTCGATATAGGATTGATAGCTATAGCTGCGGTTCTTTTTTTGTCCTGTCATTTCAAGCACAATGCCAAGCTCCTCCAAAGCTTTAACGGCCACATTGCGGGAGGAAAACTGGTGTTGAGCACCTGTCTGGCCTGCGAAACGAGGCATCATCGGTAGTAATTCAAACAAACGATAAGTTGCGGGCCCGGCTTTGGAGGAGCCAAGCAGGCGACGCCGATCTGCAGAGATCAAACTGGCAATGGTGATAATACTGCGCTCGGCGTTAAAGGCCGCTTCAGCTACCCCTTCCAGAAAAAAATCAATCCAAGATTCCCAATCACCTTCGGTGCGGATGTTTGAAAGTCGCCGATAATACTCAGCTTGATGCTGCTTCAAATACCCACTTAAATACATCAATGGCTCGGGCAATAAGCCCCAGTACTCCAGCAATGCCATAATTAACAGCCGCCCAATACGGCCATTGCCATCCAAGTAAGGGTAGATAGTTTCAAACTGTGCATGTACCAACGCAATTTTCACCAAGGGCGGTAGTGCTGGAGATGTATCGTTCGCTGTTTGCTAAGGTAAAGCAAATTGGTTAGCACATATGGGGTTTCACCCTCCCTAAAGCTTTCACATTACATTTTGCCGCCAGTTTGCAGTGCAAAAAGGATTAAAATGATGTCTTTTCGCCTACCGGATTTTGTCGCATGAGTGCTTTGCTTGATGTTGTTGTTCTCGCTGCCGGTCAGGGCAAGCGTATGTATTCCAAAATGCCTAAAGTTTTGCATCGCCTGGCGGGCAAACCGCTGCTGGGGCATGTGCTGGATACAGCAAGGCAATTAAAGCCGGGCAAGCTGGTGGTGGTGTACGGCCATGGTGGCCAGCAGGTGCAGGAAGCATTGCTGGGCAGTACCGATCTGGCCTGGGCACATCAGGCCGAGCAGCTGGGAACCGGTCACGCACTGGCGCAGGCATTGCCGCATTTGCAAAGCGACACCACGCTGATGTTATACGGTGATGTGCCATTAACTCGCCTGGCTACGCTGCAAGCCTTATTACAAGCCAGCAGCCAAGGCAAGCTGGGGATCCTGACGGATATTCTGGACGATGCCACGGGCTATGGCCGCATTGTTCGCGATGCGGATGGCAAGGTCACCCACATTGTTGAGCAAAAAGACGCCAGCCCAGAGCAGGCGGCGATTACGGAAATGAATACCGGTATTCTGGCGCTGCCAACGGCAAAATTAGCAGGCTGGCTCTCCGAGCTTAAAAACGATAATGCGCAGGGCGAATATTACGCTACCGATCTGATCGCTCTGGCGGTGCGTGATGGCGTTGAGATTGCCACCGTGCACCCGCAGGATCACTGGGAAGCTGAAGGCATCAATAATAAGGTGCAACTGGCCCAGCTGGAGCGCATTCACCAGGCAAAAATCGCCCAGGCGCTGTTGCTGGCGGGTGTTAGCCTGATTGATCCGGCGCGCATCGATGTACGCGGCACGCTGCGTCATGGCATGGATGTGGTGATCGATGTGAACTGCGTGTTCGAAGGTGAAGTTATTCTTGGGAACAATGTAAAAATCGGTGCAAATTGTGTTTTAAAGAACGTCAGCATTGCAGATGATTCGGTGATTCACCCCTTTAGCCACCTGGAAGACGCCGTGGTTGGTAAGGGCAATCTGATCGGCCCGTTTGCCCGTCTGCGCCCCGGTGCCGAGCTGGCTGATGATGTGCATATCGGCAATTTTGTTGAAATCAAAAAAGCTACTATCGGCAGAGGCTCCAAAGTAAATCATCTGAGCTATATCGGTGACACCACCATGGGCAGCAAGGTGAATGTGGGCGCTGGCACGATTACAGCCAATTACGATGGCGTGAATAAATTCCGTACCATAATCGAAGACGAAGTGCGTATTGGTTCGAATAATGTGCTGGTTGCACCTGTTACCATCGGTGAAGGCGCAACTACCGGCGCAGGCTCGGTGATCGGCAAAAACGCACCGGCTGGCGAGCTGACCGTAGCGCGTGCCAGGCAGGTGACGATTTACGGCTGGCAGCGCCCGGTTAAGAAGTAAGGTGTGGGGCGCGCAATGTTGATGTGATGAATATTGTGCGTGGGCACAAAAACGTGCCCGCGTTACATTTTTACTCAGGCCAGCTGAGCTTTCGCTGGCTTTCAAAGTGTCTGTTTTCACCCGTGAACGGATCAACAAATTCAATCGCTCTGGCTAGTAATTGCAACGGGCGGCTGAAGTCGTCGCCTTTTTCAGGCAGCAATTTCGGATACCAGGGATCATTTAAAATCGGCACGCCCAGCGCGCTTAAATGGGTGCGCAGCTGGTGCTTTTTGCCGGTGTGCGGCTTGAGGCGATAACGTGCCCAGGCGCCACGCTGCTCGATCAGCTCGATATAGGTTTCGCTATTGGGCTCGCCAGGGGCTTCTTCCATGGTAAACATGCCCGCTTGCTCCTGCATAAAACTGCGGTGCACGCGGGGTAGCTCTAAGTCTGCCCGAAAAGGCGCGATCGCTTCGTATTCCTTGGCCACATCCCGCTCTGAAAACAGCGCATGGTAGCCAGAGCGGCAGGCCGGATCTAGGCTGAACAACATAATGCCTGCGGTTTCTCTGTCTAAGCGATGAATAGGTGCAATGTCGGGCGCGCCCAGCGACTTACGTAGTCGGGTGAGCAGTGTTTCCTGCAAATAACGCCCGGCCGGAATGCAGGCCAGAAAATGCGGTTTATCTGCTACCAAGAGTCGCTCATCCTGATAAATAATGTGTTCGCTAAACGGCACCGGCGTTTCTTCAGGCACTTCACGGTAATACCAGATGCGCCCATTAGGCTGGTAGCTACTTGCAACATTTAATACTTCGCCCTGATGATCAACAATCTCGCCGCGCTCTAAACGGCCACGCAAAATCTCGGCCGGCATATGCGGAAAGCGTGTGATTAAAAACGTCAGCAAATCAGGCCATTGCCCGGCAGGCAGCTGCAAAAAGCTCGGGGCAATGCCATCGCGGTGCGGCAGGGGGGAAGTACGGCGCTTACTCATGGGCTGGGCAATAAAAAAGCAAAGGAGCTGCAGTTTACGGGGCGTGGGCAGGGAAAGAAACCTTAGCATTGTGGAGGACGGGTGATGCTCATGCAGAAACCCAAATCTCGAACCACAGAGAGCACGGAGGACACAGAGAAAGATCCAGGTTTTCCTCTGTGCACGAGCAATTCCCCCTCTTTTGCCAATGGGATTTGTGCAGGGTGGGAGCGGTGATGTTCACAATGGGGTAAAATCTCACTTTTAAGTATATGTAGGCCGCAGTTTGCGGCGAAAGGATGATATGAGTCTCAAATGCGGCATTGTTGGCCTGCCTAATGTTGGTAAATCGACCCTGTTTAATGCACTGACCAAGGCCGGTATTGCGGCTGAAAACTATCCTTTTTGCACTATCGAGCCCAATGTCGGCATCGTTGAAGTGCCGGATGCACGCCTGGCGCAGTTATCGGCCATTGTGAAACCGCAAAAAATCCAGCCGGCAATTGTAGAGTTTGTAGATATCGCCGGCCTGGTTGCAGGCGCTTCCAAAGGTGAAGGCCTGGGTAACAAGTTCCTCGCTAACATCCGCGAAACAGATGCGATTGTGAATGTGGTGCGCTGTTTTGAAGACGATAACGTCATTCATGTTAATGGCAAGGTAGACCCGATCGCCGATATCGAAACCATCGGTATCGAGCTGGCACTGGCGGATATGGCCACCGCAGAAAAAGTATTTACCCGCGATAGCAAAAAAGCCCGGGCTGGTGATAAAGAAGCCATTCAGGTTGTGGCTGTGCTGGAAAAGCTGTTGCCTATTTTGAATGAAGGCAAGCCTGCCCGCTCTGCAGGGCTGTCTGATGATGAAAAGCAGGTGATTAAATCACTTTGCCTGATGACCATCAAGCCTGCCATGTATGTGGCTAATGTGGCCGAAGATGGCTTTAAAAATAACCCGCTGCTTGATCGTCTGGTTGCCCATGCTGTTGCTGAAGGTGCGCCTGTTGTGGCTGTGTGTGCCGCTATCGAGGCCGAAATTGCCGAGCTGGATGATGCTGACAAGCAGGAATTTCTTGCCGAGCTGGGCCTGGAAGAGCCAGGCTTAAATCGCCTGATTCGTGTTGGCTACGATTTACTTGGCCTGCAAACCTACTTTACCGCTGGGGTAAAAGAAGTACGCGCCTGGACGATTCACAAGGGTGATACCGGCCCGCAAGCCGCAGGTGTGATCCATACCGACTTCGAGCGCGGCTTTATTCGAGCCCAAACTATTGCTTTTGACGATTTCATTCAATACAAAGGTGAGCAGGGCGCAAAAGAAGCCGGCAAAATGCGTGCAGAGGGTAAAGAATACGTAGTGAAAGATGGCGATGTATTAAATTTCTTATTTAATGTTTAAAGCCCGATTAGTAATTAATAAAACAGATTTTTGAATACAGAAAGCCCGGCATGCCGGGTTTTTTTGCGTTTTTGTTAACGATGCTTTGTTATTTTCGCGCAGGTAAAAACCTGCTATGTGTGCGGGTTTTTGGTTAAAAGATTTGGGCTGGCAATTTAAATCTGTATTGCTTTTAAATAAGACGGATTTTTAAAAATCCCAACGTAATTGTAAAGCGGCAATGCTTTTGGATTTGTTTTTGCTATTAAATGCTGTGGCATCGGGTATATAGCCTAATTCGAGGGAAATATCTTTATAACTGGTATAAATAAAAGGAAAAACAAGTGCTCCATTCTGATGGCTGCTATTTAAATAGCCTGCCATTAAGCCCAGGCCAGCTCTGAATGAATCATTAATTGGCCAATCCTGGCGCAAGCCTGCTGTGGCATATATCGCTGTATCAGAATATGAATCCTTATAAATGCCTGCCCGCACAAAGGGCCTGCCCCAATCCTGTGTTTTGTTTGACCACTCTATCCCCAGGCCGGGATTAATTTCATTGTAATCGCAAGAGTTGTTTTTTTTCTTTTTGCAGCCAAAGTGCTTGGAAAGGCCCGCTATGGTCATTGCCGTATCGGCAAACACAGTTTGATTAAGAATACATAGTAGCAATGCAATTGGCATAAGTTGGCGCATATATTCCTCTGCGTATTTTCTACCCAGCCGAAAGCCGCTATGCAAAGATGCCTATAGCCAGGTTATTTATCATGCTTGTTGGGTTAAAAGTTAGCCTTGTTTCTTTTGTAAAAGCTGTTTTTTATTCAGCTTTCTTTCGCTGAGTAGTGTTTTTTTTATTTACAGGCTTAACTGGTTTTTACATATTAGGTCAAAAAAATTGCAAATGTGGATTTTTAATCGGGTTTTATCCTGATTATTTTTTTAAACATCGCTGACCGCCACCGCCCTTAAACGAGTCATCGGGTATGGCTGCCATTTGCTGTCGGCAGTGTAGGCTGAAAAACACTGAACCAAGCAGGCTTGAAAAATGCTGCTGATGTAAGCTAATAGGAAAATTGTAAGCGGTGAAGATTAAAAAAAGATGACCATTTAATTGCTGCAATATGACAACGGCCGTGAATTCTTGCTTCTGGCAAGCAAGCCTTGCCCAAAGCCTGCCTGCTGCCCGTGCAGCACCGGGTAGCTGTATTGGCAGATGGTGGCAGGAGGCCTGGTGAATTTACAGCATTAATATGCTGTGCATGATGGCAAAAATAGAAGTAATAAAGCTATGCCTGAATGCATTTTCACCCTGGCCAACCGGGGGGAGGCCGGTTTTGATTGGTGATACAGATTTGTTGAGCACAAGCGTACGGCTTCTGGGCCGGGTGCTGTTTGCAGGGCTCGGGCTTGGAGAAGGCGTAACACCTGGAGGAGGTGTTGGAGTGGGGCTTGGAGCTGGAGTTGGAACAGGTGTCACCTTGGGGGAGTGCGTATTCCAGATCAGCCCGCAGCATGAATCCTTTTGTGTTAGCGGCTTATAAAAACTGCCATTAAGCTGGGTTTTTGCTACCAGATGATCTCTAAAACGCTGATACAAGCCATTATCAGGCCTGGAATCGGGTGCGGCCTGCCAGAATCGATCCAGCCCGTTCTGATAAGTAAGGCCGGCAATATCATACATTGCATTACCACAGGCGATAGTGGGCGCGCCATGGTGCAGCGCGGATAAGCCCACCGTGCTATTTACTACCACCACGCCGCGCACATGATTAAGCAGCGTAGGTAAATGCTGATCATGGATATACAGCACCCGCGTTGCCACATTGGCTTGGCGGGCCAGCTTTGTGATCAGCCCGGTGTAATCCCGGTAGCCTCTGTCCATTGGGTGATGCTTAAAAACAAGTAGCGTGTCTTTGGGCGCATGCCGGGCAAAAGAGAGCAGCGTGCTTTCAATAAAGTGCTCTACACCATCAAAATCGGCATGCACTCTGATTTGCGAATCATTAAACACCTGCAAAGGCGCTAAAAAGAATTGTTTATTCCATTGGCGGATCAGCTTTTTTTGAATGCCGCGTTCAGCCCAGCGATACCACTGTTTACGCCTTGCCGAGCGTATCCACGGAAAAAGCTCAAGCAGTGATAAAGGGCGGTGATGCTGATAATGCCTGAAGAAAATTTTGCCCAGGGCCGCAATGCTGCCATACCAGAACCCATACCAAATCATGGCCCAGTAAGCATTGCCCACAGGGTATCTTTTGGGAACCAGTGTTTTTTCCTGATAATGCACTGGCTCGCGGGATAATTGCGAGTAAGCATTTACGCCAAAGCGCTCCAGAGTAATGTAATCCGGCCGCACATAGCCTTCTTCGAATACACCGATTTCCAGGCCATGTTTATCAGCAATTGCATGCGCATCCTGATGAATTTGCCGGCAATCGCCAAATAATAAAATGGCATCAATATTAAGGCGCTGAATCAGGGCCTCAAAATAGGCTGGCCATTCTGCCATGGTGCCTTGATAATTAATGGCATTACGCGGATAAAAAAACCAGTCACCGGCATTAAAATTAACTTTAAAAACTTCTGCACCCGTATTGCGCAAATCTTTTGCCAGGCGTGCAAAAAAAGTAGAAACCGGCCCTTGCAATAGCAGTACGCGTTTTCCGGCAAAGGCCTGAATACCTTCGTTAATCATGATTTAAAAATCCAAGCTTTAGCTAATATATTTAATTTGCGTAATTGGCGGCGCATAAAGCCAACCCGCAGTTTTTCCAAACCATTTTGTTTTTCCAGCGTATTGCGGGTTTTAATAATTTGCTGTAATACCGCCTCGCAGCTGGTATAGCCTTTTAAAGACCAATCCCAATACAGCGGGTAATGCAATAAAGTGCCCGCTACCAGCTCATCCAGCGATAATGGCCGGGAGCGGCGGGCAAAGCTTGCACCCTCATTTAATACATCTTCGGTAAGCCCCCAGCCCGCGTAAAACGGCTGGCCATAGACCACCACCCGCTTATGGCGCAGCAGCGCATCAAAGCCGGTAAGGGATGTCATGGTGTGCACCACATCGCAGGCATCAATGCAGCTGACCACCGATAGCCTGGCCTCTACCAAATTGGCAAATTGCAGTGCCTGAGCCAGCGCCAGCTTGCCCGCCCGGTTGCCGGACATCACATCCGGATGCGGTTTATAGACAATAAATGCATCGGGATGCGCTGCTCTGGCTGCCTGCAGCAGGCCCAGATTGGTTTTAACATCGCTGCAGCCATAGCGAATTGACGCATCGTCTTCTACCTGGCCCGGCACCAGCACAACTTCCTGGCCGGTGTTTGGCCATTGGGCCGTCTCGCAAGGCTCCAAATTATATTTACTGATGCCATGCCGGGTGATGAGCTGGCGTAAATGCTGGCTGCGTGTGCAATCCTCGTTAGAAAATTGCGTGGTATTTAAAATGTTTTCCAAAGCAGAAGGCTGGCTGGGATCAAAATAAATTCCCTGCTTATCCAGCACCAGGGAAAGCGGGCGGATTAAATCCGAGCCCAGCCCCACCGAGCGTACAAAGCCATCCTCCATACGCAGTAGCCGGGTGCCAGATGCCGCCGCCAGCTCTGCCACGCCCTTAGGCGCTTGCCGCCCCCAAAAAACCAAGCAATCGGCCGCTTGCAGGCCCAAAGCCGCTGCCTGGGCTGCATCTTTTACAAATATAACCTGCCCGCTATGCAGCGATAACAGCGGCTTGATATTTACCGCCTTCCAGCGCCTGAAACCCACGGCGATCATGCGGCCTGAATACTGGCTGGCCATTTTGCGCTGCAAAATCAGCCAGTCAATCACATCAAAAATAGTGCCCCGCTGATGATTCACCGGGTTTAAATAATGGCTGTAGTGAAAATATGCTGCGGCAAATAATTCATCCACAGATCGGCGTTGAGTGCGGCGCGGACAGGATTGTCTGTCGTCTGTTGCGCCCCAGCCTGCATACCACGGCATACCAAACACGCAAACCGGTTTGGCCGCCAGCAAAGCTTCAAAGCCCATGGTGGATGTCACCACATACACCTTATCCATCTGCTGAATAAGGCTCAGCGGATTAATCGCCTGGCGCAAAACCACCGTGCGCGCGTCATCTTGCACATGGCTTAAATAACCCTGCTTGCGCCCTGACGTAACCTCGGGATGGGTTTTTACATAAACCGTAGCATCAGGATTATCCGCGTAAGCTGCGGCTAGCATCTGGCTAAAACTCGCCGCACTCGCGCCGCCTAAAGCCACGCTCATATCCCCGGCGGTTTGATCAATCACCAGCACCCGCTGGCGATCATCGCTACGCAGCAAAGCCTGATCCAGCACCGGTGCATGATTATATTTACTCAACTGATGCTGCAGCAGCAAAGCCTTAGCCCGTGCCACATCTGCAGCAATGCCAGCCAGCAAATCAAGATTGGAATCAAGCAGCGTTTCCAAAGCTGAAGGGCCGGTGCAATCGTAGTAAATGCCTTGCGTATCACAGACCAAAGCCAGAGGCGGGCAATGCTCACCGGTGTTAAACGAGCGTAAGAAACCGTCTTCCAGTAAGCAATATGTTTGATTAGTAAGTGCAGCACGTTTTTGTGCACGAAGCCCGCTGGGTTTTCTGCCCCAGCCAATATGAATTGCGTCTGCTTGATTAAAAAAGGGCAGGGCAATTGATGGTTTTTTGCCTAGAAATAAACTTAAATGGCGATTTCGCAAAAGACCAATATCTAAAGCTGATATTTGTATCTTTTTAACTCCCCATACATTAATTGCAATAGAGGAATTTATATTTAGATGGTTATTCATTTCAACCCGATTATTTGGGTAATTTCATTTAATCGATGTGCCCAGGTATGGGTTGCAAGCACGTATTGAGCACCTGCATCTGCCCGTGCCAAATCATCAGATGATGGGCCAAATTTAAGGCGAGCAAATAGCTCGGTAGCTTCATCTGCATTATGTAATATATGGCAGTAATCTTTAAAATAGCGATCAACAGCAGGGCTAGGATTAGTAACTGCAATACCGCCACAGGCTAAAATTTCTACTAGCCTGCGAGAATACATGGTTGCAGAATCTTCAATTGTATTTACGTTTAGCGATACTAAATAATCTTTATATATTTGAGCAGTTTGTCCATGCTTAATAGCGTTTTTAACTTCAATATCTGCTAAATCAGGATAGCGATAATTATCTGATTTACGATCTGAATTACGGTCGATGACGGTTAAGCCAAGCCCTGTTTCTTGTGTGGCATTAAACATCATATCTTGCCAAAAACGCCGTTGATTATGCACATGGCGGCCATAGCTACCCACAAAGTTTGCACTGTTATATTTAAAATTAAATCCAGTAAAACAATGAGTTAATGGCTGAATGGGAAACATCAGAGTGTTAACACTGACCTCTGGTCCCACAATGGATCGGTAGCGAGGAATACAGTTTTCATCCACAGTAAAAATATGATCGAATAGCCTAGCACTTTCAATAAAGCGTTCAAAATGAACACCATCCTCTTTATTCCAAAACACACAGGGAATACCTAAATCCCGAGCGTATGTAACTACTTTCTGTAGGGCCAGATTATTGCGCTGAGGGTAGTCTGGATAACTCGCAATTTTAAACTTCCAAGCGTTATTTGGCCCTTGCCAGGCAGATTCTACTAGTAAAAAGTCAGGTTTGAGTAATTTTAATAAAAGCTTGTAGTTGAGCGGTGTTATTATTGAACAATTAAATTGCTGAGCAAGGCTCTCCTGAGTTAATGAATCAGAAATTAGCCCTATGCGTCGCTCGTTGGATGTTAAATCACCCTTCCTAGCAATTTTAATTAAATATTTAATCACGTTTTTCTAAATTTAAAAAAATAATAAGCATTATATAAAAGAAATTTGCATTAGTTGAAATTGTTGAAAATGCAATTCCAACTAAATACATTTACTGGGTGTTATGTCAATGAATTTTTTTTAAGACAATCAGACTGTCAAACCCGAACTTATCTATGTTTTTTTGATAGTTAATTATTCCTTTTACAGCATAATCACCGCTTTTGAACCCATTGCGTATCGATGCTGTGTCTAGTGATCTAAATCGTCTTGAAATATAGTCGATTATATTTTTTATTAATTCATTATCTTTGTTTTTTAAAGTTTCATTTAAGAAATTTAAAATTATATTTTTATTTTGGGGGTTTTCTAAATTTGTTATAAAATCGCAAATAACAAAAGAATTTTTTGTCATTTTTTCACTTAAATTTTTAATGCCATGGGAAAGAAAATCTGTATACTTTTCAAGTGTTAAATTTTTAATGATTACAGTATTAAAATCATTAGCCGTATTCGCGCCGTTAATAAATGATTCTGATATTACATCATAGTAAATAGTATTAATAGTAATGCCTTCCGAAATACTTAGTGAATTTTTAGTAAATTTGTGTGCTTCTTTTTCTAAAATAATTACTTCTGAGTTATCTAGGAGTACTAATTCTGGAGTCGGTTTTTTTACTTTTATTTTCATTGGTAATTTGGTGGTGTTTTCTGGAAGTTTGTTATTGTTTTCAAAATAGCAGCTAACATCTTGGGCAGATTGAGTTGTAACAATGGCTTCTTCTTTAAATCCCATGCTTTTTTTAAATATACCGATGCCTTTTTGGGGGTTGCCAACATATAAATAATTAACCCCTTTTATCCATGGTTTTGATTTTATAATGTTTTGTACCATTTCAAAAACTAATAAATTCATGATGCCATTTTGCAAATGATCTTTATGGCCCAGTATATGATTTACCTGAGCGAGCTCCCCATACAAAAAGATAGTTGAATATGCAACTAACTCATTGTTTTTAAATATTCCAAAAAATGACTCGCCATGCAAATCGCAGCTAGATTTAAATGACAAGACACTTTCTGGTCTTCGATAAAAATATTCTGGTATTTCTTGGCCTTGCCTTAGAGTATCAGATGTTCTAATTTTTATTACATCATCAATGAAGTCATCGGGGTTTACGTCTATATATGCATAGCCGGATTTTACTGCTTTTTTAATCATATTTCTTGATTTGTCTCCAATTTCATAAAGATAAGCTTCTATATTGGGAGGTATTTTTAGAATGGCAGGTTTTGCGTGATACACGGTCAGCGGAATATCGCCCTGCTTATTTAATCTTAGATAACAGTTTGTACGTTTTACATCACTATTTATATGGCGTAAAGCGTAATCATCCATTGTAGAGTACCAATGGCTAGATATGGCATGGCATTTTGGTGTGCAGGTTTTTTTATTATTTAATAAATTGAATGCAGTTCCATGCCGATATTTTGTGAATTCATTAATTAATATTTTTGAATTCATGTCAATATATATACTTTTAAGCTCATGCTCTGAGCTTAAGCTACCGTGAGGGACTTTGAATTCTATCTTTTCAAATAAAATTTCTTCTTTTGTGTTCCATAATTTAATCCCAATTCTATTTAATTTACCCTTTGGAAAATTTATTTGTTGATTAAATTCGTTGTTTTCTGATGGGTCTTTTAAATAGGTGTAATAGCCAACACCTGAAGCAGTAATTTTATTGTTTTTTAATTCTTCTGCACTTAGTTCAGTTTTAGTTTCAAAAATAAATAGAGCTGCGCCTTTTATATCTTTTGGCCAAAATCTAGCGGTTCCAATTATATCTATACTCGATAAACTATCACAAGTTACAGTGATCCAAGTCATATTTTTTTTGATAACTAAATTATTTATTAGCATAGGTTTTTACTCGAGAACTTAGTGTTTTAAATATATAATTATTGCGTAAGAACGCATTATGCCAATATTATATAGCATTGGCATTGTTTGGTCTCGATTTGGAAACTGATTAAGCTTATTGTTCTAAGTTTTTTATTTGCTAATTGTTCAGCGTGATTTTTAGATGGGAGGGAGTAATAACTTTGCATTGGTAAGGTTATCCTCATCAATTATGTCTTCTGAACTTGCGATAAACGTAGCCAATCTATGGTAATTTCGTTTTCTGGCATCCAACTTCGAAAGCCAATTCGAAAACTTGAGCATGTAGCAGGAAGCGTAAAAGAGCATCTTGTGCTTGTTTTATTCGGGCCGGTAGATAAATAGTGGTACATTCCTATACTAGGGATATGAGAGACTACAAATCCATCAAGTGGCTTCCCTTTATACCCATTAATGTCAATACAAAAAAGTGCACGCATATCCGATGTGCCATGCTCACTTTTTGTGTCCGCTTCAAATTGAATGGTCGCGCCGAATGAGCTATTAATTTCATACCATTGTATTGATGAGGTTAGCCTTTGGGATGTTAAATCAAGGAGTAAATTTGATTTTTTCTCATTTGAGCTAGCGTGTGTATTTAACAAATTACTAATAATGCCATGGTATATATCTTTAATATAGTGAAAAGGGCTGGAGCCCCAAAGATGATCTACGGCACCAATAAACATACTTTCTGGGAAAACGATGAATTGTTCAGAATTTAGATCAACACTCATCCGAGAATAGATACGTTCAAGAAATTGATTAGCGTTAAATATTCTCTCTGCTGAGTAATTTGGTAAAAAATTGCTTCCATCTTCGTGTTTATTGCTCCAATAAACTTTATTCACAAAAAGATTATTTAATATTTCTCTTTTCTTCAAAATATTAATTAACTTGCTCCAGCCTTGTTCCCATAGCTGGAAAAATTCATCCGATTTTCTTGGAATGATTTTCCCATCGGATGCTGAACTGCTAAAACCAGAGCTTAAGAGCTCGATAGATACAGTACAAATGCTGCCATCGTTAAATAAGAAAAGATCAAATCGTTCGTCAATAGCGTCTAAAAGAATAATATCTGCTTTTGTAGATAATAAAAGAGCTTCTAAATGTTTATTAATATCTATCTCTACCATTCGGCGCTGGAAATGAGAGGCTATGTTCTCTAATTGAATTCCATGAACATGGTTATGTTCAAGTGCGCTGGCTAAAGATGTTCGTGCAACATAAGTTTCAATGTTAAAAAAAGAGGATGCTTCATCATTAAATGCATCACGACTAACACAGCTACCTATAATGAATACACTTAACATTTGAAGCTCTCTTTTTTAAAGAATAGGAAACTATATATAAATGTTTTGTGTAACGATTCGTCCTTCCCGTGCTCTGCCGGGAAGGACGAATGGAATATTAGTGGTTTTTGCTTTTCGGTAATACTAAAGCAGAATAAATTAGATTATATTTATCAATGTTAGTTCTGAGCCAATAATGAAACTCATCGCGCTTTGTTTTCGCACTCTGCTTGCAGCAGATGCTGAAATTTTCTCAAATTGCTCTGGGTTATTTACTAGCTGCTCAATGGCATTCGCCATTGCTAAATGATCCTCCCCAGGTACGAGCATGCCGCAATCTGCATCAACAAATTCTGGAATTGCGGTAACTGCATTGGTTAGTGGCACTAAGCCAGAGGCCATTGCTTCATCGCGTGATACGCCTTGGGCATCCATTCTGGTTGGGCAGAGAAAAATTCCGTACTCGCGATGTAATGCAGCGATTTCCATATGAGAAAGGAAACCTCTTTCGATGATTACGTTATTAAATTTTCGCAATGGAGCAAGTGTTTCATCAAATAGTTTGCCATCACCAATGATACGAAATTCTAAATCTTTAAAAAATGGTTTATTAGATAGGGCAAGAATAGCAAGCACGCTTAAATCATTGGCATATTTGCGTGATGCAAATGGTCTAATTGATAAGATTTTTTTACGTTGTTCAATTGATTTTGGGATATATGAAAAAAGATCTGTATCAATTGGATTGTGTATTATTTGATAACTCTTACTAGGTAAACGTAAGCCAACATCTTCCATTACTTCTTCTGCAAAGTGATTGGATACGAAGATAAATTTCATATTCTCAGGGATATTACATAATAGCTTCTGCCAAAAACTCATACGCACTGCACTCTGAATTTTTGCGGTATTTCGTTCTTGCTCATTAACAAAGTTATAGTCGCGTCGATGCCAAGGTTGAATTTCAGCTCCATGTACCCAGACGAAAATTTTTATCTGTTCAACATGATGTTGTAATACTTCCCACATATCAGAGTCAAGAAAATGAACTAATACGCTCTTATAGCTGTTATTAGTTAGCAGCTTGTGTAATACCTCTTGCGAGCCAGTCATGACATCAATGTCATGAAACTCGTGGTGGGATAACCCTTCTCCATTACGCAGGCGAAATACATCTACCTTGGTACCACGTTCTGCGTAGGCGGCTACTCGGCTGTGTACAAAGCCGTTGCGATAGAGGTCATCATAATTCGGGTAATGGTTGGTAATGACTAAGTGCTCAGCTCTAGCAATAATTTCCGTGGGTTGAAATGGCCGGTGGCCAAGCACTAAGGCATTAATACGTGCTGCACCGCTTCCATAAATTCGTAGTCCAAGTCTTATCCACTCGGTGCCTGCTGGGATTGGGGCTTCCTGATTACGATTAGCGCCTTTAATAATGTGGCTGATACGTTGCTTCTGGGCATCAAGAAATAGCAAGACTATTTGCAGGTTGAGGCCCGGTGTTGTATCGAGATGGAATTGCATATTACTTTCAAAGCCAAGATCTGCAGGGCGAATGTCCGTGCTGGCATAGAGGTATTCGTGCTTACCATCTGCAAGTGTAGATTCAGCTTCCCATGTGCTGGCGGCTATATTCAGGGTGTAGCCCTTGTTTGCGGCAGGTTTAAAGTAACCGGCCAGTTGCGCACCAGTTAGCACTGGGGCTGCATCTGGGCTCGCTGCTTCTGGCTGGATACGTTCAGCTCTAGTGATTAGCTCTTCGATACTAAGCCCTAGATCCAGATTTGTTAG
Organism: Iodobacter ciconiae; assembly: GCF_003952345.1. Classification (NCBI taxonomy): domain Bacteria; kingdom Pseudomonadati; phylum Pseudomonadota; class Betaproteobacteria; order Neisseriales; family Chitinibacteraceae; genus Iodobacter; species Iodobacter ciconiae. Next base: position 2,947,791 of record NZ_CP034433.1, on the reverse strand, counting down.
ATCATTAACTGCAGTGGCATCAAAGTTGGCCATGCCAGCATTTTTGCAATAGTTAAACTCATCAATTGATAGCAGCTCAGCTGCTTCAATTTGGCGTGTGTAAAGGCTTGTAACCCAATTGCGTAATGTCATATCAGGAAAAAGGCTCAAGCTGGCTAATGTGGAACGTGCAGGCAGGCTTTTCTGAGGTAAGTATTGTTGTTTGGGGTATGCAAGTTGCAGCCCGTTATTTGCTGACCATACATGGTGGGTTAGTTTACCTATGGCTAGTGCTGTGCTGTAGCGCGTAGCTAAAGCAAGGTCGAGCAGATAGTTAGGGCCGTAGTAATCATCTGGCACCATGCTTGCGATAAAGCCATTTTGCTTAGTTATGTCATTGAGTTGTAAATCTACGATTGTGTTCGCTGCGAGCACTTGAATTTTATCGTTAAATTCAGCGTTTTCAGGCGTAAAGCCATTGGGAGCCACGATTACCAGGCTTCTGTTTTCATAGCTTTGGCGGCTGAAGCTGGCGAGCAAGGCATTCAGTTGCTCTTGGTTTTTGGCATAGGCAGTAACAACAATCTGGGGCAGCAGTTTTGTATACGGCTTTCCTTGCACCTTGGATGCAATATATGCAAGCCGGTCCTGATAGGTGTGCTCAAGCATTACCTTACGAAGACCGGCAAGATTGAATTTCCGTTTTTGGATATCATCACCAAGGGCATGTAATTTACGAACAACCTCTTCTCCGTTATCCGTGGTGATAATCAAATCGCCAAATAATAAACGTACCCCACGTGAGAAATTGCTAACAGTTATGGTGTTAGAAGCAAGTAAATCAAATGCCCGACGGGCAAACATGCTTTGAGATTGCTTAATGGAATTTAAGTTAATCGCATAGCGATAACCTTTATAGGCTTTGTTGATCTGATCGAAAGGTAGATTGCCCACAATAAATGCTTGGTATTCCTCTGGGAATTGATAGTTTGGATCATTTTTACCAAAGTTACGGTCGTATATTTCTACTGGGCGATATTCGCTCAGTGTAGTCATAAAATTGCCAAGATCTCTTGTGCGTTCTGGATAGCGAACATAATATGCGCCAGCAAAGCAAAATGCGTCTTTACGTTGATAAAGTTCTATTGGGTTACACGAAGACGGCTGACATGCAAATGGTAGTAAATAGACGTGATCGTGCCCTAGTGCGGCTTTATAGCGGTGAATGCAGTCAACATCTGTAGTAAAAATGTAATTAAACATTTTTGCGGTATTAAGGAAAGTCTCAAAATGAACTGGGTCCTCTTTATTCCAAAATACAGTTGGAATTTTTTGCTGAGAACACCAATCAATAATGCCTACGATCTCTTCGCTAAGATGGCCAACTTTACTGCCCCATTGATCATCTTTACCACGCCAAGCCGATTCAATAAAGAGTAATTCTGGTTTAAAACTCTGAAGCTCATTCTTCCAGTGATCTACGGATAATTGCAATAAATTGCATTCTGGCTGGTAAGAGCTAAATGTAAATTCATCCATAATGCAGGCTACTTTAAGGGCTTTAAGTGCCTGAGCTAGATTGGTATCTGAAAGTGATATTGTTGCTGATTGGTGTTTTATTTGGGTTGTTTTGGGTGAGGCTAAGCCTGCCAGGTGTGTTGTGTTTTTTTCTGCTGAAATATATTGTTTCGCAACATTGTTTTTCTTAGATTTCCGGAGTAGTGCTTCTTGTCGAAGTGCAAATAATTTACGGGGTAATTGAAAAAATGCATGAAAAGATTTAAAGCCGTGTAATAACTGATAACCAAGTTGAAACGAAAGCATAGCTCTAGTCTTGGTGATTTGATTTTCTGCATTTATTTTTTGCTGGTGGAGTGTTTCAGCTTTATTTTGGAGCTCTATTAGTGATCTTTTTGTTTGTAATAGCTGTAGCTTTAGTTTTTCTTGTTGTTGTTGCCCATTACGGCTTAAAGCTTGAGTCGTGGCTAGCTCATTACTAACTCGATTGAGTTCCGTATTTTTTTCTAATTGTATGATGTGCTGTTGTTCATGTAAATCGGTAATGGTTTTATTGCTGTGGGCTAGTTCGATTTCTAATTTATTTACTCGGTCTTTGTTTTTGCGTACGAGTGTGTCTGCATTTTTTAACTGAGAAATTAACTCTGCACATTCATTTTCAAATTGAAGGGCGAGGTCCCAAGTATTGGTGTTTTCCTGTTTTAATAATGCTTCGTTATGTTTCCATTGATTTTTGGCCGTGGCCAGAGACGCTTGTGCTGTTTCAAGTTCTTTTTGTAATAAAAGAATAACTTTTTCGTTGTTTATACATTTTATTTTAACTGTTTCATACTCATTGCTAAGTGTAAGTTGCTGCTTTGAGCTGCTAGTTAGTTGCTGATCTGCTTCGTTAATACGATGTTGTAATTCATTTATTTTATTAGTAAGTTGAATCACCTCTTGATTGAGTTTTTTTTCCTTGACCTCTTTTTCTAACATTTTTTCAATTGTAGTTTGATGTTTTTGGGTTTCTACGTTTAGCAATGCAGAGACTGTGGCGTATTCGATTTCCAGTTGAGCAAGTTTTACTTTTGCTTGACTTAATTGAGTTTTTAGATCGAGTGCAGATTGTTCACTGGCTTGTTTGGCGGCTAGTGAGAGGCTGAGTTTTTCACTAACTTGTTCAACTTGGGCTCTGGCAAGTTGATATCGTTCATTGCTTGCTTTTAAGGCCGTGGAGATTGTTTCTTGCTCCACTTCGAGGCGAATTAAACGTTTTTCTGCTTCATGGCGGGATTCACGTTGGGCGTTGAGCGTTACTTCTAGGTGCTCAATTGCGATCTGTTTTTCTTTTTGTTCGGTTTCAATTTGTTGCTTTGCTTCAGTTAATTGGCTGCTTAAATGGCTGGATAGGTGCTCAGCAATGGCTAATTGGCTATTTAGTTGGGCAATTGTGTGCTCAGAGGCATTGCGTGCGCTCTTTGCTTGGCTAAGTTCTTCCCGCTCTTGTTTGATAAGTGCATTAGCGTGTTTGTGGTTTTCTTGCTCTTTGCCCAGTTGAATAAGTAAAGCCCGATGCTCTGTTTCTAATTGAGCCATCGCCTCGCGATAGGCTGATTGCTCTTGATTATTGTGATTACTGGTTTCACTTAATTTGGATTGAGCATGCGCAAGTTCTTGTTCAGTATTTTTTATTTGTTGCTGCAGCTGAGAGCTTGCGGTTTCGCCTTGTTTACGAGCAAGTTCTTCTTGCGCGACGCGTTGTTTCAGAGTGGTGATTTGCTCGCAGGCGGTTCGATATTTAAGATTGGCATCATTCAGACGTGCGTGTATAGATGCAGCATCTTCACGCAGGCTTCGCTCTAGTGTGAGGAAGGCAGTTTCTAGTTGCCTGACTAAATCGCCTTTAAGTGTTTCTGTGCTGGGGATTTTTTCCTTTTCTGCACGTCGGCGGCCAGCTAAGCCTAGCCATTTACCAAGCACGACGATGTCTACTATTTCAAAATGGCGCGACATTAAGCGGTAAGGCTCAAGTAGGTAGTAAGTGCGTTTGTGATCAATAAAATCATTGATCCCGAACGGGACCGTTACAATCAGGCGGCCATTTTCACCTAGTTGTTTTGCGGCAGCATCAATAAAGCTTTCTGGTTGCAGTAGGTGCTCTAATACTTCTGCAATAATGATGGTTTCAAATGGTGTATCACTGAAATTAGCAGCCAAAAAGTCTCCATTGATAAAAGAGACATTTGCTTGCACCCGGCTGCTTTCGGCGGCCAGATACTGCTGGGCTTGCTCAATTGAGCGCTGCGCGGCATCCACAGCAATGACTTGCTTACCTTCGCGACCAAGCAAAATAGCCGTTACGCCTTGACTGCAGCCAACATCCAAAACTTTGGAACCTTGGACTTGGCTGCATATCCAGTGGATGCGTTGCTGTGTTTCCCGCATAAACTGTGGCCCCATCTTGCCGTAATAGGCTTCCGTTACACGATCATGAATATCGACAAGCGGTTGAGGCGTTGGAATGCTTGTTGCGGTAATTTCGGGCTGAGTTTTGACGTTCATTCTTGACTCTTTTTATACTTAAGCTACGTCGATGCCAATGGCGTCAATCAGGATGGTGTTGCTGCTCAATTTTTCTTTAATCGTTGCAAATTCTCGATGTTTTACGAGCAGAACAACTACATCGGCTACAGCGATTGCATCTTCTACGGATGCCAATTTTTGATCTGCTAAGTGTGCAGGTGGTATTTCGATATTTGGTTCAACCAGGATGAGCTTGCTTTGGGTTGCAGTTGCAAACTGTTTGGCAATTTGTACTGCAGGGCTTTCACGCAGGTCGTCAATATTGGGTTTAAATGCAAGGCCCATTAGCGCTACGGTGATAGATGCTTCTTCACGGCCAGCTGCTGTTAGTGCGGCAATGGCAGCGTTGATTTTGCCAAGGACCCATTCTGGCTTGTGATCGTTTACTTCACGGGCAGTGCGAATCATTCTGGCTTCATCGGGGGTTTTGTCGACGATGAACCATGGGTCAACAGCAATACAATGGCCACCTACACCACAGCCAGGCTGCAAAATATTTACGCGGGGATGATGATTGGCCAGTTTGATCAGCTCCCAAACATTGATGTCTAGTTTGTCACTGATCAGTGATAGTTCATTGGCAAAAGCGATGTTTACATCACGGAAGGAGTTTTCCGTTAATTTGGCCATTTCTGCTGTACGGGCATTGGTAAATAGCAACTCTCCTGTTACAAACACCCGGTAAATATCTGCGGCTTTTTTTGAGCATGCTTCACTTAGTCCGCCGATGATACGATCGTTTTCTACCAGTTCACGAATTACGTGGCCAGGTAAGACTCGTTCTGGGCAGTAGGCGATATTTACATCGATATCGGTAGTTGCTGCTCCTTCTGTTGGAAAGCAAAGATCTGGCCGGGTTGCGGCCAGCCATTGCAGCATTTGCTCCGTGGTTCCAACTGGTGAAGTTGATTCAAGGATAACGATATCGCCTTTTTTAAGAACAGGGGCGATGGATTCTGCAGCCGACCGGACGTAGCTTAAATCTGGCTCATGGTCGTCTTTGAAGGGGGTTGGTACGGCAATTAAAAATGCGTCAGCAGGCTCAGCTTTGGTGCTGGCGCGTAAGAAACCTTCCGCCACTGCAGCATGTACCACCATATCTAGCTCTGGCTCCACAATGTGGATTTTGCCTTGGTTGATGGTATCAACAGCGTGTTGGTTAATATCAATGCCAATCACTTTAACTTTGCGCGAAGCAAACATGGCCGCCGTAGGCAGGCCAATATAGCCAAGGCCAATAACAGAGACTGTGGATACTTTAGATTGCTTCGGCATATTCTTTCCTAGGTTGATTTTTTTTAATGATGTTTATGATGCGCTCGCATGCTTTTCCATCCCCATACGGGTTATGGGCGATGCTCATTTGCTGGTATTCAATGGGGTCGTTAAGCAGAGTTGTAACGGCCTGAATAATATTTTCAGCATCGGTACCTACCAATTTGACGGTGCCTGCAGCCACTGCTTCGGGGCGCTCGGTGGTGTCACGCATGACGAGTACAGGCTTGCCTAACGAAGGTGCTTCTTCTTGAATACCGCCAGAGTCGGTCAAAATAATATGGGCACGGGTCATTAAGTAGACAAAGGGTAGATAGTCCTGCGGCTCAATCAGATGGACGTTGCTTACCCCTTGCAAAATACGGCCCACAGGCTCGCGCACGTTCGGGTTAAGGTGTACTGGGTAGAGGAAATCAACATTAGGAAAATTGATGGCTAAGGTACGGATTGCTGAGCAGATCCGTTCAAAACCCTCTCCAAAATTCTCACGGCGATGGCCTGTGATTAGCACTAAGCGCGCATCCTTCCGTAGAAAAGGGAAGCTTTGGTGTAGCTGTTTTGTAAGGTTTAAATCGCTTTCTAACTTTTGTTTAACCCAAAGCAGCGCATCAATAACGGTATTGCCACTGATGTAGATATTTTCCTGCTTTACTCCTTCTTGTAACAGGTTCTGTTGGGCCTGTGTGGTCGGGGCAAAGTGATGTTTGGCTAAGGTGCTGGTTAGTTTGCGGTTTGCTTCTTCAGGCCATGGCGAATAAATATCACCTGTGCGTAGACCTGCTTCAACATGGCCAACTGCAATTTGTTGATAATAGGCGGCAAGTGTCGCTGCAAAAGTAGTAGATGTATCACCATGTACAAGAACTAGATCAGGGCGGAATTCCATTAGCACCGGCTCAAGATTTGTTAAAATCTCGCTGCTAATACCCGAGAGTGTCTGGCCGGGCTTCATAATATTGAGATCATAGTCTGGTGTAATTTCAAATAGCTCTAAAACTTGGTCTAGCATCTGACGGTGTTGAGCTGTTACACAGACCTTGGATTCAATATTGGCTTCATTTGCTAGGGCGTTTACCAGCGGTGCCATTTTGATTGCTTCAGGCCGTGTTCCAAAAACAGTTAGTACTTTCATTACGTGCACTCTTTTTAATTTAAAGTCCTAAAACAACTTTGGCACTTACCGCTATCTGATAGATAACCTGTGTCATGTCTTTCCATATCTGCCTCGATTTCACGTCGATTTTTGGTAGTACCAAGATCTCGTCGCCGGATTGGATGGCGATGGTGCTTTTGGCAGAGCCAAAGATGCCGGTTTCGCTGCTGGCTTCTTTAAAGCTGCCATCCCTGCGGGCGACGATGATGCGGGCTGCGTCGGTGTTCTGGGTGTAGCCACCGGCGCGGTTAATGTAATCATCCAGCTGTAGAGTCTGATCAAAGGCTACAGCGTTAGGGAAGAGCACTTCGCCGCTAACCAGCACCAGGCCATCCTTGGTGGGGATGCGTAATACATCGCCGTTTTCCAGTAAGAGTTGATCGCGGCTGCTGGCCTGGGCGATAACGACCTGGCCGCTGGGTTCGATTTTTCTGGCGCGCTCTACCCATTGCAAGATCAGCTCTGCTTCTTGTTTGCGCAGCACGGCTTCATCGCTGGTGCCTGATCGGGCGGTGAGGGCGGCGGCTTCTAATGATCGCAGCGAGGTATCCAGCATTTGTTTTTGCCGTACTTTTATGCTTTGGCGAAATAGCTGCAGGCTGGCCTGATCCGAATGATCGGTGTATTGGATCTGCCTTAGCAGCTCGCTCATACGTGAGCCGTAGGGCAGTACGTATTCCTGGGCGCTGCTGTGTTCACCTTCTACCCGTACGGTAATGCTGCCGGGCTTTTTATCGGCGGTAAATTCCAGCTCGTCGCCATTTTGCAGGGCCACACTGGCAGCATCAGCCAGCGGATAGTACTCGATATTTTTGATGCTACCTGTGTTGCGTATCACGCGTACATGAGTGGCTGCAGCACTGGGTTTGGTGATTTTGATCAGGTCGGCCACGCTGCGGCTTTGGTCGCTAAATTCAAAGCGTTTGGCATTGGCAGCCAGGCCGTTTACTTTTACGCTACGCTGACGTGGCGCTACAAAAATTACATCGCCATCGCTTAGTTGAATCTGCGGCATGACGCCATTTAGCAGGAAGTCGTAAAGATTGGCGCTGGCCCGCACGCTCTGGCCGCGTTTTACCTGCACGTTTAAAAAGGAGCCGCGATCAGCGTCTATGCCGCCAGCCTGATCCAGATAATGCAGCAGGCTGTCCATACTGGTGCCGCTATAGAGGCCGGGGCGGTTTACAAAGCCGCTCACAAAAATCCGTACGGGCTGGGCTGCGGCCAGGCTGGCGTAGCTGCTTACATTAGAGCGAAATGTTTTTGCGACGGCGGCTTCTACCATGCGTTGCAAATCCTGATTACGCACACCCAGCAGGGGAACGGGGCCTACATGGGGCAGGAAAATATTGCCCTTGGGGTCTACGGTTAGCTTGCTGTCAAAATCAAAAGCGCCCCATAGGCGAATCTGGATTTTGTCACCCACGGCCACGGCGTAATCGGGGTTGAATTGGGTGGCGCCGGCACGGGCAAATGCGCCGGTAAATAGATTGGCCCCAAACACATCGCTTTTTAAATTGGCGCTGTAGTCATATTGCTGCGGTGGCTCGGCCAGTGGCTGCTCATCGGCGGCAGGGTTGGCTAGTTTGGCAAGTTGTTGCTCTTGCCCGGCCTGTTTTTGAGTGGGTCTGATGTCAAAGGGGCTGGCGGCAATAGCGGGTACGGCACAAAGCAGGGCCAGTATGCTGATCAAGGTGGAGGCGATTCTCATGGGTCAGTCCTTATGGTCGCGAATAATGGCGGCCAGCAGCTGTGTTACACCGGCTATAAGCATGATGACGAGCATAAACACCAGCGTGTTGTAATAGCGGCGCGGCTCTAGTGGATATTCAGGCAGGCTTGGGGCCTGGATCACCGATACTTTTTTGATCATGCGGGTGGCTTCGATATGGCCTTTTTCCAGAGCAACCAGAGCTACTTTGTAGATGTCTTGCGCAAAGGCGGCCTGCATTTCCAGGCGCTGAAATTCTTCTACCGTGCGATTTAGCGGCTTGCCTGTGTCCGAGGTAAGCTTGGCCTGCTCCTCGGCCAGCTGTTTGGCAATAGCGGCAATTTGCTGATCCAGCTGAATAATGCTGCTGTGGTCCTGTACTAAATAAGATTGCAGCGCGCTGCGCTGGGTTTCCAGCGTAGTTTTCTGGCCTTCGAGTGCAGCCACAATGCCGGCAATATTTTCTGCGGTGGCTTGCGGGGAAACCAGCCCTTTTTTATTCTGGTAACTTAATACAGCCTGCCGGGCCTGGATGGCTCGCTCGCTCATGGTCGCGACTTGTTTTTCCAAGAATTCAACTTGTGTTTTGCCTAAGCTATGCACCATTTCATTCATGAATTGTTCGCCCTCGGCCAGCAGCAGGCTGCTAATGGCCTGGGCCATTTTGGCGTTGTAGCCCTGGGCTTTAATAATCAGCACGCCGGTGTAATCGTCAAATTCCACACTGACGCGGGATAGGTAGTAATTGTGAAAATGCTCGATAGAGTCATCTACGGACCACATGCGGGATAGCAGGTCATGGCGGCTGTCGCTGTAATGGGCGCGCAGATTTAGGCGCTTATCCAGCTTTTTGAGCATATCGATAGAGAGTAAATGATCGCGCAGCAGCAGCTGATCTGCGCGGTTGCTGCCTGTACCACCAAGCAAGCTGGAGAAATCCATAGCCTGGGCACCGGCCACATCGGTACGCTGAATAATCACATGCGCGGTAGATACATAGCGATCCGATGCGATTGTTAGCCAGTAAATGATGGCAAATAGGCTGGTGATCATGGCGATAGCCATAATTCGATAGTTTTTGAATAATGGGATTGTTTTCTTTCGTTGTCTTGCCCATGTTTTAGCAATTGGGCTATTTCTAAATTTTGTTATCATTTTGGAAGGGTGTCTTTATAGGCGTAAAGGGCATCGTCAATTAAGTTAAACCAGTGTGCTTTGCCTTGGTGTATCCATATCCCTGCAGAACAAAATTTCTTTAATGTATCTTCGCCGTGGGAAACCATAATTAAACCTGCTTGATCGGCCAGATTATTAAATGCGGCTTCTGCTTTTCCATTGAACGATGCATCACCAACAGCGGTCACTTCATCGGAAATATAAAAGTCAAAATTAAAAGCCAAAGACATCGCAAATTGCAAACGTGCTCGCATACCCGAGGAATATGTTTTAACGGGCTGCTCAAATGCAACACCAATTTCAGCAAAGTCCTGAATAAAGGCCAAGCGATCGGGGATGTCATCGGAATGGCCATGGATGCGGCAAACAAATTTGGAATTTTGTCGTCCGGTTAATGATCCTTGTAGGCCTCCGCCAAAGCCCATGGGCCAGGAAACTCGGCATTTTCGTTCTACATAGCCTTTGGTGGGCTGGTCGACTCCTGCGACTATTTGCAAAAGCGTGGATTTACCTGCGCCATTTGCACCAATCAGCCCGACATTGAGCTTGGGCGGAATCGTAAAATTAACTCCTTGTAAAACCCACTTTCCTGGGCCGTGCTCGGTTTGGTAGCGCTTGTGAACATCGTTAACAATAATCATAGGGTTATCAGTTTAGAGGCAAAGCGGCGATGTAGAGCCAAGCCTAAAAAAATGCTTACTAGGGCAAAATAATAGATATAGGCAATACTTAACTCCGTAATGGCATGATAATTTTGGGCAAACCCAAGGCGTGTCGCTTCTAAGCCATGCACTATGGGGTTAAGTAAAAGCCAATCTCTGTAGGGCTGTGGAACAGAGGAAATAGGGAACATGGCTCCAGAAATAAAATAAAGTGGCATCATTATTAATCTGATCAGATGGCTTAATTCAGGAATTAGCTCAATTGCGATGGAAGTTACTAGTCCAAAACCGAGGCCAACAAGCCAAAGCCCTAAAAATGCTTGTATTACGGAGAGTGGGTCTGATGGAGTAACGGAGTGACCAAAAATGGCGGCTCCTATCAGTAAGGTAGTCGTGATTATCATCATAAGCAGCCCTTCTAGGCTGCTTCGAACCAGCAACGTATCAATTGGTTTTACCTGTCTATAGGTAAAGAGTGCACGATTTGCACTAATAGCATTCATGACTTGAATGCCGGTACGGGTAAACATAAAGTAGGCAAGCATGCCTGTCATGATCCAGACAGCAGTGTCAATACCGCCGATGTTGTGTACTCGGATGCCAGTAAAAATAAATATGAGATAAGTAACGTGGAATACAGGCTCGGCCAGCAGCCAGAACCAGGTGGCACGTCCAGAAAATAAGCGGCTTACAGCTTCACGCAGAAATAGTGCTTTCCAAACTGCCAGTGTGATGGCTGGAGAGCTGCGTGCCATATTATTTGGCATTCTTTAAGAAAGAGGAAAGGAGGGGCAGGGACACATTCGCTTCATTGACTTGTAAAAACACGAGCTTGACCACTTGGTTAGAGTTGCTGCTTTATTTCCACCAAATCATCAAACCACAGAATGGGCATACACAAAATGCGATGGAGTGGATATAAGAATATGTTCTTAAATCCATTAATAACAATGGTTATTAAGATTTTACTTAGAAGTAGTTTCAAATGTAACGTTCATCAACATAATATGTCAATCGTATGAATTGATTTTTAGATAAGAGAAAGTTGCCATACTCATACTCATATTTATGTTTAAGTGACTGTTTTAAAATGTTTTTTTGTATTGTTTTTCTTTTGTAATGTCTGCTTGTGTGAATATTTGCGTTTTTTATTCGGGAGATAATATTGTTTTGCGGGTTGGGGGGAGTTTGTTTTTTATCGGCGTTGCTTATATTTCTGGTTTATTACAAATGTCGTTTATTAAAAATAGTTTTTTCTTGCTATTTTTGATGTTTTTGTAAGTTATATTTTAAGCATTTTACATGTTTCCCATTTGCATGGTTTTAATGTAAGTTAGTTTGGGGCTGCCAGTTTATGAGAGGAAATCTCTGTTTTTGTGCCGTGCGGGCTACTTTGTGCAGGGTTTTTATTCGGCATTGCTTTTCGGGGCCGCCTTTTTTGCTGTGTGTGTCTGCTCTGTTATAATTCTCAGTTACCCTGGTTGAATCAGAAGGTGCTTGTTGTTATCTCAGAGGCAGGCAAGAGGGGTGTTTGTTTCGGTAAAAGTTTGATATGTTTTTAAGTTGATTAAGAACAGGTTTTTGTTATTTTCTAGAAATATAAATGTAATATTATTGAGGTGATACGAATGAGCCGCACTGTGAATTGTGTAAAGTTGGGCCGTGAAGCAGAAGGGATGGATTTTCCGCCGCTGCCGGGGGCTTTAGGCAAGAAGGTTTTTGATAACGTATCCAAGGAAGCATGGCAGGCCTGGGTTAAGCATCAAACCATGCTGATTAATGAAAACCGTCTGAGTCTGGCTGATCCGCGTGCGCGTCAGTATTTGCAACAGCAGCTGGAGAATTATTTCTTTGGTGATGGCGCAGAAATGCCTGCGGGTTTTGTACCGCAATAAATCGTGAGGCAGAGGCTGTTTATATCTGGCCTTTGTTTTTTTGTAACCCCATTTTGTCTATTGCAAAGCGTTGGTGTATTTAAGATTTTAAACTCTGGCGGGTTATTTGTTTTGCCCGCTCATTTGTAGATCCAGTTTATCAATTTATTTGGGTTTATATCGGAGTTAAACAGGTATTGTTAAGTTTTCAGGACAATCCTGAGGCTCTGTTTATCATTTTCGCATGCTCTTGAGCAGAGCATGCGTTAATACCGGTTTTTTGTCTGATCGGTAATGGTAAAAATAAATGGATCAGTGTTTTTTAGCTGACCGAGTTATATTTCTTGTCATCCGTTTTTTTGATGGGCTATTTAATTTGAGCAAAAAGTGATGAGTTATAAACCTGCAGATAATCAATTAATGCTAAACCGTGAAATGGGGTTGCTGGAGTTTAATCGCCGGGTATTAGCCCAGGCGGAAGATGCAAGTAATCCTTTACTGGAACGTTTAAAATTTTTGTGTATTGTGTCATCTAATCTGGATGAGTTTTTTGAAGTACGTGTAGCCTGGCTGAAAGAAAATATGCGCCATAACCCGGCCCGGCTTTTGCCTGAGGGGATGACGCCATTACAGGCTTTTGAGCTGGTGGCGCGTGAGGCGCATGATTTGGTTGATCGCCAGTATGATTTATTGCTGGAAGTAATGCTTCCCGCGCTGGCTAAGGAAGGCATTCATTTTTTCCGCCGCAGCGTGTGGACAGATGAGCAGCGCGAGTGGGTGCGGGATTTCTTTTTCCGGGAATTGATGCCTATTCTTACGCCGATCGGTCTTGATCCTTCGCATCCTTTTCCACGTGTATTAAATAAATCACTGAATTTTATTGTTGAGCTGGAAGGCAATGATGCCTTTGGCCGCAGCTCGGGAATCGCCATTGTGCAGGCGCCGCGTATTTTGCCGCGCTTTGTAAAAATGCCTGCCGATATCTCGGGCGTGGAGCATGGCTTTGTATTTTTGTCCTCTATTTTGCATGCGCATGTGGATGAGCTGTTCTCGGGTATGCATGTGCTGGGCTGTTATCAGTTCCGGGTGACGCGGGATTCGGATCTGTCGGTTGATGATGATGATCTGAAAGATTTGCGTGCCGCGCTGAAAGGGGAATTATCGCAGCGCTCCTATGGCGACGCCGTGCGTTTGGAGGTGGCTGATAATTGTCCTAAGCATTTACAGCATTTCTTGCGTGATCAGTTTGGTTTGCAGGATGTGGATCTTTACCGCGTGAACGGCCCGGTTAATCTGGTGCGGCTGATGCAGGTGCCGGATCAGGTTGATCGCTCAGATTTGAAATTCGAGCCCTTTATGCCGGGCGTGCCTGCTGAGCTGCGCAAGCAGCCGGATATGTTTGCTGCCATTCGCCATGGTGATATTCTTTTGCATCACCCTTACCAGAGTTTCACCCCCGTGATCGATTTGCTGCAGCAGGCAGCAAGAGACCCGCAGGTGGTGGCGATCAAAATGACAGTTTACCGCACGGGTACCGAATCTGCCCTGATGGAAGCGCTGTGTGATGCGGCTGGCCGGGGTAAGGAAGTCACCGCTGTGGTTGAGCTGATGGCGCGTTTTGATGAAGAAGCCAATATCAACTGGGCGGCCAAGCTGGAGCTGGCCGGGGTGCACGTGGTGTATGGCGTGTATGGCTATAAAACACACGCAAAAATGCTGTTGATTGTACGCCGTGAAGAAGGAAAACTGCGTCGTTACGCCCATGTTGGTACGGGTAATTACCATCCGCGTACAACCAAGCTTTATACCGATTTTGGCTTGATGACTGTGAATGAAGAAATCGTCAGTGATGTAAACGACGTATTTATGCAGCTCACCGGTCTTGGCCTGGCGGGGGATCATCATCAGCTGTGGCAAGCGCCGTTTACTTTGCAGCCAAATATTCTGAAGTACATTGATAAAGAAATTGTCCACGCCAAGGCGGGCCGCAAGGCGGTGATTATCGCCAAGATGAATGCCTTGCTGGAGCCTACCGTGATTGATAAGCTTTATCAGGCATCGCAGGCCGGGGTAACCATTCATTTGATCGTGCGTGGAGTTTGTGCTTTGCGACCCGGTATTCCCGGCGTGTCGGACAATATCCGGGTGCGATCTGTGGTTGGGCGTTTATTAGAGCATCACCGCGTTTTCTATTTTTACAATGGCGGGGCAGAGGATGTTTATCTTTCTTCTGCTGACTGGATGGGGCGCAATTTATTCCGCCGCATTGAAATTGCCTTCCCGGTTCTGGATTTAAAAGTAAAACGGCGTGTAATTCGTGAAAGTTTGCGACCAGGCCTGGTGGATAATACTCAGGCATGGGAAATGCAGTCTGATGGCCGCTATCGCCGTAAGACATCAAGGGGCGGAAAGGTGCGCTCATCGCAAGCTACGCTATTGGCAGAATTAACTGCTAAACCACGTAATTGAAGGACGATTGTGGATTTAATCTTGTGGCGTCATGCAGAAGCGGAGGATGGGGCGGATGATTTGCTGCGCCCTTTAACCTCTAAAGGGCGTAAGCAGGCCGAGAAAATGGCTAGCTGGCTGAGCAAGCGCTTCGATGGGAGCGCATTCACAGTGGTGAGCAGTGAGGCGTTGCGTTGCCGGGAAACGGCCAGGGCATTAAGTAAGCAATTTAAGATTGATGCAAGGCTAAACCCCGGTGCTTTAGCAGCTTCGTATATCGAGGTTAGCAACTGGCCCCGTGAGCCGGGAAAGACGGTTGTACTGGTGGGGCATCAGCCAGAGCTTGGGCGTGCTGCGGCAGTGGTGCTTGCAGGCAAAGAGCTGGATTGGGAGCTGCGTCGTGGTGGCTGCTGGTGGTTGCAAAGACAGGTAAAAGACGGGCAGATCAGTTATTTATTGCGGACGGTAATGTCGCCGGAATTACTTTAATCGTTGTTTAATTAGAATGTACTGCTGCTTAAATAGAAAGTCTGTCTTTTGTTTGGGGTGGTATTCGAGCAATCGTATTAATGCATTGTGTTATTGTTGAGTAATATTTTAACGCAAATTAATCGGGGGCAATAAAATGCTAACTCATACTCAAGTTCGCAAACCTGCTGCACCCTCTGGCTATATTGAGCCTGATTTTTTTGAGCGTAATAAGGAAGCTGCTCCATTTTCATGGGTTTCTTTTTCTGATGAGAAAAAAACGGTACTGCCACTGCCTCAGAACAATAAGGGTTAAATATGCAAAACGGCTGCAATCGATGCAGCCGTTTTTTTTGCCACGTGTTTTTTTAAAGCAAGCTGGCTTGTGGCAAAGCCAGTGCCAGGCTGGCCCGGTAATGCCGGCTGGCGGCATCATTTTTATCCAGTGAAGCAAGTAGCTCCGCCAGCTCTGAATGAGCCACGGCAGTCGGGTGCACCGCAATACTGGCTTCCAGATAGGTTTGTGCTTTACCCCAAAGTGCGCTGGCCCGGCAAAGCCTGCCAAGCGTCAGCAGCAGTAAATGATCTTTCGGGTGCTGTTTAAGCCACAGCTCTGCCTGTTGAAGCTGGGAAATTAAAGCTTCCCCGCTTAAGCCCAGCGAGCCGTAGCGGCCAGCCAGCGTGCTGGACCATTCATTTCTAAGGGTTTCTTCCAGTAAGCTGCGTGCCAGAGCAGGCTCGCCCTGATTTTTGTAGCTGTCTGCAACGGCCTCTACCAGCAGCGGTAATCCTTTGTCGCTGGCTGGCAGTTTATTCCACCAGTCTTTGAGCTGATGGCTTGATAAAGGCTGCTGTTTCAGCCTGAGCAGATAAGCCTGGTTGCGGATGCGTCTGGCTTGTTCGGCATCTACGGCTTCGCTTTTTGCCAGTTGCTCTACCAGGCGTAGCACAGCATCCGGGTTTTCTTCACGCAGGCGTAAACGCAGCTCAAGCTGCAGGGCTGCGGTAAGCTTGGGCGAGATTTGTCTTGCTGCGGCAAGGGCATTGCCTGCATCGGTGTAGCGGCGCTCATCCAGATATAACTCTCCGGCCATCATTGCTGCAGCTAAGTGCTGATTACCAAAGCGTTGCTGGAGTTTCTCCAGATACTGATCGCGGCGGGCAAAATCACGCATTTGATGCGAGGCACGGCTGGCAAGCAGCGCATTGACTGCAAAAGCGTCATTATTTTCGCTGTTATTGAGGGCTTCGCCTGCCAGGCGCTCTGCCCGTTGATAGCGGCCTTCAAAAAACGCCAGGCGTGCCTCACGTTCCAGCTGAATTGAGGCATCTCTTTGCTGGCGTTCACGGTATTGCTTTACTTTGTGCGGAAGGCCGCCCAGCTCTGCAACAACACGCAGCAGCATATACAGCAGGGCAACGGTGAGCAGCATCAGTATCACAAATACATTCAGCGAAATTTCAATACGCCGTGGCGGCAGGAAAAGCAACACATAGCCGGTATTGAGCTGGGCAAACAGGGTAAGGCCTACGGCCAGCGCAAATAAGGCAATGATCCAGAGTAAAATTCTCATTGCTTGGCCCTTTCTGCAATGGTGCGGGCGCTGCGTACTGCCGCCAGGCTACTGCCTAATTCGGGCAATTGAATTGCCAGATCCTGTGCTGCTAATTGCTTGAGTGTGGCGATGGATGCAGCAGTTTGCGGTGCTTTTTTATCGAAATATTGTTCCAGATAACGCAGGGCTGCCGTGAGATCGCTGTTGTAGCTGGTTTTGTCCTTGAGCAGCAGGGATATGCGGGCATCCAGCAGCCTTAGCTTGATGTTTTCACGTAAGAAAAAACTTTGTTCCGGGGACAGCAGCATGGCTTCCGGCTTATCCATGCGGCGGATCTGGATGAGTTGTTTAAGTTGTTGCCAGATTTCATCCGAAAATTTGACCAAGGCGGTACTGCTGGTCGATGCTTTTATTGCAGCGGGCGGCTGGCGGTAGCCATCAATAGACAGAGGTAAGTCTTGCAGCCCTTTGATCAGACTATCCAGCTTGACGCTGATGCCGATAATATCCACATAGGGCAGTGCTTTCAGGGTATCAATATCCCGGGTAATGCTCTGACGCAGGCTGATCAGTTCGGGGCGATTAAGTTGTGCAAGTTTCTGGTCGATATTTGTCAGCGCAAGCAGTGCGCCATTGACATTGCCGCCCAATTGTAACTGCTGGCTGGCAAAGCCCAGAATTTGCTCTATTTCGGAAAGCGCACGATGTGTTTCGTTATGGGTAAGCGCTTCATACATATTATTTAGCGCTTGCTGCTGGCTGAGTGACTCAGCCTGCTTTGCTTCAAGCAGCGAAAGCTTGGTAGCAAATTGCTCGTATAGTTTGGCACTGCCTGCCAGCTGTTTGCTAAATTCCACCGTGCTGTTTTTATTGGCAGCCAGCTGGCGGCTGATGTCCAGCTTGAATTGCTCCATGGCCTGCTGCTGATACAGCCAGACACCCGCAGCCGCGATGATGGCTACGCAGCTGAGCACAATAGCGGCCTGAGGAACGAAGCGACGGCTAGGCGTTTGTAGTGTCGCTGCGAGCGAGTCTTGTGAAGTATCCTGAGTCATCTTGATTCCTGGCGGGGTTTTGTGAAGTGCAGACAGATGCCATGCAAAATGCCGCTATCCCCCGCATCCGTAAGTTCTATTTGTTTTGCACCCAAGGCGATCAGCGTCTGTGCAATACGTGGATGAGGTACGAAATATATGCGTGATTGTAACGCTTGCAGCGCCTCGCCTCCAGCTAGCTGGAATAAGTGTTGCGCTGCTTCGGAGCTGGATATGATGATGCCATCACAACCCCTGTCTAATTGGCTGGTTAAATGGTCCAGATCAAAGCGGGGAGGCTGTCTTTGGTAGGCGGTAATCAGGGTCAGCAGTGCACCACGCTCTTGTAAGGCACTTGGTAATAATTCACGTCCGCCATTTCCACGAAATAACACCAGCTTTTTGCCCGCTAAAGACTGCATTCTGGCTTCTTGCAGCAGGCCTTCGCTATCAAATTGTGAGGCGGGGCAGATAATATCCTGAACCCCGAGTGCCCTTGCCCGTCGCTCGCTGCCTGGCCCTACTACTGCCACTGGTAAATTTTGCGGCCAGGGGCCGGGTAACCGGGCAAATACGGCATCAAGTGCAGACGGGCTGATAAAAACAGCCAAATCAAATTGTCCGATATTTGCCAGTGCAAATTGCAGTGGCGCAAGGTCGGCTGGCGGGGCGATTTCGAGCAGGGGCAGGGGCAGTACCTCAGCGCCCGCGGCATGCAGCAGATTGACCAAATCTGCCGCTTGCTGGCTGGGACGCGTAACCCACAGGCGCAGGCCGCTCAGTATTTGCATTATTCTGCGGCAGCAGCTGCAGCCAGACTCTTCAGAATCTCGGTTGCGCCTTCGGTGCACAGCAGCTCGGCTACCTGTAAGCCTAAGCCATTGGCTGCAGCTAAAGAGCCATTGCCTTCGGCATAGATAATATCGCTGCCATCCGGGTTGGCAATAAAGGCACGCAGGCGCAAAAAGCCATCATCTTCTTCGGCAAAAGCACCCAATGGAATCTGGCAGGAGCCACCCAGACGGCGGGACAAAGAGCGCTCTGCTGTAACACACGCCGCTGTTGCCGGGTGATTAAACGGGGTTAGCAACGAGATTAAATCGCTACGGTCACTGCGTACCTCAATACCCAGCGCACCCTGGCCAGGAGAGGGCAGGCTGTCATCAGGGGAAATAGCACTTTTAATCCGGCTGGCCAATCCCAGGCGAATCAGCCCTGCCGAGGCCAGGATAATTGCATCGTATTCACCGGCATCGAGCTTACCCAAACGAGTGCCCACATTGCCGCGTAAAGGCTTAATGACCAGATGCGGAAAGCGTGCGCGTAATTGTGATTCGCGGCGCAGGCTGGATGTGCCAACGACACAGCCAGCGGTTAATTGATCAAGTGAATCGTATTGATTGGAGACAAAAGCATCACGGGGGTCTTCCCGCTCGCCAATGGCGGCCAGTGTGAAGCCTTCGGGTAAAACCATCGGCACGTCTTTCATTGAATGCACGGCAATGTCTGCACGGCCTTCGCTGATGGCCGTTTCCAGCTCTTTGACAAATAGCCCCTTGCCGCCAATTTTATTCAGGGTTACGTCTAAAATCCGGTCACCCTGTGTGGTCATGCCGAGTAATTCAACCTGAAGTCCAGGGTAAAGCGCCTCAAGCCGCGCCTTAACGTGGTTGGCCTGCCAGAGCGCAAGCGGGCTTTCGCGGGTAGCGATAACAAGGCGGTTAGGTTCAGTCACTTGCGTATCCTTTAGCGTGAGTGCATATAGGAACGCATTCTATCATCAGCTGAAGGCCAGGTTGGCTTCAGTGTTTACGTGGTTCGAAGTGCGCGGGTGGAGGTAGTTGATCGATTTCTAATTCCACCAGGTCTATTTCTTCAATTGCTTGGGCTTCTTCATGGGACAAGGGGGATTCTATTTCTACCGGTTCGGCTATTTCAAAGTCTATTGAAGGCTCGATATTTATGTGTTCTGTTTTTTCAAACGAGAGCAATAATTCGGATGGTATGGGCGTTATTTTTTCAAACGGCACCGACATTTCTACTTCCTCAGCGTGTTCAAGCGGCATAGAGGCTTCGATTGTTTCTTCATCACTAAGTAATGAAATATCCAGAGCGCTGTTATTGGTTTCAGGCAGAGAGAATTCCAGTGGTGGCAGATCAAGCGAAATAACTTGTGGTGCTGATCTGGCATCCGTACGTTGTACGGTGCGTTCTTCTTCAACCGGCGATAAAAACTCCATCAGCAAAGCGTCCTGATCGCTTAAGGGCTCGGCAGCGACGGGCTCGATAGTCTGGGGCATAGCCTCAGAAGGGCTGGCAGCTTCTGCTGTTTCTTGCTCGGCAGCGGGTTCAATACTGATTTCAATATCGGTTTCATGCGTGCTGTAGAGCGGGTTTTCCGGATCCAGACGGTGGCCAATATTGCGGACCAGCGCCCAGTCGTCTGCATCGGCTCCCAAATCATGGAAGCGTCTGGCCAGCTGGGCGTATTCGGTTTTCATGCCCTGCTGACGCAATACCCGGAACAGCAGCAGCCACGGCTCGTTGTCCGCTTCGTTTTCGTCAATGGTTTGGTAGAGAAGCTCGATTGCCTGATCCGTTTCACCTTGGGCCACCAGCAATTGCGCTCGCTCCAGTGTGGCGCTGCCGTCTTCTTCTTCCTGAACTTCAATACCGCCGTAAAACAGCTGGCTATGCCGGAAAAGCGAATGCTCTTCCATTGCATTTGCAGGTTTTATGATTTTCTGACCAGTCCGCTGGATATTGGAAATGGAGCTTTCTGCATCCGTATCCCAGGTATTTCGCTGATGGCGGCGCAGCCATAAACCGGCACCCGCTGCAACAGCCAGCAGTGCGAGTACGGCGGCCATCCACCAGCCTGTGGAGTCCTCTGTTTTTACGCGCTTTGGGGGTATGGGTTCCACTACCGGGGCTTTAGAAGGCTTTGGTGGCGCGATTTTGCTGATGTTTAGGCTGGCAGAAGGGGCGGGGGTAGGCTCGGGACTGATATTGCTTGCCGAAACGGGGCCTGCACTGTCATTTAGGGCTTGCAGCTGCAACATCGATTGTTGCAAGCGGATCATTTCTGACTGAAGCTGCTCCTGTAAGCTTTGTATTGTCTCAATTTTGATTTTCAGTTCTTCAGGGCTGAGCACGGCCGGAGGCTGATTTTTAAAGCTTAATTCGCTTTCGATGCGTAATTGCCCATTGCCAGCGGGCAGAGGCTGAGCTATTTCGGCAGGTTTAGATGAATGATTACGGGCTGTCGTTGTTTGGCTTTCTGTGGCTTTACTGGTTTTTAGTGGTTTTGCTGTGCGTTGCGGGCGGCTTGGTGCAATGTTTTCTGTAGGGCGAGCTGCCGAAGGAGGCGGCTCTTCAGCAACAGTTGGCGGTGTAAGTGGTGCAGGGTCTAAAAACACAGTGTAGCTGCGTTGCAGTTGTTGACCTTTACACTCCATTTTTATATTGAAGCTGGTTATTGGCTCAAATACGATGTTGGCAGATTGAATCAGAATTTCTCCACCACGCTCTTTGCTTTGCAGGCGCAGGGAGGCAGGCCCCAGTCCGGGCAGTTCATCATTTGGAGCGATGATACTTAGTTTGCTGCACTCTTCAGCCGGGTCATCTGTAGGGGAAAGTTGATAGCTTACTTTACCGCGAAAGCGTTGACCGACGGCAGATTGGACGGTTAGTTCTCCCAGTGTCAGAGCGGCCGCCGGCTCACTGATTGCCAGTGTAAGGCACAGCATTTTCCA
Source organism: Iodobacter ciconiae (assembly GCF_003952345.1). Taxonomy (NCBI): domain Bacteria; kingdom Pseudomonadati; phylum Pseudomonadota; class Betaproteobacteria; order Neisseriales; family Chitinibacteraceae; genus Iodobacter; species Iodobacter ciconiae. The sequence goes on along the minus strand of NZ_CP034433.1, from coordinate 2,926,617 downwards.
TCCAAATTGCGGCTTGAGAGAAGAGGGGTTTATCATCATCAATTGTGTTATCTGTTCTAATGCCAAGTTAGCTGTATAGGGAGCGTCGTAGCTGGACTGTAGACTATTTACTGAAGGCTGACAAAGAGCGCGTCAGAGTTAATGAGCTTCTTCCCAGTTCAGGCCCACTCCTACTTCGGCGTGTAAGGGTACGGTGAGCTTGGCGGCTGCGGCCATTCTGAGAGGCAGCTCTTTTTGCATCATGCCGATCTCGTCGTCGGGTACTTCCAGCACGAGTTCATCGTGTACCTGCATAATTAAACGGCTTTTCAAGCCTTTTTCTTTAATCCAATCGGCCACATTAATCATGGCCAGTTTAATTAAATCTGCGGCTGTGCCCTGCATCGGTGCATTAATGGCGGCGCGTTCTGCTCCGGCGCGGCGGGCGGCGTTGGCAGATTTGATTTCCGGCAGCCAGAGGCGGCGGCCAAATACTGTTTCTACATAGCCATATTCTTTGGCGCTGGCGCGGATGTTTTCCATATATCTGGCCACACCCTGAAAGCGAGCAAAGTAGCGGTCGATAAAGTTTTTAGCTGCATCGCGCGGGATTTCCAGCTGGGCTGCCAGGCCAAACACACCCATGCCGTAAATCAGGCCAAAGTTAATGCTTTTGGCGTAGCGGCGCTGCTCGCTGCTGACTTGATCAAGTGCTACGGCAAACACTTCGGCAGCGGTGGTGCGGTGGATGTCTTCTCCTGAATTAAACGCCGCAATCATCGCCTCGTCACCAGACAGATGCGCCATAATGCGCAGCTCGATTTGCGAGTAATCGGCAGACATAATTTGCCAGCCTTTGGGGGCGATAAAGGCTTCACGAATCTTGCGGCCTTCCATGCTTTTGATCGGGATATTTTGCAGATTGGGCTCGCTGGAACTTAGGCGCCCCGTAATTGCCACGGTCTGGTTGTAGCTGGTGTGCACACGGCCGGTACGCGGATTGACCATCAGCGGCAGCTTGTCAGTGTAAGTAGATTTCAGCTTGGACAGCGAGCGGTGTTCGAGCAGCACTTTGGGCAGCGGGAAATCCTTTGCCAGCTCTTGCAGCACTTCTTCATCGGTAGACGGCGCGCCCTTCGGGGTTTTTTTAATCACTGGCAACTTGAGCTGCTCGAAGAAAATCTCGCCAATTTGCTTGGGGCTGGAGAGATTAAATGGCTGGCCAGCCAAATCGTAAGCGCTTTGTTCAAGCTCCAGAAGGCGCAGGCCAATTTCGTGGCTTTGCTGGTTGAGCTTATGGCTGTCAAGCATGACGCCGGTGCGCTCCATTTCAAACAGGATGCTGCGCGATGGCATTTCGATTTCTCGGTACACATGGGCCAGCCCGCCGCTCAGGCGTGGCAACATGGCATGGGCCAGTTGCAGAGTAATATCGGCATCTTCTGCAGCATATGTACTGGCGATGTCTACGGCGACTTCATCAAAGCCAATCTGCTTGGCCCCTTTGCCACACAACTCTTCAAACTTAATCGTTGCAACGCCTAGCTCTCTCTCGGCCTGTGCGTCCATATTGTGTTTTTCATGGCTGGCCAGCACATAGGACATCAAAAGGGTATCGTCTTCGACTCCGGCCAGCGCGATGCCGTGATTGGCAAAAATATGCTGATCAAATTTTAAATTCTGGCCGAGTTTTTTATGGCTGGCCGATTCCAGCCAAGGCTTGAGCTTGGCAAGGGTCGCATCCAGTGGCAATTGATCTACGGCATCCGGCCCGCGGTGGGCGAGTGGCAGGTAGGCGGCGTGGCCTTGCTCTATGCAAAATGACATGCCGACAATTTGCGAGTTTAAGGCATCCAAACCGGTGGTTTCGGTATCGAGAGATACGATGGGCGCGGCCAGCAGCTGGCTCAGCCAGCCGTCTAACTCGGCATCTGTCAGGATAGTTTGGTAATTGCGCTCGACAGGGGAGCGTTCGGCAGGGGCATCAAGGGCGGGGGCGCTGCTTGCAGGTTCTGCTGATGGGCTGGCAATCAGGCTGAATAAATCATCACTGGCTGGTATCGGCGCAGCGGTTTTGCTTTCGGCTTCACGAATCCAGCTGCGGAAATTGGCCTGGCGGAAAATTCCCAGCAGGGTGTTCCAGTCTTCACTTTGTGGTACCAGATCGGCAAATTGCTGAGGCAGATCCGCACTTAAATCAAGATCACATTTAATGGTGACCAGCTGCCTGGCCATGGGCAGCCATTCCAGCGTTTTGCGTAAATTTTCGCCGACGACGCCTTTTATTGAGTCTGCATTGGCCATGATTGCGTCAAGGTTTTGATATTCTGTTAGCCATTTTTGTGCAGTTTTCGGGCCACATTTTGGAACACCAGGTACGTTATCTACGGTATCGCCAATCAGAGCCAGATAATCGACAATTTGCTCGGGCCGCACGCCAAATTTATTGATTACGCCTTCGGTATCAAGCACTTCTTCGGTCATCGAGTTTTCGATACGCACATACTGATTAACCAGCTGAGCCATGTCTTTATCACCAGTCGACATAATGGTAGTAATACCGTGTTCTGTGCCCCAGCTTGCAAGTGTGCCAATCACATCGTCAGCTTCTACACCATCGACCATCAGTATCTTGATACCAAATGCTTTCACCGCAGCGTGAATGGGCTCGATCTGCACCCGTAATTCGTCGGGCATGGATGGGCGTTGCGCTTTGTATTCGCTATATAAATCATCACGAAAGGTTTTGCCCTTGGCATCAAATACGCAGGCGATATAGTCGGCAGGTGTTTGCTGACGTAGCTTTTTCAGCATATTAACAAAGCCGTACAGTGCATTGGTGGGCGTGCCGTCTGGTGCCGCCAGATCGCGGATCGCATGGAAGGCTCGGTAAAGGTAGGAAGAGCCGTCAATTAAAAGCAGGGTCGCCATGCGGTGAAACTCTCTATACTTGATGTAAGAAAAATAGCTGCTTGCTTAGTGCTTGAGCAAGAAGTGTTTGGTTTGGATTTATTCAAAATGATGTTGAATCCAGCGTATTATAAGGCTTAAGCCATTGAATCGCTGTTTTTATCTGTCAGTTTAAGTATGTCACTGCTGACATTTATTTCATAATCACTTTGATGTATACGTCAAATTTCCGGCGGTTTGTAGCACAGACAATGGTGGTGATGAGCTTGTGCATTGCGACCATTTCTACAAATTAAAGGCTGGTATAAATAAGAAACTCAGACTGGGCTGGCGGCCTGAGCCGGCTTTAAAAGGAAATCAAATGCGCCCTATCTTATTTTGTTTTTTATTGAGCAGTTCTGTGTATGCTGCGGCTCCCAGCGATGCGCCGCCGCCTTTGCCTGCAACTGAAAGCGAAGCAAAGGTGCTTGAAGCTCCGGAAATTCGTGTGATTGAAAAAAATGATGTGACAATTGCCGAATATCGTATCAGGGGAAAGCTTTATATGGTGAAAGTCTCCCCGAAAGTCGGCCTGCCCTATTTTCTGATTGATAAGGAAGGGCAGGGGCGCTTTGATCGTAGTGATGATCTGGGTAGCAGTAATTTGTCTGTGCCACGTTGGGTTATTTTTGAATTTTGAGTCGAATCTATGTCAGTTTTTACTACCGTGACAGCGGAAGACCTCGGTCCCTTCCTGAAGCGTTACTCCATTGGCAGCTTGTTGGAACTTAAAGGTATTGCGGCTGGGATTACCAATACTAATTATTTTGTGACGACCTCTCACGGCCGCTATGTGCTGACACTGTTTGAAAATCTGACTGCAGATGAGTTGCCTTTCTATGTCAATTTGATGGCTCATCTGGCCAACCATGGCATTGCCGTGGCTGCGCCTGTTGCAAATTTGGCTGATGAGTATGTTGATGAGCTTAATGGCCGCCCTACATTACTTGTGCAGTGTGTGCCCGGTACGGTGGTGGATAAGCCAAGTGCCGCACAATGCTTTGAAGTCGGGGAAATGCTGGCACAAATGCATCTGGCAGCGTGCAGTTATCGCGGGGAAATGAAAAACCCGCGCGGGGCAGATTGGTGGAATGCAACTGCTCCTTGTTTATTTGAGTTGATGAGCGCAGCTGATGCCGAGCAGTTGCGGGCCGAGCTGGCTTTGCAGGCTGAGCAGTGTTTTGATGATTTGCCCAGGGGCGTGATTCATGCGGATTTATTTCGCGACAATGTCCTGCTTAATGGCGATCATGTTGGTGGCTTTATTGATTTTTACTATGCCTGTAATGATGTTTTTCTGTATGACCTGGCGATTACCTTGAATGACTGGTGTGCCAGCGAATCGGGCGATGTTAATGCAGATCGGGCCAAGGCTCTGCTGCAAGGCTATCAGGGTGTTCGTGTTTTACAAGCTAATGAAATTGCGGCCTGGCCAGTGCTGCTGCGTGCTGCGGCGCTACGTTTCTGGGTATCACGTCTGTATGATTTTTATAAACCGGCAGCGGGTGAAATGACCTTTGCTAAAGACCCCTGGCATTTTCAGCGGATCATTAATGCGCATGCAGAGCGGCAGGATTTCTGGCTGTGAGTACTTTTCTGGATGCGCTTAAAGGCTTACTGGATACGGCGGGTGTTTTAACCGGCAAAGATACTGAGGGCTATTGTCTTGATCAGCGTCGTCGCTATCAGGGCGCGGCTCTGGCTGTGGCCAGGCCCCGCTCCGGTGTTGAAGTCGCTGCAGTCGTTCAGCTTTGTAGCCTGCATGGTATAGCGATTGTGCCGCAGGGGGTAACACCAGCCTCTGTGGTGGTGCAACGCCTGATGCATCTGGTAAGGCTTTGGTGTTGTCGCTGGAAAGGATGAATCAGATCATCGAGGTTGATCCAGATAACAACACGATGCTTGTTGAAGCAGGTGCCATTCTTGCTGATGTGCAGGCTGCTGCGAGGGCGGCTAATCGTCTGTTTCCTGCGGAGTGGGCTGCTGCAGGCTCCTGCCGTATTGGTGGCGCATTAGCGATTAACGCAGGCGGGGTGAATGTATTACGCTACGGCAATATGCGGGAGCTGACTTTGGGGCTGGAAGTTGTGTTGCCCAGCGGGGAGATCTGGAATGGTTTGCGAGGCTTAAGAAAAGATAATACGGGTTACGATTTAAAGCAGCTCTTTGTTGGCTCCGAAGGAACTTTGGGCGTAATTACCCGTGCTGTTCTGCGGCTTTATCCCTTGCCTACTGCTCATGCAACGGCACTGGTTGCTGTGAGTGATCCAACGGCCGCTGTTGAATTATTGCGTGGAGTGCAGGCTGCAGTGGGGGATCGGGTTACCTCTTTTGAGCTGATCTCCAAACCTTGTTTTGAATTGTTGATTAAGCAGTGCCCCGGCTTGCCACGCCCGTTTAGCCCCTTGCCTGAATGGGCTGTATTAGTGGAGTTATCTGACGGCGGTGATAGCTATGCGCTGACCGATCAATTGGCCGAAGTTTTACATGCGCTTGCTTGTGATAATGCACTGCTTGCACAAAATAGCAGGCAGTCCAGGGACTTTTGGCAGCTTAGAGAACATATCCCGGAAGCGCAGCGCTGTGAGGGAGTGAGTATTAAGCACGATATTAGTGTGCCTGTTGGAAATATCCCTGCATTTTTAAATGAATGTGGCCGCCAATTGGCACAGGCATATGCTGATTCAGCAATCATTGCTTTTGGGCATTTAGGTGATGGCAATTTGCATTACAACGTTTTTAGAACAGAAAAAACTGCTGCACTGTATGCTGATGAGCCAGCGATTAATGATATTGTTTATTCCTGTGTTGCCCATCACAATGGAAGTATTAGTGCAGAGCATGGTATTGGACAATTAAAACGTTATCATTTGGCCAAATATAGAAACCCTTTGGAATTAGCTTTGATGCAGCAAATAAAGCAGGTGTTTGATCCAAAACAAATCATGAATCCGGGAAAGGTTTTGGTCGATTAAATAGCGTATGATGCTTTTCATATGCATTTGTATTAATATTCTATACAATAGAATTATTAATTCGCTTTGCAATTGCAGCGGAAATATTTTTTATCACTACTAAAATAAAGTTAATGCATGAGCGAGTCTAATCCCAGCCATTTTAAAGCGACTGATCGTCCTGACTGGCGTGTGGGAGAGCATCAGAGTCGTTTTGATCCACTTCTGGATTGTCTTGCCGAGCTGACGCGCATTCACGGGCAACCGTGGACATGTGAGGCTTTATCGGCTGGCCTGCCTCTCACTGATAATTTGCTGTCACCTTCTCTTGTGCCGCGTGCGGCTGCCAGGGCCGGGCTTTCTGCGCGTGTGGTTCGCCGCTCTTTGCAAGAGCTGCCAACAAGTTTATTCCCTGTTATTTTACTGCTTAAGGACCGTGGTGCCTGCCTGTTACTGGAGTGGACCACTGATGGCATGGCCCGTATTTGTTTCCCAGAAACGGGTGAATCCTCCGAGCTGGTCGATGCCGAATCCTTAGCCGCATCTCATAACGGCATTGTGATTTTTGTCCGTCCCAAATTCAGGTTTGAAACACGCGCACCCGAGCACGGTGCGGTTCGAAGCCGGCATTGGTTCTGGGGGGTGGTGAAAGACAATTGGCGTTTATACCGTGATGCCCTGCTGGCTGCCCTGCTGATTAATATGCTGGCGCTGGCAATGCCGCTATTTTCTATGAATGTGTATGACCGGGTTGTGCCCAATCATGCCCTGGAAACATTATGGGTGCTGGCAGTTGGTGCTGTGGCGGTGCTGTGTTTTGATCTGATATTGCGTACTGTTCGTGGCCATATCATTGATGTAGCTTCCAAGCGTATTGATGTGACGCTCTCGGCTTTAATTATGGAGCGGGTTCTGGGGTTGCGAATGGAAGCACGCCCGGCATCTGTAGGCTCTTTTGTGGCTAATCTGCGCGCTTTTGAATCGGTGCGTGATTTTATTGCTTCAGCCTCGATCACGACTTTGGTTGATTTACCCTTTGTGTTGATTTTCCTTTTGGTAATGGCCTGGATTTCCCCATGGCTGGCTGTACCTGCCATGGTGGGGATTGTACTGGTGGTGGGCTTTACACTACTGGCCCAGGACAAAATGCAGGAAATGGTTGAGCTTACGCAGCGCGCATCGGCGCAGCGCAATGCCACTTTGGTTGAAGGTCTGGTAGGTATTGAAACAATTAAAGTGATGGGCGCTGAGAGTGAGTTTCAGCGGCGCTGGGAGCGTTCCACTCATTTTCTTGCTCAGATTGGCTCCAAGCTGAAATTGCTTTCTTCTACCACAGTTAATTTTGCTGCATTTATCAGCCAGTTAGTTAGCGTGATTGTCATTATTGTGGGTGTGTATTTACTTACTGAAAATATGGTTACGATGGGGGGAATTATTGCGGCTTCCATGCTGTCGGGCCGGGCATTGGCCCCGCTTGGGCAGGTTGCTGGCTTATTAATGCAATATCAAAATGCGCGTACATCATTAGCGGGTATTGAATCACATATGAAATTGCCGGTTGAGCGTCCGGAGAATAGTAATTTTCTACACCGCGAATCTTTCCGTGGTGATATCGAATTTAAAAATGTGAGCTTTGCTTATGCAGGCAATGAAGAGAAAGTATTAAATAATGTTTCGTTCAAGTTAAAAGCCGGTGAAAAAATGGCTGTTATTGGCCGTATTGGTTCGGGTAAAACGACAATAGAAAAGCTTATTCTTGGTTTGTATTATCCCAGTGAAGGAGCCGTATTGATTGATGGCGTGGATACACGGCAAATTGACCCTGCTGAGTTACGCCGTGCAGTAGGGCACGTGCCGCAGGAGCCGATCCTGTTTTATGGCACATTACGCCAGAATATTGCAATGGGAGCTCCTTTTGCAGATGATGGCAGTATTCTGGCTGCTGCCGAGTTGGCGGGGGTTAAGGAGTTTTCAGATTTGCATCCACGCGGCTTTGATATGCTGATTTCCGAGCGTGGTGATTCTTTATCAGGCGGGCAGCGGCAAACCGTTTCTATTGCCCGTGCCATGCTTAATGATCCGCCCATGCTGCTGCTGGATGAGCCTACCAGTGCTATGGATCATCTTTCCGAAGAAAAACTAAAAGCCCGCCTTAAAGCGTATATCACGCAAAAAACCTTATTGCTGGTTACTCACCGCACTTCTTTGCTTGATCTGGTTGATCGCCTGATTGTGCTGGATCAGGGGCAGGTTGTAGCAGATGGGCCTAAGGCTCAGGTGGTTGAAGCGTTGCAGCAGGGCAGAATAGGCAGGAGCAGCTGATGATGCAGATTGAAAGCGCCAAGCCTAATTTTTTGCATAAAAACTGGCAGAAACTGGTTAGCCGAAGTTCTAACTGGTTTGATAGATATTTATTTCGTGGCGAAGCTCATGATATGGTCGACCACAGTGATTTTGTGGCTGATGCTGACTGGGTCATCGTTGAGCAAAGCCCTCGTGGTGCCCGGATCTTAGTGTGGACTTCGGCTGTTACTGTTCTTGTGGTGCTGGTCTGGGCTGGGCTGGCAAAAATTGATGAAGTTACACGTGGTGAAGGCAAGGTGATTCCTTCAAGGCAGATTCAGGTGATTCAAAGCCTGGATGGCGGGATTGTAAAAGAAATTCTTGTCAGAGAAGGCGAGCAGGTCAAACTGGGTCAGTTGCTGGTAACTATTGATCCCACACGCTTTGTTTCGTCACTAAAAGAAAATCGGGCGCAGTATTTATCGCTAAAGGCCAAGGCTGCGCGTCTTGAGGCTTTGGCTTCCGGCCAGCCTTTTGTTGTTCCTGACGAAGTGCAGGCCGAGTCGCCAGAAATTGTGATTCAGGAACGCGGCTTGTATGAATCCCGTAAGGCAGAAATGAATGCGCTGATTAGTGGTGCGCAGCAGCAGCTGATACAGCGTGGACAGGAGCTAAATGAAGCAAGGGCAAGGCGCGAGCAGGCAGGGCAGGGCTATGCGCTTACTTTGCGCGAGCTGGAAGCCACTAAGCCACTTTTAAAAAGCGGTGCTGTCTCTGATGTGGAAGTTTTACGTCTGGAGCGTGATGTATCACGCTATTTGGGCGAACGTGATTCTGCAGGGTCGCAAATCCCTCGTATTCAGTCGGCGATGAGTGAGGCGGGTAGTAAAATTCGTGAGGTGGAACTGACCTTTAGAAATCAGGCTCGTTCGGAATTAGGTGAAACAGTGGGCAAGCTCAATAGCCTGACCGAGGGTAGTGTGGCCCTGGCTGATAGGGTTAAGCAGTCAGAAATTCGCTCACCGGTCAATGGGACAGTTAAGCAGTTGCAAGTGAATACTGTGGGTGGCGTAGTGCAGCCAGGGAAAGGGATTATCGAAGTTGTGCCAGGGGATGATGCACTTTTGCTAGAGGCACGGATTTTGCCTAAAGACATTGCTTTTCTACGCCCCGGAGCTCCGGCAATTGTAAAGTTCACAGCTTATGATTTTTCTATCTACGGCGGGCTTGATGCGAAGCTTGAGCATATTAGTGCGGACACGGTGGTTGATGAAAAAGGAAATGCTTTTTATATCGTAAAAGTAAGAACCAGTGCTAGTTTCCTAAATGCGGGAGGTAAAAAATTGCCCATTATTCCAGGCATGGTCGCTGAGGTTGATATTCTGACTGGTAAAAAAACGGTACTGTCTTACCTGCTAAAACCGGTTCTCCGTGCAAAATCTAATGCGTTGACTGAGCGATGAACTTCTTAATACTAACTGCAGATACTTTTTTGCTTGCTCATATTCAGCAGGCAACTCAACAAAAGCTGGTGAAGCTTGATTCATTGGCAAGCCTGACTGACCGTTCTGGGGGCGTTGTGCTGGTTGATTTGGCCATGCCTGCATTACCCGCGTTGGGCGATGCCATTTGGCTGAGCTATACGGCAGCAAATCAGATTATCTTTGTAAGCTCTGCCCCCAGTGATGCCGAGCATCTTGTGGCACTGACGGCAGGTGCTCGCGGCTATTGCCATGCGTATGCCAGCGGTGAGTCCTTGCAGGCTATTCTGAATGTGGTTGCTGCGGGGGGCGTGTGGGCTGGCCCGGCTATTTTGCAAGCGCTGATTCGATCTGTGAATAAATTGTTTGTACCTAAAGATACGCAAGCCTGGATGTCTCCTTTGACAGCCAGAGAGCGTGAAGTGGCTCAGCTTGTTTCCAATGGCAGTGTAAATAAAGATATTGCCCGTGAATTAGGTATTACAGAGCGGACGGTGAAGTTTCACCTTGGCCTGATTTTTGAAAAGTTAAAGGTTAGTGATCGCCTGCAACTGGCTCTATTGGCCAAAGGAATTCGCTAGCATCAGCGAGTAGATTTTGTTTTTCGGTAATGCCGTTCACCTAAAGCAGGTGAGCGGCATTTTTTTTGGTCGGTATGTCCGCATGGGGTAACAAAGAAACTTGGGATGCTTAAAAAAAGCGATGGTTAGGGCGGAAGTTTCCGATTCGCGTTTTCAAATGGCCTTGAGTTATTTGCAATATGAATGGGGCAGCTGGTGGTCAATAGTTCAGCCAGAATTTCAGAATAGACTTGTAAATCAGTCCTTAGACCGAGCAGGCATTATATGTCGGAGCGAGGTTTTTTCCGATCGGTGGTATATGTTACTGTACTTAAGTACAGTAGGTATTTGTACAAGATAAGACTAATCTCACGCTTAACTTATTCAAACTAATAGTTGAACGATTATGGCTGAGCAAATTAGTAGTACAAACAAACCAAACGTTACCGTTGTTCACATCGACGGTAACGTTTTTTTGCGGGATGCAACCGGGAAGTCTGTGCCATTAAAAGAAGGCCAGCTGTTAAATGAAAATGAAATTTTTGTAACCTCTGCTGATGGACGAGTCCAGCTACTTATGCCTAATGGCGAGCTGCTTGAAATTGGCGGTGATCGTACAGTGCAAATTGATGCCCAGATGCTGGGTAGCACCCCAGTAGATGTGGCCTCTGCAGCAATTGCAGATTTAAATGCTTCAACCGATAAAATTGCCACAGCTCTTGCTAATGGCACAGACTTAAGTACTGAATTAGAAGCAACTGCGGCGGGTTTGGCAGGAGCAGCAGGCGCAGAGGATGGGCATTCCTTTGTGCAGTTAGGGCGTATTGTCGAGGGGGTGGATCCACTTTCCTTTGTATTTGGAAGTAATGATCTGAATGAGCAGGATGTCATTGATCAGGGTGCAACGCTTATTCAAACGATACAAGCGGCTGATGACGCAATTAATCTTGATGAAGATGGCTCTGTCACCGTTAATGTGCTTGGCAATGATGTTGGGTCCGGATTAACTGTCGTTAGTGCGACTGCAAATAATGGCAAGGTGCTTATCAATCCCGATGGCTCGCTGACTTATACCCCGAATGCCAACTATAACGGGCCGGATAATATTTTTTACACCGTCAGTAACCCCAATGGCAGTACAAGCAGTGCGGTTGTTAAAGTTAGCATCAACCCTGTAAATGATCTTCCTGTTGTCCCCGATACCAATGGCAATCCTATAAATACACCTGTTGCAATTGCAACTAAAGAAGATACTCCATTTACGGCAAAACTAAATATCACTGACCCAGACGGCGACCCGCTGACCTTTAGCGCAAAAGATCAGCCGGCTCACGGCACCGTTACTGTTAATCCTGACGGTAGTTATGTTTATACGCCTGCCACAGATTACAACGGTAAAGACAGCTTCACCGTGACCGTCGATGACGGCAAAGGTGGCACTACCCTTGTAACCGTTGATGTGACTGTTGATCCGGTCAATGATGCGCCCGTAGGCACAAATCAAACGGTTGTGACACCGGAAGACACCCCTATTAACGGTCAGCTGGTCGCGACAGATAAAGACGGTGATCCGCTGACCTTTAGCGCAAAAGATCAGCCGGCTCACGGCACCGTTACTGTTAATCCTGACGGTAGTTATGTTTATACGCCTGCCACAGATTACAACGGTAAAGACAGCTTCACCGTGACCGTCGATGACGGCAAAGGTGGCACTACCCTTGTAACCGTTGATGTGACTGTTGATCCGGTCAATGATGCGCCCGTAGGCACAAATCAAACGGTTGTGACACCGGAAGACACCCCTATTAACGGTCAGCTGGTCGCGACAGATAAAGACGGTGATCCGCTGACCTTTAGCGCAAAAGATCAGCCGGCTCACGGCACCGTTACTGTTAATCCTGACGGCAGTTATGTTTATACGCCTGCCACAGATTACAACGGTAAAGACAGCTTCACCGTGACCGTCGATGACGGCAAAGGTGGCACTACCCTTGTAACCGTTGATGTGGCTGTTGATCCGGTTAATGATGCGCCCGTAGGTACAAATCAAACGGTTGTGACACCGGAAGACACCCCTATTAACGGTCAGCTGGTCGCGACAGATAAAGACGGCGACCCGCTGACCTTTAGCGCAAAAGATCAGCCGGCTCACGGCACCGTTACTGTTAATCCTGACGGCAGTTATGTTTATACGCCTGCCACAGATTACAACGGTAAAGACAGCTTTACCGTGACTGTTGATGATGGCAAAGGTGGCACTACCCTTGTAACCGTTGATGTGACTGTTGATCCGGTCAATGATGCGCCCGTAGGCACAAATCAAACGGTTGTGACACCGGAAGACACCCCTATTAACGGTCAGCTGGTCGCGACAGATAAAGACGGCGACCCGCTGACCTTTAGCGCAAAAGATCAGCCGACTCACGGTACTGTCACCGTTAACCCTGACGGCAGTTATGTTTATACGCCTGCCACAGATTACAACGGTAAAGACAGCTTCACCGTGACCGTCGATGACGGCAAAGGTGGCACTACCCTTGTAACCATTGATGTGACTGTTGATCCATTGAATGATCCGGCTGTGATCAGCGGCGCAGATCGTGGTGAAGTCACTGAAGATCTGTCGGTGAATGCTGCCCAGCAAATCACGACCGGCGGCAAGCTGGACATTATCGATCCGGACAGTGGCGAAGCCGCCTTCCAAGCTCAGGCCGGTACGGCCGGAACCTACGGCCAGTTCAGCATCGATACCGCAGGGAACTGGACTTACGTTGCTGACAACACCCGTGCGGATATCCAGGCACTGGATGATGGTGAAACCCGTACCGAACACTTCACTGTGCTCAGTGCGGATGGCACAAGCGTTACTGTTACAGTAACTCTGAACGGGACGAACGATCTTCCGGTGGCGACCGCCGCCAGCCTGATTACTAAAGAAGGCGATCCGCTTGCGACCGGTCAGCTGGTTGCAACGGATGCGGACACACAGGATCAGGGTCAGTTGGTCTTTGCCGCCAATACCCCGGCTCCGGTTGCGGGCTTAACAATTAACGCTAACGGCAGCTATAGCTTTGACCCAGGTCATGGCGCTTACGAGCATCTTAAAGCCGGTGAGAAGCTCACTCTGAATGTGCCATATACCGTCACCGATGGCACTGCTACGGTGAACAGCACACTCACGATTGAAATCACCGGCACCAACGACAAACCGGTTGTGAATCCACCGGCAGGCCCACTGGATCCTGCGCTGACTTACGATCCGTCCACCGGCACATACAGTCATAAAGTACCGGAAGACACGGTTGTGACAGGTAAAGTCGTGGGTAGCGATGTGGATGGCGATACCCTGAGCTATGTTCAGGCCACAGGCCCGGCACATGGCACAGTCAGCATTGACATGAACACCGGCGCCTACGTTTACACTCCGGGTAAAGACTATGTTGGTAACGACAGCTTTACGGTGACCGTCTCCGACGGTCAGGGTGGTACAGCTCTGGCCACGGTGAAGATCGAGCTGACACCGGACACGGATCCGGCTGTGATCAGCGGCGCAGATCGTGGTGAAGTCACTGAAGATCTGTCGGTGAATGCTGCCCAGCAAATCACGACTGGCGGCAAGCTGGACATTACCGATCCGGACAGTGGCGAAGCCGTCTTCCAGGCTCAGGCCGGTACGGCCGGAACCTACGGCCAGTTCAGCATCGATACCGCAGGGAACTGGACTTACGTTGCTGACAACACCCGTGCGGATATTCAGGCACTGGATGATGGTGAAACCCGTACCGAACACTTCACTGTGCTCAGTGCGGATGGCACAAGCGTTACTGTTACAGTAACCCTGAACGGGACGAACGATCTTCCGGTGGCGACCGCCGCCAGCCTGATCACTAAAGAAGGCGATCCACTTGCGACCGGTCAGCTGGTTGCAACGGATGCGGACACACAGGATCAGGGTCAGTTGGTCTTTGCCGCCAATACCCCGGCTCCGGTTGCGGGCTTAACAATTAACGCTAACGGCAGCTATAGCTTTGACCCAGGTCATGGCGCTTACGAGCATCTTAAAGCCGGTGAGAAGCTCACTCTGAATGTGCCATATACCGTCACCGATGGCACTGCTACGGTGAACAGCACACTCACGATTGAAATCACCGGCACCAACGACAAACCGGTTGTGAATCCACCGGCAGGCCCACTGGATCCTGCGCTGACTTACGATCCGTCCACCGGCACATACAGTCATAAAGTACCGGAAGACACGGTTGTGACAGGTAAAGTCGTGGGTAGCGATGTGGATGGCGATACCCTGAGCTATGTTCAGGCCACAGGCCCGGCACATGGCACAGTCAGCATTGACATGAACACCGGCGCCTACGTTTACACTCCGGGTAAAGACTATGTTGGTAACGACAGCTTTACGGTGACCGTCTCCGACGGTCAGGGTGGTACAGCTCTGGCCACGGTGAAGATCGAGCTGACACCGGACACGGATCCGGCTGTGATCAGCGGCGCAGATCGTGGTGAAGTCACTGAAGATCTGTCGGTGAATGCTGCCCAGCAAATCACGACTGGCGGCAAGCTGGACATTACCGATCCGGACAGTGGCGAAGCCGTCTTCCAGGCTCAGGCCGGTACGGCCGGAACCTACGGCCAGTTCAGCATCGATACCGCAGGGAACTGGACTTACGTTGCTGACAACACCCGCGCGGATATCCAGGCACTGGATGACGGTGAAACCCGTACCGAACACTTCACTGTGCGCAGTGCGGATGGCACAAGCGTTACCGTTACAGTAACCCTGAACGGGACGAACGATCTTCCGGTGGCGACCGCCGCCAGCCTGATCACTAAAGAAGGCGATCCGCTTGCGACCGGTCAGCTGGTTGCAACGGATGCGGACACACAGGATCAGGGTCAGTTGGTCTTTGCCGCCAATACCCCGGCTCCGGTTGCGGGCTTAACAATTAACGCTAACGGCAGCTATAGCTTTGACCCAGGTCATGGCGCTTACGAGCATCTTAAAGCCGGTGAGAAGCTCACTCTGAATGTGCCATATACCGTCACCGATGGCACTGCTACGGTGAACAGCACACTCACGATTGAAATCACCGGTACCAACGACAAACCGGTTGTGAATCCACCGGCAGGCCCGCTGGATCCTGCGCTGACTTACGATCCGTCCACCGGCACATACAGTCATAAAGTACCGGAAGACACGGTTGTGACAGGTAAAGTCGTGGGTAGCGATGTGGATGGCGATACCCTGAGCTATGTTCAGGCCACAGGCCCGGTACATGGCACAGTCAGCATTGACATGAACACCGGCGCCTACGTTTACACCCCTGGCAAAGACTATGTTGGTAACGACAGCTTTACGGTGACCGTCTCCGACGGTCAGGGTGGTACAGCTCTGGCCACGGTGAAGATCGAGCTGACACCGGACACGGATCCGGCTGTGATCAGCGGCGCAGATCGTGGTGAAGTCACTGAAGATCTGTCGGTGAATGCTGCCCAGCAAATCACGACCGGCGGCAAGCTGGACATTACCGATCCGGACAGTGGCGAAGCCGTCTTCCAGGCTCAGGCCGGTACGGCCGGAACCTACGGCCAGTTCAGCATCGATACCGCAGGGAACTGGACTTACGTTGCTGACAACACCCGTGCGGATATTCAGGCACTGGATGATGGTGAAACCCGTACCGAACACTTCACTGTGCTCAGTGCGGATGGCACAAGCGTTACTGTTACAGTAACCCTGAACGGGACGAACGATCTTCCGGTGGCGACCGCCGCCAGCCTGATCACTAAAGAAGGCGATCCACTTGCGACCGGTCAGCTGGTTGCAACGGATGCGGACACACAGGATCAGGGTCAGTTGGTCTTTGCCGCCAATACCCCGGCTCCGGTTGCGGGCTTAACAATTAACGCTAACGGCAGCTATAGCTTTGACCCAGGTCATGGCGCTTACGAGCATCTTAAAGCCGGTGAGAAGCTCACTCTGAATGTGCCATATACCGTCACCGATGGCACTGCTACGGTGAACAGCACACTCACGATTGAAATCACCGGTACCAACGACAAACCGGTTGTGAATCCACCGGCAGGCCCGCTGGATCCTGCGCTGACTTACGATCCGTCCACCGGCACATACAGTCATAAAGTACCGGAAGACACGGTTGTGACAGGTAAAGTCGTGGGTAGCGATGTGGATGGCGATACCCTGAGCTATGTTCAGGCCACAGGCCCGGTACATGGCACAGTCAGCATTGACATGAACACCGGCGCCTACGTTTACACCCCTGGCAAAGACTATGTTGGTAACGACAGCTTTACGGTGACCGTCTCCGACGGTCAGGGTGGTACAGCTCTGGCCACGGTGAAGATCGAGCTGACACCGGACACGGATCCGGCTGTGATCAGCGGCGCAGATCGTGGTGAAGTCACTGAAGATCTGTCGGTGAATGCTGCCCAGCAAATCACGACCGGCGGCAAGCTGGACATTACCGATCCGGACAGTGGCGAAGCCGTCTTCCAGGCTCAGGCCGGTACGGCCGGAACCTACGGCCAGTTCAGCATCGATACCGCAGGGAACTGGACTTACGTTGCTGACAACACCCGTGCGGATATTCAGGCACTGGATGATGGTGAAACCCGTACCGAACACTTCACTGTGCTCAGTGCGGATGGCACAAGCGTTACTGTTACAGTAACCCTGAACGGGACGAACGATCTTCCGGTGGCGACCGCCGCCAGCCTGATCACTAAAGAAGGCGATCCACTTGCGACCGGTCAGCTGGTTGCAACGGATGCGGACACACAGGATCAGGGTCAGTTGGTCTTTGCCGCCAATACCCCGGCTCCGGTTGCGGGCTTAACAATTAACGCTAACGGCAGCTATAGCTTTGACCCAGGTCATGGCGCTTACGAGCATCTTAAAGCCGGTGAGAAGCTCACTCTGAATGTGCCATATACCGTCACCGATGGCACTGCTACGGTGAACAGCACACTCACGATTGAAATCACCGGCACCAACGACAAACCGGTTGTGAATCCACCGGCAGGCCCACTGGATCCTGCGCTGACTTACGATCCGTCCACCGGCACATACAGTCATAAAGTACCGGAAGACACGGTTGTGACAGGTAAAGTCGTGGGTAGCGATGTGGATGGCGATACCCTGAGCTATGTTCAGGCCACAGGCCCGGCACATGGCACAGTCAGCATTGACATGAACACCGGCGCCTACGTTTACACTCCGGGCAAAGACTACGTTGGTAACGACAGCTTTACGGTGACCGTCTCCGACGGTCAGGGTGGTACCGCACTGGCCACGGTGAAGATCGAGCTGACACCGGACACTGATCCGGCTGTGATCAGCGGCGCAGATCGTGGTGAAGTCACTGAAGATCTGTCGGTGAATGCTGCCCAGCAAATCACGACCGGCGGCAAGCTGGACATTACCGATCCGGACAGTGGCGAAGCCGTCTTCCAGGCTCAGGCCGGTACGGCCGGAACCTACGGCCAGTTCAGCATCGATACCGCAGGGAACTGGACTTACGTTGCTGACAACACCCGTGCGGATATCCAGGCACTGGATGACGGTGAAACCCGTACCGAACACTTCACTGTGCGCAGTGCGGATGGCACAAGCGTTACCGTTACAGTAACCCTGAACGGGACGAACGATCTTCCGGTGGCGACCGCCGCCAGCCTGATCACTAAAGAAGGCGATCCGCTTGCGACCGGTCAGCTGGTTGCAACGGATGCGGACACACAGGATCAGGGTCAGTTGGTCTTTGCCGCCAATACCCCGGCTCCGGTTGCGGGCTTAACAATTAACGCCAACGGCAGCTATAGCTTTGACCCAGGTCATGGCGCTTACGAGCATCTTAAAGCCGGTGAGAAGCTCACTCTGAATGTGCCATATACCGTCACCGATGGCACTGCTACGGTGAACAGCACACTCACGATTGAAATCACCGGCACCAACGACAAACCGGTTGTGAATCCACCGGCAGGCCCACTGGATCCTGCGCTGACTTACGATCCGTCCACCGGCACATACAGTCATAAAGTACCGGAAGACACGGTTGTGACAGGTAAAGTCGTGGGTAGCGATGTGGATGGCGATACCCTGAGCTATGTTCAGGCCACAGGCCCGGTACATGGCACAGTCAGCATTGACATGAACACCGGCGCCTACGTTTACACTCCGGGTAAAGACTATGTTGGTAACGACAGCTTTACGGTGACCGTCTCCGACGGTCAGGGTGGTACAGCACTGGCCACGGTGAAGATCGAGCTGACACCTGTTAATGATCTGCCTGTGTTGGTTGCGGACGTTAAAAACACACTGGAAAACCATCCCGTTTCTGGCAATGTTTTATCGAATGACAGTGACCCTGACGGGGCATTGCATGTCACAACGTTTACTGTGGCTGGAGTGACGGTTAATGCCGGGCAAACAGCAAATATTGTGGGTGTGGGTACTTTCTCCATTGCGGCTAATGGGGATTACATTTTTACACCAGTCGTAAATTACCATGGAGTGGTTCCTCTAGTTACTTACAATGTTGCGGACCCATTGGGTGGCACGGGCAGCAGCACATTAACCTTAAGTATTACGCCTAACCAGCCGCCTATCGTTGGTAATGCAAGGGCTACAGTTTCAGAAGAAGGTTTGTTGGGAGGGATCACTGATGGTGCAGGCTCACCAACAGACACGACGAACAGCACTGTCAGCTCTGGTACGATCGCAATTAGTGATCCCGATAGTCCAAGCTTAACAACGACTCTGATTGCACCGACAGATGTTCTGTCGTCTGGCGGACAGGCACTGGTATGGAGTGGAAGTGGCACGCAGAATCTGGTTGCTAAAGTTGGTAGTACAACCATTGCGACCGTTCACATCGATAATAGCGGCCAGTACTCTGTTACTTTAAGCGGGCCGATTGATCACCCTGTTAACAGTGTTGAGGATGTGAAATCCTTTAATGTTGGCGTTCAGGTTTCCGATGGTCGTTTAAACAGCACCGGTACACTGACGGTGAATGTTGAAGATGATGCTCCTGTTGGGCAAAGTAAGACTGTTAATGTGCAGATTCCTAATGTGGACAGTAATTTAATCCTGACCATTGATGTGTCTGGGAGTATGGCAGAGCCTAGTGGAATTTCGGGTAAAACCAGGTTACAAGTTACGAAAGAGGCGATTACCAAGCTGATTGATGATTATGATGCGCTGGGTGACGTTAAAGTAATGATGGTTACTTTTAGCTCTTCGGCGACTACTCAACAAAGTGGCGGGCAAATCTGGATGAGTGCGGGTGAAGCCAAGGCTATTCTGGCCAATCTCGTTGCCAACGGAGGGACAAATTATGATGTAGCCGTCGGGCAGGTCATGACGAATTACGATAAGGTAGGCAAGATAGCAGGAGCTCAGAATATTGGTTACTTCTTTTCTGATGGTGAGCCTAGTACACCAGCAGTTGGGTTGGATGCCGCTGAGACACTTACCTGGACTAACTTCCTAAATAGTAAAGACATTAATTCTTTGGCTTTAGGTCTGGGCTCTGGTGTAGCAGCGACTCATCTGAATCCGGTTGCTTACAACGGTACGAGTACCGGCTCTGAGGCTAATGCTATTATCGTGACAGATTTGGCGCAATTACCGCCTATCCTGCGTGATACGATCGTTGTCCCTAATTCAGGCGATTTAACAGGGGGTGTTATTTCGGGTGCGTCATCAGGCTTTGGCGCTGATGGCGGACGCATGAACGATATAACCGTAGACGGAGTGAAGTACACCTTTAATGTGGCGACTAATTCAATTGTGACCACTGCTTTGGCTAGTAAATTTACTTTTGATGCGGTGACGCATCAATTAAAAGTAAATACAGCATTGGGTGGGCAATTTGCGATTGATATGGATGATGGCAAATATGCTTACACGCCCCCTATTACTAAAGTATCTGGGTCTAGTGAAAATATTGGCTTCACCTTAATTGATAACGATGGCGATCTGGATACTTCTAATAGCCGTCTTACGATTAATATTGTGCCGCCGGCTCAGGGCAGCACAATACAACTGGCGGCTTCAACTACTGCTATTGCTGATAATACACGTGGCCTGCATGGGGAGTTTTTTGGTTATAACTATGATGCTGATAAGAGTACGGGCATAACATATAACCTTCAAAGCCAGGATAATATAGTTGGCAATTTAGACAATATCAGTGATATCACGGCCGTAATAAATGGCCGTCAAGGTAGTAAAATTGTGGGCACAGGAGTTGAGGCCAGCGCATCGGCTAGCGATGCCACTTTTGTTGCAGATCATGTGAAGTATGGTGTTGCACCAGCGGTTACCGGCAACCTGGGTACTAATAATGCGGTAGTGGCAGGCACGGCAATTACATCGGGTAACCTTTATAATTTCCTTGGTGCAAATAATGTGGTCTCTGATACGGCTGGACTTGCGGCAACCAGTACCTTTGGCAATACCACTGATTCAATTATACGTATGGTGGGAGGCGCTTATTTTGCTGCAGGCACTTACGATATTCGTGTGGTGGCTGATGATGGTTTCCGCATAGCGATTGATGGCAAGTCGGTGTTTGAACATGATGCAAATCAGTCTCCAAGCTCCAGGGTGCAAACGGGAGTGGTTATCAGTGAAGGGATGCATAACCTTGAAGTGCTGTATTGGGAACAGGGTGGTAATGCTGTTCTAAATGTTGAGTTTAAACCATCCGGCGCTGCCGATAGTGCATATGTCACTCTTGGAATTGAGGACATGGCCCTGTTCCATGGAACACAAGTACCTGTGCTGACCGAGCTGCAGGATATTATCGAGGATCCAAACAATAACGGGCATTATCTGGTTCGTAGTGGACAAGAGGTAACAGGAAGCAGTCAGTCTGATACGATTACTGGATCGGCAGGTCGCGATATTATTCATGGCGGTGCTGGCAACGATGTGATTAATGCGGGTGCTGGAGCTGACCGGATTGATGGCGGTGCAGGCAGCGATACCTTAACAGGTGGCCTGGGTGCGGATACTTTCCATTGGACTCTGGCAGATAAGGGGGCTGTGGGAGTGCCTGCGATTGATAAAGTTACTGATTTTTCAACGGTGAGCTACAACGCCGGCGGGGATAGGCTGGATCTGAGAGACTTACTGCAGGGAGAGAATCACAATGTAGGCACGGGTAATCTCACCCAATATCTGCATTTTGAGAAATCAGGCGCAGATACGATCATCCATGTAAGTAGTGCGGGTGCTTACACTGGTTTGTTTAATGCGGGTGCTGATGATCAGCAGGTTATTTTGTCAGGAATTGATTTAACCAGTAATGGGAGCCTGGCGGATACCGCGATTATTCAAGATCTGCTTAATAAGGGTAAGTTGATTACGGATTAAACAAAAAAGGCCAGCAGATGAACCGCTGGCCTTTTTTGTGGTTGATTAATTTAAGGGGCACTGGCAATTGGGCCACTTAAGCCGTTAATTCCCAGTGTTTTAAGCATTTCCCATTCATTCTTAGTTTGCACCCGTTCGGCAATCGTGAGTAGACCATGGCCGGAAGCGATACCGGTAATGGCTTTAACCAGATTCTGATTACCCAGATGTTGATCAATTGCTTGAATAAAACTACCGTCAATTTTAAGGTAATCAAGCTGCAATTCATAAAGCTGAGGAATACTGCCGAAATGGCGGCCAAAGTGTTTAATCCCAATTTTGCAGCCTAATGGGCGTACTTTCTGGGCAAAGTTAGCCAGTGCGGTAATTTCATCTCTAAAACCAAATTCATTCACTTCAAACCACAGGCGACTTGCAGAATGTTTATGTTGTTGCAATATGCTAAGCAGCGATTCAATAAATTGCTCATCTGCAATTGATTTAGCTTCTAAGTTAACCGCCAGTTGAGCTTCGTGTAATTTGAGTTCCGCGCAGGCAAGCCGTACAGATTCCAGGTCCAGAATACTGCTCATGCCCAGTCGGCTAATAAAGGGCATAAATGTGCCTGCTGTAAGTAATTCTTTTGTTTCCGGATGGCGTAGGCGCAGCAATAATTCGCGATGCAATGGTTGGCCATCAATTAAAATTGCCGGAAACGAAGCTAATTCAAAATTATGATTTTTAAATGCTTTTTGAAGCAAAGGTTGCCAGTCCTGCGCGGGTAGGGCCTGATTTGCGCTGGCACTGCTGACATGGCCTGTGCCGTTGGCTCCACTGCTTTCAGCTTGGGCAAGCGCTTGATCTGTACCGGCCAATAATTGGCTGATGCTGTCATTATGTTGATACGTTGCAATGCCAATTGCCGCTAAATCATCCGCATCGGTTAGCTCGTGCTGGCGAAGCTCTGCCAAGCCCTGGTGAAGTTCTTTCGCTAAATCGAGGCCTTGTTGGCGATCTAAACCGGGAGCCAGCAACGCAAAATCTGCGCCATTTAGGCGGGCAACCAAGCGATCCGGTTCTTGGCCTGTTAAAGAAGCTAATTGCCCTGCTGCCATTTGCAAAAATTGATCTGCTCTTTCCCGCCCTAAACGCCGGTTTACTTCTGCCAGATTATGCAGGCGCATAATGAGTAAAATTCCGTTTGGTGCTGCCTCGTCATCTTCTAGGGCTTGAGATAAACGTCCCATAAAAAAATTGCGGTTAGGTAATTGGGTAAGGGCATCCCTATTGGCTTCGCTACGCAGAGCATCAATGCGGGCAGCTTGCTCGGAAAACATAGTCTTAACGCGGCTAACCATGGTATTCATGGCGTTTACAACACTTTTTAATTCTTTATAGCGTGGCTCTGGAATAGTAATAAAACGGCGTTCACTAATTGCTTCAGCCTGCTCTACCATTTGAGTGATGGGTTTTTTTACCCAGTTCAGCAATAGTTGTAAGCCCGCACCACAGACCAAGCCTGCACCAATAATCCAGACAAACAGGCGCATTGCTCCTTCCCATAAGGCCTGATAAGCAAAGCGTGAGTGCGCGACGACGGTGACCGTGCCAGCCTGCTTCCAGCCATCGCTAACCTGGGCTTTACCAAAGGCAATTTGTAGGGAGAATGTCTGCACAAACCAATTAGGTACCCCATCGGCTTTATCGTTATTTTTGCGCTCGACCAGTGTTTTTCCATGGTTGTCGCTAAACCGGATTAATTCAAAGTGCCCGGTATCAAATAAGGCGGATACATTGAGCTCAATAGTGGCCGGATCTTTGCTTTGCTGTGACATTGACAGTGCTAAAGACGACGCATTATCATTACTTTGAGTAAATAGCTGTTGCTCTAAATAACCGCGAGCGGTGTAAACGCTTACAATAAAGCTTCCGATAAAGGCCACCAGGGTAGCCAGAATAATCATCATCCAGAGCTGGCGAAAGAGTGACATGGTATTTCCTTGCTAGAGCTGGGCATTTATTCAGACTTTCAACGCCCATTGAATTAAATAAGTTTGCACTTTATCGGGTCACACAACACTAAGTGCTCAATCTGTTTCATATCCTTCTGCTTTCATTTTGGTAATTAAATCTTTCCAGCGGGATAATTTATCAACCGGGCCAGTTGGCTGGGCTGCTGCTCCTGTAAAAATGCCATCACTATTAAAGCTAAATACAGGTGTTAAATCAGGGCGGCGGGAAGCCGGGCGGATATCGTTAAGTAAATTATCCAGAACTAAAGGTTCTGCATCCGCACTTGAGTAGTAAGTTAAGACCATATGTGCTTGGCTGACATTACTTGAACTACCACCGATTTTAGCTTTAACATAAGTAAGTCGGAGTTTTTCTTTGGCAACTCCTAGTTCTTTTAGGCTGAAATATTTAATAATTGCGAAATCCTCGCAATCTCCCGCGCCTTTACCTATGGTTTCTAGCGGGGTGGCCCAATAGTCGGGGGCATTCCATGTGCTGGGGTCATCGCTAAACTGAACCCGACGATTAAAAAAATCATTAATGCGTTTTAGTTTGTCGGCTTCAGAGGCATTGCGTGCTTCAGTAATAAGGACTTGCCAGTCACTAAATAAACGAACAGGTATTTGTCCCCAGCGCTGTACCAGTGATTTTTGTAAGCGATCAAAATCAAGGTTAGAGGCCGCATGCAATACGAAAGACAGTAGGGCTAAAAGCCATACTGTTTTTATATGTAAGTGATGGGAGGTGCGTTGTGGCATCAGTCTGGATGGTTTTAAAAGCTATTCATTTATAGTGGTTTAATTCACCAGAATTGTCCAACTTACAATTATAAATATAAAGGCAGAAAGAACAATGGTAAGGTGTTACCCTGTCGGTTATTATGAAAAAGATAATCCAGCTCAATTAGCTGGTGCATAAAAAATATTACTTGTGAATTACATGGGATTAAAAATATGAATCTGAAACTTTGCTTTGCCGTTACTTTGGCATTGAGTGCAATGGGAGTACATGCTGCAGCGCCTGCTACTTTGCAGGAAGCGGCCGAGCGGGCCATTACAAACAATCCGGAATTACGTGCTCGCTGGTTTGAGTTCCGTGCTTCTACTGAGGATGTTTCTGCTGCTCGTGGAGGTTATTTGCCACAGGTAGATTTTCAAGCTTATGCTGGCCGCGAGTGGCAAATGCGCCCTAGCGGTGATACCGGTGGTTTCAACCATCCCGGTGCCACGTTGTCTTTGCGCCAAATGCTATTTGATGGCTTTGCTACAAGTAATGAAGTTCAGCGCTTAGGCTATGCAAGACTGACCCGCTATTACGAATTACTTTCTTCGTCCGATCAGATTGCTTATGAGAGCGTCCGTGCGTACCAGGATGTGTTGCGGTATCGCGAATTGGTAGCTCTTGCTCAGGATAACTATGCACTACATAAAGAAATTCTAGGCCAGATCGAAGAGCGGGTTAAAGCGGGTGTTGGTCGCCGGGTCGATCTGGAGCAGGCTTCAGGGCGCTTGGCTTTGGCCGAGTCTAACTGGTTGACAGATTTATCAAATTTACACGATGTATCTGCACGTTTTCAGCGTATTGTGGGCGAAGCACCTGCTGCAACTTTGGCTCCTGCTCAGGATCTTCGAGCAGCGCTGCCTAAGGAAGGCAGTGCTGTTTTAGCAACGGCTTTGAAGCAGAATCCTAGTTTTCTGGCTGCTGTATCTAACATCCGTTCTGCACGCAGTGACGCTGAAACACGTAAATCCAATAATTATCCCAAGCTGGAGCTTGTTGCAAGGCAGGCTATTGATCGCGATCGGGACAATATCAGCGGTACTTTTCAGGACCGTACGATTCAGCTCAATTTAAATTACAACTTATTTAGTGGAGGCCGTGACAGCGCACGTATACGTGGCGCGGTAGAAAAGCTGAACTCTGCTTATGAGTTACGTGATAAAACCTGTCGTGATATTCGCCAAACTACGCAAATTGCCTGGAATGACGTACGCCGGCTGAATGAACAAATGAAGTTCCTTGATCAGCACCAACTTTCTACTGAGAAATCTCGCGATGCCTATCGTAAGCAGTTTGATATTGGTCAGCGCACTTTGCTGGATCTTTTAGATACTGAAAACGAATTATTTACAGCCAAGCGTGCGGTTGTTGCTGCCGTTTACGATTTAAAAACTTCGGAAGCGGGCGTTTTAACTCAGACTCACCAGATTCTTGCTGCTCTGAAACTTGCTCCGCTTGAGGCTGCTGTACCGGAAGATCTGGACGATAGTCAGCTGGATGATGAGCGTATTCGTTGTAGTGCAGAGATGCCAGAGGCATATGTGATGGATAGGGAGGGCGTAATGGCTAATCGTCCGCCTTTAGCACCTATTGCGGTACCTGAGGCGCTCAGTGCGCCCGTTAACAAAGATCTGGTGCAGTTTGGTAATGATCTGGTAGATAAATGGTCGAAAGCATGGGCAGAGAAACGGGTTGATGATTACCTGGTGTTTTATGCAAACAGCTTTGTGCCAAGCAATGGCATGAGTGTTGATAAATGGAAAGAATTTCGCCGTAGCCGCATCGCTAAACAGGGCAATCTGAGTATTACGCTGGATAAAATGCAGCTGAAGCAAATTAATGAAACCCAGGCTGAAGCCAGCTTTGAGCAAAGTTATAAGTCTAAGGATTACACCGATGCGGTGCATAAAACTTTGGAAATGGTAAAGCAGGGCGGGCAGTGGAAAATTAAGGCAGAGAAAGTAACAAGTGGTAAAGCCTACTAATTTTTTGATTGAAAAGTAAGATGAGGCTAGGTATTTTCGTCTTTTCTTTATAAAAAATGGGCCTTCTTCGGAAGGCCCATTTTTTTTGTCTGATACTGCTGCCTGTTTAATAAACTGCATGTTTAGCCATTTTAATTTATAGGTTCATCTCCAAAATGGTAGCTAACCCAGCTGTGAATCAAATATAAATAGAGCTTGGCTGATCTTATGTTGTTTGTCAGTTTTTATATTGATTAGCACTCGCTCTTCTTTCCAACGACTTAGTGATCTATAAAGAAATGGCTCGTTATTAGGGACGGGCAGTGCGGAGATTGGCTCATGGCGGATATCGCTGCTGAATTGCAAAACACAGTTTTAATTAATGAAAATATCAAGATGGTGATTTGGAATTGCTTTGAAATTAATTTAATGGGCTTAAATGCTATTTTACTGGCCAAAAGGGCTGGGCGGATGGCCCGGGGGTTTGGAATCATTTCGGGCGAATTACGTGAGCTATCTTTGCAATTGCAAGGCAGCATGAGCCGGTTGAGTAATGCAAGCCAGGATATGCTGGCTGAGTCGTCGCACAGCATGACACAAGAGCGGCGCAACCAGATGCTGGCTCAGACTTCGGGGCTCTCTGCTGAAAATGCCACATATCTCGCAGAAACGCTGCGACGTAACCGTAAGGCCGCCGATGATTATTCCGAACGCTTACGTGTGGTACATCAGCGCCTTGTTGAATATGTCGATGAAGCTTATCAAGCTTGTGTATTTGGAGTGGTGATTGCACGGGCAGCCCGGATCGAATCTGCTTATTCGGGTGAGCATTCCAATGTATTGGCCGAATTATCGAATGATTTCGCTAGAAAAGTGGATTCTATTGTGCCCAGGCTGGAAGAACTACGACGTATTTCAGGGAAGATGAGATGAAAAAAGCACAAATATTATTTGAGCAGGATGATCATCGCTGGTTTGCTATTTCGCGTGATCCAGATCGCCCCAGTCATTTAATCGATACCAACGAATACGTGATCAGCAATGGTTGTGAAGCTCTTATTACCGACCCCGGGGGGCTGGAGGTTTTTCCCGCCGTGTTTTCGGCAGTGAGTACGGTGATTGATCCTCGGCTCATTCATAGTATTTTCTCATCACATCAGGATCCTGATGTAATTTCTTCTTTGGCACTGTGGTTAGAGTTTAATCCGGAAATGAAATGCCATATCTCTGGTTTATGGGCATCTTTTGTTCCCCATTTTGGTGGCTCGGCGAATACCATGATGTCTATTCCCGATCAGGGGAGTGAAATTGTGGTGGGTAGTGCGCATTTGAGTGCCATTCCTGCCCATTATTTGCATTCTTCGGGTAATTTTCATCTTTATGATCTTAAGGCACAGATTTTATTTTCAGGAGATGTAGGTGCAGCGTTGCTGCCAGAGAGTAATAGTGATTTATTTGTCAGCGATTTTGACCGTCATATTCGATTTGCCGAAGGGTTTCATAAGCGCTGGATGGGATCAAACAGCGCGAAGCGAGTGTGGTGTGAAAAAGCCGCCAGTTTGAAAATCGATATGATCTGCCCGCAACATGGATCGGTGTATGTGGGGGAGGATGTTGAGCGCTTTATTAACTGGTTTGATGAGCTGCATGTAGGGCTTTTTTAATGACGATCAAGTGCAGCTTAAAGGCAGGAAAGGAATTTGATCAGGGGGCTGGAAATTGCGAATTCAGCCCCCATTTCAGTTTCTTAACCAGCCTTCAAGGAATATGATGAGTATCACTGTTAATGGCGTTGAAATTACCGATGCAATGATTGAGGCCGAAAGTCAGCACCATCAAGATGCGCCATCTATGTTGGATGCAACGATTCAAGAGTTGATTTTGCGTGAACTCTTGTTGCAACGTGCCGCTTCTTTGACGATTGAGGCCGCTACTCCGGAAGAAACCATCGGTTTACTGCTGCAAACAGAAGTCAAAATAACCGATGCAGATGAGGTAGCTTGTCAGGAGTATTACGACAATAATCCGCAATCTTTTGTGCGTGGCGAAATGGTTGAAGGCAGCCATATTTTATTCAAGCCTAGTGATGAGGTATCTTTGGATGCCATTCGTGAAACGGCTAGTGCAGTATTAGCTGACGTAAAAGCAAATCCGGGAAAATTTGCAGAGCTGGCCCGTGAACATTCCGCTTGCCCGTCAGGCCAGCAGGGCGGTGATCTTGGCCAGTTTGGTCGCGGTCAGATGGTGCCGGAATTTGAACATGCTGTGTTTAGCCTGAACGCGGGTGAAGTTGCTGCCGATTTGGTAGAAACTCAGTTTGGTTTACATATTATTCGTGCGGGCGAGAAAGTGGCTGGTGCGACCGTTGCTTTTGACGAAGTAAAAGAAAAGCTGGCTGAGTTTTTAAGCAATATTGCTACTCGCCGTGCCATGAATCAGTACCTGCAAACGCTAGTGAATGCTGCCAAAATCGAAGGTTACACTTTGCCAGCTGCAGAGCCGGCGGCGGCATAGTTTTTAGGTTTGCTTTGGTGTAAGTCATCAATGGCCGGCAATGCTGGCCATTTTCAATTTGGATGCAGATATATACGTGCTTTGAGTGGAGGATGATCCATAAAAAGAGCATAAGCTGACAAATTTTCTATGTAATTTTTACAGGGAAATGCGATTTATAGCTCAGAGTGGTGGATAATCAGCCCGTCTCTTTTACGGGTTAACCCTTATGGCCGATTTGCATCAGTTTATTGAAGGTTTTCGCGATTTCCAGCAGCAGTATTTTGCTGGCGAAACCGCTTTGTTTGACCGTTTACGTGCAGGCCAGACACCAACGACCGTGTTGATAGGCTGCTGTGATTCCCGGGTTGACCCTGCTATTTTGACCCAATGCGCGCCTGGCGAGATGTTTATTATTCGCAATGTGGCTAATCTGGTTCCTCCTTTTGAGCAGGGGACTACCAATCAAGGGGTATCTGCAGCATTGCAATACGCTGTTACTGTGCTTAATGTGAGCCGTATTGTTGTGCTGGGGCATAGTCACTGTGGCGGGATTAAAGCGTTGATGGATAGTGCGGATATTGTTGATAAAGATGATTTCTTGGGGCGCTGGATTCATATCGCCAGCAAAGCAAAAGAGCGTGTTTTACAGCAGTTGCCAGATGGTGATCAGGCGGCCCGTTACCGTGCTTGTGAGCTGGAAGCCATTCGGGATTCTTTAAATAATCTGGAAACTTTTCCATGGATTAAGGCGCGCTTAGGTATGGACGCTCTTAGTTTGCATGGCTGGTTTTTTGATTTTGAACACGGCGCCTTACTTGGCTTTAATAGAGAAAGCGGGCAATTTCAACCGCTGGTAAGTGCTTTGCCCTCCCAGGATTTTTTAATCGAGATTTAATTGGTTGCTATTAAAACGCATATTCCGTACGTCTTGGGAATCGCCGGCTGGTCGGGCTGTGGCAAAACCACTCTGATTGAAAAGCTATTGCCAGAATTGGCTGCGCTGGGGATTTTGGTTAGCGTCATCAAGCATACCCACCATCATGTGCAATTTGAGCCGGCAGGCAAAGACACTTCACGTTTTCGTGCTGCGGGTGCAGGTGAAGTATTGTTGGCCTCGCCTCAGGGTTTTGCTTTGCTGCATGATGGGGATCAGCCACTTACTGAGCTGCTGGCTCGCCTGGTACCGGTGGATCTTGTTTTGGTTGAAGGCTTTAAAATGGCTGCTATTCCCAAAATAGAAGTGCGTCGTACTGATTACCCTGCCATAGAGGACCCGCACATTATTGCGATTGCCAGTGATTGTTCGCCGGATAGTTCTCTGCCTGTTTTCGATCTTAACCAAGCTGCAGAGATTGCAGCATTTATTGCTGCGAGTTGCCATGCTGGATTTTGATCATGCTTTATCCCAATTACTGGCTCAGGCCCGTGTTTCACCTGCCGTTGAAACGTTGGTTTTAAATCAGGCTAAAGGCCGTATTCTGGCTGAAGATGTGGTTTCACAGATTGCAGTGCCCGCCTTTGATAACAGTGGCATGGATGGTTATGCCCTGAATGTGGGTGAAATTTGGCCTGAACATTTTGCGCTGGTGCAGAGGATTGCTGCAGGTGAAGTAGGGCAGGCGCTTGGCTTTGGGGATGCGGCCAGAATTTTTACCGGAGCACCTATTCCTGCTGGCGCCAATGTGGTGGTGATGCAAGAGAGTTGTCGCTGTGAAGAGGGACGGGTTTATATCACTCAAAAGGTAAAGCCGGGTGCCAATATTCGCCTGCGGGGTGAGGATATTCAGGCCGGTGCTGTGATTTTGCCCGCCGGAACACGTTTAAGTGCCGCCGCAATTGGTTTAGCAGCGTCCATTGGTATGGAAAAACTGCTGGTAAAGCGGCCGCTAAAGATTGCCTTGCTTTCGACGGGAGACGAGCTGGTGGAGCCAGGGCAGCCGCTGACCGCCGGGAAAATTTATAACTCTAATCGCTATGCCATTACGGCTTTATTGGAGGATTACACGGTCACTGACCTGGGTATTGTTCCTGATGACGCCAAGTTAACCAAGGATGTTTTGTGGCAGGCGGCTCAGGAGCATGATGTTCTGATCACTTCGGGAGGGGTGTCGGTAGGCGAAGAAGATCATGTTAAAGCCGCTGTAGAGCAGCTGGGCAGTTTAAATTTATGGAAAATCGCAATTAAACCGGGAAAGCCTTTTGCATATGGGCAAATTGCCGGGTGTGATTTTATTGGCTTACCGGGTAATCCTGTTTCCAGTTTCGTTACCTTTTTATTACTGGTGCGCCCATTTTTATTAGCCCGCATGGGGAGCCTGAATACAGCTCCTCCCCGCTTTAAGCTAAGCGCCGCGTTTGAATGGAAAAAAGCAGGTCATCGCCGTGAGTTTTTGCGTGGCCGATTAAATTCGGCCGGGCAGGTGGAGATTTATCCACATCAGGGCTCGGGGGTATTAACCTCTCTGGTTTGGGCGACAGGCCTGGTAGATATTGCTATAGGTGAAACAATTAGCCTTGGTGATACGGTTACTTTTATTCCCTATGCAGCATGCATTGAATGAGTTAATTAATGCTATGCTGTAATTGATTGGATTTAAGTAAGACTTGAGTTAATTATGGAATAACAATATGAAAGCAAACATTCGGCGCAGCCTATTGCTTAGCTTACTTTGCATTATTGCATTACCTGTTTTTGCAAGCGGGTTTGATTTACTTTCTGAGCGTGATGCCTTAGGTGGTTTAAAAGAAGCGCTGCTGCAGGGCGTGATCAACGCAAGCTTGCAGCTGAGTAAAACAGATGGTTTTCTTGCCAATGATAAAGTAAGGATTCCGCTGCCAGATGCAATGCGAAAGGCTGAACCCGTACTACGTACTTTGGGTATGGGGCAGCCCCTGGATGAATTACAAACGTCAATGAATCGGGCTGCAGAAGCCGCCGTGCCAAGGGCCAAGCAATTGCTGATTAACGCGATTAAGAAAATGAGTGTGCAGGACGCAAAGAATATTCTGCTTGGCAGTGATGATGCGGCTACACAATATTTCAAACAGGCAAGCCAGGCGCCGCTTACAGAGCAATTTTTACCAGTAGTGAGGCAAACTACTTCAAAGTTGCAATTAGCTGAGCAATATAATCGCCTGGCGGGTAAAGCCGCTGGTTTTGGGATGGTTAAAGCGGAAGATTCGACAGTAGAGCAATACGTAACACGTAAAGCACTGGATGGCCTCTATCTGGTGATTGCCGAAGAAGAGCGAGCAATCCGCCAAGACCCCTTGGCTGCCGTAGGGAAACTGGCTAAAAAAACATTTGGTTTATTGAGTGATTAATGATAAATACATAAAAAATGTACGGTTTTTTTGAGGTATTTATTTAAAAATTCTGCTATTTCCGCTCAGGCGAGTGTCCTGTATTGATGCTGGATTTCTAACAGAAATCTGGCAGAAATACCTGGAGATTACTGTTTAATCAGAGGCTTGTTGATTAATTCAGATTATTAGTCTGCTACGGTTTTTAGAAATATTTCCATTTAAACAAAGTGCTTGTTCTTTAGGCAAAAATCAATGATTCGTGTTTTATATTTTGCCCGGTTACGGGATGTTTTTGGTTGTAGTGAGGAAGTGCTGTCTGCACCTGCAACAATTGCCGAGTTGATTACTGTTTTAGCAGCACGTGGTGGTGTTTGGGCTGATGAGCTGTCGGCAGGCAAGGTGTTTCGTGTCGCGATTAATCAGGAAATGGCGAGTCTGGAAGATAAGATTCCTGTGGAGGCCGAAGTGGCGATTTTTCCACCGGTGACGGGGGGATAATGGCCGATATCCGGATCCAGGTACAAAGTGCAGATTTTGATTTTGCTGCAGAATATGCCCGCTTTGATGGCAATGCGGCAGTGGGGGCGGTTGTTGCTTTTGTTGGGCGGGTGAGGGATCTGGATCAAAGCGTTACTGCGATGAGCCTTGAGCATTATCCGGGTATGACAGAAAAATCGCTGGCAGGTATTGTCGATCAAGCATGTGGCTACTGGCCCTTGCAAGCCGTGACTGTCATCCACCGGGTGGGTGATTTGCAGGCGGCGGAACAAATTGTGCTGGTGCTGACTGCTTCGGCTCACCGCCTGGCTGCTTATGAATCAAATGCCTTTATTATGGATTTTCTAAAAACTCAGGCGCCTTTCTGGAAAAAAGAAGGAAATGGTGCTTGCCTGCAATGGGTAGATGCACGAGAGAGCGACCAGAGCGCGCTTGATCGCTGGCAGTACTTGAAGGTGGTTTAAGATGATTTTGGATGCGGTCATTCTGGCAGGTGGTGAAGGGCGTCGCATGGGAGGGCGTGATAAAGGCCTGGTGGAGCTTTCCGGCAAACCTCTGGTTGAATGGAGTTTGGAGGCCTTATCCCGGCAGACCCGGCTTGTGGATCATATTCTGATCTCGGCCAATCGCAATTTGCCTGATTACGCCCGCTTTGGCTCGCCCGTTTTACGAGATGTTTATCCTGGTCACCCCGGCCCTTTAGCTGGCATTCATTCCGCTTTACTGGCTTCTCCTTCACAATACCTGCTGGTTCTTCCCTGTGACGTACCTTTTTTACCCGCCGATCTGGTTGAAAAACTACTGGCACAGTTAGAGCAGGGTGAAACAGAGGTTGTGGTTGCCCGCACCCCGGATGGGCAAATTCATCCGACAATCTGTATGCTGAGGCATGAGGTTTTGGCTTCTTTAATGGATAGATTATCCCGGCAAGAACTTAAATTATCTGCCTGGCAGGAAAGTCTGAAGCAGCAGTATGTTGATTTCCCAGAGCTGGCTTTTCCAAATTTAAATACCCAAGATGATCTGGCTGTGTGTGCGGCCCGTTTGTCCGGAGTCGACACTATTCCTATGCCTTATCGAGCAACTGATCAAACACAAGAAGCCCCGGCATCGGGCCTGACACATTTTAATGCTAATGGCGAAGCACATATGGTGGATGTGGGCAGCAAGGTAGACAGCCATCGCGTAGCCCGTGCTGTAGGTGAAATCCGTATGCTGCCTACCACCTTGCACTTAATTGAAACAGGTAGTCATAAAAAAGGCGATGTCTTGGGAGTGGCCAGAATTGCGGCCATTATGGCGTCTAAACGTACTGCAGATTTAATCCCGCTTTGTCATCCGGTTCCGCTGACCAGTGTGAGCGTTGATTTTATTATTGATCGGGCAGGTAGCCTGGTTCGCTGCGAGGTGACGGCTGAAACGGTCGGGCGCACAGGGGTAGAAATGGAGGCGCTGACGGCACTCAATATTGCACTTCTTACCATTTACGATATGTGCAAGGCTGTAGATCGCGGCATGATTATGTCGCAGATTCGTTTGCTGGAGAAACAAGGTGGCAAATCGGGGCATTGGCAGGCCAGCCATATAATTTAATGCCACCCTATGACATTGGATAAAATGATTTAGGGGCAAACGCTAAAGACAGAACGGGGCACGGAAATCGCAGCCCCGTTTTTTGTCCTCGGAGCATGAGGCAGCGCAGGCGGTTACAGCATGCTTTGATTCTGATAACCGGTTGGGTTGATCGCGGCATCTCACACTCATTCCTGCAATCTAGGATCCTGGTATAAAGCAAATTGAGCACACCAGGCTTTTAAGCTGCGATTTACCAAGAGCCTTTGGTAAGGGCATTTATTGCCTGAATTAAATTAATCCCAGCAAAGCACTTTTACTGAATGCCACGCCAATCATATAGGCAAAGACTAGCACTGAAGCGATCAGGGCGCCGCTGCGGATGGTTTTGGTTCTGCCCCGTTTAAGCGCGATCGTTCCAAGAATAATATAAAGCAGCAGCCCGGCTATCTTGGCTGCCAGCCATGTTTTGGGGCCGGGATATATCATTGCCAGGCTGATACCGCTGATCAAAAGTGCTGTATCAATGATATGCGGTGTAATACGGAAAAAACGCTGCTGCAAGCGTGGCGATTCAGCCAGCATTAATCCTCCCCGCAGCAGAAATAGCCCCAGCGACAGGGTAATAAGCAGCATATGCAAATGTTTTACAGCAAGATATTCCATGGGAAGGGCTCTCTCGTGCGAAAATGGTCAGTTCTGTATCTTAATGGCTTCTGTTAACGTTGAGTACTGTGATTCATTGGCTTTGACTGCAATGAATTGTTTCATCATTGCAGCCATTAAAGTCAAAGCTTGCCTGCCGGGTATTTTAGCCAGGCGGGTTAGTAGAATGAAAGGATAAAGGGTTTATGGAAGAATTACGCTTATCAAAGCGCTTAGCCGAACTGGGCCTTTGCTCGCGCCGTGAGGCCGATGAATATATTGCCAAGGGCTGGGTAAAGGTCGATGGCGTGGTGGTGGATGTATTGGGCAGCAAAGTTTTGCCGAGCCAGGTGGTGAGCCTGGAGCCTGCAGCTAAGGCCACCCAGGCCGGGCGAGTGACCATTCTTGTGAATAAGCCGGTGGGCTATGTGTCCGGGCAGGCGGAAAAAGGCTATACCCCCGCTGTTGCGCTGGTGGTGCCGGATAATCACTGGGAAGGGGATACCAGCGGTATTCGCTTTGTACCGCCGCATATGCGTGATCTGGCTCCTGCAGGGCGTCTGGATATCGATTCGGTAGGTCTTTTGGTACTGACACAGGACGGCGTGGTGGCCAAGACACTGATTGGCGAAAACTCGAATGTTGAAAAAGAATATCTGGTGCGTGTTTCCGGGCAGCTAAGCAGCGATGGTATGAAAAAGCTTAATCATGGTTTGAGCCTGGATGGGAAAGCGCTGAAACCCGCTCGCGTCAGCTGGCAAAATGAAAATCAGCTGCGCTTTATTCTACGTGAAGGTAAAAAGCGCCAGATTCGCCGTATGTGCGAATTAGTTGGTCTGGAAGTCGTTGGCTTAAAGCGTATTCGTATTGGGCGCGTACTGCTGGGTGATTTACCGCCGGGTAAATGGCGCTATTTATCGGCTACGGAGAAATTCTAATGCTGCGCGCACTGGTCTTTGTTTTGCTCAGCGGCATGGCTTACGCTACGCCCAATGAAATAACCGGCCCCTATCAATGCAAAAGTGGCAAGTCGTTTTACGTTACCTCAAGTGCCGATATGGCGCAGGTGCGTTTACGTTTTGATGGCCGGATTTACGATCTGGATGAGCAGCGTACGGCCAGTGGTGCGGCATGGGGGGATGGCCAGTGGCTGTGGTGGACCAAGGGCAGTAATAGTTTTTTAGAGCGTAATGCCGTTGTTGTTGCTAAAGATTGCCAAAAGAAATCGGTACATTAATGTTGCGTGTTGATGTTCTATTGGTAGAGCAGGGGCTGGCCCCTTCCCGCACTGCTGCGCAAGGCATGATCGCTGCTGGCCGGGTGAGCTGCGCTGGCAAGGTGCTAAGCAAGGCTAGCCTTAAGCTGGATAAAGATCAGCCCCTCTCGGTGGCTCGTGACGAGAGTGATCGTTTTGTTTCCCGTGGCGGGTTTAAGCTGGCGGGGGCATTAGCGCAGGCCGGATTGGATGTGGCGGGCTGGCAGGTGCTGGATGTGGGGATTTCTACCGGCGGCTTTACCGATTGCCTGTTGCAGGCAGGTGCACGCAAAGTGATTGGTGTGGAAGTAGGCCACGGCCAGCTTCACCCAAGGCTGCTTAATGATGCCAGAGTGGTGCAGTTTGAAGGTGTTAATGCCCGCCATCTGGTGCCAGAGCTGATTGCCGGGGTGCAGGACGGGCCGCTGCAGCTGATTGTGGGAGATGTGTCGTTTATCTCGCTTACCCTTATTTTGCCTGCTCTGCGCGCCATGCTGCAGCCGCAGGCTACGCTGCTGTTTTTGGTGAAGCCTCAGTTTGAAGTAGGCAAAGCCGGCATTGCCCGTGGCGGCATTGTTAAAGATGAAAGTCTTTATGTTCAAGTTGAAGACAAAATAAAAACAGCCGCCATTGCGGCTGGATTTACAGTCCAAAATTACTTCACCAGCCCCATCACAGGCGGCGATGGCAATCGTGAGTTTTTTATTCATGCTCTTGCCGTGTAAATAACACTGATCTGCCTATGGATTTTCTTAACAAAAGTTACTTTTGTTAAGAAAGATTCAGTTTGTTCTGCTGTGCTTGTGTAGCTGGAAATTCAGCGTCCCAAAAGCACTCGGGAATGGTCACTTCAATTAACGCTTCCTTTATACAAATATTATTTACTCATTAAACCTGAATAGATAAATAGTATTTCGTATATCCATTCTGATAAGAAGCCCTCATCTGTAGGTGTGTACCTCTTCTTTTTTTGCGTTAAATTTACTCATTAAGTAAGTTTAACGTATGATTTATTGATTAATTTTCATTATCATATGCTTTATACCTTACATATTTTGAATTGTTTGGGCGGTAGTATAGGGGTACATCTTTGCCAAAAATAAGCAACTTCCCTTTATGAGAATAGTATTTGTGTTGAAGGGGATTCGCTGTATGCATATGACTTAAATGTCCGCTGGCTTATTGCACAGGCAAAATTTTATTATTAGCTCTATTTATGGGAATAAAATAATGCCAAAAACTTTAAGTCAGGATATAAATACAAATTTTTTTCCTTCTGTATCTAATGAAGAAAAGATTGATTTTAAAAAAAAACCGGCTTGTGATATCTCTGAAAATATTTTTATAGAAGTAAATGATGATTATTCTGATTTAGTGGAAAAGAAAATAGAAGAATGTAGTAATAGTGCATACTCTGATTATTTAATACGTATTTTAAGTAAATTCCCTAGGCGTTTTATTAAAGAAAAGGTTATAGGTTATCAAAAAAATATTTTATCTAGCTGTTTCGATTTAATGTCAATAGTTCTAGCATTAGGTGATTCGTCAGTTTATAAAGTAGAAAAAATTTATTTTGAAATGATTGATGCGTTGAATGATTGCAATAAAGTTGCAAAATTTATCTCATTTTTTGACCATAAAAATGATAAATATAATATAGATATTTATGATCTTGAAACAGGAGGGAAAATTCTAACAGGTGTTGCCATCGCAATTAGTAAACGCCTAGAGGTATTGTTGTCAGATCGCCGTTTTAGATTAGGGTTGGAAACATATATTGCTGGCTATCATTTAAATGAGGTTTTTGAAGAGCTGTTAAGTAATTATGAAGATGATGAAACTTTATTCGATTTGCTACACCCTATTGGTTTTATGGAGAAGCGTCTTTATGAGTTGGTTGAAAATAAAAATGCCAGCCTTTATGATAGGGTGAGGGTCTATTTTGAAAATACTGATGTATTAATGGTTGTTGAAAACCCTATATACACAGCATTGCCTGATTCATTAAAAAAAGATAATCATTGGGAGGAGAGAAAAAAGAGTTCAGATAAAAATCGTTATTTTTTTAAAGAATATACTATAAGAGAATTTATGAGTGGCTATCACCGTTACGAGGCTGCAAAAGATTCGCTGGTTACATTGTCTGATATTGCACCTTGGGCAGCAGGTTATCATGCTGGTGAATTAAATATTTTATCTAATATGGATATTTCTATAGAGTATCAGAGCTATTTTGTTGAAACACTGAAAAATGATACGTTTCGAAGTAGATTCAAGAAAATGATTGCTGACCGTGTAAACGGAATTATTTTAGCTGAACTTGATGAATATAAGGTAGTCCATTTTGAAGGGCGTGTGACAACTGGGCTGCTTGTAAGAAAAATTAAAGAAGGATTGGAATTTAAATCGTTAATAGATGGAAAAGAATACAGGTTTGAAAGTTGGAAGGAAGCAAATGAGGTTTTGAATGAAGATGATGGTACAGATCTAGGCGATATTAATAATGATTTTTTAATTTACATTAAAATGCATGTGTTATTTTCACAGAGAAATATATATCCAAAAAGACGTCGTAAATATATTTTGACAATGAATGGTTTTTATTCTTCAGAGTTAGAGAAAGTAAAGCTTGAAATTACTGAAGACGATGTAATTTGCACTTTGGATTATTTATATAAAAATATTGTTGATAACAATCTGGAAGATATGGATTACCTGTCAAGATCTGACCTTGAAATTAGTACAACGTACTGGATGTCATGGACAAAGGCTATCTTTACTGCGATGTCTGTTGCTGCATTGCCATTTGGTTTTATTGGTCTTATTATTGATTCAATGGCTTCAATTCCTTCCATTATTCAGGCTCAAATAGCAGATCGTGATGAGGATAAATTAGCTTTTGCTACTGATGCTCTAAAAATAATTTCAATTGTTCTGGCCGGTGCTGCGGCAGCAAAATTAGGCGCTGAAGTTGTCAATACTATTGGAAAAGCCAGATTTAAAAATATAATTGAGAAGGCCGCAGAAAAAATTAGTCTGGCCTCTATTTCGGTAAAAATAGAAAAAATATTAATAGCGGAGACAGTAACATCTGCTGTGGATGTCACTGTTATAAAAAATCTGGAAGCATTAATCATGGCTGATGATGTTTTGTATCAGATAAAAGATTATATTATTGATCCATTTGATGAGTGTTTTAATTCAGTCACAAGTATGGCGCCAATTTTAAAGAAGAAGGGATATTCTGTACGCGTGGGGGCAACCCTTTGCTGGGAACATATTGATGATAGTTTGCCGGAGAATCACTTTTTTTGTGTAATTACAAAAAATAGCCGTGATTACATTGTTGATTTGACCGGGAGTCAGTATGACTTTATTGAGCAGACACAAGGAGGTGTAAGGTCTGCTTTGGTTCTGACAAAAGACGAATGGATAAGAAGATTTAAAGAGGGGTTTAATACTTCAGATCTTTACCAAGACAGAGCCGTTAAATATCGGGAATTTGCGAATATTTCCGAGGCCGAGCTTCACTTTGGCAGTGCTTCTTTCAGGCGGGCCACCCATTATATTGATGAGCAAACGTTTTTCATAAAGAGGCCTTTCTGGGTTTATGAAAATGTGAAGCAAACAATAATGGATGGAGTCAGAGAGGTGATTGAGGAATATATTCCCCAACCCCTCGCTGATTAGTGTGGCTTAAGAAGAACGCTATTTTATATTTTGATGCGGACAACTATTTGTGTGTTTTTCCAAATAGTTGCTCTGCATCTTCGACTTCTTTGATTAATGCACGCACTTCCGGTTCTTTGAATTCCTGAATGGTTTCGTTAAAGTAATTCAGGCTTTCCGGATAGGAAAATGCGGCCTGGCGCATCAGCTGGTGGGCTTTACTGGTATTGCCGCGCAGCGCCTCCATAATAGCCTGATCGCTAAGCTGGCTTGGGTAGGGGCGTACCTGATTGAGCCTGTCTAAAATCTGCAGTTTCCAGGGCATATCCTGCCTGCTGGCCACGATGTAATTGGACAGTGCAAAATCTGCGTAAAAATCAATCAGCGGATTTTTCTTTAACTCCTGCAATGTTTTAATTCGACCTGCATTGTCAGCAGGTTTGTCAGATGGATCCATAATCGGGTAAATCTGGATATATAACAAACCGCCAAAAACAGCCGTAGCAAGAGCGGCGACGCCGTAGGCACCAAGGCCAAACCGTGCTGCCCAGTCCGGGAATTGCAGCCTGCGCGGCGCATCAGAGCGCATAAAGAACAGCGCCAGAGCAAAGGGTCCAAGCAGGTGGTAATACCAGAGTGGGTATTCAACCAGGCTATGCAGCACCGAAACAATCACCAGTGCGGCACCAAATATTTTGACCGGATCATGTTCGCGTTTCAGCAGGGCGATAAACATCCATAGGATACCGCCAGCCATGATCAGCGTACCTGCCAAACCTGTTTCCGCCATGATATTGAGCAGTGAATTATGGGCGTGAGTAAACAGCACACTTTCTTGCACAATGGCAAAAGCAGGGTTGATTTGCAGGGCAATACTTTGTGACGGATAAGCAGCCCAGCCCACACCGAGCCAGGGGTGAGCCAGGAAGGTGATCCAGGCTTTCTGCCATTCTACCAGGCGGCGGGAGCCATTCGAATCCAGGCGATCCAGCCCGGTGGGGACTTCATTTTTTGCGTGCAGCAGTGATTGCAGGATGTCGTTAATCCACGGAGCAACAAATTGCATCACGATAATCAGTGCAGCACTGATGGCAAGCAGCCAGCCAAAGCGACGTATGCTGTCTTTACCCAGGTAGGCTGATAATGAGCCAAAGACCAGCCATGCACCGGCATACATAAATGGGGAGCGTGATCCGCTCCAGGCAATGGCGAGTGCCAGCCAGATGGCGACAGGCCAGAACCAGGCTTTAGGCAGCTCTTTTTCGGCAGCAAGCCATGCTGCTGCTGCCAGCCCCCAACTTAAATAATGGCCATATAAATTCTTTTGTCCCAAATGGCCAAAGATCAGTCGCGGGCCATTTTGCAGCAACTCAATCACCTGCTGCACTGATACTGCAGAATTGAAAATGGCTCCTGCCAGCAGGCCCCAGGCAAAATAGCTAGCCAATTGCATCTTGCCAAAATGCTCTGTTGCCCTTGCCAGAGCCCATACCGAAAATGCTGCGGTTAGCGCGTAGAGAATCGGCTCGGTGCGATCAGACCAGTACAGTACCGGCATCAGAATGATTTGCAGTGCAATCACTGCCGCCAGACCGAACCAGATCAGGCTGGCATAGGGCGGGCTGGATTTTTTGGTGCCGGGAAGCAAGGTGGCAGTCAGCACCATTAATACGGCTAGCACCAGAGCGGCTAGCTCGGATGGAAACACCGGGTTGGGCTGGTAGCGAAAGGGAATGCCGCAGGGGACTGCGGCAAGCAAAAATAGCAGGGTCTGAAATATTCGGAGTTGCGGAATCATGGGGCACTTTCGATGGTTTTCTGAGGAGGGCGGTACATCCAGCCTGCGACGAGTACTCCTGCTTCAAAAAGCAGCCAGAGCGGAATGGCCAGCAGGCATTGGGATACAACATCGGGCGGGGTCACAACGGCTGCGATGACAAAGGAGCCGACGATAACATAGGGGCGGATCTCTTTTAGCTTGGCGATGCTGATAAAGCCCATTCTTACCAGCACAATCACCAGAATAGGAACTTCAAATGTGATACCAAACGAGATAAACAAGCCTATGGCAAAGTCGAGGTACTCGCCCGAATCTGGCAGCCATTGCATCGATGCAGGTACTACTGAAACAATAAACTTAAATACCACACCAAAAACAAGGAAGTAGGCAAAACCAACGCCCAGCATAAAGAGTAGAGTGGAGGCGAATACCAGGGGCAGGATCAGTTTTTTTTCATGGGTATACAGGCCTGGTGCAATAAAGCCCCACATTTGATAGAGGGTATGGGGTAGCGTAAGCATAAAGGCCGCCATAGAGGCGATTTTGATCTGTAAAACAAAAGGTGAAGCAATACCGATGGTGATCAGTTTCTGATGAGGTAAAACATGGGTAAGCGGTGCTACCATCAGATCATAAAGCTGTTCCGAAAAGGCAAAACAGGCAATAAATCCAATTAAAAAAACTGCTGCGATACGTACGATTCTTGTACGCAGCTCAATTAAATGCACCAAAAGGGGCTGGAGGTTATCCGTCATTGTTTAACGCCGATCCGGCCTGGAGTCTGAAGGAGGTGCTGCGGGCAGAGTATCGTCCCGAGGGGCCGGTGCAACTTCAATCTCCCGGATTGGAGCGGGCTCCGACAAGGCCTGGGCTGCTTCTTCCAGGGGCTGGTGAATGGTCTGGCTGAGTGCTGAAGCTTCGGCCCGAATTTCGGCTTCGACTTTAGCCAGCTCTGCCAGCTGGAACTCTTTATCTAAATCTGATTTCACGGTCGAGATAAAGCGCTGCGCACGGCCCAGCAAAGCACCTGCAGTCCGCGCGACTTTAGGTAGTTTCTCTGGGCCAATGACGATTAAGGCGACGGCACTAATAATAATTAGCTCGCCAAAACTTACATCAAACACGGGCCAGCCTTAAGATTTATTAGTATCGACAGGTTTATCTTCTGTTTTGGCAGCAGGTGTTTCACCGTCCTTAATACCATCTTTAAAACCTTTCACGGCCGAGCCTAAGTCTTTACCGATGCTGCCCAGTTTTTTTGTGCCAAACACCAGAACTACAATGACCAATACAACTAACCAGTGCCAGATGCTGAATGAACCCATGATGTAATCTCCTGATAGCGCGCTTATTGCGTGCTGATTTCTGAAATATTTGTTGAGAGCGTTTTACCGCCAATAATGTGCATATGAAGGTGAAAGAAAGTCTGTCCGCCACCATGACCTGTGTTAATAATGGTTCGATAGCCATCGCTTAAACCTTGCTCTGCTGCCAGTTTTGACGTCAGCAGCATCATTTTGCCAAGCAGGGGCTGATGCTGGGTTTGGGCGTGTGCTAAAGAATCCAGATGTGTTTTTGGTACTAATAAAAAGTGAACCGGTGCAGCAGGATGAATATCATGAAAGGCGATAACATCATCGTCTTCATAAATTGTCTTTGCCGGGATTTCACCCGCTGCAATTTTACAAAAAAGGCAGTCGCTCACTTTATTGCTCCTTACGGGCGTTCTTTTCATCTATTCCTGAAATGCCCTCGCGGCGTGCTAATTCTGCCAGCACGTCTTCGTGGCTTAATCCTGCATGCTCAAGCAATACCAGGGTATGAAACCACAGATCAGCAACTTCCCGGACCAGATGCAGCTTATTGCCATCTTTGGCTGCCATAATTGTTTCAACAGCCTCTTCACCCACCTTTTTCAAGATTTCGTCAGTGCCTTTATGAAACAGCCTGGCTACATACGAGCTTGATGGATCTGCACCATGCCTGCCGGCCAGCATGGTTGATAAGCGCTCCAGAATGTCTGCGGAAACCATGATCTATATCCCTGGGTCAATTCAGAACCCGATTATATTGCTATTAGGTTACAAGTACGTGGCGATTCTTCGGAAATCTTGCGGATTGTCTATTCTTACAACTCTTAAGCAGATCACGGCTGCGCATGTTGCCTATGATCTGCTTGTATGTAAATTAATGGCTGTTGCCATAAATCTTTGCCGGATCTTTTATGACTTCATCCGTGATTTGCCATTCATTATTGATGAGTGTCCGAAAGAAACAGCTTTTTCGACCAGTATGGCAGGCAATACCACCTACTTGCTCGATCTGGTAAATCAGCACATCGCCATCGCAATCAAACTGAATGGCTGATACTTTCTGAAAATGCCCTGATTCCTCGCCCTTATGCCAGAGCTTTTGTCTGGAGCGGGTCCAATAATGGGCGGTGTTTTTTTCGGCTGTTAATGCTACAGCTTCCCGGTTGGCATAGGCAAACATCAGCACCCGGCCACTGTCTTTATCTTGGGCAATTACGGGCACCAGCCCTTTTTCGTCCCACTTTATTTCATCCAGCCAGCTCATAAACGCACCTCAATCCCTGCTGCCCGCATAGCTTCTTTGGCCTGGCGGATCGTGCATTCGCCAAAGTGAAAGATACTTGCTGCCAGCACGGCATCGGCGTGGCCCTGAATAACACCGTCAACCAGATGTTGTACATTTCCAACGCCGCCCGAAGCAATCACGGGGATATCTACGGCGTCACTTACTGCACGGGTGAGCGGCAGATTAAAGCCGATCTTGGTGCCGTCTCTGTCCATGCTGGTTAGCAAAATCTCGCCAGCGCCCAGCATTTGCATGCGGGTGGCCCATTCAATGGCGTCCAGCCCGGTGGCGGTGCGCCCCCCATGGGTAAATACTTCCCAGCGCAAGGGCTCGCCCGGCAGGCTGACTTGCTTGGCATCGATGGCCACCACAATAGCCTGGCTGCCAAAACGGTCTGTCGCGTCTTTTACCATTTGCGGATTAGTCACAGCGGTGGTGTTGATACTGACTTTATCGGCACCGGCGTTCAGCAGGCGGCGGATATCATCCACCACACGTACACCGCCGCCC
The DNA here is from genome assembly GCF_003952345.1 of Iodobacter ciconiae. NCBI lineage: Bacteria > Pseudomonadati > Pseudomonadota > Betaproteobacteria > Neisseriales > Chitinibacteraceae > Iodobacter > Iodobacter ciconiae. The sequence continues at coordinate 2,881,930 of NZ_CP034433.1, read as the reverse complement.
ACGGTCAGCGGAATAAATACCTGGGCTGCAACTTCTTCAATCACATGCAAAATAATATCGCGCTGATCGGATGAAGCCGTGATGTCTAAAAAGGTAATTTCGTCTGCACCCTGGGCATCGTACTTTTTGGCAATTTCAACCGGATCCCCCGCATCGCGCAGGCCCACAAAGTTAACGCCTTTTACAACACGGCCAGCGGTTACATCAAGACAGGGAATAATTCGTTTAGCAAGGGACATAAGGCTTCTTTAAAAGGGGGCTTATTCGGATTGCTGACTAACCCAGAGCGCCCATAGCTTATTTGCGGCTTCACCATATTGACCAGGGCTACCCGCAAATTCAGCACTGAACCACTGAATAAAGACGTTATGCAGCACTTCTCTGACGTCATCTTCGGATTGGCATTGGGGCAGAATGCGCAAGATACTACCCACTTCAGGCGCATAGCCCTGAGGTTCTGTCATCAGCGGGATTACCATCGGGTTGCAATCAAAAAGCAGCTGACAGATTGCGGTAAAAAGCAGCGGATCCTGCTCTTGCAGATAGTCGCTCACCTTGCGCTCGCTTTGGGCCCAATCAAACCATTCAGGCTGTGACATGGGCACCTCGCTGCTTTAGGTGCATCAGAAAAACGGAGCGCTTTGCCATCGTTTTTCCGGTTTACTCTAGTTAGATAATTCGTCGGCCAGTTCCTGCGCCGCTTTAAAGTCTATCGTGCCCTCGTAAATGGCACGGCCGGTAATGACGCCTTCAATTCCTTCTGATTCTACTTCGGCCAGTTTTCTGATGTCGTCCAGATTAGTGAGTCCGCCAGAAGCAATCACGGGAATCGTGAGTGCCTGGGCCAGCTTTACCGTGGCTTCGATATTCACACCGGAGAGCATGCCATCGCGGCCGATATCGGTGTAAATCACACTTTCTACGCCGTAGCCTTCAAAGCGTTTGGCCAGATCAATCACATTCAGATCGGTGATCTTTGCCCAGCCATCGGTGGCTACAAAACCGTCTTTGGCATCCAGCCCCACAATAATCTGGCCGGGGAAAGCATCACAGGCTTCGTGTAAAAAGCCTGGTTGCTTGATAGCGGCGGTGCCGATAATAACGTAATCAATACCTGCATCTAGATACATTTCGATCGTTTCTAAGCTGCGAATTCCTCCGCCCAATTGCACTGGCACTTCGCCATTAATCGCTTTAAGAATGTTTTTAACTGCGGCTAAATTTTTGGGTTTGCCAGCAAATGCACCATTGAGATCGACAAGGTGCATGCGGCGTGCGCCCTGGCCTAACCAATGGCTTACAAAACTGGCCGGGTCGTCAGAAAATACAGTGGCGTCGCTCATTTCGCCCTGGCGCAGGCGGACACATTGGCCGTCTTTTAGATCAATTGCAGGAATAATTAGCATGATGGAGTCAGGTTTATTTTGTGAGGAAAGAAAATTGTTTTTTGGCTTGAGCCAAAAGATTAAAAATCAGCATACAGCTAAAAAAATCAGGCATGCCGCTTGGTCTGCATAAGAATTATCCGGATAAAAAGGCCGTGGCTACGTTGAGAATACCGGTTATCAACGCTTGTGTTTAGGGCTTCACAGCGGTAGTTCCAATGCGTTTTCATGCTATTGCCTTTTAGGTATTGCCATTCCAGTTTACAAAATTCTTTAATAAGCTTAGACCAGCATGATGGCTTTTTTCAGGATGGCATTGAATTGCAAAAATATTATCCCTTGCTACTGCTGCTGCAAAGCGATAAGGATAGGCACTTTCTAATACGGTAATGTCCTCTTCCGGCTGAAAATGATAGCTATGCACAAAATAAAAGCGCTCTGCATCGCTGATACCCGCACAGAGCGGATGATCATGTACTTTAAACATTTCATTCCAGCCCATATGCGGCACTTTTAATTTTTGGCCATGGGTGTCAAACATTTTAGGAAAACGCCGCACATTGCCTTTAAAAATGCCAAGGCCAGCAGTGTCGCCTTCTTCGCTGTGCTCAAACAAAAGCTGTGCTCCGACGCATATTCCCAGAAAGGGCCTGCTGTAAGCCGCATCCAGCACGGCCTGTTTTAAGCCGCGCTCGGTGAGCTCTTTCATACAATCGGGCATAGCGCCCTGGCCGGGGAATACAACTTTATCGGCTGCAGCCACCTCGGCAGGATTGGCGGTCAGTATAATTTCTGCCAGATCGCCTGCAACGTGTTCTAAAGCCTTGGTAACCGAGCGTAAATTGCCCATTCCATAATCGACGACTGCAATTTTCATGGTGTTTTCAGTGTTGGATCAGGGCGGCATGGCCACCGACCGGGTGATTGATATTCGCTTGATACTGACATAGTTGCAAGGTTGAGCCACATTTTTTCTGTAACCAGGCAGATGACAGCTGCACTGCTCCGGCACATATCATCTTCACCACCGGGGCTCATTTGTGTTTTTTAATAGCATGGAGGTCATTGAAATAGGGTTGCGTCGTTTAATGAGCAAATCAGCAGTGCATGCCGAACTTGCCAAGAGCCACCAGAAAACAGCGGTTAACCCGGGCATTAGCCGACCAATGTGCCCTTGGTCGAAGGGGTCATACCCGCCATGCGCTCATCCCGTTCTACAGCCATCCGCAGTGCCCGGCCGAGTGCCTTGAAGATAGTCTCAGCCTGATGGTGAGCATTCTGGCCTTTCAGATTATCAATATGCAGGCTGATGGCGGCGTGATTAATAAAGCCGCGGAAAAACTCACCAAATAAATCAACATCAAAGTTGCCAATCATGGCGCGGGTGTACTCAACATTGTATTCCAGACAGGGGCGGCCGGATAAATCTACCACTACCCGCGAAAGGGCCTCATCCAGCGGCACATAGCTGTGACCGTAACGGCGAATACCTTTTTTATCACCAACAGCCTGAGCAAAGGCTTGGCCCAGCGTAATGCCTACGTCTTCTACTGTGTGGTGAGCATCAATGTGCAGATCGCCAACGGCCTTGATTTCGATATCGAACAAGCCATGGCGGGCAATCTGATCGAGCATGTGTTCAAAAAAAGGTACGCCGGTATCAAATTTTGATACTCCTGTTCCATCAAGATTAAGTGTGACGGTAATCTGGGTTTCCAGAGTATTACGGCAAGCAGTAATCTGACGCATGTTTATCGCCTTGATCAAGGAGGGATAAGTTTAAAAAATGGCCCGCCGGCATCTTGCCGGGCAGCCCTGCATTATCAAGATTGAGTGTAACTTGTTTATTATGGCGATATGCTCGGTGCGCCCTGTTTGGATTGTCTATGAGAATGGCTTTGTTGTGTAGCCATTTTGCTTACATCTTTGGAGGCAGCCTTCTTTAGCGCTTACGTAGTGCAGCGGCAATGCCTTTTCTGGCCCAAAAAATCATTGTTTGAGTGTCGTCCAGTGCTTCTTCTGGCAGTGGGTAGTAAGCCATGCTCTGCTGTGAGCCGTCTTTTTTGCTATAGGTGAAGGGTTTTAGGCCCAAATCACTAAAGTCTGCCTTTGAAGTGGCATCGGCTTTGATATACAAATTATCGTTCACCACGATGGCAAAGAAAATTTCATCACAATATATTCCATAGCCCCCGAACATGGCTTTGGTACGCAGTGTTCCAAGCTCAGCCAGCTGCTCTGATAAATATTCAATGTACTCGCTTCGTTTGGCCATTTTGTGTGCTTTTTTCCGTTACTTAAACGATGTTTGCAGTATCCGCCCCGGACTATATCTGTTGTGGCGGCTAATTCCAGTCATGGTTTATGCCAAAAATACAACGAAGCTGTCAATATCTTGACTTACACCTATAAAATGCCTACATTTTGCATTTGATTGCCTAGGTATATTGATTTATAGGTGTGTTTTCCAAGTTATTGAGATCTATTGTCTAGCAATAAATCCAGCCTGTTGTTTGAATACTTTTAAAATTCGATTTTTTATAAAAGAGCTGAAAAAGATATTTTTTTATTAAAAATATGATAATCAACCAAGTCAAAAAAACGTTGTATTCCAAAAATAGTGGGGTTTAAAAGCCCACTTCATAAAGTCCGGAGAGAGAGTCATGTCAAAGCGCTTTAAGTTGGTTCGTCCATTATTGCTGGCCGCTATGTTGTCTTCAACATTTGCTCATGCTGCAGATACAACGAAGGTTGAATTCTGGACATTTAACGTTACCAAGTTTGCTCCATACTGGAATGACGCAGTTCAGCGCTTTAATAAAGAAAATCCAGAATTGGAAGCTGTCTGGGTAGATATGAACTGGGATCAGATTCAGCCTAAGCTGGTTGCTGCCATTGCTGCAGGTAACCCACCGGCTCTGGTAAATTTTAATACACCCTGGACTCATGAGTTTGCTCATAAGGATTTATTGCAACCGCTGGATGCGTTAATTGGCAAAAACAAAGCAGAATACCAGGCTGGCGCTTTGCAGGATCTGACTGTTGACGGCAAGATTTATGGTTATCCTTTTTATAATGCCGTGTCGGTTATTGCTTATAACAAAGATTTGTTAAGTAAGAGCGGTATCAAGGCAAATCCGAAAAACTTTGAAGAATTTGTGGCTGCTGCCCGCACCATTACGGCTAAAACTGGCGTTGCCGCATTCTCGCCTAAATTAGCGACTAAAAGCGGTGATGGCGGTATGATTCCTTGGTTCCAGTACATGGGATTGCCAATCTTTGCTAATGGTAAAGCTGCATTTAATAGCCCTAAGCATATTAAAGCGGTGGAAACATTTGCTGATCTTTATAAGAAAGGCGTATTGCCAAAAGACAGCTTCCGCCTTGAATTCGAGCAGGAAATTGCAGGTTACAGCGCAGGCAAAATTGCGATGATGACAACGGGCCCAACCGCTTTGGGCAAACTGGCTGACAGCAGTAAAGTGGCCTATGACAAAACAGCTGTTATGGCATTTCCTGCCGGTGAGGGCAAAATGGCACTGGGTGCCTGGCTGATGTCTTTTGTTCAGCCCAAGGGTTACAAAAACCCGGAAGCTGCTGCAAAACTGGGCTTGTTTCTGACCAATAGCGAGCAGCAATTAGGCTTCTCCAGGGCGACAGGTACAACATTCCCATCTGCTCGTAAAGCCGCCGAAAGTGATTTCTTTGCAGCAGGCTCTAGTATTGATCCGGTTGCTGTTGCGCGCGCAACTGCGGCCAAATCAATGGGCGCTGCCCGTACTCTGACCCTGCCAGCTGCGCTGATGCCAGATGCAACGACCATGAATAAAGAGTTTAACGACGAAGTTCAAGCTGCAATCGAAGGCCGTAAATCTGCCAAAGAGGCTTTAAATGCAGCAGCTAAAAAATGGAATGAGCGCATTGCTGCTAAGTAATTCAAAGCTTTTATTTTCCTCTGCCGGGTAATCGGCATTTTATTCCCCTGCCAAGGCAGGGGAATTTTTTTACTTAAAATCATGAATTTAAATTTTTGAATAGATAATTTAAATACTGTGTTTACTGATTTATTTTTAAAATAAGGGCATAGATATGAATAGCAATAAAAATTATATTTTTCATCTCTGGTGATTGACGATGCCTATAAAACACCTATACTGCACCTATAAATACCTACATCCAAAGGTTGAAAAATGCGCGCTAGTTTAAAAGGTCTGCTGCTTGCCCTGCTCTGTGCCAATGCTTTTGGGGCGGTGGATCATACCGTGGGGCCAAATGGTGAAACGCCAACACCTTATGTTCAGGTAAAGCTGGCAGCTCAGGATGTGGCTCAGCTGAAGGGTAAGGATTACAAAGCGGCGATTCTGATGCATACCACGTCGGATTTTTCGACTGCTTTGATTGCGGGCGCCAAAAAGGTATTTGATGAATTGGGTATTAAAGTTGTAGCTGTTACCGATGCAGAAATGGACCCAAAAAAGCAGCGCACCGATCTTGAAACCGTTCTGGCGCTGAAACCCAATATTATTATTTCTCTGGTAATTGATCCTGTTTCCGGCGCGGTGGCTTTTAAGCAGGCCACTGAGCAGGGCGTGAAACTGGTGTTTATCAGCAATGCACCTCAGGGGTTTAAGGCAGGCAAAGACTACGCAGGTATTGTGACTGATGATTTGTTTGGTATGGGTAAAGCTGCGGCAGAGCTAATGGCTGACAGTATTGCTGGCAAGGGTGATGTGGCTGTGATGCACCATGCGGCGAATTACTATGTGACCAATCAGCGTGATGGCGCTGTAAAAGCCGTGCTGGCACGGTATCCCAATATTAAGGTGGTGGCTGATAAAGGCATTGCTAACCCTAATGATGGGGAAGTGATTGCTTCTGCCATTCTCACGCAAAACCCCACAGTTAAAGCGATTTATGCCCCTTGGGATGCGATTGCCGAAGGCGTGACTGCGGCCATTCGTGCTGCTGGCAGTAGAGACGTAAAGGTTATTACCATGGATCTGGGCGCGGCCAGTGCGCTGGATATGGTGAAGGGCGGCAATGTGGCGGGGATTGTGAGCGATTTACCTTATGACATGGGTAAAACGCTGGCCACCATGGGTGCCTTGTCGCTGATTAATAAGCCGACGCCTGCCTTTGTCACCGTAGATGCCATTAAGGTGACCTCGGCTAATCTGGCTGCTCAGTGGAATAAAGCCTTGTTTCGTCAGCCGCCCGATGCTGTTCTGAAAGCATTGGCAGCAAAAAAATAAAGGGTATGCGGCAGGTTTTACCTGCCCTGTAAAGCGGGTTTTGTACGGTAGAGCGGGTAAAACCCGCTAAGCAATAGGAATTTTATCTCAAATGAATGAAGCTGCAATTCAGGCGCGGGGGCTGACCAAATCGTTTGATGGCAATGCCGTATTAAAAGGCGTTGATTTTACGCTGCGGCAAGGCGAAGTACATGCGATGGTTGGCCAGAACGGCGCAGGTAAATCGACCTTTATGAAGTTGCTAAATGGCTATTACCAGCGCGATGCCGGCGAGATGGATTTATTTGGCCAGCGGGCTGATTTTCAGTCGCCGCGTGATGCGCGTGAGGCTGGTGTGGTTATGGTTTATCAGGATTTAAGTCTGGTTGCGACCATGAGCGTAGCCGAGAATATTTTTATGGCCAACTGGCAGAATGGCTGGGGCGGCATGGTTGATCACCGCGCCATGGAGCAAGCCACGCTGGCAGTGCTGGAAAAAATGGGCATTGCGCTCGACCCTTGGCAGGCGGTCGGCGAGCTGACGATGGGCCAGCAGCAGTTTATCGAGATTGCCAAGGCGATTTCGCAAAACGCCAAAGTATTGATTCTGGATGAGCCCACCGCGTCTTTATCGGATAAAGAAATCGAAAAACTGTTTGCGGTGGTCAACACCCTGAAATCGCAGGGCGTTTCGATTATCTATATCACCCATTATTTGCGCGATATTTTCAAGATTTGCGATTCGGTGAGCGTGCTGCGCGATGGTTTTCTGGTACGCAGCAGCGCTGTGGTCAGCACAAATATTGAAGAATTAGTTGCCGATATGCTGGGTCATCACCGTAAGGTTAACGAGAGCTGGCAGCGCCTGGCGGTGGATACCGGGCAAACACCTTTGCTGGAGCTACGCAATATAGGGACTGCGGCCCTGATTGATGTGTCTTTTAAGGTGTATCCGGGGCAGGTTGTTGGCCTGGCGGGCTTGCTGGGCAGTGGGCGTACCGAGATTCTGGAAGCCATTTTTGGTCTGGAGGCTATTGAATCCGGGCAGATTTTGCTTTCAGGCCGAAAGGTTGATATTAGGACGCCTAAGGACGCAATTAAGCTGGGAATTAATCTGGTTCCGGAAGATCGGCGCAGCCAGGGGCTGGTTTTGGATTTTAGTGTAGCTGACAATGTGCTAATGTCTTTGTTTAAAAAGTTGTCTTATTTCTTACTTGTTAACGAAAATATTGGTAATGAAATGGTTGGACATTTGATTAAACGCTTACACATTAAGACCAGCGGCCCAGGCCAGGTGGTAAGATTTTTATCAGGTGGCAATCAGCAAAAAGTAGTGATAGCCAAGTGCATGAGCACCAATGCACGGGTAATGCTGCTGGATGATCCTACTTTTGGCATCGATCTGAGCTCTAAATACGAAATCATGCGTATCGTGAATGAATATGCCGCGCAGGGAAATGCGGTGGTGTTTGTTTCCAGCGAGTACAGCGAAATTGCCAGCTTTTGCGATCACACCTATATCGTCAACAAAGGGCGTATTTCCGGGCAGATTAAAGAAGGGCAAACAGAAGAGCGTTTGCTGGCTGAGGTGCAGTAGCGGCTGGGGATTAGGCATGGCTTGGGTAAGGCGGTTCGCGGGTTTTGGCGGACAAAATGTCGTAGCCCGACAGGTTTAAGCAGGGTAGTAGGGCCAGGAAAAACAGCAAAAAAATCTAATTCCTATCTAAGAGGGATGTATGGATATCACGGCAAATAAAGCGGACGCAGCAGTTGTGCCTGCCCGCCAGACAGACTGGAAAAGCTTGGTTATTTATCTGGTTTTTATCGGTATTTTCGTTTTTTTCTCGATTACCCTGCACGACAAAGGCTTTTTAGAAGCGGGTAATCTGATGAATATTGCCCGCCAGACCGCCATGATTTCGATTATGGCGGTGGGCATGACTTTTGTGCTTTCGGCTGCAGAGATTGATTTGTCTTTCGGCGCAATTGTGGCCTTGTCTGCAGTCACCGCCGCCATGCTGATGCCTTATGGCATTGTGCTGGCGGTAACCGGGGCATTATTGGCCGGCTCTTTGTGCGGGCTGATTAATGGCCTGTTTGTTTCTAAAGTCGGCATCCCGTCTTTTCTGGTGACTTTAGGAATGGCGGGCATTATCACTGGCGTTACGCGCTGGATTACCGCTTTGCAATCAATTCCGGTAGAGAATGAAACCTTTATCTTTGTATTTGGTTCTGGTGATATCGGCCCGGTTTCGGTGTTGTTTATCTGGATGGTGCTGATTGCCGTTTTGGGCCATGTACTGCTGCGCCGCACCGCCTTTGGTAAAGAAGTGCTGGCCAGCGGTGGTAACAAAATCGCCGCCATGTATTCCGGTATTAACGTGAATCGCATCAAGCTCTATGTGCTGGTATTGAATGCGTTTTTAGCGGCGCTGGCAGGGATTCTTTACTCAGGCCGGCTGCAAAGTGCCCGTTACACCTTGGGCGAAAATGATCTGATGATGGTGGTGGCCGCGGTGATTATTGGCGGCACCAGCCTGTTTGGCGGCAAGGGCACGGTAATGGGCTCCATCATCGGCGCGCTGATCATGGGCATGGTGAATAACGGGCTGGTATTGATGGGCTTGAATGTGGATCAGCAAATGATTTTCCGTGGCCTGATTATCATCTTTGCCGTGACCCTGACCATGGGCAATTTACGCAAGAAAAAGCGTTAAACATATGTAGGGTGGGTACGTCCTTGTGCCTACGTGTGATCTCGTAAAAACCCAAATCTTGAACCACAGAGAACACGGAGTTCTACAGAGAAAACCAGTAGATTTCTGTGCTCTGTGTTTGCATAAGTAGGTCCGTTTAAGACTTAGCCAATCATTATTTATAGCCAGACCGTGTTTTACACGGCCTATGGCCCCTTATTGCTTAAATTTGGAGTTTTCTCATGTTTGAATCGTTTCGCAGCCAGGCTGCACAAAAAATAAGCGGCTGGTCTTTGGAAGAAAAAGTAGGCCAGTTATTTATTTTAGCCTTTCCTGGCAAAGATGCCGAAGCGGCGCGTCCTTTGATTGAGCGCTACAACCTGGGTGGCTGCTATTTAAGCCAAGATAATGCGGCCACTTTTGCTGAGGCGCGTCAGCTGACTCAGGCGATGGCCGCCATTGCGAATCAGCGAGTGGATAGCGTGCCGATGCTCTTGGGCGTGGATCAGGAAGGTGCATGGAGCGTGCTGACGCCTGAATCGACCACCGGGCCGGGTAATCTGGCATTGGGCAGCGCGGATAATCCTGCGCTGAGTGCGCAGATGTATAGCGTATTTGGCATTGAAATGCGCTCGGCTGGTTTTAATTGCGTGCTTGGCCCTTGTGCTGATGTCAATTTGCTTCCTAATTCACCGATTATTGATACCCGTGCTTTTGGTGAAGTGCCAGCCCAAGTGGCGGTGCAGGTAGGGGCGGCAGTACACGGCGCTCACGATGGTGGAATTGTCGTTTGTGCCAAGCATTTCCCCGGGCATGGTGATACCACGGGTGACACGCACCGTGAAATCCCTGTGGTGGATAAATCGCTGGCGACATTAATGGTGGAAGATCTTGCCCCGTTTAAAGCTGCCATTGATGCGCGCGTTGAGCTGATGATGACCTCGCATATCTGCTATCCGCAGATTGATGCGGTGTATCCGGCCACCTTATCGCGCGCCATTTTGCAGGATGTGCTGCGTGAAAAGCTGGGTTTCAAAGGCATTGTGATTTCTGACAGCATGAATATGGGCGCGATTCGCCAGAATTTCCCGCCGGTAGAGGCCGCCATTATTGCCTTTAAAGCCGGTATCGACATGATGATGCTCTCTGAAGAGCACTACGATCACAACGATAATTATCTTGAAAACCAGCTGGCCATGATTGGGGCCATTGTCAGCGCGGTGGAAGACGGCCGTATGCCGGAAGCGGAGCTGAATCTGATTGTTGAACGTGTTGTGGCATTCAAACTGGCACGTTTGCTAGGCATGCCGCTGTTTCAAGATTTTAATCTGCAGGCAAACCGCAGTGTAGAGCAGGCTGCAGCTGCTGCGGCGGTTAAAGTTTTGGCCGACCCGGCAGGTAATTTGCCGATCGCAGCGAATAAAGAAGTGTATGTACTGCAAACCACTCCGCTGGCCGATTATGCCAATCTGGTCAATCCTCGCGGTATTGGCCCTAATCAGGCAGTGCCGGCATTTGATTATTTTGCCGATGAAATGCGCGCTGCTCTGGTAGGCAATCGCCTTCATATTCTGGATTACGTTAAATCTAAAGCCTGGCTTGCCAAGGTAGAGGCTGCCCCTGATCAGCTGATTTTAGCCGTGATCGAAAACTACCCGCTGCCAGGTGAAGATTTTAAACAAGCGGCATCTAAAGCGCTCGTCGGCGAATTAGCCGCCAAATTTGGCCCGCAATTAGTGGTGATTGGTTTACGCAATGCTTATGAGAGAGTGCCCGAATTCGCCAGCCATGTTTGCGCTTACGGTAGCCGTGAATGCAGCGCCCGCGCTGCGGCCCGGGCTTGTTTGAGTGTTTGATTTATTGGGATGTGTTCTCCCCGGCAAAGTAATGCGGGGGTGATAGTCATAATAAGTGGGGCTTAATTATTTATTTCTTTATCAAAGGAGGTGCATAAATTAAATAAACCTGATTTTGGATTTGCGTATTAGATTTTTCAAAAAATATAAAGAATTTTTGCTTTTTAAATGGCATCTATCCTAAATAGAGAGACGAATGAAAAATTCAATGAAGCATCGCTTAACCATTTTAGCTAGTTTATTAGTTTCTGTACCCATGGTTGCAGTTGCCGCACCTGCTGCAACAAAGGGGTCTTTCCAGGATTTCCTTGATAATATGCGTGCTTTTGAATCGGGTATTGATCCGGCTAAAGCTGATTTTTATAAACAGAACTTTAATTCTCCTATTCTGCGCTATGCCAAAGTGGTCAGTCCTGGTTTGCCAGTCCGTGATCCGGCCACGGGTAGCCTGATTATTGAGCCGACTACGGTCAATCAATATTTTACCAAATTGGGTTTGAATACTATTTATGACCCAAATGCAGCTGATCAGGCTGCAATGTTTAAAACCATGCAATACAGCTCGCTTAATGCATGGGGTTTTATTGGTTATCAGCTTGGTGAAGCATTAATGATTGATACCGGTTATTACTCGCCGGTAAAATATGTTTCTGTCACAGAAAATTTAGATAAGTTTTATATTTTTGCACCTGATTCAACCTGGGCAAATGGCGTGACCGAAGCCAGTATCGAGATTCCAGGCTCTGGCGGTAATAAAGTTCGCGGCACGCATAATAATCGATGGGAAGGTACTTTCTCTGGCCGAAATGGCGTGAATAGCTTTGCAGATTTAAAAGTACCTGCAAAACAAGAGTATGTAATTCGTGATGCCATGCGTTTTAATTATGGTGTGATGTCAGAAAAATTAGCCGCTGCAAATATTACCTGGGCTCAGGCTTTAGCTAAAACCTGGCCAGGAAAAGATGAAAACGGTAATCCGATTACTATTCAGGCCACCATGTCCGGCTTATTAGCTGCAGCTCACTTGGGTGGAGCCTGGGGAGCTGCAGATTTATTAATTACCAATAAAGTGGCTTGCGACGAGCAAGGTACTTGCGTCACAACATATATCCACAAATTTGGTAATTACGATACGCAAATTGATACCCCGAGTGACGACACTATTAGCGGCGGCCCTCTGGATGAGGTTTTGTCAGCAGGGCTGGGTAATGACACGGTTTATACCGGTGGTGGCAAAAATACTATTTATCTTAGCCAGTTTCCTGGTGGCACAACCACAGTAAAAGATTTTGTGGTGGGTAACGATAAAATTGTATTACGCAATTGGACGGGTACTAATCCGCTGGCAACTTTAGCCGTTACAGATAGTACTGGCGGTGCATTGCTGCAGTTTGCCGGTCAGTCTGTTTTGCTGGAAAAGGTCTCTGCTGCTGCAGTTAAAGCAAACCCTGCTGCGGTTATTGCGGTTTCTTCTGTATATAAACTGGCATGGTCGGGTAAACAGGTTGCGACGGGCTTTAACCCTGCCCTGGATCAGATTCAGGGGACTGCAGGTCTTGGCTTTAAGCACCTGAAAATATTTCAGGACAATGGCAGCCTGTTCGTAGGAACGCAAGCTGCAGATGGTGGAATCTATTCCTGGATCGAGTTGCCTGGTGTCACCCGCGCTCAGGTTACTCCGGAAATGTTTAGTAATATGGCAGGCAGCTATTTTGCACTTGAGTACACTGTGTTACTGAACCCAACTTCATGGGGCTGGAGTCAGACAAAGAGTGTTGATTACTTCAAGGCCGCCAATACTACGGTTAACCTGGCTGCATTTCAGTATGCATTCGCTGCTCTGGCTTTAAAGCAAGATGGGGCGGATGTTGTGCTTACCCTAAACCCTGCTTCTAATGGTGGGGATACCAAGGCACTGCGCTTACTTAATACTAAGATTTCTGATCTGTCGGCTAAGAATTTCTACGGTGTAACCGGCAATTACAGCGATATGAAGATTGATGACCCATCGACTGCGGTTTACTTTTCTGTAACGGCTTCGGCAGGTACAGGCGGTGTAATTTCCCCGTCGGGTGTGGTGCAGGTGCGTGAAAAAACCAATCAGGTCTTTACCATCACTCCAAATGCTAACTACAAAATCAAGAGCATTACCGTAGATGGTGTAGCTCAGGCTATCAGTAGCTCATTTACCCTGGTGAATGTCACTGGCCCGCGCAGTGTTGCTGTAAGTTTTGAAGCTGGCAGCATCAACACCTGCGCTGCTGCTGCATGGTCTGCCACACAGGTTTATGCAGCTGGTGGCACCAAGGTTTCACACAAGGGCTTCGAGTACACCAATAAATGGTGGACTCAGGGCAATGAGCCAGGTACTAACGATGTATGGACTAAAGGCGCAGCTTGCCAATAAGCATCGTTGCTAACGTGTGAGTAAAAAGCCCTGCCGTCAATTGGTGGCAGGGCTTGCGATGATTGCTGTTGGAAAAAATTCTTCAATATAAATAGTTTAACTTTCTTGGTTTTTTCAGTGAAACTTCGTGTTTTCTGTGTTTGAAAATTTAGGTTTTATTAGGAAGATAAACTAATTAAATAATTACGCAGATTAATCCCTTTGTTGGTAATGCCCAGTTTATTCCTTAAACTATTTCTATGATTTTCAACTGTTTTAGAGGCTACGCTTAAGCTTTGGGCGATTTCTTTGGTCGACATTCCCACTTTAATAAATTTGGCGACTTGCACTTCGGAAGGCGTGAGCAGGGCATATAAGCTGGTATCAATTTCGCCATTATCATTTACTGCTGATGCCACAATACCTTCGATTAAATCGAGGCACATAATCAGAATTGGATCGGAAATAGTCGCTTTGACCTGCCGTATTTGCGGTAAATGCTGGCTGCGGATGCGCTCTAATACTTCGTCAATTTCGCCACTATCCTGCCATTCTCTGAATTCGGTTAGCGTTTCAGTCAGGCTATAGAATTTTGCAAAATCGGGATTAGGGTAATGAGCGTCGTTTTCTTCTTCTAAAGAGCCAACTTCGACATGCCAAAGGCTTTGATTAACACGGAATAAATGAAGTTTTAAATTACGGTTAAAAAATTTCCAGCCGTCCGAGCCGCTAACCGAGGTTTTAATCAGCGCTTTAATTGCCGCCAGATTATCCTGCCCGATCAGGAAGCTGAAATGGTCAAGCTGGGTGGCTGTTTCGTGCGAAGGGTAATTATGATCCAGAATCTCACCCGAGCTGAAAAAGCTAATCACAAAAATATTGCGATAGGCGAGTACATATTGAAATGAGCTGATTTTCATTTCAAGTTGTTCAATTAATTGTTTGGTCTGGTCAGTGGTCATTCTTTTGCTTGAAAGTGATGAAGGCACACGGTATTGGTGGGATTCATTTTAGCTTAGCTGTTGTGAACATGGGGGATTGAATGTTGCGTTGCAGGGGGAGGGTTTGAGTTTTTGTGTGGTGGGCTTTATTTAATTAGCGCGAAGTGATGCAAAAGCCTATTTCTAGTGCCCTCGGCACGTTGGTTTAGGAGCGGTAGCCACTGCGGGGCCTTCCTTCCTTCCTTCCTTTCTTTGTTTCTTTGCTTCGCCAAGAAAGTAAGCAAAGAAGGCGACCCCACGAAACACGAAGGCCCCTCATCTGCGGACAGCGGCGGCTGCGGGACTCGCTTCGCTCAAACAGGATCAAAGCAACCTCGCCCGCTTGTTCGGAGCTTGCGTGTTTCAAGGGGAGGATTTAAGCCCTGTGCGATGAGTAGCGAAGAAAATTTAGATTGCTGAGTTTAAAAATACTCAAAAATTCAAAAAAATAGCTCAACTCTAAAAGCTTTCCTCCGTGTTCTCCGTGTTTCAAGATTTGGGTTTTCAGCTTCAAGCTACGGCAGGTTTTCCGCCGTAGCTTGCTCACTCATCAATCCTTCAAACGATATTCCGCTGATCGTGCATGGGCGGTGAGCCCTTCGCCGTGGGCGAGGGTGCTGGCGATGCGGCCCAGTTTCTGGCTGCCGGCTTCTGAAACCTGGATGATGCTGGTGCGTTTTTGGAAGTCATAAACGCCCAGCGGGCTGGCAAAACGGGCGGTACGGGCGGTGGGTAAAACATGATTTGGCCCGGCGCAATAGTCGCCTAAAGACTCGCTGGTGAACTTGCCGATAAAGATTGCACCTGCGTGATGTAGCTCAGGTAGGTAGACTTCTGGGGTAGCAATAGATAATTCCAGGTGCTCCGGCGCAATATAATTGGCAATTTTGCAGGCTTCGTGCAGATCCTTTACCGTGATTAAAGCTCCACGGTCAGTGAGGGAGGCGCGAATAATTTCCTGGCGTGGCATGCTGGGGAGTAGCTTTTCGATGCTTGCAGCCACTTGCCCAATGAAATTCTCATCCGGGCAAAGCAGAATCGCCTGGGCGATTTCATCGTGCTCGGCCTGGCTGAATAAATCCATCGCAATCCAGTCCGGGTCGGTAGTGCCATCGCAAATCACCAAAATCTCGGACGGGCCAGCCACCATATCAATGCCGACAATGCCAAATACACGGCGCTTGGCGGCGGCCACATAGGCGTTGCCGGGGCCGGTAATTTTATCCACAGCGGGCACGGTTTGGGTACCAAAAGCCAGCGCGCCCACGGCTTGAGCGCCACCAATGCAGAATGCCCGGCTTACACCGGCCACGAAGGCTGCGGCCAGGACCAGATCGTTGCGTTCGCCGCGTGGCGTGGGCACCACCATGATAATTTCGGCCACACCGGCCACATGGGCGGGAATGGCATTCATTAATACCGACGATGGATAGCTGGCCTTACCACCCGGTACATAAATCCCGACTCTATCGAGCGCCGTGACCTGCTGGCCCAGCACCGTGCCATCTTCATCGGTGTATTGCCAGGACGCCATTTTCTGGTGTTCGTGATATTTGCGCACCCGCTCTGCTGCGGCCACCAGGGCATCTCTTTGCACATCGGGCAGGCGCTCGAAAGCGGCTTTCAGCTCCGCCTGAGTCAGCTCTAGTCCGGCCATGGTTTGCGCGGCCACGCCGTCAAAGCGCTGGGTGTATTCCACCACGGCCGTATCACCGCGTGCTTTTACATCGTCAAGAATGGCCGCAACCCGGGCATCCACATCTGGGTCTTGCGAGGTTTCAAAAGCCAGCAGGGCGGCGAGTTGTGATTGAAAATCAGCAGAACGAGAATCAAGGCGACGCAACATGGCAGAGTCCAAAAATCTATCGTGGGACGATTATACCCAACTAGCCGCCTGCCGGACTTACAGTGATATTCAGCAGTAAAACCTACTCTTTAAGAATATGGAGAACACATACGAACAAGCCGAAAAGCATTTCGTGTGTTTGTTTTTGTGCAGCGTATTACCTTGATTTGCCGGTTATTTAGCCCCTGCTTAAATAGCACATCCACCCGATTTTTACCGGTTTCAATCAGCCCGTCATTCGGGCTGTCGGTATTTTGTACCCAGTCAATGGCGGCGGTTTTGCTGATTTGAGCGTTTTTGGCAAGGGGGATCAAAACTAACACAGGCCCCAGCCGCTATCAATGAGGCTGGGGCCTGTGTAGTTTGAACATCAGTAAGGGCTTACATCATCCCCATCGCTCTTGGCAGCCAGAGTGAAATAGCAGGCACATAAGTTACCAGCAGCAAAAAGACCAGCATGGTGAGCAGCCACGGCCAGACGGCAATGGTGAGCTCGGTGATGCCCATTTTGGTGATGCCCGAGGCCACGTAAAGATTTAGCCCTACCGGCGGATGGCACATGCCGACTTCCATATTCACTGTGATTAAAATCCCGAAGTGAATTGGATCAATCCCCAGCTTGATAGCAACAGGGAACAGGATAGGGGCCATGATCAGGATGATGGACGATGGCTCCATCACATTACCGGCCAAGAGCAGCAGAATATTCACCGCTAGCAAAAAGGTAATCGGGCCAAGGCCCATGCCCAGTAGCCAATCGGCCATGGCCTGCGGGATGCCTTCGTTGGTCATTACAAATGAGAACAGTACGGCATTGGTAATGATGTAGAGCAGCATGGCGCTCATGCTGGCGGAATCAAGCAGCACTTTAGGCACGCGGCTCAGTGGCAAATCGCGGTAGACAAATACGGCGATGATAAAGGCGTAAACGGCGGCAATGGCGGCGGCTTCGGTGGGGGTGAAAATACCGGTGTAAATCCCGCCCAGCACCAGCACGATCAGCATCAGGCCCCAGACCGAGCGGCGAAATGCAGACCAGCGCTCACCGGTTGTGGCTTTAGGCATGCGCGGATAGCCAAACTTACGTGCACGCCACCAGGTGGTTAGCCCCAGCAGGAACGCCAGCATCAGGCCGGGTACAACTCCCGCCATAAATAGTGCGCCAACCGAAGTATTGGTGGCAACAGAGAACATCACCATGGCAATGGATGGCGGAATCAAAATCCCTAAAGCACCAGCCGTGGTAATCACCCCTGCGCCAAATTGCCGTGGAAATCCCTGCTTAATCATGGCAGGCAAGAGGATGGAACCAATCGCCACTACGGTGGCCGGGCTGGAGCCGGAAACCGCAGCAAATAATGCACAGGCTAATACGCCCGCCAAACCCAGACCGCCATGAAAGTGGCCCACCATGCTGGTGGCAAAATCGATCATGCGGCGGGCGACACCACCGTGGGTTAAGAAATTGCCAGCCAGAATAAAGAATGGAATGGCCATAATTTCAAATTTTTCGATTCCCGTGAACAATTTCAGTGCCACCGATTCGATAGGCACATTGGTCATGGTGAATAAGAAGGTGAGTACGGTAAGACCCAGCGCAATAGAGATCGGCATGCCGGTGGCCATCAGCGCCAGCAGCAGGCAGAACACCACGGCTTTTTTGCCGCCAACGAGGGCGATAATCGCTAAAGATCCGAATAGCAGTGCGGGTATTTTGATTGACCAGTGTGCTTCTGGTGCAGAAATGGTGCTCATGCTGGTTTTCCTTCTGCTTCTTCTAACCCTTCAACGTGGGCCACGTCGTAATGAGGTAAATCACCAGTGCGCAAAAAAGCTGCGGCTACTTGTAAAAACCGGAAACACATCAGGCTGGTGCCCAGGGGAATGGCGCTGTATACCATCCAGGTTGGCCATTCCAGATCCGGCGTAGTCGGGCCTTCGTAGAGATTGCCCACTGTCATCCCCAAGGCATGAGTAAATGCATAGTGTGCACCGTTTCCCCAGACAAACTGCGCGCCAAGTACGGCCACAATGCCGGTGAACAGCGCCCCTGCTAAGAGGCCCAGCATGACAAAGGCGGCGCGATATTTTGGCTCCAACCGGTTAATCATCACATCCACACCCACGTGGATGCCAACGCGCACCCCATAGGCCGCGCCAAATTTAGCCATCCATACAAATAAAATAATGCACAGCTCCTGAGCCCAGGAAAGGTTGATGCTGAGCAGCCAGTTTTGGATGATGGGCAGATGGGCCCCGGAGGCGTAGCGATGAATGACGGCGATAAAAATCACCAGCGTCGCCACCGCCATCAGCGAGGCAATGAGCCACTCTTCCAGGTGATCAAGTATTTTCATGAAAGTCTCCGAAGGGACGGTGGGTTTTATAAAAGGGGCTTGTGGCCCCTCGTTGGCCGGGTGTTTACCCGCGGCTTTTATTGCACTGCACGTTAAGTAAATTCAAAGGATCTGTTTAGTGCCTTCGGCACCTTGATTTAGGTGCGGGAATCCCCCGCGTGGGACTCACTTTCTTGAACGGCCAAGAAAGTAAGCAAAGAAGGCCGCCCCGACCAGCACGAAAGCCCCTCACTGCGGATAATCGGCTCGGCGAAAAAGGCTGCTCGCTCGCTGCCTCGCTACCCCTTTTCCGAAACCCCGATCCGATTATTCCTCGCTTCGGCGTGCTTCAAGGGGTGATTTAAGCCCTATGCCGTGAGCGTGGTCATTGCGTTATCTCGTTGTTTACTAATGAAAAATCAAATTGATTAGTGCCCGCCCGAAGCAGAAGTTGTAGGGCGGGCAAGGTTTAATACCCACGCTGCATACCCCCTTAAATCTTTACTCAACCGGTTTAAAAGCGGTTTCTTTGTAAATCTCGCTCAGCAAATCTTGTCCGAAGCGGGAGGCCATTTTTTGGTGGACGGGGATGAGGGCTTTGCGAAAAGCAGCGCGCTCGGCGGCAGTTGGGGTGTAGATGGTGGTTTTGCCACTGGCCTTGATGGCTGTTAATGCTTTATCGGTTTCTTGCTTGGCGATCTGGTTGGCGTAGACCGATGATTCATTCATGGCGGTGGTCAGCGTGGCACGAATATCGGCAGGCAGGCCTTCCCAGAAGGTTTTGTTGACGATCACTGCATAGCCAAGGAAGCCGTGGTTGGTCAGTGCCAGGTGTTTTTGCACTTCAAAGGCTTTGCTGGTGTAGAGATTGGATGGTTCCAGCTCGGTGCCGTCTACTACGCCGGTTTGCAGGGCCTGGTAAACCTCGGAAAAGGCCATAACCTGTGGCAGGGCACCCACGGCACGCATTTCTTCGTCCAGTACTTTCGAAGATTGAATCCGTACTTTCATGCCGCGCAGATCGTCCGGGGTGCGGATGGGTTTGTTGCTGGAGAAGTTTTTAAAGCCGTTTTCCCAGAAGCCCAGCGCCTTAATGCCTTTGCTTTCCAGCTTGGTAAATAGCTTGGCACCAATCGGGCCTTTCATTACTTTTTCTACTTCGGCATAGCTATCGAAAATATAGGGCAGATCGAAGATCTCGAATTCTTTCACTCCCAGAGGGCCAAATTTGGCAAGACTAGGGGCCAGCATTTGTACTGCGCCCAATTGCAGCGCTTCCATTTCTTCTTTGTCTTTGTAAAGCTGGCTGTTTGGATAAACTTCTACCTTAACCCGGCCCTTGGTGCGCTCTTCGGTGATTTTTTTAAAGTACTCAGCAGCTTTGCCCTTGGGGGTATCGACGGCAACAACGTGGCTGAACTTGATCACGATCGGCGCTTCGGCCGCGAAGGAAGAAGTGACAGTAAGTGCCAGAATGGCTGCTAGTAAAGTGCGCATTACAATCTCCAAAGCTGTTGAGTGTATGGATGATTGTTGACCAGTAAGCATGTGCATTCAATTGTGGTTGTCACGACTGTGGTAAACCACAGTCAGCATAAGGTTACCCTGTGCTAACATTGCTTCATGCAATTGCTTACTACTCTTTCACGCCGCCTTAGTGCTCACCCATGGTTTCTTCCAAGGTTGGCCCTGGTGTTGTTTGTGGCAACTGTTCTGGGTTTATTCGCCTATTTGCGCCACGGCGAGCACAAAGAAGCGCGGCTGGTGCTGATTAACGATGTGCTGTGGGTAGAGCAGAATCTGCGCTTTGTACTGGGCCAATCCGAAGAGCGTCTGGCGGCACTGCTGGAGCAATCTCGCGATGGCAGCTTAAGCGAGGCCGAATTTCGTGGTCGTGCACGGTTGATCATTGGTGCAAATGCTGCAATTACTGGCATTCAGCTGCGTACCAAAAATCAGAGTTTCAGCTATGGGCAGCGTTTATCGGCAGATGTAACTCGGGAGGCTATTGCTCTGGCTCAGGGGATAGGGCGGCCTAGTTACACCGTGCCGCTTTACCCCAAGGGGATGATTGCGCTGATTCTGGCCGAGCATGATTTGGAGCTGGTGGCATCAATTGCCTTGCCAAAATTATTGCAGCAGCAGGTTCCCTGGTGGTTTGCTTACAAATACCGGCTGGCCATGATTGATGCAGATGGCCGGGAAGTAGCTAGTAAATCAAAAATCGAGGCAGATGATACTAATCTCAGCTATCAGCTTCCTTTTGATTTAGTCAGCAGTGGCTTACTGTTGCGCATCACGGCTTACCGCCATCCAACCGGTCTTGTGCAAAAGCTGCTGACTGCCAGCGTGATCGGACTGGCACTGATTGTGCTGTTTAGCTGGTGGCGTTTGCGTCGTCAGATGCAGGCGCGGTTGCTGGCAGAAAATGCACTGAGGGAAGAGCATGCTTTTCGCACCGCGATGGAAGATTCACTTTCGGTAGGGATGCGCGCCCGTGATATGGATGGCCGTATTGTTTATGTAAACCCTGCTTTTTGTGGCATGGTGGGTTATGCTGCCGAAGAGCTGATCGGCTCGCTGCCGCCTTACCCCTACTGGAATCCTGAAGACATCGCCGGGCACCAGGCGCAAAACGAGATCGTGCTTAGCGGCCGTGCACCGCACGATGGATTTGAATCGATGGTGCGGCATAGGGGGGGCAATCTGGTCGCCACCCGTGTTTACACCACGCCGCTGATCGATGCGACCGGCAAGCAGCGCGGCTGGATGAGCTCGGTGGTGGATATCACCGCCTTAAAAGCCGCCGAAGCCAGAGAGCGCGAGCAGGAAGAAATGCTCCGCCACACCGGCAAGCTGATCACTATGGGTGAAATGGCGTCCACACTGGCGCACGAGCTGAATCAGCCGCTGATGGCAATGAGCAATTACGCCAGCGCGGCCCGCCAGTTTGCTAATCAGAATAACCATGAAATGCTTGATTCGACGCTTAGCAAGATTGCAGGGCAGGCGCATCGTGCCGCTGCCGTGGTAAAGCGTATCCGCGAGTTTGTACAAAAGCGCACCCCGCATTGCGGGCCCTGTGATATCAATCATATTGCCAGCAATGCTTTTGAGCTGATTGATGCCAGCGCACGCAGCCAGGGTGTGCGCCTGCATTTTAATCTGGCTGGCACACTGCCCCTGATCGAGGCAGATGAAGTTTTACTTGGGCAAGTGGTGCTGAATCTGCTGCGAAATGCGCTGGATGCCAGTGGCGAGCAGCCACAAAGCCGCCGTGATGTATGGCTGGCTACCTATTGTGACGATGCGATGGTTTATTTATCGGTCTGTGATCGGGGCTCGGGTATTGCGCCTGAAGTGGCCAGCCGCTTGTTTGACGCATTTTTCACCACAAAATCGCTGGGAATGGGGATCGGGCTGAATATTTGCCGTTCTATTTTAGAGCAGCATCACGGCAAATTATGGTTTGAAGCTCACCCTCAGGGCGGCACCTATTTTTATATGAGTCTTCCTCGATGAAAACAGTTTATTTGCTTGATGATGATATTGCCGTGCGTGATTCGCTCGGCCTTTTATTGCTTTCACATGGCTATACCGTGCATGCATTTGAAGGCGGGGAGGCTTTTTTAGCTGCTATTGATGCCAGCAGCGAGGGTGTGGTGCTGCTTGATGTGCGCATGCCCGGCCTGAGCGGGCCAGAGGTATTTAAGCGGCTTTATGAGTCAGGAAGCGAGCTGATCGTATTGTTTTTGTCCGGCCATGGTGATATCCCAATGGCGGTACAGGCGATCCGGCAGGGGGCTTTTGATTTCTTAGAAAAACCTTGTAGTGAAAAACGTTTGCTTGAGCGGATTGATGACGCACTAGAGGTTGCGATTGGCCGCCAGTCTGTGCGTGGCAATCAGCAATTATTAGAAAAACGCCTCGCCTCGATTACACCGCGCGAGCGCGAGGTGATGGATTGGATTTTACAGGGCAAGCTTAATAAGCAAATCGCCGATGAAATGCAAATCGCCATTCGCACGGTAGAAGTCCACCGCGCCAATGTCTTTGCCAAAATGGGCGTGCGCTCTGCGCTGGATTTATCGCAGTTGTTGAAGGGGGCTTAGGGGCAATCCTATCAACCTAGGGATCGGTATCATAGGGGCACAGCATAAGCTGCGAATGTTTTAAAAGCAGTGCTTTCGTGGCTAAAGCTGCTCTTACGAAAAACATAATGCTTTTGTGTTTTGCTTAAGTTACAGGATCGGGTTTTATTCGCACTGCACATTAAAAAATTAAGTCCGGCTTTTAATCAATTCATCAACACAGAAATTATTTAATAAGAGATTTAATCGGAGAATTAGATTATTAATATCATTAAACAGTGGGTTAAATATATTAAATAAACTCAATCTATTTATTGTGACTCTGCCTGAGGAGGGTAAATCACGCGGCTGAAAATCAGGGTGATGAAAATACCAAAATGGGTTGAGCCTATCAGCGATTCGGCCATAAGCAGTATTTTGCCGGAGCGATTACAAGGAATAAAATCCCCGAAGCCCACGGTGGCAAAGGTGGTAGTTGAAAAATACAGTGAGTCCAGAAAACCCGGCTCGGGCAGGCAGCTGCCGCCGGGGCCGAAGAGGGCGAATCTTTGCCAGCCCACAGCAAACATAAAAATTAATAGCATATTGCTAAATAAAAACAGGCATACCGCACCTGCGGGGGATATGCCTTTGCTGAGGCGCTGGCCCTGGGCAATGCTAAATACAAATGACAGGTAATTAAGGTAAATGGCTGCAATAAAAATCTGCAATGCAATGCCGCTTTTATTCAGCAGATCAAGTTTTAACAGCCACGGCCAGAGAAACATCAGCAGCAGCGCATAAAGGGTAATGCGCCGCCAGTGGGGTTTTTTAGTCATCGGCTGGTCAGACCTGCCGTGCTGCCACGGTAGCTGCAAACGCATCAATAATCGGCTGGAGCTGGCTGTGTTTAAGTTTCAGCGCAGCTTGGTTGACTACTAAGCGCGAGCTGATTTCACGGATGTCTTCTACGGCTACCAGATTATTGGCTTTGAGTGTGCTGCCGGTTGAAACCAGATCGACAATGGCATCGGCAAGGCCAACCAGCGGGGCTAGCTCCATAGAGCCGTAGAGCTTGATTAAATCGACGTGTACGCCTTTGCTGGCAAAGTGTTCGCGTGCGCATTCGGTGTATTTGGTGGCGATGCGCAGACGGGCACCTTGCTTTACTGCGCCTTCGTAATCAAAGCCATTTTGTACGGCCACCATCAGGCGGCATTTGGCGATGTCTAAATCGAGTGGCAGATAAAGACCCGCTCCGCCGTGTTCCAGCAGTACATCTTTACCGGCAATACCCAGATCGGCCGCGCCATATTGCACATAGGTGGGCACATCGGTGGCGCGCACAATAATCAGTCTGACGTTTTCCAGATTAGTGCCAATAATCAGCTTGCGGCTGGATTCTGGTGCTTCAGAAGGCACAATGCCTGCGGCAGCCAGCAGGGGTAGTGTTTCTTCGAAGATGCGGCCTTTGGATAGCGCGATGGTGATCATAAATACGGTCCGGTAGATTGAAATAGTGCAGCTGCACAGCTGTGATCCGATAAAATCTGAAGATCAGAAGGAGCAGGCTGCTAATACTACACGTTTTTGCAAGTGCATCACGCCAGCTGGTATTCTGGTGCCCGGATAGCCATTTATGGGAGCTGCCTGTTAACTACCTGAATACTTTGAGGCTGACAGGGTATCTGGATGGCCAGCCGTTGATGGCTTTTGCGCCTTCCCATAAAGCAAAAATAGCGGAGCCAATGGCGATCCACCAAAGTGGCAGCGGGCTTTGCACGATAAAGCCAGCCAGCATTGCAAGGGCATACAGGCAACCCATCAGCAGCTGAAAATTGCAGGCATTAATGGCGTGTTGTTCTACATAATCTGAATGCACACGGGCAAATTGCAGCACGATAAGCGGAATCATCAGTGCCAGCACGGCCATTGGTAAAATGGGCAGCCAGAAAACACCGGCCAGATGTGCCAGTGCGGCAGCGCCTTTTTCATTTTGTGAAGGCGGGCGCGGCTTGTCGTCTTGTTCTTCTGCCGCAGGTTTTGGATTGAAGATGAACATGGTTATGCCTAGAAAATGAGCTGTGTTATGTAGGGTAGGTTCTACCCTATACGCACTAATTAAAGTCAAAAAGATCTTTTTAGTGCCTTCGGCACGCTGATTTTGGAGAGGGTGCCCCCGCAGGGGCGTTCTTTTCTTGCTTCGCCAAGAAAAGAACCAAAAGAAGGCGACCCCACGAAACACGAAGGCTCCTGCGCTGCGGACAATCGAGTCGGCGGCGGGCGGGATTGGCTCGTTCCTCGCTCCCTTGCCGAAACCCCGCCCCGCTTGTTCCTCACTCCGGCGTGTTTCAAGGGGAGATTTAAGCCCAGTGCCAAGAGTGTGGCTATTTAGGAAATCCGCTCAATTTGCGCGCCAACAGCCGGTAATTTGCGTTCTATAAACTCATAAGCAGGTCAAGGCTTAGGCAATTCGCTCAATTTGTGCGCCAACAGCCGATAGCTTGCGCTCGATATGCTCGTAGCCGCGATCCAGGTGATAAATACGATCCACAATGGTTTCGCCACTGGCGATCAGGCCTGCAATGACTAATGATGCCGATGCGCGCAGGTCGGTGGCCATGACTGTGGCGCCTTCCAGTTTTTCAACGCCGGTTACGATGGCGGTATTGCCTTCGGTATTGATTTTAGCGCCCATGCGGATCAGCTCGGGTGCGTGCATAAAGCGGTTTTCAAAAATAGTTTCCGTGATGACACCGGTACCTTCTGCCAGGCAGTTCAGCAGCATAAATTGCGCTTGCATATCGGTTGGAAAAGCAGGGTATGGCATGGTGCGGATATTCACGGCCTTAGGGCGTTGTTTCATATCGATGGCAATCCAGTCGTCCCCCGCTTCGATGTAGGCACCGGCTTCGCGTAGTTTTTCGAGAACGGCTTCCATGATATCCGCACGGGTATTGCGTAATACCAGCTTGCCTTGCGCGACTGCGGCGGCGATCAGGAAGGTGCCGGTTTCGATACGATCAGGCACGATGGCGTGCTCAGCACCATGCAGCTTGGCCACGCCTTCGATGGTGATGGTGTCTGTACCGTGGCCGCTGATTTTTGCACCCATTTTGATCAGGCAATCGGCCAGATCAACCACTTCGGGCTCGCGGGCCGCATTTTCAATAATGGTAATGCCGTCGGCCAGTGTGGCGGCCATCAGCAGATTTTCGGTACCGGTTACGGTAACCATATCGCAAACAATACGCGCGCCTTTCAGTTTGCCGGTGGCTTTTACATAGCCATGCTCGATCACAATCTCGGCACCCATCGCTTGCAGGCCTTTGATATGCTGATCAACCGGGCGCGCGCCAATGGCGCAGCCCCCAGGCAGGGAAACCTGAGCTTCACCAAAGCGTGCCAATGTGGGGCCGAGCACCAGAATCGATGCACGCATGGTTTTAACCAGCTCGTAGGGGGCGATTAGGGTGGTGACTTCATTGGCGGTGATTTCGTACTCGTGTACGTTATCGGTCATCACGCGCACGCCCATGCCTTGCAGTAATTTTTGTGTAGTTTTTACGTCAGCCAGCTGTGGCACATTGGTCAGGCGTAAAGTACCAGCAGTCAGCAAGCTGGCACATAAAATGGGCAGAGCGGCGTTTTTTGCACCAGAGATAGAGATTTCACCAGATAGCGGATTGCCGCCGGTAATTCTTAATTTGTCCATTTGCAGAGCTCTTGAGTTATTTCAGGCAGTACCAAAGCAGTGCGGCAGCGCCTGCGATCAGCCATGGCAGGTTGGTCAAAGCCATCAGGCTTTGTGAACTGCGATCCAGCGGTTTTTGCGCCTCAATTCTGGCTTTTTCCAGCCTGGCTCGATTTTTTTCGATGGCGTCCAGATTGAAGCGATCTTCGCTCATTCAGGCACGCTCAGCCCATTCGGCCGGAGTCAGTGTTTTTTCCAGCGACAGGGCGTGTAGTTTACCTGAATCAATCTCCGGTTTAACCGAGTCTTTGACTAAACGGTGGCGTGCTAAAAGGCCCAGCCCCTCAAAGCGCGGGGATGCGATACGCGCATAAAAATGATGGCCATCACCTGTCACTTCAACTGCTGTTGCACTCAGGCGCTCGGTAAGTAAGGCTTGTACTGATTCGGGAGTCATGGATTTTATTGCCTTAATTTGTAACCGGATTTAATCAATGTGTAGGCGGCACTGCCAATAATAAGTAAAGAAAGTGCTGCAACGGCAAAAGCATGCCAGGGAGAGACATCGCTTACGCCAAAGAAGCCATAGCGAAAACCGTCAATCATATAAAAAATAGGGTTCCAGCTCGATACGCCCTGCCAGAACGCGGGAAGGCTGTGAATGGAGTAGAACACACCCGATAAAAACGTGAGCGGCATAATTAGAAAGTTTTGAAATGCGGCCAGCTGATCGTATTTTTCTGCCCAGATTCCCGCCAGTATACCCAGTGCTGCCATCATGGCTGAACTTGTCAGCGCAAAGACCAGAATCCACAGGGGATGGGCAAAAGCTGGTAAGTTAAACCATATGGTCATCAGCAGCACACCTGTGCCTACGACAAGGCCTCGTACCATGGCGGCCAGCATATAGGCGAGGAAAAACTCCAGATGCGACAGGGGGGGCAGCAGGGCAAAAATCAGGCTGCCGGTGACTTTGGATTGGATCAGGCTGGATGAAGAATTGGCAAAGCTGTTTTGTAGCACCGACATCATTACCAAACCCGGAATCAGAAACGCCGTGTATTGCACGCCCGGATAAGGTTGAATATGGCTGTCGAGTACGTGGGCAAAAATGAGTAAGTACATTAGCGCGGTGAGTACGGGAGCGGCTACGGTTTGAAAAGCCACTTTCCAAAAGCGCAGTACTTCTTTGTAAAACAGCGTGTAAAAACCTTGCATAGTGCCTTCTTATTGCAAATGGTGGGTGAGCCGTGTCGTGATGGCGCTGACTGCCTAGCTGGCAGACATCATATCGACAAAAATAGTTTCCAGATCGGCTTTGCCCACTTCGATATCACGCAGTTGTACCGAGTTGTTTCTTAGCTCGGTCAGAATGGCTTCCAGATCTTTGCAATCGGCCAGCTTGAGCTCAAAGCCATGGTCGCGCTCACAAATTAGCAGTGGCGCGAGTGATGCGGGGAGTTGGGCAGGCTGGATCTTGATAAAGAGCTCGCGTGCCGCACCACGGCTCATTAGCGTGTCTTTGTTTTCCAGTGAAATCAGCTCACCTTTTTTTAGCATGGCGATGCGATTACACAGGGTTTCGGCTTCTTCCAAATAATGTGTAGTCAGCACAATGGTGTGGCCGTCATTATTGAGGCGGCGGATAAAATCCCACAGTGTTTTACGCAGCTCAACATCCACACCGGCAGTGGGTTCATCCAGCACAATGACAGGGGGGCGGTGCACCAGGGCTTGGGCTACCATTACCCGGCGTTTCATCCCTCCGGACAGAGCCCGCATATTGGTGTCGGCTTTATCGGTAAGGCCCAGATTGGCAAGGATCTCGTCGATCCAGTCGCCATTATTGCGCAGACCAAAATAGCCTGATTGAAATGTCAGTGTTTCACGTACGGTAAAAAAGGGATCGAATACCAGCTCCTGCGGTACGATGCCTACTGCGCGGCGAGCTTCACGGTAGTTTTTCTGGACATCAAAGCCCATCACTTCAATCCGCCCGCTCGTGGGGCGCGATAAGCCAGCCAGAGCGGAAATTAGTGTGGTTTTGCCCGCACCATTGGGACCGAGCAGGGCAAAAAAATCACCCTGCTCGATGGTAAAGCTCACACCTTTCAGGGCGTGGAAATCGCCAAACTGTTTGGCGACGGAATCAAAAACAATTGCGCTCAAGGTGCAACCTCAGCCACGCCACTGGCGGGCAGGCTTGCAGGAGCACTTGCGGCAGATGTTTTTGTTTGTAGTTCTTCAGCAGCATCCATTGCATCCAGCTCTTCGTCTGTCGGCCCCAATTGCAAAGGTTTAGGCGGATTATTATCCCATACTTTGAAATATCTGCGTTGCAGATAGGCGTCGCGGATATAGGCATAAGGATCGGCCTGGGTACTGATCAACTGCTCAAGCGGTAATAACTGGCGGCGTTGTTCAATACCCCATGCACTGTAGCGAATCACTTGGGTGCTCAGGTCTTGCGTGCCATCCCAGATATCTAAGGGGTCGGCAAAAAAGCGCACAGCCAGATCACTGCTGTCGCGCAGCGTGGTCGGGCCACGGAAAGGAAGCATTAAATAAGGACCGGAGCCCACTCCCCAGCTGCCCAGGGCTTGTCCGATATCTTCGTCGCTTTTTTTAAGGCCCATATCACTGGCCCAGTCGACTAAACCAAACATGCCCAGCGTGGTATTGACCAGCACCCGCCCCATACTATGGCTGGCTTCGCTGCCCTTGCCCTGTAACAGGGCTCCAAACGAGGCAAAGAAATCATCAATATTGCCAAAGAAATTACCTGCTCCCTGCTTAACCGGGCCAGGGGAGTATTTTTCGTGTGCTTGGGCGGCTGGTTTTACTACGGCTTTATCAATCGCATTATTGAATGCATAAATGCCGCGATTAACGGGCTCGATTGGGTCGTAATTATTCTGTGGCGTCGCACATGCGCCGAGCAGTAGGGCAAAAAAAGGAAGAAGACGGCGCATGTGAGTTGGTAAATAAGTGGGCAAGGTCGGTATTCTAAGCTGATTTGCAGCTTGGTGCTGGTTTATAGAGTGCCGCCAAGCCGGATCAGGGCGGAAATTTTATATTCTGTTACTCAGAGGCAAAAGCGCATCTACTTCGTAGAGGTGAATTAAACCGGTGAGCCCTTCAGGAACACCGAAAAATTGCAGCTCGCCACCTTGCTTTTGAGCACTGCGCATCCAGTGCAAAAGCAGCGCAACTGCACTGGAGTCTGCCGTTGTGATTTGGCTTAGGTCTACATTTAGTTGCTCGCCCTGCCCTATGCTGGGCAATGTGGCGAGCTGGCGGCTTGCGGATTCAAGCGTGAGTGTGCCGTTAGGTTGAAAGATTTTCATTTGTTTGTATTACGCTGAGCATTGTTACGATCGGATAATTGTTTGATCAGGCCCTCAATACCGTCTTTACGAATGATGGCATTGAATTGATTACGGTTGTTATTGATAAAGCTGATGCCGTCAACCGCAATATCGTAGGTTTTCCAGCCGGTATCGGTTTTTTCGAAGCTAAAATCCAGTGGAATAGGCTTCTGGCCAGGCAGACTGACTTCGGTTAACACGGACATTTCGCTGGCATCATTGCCGGGGCGGGTACCCTTAACATCAACCTGTGCATTCTTGTAGATAGACAGCGCCGAGAAATAAGTACGAACCAGCATTGTACGAAATTCACGGGTCAGTGCCTGTTGCTGCTCCGGTGTGGCTGTTTTCCAGTTGCGTCCTACTGCCAGCATGGTCATGCGGTTGTAATCAGCCAGAGGTGCAACGCGTGTATCCACCAAATCCCGGGCTTTTAGCGGGTCTTTATCGTTTTTCTTGATGATTTCCAGCACGTCGCGGCTGACATTCTTAACGATCAGTTCTGGTGATTCAGTAAGTGCCGCAAGGCTGCAGGTAGCGATAAAACCCATTGAGAGGGCGAGGATCCATTTTTTCATTTTGTGTACTCCATTGGTATTGCTTACGATCATTTTTCGGCAGCAGTTTCAGCTTTGTTAAACAGCACCCGGCTAATCAATTGCTCCAGCACAATGGCTGAAGAAGTAATAGTGAAGTTGTTTCCTGCCTGGAGCATTTTGTCGTCAGCTCCAGATGTCACTCCGATGTATTGCTCACCCAAAAGACCCGAGGTGAGAATTTCAGCAGAAGCATCTTTGCTGAAATGATAGCGGCTATCCATGCTTAGCTTCACCCGTGCAACGTAACGCTCTGTATCAAGAGTGATGCTACTCACACGGCCAACCAGTACCCCTGCGCTTTTCACCGGGGCACGCACTTTAAGCCCGCCCACATTATCAAAGTTGGCAGTAAGTTCGTAGCTGTCCGATGCTGGTAAAGTTGTTTGGCTGCTGACGCGCAAAGATAAAAATAGCAAGGCCGCGATGCCCGCAACGGCAAATAAGCCTACCCAAAAATCAATCATGCCTCGTTTCATTTTAAATACCTCTTTCACTCATTAATAGCGAACATATCGGCGGTATGCCGAGCCATCCGGAAAATCTTAAATTCCTCTGAACATAAAGGCGGTGAGGACAAAGTCCAGCGCCAGAATGACGAGTGAGCTGGTCACAACGGTGCGGGTTGTCGCGCCTGATACACCTTCGGCGGTAGGGGGCGCATCATACCCTTCAAAAACAGCAATAAGGGAGATGGCAATACCAAAAACCACGCTCTTGATCACACCGTTGATCACATCCTGACGAAAATCCACTGCACTTTGCATTTGTGACCAGAATGCACCTTCATCGAGCCCGAGCAGCTTTACCCCGATCAGATAGCCGCCAAAAATCCCCATTGCGCTAAACATGGCTGCAAGCAGCGGCATGGAAATGACACCTCCCCAGAAGCGGGGTGCAACAACACGGGCGATAGGATTAACAGCCATCATCTCCATTGCGGCAAGTTGCTCTGTTGCTTTCATTAAACCAATCTCGGCGGTAATGGCCGAGCCGGCACGGCTGGCAAAAAGCAAAGCACCAACTACAGGGCCAAGCTCTCTGACTAAAGACAGGGCAACTAAAACGCCTAGCGACTCGGTTGCGCCAAAGCGCTGTAGCGTATCAAAGCCTTGCAGAGCTAAAACCATGCCTACAAATAAGCCCGATATCGCAATAATCAAGACGGACAACACCCCTGCAAACCATATTTCGCGCATAGTAAGCTGAAATCTGAGCAAGGACGTAGGAGAGTGGCGCAGGATCGCCAGCATAAAGCGACAGGCAAAACCTAGCTTGATGATGGCGTTACTGAAAGGCTGCCCAAATCTTGAGATGGCATTAAACAGGTAATCAAGCATGGCGAGGCTCCAGTCCAAGATCGCTGCTATAGGGGGCAGCGGGTTTATGGAAAGGCACAGGGCCATCTGTTTCCCCGTTGATAAATTGTTTTACAAAGGGATGAGTGGACACTCGGACTTGTTCCGGCGTGCCTTCTGCAACAATTTTGCCATCAGCCAGGAAATAGACATAGTCCACAATCGATAGTGATTCTTCTACATCGTGTGTCACAATCACAGACGCGGCACCAAGGGCGTCATTCAAGTTACGGATCAACTTACCGATGGTGGCGAGTGAAATCGGATCCAGCCCGGTAAAAGGCTCATCGTAAAGCATGACGGCAGGATCAAGTGCAATAGCCCGTGCCAGAGCAACCCGCCTTGCCATTCCGCCGGATAATTCGGATGGCATCAGATCGCTGACCCCACGCAGGCCTACAGCGTTCAGCTTCATCAGTACCAAATCATGAATCATGGATTCAGGCAGATTGCTGCGTTCTCTAAGTGGAAAAGCCACGTTGTCAAATACGGATAAATCGGTAAAAAGCGCCCCGAACTGAAATAACATGCCCAGTTTTTTGCGCATTTTATAGAGGCTTGCCTCGTTCATGCTGCCGACATCTTCTCCGGCAACAGTCAGCTTGCCCTGATGGGGCTGAATTTGTCCACCGATAAGCTTGAGGATGGTGGTTTTCCCCGAGCCCGATCCACCCATAATGGCGACGACCTGGCCGGGCTTGATGCTGAGCGAAACATCGGTAAGCACCGGGCGTTCGCCGTAAGCAAAGCTCACATTCTCAAACTGGACCAGCGAGGAAGGCATGGTTCACGATACTCTTGGCATAAAAGAGGCCCATTGTAGGTGGGTATGGCTTGGCCAGATAGATTAACTTTGCATGAAAATGTATGGAATTATTGCCATGCAGCAAAGCTGGTGTGTTATGAGAATAGTTTTAACTCATAAATGGCGGGAAATTTGTTGTATTTTTATGTTGTGGTTTCGGGATAAAAAAGCCAGTAATGGCAGAGAAACAAACTAAAAAACAACATTTCATTGACATATTTCTTTGTTTTTTCGAGTTTACCTTCCATTTTTTCTGTCTATTTAATAGGTAATGTACTGTCGTTAGGGGCAAAGGCCGGGCTGTGATTATTTTTTACCATGTTGTAACAGCAATTTATTTATCCGGATATTTGTTTATTTTTTACTGAATCCTCGTACTAGTATGAAAGCAAGCCTTCATCCTTAGACAGGATTACCAATGTATCTAGAGCACTTTGGCTTAAACGAACCCCCTTTTCGGATTACACCCCACCCTGAATTTTTTTTTGTCGGTGCGAAACGGGGCGCCACTCTAGATGCTCTGATTTACGCTGTGCTGGCAGGAGAGGGCCTGGTTAAAGTGTCGGGCGAGGTGGGCAGCGGCAAAACCATGCTATGTCGGGTATTAATTGAGCGTTTGCCAGCCAGTGTGGATAGCGTTTATATCGCCAATCCCGCCATGAGGCCGGATGAATTAATGCTGATGATTGCTGACGATCTGGGCATCGTTTGCGATGCGACTTACGCCAGTGGCAGAGTTAGAGATTTACAGTCAGCCTTACTTGAGCGCTTTGCTGCCGGGCGGCAGGTCGTTATTTTGATTGACGAAGCGCATGCCATGCCAACAGAAAGCCTGGAGGCGGTCAGGCTGCTTTCAAATTTGGATCACGGGCATCATAAATTATTGCAAATTGTTTTGTTTGGGCAAACCGAGTTGGATGATCGTTTGGCCAGGCAGGATTTGCGTCAGCTGCGGGAGCGGATTACCCATGTTTTTCAGCTTGCTCCGCTTAGATCGAACGATATCAAGGCTTATATTGATTTTCGGATGCGTACAGCGGGATACCGTGGGCCGGAGCTGTTTCAAACCGGGGCGCTAAAGTCGATTTACCGGGCTTCGGAAGGATTAACCCGCCGGGTTAATATTTTAGCGGATAAGGCCTTGATGGCTGCATTTAGCCAGAGTGCGCATTTTGTGAGTGCCAGCCATGTCAACGCCGCAATAAAAGACAGTGCATTTCAGCCAATTAAAAAACGCCCCGCCTTGTTGTGGATATTACTGCTGCTTGGGGCTGTGGCCGGAGGCGTTTGGGGTAATTTGCAGCAGGCACTACTTAGGCCGCAGCCGCAAGAGCTTGCCATTGCTCCTCCGTTGCAGCTGGTTAGTACAAATGAAGTAGCAGATATCCCTCTTTCAGCTTCTTTTCGCCAGAAATTAATCGAATCCAGGCAAAAAATAAACCGTGCAGAAGTGAGCCATATGGCGGTGATGCTTCTGGTTACCCAGCGGGATAAGGGAGGGGAGCTGGAGAGGTTTTTGGCTCAGGCCAGCAAGGATTTGCCCCGTGATCAGTTACTGATATATCCCGCAGAATTACGAGGTAATAAAGGCTGGGGGCTGGTTTATGGTTTTTTCTCTGATAAAAACAGTGCAAAAGCGGCCATGGCGGCATTGCCGGAATCTTTACGAAAAAATAAGCCTATTTTGCGCTCGGTTGGTGGAATGCGGGATGAATTGTGGAATTTGTAAGTGTGGATAAATAACTGCAGCACAAGCAATTAATTAGGATTAATAAATCATTCCCTTCTATAAATTATGGCATACCGGGATCAGATTATAAGTCTGATTTTACTGGCAATGTACACCGATTGAATAAGGGCATGGAGGTGTTTTATATCAGTCATTATGGTTAGCTTGATTTTTTGATGAGCCGGGCTATGAAGCAGCAGATCCTTTGTGTGAGTGCACGATAATGCGGTGGCAAATTTTAATTTTAGTTTTATTGCTCAGTGCCTGTGCTGGCCACCCTGGCCTGGAAGTAGAAACTGGCCGTCATTTGGAGGCTAAAGCGGTTTCTGCCAGCATTCCAAGGCCCGTTGCTGCGGCACCTTTATTACCTAAACCCCAGCCTGCTGCTAAAACGGCTACATATAGCGTGGTGGTGCATCAGGTGCCGGTGAATGAAATTCTTTTTGCATTGGGCCGGGATGCAAAAATTAATGTGGATGTGCATGCAGGGGTGAGTGGTAATGTAACCTTAAACGCAATTAATCAGACCTTGCTGCAAATATTAGAGCGGATGAGTAAACAAGTTGATTTACGTTGGGAGCTTGAAAATGGCGTATTAACAGTTACGCCTGATATACCTTATTTTAAAACCTATAAAATGAATTATTTTAATTTATCCAGAAATGTGAAGTCCAACGTTACGCTGGCTAATTCGGTCAGTAGCGGCACAGGTGGTGGCTCTGGCAATAGCTCTAATACCCTGATTGATATGGCGGCTGATCATCATTTATGGAAACAGATAGATTTAAATTTAAAAGAACTATTGGGTATTTCGGCAGACATTAAAAGCGGCGGTGTACAGCTTGGGACGATTGTCCAGGATCAAAGTGTTCAGGCACTTAAAAGTAATGCATCTGCAGGTAAAAAAGAAGTAATAAAAACTGCGGTAGAGGCAGCAAAAGTAGCAAAAGATGTTGCACAGGCTAATAAAATAAATGTAGAAACAGAAAAAATAAAAACAGGTGAATCCCTGCCGGTCAATAAGGCCAGCCCTGCAGTAGATATTAACAGCAGCAGGCTGGTAATTCTTAACTCTGAAACAGGTGTGATCACAGTAAGAGCCAGCCAGAAAGAACATATAAAAGTAGCCGAGTATTTAAATGCCGTGCAAGGTGGTGCTTTGCGGCAGGTGCTTATTGAAGCAACAATTGTTGAGGTCTTGCTTTCGGATCAGTATCAGGCCGGGGTGGATTGGAGCCGGATTGGTGAAACAGATAATCAATTAAATTTTAGCCAGAAATCTTTAGCCAATAATTTGGGCACAGCGCCATTAAGTGTACTTTCATATACCAAGGTTGGAGGTATTTTGAGTGGCACATTTAATTTTACGATTAAAATGCTGGAGCAATTCGGGCGCACCCGTGTTTTATCTAGCCCAAAGATTATGGCATTAAATAATCAGACTGCCGTGATGAAAGTGGTGGAAGAGCAGGTTTATTTTACGGTTAAAGTGACGCCTCCGGTTATTACGGATGGAAAGGTAACAACACAGGCAACTTATGATAGCGAATTACACACAGTGCCAATTGGTCTGGTTATGCAGGTTACGCCACAAATATCGGAGGATGGTCAGGTTGCACTTAATGTGAGGCCAACGATTACCAATATTAATTCATTTGTTGAAGACCCTGCCGTGGCGATTTTAGCTGCGACAACAAATACGCAGATTAAAAGTCTGGTTCCCATATTGCAAGTCAGAGAATTTGATTCCACATTAAAAGTAGCTAGTGGGCAAGTGGCTATTTTGGGGGGATTAATTCAGGACTCCTTGAATAATGACAGACAAGGTGTGCCGGGTTTGTCCCGCATGCCTTATCTTGGGGATTTATTTAGTTACCGAAATGATAAATTAAGCAAAATTGAATTAGTGGTATTTCTGCGGCCAGTACTAATTAAGGATGCCGGAAGCGATTTAGGAAATTATCAGCAGTTTTTACCTAATGATCAGTTTTTTAAGAATGAAGCAGATCATGATTTATCGGCATTTCAGTCCGGCAGCGTGCCTTTGGGGACTAAGCCATGAGCTTATTGCTGCAAGCCTTAAAAAAAGCCGAGGAGGCCAAGCGGTTGCGCGAGGCTGCAGCAGCAGGGCCGCCCGGCACCGAGTTAGCAGAGGTTTTGGCAGCAGAGCCTGGCAGCTCCCTGCAGCTTAGCGATGCGGCAGAAAAAAAAGAGGACACCACTGTCTCTGCCATAGAGGAAACGGGTTTATTGTCTTTGGAAGAGCCAGAACCTCTGCCGCCTGCTGCCGAGCTGTCATGGGAGTTTGTGCCCCTGCCCTCAGATGAATTGGTTGTGCCCGCTGTTGTGCCTGAGGAAGAGAAGGCAGACCCTGTGCAGCCAGTGCCAGTGCCAGTGCTGCAAGCAGCAGAGGAAACCGAGCCGGAAGAAGATCTCGCCTGGCTTGCTCCGTCTCCCCCTCCTCCCGAGGCGCTTCTTGCTCCGGCTGCGCCTACTGTTTCTCCGCCCGCACCGCAAATACCCGTTTCTCCGGTGCCTAGGGTGCATCATCGCTCCAAATTACTTCCCTGGCTGGTGCTTTGTGGTGTTTTGATTATCGGGGGTATGGGGGGCTATTTCTGGTGGCAATATCAGGCTTTGAGCATACCTGTTACTCCAGCTGCCGCCATAGCTAAAGCCGCTCCTGCAGTTGTTATGCCTGTAATTGCTGATCCGCTTCCTGTGCCTGCTGCTGTGTTGCCGGCTAGCTCCGCCACCGCGTTGCCTGCGCCGCCCCCCAAGCCTTTCTCCAATCCGGTACCTGATCGTTTTAAAGACGATGCTGCCAGTGTGCAGGAGCGATCGGGAGCGCCAGATGGGGCCGGGATTCGCTTTAATGCTCAAAGTACGGAAGCTGCTGTGCCTCTGCCGCTGGCAATGGCATATCGCTCTTTTCAGCAGGGTGATTACCGTGCGGCCGAAGAGGGGTACAAGCGTATGTTGCAGCTGGATGCGCGCAATCGTGATGCCTTGCTGGGTATGGCGGCTTTGGCTATGCAGCGGGGGGCAGGCTCTGAGGCGGCGCATTTCTACCGGCAAATATTATTACTCTATCCGAGGGATGAAGCGGCGCAGGCGGCTTTGTATTCTCTTACTCCCGGTAATGAAAATTCGGAGGCAGGATTGCGTCAGCTCTCGGGCCAGCAGGCGGATGCTGCATTTGCCTTAGCTAATCTTTATGCAGGGCAAAATCGCTGGAGCGAGGCGCAAGGTGCTTATTTTCAAGCGCTATCCCTCGATGCGGGCAATGCCGATTATGCATTTAATCTGGCTGTGAGCCTGGAGCACCTGAAGGAGAGTAAAACTGCAGCAAGATATTACCGGCAGGCCCTGGCAGGCAAAGGCTCTTTTGATCGTACGATTGCTGAAGCCAGGCTGCTGGCTCTGGAGTCGCCATGAACGCGCCCGGCAGGAAGCTACCACTGGGCGAGCTGCTGGTTTCCAAAGGCTTGCTATCGGAAGATCAGCTGCGAATTACCCTGTTTGAGCAACGACGAAGTGGTATTCCGCTGGGCAAGCTGATGGTGTCGCTGGGCTTTGTGTCCGAAGGTATTTTGCGTGATGCCCTGTCAGAAAACCTGGGGCAGGTCAGTGTTGATTTATCCAATATTCTGGCTGATGCCCAGGCGATTAAGCTGGTGCCCAAAGAAGTGGCCAAGCGGCACATGTTGCTGCCGGTGTCACTTGATCTTGAACGTAATAAGCTGACACTGGCGATGTCTAATCCTAATAATCTGGTTGCACTTGATCAGGTTCGCATGCTGCTTAAAGACAAGTATGAGCTGGAAACGCTGCTTGCCGCAGAATCCGATTTAGTCCATGCCATCGACCAGTATTATGGTTTTGAGTTGTCGATTGACGGCATTTTGAATGAAATTGAAACCGGTGTAATTGACTGGGCCAGCTTGCAGCATGCGGAGGCCGAGTATAACCAGCCGGTGGTGCGGCTTATTGATGCTCTGCTGGCCGATGCCTGTACGCGCGGCGCGTCGGATCTTCATTTTGAGCCTGAATCATCTTTTGTGCGGATTCGCTACCGCATCGATGGTGTGCTGAGGCAAATTCGCGCCCTGCATAAAACCTATTGGCCGGCGATGGTGGTGCGGTTAAAGGTGATGAGCAATATGAATATCGCTGAAACCCGTTCGCCACAGGATGGCCGGATCTCACTGACTATTGCAGGCCAGCCTTTGGATTTTCGGGTAGCGGCGCAGCCCACCACCTGGGGTGAAAATATCGTACTGCGGATTTTAGATCGGCAAAAAGGCCTGGTGAAGATGGATAAGTTGGGCCTGAGTAAAGAAAATCTTTATTTATTGCAGCTGATGATTGCCAGGCCGGAGGGGATTATCTTGGTGACCGGCCCAACCGGATCGGGAAAAACCACCACCCTTTATTCGATTTTAAGCAGTGTCAACACCGAAGCCGTGAATATTATGACACTGGAAGATCCTGTGGAATATCCGGTTCCCATGCTGAGGCAAACCTCGGTGAATGAAGCTGCAAAAATGGATTTTGTAAATGGTATTCGCTCGATGATGCGGCAAGATCCGGACATTATTTTACTGGGTGAAATCCGTGATCGCGATACCGCTGATATGGCATTTCGCGCAGCCATGACCGGGCACCAGGTCTACTCAACTTTGCATACCAACTCGGCTATCGGCTCGATTCCGCGCCTGCTGGATATTGGCGTGCTGCCCGATGCTCTGGCGGGCAATATCATCGGTATTATCGCCCAGCGTCTTGCTCGTAAGCTCTGCCTGCTCTGTCGTGAGCCCTACGAGCCTGATGCTTTTGAGCGGCGCTTGCTGGGCATTGATCCTGAGGGCGAGCCGATCACGCTGTATCGCGCCAGCGGTTGCCCCAAGTGTGAGCACCAGGGTTATAAGGGACGTTTAACGGTGATGGAAGTTCTGAAAATGAGCGCCGAGCTGGATGAACTCATCGCCCGGCATGCAACTCGCCTGGAAATGAAAAAAGCGGCTGAGGCCCAGGGTTTCAGAACGATGGCCGATGATGCTTGCCGCCATGTGTTAGATGGTGTGACTTCGCTTGCAGAGATTTCCCGTGTAATTGATTTAACCGACAGGGTGGCTTAGGTACACCAGGGTCTTGGTGGATATTCTGAGAAAGGAAGATTGCAATGTATGTACGTGAACACGTTTCGCGCGTGATTGATGGTAAAACCTACAATACGCGAACCGCATTAAATTGCCATATGCATACAGACTCAAAAGACGAGTATGGCGTGCCGCATCTGATTGAGCTTTATCGCACCAAGCGTGATCAGTATTTTCTGGTTGAGCACAATATTCCTCACCCCTATATGGATATCGAAAAAAAGGTAGCCACCGATGTGCTGACTCCGATTACGCCAGAGCAGGCACAGGAGTGGGTAGACAGATATTGTCCGTGGCGCAAAGAGAAGATTTTTGCATCAAGTTGCGAAGCAGATGCCACCACGCTGACTTTACGTATAGACAAAATGACGAAAGCGCAGCTTATCGCCCAGGCTGCCAAACATAATCTGACTCTCAATGCCTATTGCCTGCTGAAGCTGGAAAAAATTCTCTATGAAAAAGATGTTCCCCGGTGTGGCGGGCTTTTTCTGGAACGAGGATTTAACCCTTCGGAGTGAGGCGCAGTTTGCAGCCCCCTCTTCGGTGATGAGTAGATGCCTTTGCTGGCGTTGTTTACTGAGGAAAAGCCAATGCAGTTTATTTATCGTGCGGTAGATAATGCAGGCCATATTCAAAAGGGGAAGTCAGAAGCAAATAATCTGGCGGATCTGGAGCAGCGCCTGGAGCGAATAGGGCTTAGTTTGATTGCAGGCAAAGCGGCATCGGCAGGGGGCGTGCTGGGCGGTAAAAAAGTGAGCAGGCGAGAGCTTATTACGTTCACTTTTCATATGGAGCAGCTTACCCGTGCCGGGGTCTCTATTCTGGAAGGCTTATCTGATCTGCGCGATAGCCTGGAAGAGCCGCATTTTCGGGAAGTGATTGCCAATTTGATTGAAGATATTGAAGGGGGACACCAGTTTTCACAGGCGCTGGCCGGGCATCCGCAGGTTTTTGATGCCATTTATGTAAATTTAATTCGGGCAGGTGAGAGCAGCGGTAAATTGCCCGAGGTATTACTCAATTTATCTGATTCATTAAAATGGCAGGACGAGCTGGTTTCACAAACCAAAAAAATAGTGATGTATCCGGCTTTTGTGGGGGTATTAGTTGTGGCGGTAATTACCTTTTTAATGATTTATTTAGTTCCGCAATTAGTGTCTTTTGTGGCCGCCATGCAGCAAACGCTACCTTTGAATACCCGTATTTTAATTGCGGTTTCTAATATATTTATTTATTACTGGTGGGCTTTATTTGGTGTCCCTATTGTTTTATTTATTCTGCTTCGTTTACGTTTGCGCCATGACGCCAAGTTTCGCCACCGCTTTGATGGCTGGAAGCTGACTCTCCCGCCATTTGGCCCTATTTTGCACAAGATTATTCTGGCGCGCTTTGCCAATTTTTTTGCATTAATGTATGCGGCAGGAATTCCTATTCTGGATTGCATCAAGATATCCGAAGGAATTGTGAGTAATAGCATGGTGGCCGAATCATTAAGGCGGATTCAGGCCCAGATCCGCGAGGGGC
The DNA here is from genome assembly GCF_003952345.1 of Iodobacter ciconiae. NCBI lineage: Bacteria > Pseudomonadati > Pseudomonadota > Betaproteobacteria > Neisseriales > Chitinibacteraceae > Iodobacter > Iodobacter ciconiae. The sequence continues at coordinate 2,840,908 of NZ_CP034433.1, read as the reverse complement.
AGGGGGTAACCGCCAGTTTTAATCAGGAAAAAATGTTCCCGCCTCTGGTGCTGCGTATGCTGAAAGTAGGCGAGAGCACCGGTCAGCTGGATCATGCTCTGATGAATGTATCTTATTTTTATAACCGCGACGTAAAAGAGTCGATTGAGCGGGTGCAGGCTTTGATTGAGCCATCACTCACTGTGGTGCTGGGCCTGATTCTGGCCTGGATTATGTCCTCGGTCTTGGGGCCTATTTTTGACACCATCAGTAAATTGCGATGAGTCACTGCACACTGTTTTTATCCAATACCCGGCTGATCGCTTTTTATCTGGAGAAAGGGCGGCTGATCGAGCGTGCGCGTTTTGCTCTGGATGATGACTGGGCCGCCGCATTTTCTGGTTTTCTGGATGCCTGGAAAGAAGATATTTTCAGCCTTCTGGTTGACGTGGTCGAGGAAGACTTTCAGCTGGAATCAATTCCTCACCTGGGGCGTAATGATCGCAATGCTTTGCTGGCGAGGCGTCTGGATCAGAATTATCGAATTACACCTTACCGGCGTGCTTTTGTGCAGGCCTTTGCCCAATCAGGTGCGCAGGACAAGGTACTGATGTCGGCTTTAACGCTGGCAGCTCCCATTGATGCGGTTGTAGACGCGCTGTTAGCTAAAAAAATGGTCTTGCAGGGTATTTATTCCGCTGCGCTTTTGGCTGGAGAAATGCTGCACAGATCAGGCCTGAGTTTAAGCCATTATTTGCTGGTTTCTTTCACTCCCGGTGGCGGGATGCGGCAGAGCTACCTCGCTGCCGACGGGCTTAAATTTAGCCGTGTCAGCAGTCTGCCTGAGGGGACAAATTTACAGGATGCCGGACGCCTGGCCGAGGTGATTGTGCTTGAGGCGCTGCGGGCCAGACAGTATTTATCGACGCTGCGCCTGCTGGGACGTGAAGATAAATTGCAGCTGGCTGTGCTTGCGCCTGGTGGCGTGGATTACCAGCCAGCCATGAGCCAGTGTCTGGCAAGCAGCAGTGAGGCTGCTCAGTTTGTGCTCAGTGACGTACCGCTTGGTTTGCTGGCAGATAAACTGCACCTGCCTAAAGCAGACTCCTTGCTGCACCTTTTATGCAGCTGGCTGGAGCTGTATCCCCCTGCAAATCACTATGGGCAGGGGCGTCACCTTATTTATGCAATATGGCGAAAACGCGGTATTTTTCTGCGCCGTGCCTCGTATCTCTGTTTATTTCTGGCTTTTGTCTGGGGCGCTCTGGCGGTATTGGAGGCCACTGAAATTCAGGCTTCAATTAATCAGTCGTTTAAAAATAAAGGCCGGATTGATGAGCGTTTGCGGCATTTTAATCTGCTGCTAGAGCAAAGTCAGGCCAGCGATCCTGCGGCAATGAAGGGCACGGTTGAGCTGTATACCAAGGAGTTTCTGACCTGGCCGGATATGGATAGCCAGGCACAGCAAGTGAGTGGCGTATTGCTGGATTTTCCTGAGATCGTGCTTGATGAGCTGTATTGGCAATCCGGCCGCGCCCCGGCTGATCCAGCTGCACAAGTGGCAGATGCATCGGTTCCTGCTGCTTTGCCTTCGGTATTAGAGCTTAAAGGCCGGGTAGAGCCCTTTGATTTGCAATACCGGCAGGCATTGGCGAGTGTGGAGCGCTTAAGTGTACGCTTGTCAGGCTTGCCTGGAGTGAAAGTGCAGCCTGTGACTTTACCCCTGAATACCAGTTCAAAATCGGGAGTGGAAGGAAGGCCATTACTGCAGGACAGTAAGCGGGTTGATTTTGTGTTGCGCCTGAGCTGGGAGCAAAAAGCACCATGAAAATTGATTTTCAATCCTTAAAGCTGATACGCCACGATCTGGTTTTGAGCGGGGCCGTTTTAGGTTTGGCTCTTTTACTGATTGTACTGTCACAGATTTATTTATTGCATGCGAAGGCTGAGCAGCAGGCTTTGCGCAGCAGTGTACAGCACTTAACCTTGCAGGCAGATGAGCAGGAAAATGCCTGGAATAATACCCGGCAATACCGTGCGCTTTATCAGACGCTCAGCCAGCGTGGCGTATTAAATGGAGAGCACCGGCTAGACTGGATTGAATACCTTACCGAGCTGAACCGCCGCTCGCCGGGGCTCAATGTGTTATTTCGTTTTGAACCGCAGCGTGTTTTTGCCGCCACGGCTGAAACTGTACAGTTGTACGGCAGCAAAATGATGCTTAGTTTTGAGCCTGATGATGAAGAGGGGTTTTCCGAGGTGCTGACAGGGTTAAGGCGCTTACCTGGCTGGCCAGTGACGGAGCAGTGTGTGATCGGCCGTAATACAGAGCCAGATACAGGTTTGAAAGTAGTCTGTGATATTGAGTGGTTAAGCATTGGGCCGCTAGTGGCTCCTGAGGCAGGTCAATGAAATATATTCTTCTGTTTTTTTTGATATGCAGCTCATGGGTACATGCCGAGTGGGGGCGTTTATTTTTTAGCCCCGGTGAGCGGGCAGTGGCGCGGGGCGATGCATCATCACCGTATTCTGCGGAGGTTACCGAGGCCGATACAATCAGGCTGGATGGTGAAATTAACCATAATGGTAAAAAAATACGCTGGCTTGATGGCGAGCTAAGTACGTCTCCAGTGCCGGCGGGACTAAAAGTCGGGCAAACGCTTAACCGCCAGAGCGGGGAAAAACGTGATGTTTATCAGGCCAGGCCTTAGGCATTGCTACCAGCGTGGCGCCATTGCCCTGATGTTGTTAATGATTCTCGGGCTTGGCGTTGCCGGGGCCATTCTGGCAGGCTTTAGCTACCACGCGCTGGATCTGTATCGTGAGCAGCAAACACAGAATGTGCTGGCAGAGGCTAAGAAAATACTCTTGTCCGAGGCTTTATCCAAGCGTGGCAATACCGTGCCTGTTACCCGCCCCGGAGAGTTTTTCTGCCCGGATCTTAATATTCCCGGTGAAGCTGCCTATGGGCAAAGTGGTTTAAATGGCGCTGCTTGTCCTGGTGCTGCGGCACGCGTTGGCCGCATTCCCTGGAGAAATTACCAGGCTGCAGAGCTGCATGATAGCTCGGGTGAGCCGCTTTGGATGGCTGTGGTGGATGGTTTTCAGGAGCGAAGAAATGTTCCTTTAAATAGCGATACGGCACCGGCAGGTGCTAATCCCTGGTTTTATGCTGCTGCCAATAATGGTGCCCAGGCATTGTCTGATGCGGCAGACCCGGTAATTGTCGTGATTATGGCCCCTGGGGCAGCTCTTGGCGGGCAAAACCGCAGCACGGCAGCGCAGCAGCGCAATCCTAATAATTATCTGGAATGCAATCAGCTGACTATGGGAGGTGCCTGTCTTGGTGCACCCAATAACTATGCTAATTACAATGCCACGCAGGGGCGGTTTTTAAATGGCCCGCGGCTGGATGCCAATGGGAGCCCTGTACTTAATGACCGCCTGATTACTATTCGGCGCAGCGAGTTGTTACTGCCTTTAGAAAAACGTGCGGCCAAAGACTATCAGCAGCTGCTCAATCTTTGGGCTTTGCAGGTGGTTACGGGGCTTGGATATTTACCTAATCCTGCCAGCTATGCAGATCTTGGTTGTGCAGATACTGCTGTAGTAAATAGCAACGGTTGTACACCTTCACCGGCAGCTTGCCGTGGGCATATCCCGAAATCAATCTCGTTAACGGGAGTGGGTTTACTGCCCGTTTTGCCTGAATATCTGGTTAACCCCGCCAATAGGCCTGCCACGATGGCCAGCCAGGCTGAATGGCAGAATGTGCTGCTTGAATATGATTGGCTTTATCGTAACCGCTGGGAGCAAATGTTTTTTTATGCCGTGGCTAATACGGCAAACTGCCCTGCTCCTATCTCGCTAACGCTAAGAAATATGCAACTACCGGCAGGTAGTGTAAATGCAGTCATGATAGGAGCAGGGGTTGCACAAACAGGGCAAACCCGTTCAGTAGCTGCAGACAAAATCGTGCTGAATAATTATCTGGACCCCGTCACAAGTTATGTTGTAGCACCGGACATTAATCGCCGAGCCTGGGATGCTGTGCCGCCCCAAATTGATCAATATGCCAAGCTTGGGCCTGCAGATGCAGGCAATGACAGTTTTTATTATCGGATTACAAACCAGTGGATCTATGCGGCAAAGGATAGGCCATGAAGGAAAGAGGTTTTACACTTGCCGAAATTGCCATTGTGCTTGTAGTCATCGGTATTATGCTGGTGGGCGGACTAGGGGCATTCAAGGCTCAAACGGATAGCCAGAGAGTGCGCGACGGGCGGGCTCAAATAAGCGAAATTAAAGAGTCTTTGCTAGGTTTTGCTGTGCAACATGGTTATTTACCCTGCCCGGCAGATCCGTTGCTGACAACTTTTGTGGAAGACCGTGCTGCAAATGGCACTTGCAATCGGGCTGAGGGCAGTATTCCAGGCGCGACCTTGGGTTTGGCACGATCAATTGATCCTTTTAATAAACCATTTACCTATCGGGTTACACTGGGGTTTGCCGATAATGGCCCGGCGTCTTTTCCGCCTGCTGTAAGCGATAGCAATCAAACACTGGGAGCTGTAGGAAGCTGCCCTGCGGGGAGTATTGCTCCGGTGGGGGTGAGTTTTATCCTTTGCTCATCAGGGGATATTTTTATTTTTCCCAGCTCGGGTGCACCTACACCTCTGGCTTCCAATGTGCTGGTTGTGGTTGTGATGCACTACCGCCATGGCCCGCCTAATGGCGTGGCTGGCTCTGTCGATGAGCAGGAAAACACTAATAACGATGTTAATTTTGTGAGCAAACTCAGGGCGGAGGATGATGTCGCGACACCTGTTGATGAAGAATACGACGACATCACCGATTGGATTAGCCCGTCTATTCTGGCGGGAAAAATGCTGGCGGCGGGCAAGTTGCCTTAATGCGTGGGTTTGCTTGGGTGTTACAGGGTTTGAAAGCCGTTGATATTTAGCTGATGTAAGCGCTCATAAATAAAAACCCCGAAGCATGCTTCGGGGTTTTTTGTGGCAGCAAGGTATTAAGCAATTTGCCCATGGCAGTGCTTATATTTTTTGCCAGAGCCGCAAGGGCAGATGTCGTTGCGGGCTACGCCGGAAAATTGTACTTTTGCACCGCTTTCCATGGCTTGCAGCAACGCCGCTTTGATCTGCTCTTCATCACCGCTTGCCAGTAAAGCTTCCAGCTCTTGATGATTAAATTGCAATGCAGAGGCAGGCAGCTCCTGTGGGCGAACGGCATCAGCATCTTCTTGCGAGCGAACCTGCACGGTCATTACAATCTGGATGACTTCGCGTTTGATGTTTTCTAAAAGCTGAGAGAACAATTCGAACGCTTCGCGCTTGTATTCCTGCTTAGGGTTTTTTTGTGCGTAGCCGCGCAGATGAATACCCTGACGCAGATGATCTAAGGACGACAGGTGCTCGCGCCAGCTTTGATCAACGTGCTGCAAGAGTACCGAGCGTTCAAACTGACGGAAAGTCTGCTCTCCTGCCAGCTCAACTTTCTGCTTGTAGCTTTCAGCTGCCGCAACCTGTACACGCTCTTTCATTGCTTCGATTGTTAGCGTGGTGTCGTTTTTGACCCAGTCGGCGATGGCCAGATCAATATTAAACTCGCCCAGCGCACGCTCTAAGCCCGCGACATCCCATTGCTCTTCCATTGAATCGGCTGGAATATAGGTGTCAAACAGATCTGAAACCATGCTGTCACGCATTGCTCCGATGGTTTCGCTGACTTCGGCGCTTTCCAGAATTTCATTACGCTGGCCATAGATGGCTTTGCGCTGCTCGTTAGATACATCATCGTATTCTAGCAATTGCTTACGAATATCGAAGTTGCGGCCTTCTACTTTACGCTGGGCAGATTCAATGGCGCGGGAAACCATGCCTGCTTCAATTGGCTCGCCTTCAGGCATTTTCAAACGATCCATCACCATCGCTACGCGATCACCGGCAAAAATACGCAGCAGTGAATCTTCCAGCGATAGATAAAAACGGCTGGAGCCCGGGTCACCCTGACGGCCAGAACGGCCACGCAGCTGGTTATCGATACGGCGTGACTCGTGGCGCTCGGTACCAATAATATGTAAGCCGCCTGCAGCCACAACGGCATCATGGACGATTTTCCAGTCTGCTTTCATTGCTGTGATTTTGGCGGCCTTGTCGGCTTCGCTTAATTCTTTATCGGCTTCAATGGCCTTGATTTCGCGCTCGATATTACCGCCCAGCACGATATCGGTACCGCGACCGGCCATATTGGTGGCAATGGTAATCACGCCGGGCGCACCGGCCTGGGCCACGATATCGGCCTCACGCGCATGCTGTTTGGCATTCAGCACATTGTGCTTAAAGCCGTCTTTTGTCAGCATTTCGGAGAGTAATTCAGATTGCTCAATCGATGTTGTACCTACCAGCACCGGCTGCTTGCGTTCCTGGCAGCCTTTGATATCGGTGATGATGGCGTTGTATTTTTCGCGGTCGGTTTTGTAAACCTGATCCTGCCTGTCGTCTCGCACCATATCGCGGTTGGTTGGCACAATCACGGTTTCCAGACCGTAAATTTGCTGGAATTCGTAAGCTTCAGTATCGGCTGTACCGGTCATGCCGGATAGCTTGGTATACATGCGGAAGTAGTTTTGCAGGGTAATCGTGGCAAGAGTTTGGTTCTCTTGATTGATTTCCACGCCTTCCTTTGCCTCAACGGCCTGATGCAGGCCTTCAGACCAGCGGCGGCCTGACATTAAACGACCGGTAAATTCGTCAACGATGACAATCTCGCCTTCATCCGTTACCACGTAGTGCTGGTCACGCTGGAATAAGGCATGGGCACGCATCGCAGCATACAGATGATGCACTAGGCTGATATTGCCAGCGGAGTACAGGCTGTCACCTTCTTTTAATAGGCCCCTCTTGGTGAGGATGGCTTCTACTTTTTCATGGCCTGCTTCTGACAGCAATACCGAGTGGGCTTTTTCATCCACCCAGAAATCGCCTTCTGATTCTTCTTCAGTTTGGCGGCTTAGCTGGCCCGGAATATCGTTAACCAGCTGGTAAAGCTCGATGCTGTCTTCAGCCGGGCCAGAGATAATCAAGGGTGTTCTGGCTTCGTCGATCAGAATCGAATCGACTTCGTCGACGATGGCGTAGTTTAGCTTGCCCTGTACACGTTCACCCACGCTAAACACCATATTGTCACGCAGATAGTCAAAGCCGAATTCGTTATTGGTGCCGTAGGTAATGTCGCAGGCATAGGCAGCTTGTTTTTCGTCGTGCTGCATCTGGCCCAGATTCACACCACAAGTGAGCCCCAGGAAGTTGTAAAGCTTGCTCATCGTGCCCGCGTCGCGGCTGGCCAGGTAATCATTCACGGTAATGACATGCACGCCATTGCCGGATAAGGCGTTCAGGTAGGCGGGCAGAGTGGCCACCAGCGTTTTACCTTCACCGGTGCGCATTTCGGAGATCTTGCCCTGGTGTAGTGCTAAGCCACCCATCAGCTGTACGTCAAAGTGACGCATGCCTAAGCTGCGCTTGGAGCCTTCGCGGCAGACAGCAAAGGCCTCTGGCAGAATTTGATCAAGTGTTTCACCCTTGGCAACACGGCCGCGGAATTCTTCCGTTTTGGCGTGCAAGTCATCGTCGGAAAGAGCAGCAATGTCCGCTTCAAGGGCGTTGATCTGTTTTACGATGGTGCTGTATTGTTTGAGCAGGCGGTCATTACGGCTTCCGAAAACTTTTTTGAGCAAATTTGCAATCATCTAAAGCTACCAGCAATGGGCTAAGCCCGGTTATTGTGACAACGGCGGATAAGCATCCTGTAAAACGTATCTAGAACCCGACTACCGCCAGCTATGTACTGGCTTTGCGTCAAAAAAATCTCTCAAAATCTTCATTTACCAATTGTAAACTCCGGGTTTTTGAGGTTTTTGCCTTGTCTTCGGGCTTCTCGCTCGTTTTTCAGCATCCAGCTCGTCCGCCGTATATGCTATCGTTTTAGTCAAAATTCAAGATCAGTCATCTGATTTGGTCGCAGCAATATTCATTTCATTTGTGGCGGGGCCAATAAATCGTAAGGGGTTTTGTGCAATCCCTTTATATCTTATTTCAAAGTGCAGGTGCGGGCCTGTTGATCGGCCCGTGGATCCCAGTAAGGCAATAGTCTGCCCCGCATCAACCTGGTCACCTGTTTTTACTACAAGCTTAGATGCGTGAGCATAGCGGCTCGTGATGCCGTTGCCGTGATCCAAGTCAACCATATTACCATATTGGGGATGGAAGGCTGCAAAGCTGACTTTACCGCTGGCTGCCGCCATAATGGGCGTGCCGCTATCGCCTACAAAATCGATTCCCTCATGAAAAACTTGGCTGCCATTAAACGGATCAATCCGCTTGCCAAAGCTTGAGGATTGCAAACCTACATTGAGTGGTGCTTTTGAAGGCAGTTGCCAGGCTTTTGGCCGCAGTAACACGCTTTCAGCTAGCGATAGCTGATCCAGCCGGGCATTCAGATTGTGGCTGGCGGCATCAATTTCGTTTGCTAAAGTTTCGGTGCTTAGTGCTGTGCCACCGTGCTGCAGCCCGCCGCGGGGTACGGGCTGGCTGGATAAAAACGGCTTAATATCGATACCGGTTTTATTGCCAACCTGGCTGGCAAGCCCATCAAGGCGTAGTAATTTTGCCTGGAGCTCACCCACGCGGATGGCGAGCGCATCGATTTCGGTCTGGCGGGCGTTATTAGCGTTTGGTATCAGGTGCCATAGTGCGGGGGCCTGTTTAAGGCTGCTGGCAATGGCAAAGCCGATTGAGGCGACGACTAGTGCTGCTATCAAGCCCAGGCAAACTACTTGCCGGGTATCGAGAGAGACTGTTTTGCCTAAACGATTCGACATCACAATGATATTCATTTATTTATCCTTACAGGCCATCAGCCATGAAAAAGACCATCTTGCAGCAAGTCGGGCACAACAGGCAGCTCGCCAGTTTGATGGATCAGGTTGACGATCTGGCAAGGGTGCTGGCACAGGTGCGTGCTGTACTGCCGCCCGCGATGGCAGCGCATTGCCTTGGGGTGGCCTGGTCTGGTGACACTTTATTAATTGGCGTAAGTGGCAGTGCTGCAGCATCCAGGATACGCCTGAACGCGCCTCAGATTCTTGCGGCACTGCAAGCCGGCGGATGGAAAGCTACCGTAGTTCAGCCCAAGGTGCAAGTCGGCTTGCAAAGTACAAATGCCATGCGAAGCAAAGACTTACATCTGAAAGCAGGAGCCTGCGCTGCTTTTTCGCAGCTGGCTGATACTTTGGAAGAGGGGCCGTTAAGGCTGGCCATTGAATCCCTCCTGGAGCGCCATGTATCCAAAGGCAGTTGAGTTTGCGGTTTTAGTCTATAAACCTTGTAAGGCCTTGTAATGACATGTGTTTACTGACGTTCAGGCCATCTTCGTTTAGTGGCAGAATCGATAAAGGGGCTGGGCAATGAAAGTTGATCATTCTGGAAGTCGGGGAAAACAAAGTGGCTTTACTTTGGTTGAACTTGCCATTGTGCTGGTGATTATCGGTTTGATTTTAGGTATGGCATTTAAAGGTAAAGACCTGATTGATGGGGCGAAGGTAAAAAGTGCCCAGACCAGTGCCAATAAAATTCAATCTGGCATGAATATTTATTTTGAACGGTACGGTGCATATCCGGGGGATGGTTGCCCTGCAGGGACGACAACTCCGGCAGGCTGTATTGCAGCCAGAAATGGTTTGTTAACGGCAGCTGAGGGTTTAACAACATTACCTTTACTAACCGGTACAAATATTTTGTCTGCAAGTGATATACGTTCACCTTTCGGAGTGAACTGGGCTGTTGCTGTTGGGGGGGCTGGAAATACAACAGCAAATAGAAATTACCTTACATTAACAACAACAGTAACCGCTGCCGCTGATGTACGCCTGGTTTGTGCGATGGATCAGCAATTTGATGATGGCGTGCCAACAACTGGTAATATTCGCAGTACTGGTTTATATGCTCCGGCACCACCTGCAATATTTGACTGTTGGGCGATGAATGCACAGGCATCACTAAGTATTCAAATATTGCCGTAATTTATTAAAATAGGCACAGGGGTGGTTCACAATCCGCCCCGGCCTCTATTCTGTCCAGTCCCCTCGCAGCACTTCCCTTAGCAAAGAAACTGTTACTGGTCTTTTTTCGGTCAAAGATAAACCGTTAGCCGCATCCAGGTGCTGATACAGCGTCGGCAAATCACGCGATGCGTGGCGCAGCAGGTAATCGGCCAAATCATCCCCTAGCTCAAAACCCAGTGTATAGGCCCGGCGTTTTAGTGCAGCAGCTTTGTCTGTGTCCGATAGTGGTTTTAGCTGATACACAAGTCCCCAGCCCAAGCGAGTGCTCAAATCCGGTCTGAGCAGTAGCAGCATTGGCGGTTTGGGGCCAGCAGCCAGCAGCAGGCCTCCGCCCTCTTTTAGTGTATTGAAGTGATCGAAAAGACGTACCTGTTCGTCACGGCTAAGCGCATCAACGTTGTCCACAATCAGTGCGGCTTTTTTGGGTAAAGAAGCGGGCAGGGCGTCGTGGGCCGCATCGGTAAAAAATATTTGAGCGTCGGCGGGCAGCATGGCGCGCGCGGCGGCGAGTAAGTGGCTCTTGCCACTGCCGTGCTCTCCCCAGAAATAGAGAAAGCGCACGTCTCCCTCACCAAGGCTCCAACAACCAAGCTGATACAGTAGCTCGGCGTTTTCGCCACGGATAAAGTCCTCAAAAGAGGGTAGGGCTGGCAGTTGCAGATCCAGCACGAGTTGCTTCATGCGGGAGGGGCTCCAAGAGGTCGATGACAAGCGTGCGGGTGTTTTTTCACAAGATGCGATAAAATGCCTGGCTTTGCAGCAGGTGTACCCCGAATCGGAGGTCTACGCCTGCACTAATATAACGAATGTTCGCCATTCTAGCGCAGAAGCCCCTAGTGGCGCTGCCAGTTTCACGAGGCCATGCATGACCAATCAAAGCTTGAGCTACCGCGATGCAGGTGTCGATATCGATGCCGGTGATCAGTTGGTTGAAAATATTAAGCCCTATGCCAAGCGTACCATGCGCCCAGAGGTGCTGAGTGGTATTGGTGGTTTCGGCGGTTTAGTCGAAATCAGTAAAAAATACCAAGAGCCTGTTTTAGTCTCCGGCACCGATGGTGTGGGCACTAAACTTAAGCTCGCTTTTGAGCTGAATCGCCACGATGCCGTGGGGATTGATCTGGTTGCGATGAGTGTGAATGATATCTTGGTGCAAGGTGCTGAGCCGTTGTTCTTTCTCGATTATTTTGCCTGTGGCAAGCTGGATGTGCCTAATGCAACTGAAGTCATTCGCGGGATTGCTCATGGCTGCGAGCAGGCGGGGTGTGCACTTATTGGTGGTGAAACTGCAGAAATGCCTGGCATGTACCCGGTGGGTGAATACGATCTGGCGGGCTTTGCGGTGGGCGTGGTTGAAAAAAGTAAAATCATTACCGGCGACAATATTGTGCCGGGTGATGTGGTGCTGGGTCTGGCTTCTAACGGGGCTCACTCTAATGGCTACAGTCTGATTCGTAAAATCATGCATCGCGCAGAAGCTGATTATGCTGCAGAATTTGACGGTGGTAAGAGCCTGGCTGATGTGGTGATGGCTGCAACACGGATTTACGTGAAGCCGTTGTTGAAACTAATGCAAGCTTTGCCGGTCAAGGGTATGGCACATATTACCGGTGGCGGTATCAGCGAAAACGTGCCACGTGTATTGCCAAATAATGTGGTTGCCGCCATCGATGCAAAATCCTGGACTATGCCCAAGTTATTTCAGTGGCTGCAAAAAGAAGGTAATGTGGACGCGCAAGAAATGTACCGCACCTTTAACTGTGGCGTGGGGATGGTCGTGATTATGGCTGCAGATCAGGCTGCTGCTGCGATTGCCCTGCTTGAAGCGGAAGGTGAAACGGTTTACACCCTGGGTGTTATCCGTGCCCGTGCGGGTGATGAGCACCAGACACAAGTGATGTAAGAAGGTTGTAGGGCGGGCGCAGGCTTATTGTGCCCACGCGTTTATGTGTCACCAGAGTGGGCACTATGCGTGTTTACCCCAGCTAGATACAGGGCGAGGGACTCCTACCTCGCCCTTTCTCTTTTGAGACTTATGAAAAATATCGTTATCTTGATTTCTGGTCGTGGCAGCAATATGCAGGCCATTGTGGATGCGCAAATCGCGGGTGCAAATATCTGTGCCGTGATTGCTAATCGCTCCGACGCCGCAGGCCTGGCCTGGGCCGCAGAGCGTGGTATTGCGACTGCTGTGCTTGATCATAAGCACTATGCTGGCCGAGAGGACTTTGATGCCGCGCTGATCTCGCTAATTGATGGTTATACGCCAGATTTAATCGTGTTGGCGGGCTTTATGCGGATTCTGACTGCAGAATTTGTGGATCGCTATGCAGGGCGCCTGCTCAATATTCATCCATCCCTGTTGCCTGCTTACACAGGCTTGCACACGCATGAACGTGCTCTGGCTGATGGCGTGAAGATTACTGGGTGTACCGTGCATTTTGTGACGGCTGAGCTGGATCACGGCCCAATTATTGTGCAGGCGGCCCTGGCTGTACTGGATGATGATACGGTTGCCAGTCTATCTGCCAGAATGCTGGAGCAAGAGCATTTGATTTATCCGCAGGCCGTGCGCTGGTTTGTAGAAGATCGGCTGACGCTGGTGAATGGCAGGGTGCATATAGATTGCCCTGCAGCTGCTGCCGTATTGATTGCACCAGCGGTGCTTTAATGCTGCGCTGGCCGGGGATGCTGCTGGGGATTGCTGCACTGCTGTCCCTGCTGCTGCATCTTGCATCAATATTTAACGAGCAAATTTATGCCTGGCTTACACAGCAACCTTATACCGAAAGCGAACTAAAAAAAGTTACGCAAAAATTGAGTGATATCGCGCAGGCAGAAGATGCCCGCCCTGCCGGTTTAAAAGGAATTAAGCCGGCAGAGCATCAGGTGGTGTATCTGCATCGTGGGCCAGTATCGGGCAAAGTTGAAAAGCCTGTTGTTTTGGCAGCCAAAAAATCCCCGGTGAAGGTGATTGCGAGTAGTGCGCCTGTTAAGCAGATAGCAAGCAGCGTGGTTAAGGTTGTTGCTAGTTCGGTAGAGAAAGTGCTTGCATCGGCAGCCAGTAGCGTTGAACCTGTAGCGTTAATTGTTTCATCGGTGATCGAGGAGGAAGTATTGCCTCCGCCTCAAGAAAGTCCTTTGGTAGCGGAGCAAACCTACCCTGCTCAGGTTGAAATTACCTATGCCTATGGTATTTTTCCGATTCGTATGAGCTGGAATGCTGAGAATGGCCGTTATTTGTTAAAACTACGTGGTGCACTGTTTAGTAAATCACGCATGTTTGTGAGTGATGGCAAAGTTGGGCCTAACGGTGTTATCCCGCAACGATTTGCAGATTATCGGGATGGAAAGCTGATTAATGAGGCCATTTTTAATTGGGATGACAAGCAAGTCATTCTTAAAGATGGTGGTAGCAGCAAGGCTGAGGCTTTAAAAGCTGGTGATCAGGATGTATTTTCTGCCGCTTTTCAGCTGGCCTTACAGGGCTCACGGATGAAAGATTTTACTTTTACCGTAGCCAGTGGCCGTAAGATTTATAAAGACGTGCCGTTTGAAATTAGCGGCCAGGCCAGCCTGCGATTAGGTGACAAACAAGTAGAAGCCATATTACTGCGTGGCCGTTTTGAAGACCGCACTTTTGATTTCTGGCTGGCGCCACAGTGGCACAATATGCCAGTACGAATGACCTTATCACTGGGTAGCGAAGGCAGCTTCGATATCTGGGCCAATGATATAAAAATTAATGGGGAAATGGTGCTGGAGCCTTCAAGCAATAACCATAACTCCAACTCCAACCGCACGATGCAAAGATAAAGACATGATTGCTTTAAACAATACCCGTTACCACGCTGCTATTTCCGTGTTATCCGAAATGCTGGTGTTTGCCGCCCCATCCGATGCCACCATGTCGCGTTTTTTTCGCAGCAATCCCAATCTGGGCGGGCAGGATCGCCATATGATTGCCGAATGCGTGTATGGCATTTTGCGCAATAAAATTCGCCTTGAGTGGGTTTTAGGCGGCCCGGCCAATGCGCGCAGCCTGCTGACGGCTTATTTGGTGGTGGTAGAGCGCCGCAATCTGCGTGAATGTGGTGACTGGTTCCCGGACACTGAAAAAGATAATTTTGCCCTGTGTAAAAGCAAAAAACTTGCCGAAGCGCCTGTGTATGTGCGTGCCGATCTGCCGGAATGGGTCGTGAATGATTTAATCGCAGGTGGCATGAATGATGCCGATATTCTTGCACTGGGTGCAGGCCTGCAAGGCGCAGCTGCACTTGACTTGCGGGTAAACAGCTTAAAAGCCAAGCGTGAACAGGTTGCCGCCGAGTTGCTGGATGTAGGTGGGGTAGAAACCACACCAACGCCCTATTCGCCCTGGGGCCTGCGTGTAACCGGCAAGCCCGCCATCAATAAATACCGCGCCTTTACCGAAGGCCGTGTGGAAGTACAAGACGAAGGCAGCCAGCTTTTGGGCCTGCTCACCGGCGCAAAACGTGGCCAGATGGTGGTGGATTTCTGCGCGGGTGCGGGGGGTAAAACGCTGCTCTTGGGCGCAATGATGAATTCCAGTGGCCGCTTGTACGCCTTTGATGTATCCGAAAAACGCCTGAACAACTTCAAGCCGCGTCTGGCTAGATCTGGCTTGTCTAATGTTAGCGCGCAGCTGATTTCCAGCGAAAACGATCAAAAGATTAAGCGTCTGGTCGGCAAAATTGATTCGGTACTGGTCGATGCGCCTTGCTCCGGCATGGGCACCGTACGCCGCAATCCCGATCTGAAATTCCGCCAAAATCCAGCCAGCGTGCTTGAGCTGAACGCCATGCAAACTAGCATTCTGGCCTCGGCTTCGCGCTTGGTAAAATCAGCAGGGCGCTTGGTTTACGCCACTTGCAGCTTTTTGCCATCCGAAAATGAGGCCATTATTGAAGCCTTCCTTGCCGCCAATCCAGACTTCAAACTACTGGACGCGCCTGAGCTGCTAAAGACCGAGCAAGTAGAAATTCCGCTGACCGGCCCCTACTTCAAACTGTCCCCCCACCTGCATCAGGCCGATGCCTTTTTTGCGGCGGTCATGCAGAGAGATTAATGATTTCAAGAAAATCCCATCAACTTGATGGGGTTTTTTTATGGCTTGGTTTTTAAATAGGTTTCCAGCCACTGATCCTGCTCCCACAGCATGTGCATAATGGATTCGCGGGCGCGGTAGCCGTGGCTTTCATTGGGCAGCATCACGAGGCGTGCTCTTACACCCAGCCCTTGCAGGGCCTGGTACATGCGCTCGCTTTGCACGGGAAAGGTGCCGGAATTGTTGTCCATTTCGCCATGAATCAGTAGCAGCGGGTCTTTGATCTGGTCGGCAAAGTTGAATGGCGCCATAGCCTGGTAGACTGGTTTGGCCTCCCAGAAATTACGCTCTTCGGATTGAAAACCAAAGGGGGTGAGCGTGCGGTTGTAAGCGCCGGATCTGGCGATGCCCGCCTTAAACAGCCGGGTGTGGGCCAGTAGATTAGCGGTCATAAATGCGCCGTAACTATGCCCGCCAATGGCAATTTTATCGCGATCAGCTACCCCCAGCTTAACCACGGCATCGACTGCGGCTTCGGCATTCATGGTGAGCTGTGGCAGGTAATTATCGTTAGGCTCGGTTTTGCCTTCGCCCACAATTGGCATGGCGGGGTTGTCGAGCACGGCGTAGCCGCGGGCCAGCATGGCTTGCGGGCCAAAGTAGCTGATGCGGTTAAAGCGATATGGCGATTCGCGCACCTGGCTGGCGAGCTGGGCATTTTTAAATTCGCGCGGGTAAGCCCACATGAGCATCGGCAGCGGGCCATCTTTTTTAGCGTCGTAGCCTGCGGGTAGATAGAGCGTTGCATCCAGCATCACACCATCTTTGCGCGGGTACTGAATTTTTTGCTTTTGCACGCCTTTAAGCTGTGGCGAGGGATGCGGGAATTGCGTGAGCGCCCGTGGCTGAGTGCTGCTTGTAATATCGTGCAGGTAAAAGTTTGGCCTTTCGGTAGTGGCTTCGCGGCTGCTGATAAAGCGATTCTCATCTATCATCGCCACGGGGATTTCATAAAACGGAGCTTGCGATTGCCAGAGGCGCTCTGATTTTTTGCTGTCTAATTCATAGCGGTCTAAAAATGGCCGGTCGCCTTCCGGGCCTGCGCCTTCACCAATCAGATAAATCACCTTGCCATCACTCTTAATGATGTTTTGGCCGTAGGCATTTTTTGCCAGCACAGGCTCGCCGGGGTCGGCGTAGCGGTCTTCTGATTTGCGGGCAGTGAGCAGCTCAGGTGCTTGCTCTGGATGATCGGGGCGGATGCGCCAGGTGCGGGTGTCACGCGTTTTCCACCAGGATTCTTCGATCAGCGCCAGATCACCACTTCCCCATTGTAGGGATGAAGCACGCCAGGCCAGCCCGGTCAGTTTTTGGGGCTGGGTGGTGAAGGGCTCACTTTGCTGAAAGAGCGCATCACGAATTTTGGCTTCTTTGGCAGGATCACCATCATCCTGTGCTTGCAGCCAGGTGAGTGTGGCGGGCAGATCTTTGCGCCATGCAAAATGACGCGGCTCTTTGGATACAGCATCGTTACCCGGCGGGATGCGATCTTGCAGCGGCAGGGCTACTGTTTTAAGCAGCTTGCCCTGCGTATTCCAAACTTCAACCGCCTGTGGGAAGTAATAAACGGGGAGCAGATACGAATAAGGGCGGCGTAGCGAGGTGGTTAGAATTAACCCACCGTCAGGGGATGCGCTGGTAGCCAGCAGGGTAAGTGGCTGGGCAATCTTTTTGATTTCACCTTTCAGGCTGACGGTGGCCAGCTGGCTTTGCAGATGCCAATCAAGCAGATCAGCATCTGCCGGTGTTTTTAGCATGTCAGCATAGGTGCGGATTGCGCTTTTGCTGCCAGGCTGGCTGTTCTGGGTATTGGGGCCACTGGGGGTAAGTGTTGCGGTTGGTGCTTTGCCTGCGGGTTTGAGCTGTACCAGTAATTGCTCGCTGGCACCAAGCCAGCTGAAGCCAGTCCCGGCGATAGCATTCAGCGGCTCTTTAATTAATGGTCTGGCGCTGGCTTGGTTCACATCAATCAGCCATAGCTCAATGCCCGTATTGCCCCAGCGGCTAAAAGCAATCCAGCGTTCATTGGCCGACCATGCCGTATCTGCAATCCTTGCTTCTTTGGGTAAGCCGCTGATATTGCGGTTTTGGCCGGTTTTGATGTTCAGCAGGCTGGCACCATTGGCAAAATCAAAGCGGCTTTGGCTGCTCATTCCTGGATTAATACGCAGGCCCGCGAGTTTTAATTCGGGCTGGGCTACATCGCTGATGCTGGGCAAACCTGGCAAGCTAAGCAACAGGGCGGTGCCGTGCCTGGGGCCAAGACGGAATAGGGGGCCACGCGGCGCATCGGCAACGGCTTGTAATTCGGCCGGCGGGGTTTGATAGGCTGCCATGGAGAAGGGGCTCATTATCAGAGTAAGTAGTAAAAATAGGTGCATAGGATTGGTACAAAATAGTCGGGTGTGTAAACGCACTTTACCGCGCCAAATTGTAAGGCTAATGAAATTTATTATCGGGTGAGTATATGAAAAATCCCACCTCAGGGGTGGGATTTCTTATTTAACAACTCGCAGCTGTGGCTTGCCTGTCGGGCGGGGCGGCGTGTCATTTGGGCTATCGTCCGGTGTTTCTGTCGTTTCATTCGGGCCTTCATATTCAAAGCCCATACCTTCCCCATTTTCACGTGAGAAGATAGAAACTACACAACCAACGGGGACCAGAATCTCTCTGGAAACACCGCTAAAGCGAGCTGAAAAGCTGATGTAGTCATTGCCAATACTGAGATTGTGTGTGGCGTTATAGCTGATATCCAGCACGATCTCGTTGTTTTTAACATGCTCCATCGGCACTTGCATCTTGCTCATTACACGCACAACCAGATAAGGCGTATAGCCATGATCCGAGCACCATTCATGCAGCGCACGAATTAAATAAGGCTTGGTAGATACGGTTTGCACGGTTTGTCCTTAGTGACTGGAGGATAGGGAGCTGCGAGCAGGGAATCATGACTTATGCATGTGCTCCCTGCTTACAGTTCTTTCTATGCCTGCAAATTACTTACGCATCGCCTTTTCGTTAGCAGTTAACGAATCGATAAAGGCTTGGCGGCTAAACAGGCGCTCGCCATATTTCATGATCGGAGCAAGAGCTTTGGTGACTTCGATACCGTAGTGCTCAAAGCGCCAGATGAGTGGTGCAATCGCGACATCCAGCATGGAGAACTCCTCTCCTAGCATGAATTTCTGCTTGGCAAATAAAGGGGCAATCTGGGTCAGGTTATCGCGGATGGTTACGCGGGCCTTTTCCATTTCTTTTTTTGTAGTGCCACTGGTTTCCAGCGTTTTAACGTGGATAAACAGCTCGCGTTCAAAGTTAAACAGCATCAAACGGGCACGGGCGCGCATCACAGGATCTGCTGGCATCAGCTGTGGGTGTGGGAAACGCTCGTCAATATATTCGTTAATAATGTTGGATTCATACAAAGTCAGATCGCGCTCAATCAGCACAGGCACTTCATTGTATGGATTCATGACTGCTAAATCTTCAGGCTTGCTGTGAACATCGACGTCGATGATTTCGAAATCCATGCCCTTCTCAAATAAGACAATACGACAGCGGTGGCTAAACGGGCAGGATGTACCGGAATACAGCTTCATCATGGTGACGGATCTCTGCAAAAGTATATGAATTGCAGCATTCTACGCATTTTGGCAAGTTTAATCTATTAAATAAGGATAACTTATTGATTCTTATTGAAATAATTCAATTGTGTAATCGTGGGCATTGTTGATTTTTTTACTTGGAAATAAAAAAAAGCGGCAGGTTTCCCAGCCGCTTTACTGATTTTAATACCTGGGCATTTAGTGAATATCGCGCCAGTATTCTTTTTTCAGCATATAGCTAATCGGAATCATAAAGAATAAGAGGAACAGCAATACGCCATAGCCAATTTGCTCACGCTTAACCTGAGCGGGCTCACCCATATAAACCATGTAGTTCACCAGATCTGCAACACGATGGTCGAACTCGGTCTGATCAAATGCGCCATTTTCGCCAGTTTTAGTGAGGTTGCCAGGAGTAAGGAGTTTCAGCTTTTTATGCTCGCCTTTCACTTCCAGTACCTGCTGGCCTTGCTGATCCCATAGAACATTCGGCATGCCGACTTTATCGAAAGTCAGATTGTTCCAGCCGGTAGGGCGGGTTTCATCACGGTAAAAGCTGCGCAGATAGGTGTAGAGGTAGTCTGCACCGCGAGAGCGTGAAATCACCGATAAATCTGGTGGTGTTGCACCAAACCAAATCTTAGCGTCGTTGGCTTGCATCGACACTTTCATCAGATCACCTACTTTGCTTGTAGGAAACATCAGATTCGCTTCGATTTGTGCTTCGGTTAGACCGATGTCTTGCAGGCGGTTATAGCGCATGGCCACAGCACCGTGACAGGACAGGCAGTAGTTAACGAAAGTTTGTGCACCACGTTGCAGGCTTTCGGTGTCACGCAGATTAATCGGTGCTTTGTCTAAATGTACTTCGGTGTTTGCCTGGCTGCCAAAACTGACGCTGGCTAATAAGGCGAACAGCAGTGTATTGAGTGTCTTTTTCATATTGTCCTCCCCTTAGTGCATCGTAACGCGGTCAGGAACCGGTTTGGTTTTATCAATCTTGGTGTAATAAGGCATCGCCAAGAAGAAGACAAAGTAGATGACTGACAACAATTGTGCAATGACTGTACGGACATTGGTTGAAGGCAGTGCGCCTAAAATACCAAGGCCAATAAAGGCGATCACAAATAATGTCAGCATGATTTTGTAGATAGGGCCACGGTAGCGGATTGATTTAACTGGTGATTTATCCAGCCAAGGCAGAGCTGCAATAATCATGGTTGCCGCACCCATCGCCAGTACGCCCCAAACCTGTGTGCCAAAGAAAGATGGCACCGCACGCAAGATGGCGTAAAACGGAGTGAAGTACCAGACCGGTGCAATATGGGCAGGAGTTTTCAGTGCATCGGCCGGATCAAAGTTAGGGTGCTCAAGGAAGTAGCCGCCCATTTCTGGAGCAAAGAAGATAATGGCGCTAAATACCGCCAGGAACACTGAAACGCCAAAAATGTCTTTTACCGTGTAGTAGGGGTGGAAAGGAATTCCGTCCAGTGGAATGCCGGTTTTAGGATCTTTTTTCTTCTTGATTTCCACACCATCCGGGTTATTCGAGCCTACTTCGTGTAAAGCCACCAGGTGAGCTACCACCAGCGCCAGCAGTACCAGCGGCAGGGCAATCACATGCAGGGCAAAGAAACGGTTCAGAGTAGCGTCCGATACCACAAAGTCACCACGAATCAGTACGGATAAATCCGGGCCAATCACAGGAATCGAGCTAAACAGATTCACAATCACCTGTGCGCCCCAGAATGACATCTGGCCCCAGGGCAGCAGGTAGCCCAGGAACGCTTCGGCCATCAGGCATAGATAAATCATCATACCGAATACCCAGATGAGTTCACGCGGCTTTTGGTAAGAACCATAAATCAGACCACGGAACATATGCAGGTAGACCACCACAAAGAACATCGATGCGCCTGTGGAGTGCATATAACGAATCAGCCAGCCGCCTGCAACATCACGCATGATGTATTCGACCGAGGCAAATGCTACCGAGATATTGGTACCCGGAATCAATGAACCATCCGGTTTGTAGTTCATGGTGAGGAAAATACCGGTGACAATTTGGATCACCAGTACCAGCATCGCCAAAGAGCCAAAGAAATACCAGAAATTAAAGTTTTTGGGTGCGTAGTATTCGGAAATGTGTGCTTTCCAGGTGGAGGTCAGCGGAAAGCGCTCATCCACCCAGTTGAGGGCCTGCTGGCCCATCTCTTGTGCTTTGCTCATGGGTCAGCCTCTATTTATCGTCGCCAATCAACAACCGCGCTTCAGTTATATACTTATGCGGCGGAATGATGAGGTTTGTCGGAGCTGGAACGCCAGAGTACACGCGGCCAGCGAGGTCGAATTTGGAGCCATGGCATGGGCAGTAAAACCCCCCTAGCCAATCCGGGCCCAGGTCGGCAGGAGCCAAGTCCGGACGGAATGTTGGCGAACAGCCCAAGTGCGTACAGACACCGAGTGCAACCCAGATTTCAGGCTTGATCGAGCGGGCCGGGTTATTGCAATAGTCTGGCTGGGTGCTGCTGAGCGATTTAGGGTCGCTTAGCTTGCTGTCGAGCTTTGGCAAGTTGGCCAGCATTTCAGGTGTACGTTTTACAACCCAAACTGGTTTACCCCGCCATTCGGTGGTTACTTGCTGGCCCAGTTCAAGCTTGCTGATATCCAATTCCACGGGTGCACCCGCAGCCTTGGCTCGCTCGGAAGGAAAAAAACTTGCGATAAAAGGCGTGGCTGCACCTGCCCCTGCTACCGCACCGGCAACGCCCGTGGCGATCAGCAGGAATCGCCGTTTGCTGTTATCTACTTGCTGGTCACTCATAACCCAATCCCTGATTGACGGCTAAAACTACCAAATTCTACCTGAAACGACAGGGGAACTTAAAGCTTTGCGCGCATGTCTTTAACAATCTCTCTTGCCCGTGCCCCTATTTAGGGCTTAGAACGGGCGTAAGTCTGTAATTCTTCATCTATTTTATCAGCGACAGCTGATGTAATTTCACTGACACTTTCGTGTGCTGTACCGGGGGCGGTTATTTGCCAGACCCGTGCAGAAAGCTGCCAGCCACCATTGAGTGGTGTAAGGGTATAGCTCATCCTAGCCTCTGTGGCCTGTGTGACATTAGGAATTTGCATGCTGAATTCCAAACGTTGTGTTGTTCTTTGTTTGAGCTGCATACCCTTTTGTTTACGATAAAGCACGATGTCGTCAAGGATGGCGCGGGCCGGGCGATCTTTAATCAAAATACTGGGCTGATTTTCTGTCGTTTCTGTTGTGTTTACTGGATTTTGCTGGGTTTGTGCAGGGGGAGTTGTCTGGTTTTTCTCTGTGCCAGATGGTGTACTTGCGCAGGCAGAGAGTAGGGTCAGGGCAGCTAGTGAGAGTAAAAAGCGTTTCATTAGACTGGGTTCGCTTGGTCAAGATGAATGTGTTCTAGCCCATATTGGCTGGCTAGGTGCTGGCCTAATGCTTCGATTCCATAGCGCTCGGTGGCATGGTGCCCTGCTGCGATATAGCTCACTCCGCTTTCTTTGGCTAAGTGAGTGACAAACTCAGATGCTTCACCTGTAATAAAGCAATCAATCTCTAATTGTGCTGCTTCGTGAAAAAAGCTTTGCGCGCCACCGGTGCACCAGGCGACTCGTTTGATTAATTGTTCGCCCGGGCCAATAACCAGGGGAGAGCGTTGTAATTGCGCATCAATTTGCAGTGTAAATTCTGCCAAAGAGAGAGGGGTTTCCAGCTCGCCGAGCCAGCCGAGCTTCTGATCACCAAAATGATTTGAGCCGACAAGGCCTAATTTTTTCCCCAGTTGTGCGTTATTGCCTAGTGTGGGATGTGCATCAAGGGGAAGATGATAGGCAAGTAGATTGATGTCGTTTGCCAGTAGTTTAGCAATGCGGGCCTTTTTTGTGCGGGTGATGCAGGCGTTTTCACCTTTCCAGAAAAAACCGTGGTGTACCAGTAATGCATCTGCGTTTAAATCAATTGCCGCATCAATCAGAGCAAGTGAAGCAGTTACACCTGTGACAATACGCCCGATGTCTGGGCGACCCTCAATTTGCAGGCCGTTTGGGCAGTAGTCACGCCAAGTGTCTACAAGCAGCAGTTGTCCGATATAATTTTCTAGATCTTGTCGTGCTATGGGCATATTTAACAGCGCCTTGGAAAACATGAAAAAACTTTGGTTAATTTTCGCACAAACTACAACAGCAGGTCTTGCTGTCTGGTTCCTAGTTAGCTTACTTCGTCCGGATTTGGTTCATCCGCCCGCTCCGGCTCCCGTGGTGATGGTGCAACAAAATCGCGCGGAAGCCGCGTCTGCACCTACTGTGGCGTCGTATAGTCCTGCTGCAAGGCGCGCTATGCCATCAGTAGTAAATATCTACACCGCCAAAGAAGTAAAGACACCTTTACCTCCTTTACTTAATGATCCGCGTTTTCGGCGCTTTTTGGGTGATCGTTTGGGCGGGGAAGAGCAGCGTGCTTCAAGTCTGGGCTCTGGAGTAATTGTCTCTGATCAGGGTTATATCATCACTAATAATCATGTGGTGGAGTCGGCCGACGAAATTGAAGTGGCTTTATCGGATGGCCGCACGGCATCGGCCAAATTAATTGGTGCAGATCCTGATACTGATCTGGCGGTGATTAAAATCGAGCTGGATCGCTTGCCTGCTATTACCTTTGCCGATGCAAGCAAGGCGGAAATCGGTGATGTTGTACTGGCAATTGGTAACCCTTTTGGCGTTGGCCAGACGGTGACAATGGGGATTATCTCGGCCCTGGGGCGCTCCGAACTGGGGATCAATACGTTTGAAAACTTTATTCAAACCGATGCACCGATTAATCCCGGTAACTCCGGCGGTGCTTTGATTGATACCAAAGGTAATCTGGTCGGGATCAATACCGCTATTTATTCCAAAACGGGTGGATCTTTAGGGATTGGGTTTGCTATTCCTGCTTCAACCATCCGGCAAATTATGGATGCCCTGATTAAAGACGGCAGCGTGACGCGCGGCTGGCTTGGGGTAGAGATGCAGGAAGTCACGCCAGAGCTGGCGGCATCTTTTCGCCTGGACGAAGCGAGGGGAGCACTGATTGCCGGCGTAGTACGTGGCGGGCCGGCTGATCGGGCGGGCCTGAAACCGGGCGATGTTTTACTTAAAATTGGCGGCTCGGAAGTGCGTAATGCCTCGGGCATGCTTAATCTGATTGCTGCATTCAAGCCCGATGAAGAGGTGGAAATGGAAGTATTTCGCCGTGGTAAGCCCGTAGTCCTGCCCGTTAAATTAGGCAAGAGGCCCAAGTTTAATAATCGTCGTTAGTCTGCTGATCAAAAATCCACGCCCCGGCGTGGATTTTTTTAGCGAATTGCATCGCAATGACTTTTGTTTAATGTCCCTGCAATAGGCGAATCTCTGCAGCTGCCAGATTGTCGCTTTCTCCCAGAATAACCAGGGTATCTCCAGCCTGGAGCTCAAAGCTGGCATCGGGTTGTGTTGGCAGCATATTGCGGCGCCGCACACTTCGCACTTCGATATGGAGATTTTCGAGTTTGAGCTCACCCAGATGCTGGCCAACAGCGGCAGCATCATTGGACAGGTAAATGGTGTGCAAACGGGGCTGCGGGCGATCGCTGTCGTCGGCATCCTCGCTTACTCCACGGTAAAACCCGCGCAGCAGCTGGTAGCGCGCTTCCCGAACTTCGCGTACGCGGTGTACCACCTTATTTAAGGGCACACCCAGCAGCATCAGCGTATGAGAGGCCAGCATCAGGCTGCCTTCCATGATTTCTGCTACAACTTCGGTTGCACCTGCATTTTTGAGCTGGTCGATATCGGTGTCGTCCTGTGTGCGAATAACGATTGGCAGCTCCGGGCGGATTGCATGCACGATTTCTAAAATCCGCATAGCGGAATGGGTTTCGGAATAAGTGACAACGATAGCGCTGGCCCGCATCAGGCCAGCAGCAATCAGTACTTCTCGTTTGGCTGCATCACCATAAACAACAGAATCACCGGCTGCGGATGCTTCACGTACCATATCGGGGTCTAAATCCAGGGCAAAAAAGTCGATGCCTTCCTGATTTAGGATACGAGCTAAGGATTGCCCGCTACGGCCATAGCCACACAAAATTACATGGCCATGCTGCTGCATGCCGAGCACGGCAACCTGATGCAGACTGGCGGCCAGGTTCATCCATTCCGAACGAGCAAGACGCAGGACTAATTTATCGGAGTGCTGAATCAAAAATGGTGTAATCAGCATGGATAAAACAATACCGGCAACGGTAGTTTGTAAAATATCTTCGGGTAGCAGGGCACTTTTAGAGGCCAGTGCCAGCATAACAAAAGCAAATTCGCCACCTTGGCCAATGGTAAAGCCAGTGCGCCAGGCCGAGCCGGGAGTGCTGCCAAAAAGTCTGGAAAGTGCGGCAATCATCAGTATTTTGCCGGGGCCAAGCAGGGCGAGCACTAAAAGTACCCGCCACCATTGGGCCAGCAGTACCGAGTAATCTAAATTCATCCCGACCGTAACAAAGAACAAGCCCAGCAGCAGGTCGCGAAAAGGGCGCACATCGTCCTCTACCTGATAGCGAAAGTCTGTTTCGGCAATCAGCATGCCAGCCAGAAAAGCGCCGAGAGCAAGTGACAAGCCTGCCAGCTCGGTCATCCAGGCAATACCCAGCGTAACCAGCAGCAGGTTGAGCATAAATAGTTCGCTTGAATGTTGTCTGGCGACCATATTGAACCAGGGGCGCATGAGTTTTTGCCCAAAATAGAGCAGAACCATTAGCACAACGATGATCTTGAGTGCAGCCAGCCCCAGTGCTACAAGCAGTTCACTACCGGGCAGGCCAAGTACCGGAATCATAATTAGGAAGGGTACGACGGCCAAATCTTGAAATAGTAAAATACCAATTGCATTTTGCCCGTGCGGAGAATGAAGTTCATTGCGATCGGCCAGTAATTTAGAAGCCATCGCAGTGGATGACATCGAGAGTACGCCACCCAGAGCCAGGCCCACTTTCCAATCCAGGCCCGCCCAAAAGCAAATCAGCATCGTGGTGAGCAGCATCGCCATGACTTGCATCAGCCCCAGACCAAATACAATGTGGCGCATTGCATTCAGGCGAGCCAGATTAAATTCCAGCCCCAGAGTAAACATCAAAAAAACCACGCCATACTCGGCAAGATGTGTTGCTTCGTTGCTGCTGGCAATAAAGCCCAGGGCGTGCGGGCCAATGAGTAAACCCACCAGCAAATAACCCAGCATGGCGGGAAGTTTAAGGTGACGGCACAGGACAACCGTTAAAACGGCAGCAGCAAGCAAGAGTAATAACGAGGAGAGTTGGATGGACATAGGCCGTATAAAGTTTGTTGCGTGCTGACAAAGTGCCGAGGATTACATCCTGGCAGCCGTTTAAGTGTCCTGAAGGAGAGCCCGGTATTCAGGGGGCGTTGTACGCCTTCCCAGGTTGATCGTATATGTGGTAAGTCTATTCGTTTTTATTGCCACAGGCCGCTTATTTATGGATATTAGCCTGATTTCCTAAATGGATTCTATCGGACATTAACCTAGGCTTATCGCATCAATTGATCTGGACTGGCATATTGCCAGCAGACACAGGTGGCGGGGGAGGGGCTGCTTCTCTTATACTTTCGCGCATATGAAAAATGCTGAATTTATCCTCGGGTGCGCTCGTCGCGTACTTCGGGTTGAGGCTGATGCTGTTTTCGCGCTGGCCGAGCGAATCAATGATCAGTTTGTGAAAGCTTGCGAGCTGATTCTTTCCTGCCATGGGCGGGTCATCGTGATCGGGATTGGCAAGTCGGGGCATATCGCAAAAAAAATTGCGGCCACGATGGCGAGTACCGGCACACCTGCATTTTTTGTGCATCCTTCCGAAGCGGCTCACGGCGATTTGGGTATGATCACCCGCAGTGATGTGGTGCTGGCCTTGTCTAACTCGGGTGAAAGTGATGAGGTGATCGCTTTACTGCCTAGCCTGAAACGCCTGGCCATTCCTTTGATTGCCATGACGGGCAATGCCGAATCCACATTAAGCAGGCAGGCCGCTGTGCACCTTGATGCAGGTGTGGCTCAGGAAGCCTGTCCTTTGAATCTGGCACCAACAGCAAGTACAACAGCGGCCCTTGCTCTGGGCGATGCGCTGGCCGTGGCTTTACTGGAAGCACGTGGTTTTCAGGCCGAGGATTTTGCCCTGTCGCATCCGGGGGGCAGCCTGGGGCGGCGTTTACTGGTGCTGGTCAGAGATTTAATGCACACCGGTGAGGCTTTACCTGTGGTGCAGCAGGATGTTTTGTTGCGCGATGCACTGCTTGAAATCAGTAAAAAGGGCATGGGTATGACCGCTGTGGTCGATGCCGAAGGTAAATTAACAGGCATTTTTACTGATGGTGATTTGCGCCGTGCCCTTGATCTGGATGTTGATGTACGGGATACCCGAGTTTCCACGGTTATGACGCCGCTGCCTGCAACCATTGAGGCAGGCAGATTAGCTGCCGAAGCAGTGCAGCAGATGGATGCTCGCCGGGTAAATGGTTTATTGGTGCTGGAGGCAGGGGAGCTGATTGGTGCAATTAATATGCATGACCTGCTTCGGGCCCGTGTAGTTTAAAATATGGTGTTGCCGTAAAAGCAAACCCAGGTTGCGTTTAGTGCTGCGCTGGCTGTGTGTCGAAAAAAACGATTGAAAATCATTATTACTTACTTTTTGATGAAAGCAGTGATTTTTATGGTTTTTTTGCCTTGCCACCGGGGTTTTGCTGCGTTTTGCAACGACCTCATGAATAAAAATAATTGAGAGAAAAGAATAATGACCGATATGGCCAAAGCAGTGCGTTTAATGATTTTTGACGTTGATGGCGTCATGACCGATGGTAGTTTGTACTACAGCGATGCAGGTGAAGAGCTGAAAGCGTTTAATTCACTGGATGGGCATGGTCTGAAAATGTTACGTGCCAGCGGGGTAAAGCTGGCCATTATTACGGGCCGTACCTCGCAGCTGGTTGAAAAGCGGGCCAAGGATCTGGGCGTTGACTATCTTTATCAGGGTGCTCACGATAAGCGGGCTAGCTATGAAGACTTGCTGCAAGCTGCTGGTGTAGGCCAGGATGCGTGTGGTTATATGGGGGATGATGTGATCGATATTCCCGTCATGCGCCGGGTTGCATTCGCCGTTGCGGTGCCTGATTCTCCTGAGCTGGTGCGTAAACATGCTCATTACATTACAGGCAGTTCAGGTGGCCGGGGTGCGGTAAGAGAGGTATGCGAGTATCTGATGCAGTCTCAGGGCACACTTGACGCCGCAATGGCGCCTTACCTCGCCTGATGGCCGTTCCCGGCACTACTCGCCTGCTTCCTTTGGCCCTTGTTGTTTTGCTGGGCAGCCTTACCTGGCTGCTTGACAGGGCGGCGAGTATACCAAGCTCTGCAGTGGCGGCTAACTCCGATCAGCCCGATATGCTGGTTGATAAGGCTACAGTGGTTCGTTTCGGAGAAGATGGCCAGCCTTTGTCTTTACTGACAGCAGCTCGTGTTTCACATTTACCTGCTGGTGATATTACCTGGCTGGAAAAGCCGCAGCTGCGTTATACCGCGCCCGGTCAGCCGCGTCTGGATGTCCGTGGTGAGCGGGCGAAATCGGTGAATCAGGGGCGCGAGGTGTGGTTTCCCGGTGCAGTTACTATGGTCAGAGCCGCTAGCGGTACGCAGGCGGAGCTTACGATCAAAGGGCGGGACATGCATGTTTTACCGGATACGGGTGTGGCCAGCTCCGAGGCCCCTGCAATTGCAAAAATGGGCACGTATATTGTTGAATCAGTCGGCTTTATTGCTGATTCCAAGGCTGAAACGCTGGAACTTAAATCTAATGTCAGGATGAGCTATGAGCCGATTCATACCCGCTAAAATTATTTTATTCATGTTGCTGGCAGGCTCTGCTTATGCAGAAAAAGCAGATCGGGAAAAACCGATCAAAATTGCTGCAGCAAATTGTGTGATGAATCAAAAAACGCAGGCAAGTGTCTGTACCAAGGACGTTGTACTGACTCAGGGCTCATTGAGCATACGGGCGGATAAGCTGACAGTGCGTCAGGATGATGCAGGTAATCAATACGTTGCCGGAAACGGTGGCCCTGTTCGTTTCCGGCAAAAAATGGATGATAGCAATGACTGGGTGGATGCTGAAGCACTGCGTTTTGACTATGACGGCCATACTGGCATTATCAAGCTGATGGATAAAGCCTGGGTCAAGCGCGGTGAAGATCAGGTTTATAGTGATCTGATTACCTACGATTTAAAGAATGAAGCCTATCAGGCGCAAGGCAGGCCCGAGGGCAACGGGCGCGTTAATATCGTGATTACCCCGAAAAAGGCTCCTGCTCCATGACCAGCTCTTTACGTGCCGAACAGCTAGAAAAACGTTATGGCAAAAGAACCGTTGTGCGTGATGTCACGATGGAAATCTCAAGCGGTGAAGTGGTAGGTTTGCTTGGCCCTAACGGGGCAGGCAAAACAACCAGTTTTTATATGATTGTTGGCCTGGTAGGCATGAATGGCGGGCGGATTACGCTAGATGGTGAGGATATCGGCCATTTACCTATTCATCAGAGGGCGCGGCGTGGTTTGGGCTATTTGCCGCAAGAAGCGTCTATCTTTCGTAAAATGACGGTGGCACAAAATATCAGTGCAGTGCTTGAATTACATTGCAAAAATAGTGAGCAAATCAGCACTCGCTTAGATGAGTTGCTGCATGATTTGCATATTTCGCATCTGCGTGATGCAGGCGCGATGGGATTATCAGGGGGGGAGCGCCGTCGGGTAGAAATTGCCAGGGCTCTGGCTGCCAACCCGCGTTTTATTCTGCTTGATGAGCCCTTTGCCGGGGTAGACCCGATTGCCGTGATGGATATTCAACGTATTATCGGTTTTTTAAAACAAAGGGGAATCGGTGTTTTGATCACTGATCATAATGTGCGGGAGACCCTTGGTATTTGCGATCGTGCTTACATCATTTCCGAAGGTGCGGTGATGGCGTCAGGCGCTCCGAAAGACATTGTTGAAAATGAAAGTGTGCGTCGGGTATATCTCGGTGAACATTTCCGCATGTAAATGAAACAAACTCTGCAGCTGCGGCTATCCCAGCAACTTAATCTTACTCCCCAACTACAGCAGGCGATCAAGCTGCTGCAGCTTTCTACCCTTGATTTTCAGCAAGAGCTTGAACAGTATCTGAGTGAAAATCCGCTATTGGAGCGGGGAGAGGAAGCTGCGGCTGGTGAAGCTGAGCAGCCGGAGTCCCAGTGGGAAATAGGAGAGGACGACGGCTTGCGCTGGGAGGGCTCCAGCCATAGCGGCTCGGATGATGATGAAGATTTTGATCCTGCCAGCAATATTGCCCGTGATTTGGATTTGCGTGAATATCTGTTACAGCAGGCGGGACTGCTGCCCCTCTCCCATAGGGATAAATCGTTATTGCTGATGTTGATAGAGGCGTTGGATGATGACGGTTTTCTTTCTCAATCCTTAGAGGAGGTTTTTTCTCAGCTGCCAGAGGAACTAATTCAGGATTATGAGCTCGAACCTGATGACTTAAGGATTGCTTTAATTCGCTTACAGCACCTGGAGCCGCTTGGGGTGGGCGCAAGGGATACGGCAGATTGTTTATGCTTACAACTGCGCCAAAAACCCGATAGTGCCGCAAGAGAATTAGCATTAAAAATTGCCCATAATTCGCTCGATTTATTAGCCGGACGGGACTACACTAGGCTTAAACGAACCTTCAAATGTGAAGATGGTGAGTTAAAAGCTGCACAAGAATTGATTGTAAGTTTAAATCCAAGACCAAGTGCTCAATGGTCTGCAGCGTCACCCAGATATGTAAGCCCGGATGTGATTGTGCAAAAGGTAAGAGGTGCCTGGCGTGTCAGATTACACGATGCCTCCATGCCAAAATTACGGGTAAACCGCCTTTATGCAGATATCTTACAAAAAGGTGATGGCGGACATCTGGCGCGGGAGTTACAGGAAGCCCGCTGGCTGGTTAAGAGTGTACAGCAGCGTTTCGACACTATTTTACGAGTGGCCACGGCAATTGTAGAGCGGCAGCGTGCGTTTTTTGAACATGGTGAAGTGGCAATGCGCCCGTTGGTACTCAGGGATATTGCTGAAGAATTAGAT
Organism: Iodobacter ciconiae; assembly: GCF_003952345.1. Lineage (NCBI taxonomy): Bacteria > Pseudomonadati > Pseudomonadota > Betaproteobacteria > Neisseriales > Chitinibacteraceae > Iodobacter > Iodobacter ciconiae. Next base: position 2,809,847 of record NZ_CP034433.1, on the reverse strand, counting down.
TTACATGAGTCCACTATTTCCAGGGTGACCACGCAAAAATATATGCTTACGCCGCGTGGCCTGTATGAATTCAAGTTTTTCTTCGGTAGCCATGTTGATACGGATGCCGGGGGAGAGTGTTCTGCTACAGCGATCAAAGCATTGATCAAGCAGATGGTGCAGCAAGAAGATAAGAGAAAACCTTTAAGTGATAGTGTGTTGGCAGAAGCTTTGTCTGCTCAGGGTATTGTGGTAGCACGTCGTACAGTTGCCAAATACCGCGAGGCATTGCAGATTTATCCAGTAAGTCAGCGCAAAAGTTTGTAAGGCCCCAACGGAAGGAGTAACCCTATGAATTTGAATATCAGTGGCCATCATCTTGAAGTGACCCCGTCTATCCGTGAATATGTAAACAGTAAGATGGAAAAGGTCATCCGGCACTTTGATAATGTGATCGACGTTAATGTCGTCCTCTCCGTGGAGAAACTGCAGCATCAGGTTGAAGCAACCGTTCATGTTCGTGGCCGTGATATCCATGTGGAAGCAGCGGATGAAAATATGTATGCGGCTATTGATTTGCTGGCAGATAAGCTTGACCGTCAGGTGGTGAAGCACAAAGAAAAATCAATGGATCATCGTAATGAATCCATTAAGCAACACCAGCCTGCCGCCGAATAAAGCAATTTTTGTCACCTTAGCGGGAACCGGAAGATTCAGGTTCCCGTTTTTGTTTTTAAACGACGGCGCTACAATAGGTGTCGTCCCTGTTTTGGTCTGTCTACAATGAGCTTGATCGCCCAAATTTTGCCGAGCGGAAATGTCTTTCTGGACATGGAAGTGAGCAGCAAAAAACGTATTTTCGAACAAGTCGGTATTGTGTTTGAGAATAGTCACGGTATTGCCCGCAGCGTTATTTTTGATAGTCTGTTTGCCCGTGAGAAGCTGGGCTCTACAGGTTTAGGTCAGGGTGTTGCCATTCCGCACGGCCGGATTAAAGGTTTAAAAGAAGCAACAGGTGCTTTTGTTCGCCTGGATGAGCCGATTCCTTATGACGCGCCTGATGGCAAGCCTGTTTCTTTGGTGTTTGTTTTGCTTGTGCCAGCTCACGCAACTGATTTACATCTGCAAATTCTGTCCGAGCTTGCCCAACTCTTTTCAGACAAAGTGTTGCGTGAGAGCTTGCTGGCTGCTACGGAGCCGGGCCAGATCTGGAAATTAATCAGCACCTGGGAGCCCTATGCCTCAGATTTCAGTTAGACAGCTTTTTATTGATAACGCCGAAAAACTGCGACTCACCTGGGTTGCAGGGCAATCGGGCGCAAATAATCTGTTATCTAATGATGCGTCGGAGCAAAAACCGACTTTATCTCTGGTGGGCCATCTGAATTTTATCCACCCTAACCGTATTCAGGTGCTTGGGGTGGCAGAAACAGTCTATCTGCTGCAGCTGAGCGTTGAGGCGCAAAGAGAATCGCTGGCAAAGCTGTTCTCAAATGAAATGGCAGCAGTCATTGTGGCTAATGGCCAGATTGTGGGTGATTGCCTGCGCGAAGCCTCCGAGCGCTTTCATGTGCCGCTGCTTACCTCCCCCGAGCAATCTCCTTATCTGATGGATGTTCTGCGTTATTACCTGTCCAAGGCACTGGCGGTTTCTACACATCTGCACGGGGTGTTTCTGGATGTGCTGGAAGTGGGTGTTTTGTTAACCGGTGAATCATCGATGGGTAAAAGCGAGCTGGCACTGGAGCTGATTTCACGCGGTCATGGCTTAGTGGCTGATGATGTGGTTGAGGTTTATCGCACCAATCCGGAAACGCTGGAAGGGCGCTGCCCGCCGATGTTGCGTGATTTTCTGGAGGTGCGCGGAATTGGCGTGCTCAATATCCGTACTATTTTCGGTGAAACTGCGGTCAGACCACGTAAAACACTTAAGCTGATTATGCATCTGGCCAAGGCAGGTGGTGAAAAAGTAGCGCCAATGGATCGATTGCAAATGCAGGCGGCCACGCAGGATATCCTTGGCGTGCCAATTCGTAAGCTAGTGATTCCTGTGGCGGCAGGTCGAAATTTAGCGGTTCTGGTTGAAGCCGCAGTTCGAAACTATATTTTACAATTACGTGGTATTGATTCAACGCGTGAGTTTATTGAAAGACATCAGAAATTTATGGAGATGGGCGAATAAGCGCTTATCTTTCTTCAAAGCTTGGCAGGCGGCAATGAATCAATTGAATAATATGGCAGTGGGGATGGGGGATTGAAACAGCAACAGGTTATTTTGTTATCTGGTTTATCGGGCGCAGGTAAAAGCGTTGCGCTAAAAGCCTTGGAAGACCTTGGCTATTTTTGCATCGATAATCTACCCGCGCCTTTGCTGCCGCAAACGGCAGCATTGCTGGATGAAGACGGCTATCCAAAAATCGCCATTTCGGTGGATGTGCGCAGCGCTCACAATTTTGCCAGCTTTCCTAATCATCTAGAGGCTCTGCTTGAGCTGGGGCTTGATGTGCAAATGTTGTTTCTGGAAGCGAATAACGAAACACTGGTGAAGCGCTTTTCTGAAACACGTCGCAGCCACCCGCTCTCTGGTGACTCATTAACGGTGACCGAGGCGATTGCTCTGGAGCGTGAAATGTTGGCAGATTTCTCCGCTGTTGCCCATCGCATTGATACCAGTGGCCTGTCGGCCAACCAGCTGCGCAGCTGGATTAGGCAGTTTGTGGCACTGGATCGCTCCAGGCTCACGGTAATTTTTGAATCTTTTGGCTTTAAGCACGGCCTGCCGATGGATGCCGATTTTGTCTTTGATGCACGTTGCCTGCCTAACCCGTATTACGACAAATCTTTGCGCCCTTTAACGGGTAAAGATCAGCCGGTGGTAGATTTTTTAGCCCGGCAAGAAGTCGTGGGGCGTTTTCAGGCGCAGATCAAAACATTTATGCAAGCCTGGTTGCCAGAGTTTGAAGCCGATAATCGTAGCTATATCACGGTAGCCATTGGTTGCACTGGTGGGCAGCATCGATCGGTGTATCTGGCGGAGCAACTGGCTAAGTACTTTGCTGAGCATAGGCAGGTATTACTTAGGCACCGTGAGCAGCATGCCTGAAATCAAACGTTCCGCAGGCACTGATTTTCCCCTTCTCCCCTTGGAGGGCAAGGGAAAAAGAAAGAATCAAGTAATGCGGCCAGGTGACTGGCCGTTTGTCATCATGGCGCTGGCTTTTGTGCTGTATCTGGGTTTTTGGAGCTGGCAGCAAGATAGCGCTACGCGAGTGCGTATTTATCAGGCGGGTAAAGTTTTTGCCGAGCTGGATTTAAACGCAGAGCGCACCTTACAGGTGGCAGGCCCCCTGGGGCTCACTTCTGTGGAAATAAAATCGGGTAGGGCACGCATTAGTAGTGATCCTAGCCCGCGCCAATATTGTGTGCGTATGGGCTGGCTGGATCAGGCTGGCCAGATGGCGATTTGTCTGCCTAATCGTATTAGTATCGAGCTTTTAGGCTCACGTCCTTATGAAATCGACAGCCTCAGTTACTGAAATCCGCATCAAGCCTGGCTTGGATGATGTGCGAATTGCCCGTTATGCCGCGCTGGCGATTGCGCTGTCGGTGCTGGAGGCAGGTATTCCTTCGCCTATTCCCGGTATTAAGCCGGGGCTGGCTAATATCATTACTCTGATTGCACTCTGGCGCTTTGGCTGGCGGGATGCCGCTTGGATTTCCATGCTTAGAATTATCGGTAGTAGTATTGTCATCGGAGGATTTCTATCCCCCGGCTTTGCCATGAGCCTGATGGGAGGGCTGTGCAGTTTATTGGCTTTGGCTGTTGTCAGCTACTTACCCCGGCGCTGGTTCGGGCCAGTCTCGCATTCTCTTGCTGCCGCTTTTGCCCATATGGCCGGTCAGCTATTATTGGCGCGGCTGTGGCTGATTCCGCATAATGGCATCATCCATTTAGTGCCGCTGTTTGCTGCGGCGGCTCTGGTGTTTGGTGTGGTAAACGGGGTGATTGCCGCAAAGTTGCTGGCGAATGAGTGAATATGTTCAAAGAGCGTAGGGCGGGTGAAATCCCATACGCGCTAAGTAAAGTAAAAAGATCTTTTTAGTGCCTTCGGCACGTTGATTTAGGTGCGGGCGTCCCGCTGGACCTTCCTTTCTTGCGCGGCCAAGAAACGAAGCCAAAGAAGGCCACCCCTAAAACATGACATCTCCTCGCTGCGGACAATCGAGGTGGCGTTAATTCAACTCGCTTCGCTAAACACGAATTGACGACGGCCCCACCCCGCTTGTTCCTCGCTCGGCGTGTTTTCAGGGTAGGGTAAAAGCCCTGTTGCCGGGAGCGTGGTTATAATGTTTTTTCGTTGTTTGCTGATGAAAAAAAGTGTTTAGCACATATGGGGTGAAATCCGCCAGATTTTTGTCTGAAATGTTCGGAAATCGGCGTGTTGCACCGGCCCTACAAAACACACAAGCGTTATAAGTATCCATTGATTGAATTCTCTTCGCGTTCCGTTTTTTTACTCTGAGCTTTCTGTATCAACAGACCTTAGGGTGTGACATCGTTTTAATAGGTTTCAAATGAAAACAATAACATTGGCTTTTACCGGAGCATCTGGCCTGCCTTATGGTTTGCGCACGCTGGAATGCCTGCTGGCGGCGGGTTGCACCGTACATGTGCTCTATACCCAGGCGGCGCAAATTGTGGCTAAGCAAGAGCTGGGCGAAACCTGGCCTTCGCGGGCGGCTGATCTGGCGGTGCATTTTCGTCAGCGCTATGGCGTAGTTGATAAATCAAAGTTGCAAGTTTTTGGCCAGCAAGAATGGTTTGCCCCGATGGCATCTGGCTCTAATCCCGGCGATGGTATGGTGGTTTGCCCCTGCACCATGGGTGCTTTATCGGCAATTGCGGTGGGTGCCTCGGATAATTTATTAGAGCGCGCTGCGGATGTAATGATCAAAGAAGGCAAAAAATTAGTGGTTGTTCCACGTGAAGCACCTTTTTCAGTGCTGCATCTGGAAAATATGCTCAAGCTGGCAAAGCTGGGGGTGGTGATCCTGCCGCCCAATCCGGGCTTTTATCACCACCCTAAAACCATCGCCGATCTGGTCGATTTTGTGGTGGCCCGGATTCTGGATCAGTTTCAAATCCCGCATCAGCTGATGCCGCGCTGGGGGGAGGAGGGATGAATTTAAAAATTAACTGGCCTTCATGGAAAACGGCTTGCTTTGTCCTGATAGCCTTGTGGTTCTGGCCCTCACTGGCCCCGCATGATCCATGGAAGCCTGATGAAAGCTATATTCTTGGTCTGGTTTATGAATACACGCTGCGGGATAACTGGCTGGTGCCGATGCTCTCTGGCGAGCCATTTATGGAAAAACCACCGCTGTTTTTCTGGACCGCAGCAGCCTTCTCCCGCTATGTGTTTCCCTGGCTGCCTGTGCATACGGCAGCCAGGCTTGCCGCTGCATTTTATATTGCACTGACCTTTATTTTTGCGGCACTGGCCGCAGGGCAATTTGCTGCCCGCAAGCGGGTGAAAGATCCATCACAAGCAGCGTGGTTTACTGCTATTTTACTGGCTGGCACGCTGGGGCTGGCTGGCAATGGCCATCATATTCTGACCGATAGCGCCTTATTTGCCAGTTTTGCTATTGCGCTTTATGCATTCTCCATTTTTCCTAAACAGCCACTGGTCAGTGGCTTGCTGATGGGTACGGCGTGGGGAATGGCGTTTTTAACTAAGGGTTTATTGGGGCCGGGCTGTCTTGGCCTGGCGGCTTTACTGCTGCCGCTCTTTGACCGTATTTACCGGCAAAAAGCTTATTTACTAACACTTAGTATTGCCTTGCTTGTCGCACTGCCTTGGTGGCTGATCTGGCCCTGGCGCTTATGGCTGGCCTCGCCAGAGTTATTTCATACCTGGTTTTGGGTGAATAATTTTGGGCGTTTTCTGGGTGAAAATAATCTTGGCCCAGAATATAGGCACGGTTTTTACCTGAAGATTCTGCCATGGCATGCCTTCCCGCTGATCCTTTATCTGCCGGTACTGTTTTTCAGGCAACGCCTTGACGCATTTAAAAATGCGGCCCCGGCGGCCCTGCTTTGCCTCCTGACCTACACCATCTTGTCGCTGGCGAAGACATCAATGGAGCTATACGCCGTGCCCGCCGTCGTGGCCTTTGCCGTATGGATGGGCGCGCAGGCATCTTGTGTTCCCGCCGCCTTCGAACGCCGCTTTGGGCTGGTCGCCCTCTGCTTACTTGCCATCAGTGCGCTAGTGCTGTGGTGGGCATGGGCGGCGCTTTACTTTGGCTTGCCTTTGCAAGCGCGCCTGCTGCATTTCTTACCGGGTTTTGCTGAACAGCCGAACTGGTTGGGCGTGCTGTCTGCACTCGCGCTCACCATCTTCGTGTGGAATCTGGCCTGGCGGGTGCCACAGAGGGCCAAACATGAAGGTGCCGTGCGCTGGCTGGCCGTGCTGGTAATGAGCTACGGCCTGGTCTTCAGCCTGCTGTTGCCCGCCCTAAATTACAGCAAAAGCTATAAACCGATGATGCTGGATTTAGCCACCCAACTGGATAAAACCCAGTGCCTGGCAAGCTTTGGCCTTGGGGAACACGAAAGAGGCAACTTCCACTACTACACCACCATGCGGGTGGAGCGCTTCGAAATAGGCCGGGGCAAAGAATGCCCGCAGCTATTAATCCAGGGCAGCATCATGTCTGCGAATATTGGCGACTATACCCTGCTGAAGAAAACCACCAGGACGGCAGGTAGGTATGAGGAGTTTAGTGTTTGGCGTAAGAGTTAATGAATATTGCTTACCATTTGCTGATATTATGCTAATTTATGGTGTTTGTATTTTTTAGTGCTCTTAATTTAAGGAACGGTTGATGCTCTTCTCTGATGAGTTTATTGCCACGCTAAAGGAAGACCCAGTCCGGGGGACGATTAGCCTCTGCGGCAAAACTTTTGAGCATCTTGATCTCGAGAGCCAAGAAGGATGGCGCGATTCTGACTTTACGATTTTGATAGAAGCCTATGCGCTGCTGGTGGAGGTTATTGAATCTGGCTTGTTGCCAGTACGGCTAGAGTACCCGGTAATCGCAAACGGAGGCTCAAATGAGTGCGGAACATTGTTCGAATTTATCCACGAGGTGCGTGAAATCTGCGTAGGTGAAGAAGCCAAACTTCTAGTATCTGCACTCCGAAACCGTTTTAAGACATCACTAAGTTCGGGCTTTTTATACGAATTCTCTCAAGGCGATTTAGATCGGGTTCAAGCACTGGTGAATCAATTACGAGAGCTAATCGCTGATGCAGGTCACTTCGAGAAGGAGCACCAGCAGCGACTACTTCGGCGTTTGGAAAAGCTACAGTCAGAACTTCATAAAAAGGTGTCAGACCTTGATCGATTCTGGGGACTAATTGGTGATGCTGGCGTTGTGATTGGGAAATTGGGTGAAGACGCGAAGCCAATAGTCGACAGAATCCGAGAGATTACTGACATCGTTTGGCAGACTCAGTCAAGAGCTGAAGAGTTGCCAAGTGGTACGAAACTCCCTCAACTTGAACACAGATCGCCAGCCAGCATTGAAGAGCTCTAACCCATTGACCAAGCGGACCTAGTAGGGCTGGGTAGTAGTATCTACCTGCGTTAAGTGGTACTGCCAATCACTAGCACCAACCCACTCACCACTCACTCCGCTACCATCCTTGAATCACGGGTTACGCCTGCGGCTAACCCGCCCTACAGGTCTGTAAGTCTCTTTGTCCTGCAGGATTTTGGATGCTTGTTACACCGGAAGTTTGTCATCGCTTGCGGTCAAAACCATCATTTCACCGAGTATGCGAGATAAGTCGCACTGGCCGGTGAATTGAAACGTTAACGATCAACGGAATGTTATGAAACTTATCAGCACCCTACTCATTGTGTTTGCGTCTATTTCTATTTCATGGGCTACTGAGCTTAAGCAGTTTAATTTTGAGCCGGAAACGAAATCGCAAGCAATTACTGTGGAAAAAACGGCTTGTGGTTTTCCGGAATTAAAATTGCCCAAGGAATTTGCTGTGTTCGCGGCAGGAGCCTACTCTGGCCGAAAGATTGCGTTTCAAATTGATCAGAGCGGCCATGAAGGAACACAGATTGATGTTGTGGTAAATAGCCCCAATAAGCCTGTTGTATTGATGCTTGGTGCCTATGAACCAACGATTTGGAATATTGGTTGGTCAAAAGCAACTAAAATCATTGCGGTGTTAGTTGGGGGATATCATCGGCAGGCTGTAGCCGGGCTGGCGAAAGGCACTCCATTACTGCTTAGCACTTACGACAATCTGGGGCCATGCGGATACTTCTACGTTACCCCTGATAATCTGGCCCCTTTGAATCCTTTGTCCAAGCGTGTTTTTGCACGTCAGGTTGATATGGTCTTCCCTGCAACAAATGGCAAGGTAGTTGTCGGAGAGCCTTTGCCAGCTGGAAGTAAGTTGCTTACATCTGGTGAAACTATACCTGAGTTGTTTTATGACAAAGCTGCACCGATTGCGGGTCCTGCAGGATTAGAAGATGCTGTTCGCAGAGGGCTTTTACGAAAGGCTACCGCCGCTGATGCTCAAGCTTGGGCCGATGCAGTTCTGAAAAGTTCGCCACAAAGAGATATACCGCCGGTTGCTGGTCAAGGCGTTCCTAAGCCTCCAAAGATGTCTGTATACAATGCGTATGTAGTGCTTAAACCATTTACTTACCCTTCTGGGTTGTATGGTGGAAATTCGGCGACCTTCCTGATTCGTAAGGGCGTACCAAAACCAGATGGCGAGCCGGGACATTCTGCTGTTTATGATTTCAACACGCTGAATTGCCAGGGGGCATTATGCGGTGTTCACTAACCTTAAAAGGCCGCACAAAGTCATAACCCGCAATGCACCACCTCGTGCGGTGTAATGCCCAGCGTTTATTTGCGGCCCACATCCTCTATTTGATTACACCCCTTGGCCTTGTTTTGGGCGGCCTGCATCTTTTGAGGTCTTGAAATGATCACTCCCTGTAAATCTCTTAATCAGCCGGGCTGGCTTGATCTTCGGGCAGCGCTTTGGCCTGATTGTTCAAATGCTGAGCACTTGGCAGAAATGGCGCTTTTTTTAGCTTCGCCGCAGCGTTTTGCCTAATTTGTGGAATACGATCAATCTGGCAGGGCGCTTGGGTTTATTGAGCTGGCCGCGCGGGGCGATTATGTAAATGGCACGGAGTCTTCGCCGGTGGCTTTTCTTGAAGGAATTTATGTTGAGCCCAGCGCAAGACGGCGCGGCATCGCGGGCAAGCTGGTTGCTGCCGCCGAGCAATGGGCCAAAGAGTATGGCTGCAAGGAATTTGCCTCTGATGCGGCAATAGACAATATCCAGAGCCATGCCATGCATAAATCGCCCTGCATAAACATCAATCCCCGCCGGATCGCTGATATCAAAGCAGCCGCCGCTGCTTATTTACTAAGAAACTGACGCACTTACGGAAATCGCCATGATTTTACCTAGCCTGCAGCAATCCTCCTCCCCGCGCACCTGGCTGTTTTACGGCGACAGCATTACCCATGGTGTGCTGCATACAGTGGGCGCGCGCTGTTTTAGCGAGCACTTTACCGAGCGGCTGCGTTTTGAGCTGGAGCGGCCAGATGATGTGGTGCTTAATACCGCGTGCTCCGGGCATAACACGCGGCAGATGCTGGGCCATTTCCCCCTGCGCGTGGCGCGCTTTAAGCCGGATATAGCTCTGCTGATGGCCGGAATGAACGATTGCAACAGCAGGCTGGCCGATGGGCAATATGTGCCGCTGGACGAATTCTGCGCCAATCTGTCCACCATGATTTCTGCCGTGCGGGGCTGGGCCAGATTCGTTAAAGTTCAGATACTACGATTGTGGCTTTTATTTTCATCTACCAAGGCAGCAGAATGAGTTTGTATCTTTGCAGAACCTGTAATGAGCAACATAATGAGTTACCGATGTGCCTGGGAGCGGGCGCACCTGCTCTCTGGTATTCCATCCCTGAGGACAAGCGAGCAAGCCGGGCGGAGCTTACTTCGGATCAATGTGTTATTGATGGGGGGCACTTCTTTATCCTTGGGCGTATTCTCATTCCGGTGCATGATGGCATGGGGCCGCTTATATGGCTGGCTTGGGTTTCGCTGAGTGAAGCAAATTTTCTTCGTAGCGGTGAGCTTTGGGAAAGTGAAGGCCGCGAAAGTGAGCCGCCCTATTTTGGCTGGCTGCAAAGCGATTTGCCCTATACGCCAAGCACACTTAGCCTTAAAACTCAGGTACAAACCGGCCCCGTTGGGGAGTGGCCCAGCATTTTGCTTGAGCATACAGACCACCCACTTGCACTAGAGCAATATCACGGTATATCAATGGCCCGGGTTCAGCAGATTGCAGAGGCTGCTTTGCACCGGTAGTTAAATACCCGGCTATGTCGCAGAGAAAAAAGCGCCTATATGCTGGCCACACTTGGTGTTTATCAAGTTAGGAATCTTATGCTCTCACGGCTTGAATTTGCTTCTTATCATGTGGCGCTCTTTTTCATCTCTGGCATTTTGATGAGCATCGTTATTAGCTCATTATTTTTGTTTGATTTTCTGCAGTGGTTCAAAATTTCTGAAAATATAGGCTGGATCATTGTGTTGTCTTTCTGGACTTGCGGCTCAGGATTTTTCACTGTTGCGATATCCCAGGGTATGAGAGCTTTTTCCCTGGATGTTTGGGACGAAGCGCAAGCTCATGGTGCCTCATTTGTTTTGCTACTCGGCCACCTTGGGCCTTTGGGGTCTGCATATCTGCTTAATATAATGAGTTCACAGTCAGGTGGATCATCAGGACTTTTTTTACTGCCTTTTATTGCTTGGGCTGCAGTTCTCTATCCGGCGGGGATCATCATGGCGAATTCCCGTATTAAGCAGGTGCTGGAGGATGACTAAGAGATGGAGGCCTTATGATTTTTTAGGGCATGCAAGGCTGTTAAACGCGAGCCAAGCTTAGTTCGCCAACTGTTTCAAACTAATCCTGCGAAACAGCGCCATCAGGGCAAGGGCGGCGCAGGTCAGGGCGGCGATGAGCGCAATCCAGTAGCCTTGTACGCCGTGGCCGGGAATCGTAGATGTACCAAAGGTGAGCAAATAGCCCAGCGGAATACCGATCGCCCAAAAGGCGGTAAGGTGAATCAGCATGGGGCCACGGGTGGATTTGTAGCCGCGTAATACGCCTGCCACCACCACTTGCGTGGCGTCGGAAAACTGGAAGAAGCCTGCCAACACCAGCAGCTGGCTGGCCAGCATCAGGACAACGGTATCACTGGTGTAAAAACCTGCAATAAAACGCGAGGCAAAAATCATGGCCGTGCCGGTTAAGAGGGCAACACTTAACCCCATGCGAATGCCTGTCTGGCCAATAAAACGAGCATTTTTATAATCCCCTGCACCAATCGCATGCCCCACCCTGACGGTGAGTGCGGTGCCGAGCGCCATCGGCACCATAAAGGTGAGCGATGAGAAATTCAGTGTGATCTGGTGTGCCGCAACGGTAACCGTGCCCAAGCGGGCAATTAATAAGCCGATCAGGCTAAATGCGCTGACCTCTACAAAAAACATCATACCAATGGGCAGGCCCAGCTTGATCAGCTGTTTTTGTGCTTGCCAGTTTATGCTCTGCCATGCACGAAATGGCTGAGTGTTTGTATAAACGCGGGCGTAGCGAATCCATGTGGCCAATAGCAGGAAATTAACCCATACACAAAAAGCGGTTGCCCAGCCGCAGCCCACGCCACCCATGGCTGGAAAGCCCCAGTGGCCGTAGATTAGTACCCAGTTGCAAGGGATATTGAGCAAAAGGCAAAAGATAGAAATCACCATCATGGGTTTGGTCTGATTCAGTGCCGCGCTGTAGCAATACAAAACGCGGTAGCAGGCAAAGGCTGGCAGGCCCCAGCTGACGGCTTTTAAAAACTCTTGTGCCTTATGGGCGACAATTGCTTCAAGGCCCAGATGATTAAAAACTGGCAGGGTGAAGCGAATTAAAATCAGGCCGGCCAGCGCCAGTAACAAAGCTTGCAGTAGTGCTTGCTGAGTCAGGTTAGCAATAGGCTTAAGATCATTTGCGCCAATTTTCTGTGCAACCAGCGGGCTGATGGCTAGTAAAAATCCCATCATTGTCACCATCACAGTTACCCAGATGGACGAGCCCACTGATACTGCAGCCAGATCACCTGCCGAAACTCGCCCGGCCATCACCGCATCAATAAATGAAGTGCCTGTGGTTGCGAGTTGCCCGATGGCAATAGGCCATGCAAGATGCCAGGTGGCGCGAATATCAGTGAGTCGGCTGTTCATAGTGATCTACTTTTGTGCCTGCTAAGTAGATCAGTCTGTCGTTTGACTGGCTACTATTTATGCAAGCAAAATGGATTGATAGGTTCGTATTCGGCAAGCAAACCGGGATAGCGTCGGCTAAACATTAGTGCATCTTGCAAATTTATATCCAGAATAACGACGCTGCCATTGGCCAGATTCTCGGTACGAAAGCCCAGGCTGCTGGCTGCAGCAAAGGCCTTGGATAGTGCCAGAGGTGAGGTATTGCGTTTGGCACTAAGGCGCAGCCAGCTTTGTGTTTTCCAGCGCAGGGCCGGATGCAGTTCGCGGGTGGCTTGAGTTAATTCCTGGGCTAGGCAGTCGTACATGGCAGCATTCCTAATTCAAACAGTGGGAAGCCGGTCGCAAGGTTTTTGAAATCAGATGCGGCCAACGCTTTAGCGATATTTCCCCATATCTGTACTGCCGACTTGGGCGCGCCTCGCAAGTTGTCGATTAATTGGCGCGTAAAACAAAAAACCCGCAAGCGCGGGTGACGCTGCTTTAGCTGTATTTATAAAGCGCCCGCAAGCTGGCAAAATCAACTCGGCGCTGTGTGGTTCATTCTGGCAATGAGTTGATTTGCTGTCAAGCAGCTTTATCTGGCAGCCTGTCAGGCTTGATTCTGTTCTGCTGTAAAAATGCCGGGCCTGGGCTTAATCACCCCCAGCCCGATTCAAAAATAATCAAAATATTTTCAAACCGGGCACTTCCTCACTATGGATACCCAGGCCCGGCGGCGGCTACTCAGGATTTTTTGAATCTAACATCAGCGTGATCGGGCCGTCATTAATCAGCTCAACCTGCATATCCGCGCCAAAAATGCCTGTAGGAACAGGTTTGGCGCTTAGCTGGGCCAGTTTTTGCACAAAGGCATTAAATAGCGGCTGGGAAATTTCCCCCCTGGCAGCTCTGCCCCAGGATGGGCGATTACCCTTGTTATAGGAGCCAAATAGCGTGAATTGCGAAACCGCCAGCATTTCGCCCTGGCAATCAAGTACCGAGCGATTCATCACCTGTGCTTCATCTTCAAAGATACGCAAATTGCATATTTTTTTTGCGGTCCAGTTTAAATCGGTTTCAGAATCGCTGTTTTCAATGCCAACCAGCAGCAATAATCCCGCAGCTATCTGCCCGCAGATTTCGCCATCTACTGCCACACTGGCCTGCTTTACTCTTTGAATTAAGACGCGCATTTTTCCCCCTGAGCAAAGATATTACCGCGACTGACTATTTTGTAAGCACAAATATTATATGCAGACATCAAGTGTAATTGGCGTATTTGTATGGAAGAGTCCCGATTTACATTTTCCTAAGAAAAGGGGCGGCAGCTAGTCAATATGCTGAATATTCAGTATTCTGATTTATTTTACTGCTAGGGATAAACCCATGAAAAAAGTAGGTCTGGTTGGCTGGCGCGGCATGGTGGGTTCTGTCCTCATGCAACGTATGCAGGAAGAAAAAGATTTTGATGTGATTGATCCGGTATTCTTTACGACTTCGCAAGCTGGCCAGGCCGCTCCGAATTTTGGCAAAGACGCAGGCACACTGAAAAACGCTAACGACATCGCTGAGCTGGCTGCGATGGATGTGATTATTTCCTGTCAGGGCGGTGATTACACCTCAGATATTTTTCCGAAACTGCGCGCTGCAGGTTGGGATGGTTACTGGATTGATGCGGCTTCTACCCTGCGTATGGAAGAAAACGCAGTAATCGTACTTGATCCGGTCAATGACGATTTGATCCGAGCCTCTTTGGCTAAAGGCGTTAAAAACTATATTGGCGGCAATTGTACTAATTCCATCATGCTGATGGGTATGGGTGGTTTGTTTAAAGCAGGCTTGGTCGATTGGGTGAGCTCAATGACTTACCAAGCGGCATCCGGCGGCGGCGCAAATCATATGCGCGAGCTGATTAAGGGTATGGGCGTGGTGTATGGTTCGGTAGCCGATGAATTAGCAACGCCTGCTTCGGCGATTTTAGAAATCGATCGTAAGGTTGCCGAAACAATCCGCAGCGATGTACCTACAGAATTCTTTGGCGCTCCCTTGGCCGGCGGCCTGATTCCCTGGATTGACGCGCAGCTGGATAACGGCCAGACCAAGGAAGAATGGAAAGGTCAGGCTGAGGTGAATAAAATTCTTGGTAATGAAGCGGCTATTCCTGTTGATGGTCTCTGTGTGCGTATCGGTGCGATGCGCTGCCACAGCCTTGCTTTGACTATTAAGCTAAATAAAGATCTGCCACTTGCCGAAATTGAAGCACTGATTCAGTCTGGCAATCAGTGGGTGAAATGGGTACCAAATGACCGCTCGGTAACGGTTAAAGAGCTGACCCCGGCTTCTATCACCGGCAAAATGGACATCGGCGTAGGCCGTGTACGTAAGCTCAATATGGGCCCGGAATACATCAGCGCATTTGTGATCGGTGATCAGCTGCTCTGGGGCGCTGCCGAGCCATTACGTCGTATGTTGCGGATTTTGTTGGGCTAATTTCAGGGGGGGCACGGCTTGTGCCCACGCGTTGGAATAGTGGAAATAGAGCATATCTGTGCTCTATTTTTTTGCCTGTTACGGTGCATGATAAATAAATCTGTTTCTGTTACTGATTTGAAGCTTGCATGATAATGGTCAGCTATCTGCATCTGCGAGTTTCTATGCTTACTGATTTAATTCTTCTGCTCCCACTCGCTTTTACTGCCGGTTTAATCGACGCTGCCGTAGGCGGTGGTGGGCTGGTGATGATTCCGGGCCTCTTTGCGGTCTTGCCGCGCGAAATTCCAGCAGCTCTTTTTGGTAGCAATAAATTATCTTCGATGATGGGTACGGCATCTGCCGCTGTGCGCTATGCACGGCGGGTTAAATTGCCGTGGAATGTTTTATTACCGATGGCCGCTGCTGCCTTTGTTGGCTCCTATCTGGGTGCGCGCTCTTTGCATTTGCTGCCATTGGAATGGGTGCGCCCGCTGGTGATTGGTCTGCTTGCCATTATGCTGGCTTACACCTGGCTAAAACCGTCATTCGGGCATGAAGACGCAGAGCGGGCGCTGACCCGCCGTGATCTCTATATTGGCTTATTGATTGGGCTGGTGATCGGGTTTTATGATGGATTCTTTGGTCCCGGCACCGGTTCATTTTTGATTTTTCTGTTTGTACGCTTATTTCATTTTGATTTTTTACGCGCTTCGGCATCGGCCAAAGTGGTGAATTTAGCCACCAATCTGGCTGCGCTGGCGTTCTTTATTCCCGCCAAAATGCTGATCTGGGGTTACGCCATCCCAATGGGGATGGCCAATATCGCCGGGGCGCAAGTGGGCAGCAAAATGGCCTTAAAAGGCGGAAACGTCTGGGTACGCCGCTTATTTTTGATTTTATCGGTCACACTAATTTCTAAGCTGGTATGGGATACTTTCCGGCACTAAATACGTATCTGAAAACAACATAAGATTTGGGTTTTGATGTTGGTTTTATAAAGGGTTAGAGATGAATTATTGGTTGATGAAATCAGAGCCGGATGATGTGTCGATTGATGATCTGGCGGCGCGTTCCGATCAGACAGTGGGCTGGTATGGCGTGCGTAATTATCAGGCCCGTAATTTTATGCGCGATCAGATGCAGCTTGGTGACGTGGTGTTTTTTTATCATTCCAGCTGTAAAGAGCCCGGTATTGCCGGCCTTGCCACAGTCTGCCGCCCGGCCTACCCGGACCCTACCCAGTTTGATACTGCCTCTGAGTATTTTGACGCAAAATCAACGCTTGATAAGCCACGCTGGCTGCAAGTTGATGTGTGTTTCGTACAAAAAACACGCTTATTAAGCTTGAGCGAGTTGCGTAGCCATCCAGAGCTGGCGCAGATGATGTTATTGCAAAAAGGCTCGCGGCTGTCCATTACCCCTGTGTCTGCCGCAGATGCCGCCTTTATTCTGGCAAAACTATGCTGACCGCGATTCTGGCCTATTTAAGCGTCGGGCTGATTGCCGGGTTTTTAGCGGGTTTGCTGGGCGTGGGCGGTGGACTCGTGATTGTGCCTGCGCTCTTGTATGTGTTTGCTCTGCTTGGTCTGCCGCCAGAGCATCATCAGCACCTGGCTTTGGGTACATCAATGGCGACGATTGTGTTTACCGGTATTGCCAGCCTGAAGGCCCACCATGCCCGTGGTGCTGTGCGCTGGCCGGTGGTAAAAAGCATCACGCCGGGCATTTTACTGGGCACTTTTGCTGGCGCACAGTTGGCGGCTTTTATCCCCGGTTTAGGCTTGCAGTGGTTTTTTGTGGTGTTTGCTTATTTGGTGGCGGCCCAAATGCTGCTGGATATTAAACCTAAGCCATCCAGAGCCTTGCCCGGCAAAGGCGGCATGACGGCGGTGGGGACTTCTATCGGCCTGGTTTCCAGCTGGGTAGGTATAGGTGGCGGATCTTTATCCGTACCATTTATGACGCTGTGCAATGTGCCGGTAAAAGAGGCGATAGGCACTTCGGCCGCGATTGGTTTTCCGATTGCTCTGGCCGGGGCATTGGGTTATGTGGTGAGTGGCTGGGCGGCAAATGCGCTGCCACAAGGTGCTTTAGGCTTTGTATACCTGCCTGCGCTGGCGGGTATTGTGCTGGCCAGTTTCCCCATGGCCAAAGTAGGTGCTGCCGCGGCACACCGCCTGCCTGTGCCGGTACTAAAAAAATGTTTCGCAGCTCTGTTGATTGTGCTGGCAAGCAAGATGCTGTGGAGTTTGTTGTAATCGTCACGTGGGGCGGGTTTTACCCGCCCTAAATCACATAAAACAAAATGCTGATAAATTGGCAGAGGCTGCCGCCGAGCACGAACAGATGCCAGATGCCATGACCGTGGGGGATGCGGGTGTCGAGTACGTAAAATACAATTCCCAGGGTATAGACTACGCCGCCTGCAGCCAGCCAGCTCATACCTGCGGGGGGGAGTGCTGCCATTAAGGGCTTGATGGCAAAGATAATTAACCAGCCCATCACCACGTAAATGCCTAAGGACAAGATACGGGTGCGTTTTCCCAGAATATTTTCCTGCACGATGCCGAAGATCGCCAGTGCCCAGTTCACGCCAAAAATGGTCCAGCCCAGGGGGCCTCTTAGGGTGACGAGGGCAAAAGGCGTATAGCTGCCTGCAATTAATAGGTAAATGGCACAGTGATCCAGCCGCTGGAAAACAGCTTTGGCTTTGCCCTTGAGTGAATGATAAAGGGTAGAAACAACATAGAGTAGCACCAGTGTGCTGCCATAAACCGCTACACTGACGATTTTCCACGGATCGCCTGTCATTGCTGCAAACGTGACGAGCACGATCAGCCCGCTGACCGCGAGTGCCGCCCCGATTAAGTGGCTCCAGCTATTGAAGCGCTCTCCATGGTACATAATGATCCTTTGTTGGTATAAGGCTGCCCGAGGATAGCGGCTATAGATGCCGCATGCTTGGTACAAATGCCTTATAAATGAGTTTGGTTTTTATTACAAAAAACTCAGCGATATAACTTTATCTATGTTTACAGGAGGAATTTTATCTGTAAATAGTGTGCTTCATCATGATTTTATTACGTTAATCGGTTGATTTTATGCTAGATTTGCCGCCCCTTTTAATTACGTGTGTTTCTGCCGGTTTATGCTGATGTCGTATTTCGAGAAGGCTGTTTTTTTTAGAAAAATAGTTAAGCAACTGGCCTTTATTCTTGGCCCGGTGCTTTTGCTGCTGCTTGGGCGTTATTTTGTAGATCAGAACTGGAGCGTGCAGCGCCTCCTGTTTTCTGGCTTGCTGTTTGCATTTTTGGCCCTGGTCCTGAATCGTTGGGCTGCAACGGTTGTGGCAATTGGGCTGGAAGGTTTGCTCTGCCAGGCGAGCTGGTTAAAAGAAGGGCAGACGGGTGAGCCGCTGCTGGCCCGTGATCTGTTTGAGGTTTCTCAGGGTGTATCTTTAGCCAGCTATCTGAACTGGGAAATGATTGCGTTTTCATTGTTAGTGGCGTGTGCCGTGGGTGTGGGAGTCTGGAAAAGGCCGCGCTTTGCATGGTGGCGGTTAGCCCTGGCTCTGCTCTTACCTGCTCTTTTACTGATACGTATTTTTGATCATGGGGTGCTTAACAAAACCAGCAGCAGCATCCTGGCCGAGCATTTTAAGGCAAGTTATCTGTCATATAACTTTATTCAGAACACTCGGCAAAATGGCTTACTGGTCCATCTTTATCAAACGGCTGAAAGTGTGAAACTGCCGTCTGCCGGGGCTCATTCCTTTTACACGCTGGGCACACTTAAAACACAGCAGGCCATTGAGCCGGATGTGGTGCTGATTTTATGTGAAGCCTGTTTTACCAGCCTGGATGATGATCACTTTATAACGCCGATTGCGCGTTTGAAGCAAAAGGGCTTTAGTGCCAGCATGATGCTCAGCCCTGTGTATGGGGGAGGCACGGCAGAGGCCGAGTTTGAAATGTTAACGGGCTTGTCGTCTGCTGTTTTACCGGGTATTGATTATCAGAATTATGCCAGCAGCTACCGCAAGGATGCGGCAACACTGGTTTCCCGCTACAAAGATGCGGGTTACCGAACAATTGGCATGCATAATTTTTATGGCAATTTCTGGAAGCGGAGCAATATCTACCCTAGTTTTGGCTTTAGTTCGACACGTTTTGTAGAAGAGATGTCATGGAAAACCAGAACCTGGCCGGACGATGGTCTTTTATATGATGCTGCGCTTAAAGCTTATGCGCAAGGCCCGGCTAAAGGCAAAACCATGCTGTCCTTGGTAACCGTAATGACACACGGTAATTACACAGACAGAGATTATGACGGCGGAATGGGCGATTACAATCAGCGTCTGAATGCTGCAGTAAAACATCTGGAAAAATTTGTGAAGCAGCTTGAGGCTCAGGCAAAAAAGCGTAAACGCCCGCTGGTGATTGCTTTGATTGGTGATCATAAGCCTTCTTTGACAGCCGCTTTTTATCGTAAAGGCGTCTTTGATGATCATTTTTTTCGCAGTAAAGGCGATCGCAACGATAAATTTCGCTTTGCTTATAAACTAACGCCTCAGCAATGGCGAAAGCGCGCTGAAGTTCCTTTATTTATCAAGGCCAGCAGGCCAGATCTTGCGGCCGGTATGATTGGCAATCTGGCCGGAAAACCGATGTTCTGCTTGCCTGGGGAATTAGCTCAGCTATTGCCTAAGGAGGATCCTTTCTGGGGGGCGTTATCCAGTCTCTGTGCCAGAGAGTCTGATCAGCTTGTGCCTACCCAGCAGGTAGAGTGGCGCAAGGTGTTCGAACCCGCATTATTTGCCGAGCGTTTGTTTTAGACCGGATCATTCTGTTTTGTAAGCTACGCTCCTTCGCTGGCGGCCTCAACGCTAAGCAGTGCTTCGTAATACATTTTGAAAAAATGATTTGCATTGATCCCGCATTCAACCAGCAGCCTGGCATCCGGGCACTGTGCAGATTCGCTGGCAATGGCGAGGCTTAGAAATGGGGCATAGGGGCCTGTGCTGTTCAGCAGCGCGGAGCAGACGGCTTCCGGCAGCTTAAGCAGCCCGACAATTTGTGTCAGGGGGCGGTGGATTAGCTGCTCTAGTACGGAAAATAGACCCAGTAAATACAGATGATCTTTTTCCTGAGGCCAGCGCTGGCTTCCCAGACGCTCGGTGAGCTCGGCGCGTAATAAGGCATATTCCAGCAGGGCAGGGTTAGGCCTTTCCTGGCCGGGTAAGGAAAACAGTAGTAAGGAAAGCCAGCGGTATAAACGTTCCCGGCCCAATGCCACCAGGGCCTGATCTAGCGTGTCTATTTTTTTATTGCGTGCTTCGGCGGCCGAGTTGGCTTGTGCCAGTACCCTGAAAGAGAGCAGCGGATCGGTTTTTAGTGACAGCGCAATTTCATTATTGCTGGCGTCTTGCTGCAGCAAATTCAGTAAATCGATAATTCTTAAAAATCCAGCTTCGATAGGGCCTTCCCGCCAGGTGTTCTGGTGAAACAACCTGCCTGCGGCATAGGTAATACCCAGCTGCTGGCAAAGCTGGAACTCATCATGCCAGGCTAAATCCAGCATCAGCATGGGTTTGTTTGGGGCCTGCACTTTAATGCGCTGTACCAGTTTTTCTATATCGGTGGCCAGCTTGCCATTAACTGAGAAGCTTAGCCACTGAGCCTGGGTAACAATCTCGGATGACCATGTGGCAGGTAGCTGGAGCACCAATCCTAACCCCGCTTTTTGAAGCTTCTGTAATGCGGTCAGGCCATGCTCGGGCAAGGCGGTGTTGGTATTGAGCAGCAGCATTCCTCCCTGTTCAGCAAATTGTGCCAGCTCTGGCTGTAGCAAGCTGCCAGCAGATATTTCCAGCAGGCGCAGGCGTTTTTTACCCGCCGTTGTACCCAGGCGTACGGCGTGACAGATTAACTCTCTTTCTTCCAGTAAAGTCTGTGTAAGGCTTTCTTTGTTATTTGCCCTCCTGCGAAGCAGGCTGCCAATGATTTTGCCATCATTATCGATAATATTTATGAGTTGCAGCTGTAATGCAATTGCAGGGCCTTGATAAACAGGGCGTGCAGGTGGTGGTGGCGGCTTCACAAAAAGCTGTTGTAAGAAATTAAACATGGTATCTGAGCATTAGGCAGAGAAGTGCTTAAGCCTAGCAGAAGAAATAGGGGTTGTTGCGAGGGTGTGTTGGGAGGATGGCAGATCTGTTACTTAGCCTGGCCAACGCTGTGCTGCGTGCGGGTAAATACGCGGGCACAGAACGCCTTAATTGCCTGGAGGTGAGCAGGCCGCCAGCTTTTATTGAAGCTGTCGGCCGGTTTTTAAATTATGTTTTACTTAGTCAGCTTATCCAGTGCTTCGCGGTATTTAGCGGCGGTTTTTTCAGCAACTTCCAAAGGCAGGGCAGGGGCTGGCGGGGTTTTGTCCCAGCCGGTGGTTTCCAGCCAGTCACGCACAAACTGCTTGTCGTAGCTGGGAGGATTACTGCCTGGTACGTATTGATCGGCAGGCCAGAAGCGGCTTGAATCTGGTGTCAGCGCTTCATCCATCAGGCACAGCGTGCCATCGGTATCCAGGCCAAATTCAAACTTGGTGTCGGCAATGATAATGCCGCAGGTTGCCGCGTAAATGCTGGCGGCTTTATAGAGTGCAATGGCGGTATCGCGCACCCTGGCGGCAAGCTCCACGCCAATTACTTCTTCACAGCGCGCATAGCTGATATTTTCATCATGGTCGCCCAATTCTGCTTTGGTGGACGGGGTGAAAACAGGCTCAGGTAACTGATCTGCTTCGCGTAAACCAGCAGGCAAAGCCATGCCGCAGATGCTGCCGTTTTGTTGATACTCTTTCCAGCCAGAGCCTGCGATATAGCCGCGAACAATCGCTTCTACAGCCACTGGTTTCAGGCGCTTTACTACCACGGCGCGGCCTTCAACCTGAGGCAGGTCAGCTGCACTGACCACGTCTTCTGCACGCTCGCCGGTGAAGTGGCTGGGCACCACGTCTTTGAGCTTATCAAACCAGAAGTTGGAAATAGCGGTCAGGATTTTGCCTTTTTCAGGAATCGGCTCGGCCAGAATCACATCAAATGCAGAAAGGCGGTCGGTTGCGATCATCAGCATGCGCGCATCATCAATCGCGTAAAGATCGCGTACTTTGCCCGAATAAATTTTAGTCAGGCTGGTCAAATTGGTCGTGGTAAGGCCGGTCATCGCATTTCCTTAAAGCAGCAGAGTGAAGCAACAGGCTGCTATTTTGCCCGATTATTTTAGCTTTCGCATAAAAGCTGCCAAGTCTTTAGTTAAAAGACGCGATTTATAGGGGGGCACGCTAAAAACCCCAACCTTGAACCACAGAGAACACGGAGAAAACCTTGAGGAGTGCTGTGTGCCTAATTTTCTTATCTTTGTGTTTCAAGGTTTGGGGTAAGGTACAGTGAGCAAAACATAGTTCTCTAAGAGAGCCATGAAAGGTTTGGAAAAAACTATTATTTTTCTTGGTTTTCTCTGTGCTCTCCGTGGTTCAAGACTTGGGTTTGGTCTGGTGTTTTTGCATAAAGGCTGCCAGTTCCTGATCGGCTGGCGAGCCTTTGGCTAAGGCTTGAATAATGTGTTCTTGGGCTGCCTGCGGTTTATTTTGGGAAAGCTTGAATTTGCCACTGAGCGAGGTGATGCTGATTTCAAAGCCCACAATTGCCGCTTGTAAGCGTTGGATAAATTCGGCAGGCATGATGTCTGGCCGCTTATAAGGCTCGCCTTCGTATTGAGCGAGCAGGGTGGCTAAGGCCGGGGCGGGGTTCTCCTGCAATTCAATACAGCCAGTCACGTGCACTGCGCTGTAGTTCCAGGTGGGTACCTGCGGACCATTGGGGTAGTAGCGGTGCGAGACATAGCTGTGCGGCCCCTGGAAAATCACCAGCACCTCGGCATTATTTTGCCATGCCTGCCAATGCGGATTAGCCCGCGCGATATGGCCGACCAGTTTTTGCTCGTCGCATATTAAAGTGAGCGGTAAATGGCTGGCAAACGCCTTGCCATCCACCTGGCTGATCAGCGTGGCAAAGCCGTAATCCCGAATAAAGTCATGCAGTATTTCTGTATCTTTGACGGCAAAGGAGGCAGGGGTGTACATGGTTTAACCTTTAAAAGCTTTAAAGACTAAGTTCTGTAGGCACAGAAATAAATGAGAACACTGAGAAAACTCAAATGCCTTAATCGCTTAAGGTTTTCTTTGTGTGCTGCTTTTTAAACTCCGTGTTCTCTGTGCCTACAGATCTTAGGTTTTTTAAGTGCCCGCATCCAGCTGCTGCAACAGATAAAGCCGCTGATAAATGCCGCGCTCGATTTGCATCAGCTCTTCGTGCTTGCCTTTTTCTGCGATGCGGCCGTGGTTGAGTACGATGATTTGATCGGCGTCGCGGATGGTGGAAAGGCGATGGGCGATCGAGATCATGGTGACCTTGCCGTGCAGGCGGGATAAAGCTTGCTGGACAATTTGCTCGGTTTCACTGTCGATATGCGAGGTGGCTTCGTCCAGCAGCAGGATGCGCGGTTTGCCAGCCAGTGCTCGGGCGATGGCGATTAGCTGTTTTTGGCCGGTAGAGAGCCGCGTGCCGCTTTCGCCCATATCGGTGTCATAGCCGTTTTCTAAGCTTAAAATCAGTTGGTGCACATTGGCTGCTTTAGCGGCGGTTTCGATTTCTTCCTGGCTAAGTTTGCGGCCCATATCAATATTGTCGCGCGCGCTGGACGCCAGCAAAAACGGGTCTTGCGGCACGAGGCCCACACCGCTTCTGAACGCGGCATCGCCAATTTCCAGTAGCGGATAACCATCAATTTCGATTTCCCCGGCTTGTGGTGTGTAAAAGCGCAGCAGTAAGGAGAGCAGCGTTGATTTACCGCTGCCGGTGTGCCCTACAATGCCGTAGAAAGAGCCGGCCGAAATAGCGAGCGATAGATCGTGCAGCACGGGGTGCCTGGCATCATAACCAAAGGCCACATCTTTAAAGTGCACTGCGCCCTGGCTGATCTGGCCCAGCCCATTACCATTGATGGCCTGTTTTTCACCCAGCAATACATTGACCCGCGCTGCGGACACCACTGCCTGCTGGATCTGGCTAAATTGCATGGTGATTTGAATCAGTGGCTCCACTACGCGGGCGATATAGCTGACAAAGGCGTACAGCACGCCAATCTCCAGGCCGCTAAAGCTTTGCTTACCAAATATCCAGATGACGGTGGCGAGCAGTGCCACATTTAAAAAATCCAGCGCAGGGCGCAGCAGCCAGGCATTGGCGCGCAGTTCGGCCATGCGCGCGGCGTAAAGGCTGTTGTTGGTATTTTGAAAACGGGCGGTAAAGCGTTGCTCGGAGTTCGTTGCCTGTAATACGCTCATCCCGGCAATGGATTCGGCCATCTGGGCATTGATATCGCTGCGCAACTGGCGCGCCTGGGTTACCGACGGCGCGCTCCAGCGCTGATACAGCCACACAATCAAAACCACCGCCGGAATCAGGATCAGCACAATCAGCATCAGGCGCCAGTTGAGCCAGGCCATGGCTGTTAGCGTACCGAGCACCACAATCAGGCTATCGAGCATCACAAATAGCACTTGCACATACAGTGCTTTGACCGATTCGGTATCGTTAGTAACGCGGCTGACCAGCTGGCCAGTGATGGCCTTATCAAAAAACGCCATCGGTAGTGCTAACACGTGGCTGTAAACCCGCTCGCGTAAGCGTTTGACCGAGCGCATCGCAACACCGGCAAGGCGCAGTAGCTGAAAATAGCGAATCAAAGACGCTGCCCAGCCACAAGCCAGCCCGCCACCTAGCAGCATAAAAATCTCGGGCCAGTTTAAAATGTGCGGCAAGAGATGCTGATCAATAAACATCTTGCCCAGCAGTGGCCCTGCGGCCTCCAGCAGCGCAGCGCAGATCAGCCAGAATAAACCCAGCCACAAATGACGGCGCTCTGGCAGCGCAGCATGATTAAGCAGCGAAATAGCTTGCTTACGTTCGCTCATAGATTAACCTTTTTGCTTACAAGCAACTTCAAATCTGCAGTTGAAAATTCAGTGTAAAGGCTTCAAAGCCCAAACCTTGAAACAAGGAGGGCACAGAGAACATGGAATTTCACGGATAAACCCTTTTAATAAAGTGTTTTTCTCCGTGGTTTAAGGTCTGGGTTTATTCAATCACTCTTCCAGGCTGGCTTCCAGCTGTTGGTAGCGCCATTGGCTGGCGTACCAGCCGTCTAGCTCAACTAACTCCTGGTGCTTGCCACTTTCTACTACCTTGCCGTTTTTCAGTACCGCAATATGGTTGGCGTCGACTACGGCAGAGAGGCGGTGGCTGACGATAATCATGCTGCGCCCCTGTTTGGTGTCTCTGAGGTGATCCAGAATCTGTGTTTCAGTTTGTGTGTCGACGGCCGATAGCGCGTCGTCGAGCAGCAAGAGCGGCGCGTCGGATAGCAGGGCGCGGGCGATGGCGACGCGCTGGCGTTGCCCGCCAGAAAGCGATACACCTTTCTCGCCCACCGGCGTTGCATAGCCCTGCGGCAGACGCAGAATATCGTCGTGCACCGCTGCCAGCTTGGCGACTCGCTCGATTTCGGTCTGCGTGGCGTCCGGCTTGATCAGGGCAATATTTTCTGCAAGCGACGCCGAGAATAAAAATGATTCCTGCGGCACCCAGCTCATGGCCGAGCGCAGCTGCTGCAATTTATAGTCTTCAACGTTGATGCCATTCCAGCGCACTGTGCCGCTTTGCGGATGGTATTGGCGCAGCAACATACGCAGCAGCGTCGATTTGCCTGCGCCCGTTGGCCCAACCAGCGCCAGTGTTTGCCCGGCAGCAAGGCTAAGCGAAATACCTGCCAGTGCGGCGTGGTTTTGTTCCGGGTAAGTAAACTCGATTGCATCAAAATTTAGCAAGCCATTAGGTGTGCTTTCGACAACACCGTAATCATCCACCGTCAGTGGCTGGCTTAATAAGGGATCAAGCCGCGCCCATGCCGCTTTGCCGCGCTCCAGCAAAGAAAGCACCCAACCCGCAGCAAACATCGGCCAGATCAGCTGGCCCAGATACATGCTAAAGCTGGTCAGCTCGCCAATGCTCAGCTGATTGTGCCAAACCAGATAGCCGCCTAAAGACAGCGTTAATATGCTGGCAGCAGTCAGTGTCATGCCGACTACCGGTTCAAATGCGGCCTCCCAGCGCTGCTCATTCAGGCTTGCTTTGGCGGCGTTTTCGGCCAGGCCGGAGAGCACCTTGCTGTTTCTGCCTTCTAAGCCCAAAGCCCGCAGCGTACGCACGCCAGCCAGGGTTTCCTGCACATGATCGTTAAGTGCCGAAAAGCGCTCCAGTGAATCGGTAGAGGCTTGATGCACCTGGCGCGACAGCCGCCAAAAGCCAAACGCCATCAAAGGGAAGGGCAGCAGAGCCACGGCGGCCAAGCGCCAGTCTATGCCCAGCGTCATCATGGCCAGCACCAGTATCAGTGTCATCGAGCCATCAAAACCGGCCAGCATGGCTTCGCCTGCGGCCATTTCTACGGCGTCGATATCATTCGTGCCACGCGCCATCAAATCGCCGGTGCGCTGGAGATGATAAAAGGCCGGGCCTTGCGCGGCCAGCTTTTGGTAAAGCTGTACTCTAAGCTCAATCCCCAGGCGATAAGCTGCTGTAAACAGCTGTAAACGCCAGCCAACACGCAAAAAATAAATAGTCAGGCCCATGGCCACCAGGCCGGCTAATTGCCAGAGCAGTAAATCAGTGCTTAGTGATTTATTGACTAAACCATCAATTAGCTGGCCTACCCTGCGAGGAATCCATACCGTCAGCAGGGCTACGGCAAAGAGCATCAGCGCAGCCAAAATATAGGCACGCCAATGGCGACGGACAAAGTCGCCCAATAATTTAAATAACGTCATAAGGGGAGATCTCGAAAGCTTCAGCTGGTGCAGGTAACAAGGCGATCAGGCCTAATTTAATGCTTAGATATTACGCAAGATTTTATCTAGGAATTGGTAAGCTGAATAGCAAGCATTACCTACTTCTTGTGTATTAAATGTACGGTGTTTTTTGCCGTATAAAAGTGCTTCGAAATAATATATTGATCATCTCCGAATTGGATGCGCAGGGGATTTTCGGTATCACAGAATTTCTTATAGAAACAGATCACGATTTTATTAAACCTGCTCGGGCTGTATTTAAAGTGATGTTGGGGCTTTGCCAGCGAATGCCAAGTTATAAATCGCAAGTAAGGAATGGGCTGGTAAGATTGGGCTATAGCTCATTAATTGTTTGAAAGAGAGAAATCATGTCTTCCCATTACGATGTTCTGATTCTTGGTGCAGGCATGGCAGGTTTAAGCTGTGCGCGGCGTTTGCAAGATGCCGGTAAGAAAGTTGTAGTATTAGAAAAAGCCCCGGGTTTAGGCGGGCGTATGGCTTGCCGCAGCACGGCAAAAGGCGGGTGGGATCATGGCGCGCAGTACTTTACCGTCAGCGACAGCGATTTTGTAGCGCAAGTTGCAAAGTGGCAGCAAGCGGGCTGTGTGGACGAATGGGCAGGCAAAGTTCAGGCCTGGGATGGTGAATATTTTAGCCAGCCGGGCGTGCAGCAACGCTGGGTTGGTGTGCCGGGCATGGATGCGCCCTTGCATCAGCTGGTTGAAGGAATCGAAGTTTTATTCGAGATTGATATTGATGGTATCCGCAATCTGGATGGCAGCTGGCAAGTACTGGCAGGAGAGGAAAGCTGGCGGGCAGATAAGCTGGTGCTGGCTATGCCTGCCGATCAGCTTGCACCGCTACTGCCAGCCGGTCATGCCTTGGCTGCGCTTGCCGCATCTTGCCCGATGGAGCCATGCTGGGCACTGCTGATTCATTCGGCAAGGCCGATTGATCTGCCTTTTGACGGCTTGTCTATTAATCAGGGCCCGTTTACCTGGCTGGCAAGAAACACCAGCAAACCAGGCCGTGGCAGTGAAGAAAACTGGGTGGCGCATGCCTCACCAGAATGGTCACGCGAGCATCTGGCTTTAACACCGGATAAAGCCTGTGCGCTGTTGACACGTGCTTTTGGTGATTTATTCCACGATATGCCAGTGGATAATTTACCGGTGTTCAAACTGCTGCAAATGAGTGCTTACCGCTGGCGCTACGCCAGCAGTGCCATGGTTGCTGCCGAAAAGCCCTATGTCTTAAGTGATGATGGTCTGGCTTTAGCCGGGGATTGGCTGGCAGGCGGCAAAGCAGAGGGCGCTTACCGCTCTGGCTTTGCATTGGCCGGGGCTTTGCTGGTGGCATAGACGTCAGCTACGTCGTACGAATGATGCAGGGTGGATACACCCTCATGAGCACTAAGCAAAGTCAAAAAGATCTTTTTAGTGCCTTCATGGGGTGCAACCTGCATACTTTTCAGCATTGCTCGCGGGTTTTACTCGCGCTACAGAACTAGATTTGGTGGGTTTTGCACCATAGTACTTAAAATGGCATATCACCCGTTCTGAATTCCACACCCAGTACTTCAGAAAGCCCCAGCATTTCTTCATCATCAGTGCTTTTCGTGATCCAGCCACCGTAGCAATCGCTGCCCGTTGCCCAGTTCCACAGTGTGTAGCCATGCTTGCGAAGTTGCTCGAAGGCGGCTTCCATAAGGTCTGGCACACTGGTATTGTCCAGAAATTCGTCATCCGGGTCATCCATACCCCAGTCGATGCTGACATCGACACGTTCAGCCAGTGTTTCTACGCTGGCGGTAAAGGATTCGGTATCTTTCCAATCAACAAAGAAGCCGGATTCCCAGTCGGTCACATCTTTGATGATCCAGATCAGCTCAGGTTCATCGTCAGATTCATCATCGTTTTGGGCATCCCGTTCCTCTTCAAATGCCGCCCATTGTGCTTCAACAGCGGCATGGTCATCCAGATTAATCAGTTCTAAAAGTCGCTTGATGGCTGCTTCGTTAGTAGTACTCACGATGGACTCCTTTTAAATACGATTAAAAGTATATTCAGTCACTTGCATGGCTAAAATCTACTCCTTATTTAGCAATTTGAAAGCTAAATAAGATGAGCGATTTGCATCATGTAACATACTAATTTTACTGATTACCAGCATAATAATTTGGCCATAATATGCCTGGATTGTATAGATACTTTCTTTGCCCTTGCTTTCTGTGGTTCATAGATAATGTATTGCATATGCTTTCAAAAGTCTTAAGCTACCGCCAGGCTGCACGTAGCAGGGCGAGAAACGAGGGGTAGAGCACCCGGTTGCCATGGGCGCTTAAATGATCACCATCAAAAAACAAAGGCAATTGCTGATCAAAAGCCGAACAGGTGTCTGATGGGCACAGAGCAGAGAAAGTTTCCCAGACAAGCAGCTTAGGATGGTGTTTTTGTAAAGCGGCGAGTGTTGTGGTGGCGGGCTTACTCATTTCTTGTAAGTAGCTGCGTTTTATACTGAGCCCGCTTTGGCAGATGGGATTGCTGGCATTAAACCAGTCCGAGCAGCGAAATGGGGGGGATTTAAAAACAGGCTTGGGCGCGTCCAGCATGACAATTAACGAGCGTTTTTCCAGACGGTTAATAATGTTTTCTGCTTCTGCCAGCACCTGATTACGATGCTCGTCCGCTTTGTGGTTGGAGTCAAAAACCTGTGCTTCGATAAAGGTAGTCCACTGATCGCTTAAGCGGGGCATTCTGAGTGAGGCTAAAAAAATCAGATCTCCTGCCTGGGCCGTTTGTTCGATTTGCCTGAGTGCTTGTTCAATAAATTCTGCACAGCGCGAATCTGCTGTCTGGCGTAAATTGGCAACAGGGCAGCCGGCTGCGGAGTAAGGTAAAACTTCAATGCCTTGCTCATCACTCAGTTTACGCAGCATGGTGCGATAAGCGGCAGCATGCGAATCGCCCAGAATAAAGATCCTTCGTTTGGTAAATGCAGGGGTTTTCAGATCACCGCCAGCCGATGGCCAGGGCTCGGGATACCAGTTTTGCACATCGCGGGTAACGCTTAGGCTAAGCCATGGCTGAGCTTTAAAAATATACTGGGTAGAAATAAAGCAGAGCAAAATAATTGAAACACCACCGCTTACAATTTTCCAGTTTTGCTTACTATGAATAAAGATATTTTTGCGTATTGGCCGCTCTAGAAAATGGTAGGAAAAAATACTGCATAAGCCCGTAGCTAATACTGCGGCCAGGATATTGCCAGGGTGATCCAGACCGCTTGTCCATCTGAAAAGCACCAGAACAGGCCAGTGCCATAAATAGAGCGAATAGGATATTTTACCGATATAAACCAGCCATGAAAATTGAAGGGTAATTCTTAAAAACCCTTTATCTGATTGGCCGGTTACGCCGGTAATTAGACATAAAGTGCCACTTGTTGCTAATAGCGCCCAGGGAAACGGAAAGGATTTAGGATCAGAATACATAAATGCAGCCACAATTAATATAATGCCAAGCGCAATGGCAAAATTTGAACTGTGTTTTGATCGGGCAATTAATTTATTTTGCTGGTGAAATATAAACAGCATTGCACCACTGGCTAGCTCCCAGAATCGGCTGGGCAGCAGATAATAAGCATGGTCTGGAGCCGATTGGGTTTCATAGGCACAATAAAGTAAAGAAATAAAAAATAGTAGTGGTAATAGGTATGCAGCAATTTTCCCCATCAAGTTTTTTTGTTCTTTGTATTTAATCCAGATAAAAAACACAAAGGGAAACAGCAGATAAAATTGCTCTTCAACTGCTAAAGACCAGGTATGGGTAAAAGCATTAAATTCTACGCGCGGTGAGAAATAGCCATCATTAAACCAGATCAGTGCAAAATTACTTAAGCCGGCAAAGGCGTACAGGGCGGTGTTGTTACTGCTTTGGCTTAGCCATGATGCGGGAACAAACAGTGTTTGTAGCAGGCCAATAACAATCAGGCAGGCCAGTAGTGCCGGGTAGATACGGATAATGCGCCGGGAGTAAAATTGCAGCACAAAGCTCACAAAATGAGCATGGCTGCTTTTTGCCAGGCTAGCGCTGACTACGTAGCCGGAAATCACAAAAAAGACATCTACCCCTGAAAAACCACCGGGCAAAATCAGCGGATTGAAATGAAATAAAATAACCGCTAAAACAGCGATGGCTCGCAGGCTATCTATTTCCGCAATATAGCCGGAAAGGGGTGCTTTATTAATTAGATTCATTAGCTGCCTTTATGATAAACGCATAAAAACACCTGCCGATTGTAAAGCATATCGGTGGTGTGATGCAAAGTAGCAAGGGTTGTATGCGGGATAGGCGTGATTGATATGCTCTTCCCGTTTTATGATTTATTCATAGCAGATAGCGATGTGTTTTATTGATCTTTAAAAGCAAAAATCCGCATTGAAGTGGATTTTTTTGCAGGTTTGGCTGGATATCTATTTAATTCACTACTGCGTTGGCTGCAATTGTGAATCAAATGCGAGCACGGCCTAATTTACCCAAAATGTACGAAATAGTGCTATAGGCCGCATAAATATTGGGTTTATATGTTTAATTATTGGTTTTGTTTGCCATAGGCCCATGCTGATTATGTGAGCGCTTAAGTTTTGGACATATTGTCATCAAATTGAAAATCTTGACGAGATGGGTGAGAGGTTGTTTATGGTGCATGCGACCAAGGTGTACACCTTACTAGTGCTTATTTTGGTTTATAATTACATAGCATAATCTTTGCATACGTAGAATAGAAATCATAAGTGTCGTGTAATATAAAGGCCTTCCTGCCAGCCTTTGGTTTCTCATGATCCTTGATTTGCCAGCCTCCTTCGCCGCTGCTTTTAATCAGGATCAACGCCTTATCTATTTAGTAAGATAGACAAAGCGAACAACCTATAGGGTCTTATATTTGACATGAAGCAATCAACTTAACCTTCTTTTTATTTACCTTAAAATGCTTGAAACTATCAGAGTGGGAAAACACGCCTAACATGGCATTCAAGCAGGCGGGCCGAAACGTGCGGCTTTTTATTCAATTGCAGCGTAGGCCAGCTGTTTAACTCTACGTTAGGTGCTTTATTCTCCTCACCTATTTACTTACGCAAAGGGCCTCCTATGAAATCCGAAATTGTCGCCGAAGCTGCGCGTACAACACTAGACGGAAGTATTCCGTTTCCTGAGGTTGTTCGTAAACTTATGGAAACGGGTGTCGAGTATTACCACGTTGACTATGTGGCACTACAAAAAACTTATTACAGTGCCTCTGGTGAAATTATCAAAACGCCTATCAATTACGAGGGGCTACCTTCGGTCTCCGCCGATTTCAATGCTGATGCGTTGCGAATGGCAATTCTCGATAGCCAACAAAATGGTCAGCACTACCGAGATTTCTCTAAGCGAGCCATGAGCGCGGGTGTGCAAGGTTATATTGCATTTTTGCGCGGACAGCGAGTTACTTATTGGGGGCGCAATGGAGATCAACATGTCGAGTGGTTCCCCGGTGCAAAGCCTGCAAACGCCTAGTCTGGTGTTCAAGCGGAGCTGCGCAAAAAGCTGCGCAGCCGTTTAACTTTACGTTAGGGTTCCTGTGCGAGTTCAATCAAAAATAATTGAAGATCGCCCCTCGGTTTTGGCTCGAATTGCCCGTTTCTTTTTAGGCATAGTAGAGTTTTGTACTGTCCTGGATGATGTTTACTTCGTTTTTTCTCTACTTGCTGGGCTTGGTTTTCTTGGCTATCTTGGGTTCGTCTGGCTATCGCGCTTTTTGCATAACGGCCAGTTCTTCGCTGCTGCCATAGTTGGTATGATTATTATCACTATCTCCCTAGCGACTATCTTAAGGCCATATTTGGCTATTACATTAGCTCTAGGTGTGGCGGCTGTTTGTGGTGTAGCGCTTTTTTCAGGGACGGGTTATGTATTTTTACCCTAGCCCATTATTTAAGCAGGACGTGCTAAAGCGCGCCTCTTAATTCAAACATTAGCGGTGAATATGAAATTTCAAGTTACTGACACGTACATAAAAAACCAAAACAAGAAGATTGTCTATTTGGCTATGCTTTTTGCTGCGCTTAGTTGCGCTGTTATTGTGGCAATAGCCCGGGCCGATAAAGTTTCTGACATGATCTTCCCAGTAATGGGACTATATTTTTTTATACAAGGGTTGTTTGACTTGTATAAGAAATTTAGAGAGGGGTGGGGCGCATATCCAACCTTTGAAATTAATAATGAATCTGCAATGGTTCATGTAAGTTACAACAATATGACGATCAGTTTCCCTCTGTCAGAGATAGACAAGTTGCGTCTTCAATATAAATCCGGACAGCTAGAATCAATTCTGCTTAATATGAAGTCAGAACAAAAATTAGTTATCAATGGCTATGAGAACCTTGAAGTGATGGCGGAGGCATTTCAGCGATTTATACCAACAGGCAACGTAAAAGTCGCAACTTGGTTTCACCATTAACCCACCATTCAAGCGGGGCGCCTATTGATGCCTCTTAATTTTACGTTAGGGAGCCTCTGCACGAATCGAAAACACTGGATTGCTATGTAATAAAATCAAGGAGTTATAGTATAAAATTGCGAAAAATGTATTTGTGCAGAGCTTCCCTAGGTCTGTTTGCCCATTGTTTTGCTTTTTAGTTGGTACACTGTAGTGGCAGTTTGTGCTGCGGTACGCGAATATTTTTATTCTTTTTTACAGCCTTTTGTTTTCGCAGTTTATTAATAAATACGCTTTTAATTCTTTTACTTTGTTTTCGTGGCTTTATTTTTTCGTATTGCTGTTTCATTATGAAAAACGGGGCTTTATTTTTTGTGCAGCGGCAATACACCTAACATGCGTATTCAAGCAAACTGACTTGAACGTGCGGTTTTTTTATTCAATCGCAGCGCGTTGTCTACCCTTTTACCAAACGTTGACGCTGTAGAAAAACCCTTTTCCAGCCCGATTCCCGGCAAAAAAATGGTGCAGGTTTGATCTGTGCTATTTTGCTTTTTCATGCATCCGAACTGGTCAACCGCTGCGTCCTGCTTGCTGGGATGGCAGTAACCGCCAGGCGAGAGATTTCCCCCTCTTTTTGCCTACTGCCCGAACCCGTGATGCGCCAGTTTCTCGATGTTGTGCACTAGGCAATATAGCTTCCACTGCGTGTCGACCTTCCTCCGGCCACGTAGCGTAAAGCGATCCAGCCGCTTGTTGTGCCGGATATTGCCAAATACCGGTTCGACCGTGGCAAACCTTCTGCCGTAACGGGCTTTGCCTTCTTCGCTGTCGATGGCCCGCTTCATCCGGTCCGTATGGCTTTCTTCGGTTGTATCGGCCTTGCCGCGAAAGAAGGCGACTTGCCGGACTTGGGTCATCTCTGGCGTACGCAGGCATTTAGCGTGTTGTTCGCAGGCCAAGCAATCGCGCAGGGTGCCGCTGTATTTCGTGGCGAGGCGCCCGTTGTGGATGCAGTTCGTGCCATTGCGGTAGAGCTGCTTGCCGGCCGGGCAGGTGCAGATGCCGGTTTCCGGATCGAGCGTAAAGTCCTGCGGCTGGTATCGCTTGGCGGCTTTCTTCGGATGCGCCTTGTCATAGAGCGGATCGGGTTTGCCTTTGTGTTTGCCCTGGTCCTTGAAGCGTTCGTCGCGTTGGCGCATGCCGTTGTCCGCAATCAGTGCCGCGATGCCTTCTTCGGCCAGCGTCTTGAGATTGGCTTCGGAGTGGTAGCCGGCATCGGCCGTGTAGAGCGTATCCGGGGTGGCCTGGGCTTGCGTGGCACGCACGACCGGCAGCAGCAGTTCCTGTTCCGAGCCGGTGCCATGGGCCTGCGCTTCGATGATGACCTGATTCTTGGCGTCGACCGCTGCCACGCCAGTAAAACCTTGAATGACGCCTTTGCTGGTGGCCATCTTGGCGCTGTCCAGATCGGTACGGTTGCTCTTCCTGATGGCGCCCTTGCTGCCTTTGCGATCCTTGGGGTGATCGGCCAGCCATTGACGCAGTTCGGCGGCTTCACGGCCCAGGCTTTCGGCCTTTTGCCGGGATTTCTCGGCAAGGTCGGGTTCGACAGGCAGGCTGTCGTTCGCGTGGTGGCGCTCGAGCATCTTCTTCGCGGCCATTTCGAGTTTGTCGGCCTGGTGGGCAAAGTCGGCCCGCGTGCCGCTCCTGGCTTTGGAGGCGTTGCTCGGCAACTTGACGCCGTCAATGGCGAACATTTCCCGCCCGATCAGGCCTTGCCGGTCACAGAGGTAAAGCACTTGGGCGAAGAGTTGGGCGACCTCCTCGTCAAGGCTGGAAACGAAGGCGGCCAGTGTCGTGAAGTACGGCGCGGTATCACCGCTAAGCGCAATGAAGGTGACGTGTTCGCGGCACAGCCGCTCGATGCCCCGGCTGCTCACCACGCCTTGGGCGTAGGCGCAAAGAATGACCTTGAGCAGCATCCCCGGCGGATAGGCGCTGGCGCCGCTCTCATCGTTGCGGTAACGACTATCGAAGAGGGAAAGGTCGAATTCGTGGTCAAGCAGGTGATGTACGGCATGTTCGAAACTACCTGGCAGGAGTTGCTTCTCCAGATCCACCGCCAGAAACCTCGGGCTGGTGTCGATTGGTTTGTAGCGGGCCATTGCCGTCTCCTGAACTCGTCTTCAGGTTCGAACCTTGTTATTCCATATGGTTCACGGCACGATGGCGGGATGAATACCATTTTTCTACAGCGTCGTTAGAGAAAAAACAATGAACGTGTTCGTGTATGTGGCAACAATTACCTTTGCAGGGACAATCGTCGCTTACCTTTTTGGTCGTGTCGTATACAACATCAATGGGTTTTTATCGTTTTTTTTATATATTTTCGTGTCACTTGGCTTAGGTTTCTTCCTAAGTTTTCCCATATTGTCCATTGCTGGGACCGTCTGTTTTGCTCTGGATTTAAAAGAAACACAATGTATCAATACAGACGATCAGACTGTTTGGTTTCTAGCTACTCCGTTAGTTCTTTTTCCTGTCTACATAACCTGCATGTTTATTGGCCGCGCGCTCGGGAAACAGAAAAACCCATAATCAACGGGGTCAAATTCCATTGAATGCGCTCAAACCAAGGTCTAGCTGGACTGGTCTATATAGGGCAGTTTCGTTTGAATTACATCAGGGGCCGCCCCTTATTTTTATGTTAAGGGGCAATTTGCAGATGGCTGTAGATGAGCTACTGATGCAATTCTTTGAAAAAAACCTTTAGGGTGAGGTTTTACATTTGACATTAAGCAATATAACCAGCCTTGCAAAAGCAAGTCGGGTTTTATCTTGGCTGCGCCTGGTGTGCACCTAAAACTCTCGGCTGTATACGGAAGAGGGCGAACTAGGCGGAATGATAAAGCGGCGTAAATGCTGGGTTTTGCTGGGGGGTGCGAGCTGTGGCGCCCCCTCGGAAACTACTTTCCAATACAAAAGCGGCTAAAAATCACGCCAAGTAGATCATCGGAAGTAAACTGTCCGGTGATTTCGCTGAGGGCGTTTTGTGCCAGGCGCAATTCTTCTGCAAAAATTTCGATTTGCAGATAGGCATTTTCCGCTGTTATCAGATGGCTTTGGGCGCGGCGGATGGCGTTCAGATGGCGCTCTCTTGCGATAAATACGCTGTCGTCGTGGCCGTGCCAGCCCACCAGTGTAAGCAGTTTGTTGCGCAGCTCGTTAAGTCCTATGCCCGCTTTGGCAGACACGTGGATTTCATTATCAGCCACAATGCCGGGTACATCACCAGTCAGGTCAATCTTATTAAATACACGCAGTACGGGCAGCCCGGGTGGTAGTTTATCCAGGATGGCCTGATCATTGCTGCTAATGCCGATGCGGCTGTCGATCAGCAGCAGGGCGAGCTCGGCCTTGGCAATGGCGGCCCAGGTGCGCTCGATCCCTATTTTTTCTACGGCATCAGTGGTATCACGCAAGCCGGCGGTGTCGATAATATGGGCGGGCACGCCGTCGAGCTGGATTAGCTCGCGCACGGTATCGCGGGTGGTGCCGGCAATGTCAGTGACGATGGCGATTTCTTCGCCTGCCAGCGCATTCATCAGGCTGCTTTTGCCTACATTAGGCTGGCCGATAAGCACCACATGCATGCCTTCCCGCAGTAACTTGCCCTGTGTGGCCGTGCCAAGCACGCGTTGCAGCTGGTTTTGCAGCTCTAGCAATTTGCCGTGGGCATTGGCGGCCTCCAGAAAATCGATGTCTTCTTCGGGAAAATCCAGTGTGGCTTCTACCAGCATACGCAGGGTGATCAGCTCGTCGACCAGCACATGAATTTCGCGCGAAAACGCGCCGTCCAGTGATTTGAGCGCTGATTTAGCGGCTGCAGCCGATTGGGCATCGATCAGATCGGCCACGGCTTCGGCCTGCGCCAAATCCATTTTGCCATTAAAAAACGCACGTTTGCTGAACTCGCCCGCTTCGGCAAAACGCGCGCCCAGCTCCAGGCAGCGGGACAGCAGCATTTGCATCACCACTGGTCCGCCGTGGCCTTGCAGCTCCAGCACTTCTTCGCCGGTAAAGGAGTTGGGGGCGGGAAAATACAGCGCAATGCCTTCGTCCAGCACGCTTCCATCCGCAGCTTTAAAGCGGGCAAAGTGGGCGTAGCGCGGCGTTAAGGGTTTGCCGATCAGCTTGGCTACGATCTCGCCCAACTGACGGCCAGAAATACGAATAACGCCCACGCCTCCCCGGCCGGGGGCAGTGGCAATGGCAGCGATGATGTCGGGGGTGTAAAGCATGGCGTACTCGGTATGGGATTGAAGTAAAACTTTTCTGGTAAGGGGGCAAAGCAGGGGGCATCAGCCTTGCGGTGTTTGCCACAGATTATACGTGGTATGACTGCTCTGGTGGCGGCGCAGCAGTGCTCTTTGCGTCCGTTAGACAAGAAAACTCCGGGGGGAAGTTTGATTTCTTGCAATAAAAACGCCGCCCGAAGGCGGCGTTTGCTGGCAGTGGCTGATCAGGCTTTGGTGAGCTTCACCGTCTTATCGTCATCTGCATTTTCAATCTGGCGCGTGATATACCATTGCTGGGCAATAGAAATCACGTTGTTCACTACCCAGTACAAAACGAGGCCTGCCGGGAAGAAGAAGAAGAACACACTGAACATCAGCGGCATAATCTTCATCATCTTGGCTTGCATCGGATCCGGTGGTGGAGGAGATAGCGATGTCTGGATATACATCGAGATCGTCATCAGCACAGGCAGTACGTAGTAAGGATCTTTCACCGATAGGTCGGTAATCCAGAAAATCCACGGGGCCTGGCGTAATTCAACCGATGCCAGCAGTGCCCAGTAAAGTGCAATAAAGACCGGAATCTGTACCAGCATAGGCAGACAACCACCCAGCGGATTCACTTTTTCGGTTTTATACATTTCCATTACGGCTTGCTGGAACTTCATCTTGTCATCGCCATGCTTCGCTTTTAGCTGTTCCATGCGCGGTGCAAGCTTGCGCATTTTTGCCATTGAGCGGTAGCTCGCGGCGGCCAGAGGGAAGAACATCGCTTTGATCAGCATGGTCAGCAGAATAATCGACCATCCCCAGTTTCCAACCATCTTGTGGATAAAATCCAGTACTGCAAAGATGGGTTTAGAGAAAATGGTGAAAATGCCATAGTCTTTAATCAGATCAAAGCCCGTGGATACGGTGTTCAGTACGCGGGTTTCTTCCGGACCAACAAACAGTGGCATGCTGGATTCATACTTTGCGTTGGCAGCAATTGTTGGTAAATCAACAATAACACCGGCTGAATACAGGCCATCTGGCAGTTTTTTCAGCTCGTAGCGAACACCGTTTGTGCCGCTTACCGCAGGCAAGCCAGTAGGGGAAACGATCCAGGCGCTGGCAAAGTAGTGCTGCAGCATGGCAACCCAGCCGTCTTTGGCTGCTTGTTCATAATCAGCTTCGCCTTTATCTAGCTTGCTGAACTCTACCTTCTGGAATTTCTTCTTATCGGTATAAACAGCAGGACCAGTAAAGGTGGTGGCACCCATGTAGCCACCGCCACCTTCAGGTGTTTTGCCATCACGCAGCAGACGGTAGTAAGCCGAAGTGTTCAATGGTTTAGCCGAGCCGTTAACCAGCTCGTACTTCACATCGATCAGATAGCTATCACGCTTAAAGGTATAAACCTTGGCGATTTTTACACCATCAGGGCCGGCGGCCTCCAGGCGAACAGAGACTTCCTTCTGGCCATCAGCCAGCTGATAAGCCGTTTGTGCACTGGTAAAAATACTTTTATGCGTTGGCAGACCTTCACCGATTAAGCCGGTTTGCGCGACATAGATATGCTCGCCTTCATCCTGTAGCAGGGTAAATGGTTTTTTTGCATCATCAAGTTTGCCGTGCTTAAGCAGCTCTACGCGGCGTAAATCAGCACCGTTGGTATCGATTTCAGCATTAAAGAGGTCTGTTTTTACGGTGATGCGCTGGCCGCGTTGCAGTCTGCCTGCATCTTGTGGTGCTTGGCCGGGCGCAGCTTTTGGTGTTGTGGTGGTGCCACTCGTTGCACTTGCTGTTGCTGCAGGCGCTTTTATTTGAGGGTAACGCTCTTCCATCCACTTCTGCCAGAAGAACAGAATGCCGAATGACAACGCGATAAAGAGGATGAGTCTTTTGGTATCCATCTTGGCTCGAAAGGGTATGCAGATTTATGGTACCGGATCATAGCCACAGCCACCCCGGGGGTGACAACGGCATAGCCGGCGAGTAGTCAGCCAGCCCCCTTTCACCACGCCGTAGCGTGTGACGGCTTCAATACCGTATTGGGAGCAGCTTGGCGTAAAACGACAGCGCGCTCCAAGGAGCGGGCTAATAGTAAACCGATAAAGTTGCAGTAGCGCGACGATTATTTTCGACATTTATGAATCTTGCCGAGCAGTGAAATAAGTGCTTCACGTGCTGCAGCGCCTTCTTTTCGTCCAAATGGCCGACGTGCGCGTACTACCAGATCAATGCCGGATACTTTGTTTGCGTTCAGGCGAAATGTTTCCCGCACTGTGCGTTTGATGTAGTTGCGGCCTACGGCCCGTTTGTCTGTTTTTTTTCCGACAACTAAGCCAAGTCTGGCGTGATCAAGCCCGTTGGGCCTGCCAAGTACTTGAAAAAAATCGTTGGAAGAAGAACAGCGCAAACTAAAAACGGATGAAAATTCATCCGCTTTTAGCAGGCGCATATTGCGCGCAAAACCAGCTTGGGAGTGTCCCAACAAAGCTTAGCTTCAAGGTTTTTGCCCGCAATTAAGCGGTCAAAACCTTGCGGCCCTTTGCGCGGCGAGCATTAACAACCGCTACACCACCACGGGTTTTCATACGTGCACGAAAGCCGTGAGTGCGTTTGCGCTTGATAACTGAAGGTTGGAATGTACGTTTCATAATATTGGATCCCTGCCAAACAAAACCGAAGTAAACCGTTGATTACATAGCTACTCAGCCATCTTGTCAATACCTTTTATTGATCCACGGCATAATAGGGCTGTGGATAAGTACGGGATGAAGCGGTACAATCCCCCCTCGTTCTCCTTGAATAACATCACCGCTTTCGTCGTTGGCCTCTTTTTATAGCGAGGTATATTTGCGTGTTTGCGAATCACGACGGACAGGATACCCCTATGTCTGTGCTGGAAAATTGCTGGCCCCACTGCCTTACTGAGTTGGAGCGTCGTTTGGGCGCGGACCAGTTTCGTATCTGGATTAAACCCCTTACGGTTGAAATGACTGATGAGGGCCTAAACCTGATCGTACCGAATCAGATTTTCTTACAATTTATCCGTGATCGTTATCTTGGAATGATTGAAGAAGCTGCCTCCACCTTTGCAACGGGCGATGCGCCCGTTATCGCTCTGCGTGTAGGCGCGATGCAGCGGCCTGCCGCCGCGCCTCAGGCCAGCAATGCTGCCGAGGGTAAGCCTGCTCCTGCCAAAGCGGTGATTAGTGTTTCTGCTGCCAACCATGAAACAACACGCTTAAACCCAAATTTTACTTTTGAAACACTGGTTACCGGTAAGGCCAATCAGCTGGCACGTGCTGCTGCAATCCAGGTGGCAGAAAACCCTGGTGTCAGCTACAACCCGCTATTTGTTTATGGTGGTGTTGGCCTGGGTAAGACGCACTTGATTCAATCAATTGGCAACTATGTGCATCAGCGTAATCCGGGTGCCAAGATTCGCTATATCCACGCCGAAAAATACGTGCAGGATGTGGTACGTGCTTATCAGCACAAAGCATTTGATGAGTTTAAACGCTACTACCATTCGCTGGATTTGCTGCTGATTGATGATATTCAGTTCTTTGTGGGCAAAGACAAAACCCAGGAAGAGTTCTTCTATGCTTTTAACGCCCTTGTTGAAGCGCATAAGCAAATTATTATCACATCCGATCGCTACCCAAAAGAAATCGACGGGCTGCAAGAGCGCTTAACTTCGCGCTTTTCCTGGGGCTTAACTGTTGCTATCGAGCCGCCCGAGCTGGAAATGCGCGTGGCGATTCTGATGAAAAAAGCCGAGCGTGAAAACTTCAAGCTCGATGCCAATGTGGCGTTTTTTGTGGCCAAACATATCCGCTCTAATGTGCGGGAGTTAGAAGGCGCACTGAAGCGGGTATTGGCTTATTCGCGCTTTACCAATCAGCCGATTACACTGGATGCCGCCAAAGAAGCGCTGAAAGATATTCTGGCGTCCGGCAGCCGTCAGGTTTCGGTAGAAAATATTCAGAAAACAGTCGCAGATTTTTATAAAATCAAGATTGCAGATATGCATTCCAAAAAGCGTACCCGTGATATTGCCAGGCCAAGGCAGATTGCGATGGCGCTGACCAAAGAGCTGACGCAAATGTCTTTACCTGCCATTGGTGAAGCTTTTGGCGGACGGGATCACACCACGGTTCTGCATGCCTGTCGTACTATTGAAGAAATGCGCGGCAGCGATAGCGAAATTGCTCATCAATACGGTGTATTGTTGCAAATGCTGCGCAGTTGATTTTGTGAGGCGGGCGCTCTGGCAGCTTAAATTTCGCTGCTGCTTGGCCCGCTGAGCTACTGTGTAATGGCAAAATGATTCTAAGTATTTTGCATTATAAACAGGGGCTGATTTTGTAAGTTTGGGTGTAGCTTGGCTTATTTAACATTAGTAACCACCATTCATTCCCTATACACGCTGTAAATCGGTTAGAATCCTGCGGTTAAACCCATTTTTCGGAACGAGGCGCCATGCAACTCTTGCAAGCCGAACGCGATGCGCTCCTGAAGCCGCTGGCTACGGTCACCGGTATTGTTGAGCGCAGGCATACCCTGCCCATTCTCTCGAACGTGTTGATCAAGAAGGATGGCGACGCCCTGTCCTTTACCGGCACCGATCTTGAAATTCAGATCAGTAGCCGCCAGGCCGAAGGCTTCTCTGGCGACGATTTCGCTATTACAGTCGCGGCTAAAAAGCTGTCTGATATCTTGCGTGCTATTGCGGATAAAACCGTTGTGAGCATGGAAGAGGCTGATGGCCGTCTGACGATCAAAGCAGGCAAAAGCCGCTTTAATCTGCAGACGCTGCCCGCAGCTGATTTCCCGCAGCTGGCGGTAGATACCAATCTGCGCGCCACAGTACGTATGCCTCAGGGGCAGTTAAAAGCCTTGCTGGGCCGTACCCAGTTTACGATGGCTCACCAGGATATCCGTTATTACCTAAACGGTTTGTTCATGGTTACTGAAGGCAATTTGCTCAAACTGGTTGCCACCGATGGGCACCGTCTGGCGTTTGCCTCGGCAGAAATCCTGGGGGATTTTGCTAAAAACGAAGTGATCCTGCCACGTAAAACCATCCTGGAGCTGTATAAATTACTGGCCGATTCGGATGACGAAGTCACGATCGATATCGCCAGCAATCAGGTGCGTTTTGCCTTTGGCAATATTGTGATTCACAGCAAGGTTGTTGACGGTAAATTCCCCGATTACAACCGCGTGATTCCGCAAAACAACGATAAAGGTTTGCTGATCGAGCGCCAGATGTTGCTGGCCTCTATGCAGCGTGCTGCGATTTTATCTAACGAAAAATTCCGTGGCGTGCGCTTAGTGCTGACCGACGGCCTGCTTAAAATTATGTGTAATAACAATGAGCAGGAAGAAGCGCAGGAAGAAGTAGAAGTGGATTACAGCGGCGCGCCGCTGGATATCGGCTTTAACATCCAGTATCTGCTGGACGTATTAACCAATACATCGGTTGAAACGCTGCACTTCTCGTTTGGCGATGTGACTTCCTCGGTACTGGTTACTATTCCGGATAAC
The DNA here is from genome assembly GCF_003952345.1 of Iodobacter ciconiae. Lineage (NCBI taxonomy): Bacteria > Pseudomonadati > Pseudomonadota > Betaproteobacteria > Neisseriales > Chitinibacteraceae > Iodobacter > Iodobacter ciconiae. The sequence goes on along the minus strand of NZ_CP034433.1, from coordinate 2,766,722 downwards.
GAGCACTTCAAATATATCGTCATGCCAATGCGTATTTAGTCCGGCAGGCTGCTGCTAAGGTCGGGGCTGCCCGGCCTTTTGCATTTGTAAGATGTTAGGTTTTAGCCCCGGCGATGGAAGATTCGCACTGTTTTTATGATCTTGATCGGCCTTGCTTTTAGCTAAGATGAGCACCGTTTACATCGTTATAAAAATTTAGCCGAACCGAAATAATGGTTTGGTTTGTTTGTTGATTTAAGGAATAAGCAATGTCTGAGCAACAAGAATATGGCGCCGATAGCATTAGAATTCTGAAAGGCCTTGAAGCCGTTCGGAAACGTCCGGGCATGTATATCGGTGATACACAGGACGGCAGCGGCCTGCACCATATGGTGTTCGAAGTGCTGGATAACGCCATTGACGAGGCGCTGGCCGGGCATTGCGACACAATTAAAGTGATTATCCACGCCGATAATTCGATCAGCGTAGAAGATAACGGCCGTGGTATTCCAACCGATATCAAAGAAGACGACGAATTTAAGCGCTCTGCCGCCGAAATCGTCATGACCGAGCTGCACGCCGGTGGTAAGTTTGACCAGAATAGCTACAAAGTTTCTGGCGGCTTGCATGGTGTGGGTGTGTCGGTGGTGAATGCCTTATCCGACTGGCTGAAGCTGACGATTCGCCGCAACGGCAAAGCGCACAGCATGGAGTTCCGTCAGGGCGAGGCGGTTTCGCCGCTGGCCGTGATTGGTGACACCGAGCGCCGTGGTACCGAAGTGCATTTTATGGCTTCGATCGAGACTTTTGGCCTGGTTGAATACCACTTCGAGATTCTGGCAAAGCGTATTCGCGAGCTTTCCTTCCTGAATAACGGCGTAAAAATTCAACTGCTGGACCGCAGCCACGGCAAAGAAGAAAACTTTGCCTATGTGGGCGGAGTAAGCGGCTTTGTTGAATATATGAACCGCAATAAATCGGTACTGCACCCGCATATCTTTCATGCCTATGGCGAGAAAGACGGCATGATGGTGGAAGTAGCGATGCAATGGAACGATTCCTATCAGGAATCGGTGCAATGCTTTACCAATAATATCCCGCAAAGGGATGGCGGCAGCCACATGACTGCGCTGCGCCAGGTGATGACACGTACGCTTAATCAATATATTGAGCAAAACGAGCACGCCAAAAAAGCCAAGGTAGAAACCTCCGGCGACGATATGCGCGAAGGCCTGACCTGTGTGCTGTCGGTAAAAATGCCTGATCCAAAATTTAGCAGCCAGACCAAAGACAAGCTGGTTTCCAGCGAAATTGGCCCGGTTGTCAGCGAAGTGATCAGCCAGGCTCTGGCCGATTTCCTCTTAGAAAACCCCAGTGACGCTAAAATTATTTGCGGCAAGATTGTGGATGCAGCCCGTGCCCGCGATGCTGCCCGCCGTGCGCGCGAGCTGACCCGCCGTAAAGGCGTGCTCGATGGCCTGGGCCTGCCGGGTAAGCTGGCCGACTGCCAGGAAAAAGACCCTGCCAAATCAGAAATCTACCTCGTCGAGGGTGATTCTGCGGGTGGATCGGCCAAGCAAGGCCGCGATCGCAAGTTCCAGGCGATTTTGCCTTTGAAAGGTAAAATCCTGAACGTGGAACGCGCACGTTTCGACAAAATGATCTCCAGCCAGGAAGTTGGCACACTGATTACCGCGCTGGGCTGCGGGATTGGTAAAGACGATTTCAATATCGAAAAACTGCGCTACCACCGCATCATTATCATGACCGATGCGGACGTGGACGGCTCGCACATCCGAACGCTGCTGCTGACCTTCTTCTACCGCCAGCTGCCAGAGCTGGTGGAGCGCGGCTATATCTATATCGCCCAGCCGCCACTATTCAAAATCAAACACGGCAAGAGCGAGTCTTACCTGAAAGATGAAGCCGAGCTGAAGCAATACCTGCTGCGCCAGGCTTTAAATGGTGCATCCCTCTTGCCGGGCGAAGACCGTGAAGCCATTGCTGGTGAAGCGCTGGAAAAACTGGCCCGCCAGTACTTTGCCTCTGAAGCAGTGATCGACCGCCACAGCCGCTTTATTGATGCAGCCGTACTGCAGGCCATGATTGCCCTGCCAGCACTGACATTAAGCAACGAAGCCGAAGCACAGCAAAGTGTGGATCTGCTGACCAGCGCTATGGAAAAAGTGGCCACGCCAAACAGCCCGCGCTACACCTTCAGCTTTACCCGCTCAGAAGAAAGCTATGTGATCACCGCATCGCGCCGCCAGCATGGCGTATCAACACTGCAATACCTGGACGAAGCCTTCCTGCTGTCCGGCGATTACGCGCAAATGCGCAAAACCGCCGACATGCTGAACGGCCTCTTGGGTGACGGCGCTAAAGTAAAACGCGGCGAGCAAGTACAAGCTGTGACTAACTTTAAAGACGCCATCGAATGGCTGCTTGGCCTGATCCGCCGCAACATCGCCATCCAGCGCTATAAAGGTCTGGGCGAAATGAACCCGGAACAGCTATGGGAAACCACCATGGACGTCACCGTGCGCCGCCTGCTGAAAGTGAACGTTGAGGATGCTCTGGGGGCGGATGCGGTGTTCACTACGCTGATGGGTGATCAGGTGGAGCCACGTCGTCAATTTATCGAACAGAATGCGCTGATTGCGCGGAATGTGGATATTTGATTTGTTGTAGGATCCCATTAACTTCTGGATATTTCCCATTTTTCTATATTTTTGGGATTTCAGTTTGAAGCTGAAAAAGCCCCGGAAGGGGCTTTTTTGCTAGGTTTTGACCCATTTGGCTATGAAAAACACAGAGTGTGAGATTGACAAAACATTTGCGTTTTGTGCTCTGACCGCAATTTCTTTCGCACAAGGTGTGTGGATTTTGTTGTCTGTTGTTGAAGATCGGCACTATGCCATGCAAGGTGTTATCCCAGTATAAGCAGTCTGTCATGTACCATTAACGCACGGCATTCTTGGTGCATGTCCGCGAGACTTGGTATGAAAAGTGCAATCCACCAAGGATGAGTAATGACAAAAAAGTCCATGCGAACAGAACGAGAGGTCTTTGCAGATCTGGCTGAGATTTGCTGCCAGCCTGGCTACGTGCATGCTATAGGCAACATCTGCTTTCGAGATAACGTGATCCTTCATGCAGGTGACATGAAGGAGTCCGATATGAGGGATATGTTCTCTCCCTCGAGGCTAATTCGAACGGAGATCAATACTTTACTCGGCTTGATGATCAAAGCAGATATTGACTGGACCTTGCCTGCAGCGAGGATACAGCAGGAATACATGGATACATCGGAGAAACTCCTTCAGGAGCTACACCATTGTCTATCTGGGGAGTTTTGGTCAGGTCTAACGAAGGAAGCTGTGGAAGGTGGCTTCAACCCGTTCGAGCGTGGGGAGGTGTTGCGAGAACCGATTTTCTATAGCGGTGAAGCGGCCTACATTTTTCAGTACCTTGATCTGGCAACTCGTAAATACGCAGCGGATTCGCAATGGCTGCAAGTAAACCGTGGCTTCACCATTGATCACGCCACGCGTGTCGCGAAAGCAGTCGAGGGCGTCCATTCTGACCGCTTTGACACAATTCGTGAGCTCATGCGAAAGCAGCATCCTGACGAGTGGACAATGCTCCCTCTTTTCGCCTTCACTGCCGATGAGATTGCAGCAAAGGCGAATCTTGCTACTGATATTGTGGAGCGAGTACTTGGGGCATTTGAACTGTCATCAACAGAGCGCAATGAAGGATTCAATGCGCTTCACGACTTCAATGTGATTACGGCTATGCCCCTACTGAGGATGCCAAGCGGAGAGTTTTTATCACTACAGTCCTACTCATTGGCCGAAACGATATACGAAGCGCCCCATCATTGGATGTATCAAGACGAGGCATATCGTCCAATACTTTCGAAGAACCGAGGTGACTTTACTGAATATTTTGTAGCTGAACGACTGGGTTTGGTCTTTGGGAAGGATCATGTGCATTTGAATGTGGATATCTTCAAGACTAAGGCCACAAAGGTATCTGACGTAGATGTGCTTGTCGTTTGGGGCAATCGGGTCATCATTGTGCAGGCAAAATCAAAGCGCCTCACGCTTGAGTCGAGAAAAGGAAATGATCAGGTTATTCGCAGTGACTTCAAGAAAGCGGTGCAGGTTGCTTATGACCAAGGAGCTGCTTGCGCCACAAGCCTGATCGAAAAAGGAAGCAGGCTTGTGGCTGCTGATGGGCGCGAGGTCGTATTGCCGGATGAGATCAAGGAGATTTACATCTTCTGTGTCGTCAGTGACCACTATCCAGCCTTGAGCTTTCAGGCACGGCAATTCCTGAAGACAGAAACCATTGATCGGGTACAAGCGCCGTTGGTCATGGACGTGTTTGCGGTGGATGCCATGACCGAAATGCTTCAGTCCCCATTACAGTTTCTTAGCTATGTGGACCGACGAGCCAATTATGCTGAGCAACTCATGGCGTCGCAGGAACTAACAATTCTTGGCTATCACTTGACGAAAAATCTATGGGTGCAACCTGATGTTAATCTGATGCACCTGTGCGATGATTTTTCGGCTGGGCTAGACATTGCGATGGCGGTGAGGCGTGCTGGCATGCAAGGCGCCGCCACACCCGATGGTGTTCTGACTCGATTTGGAAAGACGACAGTTGGGCGAGTAGTGAAGGAAATAGAAGCTCGACCTGACCCTGCAACTATTGATCTCGGCTTCCTACTACTAGCAATGAGCGAGCAGGCTGTGAGGGACATGAGTCGAGTCTTAGATAAACTGGCTGCTCGGACTCGTGCTGATGGTAAGGTGCATGACGTTACGTTTGGTTTTCAGGAAGGCTTAGGTATTACCTTTCATTGCTCTGATGAGCCATTAAACGTGGCTGGCCCTCGACTGGAGTCATACTGTGCGTTGCGTAAATATCGAGAGAAAGCCTCGCAGTGGTTTGGTCTTTGCATGACTTCAACGGGACCTGACGTACGATTTGGTATTTCGCTGGTATTCCCTTGGAATCAAGATGAACTGATGGATGAGAGTACAAAAGAAATGATTGAGTCAGTCCCGAATAGCCAAGCTCTTCAGGAGCTGATGATGGGACGAAGCCGAGTGCATAAAATTGGCCGAAATGACCCCTGCCCTTGCGGCAGCGGATTCAAATATAAGAAGTGTTGTCTTAATCGTCACTAAGTTTACAATGCACACTGCGCTTACAAATTTTTCTTGGTTGTTGGTTTGGTAGTAAGAAATCGTATTGGGTTTGGCTAAATTTTTTATCAGCCCACCATTTTATTATTCGTAATGCGTTGGGTAGATAAAACACGCCTATCTTACTTGCTAGGGATTACTTAACTTTTAGTGCCTTCGGCACATTGATTTTGGCGCGGGTGTCCCCCGCTGGGGACTTACTTTCTTGCTTCGCCAAGAAAGTAAGCAAAGAAGGCGACCCCGGAAGCACGAAGGCCCCTCATCTGCGGACAATCGAGCGGCGGCTGCGGAACTCGCTCGCAAGCTCGCTCAAACAGTCCTCGCCGAAACCCCGCCCGCTTGTTCCTCGCTTCGGCGTGCTTCAAGGGGATTCTTAAGCCCTATGCACCTAGCGCAGCATGGATGTTTTTTCTTTGAGTGCAGCGGGAAATTAGTTAAAGAAGGTATTACGCCATATAGATTTAAAAACTATGTCGTTAATGCTTTTATTTTTTTATAAGTATTTGTCTGCGTTAATTTCTGATAATTGAAATCAAAGTTTTGTGTTTGCCAACAGTTTGGAAGGCTATAAATGCGCTCTCTGCACGGGGCTTTAGAGTCCCCTTGAAGCACGCCGAGCGAGGAACAAGCGGGGTGGGGTAGTCGTCAATTCGTGTTTGAGCGAAGCGAGTTGAATTGACGCCACCTCGATTGTCCGCAGCGAGGGGATGTCGTGCTTCGTGGGGCGGCCTTCTTTCGCTTCCTTTCTTGGCCGTTCAAGAAAGGAAGGCCCCAGCGGGGGCACCCGCACCAAAACTAACGTGCCGAAGGCACTAAAAATCATGCAGCCAGATTACAGGCTGGATGATTACACCCCCTCCCCAAAATGCACCGCCAGCCAAACCGCGCCATCACTCACTTCCAGTACGGTATGTGGGGTGTGGGCGGGGATAAACAGATAGTCGCCGCTGTGCAGTGCCACGGTTTTACCGGCGATATCCAGCGCCGCTTCGCCCTGAAGCAGCAGCACCCATTCGTCCTGCGGCTGGATGTATTCGGTGTGGGCGATGCGGGGGGAGCTGATGATGCGCTCTATTAGCAGGCCGGGCTGGGTGTGCAGGGGCTCGAAGTGCTCGCCGGTGGCTGGGGGCTTGCTTTGGTGGAAGATATTTTGGGGCATGGTTGGCCTCTGTAATGAATGGTGGAAGGCTGTGTTGATTATATTTTCAATACCGTGCTTGATTCATTGTCAGCAGCAAGCAGGTTGGGCTGAGTCTACGCAGCCCAACAGCGCTTATAATCTGTGGCGGTTAAGAGGCTTGTAAATTGGGAATAGAGGTTAATTGAAAATGGATGAAGCAAGCGGCATAAAGAATCAAACTCCACTCGCTGGTGAATTCTTGCTGTACGAAACCAGCGATGGGCGCACTCGGGTTGAGTGCCGTTTTGTTGAAGATACGCTTTGGTTAACTCAGGCGCTGATGGCTGAGCTTTTTCAAGTGAAAGTGCCAACGATCAATGAGCATTTGAAAACCTTGTATGCCGATGCAGAGCTGCAGCCCGAGGCAACTATTAGGAAATTCCTAATAGTTCGTTCCGAGGGCCCCCACCAGGTCAGCCGTAACCTTGACCACTATAACCTCGATGCCATTCTTGCCGTGGGCTACCGTGTTCGCTCTGCCCGAGGTACACAGTTTCGGCGTTGGGCTACGGAGCGTTTGAGTGAGTATCTGATTAAGGGCTTTACGCTGGATGATGAGCGGCTGAAGAATCCGCCGGTGGCGGGGTCGGGGGTACCGGATCGTTGTGATGAGTTGCTTGAGCGTATCCGCGATATTCGTGCCAGTGAGCGGCGGGTGTATTTGCGGGTGCGGGAGATTTTTGCGCTGGCGGCGGATTATTCGCCTTCGGCTGGCACAAACCACGCAGTTTTTCCAAAATAAGCTGTATTTAAATACAACAGGGAACATATGAGTGATATTCAGCTTTTTCAACTTTCCCAGTATAAAGCGCTGCCTTTAAAAGGGCGTGCTTCAGATTTGGAAAAGCCGCTACAAACTCTGATTGAGCGCAATTTAGATGTTTTATTGGGGGTGCGGTTTTTGGCCTCTGAATATGCGACGGGTAAAACACATGGTGGGCGGATCGATACCTTGGGCTTGGATGAAAATAATTGCCCGGTGATTATTGAATACAAGCGCTCGCAATCTGAAAGCGTGATTAATCAGGGTTTGTTTTATTTAAACTGGCTGATGGATCATCAGGCGGAATTCAAGTTACTGGTCATGGAGCGCTATGACAAGCCGTTGGCAGATGCTATTGATTGGAGCGGGCCACGGGTGATTTGTATTGCGGCGGATTTTACTAAGTATGACGAGCATGCCGTGCAGCAAATGAACCGGCAGATCGAGCTGGTGCGCTATCGCCTATTTGGAGAAGACTTATTGCTGCTGGAGGCCGCCAATACCCCTAATGTGCAATCTGTAGCGCCAAACAATGCCTTAGTTAAACCGCGTGGCTCGGATAAAAGCATGGCCGAGTTATTGCCGGAGCTAAGCCCTGAGCTGCGTGAGCTGCTGGCATCTTTAGAGGGCTATATCTTGTCGCTAGGGGATGATGTGCAGCGGCGGGAATTGAAGCTTTATTATGCTTTTAAGCGTTTAAAGAATTTTGCATCTATCGTTTTGCAAAAAGGGCGTTTATTGCTGTTTCTGCATTTAGATCCGGGGTTAATTATTAATGAACCTAATGGTCGCGATGTGAGGGACGTCGGGCATTGGGGTACGGGTCATGCAGAGCTGGGTATATCTAATCAGGCCGAGTTTGAAAATGCCAAGCCATTTATTTTGAAGGCTTATAAAGGCTAACCACTACTGGGAACAAGATACAAAGGGGCGGCATTGCATGCCTAACCTCTACTTTTAAGTGAGCTTAAAAATGAGAGGATTACCGGTTCATAGTTATTGACTCTGGTAGTGGATAGCGATCTGATAGCGTCGCTCTTGCCAGTGGAGCTCTGCGGGGGGCCGGGGGTAGGGGGCTGCACTAGCTACCTGTAAATGTGCTGCGCGATCAAATTCACGAACTTGTGACGGCGTGCCAATATCCTGGCTTACTATTTCCCCCTGCCGGTCAATAACAAATTCAACTACCACGATACCATGCTGACGACCGCTTAAAATCTTTGGTGTTTTTTTGTGGGCCAACAGATGGCGACGGACAGCCAAATCAAACTGATCACTCAGCTCCTGACTACCATGCTGCTGGGCTTGGCCAGTTTCTATTTGTTTATTATTGCTTTGTCTTGAGCCTTGGTCGCCTTGTTGTCCCTCTTTACTGGCCACCCTTGCAGGGCTGGGTGACAATGCTTCCTGCTTGGGATCGTTCTTTTCAGCTATATCTTGCATTATGTTTTTGCTGACCAGAGGTCTAGGTGGGAGCACTGATTGGGTTGGCTTTCGGAAGGTCTCTTTCGTAGGGGGGGGAGGTGGATCCATTTGTATTGGTTGCGTTGATTTTACTTTGATAGCAGGGGTTTGGGGGGGGCTATGAGTATTTGCCCCGGCCAGCGCAGTAGCGATACCAAGGCTTAGTCGTGTCGATTTTACTACTGCGGTGGTTACCAATGGCGCGGGTTGGTTGAATAAATACTGCGCTAAAAACAGCAGATGTAACAGAATTGAGCCAATCACCCAGCGTGATAAATTAGCAAACTCATTCATGGCGTATGCCCGTTAATGGTTGCAACGTCAGTAGCGCTAATACCAGCTGCTTGCAGTAACCCCAGGGTTTCGATCAGTCGTTGTACTGGCAGGTTTTTGTCCATTTGCAAGATCAACGATGCTTCCGGTGTCTTTTTGAGGCTACTTAACCGATTTGCTAGTTGCTCATGGTCGAGCCAATCGCTGTTATCCAGTTGCCAGCGTGCGGCATGGCTATCGATTAACAAATTGATCGGTAATGCATTTTGCCGGGTTAGTGGGGCAGCTTGCTCACTGGTAGGCAGATCCAGTTTACTGGTAAGCAGGGGGGCGTTGATCATCAACATCATAAAGGCTAGCAGCGAGAAGATTACATCGACCATGGGGGTCATGGTCTCTTGTAACCCTTTCTCTGCAGTTGGTTGTTCACTAACCCGAATCATGGTGTGGCCCCCTTCAGGATGTAGCCGCTGTGATTTTGGGTACTTAGCTCAACAGCATGTAACTGTGACAAGCGATTGAGGATCTGGCTACTTTGCGCCAGATCGCGCTTGATTCGCGACTGCATCAAGGCGTGAGCTAAGGTGCAGCAGATGGCGATTATCATACCTGCGGCAGTGGTCGACATTGCCTGCCACAGGCCATCAGCCACGATAGCGGGCTCAACAGGCCCATGATGTCGACCCAGATCATAAAATGCGCGCATTAGGCCGATAATGGTGCCCAGCAAGCCCAGCATCGGTGCAAGGGTTGTAATGGTCATTAGCCCTGATAGCCGATTTTTAAGCTGGCTAGCCAGCTCTTCCAATACGAGGCTTACTGCGCAGTCACGTAATGCTTTCTCTTGATCCTTGTGACGGATCAGGGTGGTTAGTGCCTCTTCATAAAAAGGGCGGATAGCCAGCAATTGTGTTTCGGCTTGTGCTACATCGGCTTGTTTCAGTGCAGTTAACACGGCGTGTTGGTCGGCTGGTTTCAAGCGGCGTTTGCTTAGTAGAAACAGAGTTCGTTCGGCGATCAATGCCAGTGCTAATATCGAGCAAAGCAGCAGAGGCAAGGCGGTAAAAATTGTCCACGGATTTTGCGGTAGCAGCTCCATCAGAGAGCTCCTTCGGGGTGAGTTTTTTTATCAGAGGATGCATTGTTTGCATTATCTGCGGCAGCAATTTGCAGCTCAAAGGTGTGCAGGCGCTTGTAAACCGAGATCAATTCCACGATGCTTGACCAGCTTCTGACCAAAAATTCCAATGAGCTTACAACTTTACTAAAAGCACGCTGGATTTGTTGCAAGACACCCAGGGTAATAACGCCGCTGACGATAGTCGGCACCAAAATGACATATGGCAGGATCGAGGAGAATTGCAGATAAGACCATTTGGCCAGATCAAAATAGAGGTAATGGCGATACATCTGCACATAGTTGTGGCGAACCTTGTCAAACAGCTCGTGCAAGCTCATAGGGGAGGCTCTCTGTGGATCATCTTCGCCAAGCACCAGCTCTTTCCGTAGTGCGGCTTCCGCTTTCTGGTTGTTAAATTCCAGCCCGGGCAGCTTGATGCCCACTATCGCCAGCAGGACGGTGCCACAAATGGCAGATAACATCGCGGAGTAGATCAGAATATGCGGCACTTCACCCAGCAGGGGGACTTCGCTGACGTGCTTACTCAGATTCCACAGTAGTGGCTGGAAGGCGATCAGAGTCATGACGGAGTGAAGTAAGGATACGCCTAGCCCCTCCATGATCCGGGCAAAGCGCATGGTATCTTCTTGTACACGCTGTGAGGCCCCTTCGATGTGGTGTACCAGGTGCCAGTAGCGGCAGTAGTGTTGATGCATCGCGGTTCGCCAGCGAAAGACGTAGTGACGAATATAGAACTCCAGCACGATGGCGATCAGTACATATACCACTGATATTTTTATAAATACCCATAGCTGGCTAAACAGCTCGGATTGGCTGACCGCATGAGGGGTCGCCAGGGCCTTTTGGATCAGGTTATAAAAATCGCCAAACCAGTTGTTCACCTTGACATCCAGTTGCACCTTGTACCAGGTGGTTGCCAGGATCAGCACACTGCCCAGCAGGGACCAGTGTAACCAGCGACGTTGCATAAAAAAGTTGCGAAACATGAGTCAAATTACTCCTGGGTTATGTGTGGCGCAGGCCGGCTAATAAGGGTGATGGCATTGGGCTTGGCAAACAGGTTTTTTGCGATGGATTTCAGCTCTGTCAGCCGGATCTGCCGCGCCAGGGAGGGCATGGCGGAGAGGTAACGCATATCACCATAAGCCTGGTGGCTTAAAATCATCCGGTGCAGCCAGGTGTTGTCGTCTTGCAAGCGGTATTGCTCGGCAAACTCGATATCTTTGCTTAGCCGCACCAGGCGTTGCTCATCAAGACGTTCATCCAACTTGCTCAGGATGTGCAAGGCTGCTTGTTGCAGCTCTTCGGCCCTCTCCGGGGCACAACTGAAGCTCAGTTCACTGATCAGCTGTTGGCTGGCACGATCGAGTTTCATTTCAAAGCGAACGCTATAGACTCCAGCCCGTTTGAGTCTCAATTCTTCTTTAAGCGCCTCTTGGGCGACTGGATTGAGGCTGGATAGCACGAACGCCTGCTCGGGAGTCCAGTTCATCTGTTGCCGGGTTTCGACCCGAATCCGTGCACCGCTGGCTGTTGAATCGATGATGTTTGTCTGTTGTTGCCCGGCGTATATCGGGTGGGGCAGCGGGTCAAGTGCCGGCTGACGTTTGATGGGGGTTAGATAGGTTTGTATCAGATTAGTGACCTCATCTTCTGCCAGCTCTCCCACTAGATAGAAGCGGGTCGGGGCCTGCAGGTGTGCGTTGGCAATGGTGCCCAGCTGTGCCGGTTGGGTGAGGCTGGCAAGACGCGGTGCCACGGGATGGGAGGCGAGCCCTGATTGCTGCATGGTTTGCCAGGCATTGGCTTGAGCTGAAAGTTTATGTCGGCGCGCCTGTTCTACCTGGGGGCGCACCTCGGCCAGCACATAGTCGGCAATACGGCCGGCTTGCAGATAGTGGCCATACTCGGTTAGCAGCGCCGGTAGTTGGCCGGGGCGCACTATGGCTGCCAGATCAAGGTGATCACCTTTGAGTTCCCATGACCAGTGTGGTTGTTGCTTGTCGTTGAAATAGGCCTGATTTTGCTGCTGTGACCAGAAGTCAAAGCCACTTTGCTGCCAAATCTGCACCGCTGTCTGGCTATCGAGGCTGGCGTAGCGACTGTTCTGATAACCTCCTTGTGCCTGGGCACGCACCAGTATTTGACCTCCTTGGGTACGGCGGTTTAGCCAGACGATTTCATCCCCATTGGCCAGTTGCCAGCGCACTACTGGTTGCTGAGGATCGCGCTGGGGCAGGCCGAGGTCAGTGCTTGCAGCTGGAAATTTCAGGGCGGGAAGGGTTGGAGCCTTGATGGCTGGTGCCGTGCTGACCACGAGTTTGTTGCTGGCGAGCGGACGGGTGGGCAGGGTTGCTAACTCACTGGAGTTAGCTTGCGTTTGCCATGTGTGGATTGCCGCAGCACTAGGTAAGGTGAACGATTTACCTCCGGGGATTTGAAAATAGGCGAAGCGGTCTTCGGCATCGAGCAGGGTGCGTAGTCGCTCGTTGAGCTGCTCAATGGTTAGCGCATCCAGCCATTGGCGGGTGTGCTGCTGATAGCGTTCAGTGGATTGAATGGGGCCTGAATGGAGCAGGGCTTCGGTGATCTTGTCTTCCCACTGAGCAAACTGACGCTTGGCAAGTTGTTGGGGATAGCTGGCAATCTGCTTATAGGCTCCCTGCTTGAGTTCATCGAGTAAGGTTTGATCGAGGCCGTGCTGGCGCAAATAGGCTTGCTCTTGCAGCACAAACATCAATCCTTGGTGATAGTCATGGGTATTGGCCGCCATTGCCAGCGTCAGCCTGGCAGGGGTTGGTTCATCCATTACCATGCTCCAGTTGCTGATCCCTGCAGGCAGGGCCTGAGCCCGACGGCGGACATGGTCACGTAGCAGACGACGCAGAAAGTAGTTCTCAAGAGATTGCTGCTTGCCGGTCAGGGTGTCACGGCTGGCCTGGGCTGTGCGCATTCCCATTGCAACACGGCTGCTGGTGCCTTTGGGATCTTGAATCTTACCAATATACAACTGCTTGTTGAGCGGTAGGTCGAGATAGGGGCGTGGTGTTGCTTGGGAGTTGTCTGGCTGGCCAAAGTGACGTTCGATCGTCTGTTTCAGCGTGGCTTTGTCAAGATGCCCTGCGACTACTAATAGCATGTTGGCCGGGCGATAGTGACGTTGATAAAACTGCTGCAGATCTGCAGTACTGATCCGCGCCAGGTCTGCACCAGTGCCAATGCTGGTGCGCTCGACATAGCGTGAGCCGTTGCGGGTGATTGCTTTTTTTTGGCTATTGATACGGGAGGCGACGTTTTCACCCTGGCGCATCTCTTCGGTGATGATTTGTCGTTCTTGCTGCCAGCTCTGCTCGGTAAAGGTGGGGTGCAAGGCGAGCTGGCTAAGTAGAGCCATGGCTCCGTCCAGATTTAGTGCATCGTCCGGGCGTGTGCGGATCATATATTGAGTGTGTGCCAGTCCGGTGACGGCATTTACCTGCAGGCCGGTTTTCCAGCCTAGCTGGGCCAGATAACGGTGTACGGTCTGAGGGTGAGCATGAGTTTCACGAAATACCATGTGCTCTACAGCATGAGCGACGCCACTGGGGCCTGTTTCATCGATTGCTCCGGCTTGTACGATGAGGCGCAGGTTAAATGGGTCGCTTTTTTGCGAACTGGGATACGCCACATAACGCAGGCCATTAGCTAATTGCCCTTGGATAAGCTCGGGAGCCCAGGTTAATCCGGGTTCGTCGGCATAAGCATGTGTGACCAAAGGGGGGGCACTAAACGAAGAAATTACAATAAAAGGTAAGCAGCGCAATAGAAGAGAGGTCATTTGATTCCATCATCTCGAATGTATCATTATTAATGCGAATGATATTGATAATAACTATCATTAAGAATACTATCTATAAATTAATGAGCCTAGCTAAAGCTTCATCAATTAATAACTTAATGGTCATTTTGTGGTTGAGGGCTTGGCTTTCTGAGTTGCTTTTAAATAAACAAGCTGCATTTGTTCGATAAGTAGGAGCGTTATGAAGCACCCCATCATTGTTGGTTGTCTAAGCTGCAGTTTATTGAGTGCCCACGCGAAGGAGGCCATCGATTTAGGGGCCATGGAAGTGAGCAGCACTACAGAGACTGCGAGCTCAAGTAGCCCACAACCTGCTGCTACGGCTTATGACAGTTTCGATCCTCTTGATACCGGCTTAAGTGTGATCAATCGCGAAACTATTGCCGCTGGCTATGAAGGGGGGACGGATTTTACCGGCTTATTACAAAACTTGCCGTTTGTGCAAATGGATACTGAACGCCAGGCGGGTACAGCTGAAGCTGCGCAGTCACTGCGGCCATCTGATTTTTCAATCTCTGGCGGCAATTACTATGACAATAGCATTTTGATTGATGGTGTCAGTGCTACCTCGATCATGGATGTTTCATCCAAATCGAAAAATGATTTTAATGAAGTATATGGTCAAACTTCCCAGACACTTTATGTAGATACATCCTTAATCGGCAGCGTAGACGTACTCGACTCCAACATTTCGGCCCGCTATGGCGACTTTATCGGAGGGGTTGTCGATATCAAGTTACGTCAGCCGGCACGCAAGTTCGGCGTTTCGGTTAGTGGAGGCTTTCAAAACGATAGTATGGTTAGTTACCGCAAATCTGGTAATGGTGAAGTAACTAAAGAAAAACCTGACTTTACTAAATACCAGAGTTCGTTCTCTGTCGATATGCCGCTGAGTGAGCGTTTATTTGTTCTGGCATCTATCAGCCGCTCAGAATCTGCTGTGTCTTATAACATGAGCGAAAACTACGGTGGCAATCAATTTAAAACAGGGGATCGTAGCAGTAATTATTTATTAAAAGCTCTATATGAGTACAGCGATGCTCTAAGTCTGGAAGGCCAACTGGTTTATAGTCCTTATCGCAGCGAGCACCAACCAGATAACAGTATCAACAGCCTAAACCTTAACCGCAGTGATGGCTTGTCTGCTTATGTGGCGGCTAATGGTGTGCGGGGAGCTGGCAATTGGCAACACAAGCTCTCTTACCAGTTGTCAGATGCAAGCCGGGAGTGGGATGGCGATCGCTTCCAGTGGCCCTCGAAAGCGGCTTCGGTGAACTGGTGTGACAGTACCAACTGTACCGAGGGAGGCTTTGGTTCACTGGATCAGACCCAGCAAGACATAGCCTATCACTTTACCTTTAATCAGCCGCTGGCTGGGGGTGATTTGAGTCTTGGGTCGGAACTGCGTTATACCGTAGCGCGTAAGCAACGGCCTCAAGACAACCGTTACTACAGTGGTGGTAAGGTGATGAACAGCGGCGTCACTGCTAACTGTGCCGCAGGTGATCCGGCTTGCCGTGGTGATGTGGTGCTGACTCAATACAGTGACTACGCCGCTTATGATGCGGAGGTAGCATTATTTAGTCAGGCCGTGTGGGCGGAGTATTTTCGCAGGATTGGTGCGGTGGAGTTGCGAGCAGGTGCCCGTTTGAATCATGATGATTTCTTGGGCAATCTCAATCTTTCCCCACGCGTAAGTGCCAACTGGTCATTGTTTGATGATACCTATTTGACACTGGGGGCTAATCGTTATTACGCAGCTAACATGGTTGGTTATGCGATTCGTTCCCAGTATCCCGACAGTTATTTCTATCGGCGCTCTGTAAATACTACTAATGGCGAGGTAGGAAGTTGGGCGTTGGGTAGTACAAGTCGAAGTACTGACTATGGCCAAGGCGATCTGAAAACGCCCTATAGTGATGAACTCACAGCAGCACTGACCTTCCCGGCTCCGCTGGACGGCCATTTCCGGGTTAAGGGGGTTTATCGCCAGAACCGGGATGGCTTTGCCAATAGCCAACGAGACAAAGTCTCGTTTGAACCGGGGGATGGCAGTAAATCCACTACTACGACTCTCTATACTCTGACCAATGATGGCAAGAGTGACTACAAGGGGTTGGCGTTGGAGTGGCAAGGGCAGGTTGAGCGCCATAGCTTTAACGCCAATATCACCTGGTCCAAGACCAAGACCTTTGGCGATACGAGCAGTTACTTTGATTATACCGACCCACAAGAGCAAGTTTATTACCAGGGCCGGGTGATCGGTATGGATGAGTTGTATGCTCTAAATGAGCGTAGTAACTTTGCTGCTCCCATTCGTGCCGCGGCAGGCTGGACTGCCCGCTGGAGTACGCAATTGCAGACCAATGCCTCACTGAACTACCGCGGTGGGTATGATTTTCTTGGTGATAGCGGTAATGATGTGAAGGTTGATGGCAGCTCTTATGATCGTTATGAGCAGATTACTATCGGCTCCTTTACTACCGTGAACCTCAATGCCCGTTATCTATTGCCAAAGTGGCAACAGCATTTGATGAGTGTGGATGTTCGGGTGAGCAACGTGTTTAACCGCACACCAGAGATTGCTAGTAACAGCAGCTCTGCCAGTTATCGGCTGGGTCGTTCAGTCTGGTTGGGGCTAAATTGCAGCTACTAATAATGGAGCATCTTGTAGCGTAATTACTTTATCCCGAGTGAGATGCTAATCCCCCCATAAAACCAGCTCATTTTGAGTTAGCCTATATTCAGCCCGGCAATCTGCAGCAAAACGCATATATTGAGCGCAATATGTGCACTGTGTGCGATATGAATGGCTAGCTTGCGATGATTTTGAAAGTCTTGCTGAAGTGCAAGAAACAGCAATGCAATGGCTGTGGTATTTATGTGGCATTTATAATAACGAATGCCCGTATATGGGATTGGGTGGCATTACCCCTCAATAGGCATACGTACCTGGCCCCTAATTTAAAGTGAGCTTGAATAATGTGTGGGTTGCCGTGTCTTATTCGTAATGAGGAGATCGGCCCGGCGGGATGTTATCCGTTTTTGCTTCAGGTAAACTGCGCCATGGCTGGTTTTTACCGGCTTTTGCCTGGTTCATCCTTTGCGTGGATGACCGCCTGGAGATATAAAAAATGACACAGAATCAATCAGAAGCCATTGTGGTGGCAGCTCTGTATAAATTTGTAACACTGGCCGATTTTAAAGCGCTTAAAGAGCTGCTTTTGCAATCCATGCTGGATAACGAAGTAAAAGGTACTTTGCTGCTGGCTTTTGAGGGCATTAATGGTACGGTGGCGGGGACTCGTGCCGGGATTGATGGCTTATTGGCATGGCTAAAAAGTGACGCTCGTTTTATCGATCTGGATCACAAAGAATCCTATTGTGATGAGCAGCCGTTTTACCGCAGCAAGGTTAAATTAAAGAAAGAAATCGTCACCTTAGGTGTGCCGGGCGTAGACCCTAATCAGGCTGTTGGTACCTATGTAGAGCCAGAGGATTGGAACGCGCTGATTAGCAATCCTGAAGTATTGCTGATCGATACACGCAACGATTATGAAGTGGCGATTGGTACGTTTGAGGGTGCAATTGACCCTAAAACAGCCAGCTTTCGCGAATTTCCAGATTATATTAAGCAGCATTTCGACCCTGCTAAACACAAGAAAGTCGCCATGTTTTGCACCGGCGGGATTCGTTGCGAAAAAGCCTCCAGCTATATGTTAGGGGAGGGCTTTGAAGAAGTTTTCCATCTGAAAGGTGGCATTCTTAAATACCTGGAAACGGTTAAGCAGGAAGAGAGCAAATGGGAGGGCGATTGCTTTGTGTTTGATAATCGCGTAACCGTACGCCACGATTTAAGCGAGGGTGATTTTGACCTTTGTCACGCCTGCCGTCAGCCCGTATCTGTGAGTGATCGTCAGTCTTCTCATTTTGTTGTCGGAATCAGTTGCCCGCACTGCTGGAATTCCCTGAGCGAAAAAACCAGAAATAGTGCGCGCGAGCGGCAAAAGCAGATTGAGCTGGCCAAAAAACGTAATCAGCCTAACCCGCTGGGGCGCAATATGCGGGGTAAGGATTAAACCAAGGGAGCTGTAAGTCGTAATGGGGCTTGCTCCGGTGCTGTGCTCGTTATTATGCAGTGTTAATAAAGCCAGGCAAAAAGCGCTTGGCTTTATTGCATTCTAATAGTTAAATGAGAATGAGAAGGTTTGCTTTTTATGGCCAAGCTTAATGTAGACCAGAGTTTAGCCCCTGTGCTGGCTGATCTATAGCGTAAGGTGAGTTGCTTTGCCCATCCTGTATTTTCCCAATTTTTGCTAAGGAAGTGCTTTTTGAAATACTCCACCCCACCCCGTTCAGCTTTGCTCGTGATGCTTAGCATTATTTTGCTGGCGCATGCTTATCTGGGAATGCGTTTATTTCCTGCTTTGGGTTTATACGGTATGGGTTTATCGCTGGGCTGGCTCACCTTGGTGCTGTCCAGCTTGCTGCTGCCTTTGGGTTTAGCAGCCAGGTTGATCAGTCAGCCGCCCTGGGCTGATCGCCTTGCCTGGCTGGGCCTGCTGGTGATGGGGCTGTTTTCTTCGTTATTTGTGCTTTGCCTACTGCGCGATGTCTCTTTGCTGCCTTTGTCTTATTTATTAAGCGATGCGGCTTATCAGAGCTGGCAGATTCAAAGTGCTTTGGGCGTGTTTGCAGGAGCTGTGCTGTTTACTTTTCTGGGCTTGATTAATGCAAGGCGTAGTGCGGCAATTGTGGATGTGGCAGTATCGGTTGCCAATTTGCCCGCAGAATTAGTCGGCTTCACCATTGCTCAAATTAGTGATATTCATGTCGGGCCAACGATTAAGCGCCCTTATCTGGATGCCATTGTTGATAAGGTAAATGGCCTTGAGGCCGATCTGGTGGCGGTAACGGGTGATCTGGTTGATGGCAATGTAGCCGATCTGTCCGCGCATACTGCGCCGCTGGCACGATTAAAATCCACTCATGGCACATTTTTTGTGACCGGTAATCATGAATATTATTCTGGTGCATTGCCGTGGATTGCTGAGCTGCGCCGCCTTGGCCTGCAAGTGCTGCTGAACGAGCATGTTTTGCTTTTGCACGGCGGCCATCAGCTGGTGGTGGCGGGGGTGACTGATTACAGTGCCGGGCATTTTTATCCTGATCATCAAAGTAATGCATCGGCGGCACTGGCAGGATCGCCCGGTGATTCGCCATTTAAATTATTACTCGCGCATCAGCCACGCAGTGCTTTTAAGGCGCAGGATCTGGGCCTGCATTTGCAATTATCCGGCCATACCCACGGTGGGCAGTTTTTCCCCTGGAATTTCTTTGTCCGTTTTCAGCAGCCCTTTACGGCTGGTTTGAATTTGCTGGGAAATGTGCTGGTATACACTAGCCGGGGTACAGGTTATTGGGGCCCGCCTAAACGTTTGTTTGCGCCATCGGAAATTACCCGGGTTACTTTGCAGCGTGGATAATAAAGGGATTATCATTATTTTAAAATCGGGTTTGCAAAGTAGTTATCTATGCTTTTTGGCGAAATAAGACTTTAGCCAAAGGTAAAATTTTGTTTGTGATTTCGCTGCCTGTAAGTAAATAAGTTTATCAATTGGTTGCTAATGTTCTATCTTTTAATGAGCTTGATACGTTGATAAAGGATGCGGCAATGACATTGAAATTTAGATTATTTCTGATGGGGCTCTCTGGCGTAGCTGCTGTCCTGATCATGGGGTTTATTGGTTTGAACGGCCAGAATTCATCACACAAAAGTGTGGATGATTTGCTTGGCGGCTTATCCATTATGCGCAATCAAATGGGATCGGACATGATGCACGATGCAATTCGTGGCGATGTCCTGTCTGCAATATTGGCAATTAAAAATAATGATATGAAAGGAGTTGAATCTGCAGAAAAAGATTTAGCAGAGCATGGTAATCATTTTAAAGAGCTATTTGCCAATAACGAAAAAATTGCAAAAGAAGCACAAATTAAAAATAAGATTGCCGCTGTAAAACCCGTTGTTGATACTTATATTGCACTGGCAACCAAGCTGTTTGCCAGTGCCAAAGCCGATCCGGCACAAATGGAAAAAGATCTGCCTATTTTTCAGCATCAATTTGAAGTTTTGGAAGAAGAAATGGCCAGTTTGTCAGATTTAATTGAAAAACAATCTGCTGAACAATCAAAAGGCTCTGCAGATATTTTTGCTCAGTCACAATTACACATGCTGGTGTTTCTCGCCGTGGTGATTGTTATCATGACTTTAATTTCTGCCTTGGTTACCAGACAAATATCATCTGTATTAAGTGAAGCAATCTCCATTGCCCAGGATATTGCTCATGGTGATTTTCGCCGTAATATCGAGACTTCACGTAAAGATGAAATGGGGCAGTTATTATTATCTTTAAAGGCAATGCAAAATCATCTGGAAAGTATTATCCGGCAGGTAAGCGATAGTGCAGAAGAAGTGATTTGCTACGGGCAAGAGCTGGCGGCGCAATCTACCCTAATCAGAACGGCATCGGAAAATCAGAATACCTCGGCAGAAGCTATTGCCGAATCAGTTGGCAAAATGGTGGAGAGTATCGAGCAGGTTAGCGGCAGCACACAACGTGCTCATAGCCTGACAGCAGAATCTGCCGAGCTGTCTAATGATGGGGCCAAAATGATTGCAGGTGTGCTGGCAGGGATGGATGAAGTTGAAAAATCGGTTTCTGAAACCTCAGGTATTATTCGCGGCTTAGGTGAGCAATCCGATCAGATTAATTCGATTGTGAATGTCATTAAAGAAATTGCCGATCAAACTAATCTGCTGGCTTTAAATGCAGCGATTGAAGCTGCCAGGGCGGGTGAGCAGGGACGGGGGTTTGCTGTTGTGGCAGATGAGGTGCGTACCCTGGCACACAGAACTACGCAGGCTACCCAGGAAATTGGCGGTGTGATCAGTAGTATTTTACAAGGCACCCGGGATGCGATTGAGAGCATGGATAGAGGAGTACAGCGGGTTAAGGATGGTAATGAGCAGGCAAAGGCAGTAGCTTTGGTGGTGCAGCGCAGCTGTGCAGGTTCTGAGCATGTAATTGAATCGGTGATGGATATTGCGACGGCCATGCAGGAGCAAAACAGGGGCAGCGATATGATTTCACAGGGTATCGGGCAGATTGTAGAGATGTCGGGTGAAAATGTAGGAGCCACCCAGCGTGCCGTGGATACCACCGCACGCCTGAATGAGCTGGCGATTAAAATGAAAGGGTTAATCTCGCAATTTAAGCTGCATACTTTAAAAACCAGCCGGGAAAATATTGATTAAATTCTTATCCTGAAGTGCTTTATCAGAAAAGGGTGAAATTAAGTCAGCAGCCTTCGCTTTCTATATTCATCATGCAATAGGACGGGCGATCTATATCAATGATCTCGCTACGAATCAGAATTTTTAATTGCTGCGGGTTATCTATTTTCAGGGCTTGAAGCAGTGCTTCTGAAAGTGATTTTTTAACCTCGGCTGAGCGGCCGCTCAGAATCCGCAATTGAATATGAATAAATGCTCTGCCTTCTGCGACATTCCCAATCTGGAAATGATCAAAGCCCATTGCACGGCTTTGGATATCTCCTTCAGCAAAATGGCCGGATTCAATCAGGGCATTGTTTAACTGCTGCAAGGCAAGGTTTGCATCAAATGTACTTAAATTATTACTGTATTCAATGTTGATATGTGGCATGAGTTTCACCTTCAGGGCGGCTTTGCAGCCAGACCCCGGATATTATCTCTGTTTAATCAATACGTTCAAGCGGCGCTTTGGGTAAAGGCGGGTTTGCTTCTGTATGTTGAATATGGTGCACTGTGCGCTGTGGGTAAGGAATAGAGATTCTTGCCGCATCAAATGCTTTTTTGATGTTTTCTGTTGTATCAAAAAAGACAGGCCAGTAATACTCGCTATCTGCCCAGACGCGTACCGTGAAATTAACCGAGCTATCTGCCAGGGCAGAAACGACAACCATAGGCGCAGGATCCTGGTGAATGCGCTTATCCGCATTTAATACGGATAACATTACTTTTCGTGCGTGATCAATATCATCGTCATAGCCAATTCCAAATATAAAATCAACACGGCGCACTGGCATGGCGGAATAATTAGTTAAATTGCCATTAGCTAAGGGGCCATTGGGCATCACAATGAGTTTATTATCACCCGTACGTAAACGAGTGGTAAAAATTTGAATACCTTCTACGGTTCCTAGTTGCCCCTGTGCTTCAATAAGATCACCTGCTTTAAATGGTTTGAACATTAAAATCAACACGCCGCCTGCAAAATTAGACAAGCTGCCTTGTAGTGCCAGGCCAATAGCCAAACCGGCAGCACCCAAAATAGCAATAAATGAAGTGGTTTCAATACCAATCATGGATGCGGCGCTAATTAGTAGCAGTGCTTTTAATGCCACATTGGCAAGGCTGCCTAAAAAGTGCCGTAAAGTGGATTCAACATTGCCACGGGCCAGTACTTTTTCAAGTAATTGTGTGGCAATACCAATTAGCTTCCAGCCAATAAATAGTGTAATCAGCGCAGCAAATAATTTAGGTGCGTAACTGATCGCCTGAGCTTGCAGAATCTCAATCCAATTCATTCGATTCACTTTATTTAGGTGATAATGATTTTGATTGTTACAGATATGGCAGGATATTCTAAGTGAATAAATTACGCTATATAGAGGAAATGCTGCACAGAATTGGGGTGGGGCATGCTTTTCTGCTGGTTTGCTAAGCGAACAAGTGATTGAATCATCTCAGTGCGGGTGAAACCCAACTCTATCAACGTAAGTGAAATGTTTCTCGTAGGGCGGGTGCATCCCATTTGTGCTAACCAAAAAAAGGCCTTTTTAGTGCCTTCGGCATGTTGATTTTGGTGCGGCATCCCCGCAAGGGACTCCTTTTCTTGAACCGCCAAGAAAGGAAGCAAAGAAGGCTGCCCCGAACAGCACGAAGGCCCCTCACTGTTTTTCGTTGTTTACTAAGACTGAATCAAATTGGTTAGCGTATATGGGGTGAAACCCGCCAGACTTTGGCATAAATACGGCGAAACGGTGGGCTTCACCCGTCCTACGAAAAAATTCGAATCAGAATCTTTAATTAGCGATCAATCCCTCCCATGCACAGGTATTTGATCGAAATATAATCATCAACGCCGTATTTGGAGCCTTCCCGGCCCAGACCCGATTGCTTTACCCCGCCAAAGGGGGTCAGCTCGTTAGAGATCATGCCGGTGTTGATGCCCACCATGCCGAAATCCAGTGCTTCGGCCACGCGCCAGATGCGGCCGATGTCGCGGCTATAAAAATAGCTGGCAAGGCCGAATTCGGTATCATTGGCCAGCCGGATTAACTCTTCTTCGCTGCTGAATCTAAATAGCGGAGCGAGCGGGCCGAAGGTTTCTTCGCGGGCCACTTTCATTTTGGCTGTGACATTGAGTAAGACGGTCGGCTCAAAAAAGCTATGCCCCAGCGCGTGGCGCTTGCCGCCCAGCGCCAGCGTTGCGCCCTGCTCCAGCGCATCTTTGATATGTTCTTCCACTTTTTGCACCGCTTTTTCATCGATCAGCGGGCCTTGGGTCACGCCTTCTTCGGTGCCAGGGCCAACTTTGAGTTTGGCAACGGCAGCACTGAGTTTGGCGGAAAAAGCATCAAAAACGCTGTCTTGCACATAGATGCGGTTGGCGCAGACGCAGGTTTGCCCAGCGTTGCGAAATTTAGAGACCATCGCGCCTTCCACTGCGGCATCCAGATCGGCGTCGTCAAACACCACAAAGGGGGCATTGCCGCCCAGCTCCAGCGATACTTTTTTTACCGTGTCGGCGCATTGCCGCATCAGTAATTTGCCGATGTCGGTAGAGCCGGTAAAGCTGAGTTTGGCCACATCAGGGCTACGCGTCAGCTCGCCACCAATCTGGCTGGCGCTGCCGGTAATCACATTAAATACGCCAGCGGGAATGCCAGCTTCGATGGCTAATACCGCCAGCGCCAGCGCAGAAAACGGTGTTTGTGTGGCGGGTTTAAGCACTATGGCGCAGCCTGCCGCCAGCGCTGGCCCTGCTTTACGGGTAATCATGGCGTTGGGGAAATTCCAGGGCGTAATGGCGGCCACCACGCCAATGGCTTGTTTGATCACCAGCAGGCGCTTATCGGCCTGTGGCGAGGCAATCACATCGCCGTAAATACGCCTGGCTTCTTCCGCAAACCACTCAATAAAACTCGCGCCATAGGCAATTTCGCCGCGTGCCTCGGCGAGAGGTTTGCCTTGCTCGGCGCTCAAAATTTGCGCCAGGTCTTCTTGGTTGGCCAGTATCAGCTCAAACCAGCGGCGCAAAATCACGCTGCGCTCTTTGGCTGTTTTTTTCTGCCAGGCGGGCATGGCGAGCTTGGCTGCGGCAATAGCCTCGGCGGTTTCGGCTGTACCCATTTTAGGAATATGCCCAATGATTTTCCCTGTGGCCGGGTTAGTTACCGCGATTTTCTCTGTGGCATCCTGCCACTGGCCGTTGATATAGCAGGTTTGTTTTAAAAGGGCAGGGTTGTTGAGTTGCAGCATGGGTTTTCCTTATTAAGGGTGGCTTTGGCCTGGTATTTAAGAGCGGCAGCCTCTGCGGGTAAACCGTGGTTAAAGATTTGGGTTTTCAGGTCTTTGATGCACTTTTAATCGCCTGCTCCAGCATTCCTAAAGCTTCATCCAGCACGCTGTCTTCTATGGTCAGCGGGCAGAGGAAGCGGATGACGTTACCGTACATGCCGCAGCTGAGCAGGATCAGGCCTAAGTTTTGCGCTTGTGCTTTAACGTTTGCGGTGAATTCGGCTGCGGGCTGGCCGTTTTCGGTGAATTCTACCGCCACCATCGCGCCAAGGCCGCGGATGTCGTGGATTTGCGGCGTGTTGGCTTTTAATCCTTCTAAACGGGCTTTGATTTTGTTGCCGATGATGTTGGCGCGCTCGCAGAGCTGCTCTTCTTCTATGATTTCCAGTACTGCCAGTGCGGCGGCAATGCCAATGGGGCTGCCGCCGTAAGTGCCGCCAAGGCCGCCGGGGGCTGCGGCGTCCATGAGGGCTGCCCGGCCAATCACGCCAGAAAGCGGAAAGCCGCCAGCCAGTGATTTGGCAACGGTGATTAAATCAGGCTCAACGTCAAAATGCTCCATCGCAAAGAGTTTGCCGGTGCGGGCAAAGCCGGTCTGGATTTCGTCGGCGATCAGCAAAATGCCGTGCTCATCGCAAATCTGCCGCAAGCCCTGCATAAACTCACGGGGCACGGGGTAAAAGCCGCCTTCTCCTTGCTCGGGTTCGATAATTATCGCGGCGATGCGCTTGGGGTCGGCGCTGCTTTTAAATAGCGCTTTTAAACAGGCCAGTGCCGCACCACTGCTGATGTCGCCAGATGGAAAAGGTGCGTGGTAAACGTCGGCGGGGAAGGGGCCGAAGCCGATTTTATAGGGGGCCACCTTACCGGTGAGCGCCATGCCCAGCAGCGTTCTGCCATGAAATCCGCCAGAAAAAGCGATCACCCCGGCCCGCCCTGTGGCCACGCGGGCAATTTTGATGGCGTTTTCAACTGCTTCTGCTCCCGTGGTCAGGAAAAAGCTTTTGCACGGGCCGCTGATGGGGGCGAGCTGATCAAGCTTTTCAGCCAGCACCACATAGCTGGTGTAAGGCATAACCTGATAGCAGCTATGCGAAAAAGCATCCAGCTGGGCGCTGACCGCAGCCTTAATCTTAGGGTGCAAATGGCCGGTATTGAGCACCGCAATGCCAGCGGCAAAGTCGATATAGCGCCGCCCATCGATATCCCAAACCTCGGCATTTTTAGCCTTGGCGATAAAAACCTGCGTGCTGATGCCTACTCCACGAGGGGTAGCGGCAAGGCGGCGATTATTCCAATTGTCCATTTTTATGCTCATCGAGAAATGTTGGGCGGGTTTTGCTCCATAGGTACTAATCAAAGTCAAAAAGACTTTTTTAGTGCCTACGGTACGTTGATTTTGGTGCGGACGTCCTGCGGGACCTTCCTTTCTTGCTCCGCTAAGAAACGAAGCCAAAGAAGGCCGCTCCGACCAGCACGAAGGCCCCTCACTGCGGATAATCGGCTCGGCGAAAAAGGCTGCTCGGGAGCAAGCCCGCTACCCCTTTTCCGAAACCCCGATTCGCTTATTCCTCGCTTCGGCGTGTTTCAATGGGGAATTTAAGCCCCGTGCCACTAGCAGCGATACAAGTCCAGATTTCAAAGGTTTGAAAATACTTAAATCCTAATCAAAGACAACTTAAATCAGAACCTATTTTTCTCCGTGGAACTCTGTGTCCTCTGTGTTCTCTGTGGTTCAAGATTTAGCGCTGTTCAAACGAGTTAAATCTTCCCCAATTCCCGCGCATATTCATCAATGCATTGCTTGGCCAGCCTGACAAATTCTTCTGCCTGTGCGCGGGTCATGACTAGTGGCGGGGCGGCGATCATGCTGTCGCCGGTGGCGCGCATGACTAGCTGGTTTTTCAGGCAGATATCGCGGCAGCGCAGGGCCATGCTGCTGCCGTGCTCGAAACGCTTGCGGCTGGCTTTGTCTTCAACCAGGGTGAGAGCAAAGAAAAAGCCCAGACTGCGCACATCGTCTACCAGCGGGTGGTTATCAAATGCGCCGTGCCAGAGCTGGGCGGCGTAGGGGGCGATTTCTTCATTCATGCGCTCGATAATGCGTTCTTTTTGCAGGATGCGGATATTGGCGGTCGCCACGGCGCAGGCGACGGGGTGGCCGGAATAAGTAAAGCCGTGGTTAAAATCGCCGCCTTCTATCAGCACTTTGGCGATGGTGTCGTGGATTAAAACCCCGCCAATCGGGATATAACCCGAGCTTAAGCCTTTGGCGATGATCATCAGTTGCGGGCGTATGCCGTAGTGCTGGCTGCCAAACCATGAGCCGGTGCGGCCAAAGCCACAGATCACTTCGTCGGCGATAAGTAAGATGCCGTAATGATCGCAAATGCGCTGGATTTCAGGCCAGTAGGTGGAGGGCGGAATAATAATCCCGCCTGCGCCTTGCACCGGCTCGCCAATAAAGGCCGCGACATTTTCAACGCCTAGCTCCAGAATCTTCTGCTCCAGCGCTCTAGCGGCTTTTAGCCCGTATTCCCTGGGGCTAAGCTCGCCGCCATTGGCGTACCAGTAGGGCTGCTCTATATGGGCAATACCGGGAATGGGGAGATCGCCTTGCTCGTGCATATAGTGCATGCCGCCAAGGCTGGCCCCGCCTATGGTGGAGCCGTGGTAGCCATTTTCGCGGGCGATGATGGTTTTCTTTTGCGGCTGGCCAAGTGTGGCCCAGTAATGACGAACCATACGAATAATGGTGTCGTTCCCTTCCGAGCCGGAGTTGGTATAAAAAACGTGGTTGAAGCCTTCGGGGGCGACTTGCGCCAACAGGCTGGATAGCTCGATTACTGGCGGGTGGGTAGTTTTAAAAAAGGTGTTGTAGAAGGGGAGTTGCAGCATTTGCTGGTAAGCCGCTTCGGCCAGCTCTTGCCTGCCATAGCCGATATTGACACACCAAAGTCCGCTCATGGCATCAAAAATTTTATTCCCGTCCGAATCATATAAATAAACGCCCTCACCGCGAGTAATCACGCGTGAGCCATGAGCATTGAGCGCGGCGGTATCCGAGAAGGGGTGGATATGGTGGGCGGCGTCTAGCTCCTGGTATTGTGCCGTGCTGCGGCCGGGGCTAATGGGATCCGGATTCATCGAGTGTCTCCTTGTTGCAGTGTGGGTTTTGTCCCATGTGATCATTTGAATATGGTGTGTTGCTTGCAAATCAAATCAAATCAAATCAAAAGCAAATGACATTTTTAGTGCCTTCGGCACGGTGTATTTTGGTGCGGGTGCCCCCGCGTGGGCGTACTTTTCTTGAACGGCCAAGAAAAGTACCAAAAGAAGGCCGCCCCACGAAACACGAAACCCCTCACTGCGGACAATCGAGCGGCGGCTGCGGAACTCGCTTCGCTCAAACAGTCCTCGCCGAAACCCCGCCCGCTTGTTCCTCGCTTCGGCGTGTTTCAAGGGGAGACTTTAAGCCCCGTGCGATGAGTCGCGACTACATCTAGATCTCTGTGTTTTGAAAAACTCAAAAACTCCAAAAAACTCGTAGGTACGAACCGCGAAGCGTTTCGTACATGCCAACTCAAACCAAACTTAAAACATAAAATTTGCATCTAACTCTGTTTTCCTCTGTGAACCTCCGTGTTCTCTGTGCCCTCCGTGGTTCAAGATTTGGGCTTTCATAGAGCAGCATCACACATGCAGCAGTAAATGTTTTCTTTCCCATGGGCTGATGACTCTGGCGTATTCGACGTATTCGGCTTCTTTTACGGCGCAATAGGCTTTGATAAATCGCTCGCCCAGTACCTTGGCGATGGGTTTGCAGTCGCTGAGGATTTGGGTGGCAGCATCCAGGCCCCGCGGGAAGGCGAAGGGCAGGGTGTAGGCGTCGCCGGTGAGGGGGTCCGTAGGTGTAAGTTGTTCTTCTATGCCTAAATAGGCACAGGCGAGGGTGGCAGCGAGGGCTAGATAGGGGTTGCAATCCACGCCGGGCAGGCGGTTTTCTATGCGGCGGGCGATGGGGTCGGAGTGCGGCACACGTATGCCGCAGGTGCGGTTATCAAACCCCCATTGCACATTGATGGGCGCGGCGTAGTAGCGGGTCAGGCGGCGGTAGCTGTTTACAAAGGGGGCGAACAGTGCAATCACCTGCGGGAAGTATTTTTGCATGCCCGCTACCGATTGATAAAACACCTCGCTGGGCGTGCCATCCACATTTGAAAACACATTCTGGCCGCTGATTGTATCTACCACGCTCATATGAATATGCATGGCAGATCCGGGTTCGTTTTCCATGGGTTTAGCCATAAAAGTGGCGTACATATTGTGGCGAATCGCCGCTTCCCTGACGGTGCGTTTAAATAGGAAAACCTGATCGGCCAGCTCCAGTGCATCGCCATGCAAAAAATTGATTTCCATCTGGCATGCGCCAATTTCGTGGATCAGCGTATCAATCTGTAGGCCCTGGGCATCGCAATAGTCGTAAACATCTTCAAACAGATCGTCGTATTCATTTACAGCATCAATCGAATAGGCTTTGCGGCCGGTTTCCGGGCGGCCGGTGCGGCCCAGCGGCGGTTGCAAGGGCAGATCCGGATCGCGGTTGATATCGACCAGATAAAATTCCATTTCTGGTGCAACGACCGGCTTCCAGCCTCTATCCTCATACAGCTTGAGTACACGGCGCAGCACATAGCGGGGGGATAGCTCGACGGGCGTGCCGTCAAAATAAAAGCAATCGTGAATGACCTGTGCAACGGGGTCCTTGGCCCAGGGCACGATGCGGATAGTGCTGGGGTCTGGAATCAGGATCATGTCCGGATCGGTCACCGGGGTGATTTGCTCGGCGTACTCGCCAGTGACGGTTTGCACCAGCACGGTTATCGGCAGGCGCATGCCTTCATCTTCACTGAATTTTTCTTTGGGCACAATTTTGCCGCGGGCAATGCCGGTGAAATCGGGCGTAACACATTCAACTTCAGTGATTCGACGTTCTCGCAGCCAGTCGCTGATCAAGCTCATGGTTGACTCCGTGTTTGAGCACTTCGTTAAGCAGGCGTTTTTAAATACTGGTTTTGTGCGTTTTTACAGATTTAGGAGCGGTAGCCCTGCAGTGAACTGCACCCAAAAGAAGCACAACTGTTATTGCTTCAGCACCCTTGCCAGGTGGCGTTTTTTGCAGGCGTCGCCAAAGGCGGCGAGCAGGGTGAGCGAGAGCGGATTGTCCTGGAATTTCCATTCCGGGTGCCATTGCACTGCAAGTGCGAAGGCTGTGTTTTTTACGCTGAAGGCTTCGATCAGGCCATCTGGGGCAAAGGCTTCGGTCTGCAGGTTGTCGGCGAGCCTTGCTACTCCCTGATGATGGAGCGAGTTCACTCTGGCTGTACTTTGCCCGTAGAGCTGCTCAAGTAAACCACCAGCAACAAGCTGAATATAGTGTGCGTCCCCGTACATCTCATCGGAGCTGCCATTTTTTTCACGGTGATCGAGCATGCCTGTTTGCTGGTGTACAGCTTGCTCCAGCGAGCCACCAAAGGCTACATTCATTTCCTGTGCACCGCGGCATATTCCAAATACCGGTATGTTTAAAGCGACCGCCGCACGGATTAGCGGCAGGGTGGTGGCGTCTCTTTGCGGGTCGTTAAAATCATTTTCCAGGAGTTTGCCGTGGTAGTGCTGTGGCTCGATATTGGATTGGCTGCCGGTTAGCAGCAGGCCATCAATTGTTGTCAATATTTGCGCAATCTGGCTGGCGTCCCCCAGGGCAGGAATCAGTAGAGGAATACCACCTGCAGCCAGTGCAGCGTGGATATATTTTTCACCTGCCAGGTGAAAAAAATGGCTGTCTTTCAGCCACCAGCGACAACAGGGAATCCCGATAATAGGTTGGGTCATGGTAGGCCTTGGTGTGCGCGTGGCGCGTGGGGTGGGTATAAAAACATGACCACTTTGTATAGTTTTAAGCTTAGTTCGTTAACTATATTTGACAAGATTTGTGGTTATTTTTGTGCTGTCGGTTTTTTTATCTATCAGATAAACCCTGTCCTGACGGCAATGTGGTGCTGCTGCTTGAAAATAAAAACCACTCTGGCTAATTGCTCAGGCATGGCATATTTTAAGAATGTGTTGATTATTTTGAACAGGTAGAGCCAATGGACGTAGGGGCAAGGCTTAAGGCGGTGCGGGGGCGGTTTGCTCTGTCGCAACGTGAATTAGCCAAGCGGGCCGGGGTGACCAATGCCACGGTGTCTTTAATCGAGCAGAATCGGGTTAGCCCGTCGATTAGCTCATTAAAAAAACTGCTGGAAGGATTTCCGATATCTTTGGCGGAGTTCTTTACTTTTGAGCAGGAGATTGCTGTGCCCAGCTATATTTTTCCGGCTGGCGTACAGCCCAATCTGGGCAATGCGACGGTGCAAATGTATCTGGTTGGCTCGGGAGTGGTGAATAGGCAAATTGGCCTGCTGCGCGAGCAATATCAGCCCGGAGCCGATACCGGCAGCGAAATGCTGCAGCATGAGGGGCAGGAGTGCGGTGTATTGGTGAGCGGCTCTATGGAGCTGACTATTGATGGGCAGGTGCACCTTTTGCAGGCAGGGGATGGCTATTATTTCCCAAGCTGCCTGCCACATCGTTTTCGTAATATCGGCACAGATACGGCCAAAATTATTAGCGCCAATACACCGGGCTCTTTTTGATTGCCGGTGTTGCCTAAGCCAAACCCTGAGGCCATAACAACAAGCTTCGTAGTGTTTACATTTTAAGCAAAAGCATCTGAAGGCCTGGAGCAGGGAGCACACAGAGAAAAATAAGGCGGTATCAGCTTGCTTTGATGCCGAGGCGTTGCGGAACAACTACCTTATGAAATTTATTTATTTTTTCTCTGTGTTCTTTGTGCACCAAGATTGATGGTTTTTTAATCAAATAAAGCATCTACATAATCTTTGGCAATAAAGGGGCGCAAATCGTCAATGCTTTCACCAACGCCTACAAAGCGCAGCGGAATTGGGCGTTGTTTGGCAATGGCTGCGATAATCCCGCCTTTGGCTGTGCCATCAAGCTTGGTCAGAATCAGGCCGGTCAGGCCCAGCGCATCATCGAACGATTTCACCTGGCTGAGTGCGTTCTGGCCGTTATTAGCATCCAGCACCAGCATGATTTCGTGCGGGCCACTTGGATCGGCTTTTTGCACCACGCGTTTTACTTTTTTGATTTCTTCCATCAAATGCAATTGCGTAGGCAGGCGGCCAGCGGTATCGACGATCACTACATCAATGCCACGGGCTTTGGCTGCGTTAACCGCATCAAAAGCTACCGCTGCAGAATCACCGCCATCCTGGGCAATGACTTGTACGCCGTTGCGCTCGCCCCAAACCACCAGCTGTTCACGCGCGGCAGCGCGGAAAGTATCGCCAGCGGCAAGGAGCACAGTCAGGCCCTGGCTTTGAAAATATTTAGCCAGCTTGCCAATGCTGGTGGTTTTACCCGCACCATTTACACCTGCCACCATCAAAATAAAGGGCTTATGCGTGCTAACATCCAGCGGCTTTTGCAAGGGGCTGATTAAATCGGTAAGGGAGCTTTGCAAAGCGCCTTTTAGCTCGGAGCCATTTTTAAGCCCGGCAAGGCTGACACGATTGCGTACATCGCTGAGCAAGTGCTGTGTTGCATCAAGGCCCATATCGGCGGTGAGCAGCACGGATTCCAGCTCTTCATATAAATCTTCGTCAATCTGCCCGCCGCCAAACAGGCCCGCCAGGCTTTTGCCTAAGCGATCCCGAGTTTTAGCCAGGCCTGCTTTGAGGCGTTCGGCCCAGGAAAGCTTGGCTTGCGGCTGCGCGACTTCAATAATGGCTGCAGGAGCAGGAGCAGGAGCAGGAGCAGGAGCAGGAGCAGGAGCAGGAGCAGGAGCAGGAGCAGGAGCAGGAGCAGGAGCAGGAGCCACCACGGTGGGTGCTACTTTTTCAGCTATTTGTGGCTCTGCGCTTGCTGTTTCAATGGTCGTTTCAACTACCTCAATAACAGGCGTATCGGCTGGATTAATCGGTGCCGTGTCGATTTGGACAGGCTCTGCCACCAGTGTTGTTTCTGGGGCGACCGGAGCAACCGGCTTTTTTTTGCGAAAAAAACTAAACATGAGTTTGCGGGTATTCCGAAAGATGGCGGAAAATGCAGGCAGCTTGTCGATAAGTCTGCATTAAAAAATCCTAATCAGGCTTTTTTAACAGGCTGCCGGGCTATTTAAATTACAGATTGTTAGGATTTTAACATGGCAGCACAGTTCAAAAACCAGGTTCGTATTATTGGCGGTGACTATAAGCGCCGTTTATTGAAGTTTCCTGATGCAGAAGGGCTGCGTCCGACGCCTGACCGGGTGCGTGAAACATTATTTAACTGGCTGGGGCAGGAGTGCACCAACCTCGTTTGCCTCGATCTTTTTTCCGGCAGCGGCGCGCTGGGTTTTGAGGCGGCATCAAGGAATGCCAGGCGTGTGGTGATGGTAGAGCGTGCTAAAAACGTAGCTGCCAGCCTAAAAGATAACCAAGCTTTGCTGGGGGCTGCCAATATTGAGGTGATCTGGGGCGATGCTTTGCGCTTTTTAGACACAACCAGCGAGCGTTTTGATGTGGTGTTTTTAGATCCGCCTTTTGCTTCAGATTTTTTAGCGCAAGTATTACCAAAACTACCACGCATCCTGAATGAAGGTGCCGTGATTTATGCTGAAACGGCCAACTGGCCGGATAGAGAAGGCTGGGAAATCGTCAAAGAAGGCCGGGCCGGGCAAGTAAAATACGCTTTGCTGCGCGCGGTGAGGGGGCAGAGTTAAACCCTAAACTCAAATCTTGAACCACGGAGAAAAAAATACATAAGGTTTTCTCCGTGAAACTCCGTGTTCTCTGTGACCTCCGTGGTTCAAGGTTTGGGTTTTCTAAGTGTAGGGCTTTCTTTGCCCTGCTGCTTAATCAGTAATTGAGTAAAGTCTGCAGCGCACATGGGTTTGTAGTAGTAATAGCCTTGAATTAAATGGCAGCCTAATTGTGCCAGGTAGTCAGCCTGGGCTTTAGTTTCTACGCCTTCGGCGATAAGTTTTAATCCCAGATTGCTAGCGATATCTACAATAGAGCGCACAATTGCAGCCGAATGCAGATTGTCTGGCAAGGCCTGGACAAAAGACTGATCGATTTTTAAATAATCAATCGGGTAATGCTGCAAATAAGCCAGATTAGAATAACCAGTGCCAAAATCATCCAGTGCCAGGCTAAAGCCGGAGCTGTGTAATTGATTCAGCAGGCCGGATTGGCCATTGCCCATCAATAGACTTTCTGTTAACTCCAGCTCGACCAATTCTGCAGGAATTTTATGATAACTTAAAATGGCGCTTAGCTCATCCGGCAGCTGGGGTTTAAATTGCAGGGCAGATAAATTAATGGCCAGCCGGTTTAATTTTAATCCGGATTTTTTCCATTCGGCAATCTGGCTGATTGCTTCATTGAGTACCCAGCTGCCAATAGCAACAATTAGCCCTGTTTCTTCGGCGAAAGGAATAAAACTTGAAGGTGGAATCATGCCTTTTTGCGGGTGCCGCCAGCGTATCAACGCTTCTGCGCCCATTATTTTTTTACTGGGCAAATCTATTTGCGGCTGAAAGAATAATTCGAATTGATTGAGATCCAGGGCATGATGCAATTCAGCTTCAAGTTTTATTCGGTCAAGTGAGCGGCGGTTCATTTCGCTGGAATAAAACAGATAATTCTGATTATTTTTCTTTGCTCGTTGCATGGCCACTGTGGCGTTATTGATGAGCGTTTCGGCATGATAGCCATCATCTGGATAGATGCTGATGCCAATATGGCTTAATAAAACAATTTCCTGGTTTTTTAAATAAAATGGAGCTGCCGTTGCTTGTAAAATACGTCTTGCTACCAGGATTGCATCATCTCTTTTTTCTATTTCAAATAGCGCAATATAAAATTCATCACCACTGAAGCGGGAGACGACGTCTTCTTCGCGTAATGCGACCCTGATTCTTTTGGCCAGCTCAGTTAATAGTATATCGGCTTCCGAGTGGCCGAATGAGTCGTTAATATTTTTAAAGCTATTGATATTAAAGCAGAGCAGCGAGCCGTGTTTTTTCTTACGTTTGGCCTCTGCTAAAGATTGCGCCAGTAGGGAGAACAACATGGCGCGGTTGGGCAAATTGGTGAGGGTATCGTAATAAGCCAGTTTATGAATTTTTTCTTCGGCAAGGCGTTTTTCGGTGAGATCGGAAAAAACCACAAAATAATGGCTGACCGAGCCGTAGCTGGTTTGTACTGCGCTGATGGTTAGCCAGGCTGGGAAAACTTCTCCGCCTGCGCGGCTATCCCATAATTCACCTTCCCAGTGCCCCATAGCTTTAAGAGTGGCTTCAATGCTTTTGCTGCTGTATTTCTTTTTTAAAAAACTGGGGATGGTTCCCAGTACTTCGGCACAACTTCGGCCGGTAATTTTTAAATAAGCGTTGTTTACACTCACAATCAGCTTATTGCTATCGGTAATTACAATGGCCTCGCGGGCGTATTCGATGATGCGGGTGTAAAGCCGGCTGCGCTCTTCATTGGCAAGCTGGCTGCTGATATCTCTTACATAGCCGATCAGTCTTGTGGGCAGGCCCACCTTATTGCGCACCAGTGTAAGGTGCAGGTGGGCCCAGAAATGACTACCGTCTTTACGTCGTCGCCTTACATCCATTTCGGCATGGCCATTGGCAATGACTTCATTAAAAAAGTCTTCTTCTTCCTCGTCTGCAGTATCGGCATACAAAAGCAGAATATGCTTGCCCAGCACTTCATCTGCAGCATAGCCAAACAGTAACCCGGCACCATGGTTCCAGCCGGTGATATAGCCTTCCAGATCCATGGTGATCAGCGACGCCTCAAGTGCCGCATAAATGCCAGAATCGCTGTCCAGCTCGTTATTCATGTATCCGCCGACGCCAGTAGTTTTCTGACCCAGTGACAGGCGCTGATTTCGGACTTTAGCCAGCTGGCTGAGTGGGTGTCAGGCAGCAGGCTGGCGAGCTGTGTGTTGTCTGCGGCTTCAATGGCGATAAGTGCTTTGATGGCATTGCCGATAGCCCCTTCTCCTGCGAGTAAACCAGCGCGAAGTTCGGGGCTGAGTGGTAGCGGGCTGAGGATCTCTGTAAGAGGCTGGCCAAACAGGCGATCAAGCAAAGACAGCATCCCTGCCATAAAGGCTGCATCGGGTTTGACTCCGGGCAGTGCACTGCTGCCGGCCCAGCCTTCCAAACGTTTAGCCCGTAATGCCGCAAGCAGCAGCAGCGGCGGGGTGCCACTGTCGGCTCCGAATTGTTCGGCATAGAGCAAAAGCTGTAGCCAGCGTTGCAGCTGGCGCCGGCCAAGGATGGCGACGGCTTGCCGAAGGCTTTCGGCGTGGGTTCCGCCACCGACGGCTACCGAGTTGACCAGTCTTAATAAGCTAAAGACCAGCTGCGGCGCTTTGGCAATCACGCCTTCGATGGCTGACGTATCGGCATCACTGGTGATTAAGCCGAGTAATTCAAGCAGCACAGGTTTGCTGGGGTTGGGGCGGCTGTCGATTTTTTGTGGTGACAGCAGCCAGGTACCTGTCAGCCATACTTTAGGTGGTAATTGGCCAGGCAGGGTGGTAACTCCGGCAATCAGGCAGGGGTCTTCGCTGGGGGCTGTGAGTAATCTGCGTGAGGTTTGAGGATGGGGCAGTGCCAGCTCATTATTATTGAGGAGCACCACAAAGGGATGCGGCTCTGGCAAGTTTGCGGGGAGTGTTCCATCGCTGCTTTCCCACAGACATGGGAGTTTTGCGAGTACAGAGTCGGCTAGCATTGGGGCCAGCAAGGCCAGCTGGGGGCCATCTGCATGGGCACGTAAAGCAACCCACTGATTTTCTGTATTCCAAACAGGTTCGAATAGCATAATTTGAACGCAGTGTGATGACTCTTTACCCTAGCTCTGTCAGAAGCCAGGGGCAAGGAGTCATTACTTTGTCAGATTATTAATGGTTTATTTCCACACTATTTTCTTGGTTTATGCTGCTTGTGCATAGACTTTTGCTTCTCTTGGTGTAAGAAACACGGTTTCACCTGTTTTCCACTGGCCTTCTTGCTGGCGCTCGCGGGTGAGCTCCACCTCTACGATGTCGGCATTGGCGGCTTCAACTTCCAGTCTTACGGTGGCACCTAAAAGCCGGACATGGATAATCCTGCCCTCGATAGCAGACGCATTGGCTACGCGGGAGAGATCAATTTCATGCGGGCGCACATATACGGTAGCTGCCGAACTGCTTGCATCGGGTGCTGCAAAGCGTGCGCCGCCGACTTCGGCCCAGCCTTCGTGCACTCGGCTGTGGAAAAGATTTACATCGCCTAAAAATTGGTAAACAAAGGGCGTGGCGGGCGTGTCGTAGACCTGCTCGGGTGTGCCAATTTGCTCAATCTGGCCTTTATTCATTACCACTACGCGATCGGCTACTTCCAGTGCCTCTTCCTGATCGTGAGTGACAAATACACTGGTGATATGCATTTCATCGTGCAGGCGGCGCAACCAGCGGCGCAGCTCTTTGCGAACCTTGGTGTCGAGCGCACCAAAAGGCTCGTCCAGCAGCAAGACTTTAGGCTCGACTGCCAGTGCGCGTGCCAAGGCAATCCGCTGTCTTTGCCCGCCGGATAACTGAGCCGGAAAGCGATCGGCCAGCCAGTCCAGTTGCACCATATTGAGCAGGGCATGAACTTTTTCTTTGATGACTGCTTCTGAGGGCCGGGTTTTCTTTGTGCGAACGCGCAGGCCAAAGGCGACATTTTCAAATACCGTCATATGCCGGAACAGCGCGTAATGCTGGAAAACAAAGCCGACTTGCCGCTCTCTTACATGGGTATCGGTGGCGTCTTCACCATGAAATAAAATCTGCCCCTGATCCGGTGTTTCCAGCCCCGCAATTACCCGCAGCAGGGTCGTTTTACCGCAGCCAGAGGGCCCGAGCAGCGCCAAGAGCTCGCCCGAGTTGACTTCCAGATTCAGATTGTCCAGCGCGGTAAATGCGCCGAAGCGTTTGGTGATGTTTTTAACTTCGATACTCATATTGACTTGCCTTTTGATGTTGCGTAGCAAAACCCAAATCTTGAAACACGGAGTTTCACGGAGAAAATCCTAAGGACTTTTAACGGTGCAGGGAGCTAAGCTATCGCCGACTCCCGACTCCCGACTCCCGACTCCCGACTCCCGACTCCCGACTCCCGACTCCCTATCTACTCTTCAACCGCATGCCGCCGGTCTGCTGCGGCTTGCTGCTCACCTTTCCATTCCACATAGCTTTTGGCCGCGAGGGTAAGCAGGGCTAAGAGTGCCAGGATGGAGGCGCAGGCGAATGCGCCGATAAAGTTGTATTCGTTGTAAAGAATCTCTACATGCAGCGGCACGGTATTGGTCATGCCGCGAATATGGCCGGATACCACCGAGACAGCGCCAAACTCACCCATGGCACGGGCATTGGCCAGAATCACGCCGTAGAGCAGGCCCCATTTAATATTGGGCAGCGTCACCCGCCAGAACATCTGCCAGCTGGATGCGCCTAGCACAATGGCGGCTTGCTCTTCATCTGAGCCTTGTGCTTCCATCAGCGGAATCAGCTCACGGGCCACAAAGGGAAAGGTAACAAAGATCGTGGCGAGCACAATGCCGGGCACGGCAAAGATAATTTTGTAATCGTTTTCAATCAGCCACGGCCCCCACCAGCCTTGCGCACCAAACATCAGTACATAGATCAGGCCCGCTACAACAGGGGACACTGAAAACGGCAGATCAATCAGCGTGGTTAAAAAGCTTTTGCCGCGAAAATCAAAGCGGGCAATCGACCATGCGGCGGCAATACCAAAAATTAGATTGGCGGGGAGTGAAATTGCAGCAACGATTAGTGTCAGCTTGATGGCCTGCACGGCGTCTGGCTCTATAAGGGCTGCCAGATAAAGCTGCCAGCCCTGACGAAACGCTTCGATAAAAACGGACGCTAGCGGAATCACCAGAAAAACGCCAATAAACAGCAGTGCAAGACCGGTGAGCAGGTAGCGAATGGCGCGGCTTTCGGTGGTAACGATGGAGCGTTGAATTGTTGAAGCCATTACCTGTACCCCCCGAGCCTAAGCTGTCTTGCAATATTTCTGAAGGTGGAGATGTGGTGTATTGAAGTCATTATTTGCGCCTCCCCAGTCGTTTGGCTGCCCACCACTGCAGGCCGTTAATTAGTAAGAGCAGGGCAAACGACACCACCAGCATCACTACGGCAATGGCGGTAGCGCCCAGATAATCGTATTGCTCCAGCTTGGAAATAATCATCAGAGGGGTGATTTCTGAAACAAAGGGCATATTGCCCGCGATAAAAATCACCGAGCCATATTCACCAATTGCCCTGGCAAAGGCTAGCGCAAAGCCGGTCAACAAAGCTGGCAGGATGGTAGGAAAGATCACTTTGTAAAAAATCTGCCAGCGTGTTGCTCCCAGGCTGCAGGCTGCTTCTTCCAGCTCGTGCTCTAAATCTTGCAGCACGGGCTGCACTGTGCGCACCACAAAAGGCAGGGTCACAAAGGTTAGTGCAATCACGATGCCGATGGGGGTGAAGGCAATCTTGAAACCCAGCGGCTCCAGATATTGGCCGATCCAGCCGTTGGGCGCGTAAATGGTTGCCAGGGCAATCCCGGCCACGGCGGTGGGCAGGGCAAAAGGCAGATCGACCATGGCATCAATAAAGCGTTTGCCATAAAACTGATAGCGCACCAGCACCCAGGCTACCAAGAGGCCGGTAAAGAGATTCACCAGCGCTGCCAGCAGGGAAGCGCCAAAAGTCAGCTTATAAGAGGCCACCACGCGCGGCTCGCTGATAATCTGCCAGAAATGCTCCCAGCTGAGTGCGCTGGTCTTGATTAACAGCGCAGAGAGCGGCAGCAGAACGATGATCGATAAATAAAACAGTGTGTAGCCCAGGCTTAAATTAAAACCCGGCAACACACTTGGCTGTTTGAAGCGCATGGTGAATCCGATGGGGGTTTGCTAGGGTCGGGGGAAAACTTCTGTAGACACAGAGAACGGTAAGAACTCAGAGCGCGCAAAGAAAACCCAAGGAAAAACGTTGATTCAATCGTTATCCCCGAGTGCTTTTATCGGGGATCCAGAGCCGATGCTGTATTTCCGCCTGCGCGGGAATGACGTCACTGAATGATCAGCGTTTCCTTAGAAAATGGTTTCTCTGTGTTCTTTGTGTGCTCGTTTAGCTCTGTGTCTACAGATCTTTTTGAATAATTACTTAGCGCTTAGCAATGCTTGCTGCGATCTGGTCGTAAATTGCTCCGTCGTCAAAGTGGGTTTTCTGGGTTTTTTGCCAGCCGCCGAATTCTTCGATGGCGAATAATTTAATTGCCGGGAATTGCTTGGCGTATTTGGCTGCGATGGCTTTGTCTCTTGGGCGCAGATAGTTTTGCGCGGCGATTTCCTGGCCTGCCGGGCTCCACAGATATTTCAGATATTCTTCTGCCTGCTTACGCGTGCCTTTTTTATCGACTACTTTATCGATGATGGCCACCGGTGGCTCGGCTTCGATCGAGACGCTGGGGTAAACCACCTCAAAATTGCCACGGCCAAATTCTTTGGCGATCATTTCGGCTTCGTTTTCAAAGGTCACCAGCACATCGCCAATCTGGCGCTGCATAAAGGTAGTGGTGGCGGCGCGGCCACCGGCATCCAGCACGGGGATGTTTTTGAATACGCTGGCGACAAATTCCCGTGCTTTAGCATCGTTGCCACCTGGTAGTTTGGCGGCATAGCCCCATGCCGCCAGATAGGTGTAGCGGCCATTGCCCGAGGTTTTTGGGTTGGGAACGATTACGCCAACGCCGGGTTTTGTTAAATCATTCCAGTCTTTAATGCCTTTCGG
The DNA here is from genome assembly GCF_003952345.1 of Iodobacter ciconiae. Taxonomy (NCBI): domain Bacteria; kingdom Pseudomonadati; phylum Pseudomonadota; class Betaproteobacteria; order Neisseriales; family Chitinibacteraceae; genus Iodobacter; species Iodobacter ciconiae. The sequence continues at coordinate 2,726,278 of NZ_CP034433.1, read as the reverse complement.
GTTGCCCTTGCGAACGATCAGTACCTGCAAGCTGGTAAAGGGCGCTGCGTCGTTCGGCAGGCGCTTGGCCCAGTCGGCAGGCAGTAATTTGGCTTTATCCGCGATGGCGTCGATATCGTTGTGCTGATTCATGGTGACGACATCGGCTTGCAGGCCGTCGATCACCGAGCGCGCCTGTTTGCTGGAGCCGCCGTGCGACATTTGCAGGGTGATGTCTTCGCCGGATTTGGCTTTCCAGTATTTGGCAAAGGCGGGATTGTAATCTTTGTAAAAATCACGCATGACGTCGTAAGACACATTCAGCAGAGTGCTGTCGGCAAAGGCAGGCAGAGTGGTGCTCAGTGCAATGGCGACAAGCAGGGATTTAAGACGCATGATGATTTCCTAGGTGTATCTCAGATAGCGTCGATTTTTACCGGTTTTACCAAGTTTCACAAAGACTATCGAGTGTTATTTAAATAACCAAACTTACTTGTCTAAGTATTCGGGTTCAGCCAGAAAATAGCCTTGTAAGAAATCAGCACCGCTTTCTTGAGCTATTGTCAGTTGTGCTGTGTTTTCTATGCCTTCGATCACAACCTGACTATCCAGCCCATGCAGCATTTTTACCTGCTGGCCTAATAGTTGCTGCGCCTTACTGTTGTTATCCGTGGCATGAATGAATGCTTTGTCCAGTTTTGCAATGTCTGGAGATAGGGGCAATAGGCGGTAGAGACTGGCGTGGCTGTAATTATCCAGCGCAATCCGGTCGCCACGCTGACGATAGTTTTGCAGCGCATGGGTAAGGTCTGTTTCATGTGCGTCAGAAATAGCGGATTCAAGTACTTCCAGTACCACATCGGCAGGCCTTAAGCCCTGATCCTGCAAAATGCGCTCGAACGCCTCGCCATGCTGTTTTTTTAACGGCAAGCAGCAGCTCGGGGTGAACATTCAGAAATAATGTTTTGTGTGGCCCCGCCAGGTGGTTCATTAAATGCAGGCTGCGGCACAGGTGATCAAAGGCCACCAGGCATTCGCCATGGCTGGCGTTTTTAAATACATCAGCAGGGGTGATATGGCTTTGCAGCGGATGCTGGCGCGCAGCAGGCCTTCTTTGCCGATGATGGTTTGTGCATTAGCGGTAAAAATGGGTTGGAATACGCTGGTAAGCCCCAGCCCAAGTGCCTTCGGCACGATTTCGCGCTCCTGGGTAGACGCAAACCGGGCACTGGGCCAATCGGCGAGGGTATCTTCGGGCACATGTAAAGTGCCGCTGGGATGGTGGACTGGGACTGGCATGATGTACTCTTTTCTAGTGGTGCTTATGCGTGCTAGGTCTTTGTTAAAAAGTGACTCTTGCAAGCTTTGAATCATCGTAAGAAGGGGGAAGCCCGCCAGATTTATGTCTCAAAAGCGAATAAGCGACGGGTTTCACCCCATGTGCGCTAAGCAAAGTCAAAAGCCTTTTTTATTAGTGCCTTCGGCACGTTGATTTTGGAGCGGTTAGCCACTGCGGGGCCTTCGTTTCTTGCTTCGCCAAGAAACGAAGCCAAAGAAGGCGGCCCCACGAAACACGAAAGCCTCTGCGTTGCGGACAATCGAGTCAGCGGCTGCGGGACTCGCTTCGCTCAGACATCCTCGCCGAAACCCCGCCCCGGTTGTTCCTCGCTCCGGCGTGTTTCAAGGGGATATTAAAAAGTCCTATGCAGAGAGCGTGGCTACTGTGCTTTTCGCAATTGGCTAATAAAAACAAATTTGATAAGCGGGTATGAGGTTTCACCCCCTGACATACCACCCTAGCGTGCTAGCACTTACTTACTCGGCTGATAAATCTGGTCAAACGTGCCGCCGTCGCTGAAGTGGTTTTTTTGCGCTTTGGCCCAGCCGCCGAATACGTCGTCGATATCAAACTGCGTTACTTTCGGGAATTGCTTGGCGTATTTGGCCGCTGTGGCAGGGTCGATCGGGCGGTAGTAGTTTTGCGCGATGATTTCCTGACCTTCTTTGGAATACAGATACTTCAGATATTCCTCGGCTACTTTGCGGGTGCCTTTTTTATCGACCACTTTATCGACCACGGCTACAGGTGGCTCGGCCTTGATCGAGTAGCTCGGGGCGATTATTTCAAATTTATCTTTGCCTACTTCTTTAACCACTAATTCGGCTTCGTTTTCCCAGGCCAGCAAGACGTCGCCAATACCACGCTGGGTAAAGGTGGTGGTGGCACCGCGCGCACCGGTATCCAGTACGGGGACATTTTTGAAGAGTTTTTGCACATAATCGCGGGCTTTATCGTCCGAGCCGTAGGTTTTCTTGGCCCAGCCCCAGGCGGCCAGATAATTCCAGCGCGCACCGCCGCTGGTTTTAGGATTAGGCGTAATGACTTTGACATCGTTTTTGATCAGATCTGCCCAATCTTTAATCCCTTTGGGATTGCCTTTTTTAACGAGGAACACAATGGTCGAGGTATAAGGCGAGGCATTGTCTGGCAGCTTTTTTTGCCATGCAGGATCGAGCAATTTAGCAGGGGTGGCCAGCTCGTCAATATCGTAAGCCAGAGCCAGCGTGACTACATCGGCCTGCAAGCCATCCAGTACCGAGCGAGCTTGCTTGCCCGAGCCACCATGCGATTGGCGCACAGTGACATCATCACCGGTTTTTTTCTTCCAGTAGCTGGCAAAGGCCTTGTTGTAATCCTGATAAAGCTCGCGGGTAGGGTCGTAAGAGACATTCAGGATTTCAACTGAAGCTGCAAAAATGCTGCTGCTGGCAATGCTAAGAATTAAGCTGGTGATGAGTTTCATGAGTGAGCCCCTGTTGGATAAGGCTCAGTCTAATAGGGTATTTTATATATTCAAAAAGAATTAATAGTTGTTTTTATATTCCATTTATACGTGTTTGTATTTATGAGAGGAGTGCATTTACAAAGTTTTCTTTGTTTAGATAACGGGGCTCGCTTAAAAAATAGCCCTGTAGCATATTGGCGCCACTCTCCCGGGCAAGGCGTAGGTGCTCTGCGCTATTAATTCCTTCAATCACAACCTGGCTCCCCATATCGTGCAGGCGATTCACAAACTGGCATAAAAATTTTTGTGCCTGGACGGGGTGTTCCTGGCTGAGTTGATTGATTACCACGCGATCAAGTTTCACTATTTCCGGGCTGAGCGCAAGCAGGCGGCTCAGGTTACTGCTTAGAAAACCATAGTCATCAACAGCAATCTGGTAACCACGTGCACGGTAGTTTTTTATCGCCTGAGCCAGGCGGCTGATTTGCCCCTCTGGGATGGTTGATTCAAATATTTCCAGCACAATATCAGCCGGACTTAAGCCCTGATCTTGCAAAATACGCTCAAAAGCCTCGATATGCTGTATGCCGGAGGACATCAGTAATTCCGGATATACATTTAAAAATAAAGTGCGGCGCTGGTTGGGGCCTGCCAGGTGGTTCATTAGGTGCAGGCTGCGGCAGAGCCGGTCAAATTCAACCAGGCAGCCCCCGCTCTGTGCGCTCTTAAAAACATCTGCTGCCGAAAGTGCTTTGCGACGAATGCTGGCCCTGAGCAGGGCTTCTTCACCGATAATTTGCAGGGTGTGTGTATCAAATACAGCCAGAAAAGCACTGGTTAACTCCAGGCCCAGGGCCTTAACAACAATGCCCCGATCTTTTGTGCTGGCAAATTGCGCCATTGGCCAGTCATTTAATGTGCCCTGAGGAACGCTGATTACCCCATTACGGTGTTTTATTGCAACTAAAGGAGGCATATGGACTCTTTATTAAAAAATAGCTAAGGATGCCCGTAGTATTTCAGGAGTGATTTATTTTTAAATATGAAGCCAATTAAATGGCAATGTCGGTGTTTGATTTACAATGATTACAATAAGAGAGGTTTTGATTTTTAAAAATTAAAATGCAATGTTATTTTTTAAATTAGAAAAAGAAAAAATTAAATAAAATATAGCTTGTGTAGTATTTTTTAGTAATTAAATAGTAGCAGGGATGACTGCTGCCCTTATAATTTGAGAGGTGTAGCAGGAATAAGTTCCATGAAAATATAGTTTTATTTGCATCTTATAAATAAGGGGCTGAGTGAAAATTGAAAGCTTATAAAACGGCCTTAATCGAAAAAAAGGCGCCCTTGCTGGAGCCGACCTTTTTATTGTCAAATACACTTGGGCAACAAGGCATGCTTAGGAGGAGGTTGCAGCAGGCTATTTTTTTAACATCCGGCATTGATACAAATTATTCAAGAGTAAAGCTTGTGGTGCAATATTATATGTTGTGTGCATATTTTGCCCGTTTTTAATGGTAATCCGATTATTAATGGAGAATTAAATGCAAAATATGTTTACAAGAATAGTTTTCTGGGATGTGTTAACAATAACAGGTAAAATATTTGATCGTTTTTTTAGCTTAGCCATTATATAAATTACCAAGCACCTCACCCAACAAATCATCAATGCTTTATGAAATTTAAATGGTCTATTGTGTTGTGCCTGCCGGTAACCGGTTTGTATAAGCCCTGCATTTTTGGATGCAGGGCAGGCAGGCTGGCTAGAAGGCGCCCATAAAATCACGTTTACCAATCTCTACACCATTGTGACGCAGTAGCGCGTAAGTTGTGGTGATGTGGAAGAAAAACTGCGGTAAGCCATAAGAGAGCAGATAAGTCTGGCCATCAAGTTTTTTCTCCTTAGGTGTACCGGGGCGCAGCACAATCTCTAAAGCTTCGCTGCCGTTAATTTGCTCTGCATTTAATCCATTGATCAGGGCCAGTGTTTTAGTGATACGAGCCTGCAGCTCGGCAAAACTTTGCTCATTGTCTTCATACACCGGTACATCAACGCCTGCCAAACGCGCCGGAACACTTTTGGCAAAGTCACAAGCGATCTGCACTTGGCGCACCAGCGGGAACATATCTGGATACAAACGTGTTTGTAGTAGGACAGCCGGGTCAATTTTGCGTGCTTGGGCATGAGCTTCGGCTTTGGACAAAACATCGGACAGAGCAGTGAGTAATTGTTTAAAAACGGGAACGCTGGCGGTGTACATGGAAATGGACATGATGTTCCTTGATCGGGTTGGAGCGGCAGATCCGCAGAACTATAGATGGGGGGGGGACAGGCATTAATCAATAGCAGGTTTTTGATGAGTATCATGCCGGAGAGCAGGTTTAAAACATGGCGGTTTAACCGGGTAGCTTATGAGCTAAATAGAAACTGCTTTAGTAAGCTTTAAAGAGATGGGGTAAATTTTTTCGCCCAGGGCCTGAGTTGATTCACAATTTAGTGCAATTATGAGTTAAACCCCGACAGTGCTTTAAGGAGGGGGTACTTATTAGAATGGGAAGGCTTGTGTTTGTAAATTATTCTGTTCCCTGTAAGGTCAGATGAGAAGATTTGGAAAATACCGGGTACGTTTTTTCATCCTGATGTAGTGGTATATGCAGGGTGCTGATGGCTTGCAGATCGAGTTGAAAAAAGCTAATGATTTCTTCAAGCTGGCTGGCTTTTGAGCTCATTTCTTCTGATGCAGAGGATAGTTCTTCCGAGGATTCGGCATTAAGCTGTGTTGATTTTGCCAGTTGGCTGACAGCAAGATTGATTTGATCCAGGCCCATTGCTTGCTCGTTGCTTGCGGCGCTGATTTCCTGGACCAGGCTTGCTGTTTGGGTGATGGTGGGCAGTATTTGATCGAGCAAATCTCCTGCTCTTTCAGATAGAAGTACGCTGTTGTCGGCGATTTCACCAATTTCCCGTGCCGCAATCTGGCTGCGTTCGGCCAGTTTTCGCACTTCAGAGGCAACCACGGCAAAACCCTTGCCATAGTCTCCCGCACGGGCCGCTTCAATTGCTGCATTGAGTGCCAATAAATTGGTTTGATAAGCGATGTCATCGATAATGTTGATTTTTTTGGCAATCTGATACATGGCTGCGGCAGTCAGCTTGACGGCTTTTGCGCCTTCTATGGCATCTGTGGACGACTTGCTGGCAATACCATCACATATTCTGGAGTTGTCGGCACTTTGCGCCACAATGGAGGTGATCTGCTCTACCGAGGCACTGGTTTCTTCCACACTGGCGGCCTGTTCAGAGGCATTTTTGCTGATGGAGCAGGCTGATGCGGATAGCTCTACCGATGTGGAGGCCAGTGTGCTGGCCACGCTGCTTACCTGCTCTAAAACCTGTGTAAGATTATTGCTCATCTGCTGTACATGAAAGAGCACACTGGATTGATCATTGGGCTGAAGCTTGATAGGGATCGTCATATTTCCGCTTGCAATATGCTGGACGATTTCAGCAGCATAGGCAGGCTCCCCTCCAAGCTTGCTGTAAATGGAGCGTACTATCCAGGTAACGAGCGGAACAATGGTTGCGAGTAAAAGAATGGTGACCGTAATTAGCCAGATTAATGCCTGGCTCACTACGTTGTCGGCTTCTGACTCAAGCCGTTTTTGCTCTGTGTCGGCAAGAAGAACGAGCTCTTGAATCGCAATACGGTGAGTCTGGTAAAGCCGATCCAGCCGCTCTTTTGATTCGTTCATTTCGTTTTGATTGCCCGCTTGCAGCGCTGGCAAAAAGTGGTGGGTTGCTTCTTGATAAAAGGCATGGGCTGGTTTAAAAACGGGTTGAGTGAGCCCCCGCAATAATTGAGAAGGCAGGTTTCGGGTATTCCAGTTTTCCTGCCCCTGGTAAAACGCCTGTTGAGTTTCCTTAAAGCGTTTGATGAGTGATGCCTGATGCGTCGGTGAGCTGCTCAATTGGTTGATGATCAAAAAGGACTCGATAATATATTGGGGCGGCGGCAGGATATCTGCTGTCAAATTATTGATGTCGGTGATGTGTTTATAAAGACGGCCATTAATCATGACTGTTGTGAGTGACTGGTAGGAGTAGCTGGCCAGCAGCAAAATACAAAGCAAAATGGTGCCAAGCAAAATGCTGAGCTGTTGTTTGACAGATATTTTTTTAAGTGACATTTTCATTTAGCCTTAAATATCTAGTGTGGCCTGGATTTTAGTCAGCTTAGCTCTATTAAAGGGTAATGATGGAGAAAATTGCTAAACGGCCTGATTGAATAGTTATTTTCATTATTTGTCAGTTTTAGGTTTGTTGCAGAGCAATATTTTTTGTATTGAAGGCTATCGATGAGGACATGGATCATAAAAAAGGCAGCATCTTTGCCGCCCTGTCTTTAATCTAATAAGCCAGCTCGGCTCTGTTTCTAAATTCTTCCAGCGCTTCCGGATTAGCCAGTGCATCGGTGTTTTTTACCGGCCTGCCATGTATCACATTGCGTACGGCCAGCTCGACGATTTTGCCACTGATAGTGCGGGGAATATCGCTTACCTGAATGATTTTGGCAGGTATATGGCGCGGGGTGGTGTTGCTGCGTATGACCTGGCAGATGCTGTTTTGTAATGCCTCGGTAAGCTTTATGCCTTCACGTAAACGTACAAACAGCACTACGCGCACGTCGTTATCCCAATCCTGGCCGATGGCGATGGATTCTAGAATCTCCGGTAGTTTTTCTACCTGACGATAAATCTCGGCCGTGCCGATGCGCACGCCACCGGGGTTGAGTACGGCGTCAGAGCGGCCATGGATAATAATGCCGCCGTGGATGGTTTCTTCGGCGTAATCGCCTTGCGCCCATATGCCGGGGTATTGGCTGAAGTAAGCGGCTTTAAGCTTTTCACCTGCCGGATCATTCCAGAAGCTGACCGGCATGGCCGTAAAGTGGCGGGTGCAAACCAGCTCGCCTTTTTCGCCTATTACCGGCTGGCCTGCATCATTCCAGACTTCCACTGCCATCCCCAGGCCTTTGCATTGCAGCTCGCCGCTCCAGACCGGTAGCGCAGGGTTGCCAAGGGAAAAGCAGGAAATAATGTCGGTGCCGCCCGAGATAGAAGACAGGCAGAGGTTTTGTTTAATATCGCGGTAAACGTACTCAAAGCTTTCGTGCGAGAGCGGCGAGCCGGTAGAAAGTATCGCTTTCAGCTTGTCCAGACTGTGGGTATTCATCGGCTTGGAATCGGCTTTTTCCAGCGCAGCCAGATATTTGGCGCTGGTGCCAAAGATGCTGATGCCCTCCTGATCAATCAGATCAATCAGCCGGTCGGCCTTGGGGTGAAACGGCGAGCCGTCGTAAAGTACAATGCTCGCGCCAAGGGCCAGGCCAGACACCATCCAGTTCCACATCATCCAGCCGCAGGTGGTGTAGTAGCAAAGTGTGTCGGCGGCGGTGAGGTCGGTGTGCAGCCCCAGCTCTTTTACATGCTGCAGCAAGGTTCCGCCTGCGCCGTGCACGAGACACTTGGGCACGCCCGTGGTGCCGCTGGAATACATGATGTAAAGCGGATGAGCAAAGTCGGTGGGGACGAATTCTGGCTCGCCAGCGGCCTGATAGAAATCATGCCAGAGTGTGACCCTGGCATTGCCCGCCTTAAAGCTGGCCGCTTGCGCCTCTGCATGGGCGTAGGGAACGATAATCAGCTGCTCTACCGAGGGCAGTCTGGCTACAATTTCTTTAATTTTTTCGGCAAGTTGCAGTGTTTTACCTGCATAGCGATAAGCTGCACAGGCAATCAATACCTTGGGCTCGATCTGCCCGAACCGGTCGGTGACGCCCTGCATGCCAAAATCAGGCGAGCAGGAAGACCATATTGCGCCCAGGCTGGCCGTGGCTAGTGCGCCGACGACAGTTTGCCAGGTGTTGGGCATCATGGCCGCTACCCGGTCGCCATAGCCTACACCGGCCTCAATCAGGCTCTTTTGCAAACCGGCTACATGGGCTGCGAGGTCCTGATAGCTCAGTACTTCGCGCGAGCCATCCTCGCCAATAGAAATAAGTGCCGGATAGGCATCACGGCGGCGCAGCAGATGTTCGGCAAAGTTAAGCTTGGTCTGGCTGTACCAACTGGCGCTTGGCATGGCCGAGTTTTCTGTGAGTACTTCGCTGGCAGGCTGACTGAATTTGATCGCAAAGAACTCGACAATCGCCAGCCAGAACGCCACCCGATGCGCCACGCTCCAGGCATGCAGCTGTGTATAGTCGCTCAGCTGCAGCTGATGTGCCTGATTAATATAGCGGCGAAACGCATCCATCTGCGTAGCGGCAACTTGCTCAGGCGAGGGCGTCCAAAGCGCTTTTTGCATGTCGATTCCTTTATGTTGACTTACATAAAACCCAAATCTTGAAACACGGAGTGAAGGAGAACACGGAGGATCACGGAGAAAAGCAAATCCAGGTGAAGGTAAACTTGCAATGTATGCCGCGTTATCTTTAAAGCTGAACGACGGTTTTAAAATATTTAGAGAAGTTCTGATGGTGAAGTAGCAAGGTATAAGGACTTGGTGAAGAAATCGTTTTTCTCCGTGCCATTCTGTGTCCTCTGTGTTTCAAGACTTGGGTTTGCTGGTTTCCGATTTAATCCGGGCTATCTGCCTGATTCTGCGGGTGGGCTGCTATAAAAGCCGGGTGTGCATTGGCGAGTGCTTCAACTCTTAATATCTTTGGGTAAGCATCCAGTGGCACATTAAAGCGGCGGGCGGCGTAGAGCTGGGGGATCAGATAGGCATCGGCCAGGCTGGTTTCGCCAAAGCAATAGCCGCTCTCGCCAATTAATTGTTCAACGGCCACCAGCCCTTGGCTGATCCATTCATTAATCCACGCGGTAATATCGTCTTCCCCGCATTGATGATGTTGGCGCAGATAGTTAAGCACGCTGACGTTATGCAGCGGGTGTACATCGCAAGCGATCAGCGCCGCCAGGCCGCGAACCCTGGCTCGCTCAAATAAATCTTTGGGCAGCAGCGGTGTTTCCGGATAGCGCTCTTCCAGGTACTCGATAATCGCAGGCGACTGGATCATCGCTTTCTGCGCCTGATCCAGTAAAGCAGGCACGCGAGCTTGTGGATTGACGCTGAGATAAGCCGTGTCTTTTTGCTCGCCCTTGAGCAGGTTGACCGGCACGGCTGCATAAGCCAGCCCTTTGAGCGCCAGCACAATCCGTACCCGGTAGGACGAGGTAGAGCGGTAATAGCCGTAGAGTTCCATGCTTAAGCCTTATTTATATTTGTCACAGAGCGGGTGAAACCTGCCGGATTTACTAGGGTCTGTTGACGTTTCAAGCTAAAGTCATGCAATGATGGATGCAAACCCGCAGAATTCAGGTTCCTACACCATTTCCCCTGCAGGTTTGCGATGCCCCGATTAATGCTCAGTAACGAGCTTTGGTCGAAGCTAGAAAAGATTCTGCTTCAACACACCATTTACAACAAGCCTGATTTACGAATTACCGTCGAAGGAATGTTTTACCGCATGCGCGTTGGCTGCCCGTGGCGGGATTTACCCAGCGCCTTTGGTGAATGGAATTCAGTCTATAAACGCTTTAATGCTTGGTCTGTAGCTGGGAAATGGCTCAATATTTTCAAAGCCTTACTGATCGACCCCGATTTTGAATGGGTATTCATTGATGGTAGCTATGCCAAGGCGCATCAACACAGCGCCGGGGCGGCCAGCGATCAATCTGAAGCGATTGGCAAAAGCCGTGCAGGGAACACCAGCAAAATTCATTTGGCGGTAGATGCTTATGGTTTGCCGATTGCCTTCGAAATTACCGGAGGCGAGATTAATGATTGTACTGCCGCCCCAGAGCTGATTGCCCAACTGCCTTCAGCCGAAGTGATCATCGCAGATAAGGGGTACGATAGTGAGTACCTTCGAGGGCTGATTTCTGCGCAGGGTGCGCGATCAGTGATTCCCAGAAAACGTAATTCAATCAAAGGGAATGTGGATCTAGATCGTGGGCTGTATTGCTATCGACATTTGGTCGAGAATGCTTTTGCGCGATTGAAGCATTACCGCGCAGTGGCATTCCGATATGACAAGTTGAAGCGAAATTATGAAAGTGTCATAGCCATGGCGTGCGCATTTTTATGGCTACCGATGTGAAACGTCAACAGACCCTAAGCAAAATACAAAAAGACCTTTTTAGTGCCTGCTGCACGTTGATTTTTGTGCGGGAGTCCCCCACGTGGGCCTTACTTTCTTGCTTCGCCAAGAAAGTAAGCAAAGAAGGCGACCCCACGAAGCACGAAAGCTCCTCATCTGCGGACAATCGAGCGGCGGCTGCGGAACTCGCTTCGCTCAAACAGTCCTCGCCGAAACCCCGCCCGCTTGTTCCTCGTTTCGGCGTGCTTCAAGGGGATTCTTAAGCCCCGTGCCGAGAGAGCGGTCATTGTTTTTATTCGTGGTCTACAAAAGTCAAAAAATTGCTTAGAGCAAATGGCGTTTCATTCTCCTAAACCTTTTTGCCAGTTACTTCGCAGCTAAAATCACACCACGGCATTCGCCGAAGCCGATGCTGGGGTGGCCGTCTTTTTTGCAGCGGGCCAGCATGATGATTTCGTCGCCGTCAGCTAAAAAGCAGCGCTCTTCGCCGGAATCGAGCTTGATCGCTTGCTTGCCGCCATTGCTCAGCTCCAGCAGGCTGCCCAGTGAATCAGACGTCGGGCCGGATAAGGTGCCGGTGCCGAGTAAATCGCCGGAGCGCAAGCTGCAGCCGTTTACGGTGTGATGGGTAATCAGCTGCGCCACGGTCCAGTACATATTCAGTGTGTTGGATAGCCCCAGACGATGCGGTGGCAGGCCCTGGGCTTTTTGTGCTGTGGTGTGTAGCAGTACTTCCAGCTCGATATCAAAAGCGCCATTGGTCTGATCGGCGGCATCATAAAGATAAGGCAGCGGTTGAGGGTCGCCCTCAGGGCGGGCGGGCTGAGCAGTGCGATAAGGCGCAAGCGCTTCGGCCGTGACTACCCAGGGGGATACGGTGGTGGCAAAGTTTTTAGCCAGAAACGGCCCAAGCGGCTGGTATTCCCAGGCTTGCAAATCACGTGCCGACCAATCGTTCAGTAAGCAAAAGCCCGCAATATGCTTGTAGGCATCGGCAATATGGATTGCCTCGCCTTGCTGGTTGTTGCCTGCAATCCAGATTCCCAGCTCCAGCTCGTAATCTAAACGGGCCGATGGGGTGTGCGCTGGAACTTCCTGGCCTGGTTTGAGCGTTTGGCCCATAGGGCGGCGCACGGCAAGGCCGCTTGGATAAATGGTGGAAGAGCGGCCGTGGTAGCCAATCGGCACGTATTTGTAATTAGGCAGCAGTGGATTATCCGGGCGGAATAATTTACCCACATTGATCGCGTGATGAATGCCGGTATAAAAATCGGTGTAATCGCCGATTTTGGCGGGTAAGTGCATTTTGCAAACGCTGGCAGGGCGCAGCAGGGCTTCGCCTTGTGCTTGCAGGTTTTTAAGCTGGGCGTAATCGGTATCAAGCAGCTCTAACAGCCGCTCACGCAGTGCCAGCCTTGCATTGCCTGGCAGGGAGAAAAAAGCATTCAGCGATTTGCCGCTGGCCGCTTGCGCAGCGCTCAGTGCTTCGCCGCTAAATAAGCTGTTCTCAACTGCAGTTTGCAAATCAAAAATAAAATCACCAATCGCCACCCCGCCACGCGGCGGCAAGCCCTCTGGGCTAAAAATCCCGAAAGGCAGGTTTTGCAATGGGAAATCACGGTGATCATTAGCAGAAGTAACCCAGCTGAGGCGATATGTAGTGGAAGTCATGAGAGGCTCCGTTGGGTTTTATATAAAAAGTTCTGCAGACACAGAGATCGGGGAGAACACAGAGCACACAGAGAAAAACCAAGTCCTGCTAAGGTTTTCTCCGTGTGCTGCTTTTTAACCCTGTGTTCTCTGTGTCCGCAGACTTTAGGGTTTTAACTTGGCCTTTCTACGTTCTGAGTTTTAACAGATTTTTGGGGTTCAATTTAAATCTGGTTTTTATTAAATGTTTTGGGCATGTCTGCCCAGCAGTCGTCGTAGTCTGTTTGAAGCTGCTCGCATTCCAGGGCGTATTGTGTTGGACGAATCACGCTGTGGGTTTCAAACATAAACGCCATAGTGTGCTCGATTTTTTGTGGTTTTAGTGTTGCGCTACTGGCATTGATAAAAGTTATGGCATCCGGCCCGTGGGCGCTCATGACGTTATGCAAGGAGCAGCCGCCAGGTACAAAGCCACCGGCCTTGGCATCGTACTCACCACGCACCAGGCCCATAAACTCGTTCATAAGATTACGATGAAACCAAGGTGGGCGGAAGGTGTTTTCAGCTACCATCCAGCGTGGCGGGAAAATCACAAAGTCGCAATTGGCCTGGCCAGTCACGGCCGATGGCGATGTGAGCACGGTAAAGATAGAAGGGTCCGGATGGTCGTAACTCACAGTGCCTATGGTGTTAAAGCGGCGCAGATCATATTTATACGGCACGCTGTTGCCGTGCCAGGCCACCACATTAAAGGGTGAATGGTTCATGGTGGTAGCCCAGAATTCACCTAAGAATTTTTGCACTAACTGTGTCGGCTGATCCACATCTTCGTAGGCCGCAACTGGTATTAAAAAATCTCGCGGATTGGCAAGGCCGTTGCTGCCGATGGGGCCCAGATCGGGAATGCGGAAAGGGGAGCCGTGGTTTTCACAGAGATAACCTCTGGCCGTGTCATCTAATAGCTCCACTTTAAACTTCATACCGCGTGGAATCACCGCTATTTCTTCGGGTTCTATTTCTAAAATACCCAGCTCGGTAACAAGGCGCAGCCGGCCTTGCTCGGGCATGATCAGCATTTCACCATCGGCATTAAAAAATGCGCGCTGCATGGAGCAATTGGTGCGGTAAAGATGGATGGTAATGCCCTGCGGCGCATCGCTATTGGCAGCCATGGTAATCAGGCCGTCGATAAAATCAGTAGCCGCATCAGGAATCGGCAAGGGATTCCAGCGCAGGCGGTTAGGAGTGATGGCCCCTGATTGACAGCCCTGGCGTTGTTTTTCCAAGCGCTCAAATTTGCCGTGCGCGGCAGATGGCAAAATACGATACATCCAGGTACGACGGGCTTCGGCACGTGGCACGGTAAAGGCGCTGGTAGAAAACTGCTCGGGGTATAAGCCATAGGGGGCTTTTTGCGGTGAGTTCTGCCCCTCTGGCAAGGCACCGGCCAATGCCTCGCTGGCAAATTCATTTCCAAACCCTGAAAGGTAGGTCAAAGTAGCGCGTGACATGGCGTATCCTTTTTACGTTATGCGTAATTGGTTTACGCAAAACATAATTTGATTTTAAATACTCGTCAAGTTATAAACGCCCATCGGATTTCAGTGATAAACACAGCATGGCAGAAAATGACAGACGGCAAAGTGTGGGCTCGGCAGAGGTGGCAGCTCAGGTATTAAAAGCGCTGGCCGATCTGGCCCCGGCCACGTCCCTGACCCAGCTGGCGGAGCATTTGCAAATGCCTGCCAGCAAGGTGCATCGCTATTTGCAGGCGTTAATGGCTACTGGCTTTGCCGAGCAAGATTTAGCCAGTAATCATTACGCTCTGGGCCAAGAAGCGCTGCGGGTCGGCCTGATTGCGCTGGGTAAAATGGATGTATTAAAAGTTGCCACGCCTTACCTTTTAAATTTGCGTGATCAGCTGAATGAAACGGTGTTTTTTGCGGTATGGGGAAATAAGGGTGCAACGGTGGTGCAAGTTGAGCAGGCGCTTAGATCCATTAGCCTGATTACCCAGGTGGGATCGGTACTGCCCGCGTTTAAATCGGCTACGGGTTTTGTGTTTAGTGCATATTTACCCGAGCAGGAGCTGAAGCGTTTACTACAGGAGGCGGCGATTACCAAGAGCGGCGCTCAGGAAATCAATATGCTGTTAGCAAAAATTCGCAGCCAGGGCTGGCACAGCATTCAAGGCCTGCTGATCAGCGGCGTTGATGCGATCTCTGCCCCGGTATTTGATGCGCGCAATCAGATTATTGGTGTAGTAACTGTAGTGGGCTCATCTTCATCCACCCTGCAACCCAGCGCAGAAAGCGAGCTGGTACAAAGATTACTGGAAGCCACAAGGGTGATTAGCCGCAGGATGGGGGCGGCTTGAGATGGCCCAAGAGCACCAGTTATTTAGTCTTTTTAGTATTCTTTCTGTTCTTCTGTACCTGCAGATCTTTTCGGCCTCTGATCAGCACCCTAATCATCACCCGACATAAATCGTTAAATCACTATTGATTTGAATATGGCAGGCCAGGCGCACCAGATCAGGCGTATCGGTCACCAGAAGCGGGGAATTAGCGGCCAGCCCCGCATGGCGGATCATCACGTTTCTTTCTTTGCTACCCAGTAAAGTCATGCTGCCGCTAGCTGCATGCTCTAAACGTACTTTACATGCACCACAGGTTCCCTGACCACAACGCCATGCCAGTTGTAATTTTCCATCACTAACTAATGTTCTGACAGCAGAAATAAGCATACTTTCTGCTTGGGCGGTGCATTCCAGATAGCTGGTATCTTGTAAGTTAATGAAAGTTAATTTGTACATGTGCGGGGAGCTAAGCTTGGTTTAAGATGAAGAAACAATCCATATTGTAACTGGCTATGATCAAGAAAATACCCACGGAAGTGCTGAAGATCGGCATGTATATCCATGATCTGAATGTGGACTGGATGGATCATCCATTTTTGCGTAAGCAGTTTGTAGTAAAAACTGAGGATGATTTACAAAAGATTCTTGCTTCAGGCGCTCGCGAGGTTTACATCGATACCGAGCGCGGGCTTGATTATGCTCATGCACCTACTGTAGAAGAGGTGAATGCATCCATTGAAGCCGAAATGGTCAAGGTCGCTATTGCACCTGCTCCGGTTATCCAAGTCTCCACTACCGAGGAAATGAGTCGCGCTAAGCGGATTCATAAGCAGGCACATAATCTGGTGCGCACGGTTATGCAGGACGCGCGGATGGGCAAAGCGATTCAAATGGATGACGTGGAAGAAGTTGTTGAGGCTATTACTGATTCTATTTTGCGTAATAGCAGTGCTTTATTAGGCTTATCGGGAATTAAAGATAAAGACGAATATACTTTTTTACATTCGGTGAGCGTCTGTACTTTGATGGTGACGTTTACTAAAAGTATGAATTTTCCTGCCGAATTAATTCGGCAAGCCGGTATTGGCGGTTTATTGCACGATACAGGAAAAATTATGGTGCCCAATGAAATCTTAAATAAACCGGGACGCCTGACAGAAGCTGAATTTGAAATAATGCGCTCTCATCCAATGGAGGGCTTTAAGATATTGTCGCAGGTTGATTCAATTGGTGAAATTCCATTAGAAATTACACTTCACCATCATGAGCGCATGGATGGTAGTGGTTATCCGCATAAATTACCCGGTGAAAATATTACCCAATTAACACAAATGGCATCGGTGGTGGATGTTTATGATGCAATTACATCCGATCGTTGTTACCACACAGGCATGCCTCCATCGGAGGGTTTGAAAAAACTATGGGAATGGAGCAAATTTCACTTTAATCCAACACTGGTTCAAGCCTTTATGCGCACTGTAGGTATTTATCCTGTGGGCTCTCTGGTGAAATTGGAGTCAGGGCGTTTGGCGGTGGTGCTGGAGCAAAACGAAGGCAATTTATTAATGCCAAGAGTCAAAGCTATTTTTAGTACCAAGGCTAATACTTATATTCCGCCGGTGGAAATCGACTTATCAAGATCCATGGGGCTGGGCGGGGCAGACCGGATTATGGGGCATGAATTACCAGATAAATGGGGAATCGATATCACCCGCTTTCTTATCCCTCCTGGGTAAAAAGACAAAAAAGGTTTGTAGACACAGAGAGCGGGAAGTTAAAAAGCAGCACACAGAGAAACCACTAAGGGAGGTTCTGACTATTCAGTTTTATTGCTCTGACGGGAATTCAGTGTTTTCACCGGATCTCCGATAAATGCATTCGGAGATGACGACTTAAATATTCGAGATAAATAAACCTCAATCTTCTTTTATGAATTCTTGGTGTTCTGCTTTTTATCTCTGAGTGCTCTGTGCCTACAGAACCTGGGGTTTATATGTTTTTACTAAAGACCTTTTAGCTTCAGCATCCCATCCAATCGCCTCGCCATTGGCGTGCGCATCAGAAATAGCAATCCTAAAATAGCTGCGTAGATAAGAGGGGTTGTTAAATCCCGTTTTACCAGCCACAGATAATGCAGCACACCCAGGCCCGCAATCAGATAAACCAGCTTATGCAGGCGTTGCCACTGGCGCTTTAATTTGCGGATCGCCGCTTGATTCGATGTGGCGGCCAGTGGAATGAGCAAGACAAAAGCTAAAAACCCAACGCTAACAAAAGGGCGTTTGATCACGTCGTGCCAGATAGCGGCCGGGTCTAAGCCATGATCGAATGCAAAGAACGTCAGCGCGTGGATAAAGGCGTAAAAAAACACATAAAGCCCGAGCATACGGCGGTAAAGAAGCAGTTTTCCGTAGCCGCTAAGGCGGCGAAGCGGAGTAACTGCAAGGGTAATCAGCAGGAAATTCAGTGTCCATGTGCCGGTTTGCCGGGTTAAAAATTCAATTGGATTAATGGCTTGCCCTGTTGCAAATAAAATCCAGGCCATAGGCAGTAAACAGGTAATAAAGAGGATGGGTTTGCTAAAACGCATTGTGGCAAGCTCATAAAGTATGGGGTTAATGGTTTAGTCACGTGATACTGCTTAATCTGACATCCGGCCGGTATAATGCTCATCCTCGCATAAGGAAATAGCAATGTCGCAGAGCATTATTCACGCCGCACACCGTATTGTGGTGAAAGTTGGCTCCAGCCTGGTTACTAATGAAGGCCGTGGCCTCGATCACGCTGCCCTTTTGCGCTGGGCGCAGGAAATTGCCGAAGTCTCGAAAATGGGCAAACAGGTGGTGCTGGTTTCCTCAGGCGCCATTGCCGAAGGGGTGGCGCGTTTGGGCTGGTCGCAAAAACCGACGTCAGTGCACGAAAAACAGGCTGCTGCGGCGGTTGGGCAAATGGGGCTGTGCCAAGCTTATGAGAGTGCTTTTCGCGCTTACGGCTTGAAAACAGCACAAATTCTGCTGACACATGAAGATCTGGCCGATCGTACCCGCTATCTAAATGCCCGCTCAACCTTGATGACTTTACTGAATCTGGGCGTGATTCCCATCATCAATGAAAATGATACGGTGGTTACCGCCGAAATTAAATTTGGCGATAACGATACCCTGGGTGCTTTGGTGACCAATCTGATCGAAGGCGATGCGCTGATTATTCTCACTGATCAAACCGGGCTTTATACAGCGGACCCCCGCTCCAATCCTGATGCCAGGCTGGTTAAAGAGGCAGAAGCAGGGAACGCCAGCCTGGAAGATATGGCGGGCGGCGCAGGATCCAGCGTGGGCACGGGCGGCATGTATACCAAGATTATTGCTGCCAAGCGTGCTGCCAGAAGTGGCGCGTCAACCGTGATTGCTTGCGGACGGGAGCCGGATGTCTTAGCGCGTCTTGCCCGGGGTGAGCGGATTGGTACCCAGTTAACTGCCCAATCAACACCGCTCGCGGCCAAAAAACAATGGATTGCTGATCATCTGCAGCTTAAAGGTAGTGTGGTGCTGGATGCAGGGGCAGTACGGGCGCTGCGTTTACAGGGCTCCAGCCTGTTGCCAATTGGTGTAAAAGAAGCGCTTGGTGATTTTCTGCGTGGCGATGTGGTGAGCTGTGTGGATGCCAGTGGCTTAGAAATTGCCCGTGGTCTGGCCAATTACAGTGCTGCCGAAACCCGCCGCATTATGTGCTTACCCACAGGGCAGATCGAGGCTACCCTGGGGTATATCGATGAATCAGAGCTGATTCATCGCGACAATATGGTGTTGATGGGGGGGTAATTTGTGAGGGCAAAGCCTGCCCTCCATTTTGCGCCTAGCGAACTATCTTCGGTAGTTCGTTCGATGTCATTGAGTTAACGATGTTTTCTACCGTGGTTGGCGCGTCTCCCCAGCAAAACTCTTTGGCCAGTTTGTATTGATAGCCATTGCGTTTGCCTTTAAAAATCGCCTCCCACGGGCGGTTGAGGTTTTGCCATTGATTGCCGCTTAAGTAGGCATAGCTGCGATATTGATTGGTTTTGCAATCAATTCCCTCAAAGCTGACATTTCTCACCTTGCTACCCTTGCTGGTTACGGCGGCTGCATAGCGAATAATGTCATCTTCTCCGACCACAATACTATCGAGTGCAACTTCAAATTTATTCATTCTGGAGTCGTAGTTAGCACTAAATTCCTGCCATTTTTGAAGCTTTTCCGGGTCTGCTCTGGTGAATTCTTTTTCTTGCGGGATGGGCTGTGGCGTCTCTTTTAGCAGGTGTGAGAAAGTTGTTCCGCTATTGCGCTCTACGCCCGGTGGCGGGGCATTGCTGTATTCGGATGCACTGGCAAGATTTGGCAGGGCCAGCAGGGCGACTAGAAGAAAACGTTGCATATTGATCCTTAAACAATAATTTAAAGCGTGCCCGTCAGGCCCCGCTGGTGTTTTTTTGCCGCTGTGTTTGGTGCAACGCAGGAGCCAAACGGATGTCAGCAGAGCCTAGTGTGGGATGCGGCGGATAGGAATACTACGCGTGGGGCGAATACTAAACCATGTAGCCTGCAGGGTAATATGTTGGATATCGTAATGCTCGCCCAGCATGTGGTTGATGTGCTGAAGCTGCAAGGGCCAGGTTTCAGGCTTTTCAATCACGATATGCGCTGATAATGCCACTTTGCCACCCGATATATTCCAGATATGCAGATCATTGACCTGCACCACCCCTTTTTCTGCCGCCAGTGCATTGCCAATTTCTTCTAAATTCAAGTGCTGCGGTACACCTTCCATTAAAACATGGGTTGCCTGGCGGAGCAGGTTCCAGGTCGAGCGCAAAATCAGCATGGAAACGACAACCGATAAAATCGGATCAATCGCTTGCCAGCCGGTAAAGTAAATCACTGCACCTGCGGTGATGGCCGCTACAGACCCCAGTAAATCACCCAGCACATGAATCATTGCCGCACGGCTGTTCATATTGTCGTGATCATGCGAGAGCTGCCAGGCGGAGATGATATTTACGACCAGCCCGATCACCGCAATAATCATCACGCCCATGCCGTTGATTGGCTGCGGGGCGAGCAGACGGCTCACCGCTTCGACCACAATCCATACCACCAGGGCAATCATGGCAAGGCTGTTGATGAGTGCGCCTATCACTTCGGCACGGGCATAGCCATAGGAGTTAGCGGTGTTGGCAGGGCGCTGGCCGATAATATTGGCGATCAGGGCAAGGAGCAGTGCGGCAGTATCGGTAAACATGTGGCCTGCATCTGAAATCAGCGCCAGCGAGCCGGTCATTACACCGCCAATTAATTCAATGATGCCAAAGCCACCCGTGATGATCAGAGCCAGTAACAGCCTTTTTTGCGAGCTGGGCTTGCCGTGATCGTGGTGATGATGGGCGTGATCAAAGCTGTGATCGTGGTGCTCATTATGCCCGCCGGGCTGATCATGGGGGTGATCGTGCTGATGTGGCATCTTACTTTTCCTGACGTATCGTTATCTGGAAGCCTTGATCGCTTGCTAGGGAGATGCTGGCTTGGTGTAACTCGGCAATTCTGTATACGATTGATAAGCCCAGCCCTGCACCTGTCTGGTTTTGCCCGGGCGGGCGGTAAAAACGCTCTCCCAGGCGTGTTAATACTTCGGGTGGAACGCCGGGGCCATCATCGCTGATGCAGATACTATTTTGATTGAGTCTGAGCGTAATTGCTGCATTTTCTCCGGCATAACGCCTGGCATTATCAAGTAAGTTGCGAAGCAGCAGAGCCAGTAATCCGGCATGCCCCCGCCAGGGGTAAACGTTTTCCGTTTGCAAACAGCTTTGCTCCAGTCCTGCGTCTTGCAGTGCTTGCCTGGCAAGCTGCTCCATATCAATATTGAGCCCGGTTTCTATCGCTGCGTAGTCCAGCCTTGCCATTTCTAATAGCTGAGCCACCAAATGGGTGCTGCGATCTACACCCAGCAGGGCCTGTTTTAATGCTTTTTCGCGGGCGGCCGGGCGTGGGCTGCTCTGGGCCAGCTCGATTTGTACGCGTAATCCAGCCAGAGGTGTGCGAAGCTCGTGTGCGGCATCGGCAGTAAAGCGCCGCTCTTTTTCCAGTGTGGCGCTTACCTGTGCAAAGAGTGTATTGAGGCGATTGCGCAGTGGTGCAATTTCACGCGGCACAGGCAAAGTGAGTGCTTCCAGATTATCGGGGGCGCGGCGGGCAAGTTCGGCATCGACCGCTTTGAGTGGCAACAGACCATGGCGGATGGCCAGCAGTAAGAGCGGTAGTAAAATAGCCAGGGCCAGCCCGGCCGTCAGGCCAACATAGGCCACAATTTCGTCAATCAGTTTGTCACGCTTTTGGTGAGGCTCGCCGACAATGAGCTGACGTTCATCATCCTGACGAACTGCGATTTCCCAGTGGTTGCCATCGAGTTCAATGGTCTGGGTTTTTTTTTCTGGTTTTTCCTGAAAAGGCAGGGCGTGTTCACTGCTGGACAGAAGTAATTGTCCGCTATGGCTATAGAGGCTGAATGCAACCCGGGGCAGATGGTCGGGTTTTCGGAGCGGGCTAAATTGTAAGTCATCGTCATCCCCCAGACTTTGCCATAGCAGATCGGTGTAAACGTAGAGCTGTTTATCCAGTAATTCACTGATTTCATCGTGGGTTTCATACAGCAGCACGGCGCTAAACGCTGCCCAGGTTAGCGAGGTGAGCAGCAGCACCAGCAGGGTAAGCCGAGTGGCAAGTGAAGCGCTTTGCAGCCAGTTTTTCATTCTTTTTCTTCCAGCCGCCATCCCAGATTACGCGCATTGCGAATTACTACATTGCTTAGTTTTTTGCGTAAATGCGAGAGATGTACATCCAGTGTGTTGCTTTCAATATCTTGCTGCCAGCCGTAAAGTTTTTCTTCAAACTGAGGGCGCGATAAATAATGAGGATGATTAGCCATCAAAAGGTGCAGCAGGCGGTACTCCATTGCGGTTAGATTAAGTATCTGGCCTGCCTGCTGTACCGATTGATGTACGGGGTCGAGCACCAGATCCTGCCAGCATAGCTCGCCATCGTGTTTGCCTTTGCCTCGGCGCACCAGGGCACGTACCCGTGCGCAGAGCTCCCCCAGGGCAAAGGGTTTGATCAGGTAATCGTCCGCCCCTGCATCCAGGCCTTTGATCCGGTCTTCAATGCTGTCTCTGGCGGTGAGCAGCAGCACCGGCAGATGGGCGCGCTCACGGCGTATCCATGCTAAAAGTTGCAAACCATCCATGCGTGGCAAGCCGATATCAAGCACCACGCCATCGAAGCTGTGTTCGGTCATTAAGGCCAGCCTTGCCGATTCCCCGTCTTTTAGCCAGTCGACGACAAAACCCGCATCACTTAAGCCTTCGGCAATGCCATCGCCCAGGAGGGCGTCATCTTCAACCAGTAGTAAGCGCATGGATATCCTTATGTGGTTTGGGCAAGGGAAACCCGGGCCTGACCGGCAAAATTTTTTGGAGTGAGTTTTGATCGATAGCCAAATTCTGAACCTCAGAGAAAAATGCAGGGCATAAAGCGCACAGAGAAAACCGGGTAGTCTCTGTTTTTCTCTGTGAAATATTGCGCTCTTCAGGGTTCTAATACTTTGGCCGCTTTAAAGCTGAAGTACTTTAAATAAGCAGGGATGCTCAGCTATTTTCCTCTGCCGGTGCTTCTGCCCTTTTATAACCGTGCACCATGGCTGCAGGCAGATTTTCCTTATGTCGCCAGCTTTCTAAAAGTGCTGCTGCAATGTGTAGACCCACGCCGCCCAAAAGTATGTAAGCCAGCGTGCCATGTAATTCTTCCAGCCATTCTTCGCCAAAAAAAGCATCTGTTCCCATCATATAGCCTGTGCCCCCCATGGCGAGGGTCATGATCAGTAAAAACAGCATCATGACCGCCCCTGCCGGGTTATGGCCAAGAAAACGCGGGTGCTGGCCCCGGCGCATGGCTTGTAAATAGGGAATGACGCGTTTGGGGGTAGGAAACCAGTCGCTAAAGCGGGCATGGCGGCTGCCGATAAATCCCCAGATTATGCGGGTGCATACAATACCCAGCGCCGTATAGCCTTCCCAGCGGTGCCAGATCGCGCCTTCTTCGTTTAGAAAATTACCTAACACCGCAATAGCGAGGCTCCAGTGCAAAATGCGCACGAGCGGGTCCCATACTTTAACTCGATTCATTCGGATCCTTCTTGCTACTTAAGTAAAGCCAGCGTATGCATTTTTCAGGGGAGGCTCTAGCGAAAGCCCGGTCAGGCATTTGCAGCCGGAATCATTACCGTTACTTAAACGGAGAGGAAGTGGGAAGTGCCCACCCCTCTTGATCTGCCCGTATTAAATTAATCACCAATTTCGGATTTGACGATTTCCAGTGTTTTGGTATCGAAATAGACTTCGGCTTTTTTGCCTTCTTTATTCCAGCCGTAGATTTCGTAGCATTGGCCGGATGTTTTGAATTTTTTGATTTTGTAACCCATGGCTACAATCTTGCTCTGAGCATCACTTGAGCTGAGCCACTCAGCTTTAGGGTGCGGTGTGCAATTGGCGCTGGCCATGGACAGGGAAGAAGCCGCGAGGGTGGCAAGGGCAAGCAGGGTCGTGATTTTCATAATAATTCCTTAGTGGTGGAGTGATGAAGAGCTTGCATTTCAACACAGCATCATTAAGCGAGACTTAAGTTTGGGTACCTAAAAAATATATTTTGTTAAAGCAGGCCCTGTTCTCAGGCCGGGGGTTGATGGTCTAAATCCGGTCTTTGAGACGGATCAAGGTGGGTCATTAAATTGAGCACCCGGTGCCGCTGCATAACGCGTTGCCGGGCGCCTACGGCAATATCGTGGCCCGCTTCTACGGTAATGAGTGCTTCTACTTCGAGATGGGCATCCACCACAATCATGTCACCCATTTTACGCGTGCGCAGGTCATGCACGCCCAGTACGCCTGGCGTAGTTAACAGTGTTTGCCTGATGGCCTGAACTTCATCATCGTCGGCGGCTCTGTCCATTAAGTCATGCAGCGCATCCCAGCTGAATTGCCAGCCCATTTTACTGATCATAAAGCCGACTAAGAGCGCCGCAATCGGGTCCAGAATAGGGTAGCCAAGCAGATTACCGATAATGCCCAAGCTAACGACCAGCGATGATGCCGCATCCGAGCGGGCGTGCCAGGCGTTGGCTACCAACATGCTGGATTTCACCCGTTTGGCCACGCTGAGCATGTATCTGAACAGCAGTTCTTTAGAGATTAGTGCCGCGCCCGCTACCCATAGCGCGACAACGTGCACTTTCTGGATAGTTTCAGGAGCTTCCAGCTTATTGAATGCAGCCCAAAGCATGCCAATGCCCACGGCCAGTAAAATCAGGCCAATAATCAGTGAGGCGGCAGTTTCAAAACGCTGGTGCCCATAGGGGTGGTCTTCATCTGCGTCTTTTTTGCTGTGATGACTGGCAAAGAGCACCACTCCATCGGATACCAGATCAGAGAGTGAGTGAATCCCGTCAGCGATCAGTGCCTGTGAGTGGGCAAATAGCCCGATCACAACCTGTGCACTGGCCAGAATAATATTGACGATTACGCTGACCCACGTACTGCGGGTGGCTGCCGAGGTATGTTTGTGCACTTCGGAGGTGGGATCGGTATGGGGCATTGTTTATCCTTTATGGCAGGACGGCTGCTGTCTGTTTCTACTCAAAGCGGTGGGTTTATTTAGTACTATTTTTACATAAATATTTTGTAAGAAATTTGTAAATAGTAAAAGAGAGAAGCCGGGGCAACTGCCCATGTAAAAAGTGCAACTTTGCACCGCGGCAAAATTGCACTGAGTTGTAGTTATAACAATGGTACAGCGCACGGTAAAAATGTGGCTGGCTGTTCCCCTGTTTTGAAATAAAGTATCAATGATCGATTTTGGAGCGCACAACGGCCAGGGTTTTTGGATCGAAGTAAACATCCACTTTCTGGCCGTTTTTATCCCAGCCCTCAATTTTGTAGCAATTGCCAGACTCTTTGAATTCTTTCACTTTGTAGCCCATGGCAACGATTTTGGCGTGAGCATCGCTGCCAGCCACCCATTCTGTTTTAGAGTGGGTGGTGCAGAGGTAATCGCTGTCAGCTATGGCTAGCGAAGAAATGGCTAATGTGGCAATAGTCAGTAAGTGAGCGATTTTCATGCTGTTTCTCTTAGTGATGTGAATGAATGAAGGCATTTAATCACAGGACGATGAAGCCAGACTTAAGCGCGTGCTAAATGGTTTTGTGATGGTATTTGTTCACTAAAGAAGATTCTATTTACCGCGTCGGTGGCCTTCTCCTGCACACGATTGCAGCAGGGCTTGACTAGCTTGCTACAATGGGGGTCTTTTGTCCGGAGTCAGCCATGTCCAGCCGCCCAGAGCACCAGCAAGCCGCTGATTTAAGCGGCCTGAACTGCCCTTTGCCCATCTTGCGTACCAAAAAGGCTCTTGCCACGATGCAAAGTGGTGAAGTGCTGCATGTGATTTGTACCGATCCTGCGACGCCGGCAGATTTCACTGCTTTTTGCCGCCAGACAGGACATGAGCTCATTGAGACCTGGCCGCAAGATGGTAAATTTCTATTTTTGATTCGTAAACGTTAAAAAAACAATAAAACTATTTATAAATATTGAGAATCACTATATGAGCAAATCAATCACCATTATTCGCCCTGATGACTGGCACTTGCATCTGCGTGATGGCAGTTTAATGGCTGCTGTCTTACCGCATACTGCTAAAGAATTTGCCCGCGCAATTGTCATGCCTAATTTAAAACCACCTGTTACAACGGTGGATGCCGCATTTGCTTATCGGCAAAGAATTTTAGAAGCACTGCCTGCAGGTGCGCAGTTTGATCCCCTGATGGTGCTGTATTTAACCGATCATTTAACGGCCGAAGAAGTTGCTAAAGCCAAGCAAAGTGGCTTTGTTAAAGCGGTGAAGCTTTATCCGGCGGGCGCTACGACCAATTCGGATTCTGGCGTAACTAATTTTGATAAAGTGATGCCCGCCTTAGAGAAAATGGCCGAGCTGGGTTTGCCATTTTTGGTGCACGGTGAGGTGACTGATCCGCAGATAGATGTATTTGATCGTGAAGCGGCATTTATTGATAGCGTGCTGATGGTGCTGCAACAAAGATTGCCTAAGTTAAAAATTGTGTTTGAACATATCACCACCAAACAAGCGGCTGAATATGTGCTGAAAGCGGGCCCGAATATCGCCGCCACGGTGACACCGCAGCACCTATTAATGAACCGCAATGCGCTGTTTACCGGCGGAATTCGTCCTCACCATTATTGTTTGCCAGTACTTAAGCGTGAAGAACATCGCCGTGCGCTGCTGGCTGCGGTGACATCCGGCAGCAAGAAATTCTTCCTGGGAACCGACAGCGCGCCTCACGCCAGGCACACCAAAGAAGCCGCCTGTGGCTGTGCGGGTATTTATTCCGCTCATGCGGCTCTGGCCTTATATGCTGAAGCGTTTGAATCGGTGGGTGCGCTTGATTTATTAGAGGCTTTTGCATCTAAAAACGGGCCGGCTTTTTATGGTTTACCTGAAAACACGGATACAGTAACGCTGGTTAAAGAAAGCTGGACCGTGCCTGCAAGTTATCCATTTGGCGAACACAATGTCGTGCCTTTACGTGCTGGGGAAGAAATCCATTGGAAGCTGATTTGAAAACGATGTTGCTTAGCAGGGCAGTGAGCAAACCCGGCTGGTGGATATTTGGTATAGCGATGCTTGCCGCTGCCTGGTGGGGGCAGCCGTTGGTTGATTCGGCTCATTTTGAAAATCATTTTTTTGGTGTGTTCTGGTATTCCATGATCGTTCTGGGGCTGATGTTCTGGGTGATGCCTGCTGAGCAATACACTGACGGCACTATTTTGGAGCGGCGCATCATGCTGCTGGGGCTTGTGCCAGTATGGAAAAAAAGCGAGCTTGT
The DNA here is from genome assembly GCF_003952345.1 of Iodobacter ciconiae. NCBI lineage: Bacteria > Pseudomonadati > Pseudomonadota > Betaproteobacteria > Neisseriales > Chitinibacteraceae > Iodobacter > Iodobacter ciconiae. The sequence continues at coordinate 2,699,350 of NZ_CP034433.1, read as the reverse complement.
GAGCGCTTTTGAGCAGGTAGAACTGACGCAAGAGCCCAATGTTTTTGGCAAGGATAGCGTTTGGCTCAGCCTGATTAATAGCGAAGATGGCGAAATTTCCCGTCGTTTTGTATTTGCTTATTTTCCTGCCAGCCAGCGTGGAATCGCTAAAGCGCAGCAAATGGCCGGTGATTTATCACAAATAAGTGGATTGCCGTTTGCACAGGCAGCCGCTGAGGTGTGATAATCCGCCTCTGCGGAGCAGGCCAGACAGTCGCTGCCATACTTTTAGGGTATGGGGGAGGAAAGTCCGGGCTCCATAGGGCAGGATGCCGGTTAACGGCCGGGCGTTGCAAGGCGACGGAAAGTGCAACAGAGAGCTGAACCGCCGATGGCCCAAGTTGAAAGCCTTTATTGATACAAGGCCGGATTGGGATCAGGTAAGGGTGAAAAGGTGTTCCCGTCAGGGATGCAGGCCGCAAGGTCTGCCGGTAAGAGCGCACCGCGGACGTGGTAACACGGACGGCAGGGTAAACCCCATCCGGAGCAAGACCAAGCAGTAGACGTTGAGGTGGCCCGCCGAGTCTACGGGTAGGTTGCACGAGCCCAGCAGCAATGCTGGGCCTAGAGGAATGACTGTCACCTTGGGGTAACTCAAGGCTACAAAACCCGGCTTATCGGTCGGCTCCGCAACCCCATTAGTAAGAAAGCCGATCCCAAAAAAAAGGATCGGCTTTTTTGCGTTTGAAAACTCTGCTTGCCAGATTCAAATCTGGAATCCAAAAGGCAGGGAAAAGCCAATTGTATTGATTTAAAAATAAAATAAGAATTGTTTTTATTCTGATGCTTGCAAGTGCGCCGGATTAAGCAATGAATTTAAAATATGATCCTGCCATATTCCGGCAATTTTTAAGTAAGAGCGGGCATAGCCTTCTTTCTCAAAGCCCAGGCGTTGCAAGAGTTTGGCGCTACGCAGATTATGCGGCAAATGGTTGGCCATTATCCGGTGTAAATCTTGAGTGCTGAAAAGATGCCCGATGGCAGCGTCAAGTGCTTCTTTCATCAGCCCTTTGCCTTCTGCCGATGCTGCAAGCGAATAGCCCAGATGGCAGGCCATAAAAGAGCCACGGACAATATTGCTAAAGCTGCATTGCCCTAACATTTCATCCTGCTGTTTATCCAGTAACACCCAATGAATGGCTGAGCCTTGCTGGTACTGCAGGCGGGCGTTTTCTAAGCGGAGCTGCCAGGCAAAGGGGGTAAAGAAATCCTCATCCCTTTGCGGGTCCCAAGGGGCAAGATGGCTGCGATTTTTTTGCTGAAAGCCGGCCCAGAGCGCGGCTTGTGCCGGCTCTGCCAGCACAAGCCTTAAGCGTTGAGTTTCGAGCTGTGCAGGTTCTGGTACTTTTCGAAAGATATTTTTTAACACCAGGCTCATAAGGCATCTTGCGGGTTATTGGCGTGTAGTCTGGTTTCCAGCTCGCTGATCCGGGCTTCTAATTCATGCATTTTTTCGCGTGTGCGAGCCAGTACCTCTTGCTGGATTTCGAATTCTTCCCGGGTGACTAAATCCATTTTGGTAAAGGCCGATGCCATCATGGCACGGGCGTTTTTTTCCATATCTTTGGCTGGGCTGGCGGCAATTGCCTCGGTGATTTTGCTGGCGATTTCATCAAAAAATTTATCTTTAAGCATGTTAAATATCCTCAGTGTTGTTACTGCACCGTATGCCGGTGGCGGCTCATCCCTGGCCCGTTGTTCTAAGAGCTTACTCTGTGCTGTGTTCAGGGCTTTCGTCTGAAAACGGGGTCAGTTTGATCTTTAAGTTTAGCAGAAGCTTGCCATTTTTAGATCGCACTACTCTGGTGCAAATTTAAGTTGCAGTGCACCATGAAACGTCTATTGTTGGAGCATCACCTGCTTGCTTAGTTGTTAACTTTATGAAAACAGAGCGTTTTTTTGTTTGGCACACTTTGTGCTAATCCATGAGCGTCCCCACCTTTTATAAGGAGCACCCCATGAAATTCGTGTCTGCGATTATTAAGCCGTTCAAGCTCGATGAGGTTCGCGAAGCATTGTCGGAAATTGGCGTTCAGGGCTTAACCGTAACCGAAGTGAAAGGTTTTGGTCGCCAGAAAGGGCACACCGAGCTTTATCGTGGTGCCGAATATGTGGTGGATTTTCTGCCCAAGGTAAAAGTGGAAGTGGCTATTGCTGATGACCAGCTGGAGCAAACGCTGGAAGTTATCGAAAAGGCAGCCAACACCGGCAAGATTGGCGATGGCAAAATTTTTGTATTTGATCTGCAGCACGTGGTGCGGATTCGTACGGGTGAAACGGGCGAAGACGCCATCTGATTGAACTTTGCTGGAGAGAGATGATGAAAAAATTGTTTACAGCATTTGCCCTCGGTGCGGTCTCGGCACAAGGTTTTGCCGTCGAAATTGCAGCATCTGCACCGGTTGCCATCGTGGATACCATCAATAAAGGGGACAACGCGTGGATGTTTATTTCCACCGCGCTGGTTATTTTGATGTCCATCCCAGGTCTGGCGCTATTTTACGGTGGCCTGGTTCGCTCTAAAAATATGTTGTCGGTGCTGATGCAGGTGTTTTCTGTATTTGCAATGATTTCAGTGCTGTGGGTAGTCTATGGCTATTCGCTGGCGTTTACTGAAGGCAATGCTTTCTTTGGCTCGTTCAGCAAAGTGATGCTCAAAGGGGTAACGCCGGATTCGATTGCGGCCACTTTTACTAAGGGTGTCGGTATTTCCGAGCTGATTTATGTGGTTTTCCAAGGTGCATTTGCAGCCATTACCTGTGGCCTGATTGTGGGGGCATTTGCCGAGCGGGTTAAGTTTGCTGCGGTGATGGCCTTTTGTGCAATCTGGTTTACTTTCTCCTACCTGCCGATGGCTCATATGGTCTGGTACTGGACTGGCCCTGATGCGTACCTCACGCAAGCTGCGGCAGATGCGGCAACCGCCACGGCTGGTTTCTTATTCCAAAAAGGTGCGCTGGATTTTGCGGGTGGTACGGTGGTGCACATCAATGCTGCGGTTGCAGGTTTGGTCGGGGCATTTATGGTGGGCAAACGCATTGGCTTTGGCCGTGAAGCCATGACACCGCATAGCTTAACCATGACTATGATTGGCGCTTCATTGCTGTGGTTTGGCTGGTTTGGTTTTAATGCCGGATCGGCTCTGGAAGCCAATGGTGTGGCGGCTCTGGCATTTATTAATACATGGCTGGCAACAGCGGCAGCAACAATGTCTTGGCTGCTGGCGGAGTGGGTGCTTAAAGGTAAGCCTTCATTACTGGGCGCGGCTTCAGGTGCGGTTGCTGGTCTGGTGGCGATTACCCCGGCATGCGGCTTTGTGGGTGTAGGCGGTGCTTTAGTGATTGGCTTACTGGCAGGCGTGATTTGCCTGTGGGGCGTGCATGGTTTGAAGCGTTTATTGGGTGTGGACGATGCGCTGGATGTGTTTGGTGTGCATGGCGTGGGTGGAGTTTTAGGGGCCATTCTGACCGGTGTATTTGCTGCGCCAGATTTGGGCGGCACGGGCATCTGGGATTATGTGAGCAATAAAGTAGCTGCTGATTATTCGATTCTTGCTCAGGTAAAAATACAAGCTATCGGCGTAGGCACAACTTTGCTATGGTCGGCGGTGGTTTCAATTATTGCCTTTAAGCTGGTTGATCTGGTGATTGGCCTGCGTGTACCGGAAGAAGAAGAGCGCGAAGGTCTGGATGTGACCAGCCACGGTGAAAAGGCATATAATCTATAGCTTATATAGATAAAGTCCCAAGGCCATCTTTACGATGGCCTTGGGGCATTAACAATTTGCGGCAAGCAAATCAGGCAGCTGTCTTCTCATTCTCTCTCTAAAAGGTCTCGGTTTATTGCTGTCTGATTAATTTGCTGCGTATTGTGGGAAGCCTGCCAGGAAACTGGCGGGCTTTTTTATTTCTTTGCCGCTTGGATGGCCGCAATTCTGGCCTGTTTGATTTTCTCCGGGATTTGCGCTTTATCCTCACAGCCTTGGGCAATCTCGCCGCTGTTTACCGTATTGGCGGTGGCCAGTAGCTTTAATAAATAGGCTGCTTGCGGATATTCGCAGTTTTCAAATGTGGCTCGCCCACGAGCATCCGCCAAGCAGGCGTCGAGCATTTGGCTAAAGCGTTCAGGCTTTCTGAATGCGTCGCAGCGCTGAAAGACTTCCAGTACGGTGGCGGAGCGTAGTTGTTCTGCGGTGTGGATAAGGGTGTGTTCACGGCAAACCATGCGGGCCAGATCGCGGCAATCGCCAGGCACACGTAATCTTTCGCATAAAGCATCTACCAGCGGCACGCCGCGTGCTTCGTGGCCGATATGCCCTGGTAAAATATTGGCTGGCGTGGTGGCTTTACCCAGATCGTGGCAAAGCGCGGCAAAGCGGGTAGCAAGCGGCCAGTTCTGGCTGGCGCAGTAGTCGATCACCATCATGACATGTACGCCGGTATCGACTTCAGGGTGATAGTCGGCACGTTGCGGCACGCCCCAAAGTGCGTCGATTTCCGGCGCAATACGGGCCAGCGCACCGCAGCGGCGCAGCATTTCAAACATTTTAGATGGCCTGTCTTCCATCAGCCCCTTGGCAAATTCCTGCCACACCCTTTCTGCCACCAGATGATCAACTTCACCGCTGCTGACCATTTCTTGCATCAGGGTGAGCGTTTCTGGTGCCACATCAAAGCCAAAGCGCGCGGCGAAGCGGGCGAGGCGCAAAATACGTACCGGGTCTTCGCTAAAAGCGGGGGAGACATGGCGGAGTAATTTGGCGGTCAGATCTGCCCGGCCATTAAACGGATCGGTGATCTGGTCGTTTTCATCTTCGGCGATGGCGTTAATGGTGAGGTCGCGGCGTAGTAAGTCTTCTTCTAAGCTGACATCTGCGCTTGCAAATACGGTAAAGCCTTTGTAACCATGGCCCGATTTACGTTCGGTGCGGGCAAGGGCGTATTCCTGATGCGTTTTCGGGTGCAAAAATACCGGGAAATCTTTACCAACAGGCGTGTAGCCTAGTGCTTGCATTGCTTCAGCCGTGCTGCCAACCACCACCCAATCGATATCTCTTACCGGAAGGCCCAGCAATTTGTCCCTTACAGCACCGCCAACGCGATAAACCTTCATTGATCTTTCCTTAGATTTTTTAGTCACTTTATCTGTTAATTATATTGCCACTACAATTCATTGTCTTTTACGCACTGATGATAAGGAGGCTCTATGAAAATCGCCAACAGCATTACCGATCTGATCGGCAATACGCCCTTAGTGAAGTTAAATCGCGTTGCACAGGTAAGCGGAGCAACGATTGTAGCAAAGCTGGAGTTCTTTAATCCTTCGCACTCGGTGAAAGACCGCATTGCGGTGGCGATGATCAATGCCGCCGAGGCCGCAGGCCTGATCGGGCCGGATACGGTGATTGTGGAGCCTACTTCCGGCAATACCGGCATTGGCCTGGCCATGGTTTGTGCGGCGCGCGGTTATAAGCTGGTTCTCACTATGCCGGAAAGTATGTCCAAAGAGCGCCGGGCATTATTACGCGGCTATGGCGCAACACTAGTGCTGACGCCTGCTGCAGAAGGGATGGGCGGGGCGATTGCTACTGCAAAAGCATTGGTGATTGAGCACAGCAATTACTTTTTGCCGCAGCAGTTTGAAAATCCGGCTAATCCGGAAATCCACCGCCGTACAACGGCGGAAGAATTGTGGAATGATACTGATGGCCAGATCGATATTCTGGTGGCAGGTGTGGGCACAGGCGGCACAATCACAGGGATCTCAGAAGTATTAAAAGCGCGTAAACCTTCATTTAAAGCAGTGGCAGTAGAGCCGGATGCCAGCCCGGTGCTGAGCGGCGGTCAAAAAGGCCCGCATCCTATTCAAGGGATAGGCGCTGGCTTTGTACCGGGCGTTTTGAATATCGAAAGCTATGACGAAGTGATCCGGGTAAAGAGTGAAGATGCTTTTGCAACGGCGCGTGCTCTGGCGAGGCAAGAAGGCATTCTGGCAGGGATTTCCGCAGGAGCCGCAACCTGGGCCGCCATCGAGCTGGGCAAGCGCCCGGAAAACGCTGGCAAGTTGATCGCAGTGATTATTCCTTCTTTTGGCGAGCGTTATCTATCTACGCCTTTGTTTGAAGGCTTGCTGGATTGATGTTGGGGGCGTCGTCGTCGGGGCTAAGTTAAATTCAAAAAGATGCTTTTTATGTCTTTGGCACGTTGATTTAGGAGCGATAGCCACTGTGGGGGCGCTCTTTTCTTGAGCTGCCTAAGAAAAGAGCCAAAGCCGCAAGCCCAAAAGTATGAAGGCTCATCACTGCGGATAATCAGCCTGGAGCAAAAGGCGGCTCGGGAGCAAGCCCGCTCCCCATTTGCTAAAGCCCCGAGCTGCTTATTTCTCGCTTTGCGTGCTTAGAAAGGAGTTTTTAAGCCTCGTTGGGAGTTATGACCTAGATCTCTGTGGCTGAACTTGAAATATATTTAAGGTTTAATATGAATGGTTAGGTGGCTTGAAAATATTGTGTTTTTTTGACTGAGGTCTAATGTCGAGAACTTTCTGATGTGGAAGGAGTCCGCTTGTGTCTTCAGATTTTGTCATTGGCTGCAGCCATTGATCGGAACTGCGCCACCCAACTTAAACCGTATGGTCTGTCCGAAGGGGGGGCACCACTGTTTCTGTTGGATGCCGAGCAAGACGGTGCCCTCTGAAATGACACGAAACAGCGTACTGTGCTAAGAGCTACCCGGCCTTAGCGGACACTAAAAACCACTTTACCGGCGGCTGAAATTAATGCTCCGCACCGGTTTGCTGCGATAGTGCTAATTAAATGGAGGTGAGTTTGCCGAAAACCTCTTTAAGATGCCTGAATGTTTAGAACCAATTTCTGCGTAAACAAAATGCTTATTATATTCTGGATATTCGTATTCGGATCAATCTGCAGCGCGCCTTCCAGCGCATCGCCAACACAATCGCCGGCACTTAAAGATTGCACAAAAGTCCACTGCCCCAAACTAATGGCCTGCCATTGAGTCCGGCTGATTAAAAGTTGCTGTCCGCCCTGCGCAAGATCTGCGCTGGGCCCTCCCGCATGCATCGCCAAAATATCCGCAATCGGCCATTGGGCAGACTGCACTAGCTGCAAGCTGGGATGAAACTGCAATTGCATACTGGCAAAGTCTGTTGCGGCCAATTCGGCTAGCTCAGGCAATCCCAACACGGCCTCATCGGTTGCCAGATAGGCACGCCAGCGGGCCCAATCGACTCTGGCCATATCGGTTAAGTACGGCAACTCGGCTGCAGGGGCAAATTGGGCAATAAAGTTGGAAAAATCATCACCCATTGCATGCAGGTCGGCGGAGTTAGCCGGGGTTGCATCAACATATTCCCGTGCCAGTGCGGCGAAGAAATCTTCTCCCACCAACTGCATGACATTACTAAAAATGCTTTGCAGCGCGGCAATACGATTTAGCCGGCAATTGGCGCGATAGTGGCGCATTCGTTCGGCAAAGTGTAAACCGTCTTTGGTAGAGTGTGGGTCAAGCAGCAAACCGGCAAACGTAGTTATTGCCTGGACGTAGTTCATGCATATACCCCTGGTGTATTGATCAATGATTCATTAACAAATTGATCTAAGGAGCAATATTCTTGGAATAAGCTAGAAAAATCTGCCAGATTTGTATCGCGCTCTAATAAGACCGGTTTCGGCCCCCAGCGCTGTAATGACAATCGCAACAAGGCCAATACCTCGGTGCTAATCGGCGCGCCGTGGGTATCAATCGCTGTGCCTTCAAACCATTCAAATCCGGCGACATGGATTTCATGCACTGTGTCGCCCGTAATACGAGATAGCTCTTGCTCGGCATCGAGCCCTAAATTGAGCGAGTTGACATAAAAATTATTCAAATCTACCAGCAAACCACAGCCGGTGCGGCGCACTAGTTCGGCCATCAATTCAGCCTCGGATATCATTTCACCGGCAAAGCCCACATAGGACGACACGTTTTCCAATAAAATTGGCCGCTGTAGTACGTCTTGTACTTGCACAATGCGTTCCACCAAATGTTCGATCACCCCTGCTACCCGTGGAATAGGGAATAGGTCATTAAAATAGCGCTCGGAGTGCCGATTCCACGCCAGATGCTCTGACACTGCGGCTGGCTCAACCCGGGCTACTAATTGCTTGAGTTGAGCCAAATGTTTAGTGTCGAGTGGGCTTAAACTGCCTAATCCTAGCCCAATGCCGTGTAAGCTTACTGGATAATCCGCGCGTAAATGACACAGTGCAGCCAGCGGCTCGCCGCCGCCAAAATAATTTTCGCTGTGGACTTCCCACCATGCTACCGCCGGGCGCTGCACCAAAACCTCGGCAACGTGGGGAGCGCGTAGGCCAAGCCCAGCCTCGCAGGGTAAATTGTTAAACATGAGGATGCTCTCTAAAAAAACTAAAGTCGTGGCAAAACTTGATTAAAGTCTTGCCACCCATTACCCAATTACATGGGTTTAAGCGTACCCTTCATCTTCACACAGGTCCCCGCTGCAACGTATTTCCACTCTTTACTATGCAAATCACTTTTGGCTTGCCCTGCGCAGGCGTGCCCATTGGCTGCACAATCATTTTTGCCAGCCATGGCAACTCCGTAGCATTTTTCTTTTTCTGCTGCGACGACCGTGCCCGAAACACCCGCGGCCAATACTGCAGTTAACGCGCTGGTGAGGATGAATTGCTTGTTCATGACGATGTTCTCCAAAGTGGTGTCAGCGATACCGAAATGGGTATCTGCTACTTTGTCGGGTGAAATCACAAGATCTGGCAGCTGCCGCTGGAAAATACGCAAAATAACCATTAAATTAGCTGTAATAGTTTTCTGCGCTTACCGTGTGATGTTTTTAGTTCGTATTCCACCGAGCAGACAGAAAGGAAAATTCACCACCACCGACCGAGCGTTGCAGCATCCAATATTGATATTATGGATATAGCCCACAGGGGGCACTTAGCGCAGCCGATTGCGCTGCTGGCCCATTTCCGTGCAACGGAGCCGTTTACGCTCAGTTATTTTGCAGCGATGTCCAAATATCATCCCAATCCTCGTCTTTGATCACTCCTTTACGTTTCAGCGTGATCTCGCCATTTTTGCCGATCACAAAGACGGTGGAGTCATTATTCATTTCGCCAAAATTATCTTGCTGTGCAGCATCGGGGCGCCACAGTAGCGGGAACTGCTCATCTTGGGGCGTGGTGGCGCGCACTAGCTCGGCGTAGCTGCGAAATGGCTCAGGTTTACTATCGAGCCCAACGCCAATCACATTAAAGCGACTGGCTTTATTGGCTTTGTAAAATTCACGAATCAGTTTGAAGTTGTACACGCAGGTATCGCAGCCGGCTTTAAAAAACACCAGCAGCACGGTTTGATCTTTACCGCGCACTTGCGCCAGATTCACGGCTTTGCCAGTGACGACATCCCGCCCTTGTAGCATCGGGGCGGCATTGGCATTGGCATTGGTGCTGGCGTAAACCAGGAAAATACAGCAGCAAGAAAGCCAGAATTTTTTCATTGCAGATCCTTATTAATCAGTTTGAGATTGGCGAAACCACAGGCGCTCCAGCGCCCACCGCTGGAGAGGAATGGCAATCAGCACCAGCAGCAACAAGCCCCACTCCAGATGGTCTTGCAGTGCGGCGGGGATGTCTTCTAGCACGTGGTAGTAGGAAACGACTGCGACCAAATTCAGTACAAATAGCCCCATTGCAGATAGGCGGGTGAATAAGCCCAGCACCAGTAGCACCGGTAGAGCCAGCTCGCCCAGGGTACCGCCAATTGCCGCCAGCTGCGGCGATAACAGCGGCACATGGTATTCGTCGGTAAACAGCATGACTGTGTTTCCCCAGTCGGCCACTTTGGTCAGGCCTGACATAAAAAAGATTTTGGCGAGATACAGGCGTAGTAGCAGATCGGCGACAGGTGCGAGCGGGTTAAGCAGCTTCGCCTTGGCAAGGCGTGATAATTGAGTGGTCAATGGCCATTTCCTTATTGTGAGTACCAATTAGTCGGTAGCGGGCTATTGATCTGACAATATGAGCAAAAAATCCCCTTTGAGTCAGTAAAAGGGGAATAGCGGAGATGAAGTGAGGTAGCCTGAGTTTGGTGGGCACAAACGTTGTGAAATACAGTGAAGTGGAAGCGGCCACCCGCAGGACTCATCTTACATTCGGGCAGTCAATATTGTACGCATGGCTATCGGACGCTGATTGAGCAGTTTGGTTTGCGGGTATCGATGTCGCGGCGGAGGAACTGCTACGACAATACGCCGATGGAAAACTTTTTGGGCCGTTTGAATAATGAGCTGATTCATTATCAGCGTTATAAACCGTGAATCAGCCATCAGCAGCATCAGGGGAATACATAGAAATATTTTATAACCGTCAACGGCGGCATTCTTGCCTTGGTAACGTAGCGCCGGCAGTGTTTGTCCAAAACTTCAGCAAACATTGCAAGTACGTATGAAATAGGTGTGTCTACTATTGTCAGGACAGGTCATCTGGGGCGACCCCATTACTCGCTGTTAAATAAAACTAGACGACTGGTCTATTTTTATGGGAGACTGCGTTCATGGCAAAACACGAAGACACACGCGAACATTTATTGGCAGTAGGCGAATCTATTCTCAGGGGGAAGGGATTCTCTGCTGTTGGGCTGGCCGAGATCTTAAAGGCGGCAGAAGTACCTAAAGGTTCGTTCTATCATTATTTCCCCTCAAAAGAGCACTTTGGCTGTGCGCTTTTAGAGCGTTATTTTGTCAATTATCAGCTGCATATGCAGGTTTTGGAAACACAATACGATTGCAGTGGCGAGCGGCTGATGCACTACTGGCACAGCTGGCTGATGTCGCAAGGTGCTTGTAGTCAGGCTAACCAGTGTATGGTGGTGAAGTTGTCTGCAGAGGTAGCCGATTTATCAGAGCCGATGCGGCTGGTTTTTAAGCTGGGCACTGATGGTGTGATTGAGCGGCTGGCAAAATGGCTGGATGAGCCGCGCTGTGAAGGGGCCTTGTCGCCAGACATGGATGCTCGGTCCGCGGCCTTGATGCTGTATCAGATGTGGCTGGGCGCAAGCCTGCTGACCAAAATTCGTCAGGATGGCAGTGCGCTTGAAACTGCTATGCAAACGACTTGCCACCTTTTGGGCGTGAAAGATTTATAGGAAGGGGCACACTTTTGTGCCTGTGCACCGCTTAACGGGGAAGGGCAGATCAGCTTTGTCTTCCTGATAATTTTTGTAATAAATACTTCGGCAGCGTTGCCGATTTTTTTGATGCTCAAATTAGACGACTGGTCTATTTTTGTAAATTTATAAGGAATGCATCATGCAACAATTCGAATTTTATAATCCGGTTCAAATCGTTTTTGGCGAAGGCCAGATTGCTAAATTAGCCTCTCTTGTACCAGAAAAAGCCCGTGTTCTGGTACTTTATGGTGGTGGTAGCATCAAAAAAAATGGCACTTATACCGAGGTGATGGAAGCCTTAAAAAATCATAGTGTGACTGAGTTTTCTGGGATTGAAGCCAATCCTACTTATGAAACCATGATGAAAGCCGTGGCACAGATTAAGGCCGAGAAAATTGATTTTCTGCTGGCTGTGGGTGGTGGCTCGGTGATTGATGGCACTAAATTGGCTGCCGCTGCTGCTTTGTACGAGGGCGATCCATGGGAAATCTTTACTACGGGTGGCCAGCATATTAAAGCCGCTTTACCTTTGGGCGCAGTGCTAACTCTGCCCGCTACCGGCTCGGAAATGAACAATGGCTCGGTGATTAGTCGCAGCGAAACCAAAACTAAGCTGCCATTTATGAATCGTCATGTATTTCCCAAGTTTGCCATTCTTGACCCTACTAAAACCTATAGCCTGCCAGCAAGGCAAATTGCTAATGGTGTGGTGGATGCCTTTATTCATGTAGTCGAGCAATATCTGACTTACCCGGCCAATGCGCCTGTGCAAGACCGTTTTGCCGAAAGCCTGTTGCAAACTTTACTTGAAGTTGGCCCGCAGGCACTGGCGACTCCACATGATTACACCGTACGTTCCAATTTAATGTGGGCCGCCACAATGGCGCTAAATGGCCTGATTGGTGCCGGGGTGCCGCAAGATTGGGCAACACACTTGCTTGGCCATGAATTGACCGCTTTATATAATATCGACCATGCACAAACACTGGCGATTGTTTTGCCATCGATGCTGAATGTACGCCGTGCAGCCAAGCGTGAAAAACTGCTGCAATACGCCGAGCGTGTATGGGGCATTAAAGAAGGGTCGGAAGACGCACGTATCGATGCTGCGATTGCTAAAACCCGTGAATTTTTTGAAGCCATGGGTATTAAAACCCGGATGCGTGATTACGGCCTGGAAGTAAGTGCAATTAATGCTGTAGTTGAGCAGCTAAAAGCCCACGGCATGGTGGCTCTGGGTGAGCGTGGGGATGTGGATTTAGCCATCAGCAAGCTGGTTTTGGAAGGCAGCTACTAAGATGAATGCTGCGCTGATTTTGCATCATTACCAGGCCTCGCCGTATTCTGAAAAAATACGCAGTTACTTAGGATTTAAGCAGTTGGCATGGCAATCCCTGCTTATGCCGATGCTGCTGCCCAAGCCTGATTTAATGGAGCTCACTGGTGGCTACCGGCGTGCGCCGGTGCTGCAAATTGGCGCAGATATTTATTGCGATTCGGCCTTGATTATTCAGGAGCTGGAGCGGCGTTTTCCTCAGCCAGCTTTAGCGAGCGGGCCACAGGCGGCGCAAGCCGGTTTGCTGGGCCGCTTGTTTGATGTGGATATTTTCTGGCGGGCGGTACGCTATCTGATGGCCTGCCGTATTGAGCATCTTCCACAGGCTCTGCTCGATGATCGCATCGCTATGCACCCGCAGCTGCCTTTGCAAAAATCGCAATTACTTGCCGATCAGGCGCAATTGGCGATTCAGCTGCAAGCTTTGATTAATCAAGTGGATCAGGCATTAAGCGGCCGCGATTATTTAGGCGGCACTCACCCTTGTGCCGGTGATTTTGCGGTGTATCACACGCTGTGGTTTTTGCAGGGTGCACAGCTTTTGGCAGATTTTATTCCAAACACTTTATTGCCATGGATGGGCAAAATGGCGGCATTGGGCCATGGCCAGATGCGCAGTGTTACCGCGAGCGAGGCGTTTGCTGCCGGCAATCAGGCTCAGCCAGCCGCCCTTGCTGAAATGCCGGATTCGCTGTTTAAAGCAGGTCAGAAAGTGCTTGTTCAGCCAGAAGGCTATCCGCAGGAAAGCGTGGCGGGTGAGCTGGTTTATCTGGATGAGCAAAAAATAGTGATCGCCCGTCAAAGTACCGTTTGCGGCCTGCTGCATGTCCATTTCCCACGTATGGATTACGACATTCGCGCTGTTTAATTAATCTCTGGAGCTTATACATGCCATCAATACTGAATCGTCGTATCGTTTTAGCTAGCCGCCCGCATGGCGCGCCTGTACCTGCAAATTTTCGTCTGGAAGAGCTCGCCATCCCTGCTATCGGCAGCGGTGAAGTATTACTGCGCGCGCTGTATCTGTCTCTCGATCCTTATATGCGTGGCCGGATGAGCGATGCGCCTTCTTATGCTCCGCCGGTAGAAGTGGGTGCCGTGATGGTCGGTGGTACGGTTAGCCGCGTTGAAGCATCGCAACATGGTGATTACGCTGTCGGTGATCTGGTTGTGAACTTTGGCGGCTGGCAGAACTACAGCACCTCGGATGGCACAGGCCTGCAAAAGCTGGGTGCTTTGGCGTCTCCATCGCATGCGCTGGGTGTGTTAGGTATGCCGGGCTTTACCGCCTATATGGGCCTATTAGAAATCGGCCAGCCTAAGGCGGGTGAAACCGTGGTGGTGGCTGCTGCCACTGGTGCAGTCGGTGCGATCGTCGGGCAAATCGCCAAGATCAAAGGCTGCCGAGTAGTAGGTATTGCTGGTGGTGCTGAAAAATGTGCTTACGCCGTGAACGAGTTGGGGTTTGACGCATGTATCGATCACCGCGCCAGCGATTTTGCCGAGCAGCTGGCTGCGGCCTGCGCTAAAGGTATCGATGTGTATTACGAAAATGTAGGTGGCGCGGTGTTTGATGCGGTTCTGCCTTTGCTTAATACCGCCGCGCGTGTGCCGCTTTGTGGCTTGATTTCACAATACAACGCTACCAGTTTGCCTGCTGGCCCAGATCGCTTATCCATGCTGATGGGCACGCTGCTGAAAAAACGTATCCGCATGCAAGGTTTTATTATCTGGGATGATTTCGGCCATCGCTACGGTGAATTCTTTGTCGCCATGAGCCAGTGGATTAAAGAGGGCAAAATCAAATACCGTGAAGACATCGTGCAAGGCTTGGAAAACGCCCCACAAGCCTTTATTGGCCTGCTGGAAGGGAAGAATACCGGTAAGCTGGTAGTGAAGGTGGCTGAGTAAGTTTGATTTTTACTCCGGATTTTTCTGTAACACCTAAACATTGAAATACAGAGGGCACAGAGAAAATGGAGTTTCACGGAGGAAATTATTTTTTGAATTAGACCTTATCAAACCTGACAATCTAGATTTTTATCGCAGCTAGTGGCATAGGGCTTAAAAGCCCCCTGCGGGGGATTCCCTCACCAAAATCAACGTGCGAAGGCACTATAAAGTCAATTCAATCAAGGAAATCTTATGTCTGCAGATCAATTATTCACTCCCATCACCATCGGCAAAACCACACTGGCTAATCGCATGGTGATGGCGCCGCTCACCCGTTCCCGCGCCAGCCAGCCGGGCGATGTACCGACTGAAATGAATGCTGTTTATTACGCCCAGCGCGCGAGTGCAGGGCTGATTATTTCAGAGGCGACCAATATCACAAATCAAGGCAAGGGTTATTCCCTAACGCCGGGTATCTATACCGACGCTCAGGAAGCGGGCTGGAAAAAAGTGGTGGATGCCGTGCATGCCAAGGGTGGAAAAATGTCCTTGCAGCTTTGGCATGTGGGGCGCATCTCTAACCGGCTGGTACAGGAAAACGGCGCAGCGCCGGTGGCCCCGTCGGCTATTCAGGCGGTTAAATCAACCAGCTTTGTGATTCTGCCGGACGGCACGCCAACGCGCGCGCCTTGCGATGCGCCGCGTGCTTTAGAAACCGCAGAGCTGCCGGGTATTGTGGCCGATTATGTGGCTGCCGCTGAGCGCGCTATGCGGGCAGGGTTTGACTTTGTAGAAATCCATGCAGCCAACGGCTATTTGCTACAGCAATTCTTAGCCACAGGCAGCAATCGGCGCACCGATCAATATGGCGGCAATATGGAAAACCGTGCACGACTGTTGCTGGAAGTGATTGATGCTGTGGTAGCAAAAATTGGCGCGGATAAAGTAGGTGTCCGCTTGTCACCTAACTTTATCGCTCACGATATTGTGGACGACGAATCAGAAGCGATGGCAATGTATCTGGCTGTCGAATTTAACCGCGCAGGCGTGGCCTATTTACATATTGCTGAACCGGATTGGGCTGGTGGTCAGCCTTTAAGCGATACCTTCCGCACTAATTTACGCCAGCAATACCAAGGCGTGATCATGACTTGTGGCGGCTACGATGCACAAACAGCAGATGCACGTTTAGCCTCCGGCACCGCAGATGCAATCGCTTTTGGCCGTCCGTTTATTGCCAACCCTGATTTGGTAGCACGTTATCAGCAAGGTGCAGCACTAAATGCACCGGATCAGGCAACATTCTATGGCGGTAATGAAGTAGGTTATAGCGATTACCCGGTACTGGGATAAAGCAAACTTAGGGTGGGCTGTGCTTACGGGGCATTTATGCGTGGGCATAGGAGCTGTGCTCACCCTTTGTTTATTTGTATCGTTGCCAGCTAATCTCTGTTTTTTCTGCATCACCGCCGGAAAAGGTTTTTAGTTGGCTTTGTAGCTGGCTGTTTGTGGTTTTGTGTTAAAGGCACTCGCTGCTTACCAGTTGATAAGAGCAGGCCTGTAGTGCTTACATCCAGTATTTTTAAAAGCATAAGATTTAATTTATTTTGGCTCAGAATAATTGGTGTGCTGCTTTATTTATAAAACACAGGGTTATTACTGATTTTAAATAAGGATGCTATGTTTTTATTTAATAGTATGAATGGCTGTTTGTAAGGGAAACTATTTTGGTCAGATTAATATACTTTTACTTTATATGATATTTATTGTTAATGCTCTTGCCATTTTTCAGAAGAAAACTTTGTTGTTAATAGTGATTGTTGTTCCTGCATATTTTGTTGTTTTTTAAATTATGCTTTTTATATATTAAGGGTGCTTTGATCAGATATAGGCTTATTTTATGTCTCTGTCGTAATTTGCCTGCTGCTGATTTCAGATAAGCCTGCTTTGTGTATATTTGTTGTTATTTTTGTAAAAAGTGGCGATTAAAACAGGAATTAATCGCCTACCCAATGGGGACTTATCAGGTTTACCATCTGGCAGATACTTTTTGATGAATTTGCCGGAGTTAGCATGAAAAAAACATTATTGGGTGCGCTTTTGGTGCTGTCTTTGCCAATGGCCGCACAAGCGGGTGATTTAACCGCTAGAGTTGGCGATGGCTTTTTTGGTGCCTCTTATGAAGGCAGCCTGCTTTTATTGACGACTAGTGCAGATTGGCTGACCAATGACGATGCAGGCAATATCGGCTCGCTTGGCCTGGGTGTCCAGGCGCCACTGGGAATTGCGAAGTTAAAAGCGGGCGGTAAACTGGTTTATATGGATTTAAAGCATCAGGATAATCACTACGCTGCAGCTTTAGGTGGTGGTGTAGATATCCCGATTGGTGCGTTTACTATTTATGGCCAAGGTTATTATGCGCCATCAGGGTTCGCCTCGGATGGTGTTGATCATTACAAAGAGGCCCGCGCTGGTGTGCGCTGGAATATGACCAAAATGGTTTCGCTGGATGCAGGTTATCAGTATGGTTATATGGGGGGCAAAGATGGGAATCGCTCGGTTGCTGTTGCCGATGGTTTCTATGTGGGCGCGCAGCTTAACTTCTGATTTAAAGAAGTCAGTGATAAAAAAACGCAGCGGTGGCTGCGTTTTTTTATGTCGGAATGTTTAAAGCTGGCTTAGTTTGAATGCATGGCTAATCAATCTCTCTGATTAGCCGTATTTTTAAGATCATCCCTAGCATCAGCAGTGCCAGCAGCAGGCCAAACACTGGTAGTACCCACTGAATACTGATATGCATCGCAAATAAGGCAGTAACCAAAGCATAGGAGAGCGGGGCAAGGCCCATGGATGCCATTGAGTTCAGGCTCATAATCCGCCCCAGTTTTTGCCTGTCGGTGTAATGCTGGATAAGCGACATCATCGGCACATTATTGGCGGCAACACCCAGCCCGATTAAAATTTGCAGCCCTAATGCAACAGGCAGCCAGGTGGCGAGGGCCAGGGAGGCCAGTAGCAGGCCTTCGATGGCAATCACCACGGTAATCATCAG
The DNA here is from genome assembly GCF_003952345.1 of Iodobacter ciconiae. Classification (NCBI taxonomy): domain Bacteria; kingdom Pseudomonadati; phylum Pseudomonadota; class Betaproteobacteria; order Neisseriales; family Chitinibacteraceae; genus Iodobacter; species Iodobacter ciconiae. The sequence goes on along the minus strand of NZ_CP034433.1, from coordinate 2,681,823 downwards.
CAGGCGTTTTTGGGCGGGCGGATAAAGGGTAAGCAGCAGCCCGCCCAGCACCATGCCCGCTGCAAAAGCGCTTTGCATAAAGGAAAGCGTGCTTGCGCTGCCTTGCAAAAGATCAGTCACCACCAGCGGTACACCTAATCCCAAGGGCCCCATAAAAAGTAAATTGGCTGCAGCATAAACCAGCATCAGGGCCCGCAGCACGGGCGTTTGAATCATGTACTGGATACCTTCTTTTAGCTCGCTGAGCATGCCAAACCGTTTGCGGGTTGCCAGTAAGGCTGGCTCTTTGATCAGCGCCATGGCAATCAGCCCGGCCAGCAGCATGATGGCGGTGAGCGAAAATACCATCTCATAACTAAACAAAGCCAGCATGGCACCACCTAGCACCGGGCCAAAAACCAGTCCCACCTGATTAGTCGTCAGCATGATGGAATTAGCACGGGTTAAATCGCTGTCGGCCACAATATTGGGGACGAGTGCATCGCGAGCTGGCCAGAAAAAAGCATCCAGCGCGCCATAAATCAGCGCAAAGCCAATCATTACGCCCATGCTGAGCTGATTATTGGCAACAATCCCCACCAGCACCATCAGTAGCAGTACTCGTAAGCCCACCGAGGCCAGAATAATATGGCTGCGCTTCATCCGGTCGGCCAACACGCCGCCTACCGCCATCAGCATAATGCGTGGCACCGATCCGGCGATCATTACCAGCCCTAACTGCTCTTTTGCCCCTAGTGTTTTGATCACCAGCCATGTTTCGGCCAGCATGGCGATGGCAAGCGCAAAGTTGCTAATCAGGCTGGCCAGCCAAAGCAAAAGGAAATTGCGATTGCGCAATAGTGCAGGTGCTTGCTTCATAGATCTCGGAATCAGTATGTTAAAATGCGTCAAACATCTTAAGCGCAGTCGCAGCCAGAGCGTTATGCTCCGCTTGCGTATTTGCCTCACATTATTCCTCTTTACATTTCATCCCTTTAAAAGGAAACCACTATGGCTTTTCGTAAGATGACCGAGCTTGAATTAGCGGGCAAAAAAGTACTGATCCGCGCCGATCTGAATGTGCCGGTAAAAGACGGCGTGATTGGTGATGACACCCGTATCCGCGCGTCGATCCCAACGATCGAAGCCGCCTTGCAAGCCGGTGCTGGCGTGATTGTGATGAGCCATCTGGGCCGCCCGACTGAAGGCGAATTTCAGCCTGCTGATGATCTGGCCCCTGTAGCCAAACGCCTTGGCGAATTAATGGGGCGCGATGTGGCCGTGGTGAATGATTTCAAAGGTTTTGTAGTTAAAGGCGGCGAGCTGGTACTGCTGCAAAACGTGCGCTGCAATAAAGGCGAAAAGAAAAATGCCGACGAGCTGGGCCAGGCCTACGCTGCGCTGTGCGATGTATTTGTAAACGATGCTTTTGGTACGGCTCACCGTGCCGAAGCATCCACCCATGCTGTGGCTAAATTTGCCCCTGTCGCAGCCGCTGGCCTGTTGATGGCGGGCGAGCTGGATGCGCTGGGTAAAGCACTGAAAGCACCGGCTTCACCGCTGGTGGCGATTGTGGCGGGCTCTAAGGTATCCACCAAGCTGACCATTCTTGAATCTTTGTCTGATAAAGTAGATTACCTGGTCGTGGGTGGAGGGATTGCCAATACTTTCCTGCTGGCCGAAGGCCATGAAATTGGTAAATCTTTAGCCGAAGCCGATCTGGTGGATAACGCCAAGCGCGTGATCGCCAAAATCCGCGCCCGTGGCGGCGATGTGCCTTTGCCTACAGATGTGGTGGTTGGCAAGCAATTCTCCCCAACCGAGCCTGCTGTTGTTAAAGCGATTGCCGATGTGGCCGCGGACGATATGATTTTTGATATTGGCCCGGATACCGCAGCACGCCTGGCTGAAGTATTAAAAACCGCCGGTACTATTGTCTGGAATGGCCCGGTTGGTGTGTTTGAGTTTGACCAGTTTGGCAAAGGCACCGAAGTGCTGGCCCGCGCTATTGCTGCATCGCCAGCGTTTTCGATTGCCGGTGGTGGCGACACACTGGCCGCAGTGGCTAAGTACGATATTGCGAACGATGTCAGCTATATCTCTACTGGCGGCGGCGCTTTCCTTGAATTCCTTGAAGGCAAAGTATTGCCAGCCGTAGAGATTCTGGAACAGCGCGGCGCTTAAGCCCCTTTATAAAGATCAACGCCAGCGATTTCGCTGGCGTTTTTTTTTGTTAAAACTGCCACAAAGTGGTTTTAGCGTTTTCCCGAATGATGTAATTCCGAATTGGGCTATAGCAGCGGCAGATCTAATATGTGTTGCATCGCAGCAACTTCTTTCTGGATCTTACATGTCACTCGTCTCCCTTCGCCAGGTTCTCGATCACGCCGCCGAACATGGCTACGGCGTACCCGCATTTAACGTCAATAACCTCGAACAAGTTCAGGCTATTTTGCAAGCCGCCGATGCCACATCCAGCCCGGTGATCCTGCAGGCCAGTGCCGGCGCGCGTAAATACGCAGGCGAGCAGTTTTTGAAAATGCTGATCGAAGGAGCAGTAGCCAGCTACCCGCATCTGCCTATCGTCATGCATCAGGATCATGGTGTAAGCCCTGCGGTGTGTATGACCGCCATTAAAATGGGTTTTACCAGTGTGATGATGGATGGCTCTTTACTGCAAGACGGCAAGACGCCATCCGACTATGCCTACAACGCTGCCGTCACTGCCGAAGTGGTACGCATGGCGCATGCTTGTGGCGTATCGGTAGAGGGCGAGCTGGGCTGTTTGGGTAGCTTAGAAACCGGCATGGGCGAAGAAGAAGACGGCGTAGGGGCAAACCGCGCATTAAGCCACGCCGAAATGCTGACTGATCCGCAAGAAGCGCTGGCCTTTGTGAAAGCCACTGGTGTAGATGCACTGGCCATTGCCATTGGCACCAGCCACGGCGCGTATAAATTTACCAAACCACCTTGCGGCGAAGTGCTGGCGATTGATCGTGTGCGTGCCATTAATGCTGTCATCCCCGATGTGCATCTGGTGATGCACGGCTCATCCAGCGTGCCGCAAGAATTGCTCGAAGAAATGCGTAAATATGGCGGCGAGCTGAAACCTACATGGGGAGTTCCCGTAGAAGAAATCCGCCGCGCCATTCAGTACGGTGTGCGCAAAATCAATATCGATACTGATCTGCGCCTCGCCATGACTGCCGCCATCCGCCGCCATCTGGCCATGAACCCGGCAGACTTCGACCCGCGCGCCTATTTAAAACCCGCCATCAGCGCCATGCGCTCAGTTTGCGAAGCCCGCTACGATGCTTTTGGCGCAGCCGGGATGGCAGAGAAAATGAAACCTGTATCGCTGGAAAAAATGGCGCTGCGGTATAACAAGGCTTAATTAAATTAATTGTGATTTATTTAATTAAGCTGTTAAATAATTGCGGCAGGTATTTTATAAAAAATAAATAAAATACCTGCCGCAGTTTTATTATTGAAAAGGCAAAATTTAATTTTCTATATTTTTGTGTATGCCCACATTCTCAATATTTTCAATAAGCTCATGATTTAAGGGATCGATCACTTTCGCGGCTATATCGGTACCAGATGTTGCCGGGTTTGTTATCGTCTGCTTTCAATATACAGAGGGTATGTTTGAGTTTATTGTTGCTTAGCTGTTGACTGGAATACTGGCGGGTTGTGCGGCTTGTACTACTTTGGGCGCTGGGCTGGATCTTACTTTGGCAACGATTACACTGCTGTCGCATGCGTCACCTGCGTTATCTACCCAACAGGTGCACTGATCAATATTGCCCTTGCTGTCAATTTCCACTTTGAGCGGGCCAATCTTGCACCAGCGGTTATTCAGGCTGGAGTACAGGTGGTCTACATCGAGTGTTTTACGGCTAAAGCTACGGGCAGGCAGGGTGTAAATACCGTGCTCACCATCCCATACCGCAACAGGCAGGCTGCTTAGATTGACCACTTTGCCATTTAAGGGCCAGGGCCAGTACATGGCCGATGCATAGGTACTAAGGCAGCTAATACTGAGAAAAAGCAGGGTATAGAGAATTTGGCTTGTACGTGTCATGGGCTCAATAGGTGAAAATGCTGGCGGCACATCATGCCGTATTTGTTTGGCGGGTGGTTGTGATCTATTGCCGTTTTATAGCGTTAAAATTGAATACAAGCTCTGCCCGCTTCGAGTGAAAAACAAGGGCAGTTTTCCAGATAGCCATCCGCTTTTAGTGTGACCGTGCTCATTCCCAGTTTGCACCAGCGCCCAGATGCGGTTTCTTGTACATGGTCGATATCCTGATTGTTGCCAGAGCGGGTTTGGGCGGCAATGGTGTAGTAAAGGTGATCGTCATCCCATACTTTGGCAGCTTGAGCTGATTGATTGTTTAGCGAGCCATTAAGTGGCCAAGGCCAGTGTCCGTCTCGCTCTTTTTCCTGCATGAAAGTAAGGTAAGTGAGGGCACAGGTGCTGGTAATCAGAAAAATGCCCAGAATAATTAATCTGGCCGGGGTGAATATTTTTAGCATCGTAGCAGGGGCTCTTTTCGGGAAAAATGTTAAGTCCGTTTAAATAAAGCCAGTGCCGCCAGACGCTGCACCGTATGATCTACAATCGGCTCAGGATAATCATAGCTGGCTTTTTGCCCGAGAATGGTGCGCCCAAGCCATGGCGCATGGATTTCTTTATCGCTAAGCGCTGCCAGCTCGGGGCAATAACGTCGGATAAATTGGCCCTGCGGATCGAAGCGTTCGGATTGTGTGATCGGGTTAAATATCCGGAAATAAGGTTGGGCATCGCAGCCAGTCGATGCTGCCCATTGCCAGCCGCCGTTGTTGGCCGCCAGATCAAAATCATTCAGTTTTTCAGCAAAATAACGTTCGCCCCAGCGCCAGTCAATCAGCAAATCTTTGACTAAAAAACTGGCGGCAATCATACGCAGACGATTATGCATAAAGCCGGTTTGATTTAGCTGGCGCATGGCGGAATCTACTATCGGAAAACCCGTGCGGCCTTCGCACCAGGCAGCAAAGTGCTCGATATTATTCGGGAAGGGCAGCGTATCGTATTCAGGTTTGAATGCATGCCGGACAACTTCTGGCCGATGCCAGAGAATTTGCTGATAAAATTCGCGCCAGATTAGCTCGGAAAGCCATGTTTCTGCTCCCGCCCCGCCAGTCTGCCAGGCCCTTTTTGCTAGTTCTCTGATTGATACCGTGCCAAAGCGCAGGTGCACAGATAAATAGGATACGCCTTTAACTGCCGGGAAATTCCGTGCCTCATGGTAGCTATGGATGCGCTGGCAAAAGTCATCAAAGAGCGCTTTACCGCCGTCCATGCCAGGTTTTAAATTACTTACATCCACTTTATCAAAACCTAATTTTGCCAGTGCAGGCATCGCTTCGCTTTTTAGTGGCGCGAGATGATTTAAATAGGGGTGTGTAGAGTAGGATTTCAGGTAAAAGTCGTTTATTTTTTCCAGCCATGCCCGTTTATACGGGGTAAATACGCTATACATATTGCCGGTTTTGCTGAGTACTTCGTCTTTTTCAAAAATGACCTGGTCTTTAAAACTGTAAAAGTGGCAATTATTTGTAGCTAATTGTTCAGCTACACTGAGGTCTCTGGCTATGGCCTCAGGTTCGTAATCGTGATTGCAATAAACTGCGGCAGCTTTGAATTCTTTGGCCAGACGTGGTATTTCATTGCTGGCACTGCCATGGCGGATGAGCAGGTCGGAACCCTGTTCAATCAGAGCTGCTTTTAATTGTTGCAGGCTATGCCATATAAAAGCGACACGCCGGTCTTCTTTTGATAGTCCATTTAAAATGGCAGTATCGAAAATAAATACTGCAATGACTTCCCGTGATGCTTTTAGTGCGTGATACAGGGCAGCGTGGTCAAACAGACGCAAATCACGGCGAAACCAAACGAGTGATGTCATGGGTAAAGGAGGCGTAATTGAATGCCATATTGTGCCATTGGCCGGGGGCCTTTTGTTATATGATTCGCTCTCCTGCTGATGCGCCCATTCTTAGCGCCTTGTGCGATAATTACCGGCATGGATAACGCAATGAACTTTTCTCGTCATTTTTTGATTGCGATGCCTAGCCTCGTCGATCCGATTTTCTCCCGAGCCCTGACCTTTGTGTGCGAGCACAACGAGCATGGTGCCATGGGCGTAATTGTGAACCGGCCGCTGGGTATGACGCTTTCCTCTTTGTTTGAGCAGATCGATATCGAGTTGCATCGCCCCGATATGGGGGCTCTTTCGGTGCATTTTGGCGGGCCGGTGCAAACCGATCGTGGCTTTGTGCTGCATACCCCGCTGGGCAGCTGGCAATCTAGCCTGGCTGTTTCGGATGAGATGGGCTTGTCTACTTCAAGAGATGTTTTGCAGGCGCTGGGGGACGGCGAGGGGCCGGATCAGGTGTTTTTAACCCTGGGCTATGCGGGTTGGGATGCAGGGCAGTTAGAGAATGAGATTGCACAGAACTCCTGGCTTACGGTAGAAGCCGATCCTCAAATTATTTTTAATTTACCGCCCGAAGCACGTTATGCCGCGGCCTTGGGTTTGCTGGGTATTGATATTGCAATGTTGTCCAAAGAAGCAGGCCACGCTTAGTTTTGTCGTGGCTTTTGCTCCAGGCACACGCCATCTTTTGAAAACGCTCGAAGCATCCGGGCTGTCATCTGGAAAATAATGAGTACTCTGCTGGCTTTTGATTTTGGTGAAGTGCGGATTGGCGTAGCCGTTGGCTCATCCGAGCTGGGTATTGCTCATCCGGTAGAAACGATCACCGCAGAAGGAAACGAGCGCCGTTTTGCAAGGGTTGAGCAGCTGATTCGGGAGTGGCAGCCTGCAAGTCTGATTGTGGGTCTGCCTAGCTATTTGGACGGTACTCCACACGAGATGACGCGTCTTTCACGCAAATTTGCCAATCGCCTGCACGGGCGCTTTGGCCTGCCGGTGTTTCTGGTGGATGAGCGTTTGTCGAGCGCTGCTGCCACTAGTGCTTTGAATGAAGCGGGTGTCCGTGGCCGTCGTCAAAAGCCAGCTCTTGATCAGGTGGCTGCCATGCAGATTTTACAAACCTATCTTGATTCTCCCGCCACCGGCGAGGCGCTCAGTCATCGTTCGGCCGAGGTTTCTGTTGATCATGCTGACAAGGATGCTGATGTATAACCCGCAGTTAAATGCTCAAGGTGAGCTGATCCACCTGTTAACGACTGAAGGCCTGCCTAAGCGCATCCTGACCCAAATTCTCGATCAGGCAGCCCAATACGTTGACAATGGCGAATTACTAAATAATAAATGGCAGGATCTGGCTGGAACTTCTGTTTTTAATCTGTTTTTTGAAAACTCAACCCGTACCCGCACTACTTTCGAGCTGGCAGCGAAGCGTTTGAGCGGCGATGTTTCCAGCCTTAATATTCAAGCCTCCAGCACCGCCAAGGGCGAGACCCTGCTCGATACCATTCATAATCTGGAAGCCATGGGTGCCAATTTATTTGTTGTGCGCCATTCAGAATCAGGAGCTGCGCATTTAATTGCCAGGCATGTAAAGAAAGGCATTGCGGTAGTCAATGCAGGCGATGGCCGCCATGCTCACCCTACGCAAGCCCTGCTGGATATGTTCACCATTCGCCACTTTAAGGGCGACTTTACCAAGCTGCGCGTAGCGATTGTCGGGGATGTTTTGCATTCACGTGTGGCGCGCTCGCAAATCCATGCGCTGAGCACTTTGGGCTGCCCGGAAATCCGTGTGATTGCGCCTAAAACGCTATTGCCTACGGGGATCGAGCAGCTGGGTGTGCACGTATACCACGATATGGCCGAAGGCCTGAAAGACGTCGATGTAATTGCCATGCTGCGTTTGCAAAATGAGCGCATGGCGGGGGCTTTTTTGCCATCGACTCAGGAATTCTTTAAGTATTACGGTCTTACCCCGGAAAAACTGGTGCTGGCGAAATCGGATGCCATCGTGATGCATCCCGGCCCGATGAATCGTGGTGTAGAAATCGATTCTGCTGTGGCCGATGGCCCGCAGGCAGTGATTTTGCCGCAGGTGACTTTCGGTATTGCTATACGCATGGCGGTGTTAGCAATTGTGGCCCGTAACCAGAAAGCGAATAAATAATTATGAAAAATATCGCAATTTTTGGTGGGCGATTAATTGATCCACTCAATGATACTGATCAGGTGGCTGATTTATACCTTGCCGGCGGTAAAATTGTGGGTGTGGGTTCGGCTCCTGCTGGCTTTGTGCAAGATGAAACTATTGATGCAAAGGGTTTATTAATCAGCCCCGGCCTGGTTGATTTAGCTGCCCGCCTGCGTGAGCCGGGGTTTGAATATAAGGCCACTTTGGCATCTGAAATGGCAGCTGCGGTGGCCGGTGGGGTGACCAGTATTGTGTGCCCGCCAGACACCGATCCGCCACTGGATGAGCCTAGTTTGGTGACCATGCTGCGCCAGAGAGCTAAAAATCTGGACCTGGCCCGCCTCTACCCGGTGGGTGCCTTAAGCCGCCAGCTTAAAGGCCTGGAACTCACCGAAATGGCCGAGCTGCGTGATGCCGGTTGTGTGGCGTTTTCACAGGGTGATCAGGCGGTCGGCAACTTACAGATCCTGTTCCGTGCGATGCAATATGCGGCGACCTTTGATGTGGCTTTGCGCTTGCTGCCACAGGAGGCGGATTTAAACGCCGGTGTGGCTCACGATGGCGACTACGCAACGCGTATGGGCTTGACGGGTATTCCGGTGCTGGCCGAAACGGTGGCGATTTCCAATATTTTACTGTTAATGAAAGAAACCGGCGCACGCGTGCATTTATGTCGCCTTTCTTCCATGGCCGGGCTGGATCTGGTGCGTGCCGCCAAGAAACAAGGCCTGCCGGTTACTTGTGATGTGAGCATCAATCATATTCATCTGGCGGATGTGGATATTGGCTTTTTTGATAGTAATTTCCGCTTTGATCCGCCATTAAGGTCGTGTCGTGACCGGGATGCGATTGTGGCGGCGCTGGCAGATGGCACGATTGATGCCATTTGCTCAGACCATAGCCCTGTGGATGACGACGGTAAATTACTGCCGTTTGCTGAAGCAGAGTCGGGTGCTACCGGCCTGGAGCTACTCTTGCCGCTGACGCTTGCATGGGCCGAGCGCCAGCATGTTCCATTGCCACAAGCCTTGGCTAAAATCACCGCTGTTCCTGCTAAAATGTTGGGTTTTGCCGCCGGTTTAGAGATCGGCAATCGTGCAGACTTGGTGATTTTTGATCTGCAAGCCCATTGGCAAGTGACGCCTGCAACGTTGAAAAGCCAGGGCAAAAACACGCCGTTTGTAGGTATGGAAATGAAGGGGCAGGTGGTGCATACGCTGGTGAAAGGCAAACGAGTGTATCAATTAGCAAACTAAGGGATATCAGCAGGCCCGTGTGCTTGGTTTATCTTGGTACTCGGGCTATACTTTTGCCTTATTAAAACGATCGTTTAATTTCTTCCTTGGAGAACACAATGTCTGATCTGGCTTCCCTGTTTCAAACCGCGCAAGATGATGTGGTTAAATTAAACGATGCGCCGGATGTGGCGACAAAGCTCAAGCTTTATTCCTTGTTTAAACAAGCAGCGGAAGGCGATGCAACAGGCGATCGCCCATCGGCTATTCAGTTTGTTGCCCGTGCCAAGTTTGACGCATGGACAGAATTAAAGGGTATGAGTGGCGATGAAGCCAAACAGAAATATATTGATCTGGTTGTAGAGTTAAAGGCAAACGACGAATAACAAAATGCCGGGTTAGATAACCCGGCATTTTTCATGGGCGCTTATTTTGGGCTTAACGGTCAGGTGATAAGTGACTGACAGCTGAGTGAGTGACACCGGTAAACCAAGGCAGCAGCAAGCAAGGTTATCTGGTGGCAAGGCATGCTAGCAAAAGCGATTTGGATACAAGGTCGGCAGGCTTGATCCGTTGGCGAGGCCTCTTTGGTGTTGTCATGGTGAGCTATTACTTTGTACTGCTCTGCTTCAGTATTTCCGTGAGGGATATTACCGGCCAGTGTTTGCACCGGCTGCTCTTTAGTGGCTAAGTACTGCGGGCAGCTGGTAATCACCACTGATTCTGGCGGCGACCTGTTCTGCACTTTTTCTATCCGGGTAGGGGCCAAGTCTTACACGGTGAAGCTGGCCTATGGTCTGGATGAGCAGTTTGTTCGCATCGTTATCCAGCTGGCCGGACAAATGATTACGGAAGTTTTCCGCATTGGCTAAGGAGCCAAAGGCGCCTAGTTGTAAATAAATTGCACCATTGCCTGCATCGGCCAGCGGAATGCTGATGGGTTTGGGTTTGGCTGCAATCACAGGTTGAACGGCTGCTGCTATGGCGCTTGGCGTATCGCTGGCAAGCAGGCTTTCGACTTCTACTTCGGCACTGCCATCCATGGTGTAGCCAAGCCGACAGGCGGCAAGAAAGGATAAATCGATCACCCGGCCGTGTAAGAATGGTCCTCTGTCATTCACACGCACAATAATGCTGCGGCCATTTTTTACATGAGTGACACGGGCGTAGGACGGGATAGGCAGGGTGGGATGAGCCGCTGTAATGGCGAACATATCGTAAATTTCGCCGGTAGATGTTTTTTGCCCGTGAAATTTACGTCCATACCAGGATGCAGTACCACGTTGCTTTAATTCACCGGGGCGGGGCAGCGGGGTGAAATTTTGCCCCAGCACGGTATAGGGGTTATTCGCCCAGCGATGCAGAGGCTCCCAGCGTGGCAGAGGTTCTGGGATCTGATCTATGCCTGCCGGAAAGGAGTCCATCGGGCCATCGTCTTTATAAAAGGCCCCGCCTCCTTTGGCTGAATAATTACAGCTGTATTGTGCAGGCGTAACTTGCGCTGGCGGCAACTGGGCAGGCGAGGGTTTCCCCGTTTGCCTGACAGGTGGTGAGGGGGTGGTACAAGCCACCAGTAACAGCGCCGCTATGAGCGGGGAATAATGTTGGCATTTCATGATTTCATCAACTTTCGATCACCCTGCACACTCATTAAAAGGCCGAAACCAGTAAGTAGCGATACCATTGATGTACCGCCATAGGACACCAGTGGCAGCGGAATGCCGACCACGGGCAAAATGCCTGAAACCATGCCCATGTTTACAAAAGCATAGGTAAAAAAAGTTAGTGTAATAGCACCTGCCAGTAAGCGTCCAAACAGGGTTGAAGCATTATTGGCGATAATCAGGCCCCGGCCAATTAGCAGCAAATACAAAATCAGGAGAATGGCATTTCCCAAGAGACCAAATTCCTCGCCAAAGACGGCAAAGATAAAGTCGGTTGTGCGTTCAGGAATAAAATCCAGATGGGTTTGCGTGCCGTTTAGCCAGCCTTTACCAAAAATACCGCCCGAGCCAATGGCAATCGTACCCTGGATAATGTGGTAACCCGCGCCCAGCGGGTCTTGCATCGGATCGAGCATGGTGGCCACACGGCGGCATTGGTACTCGTGCAGGATATTAATGCAGGAGTTCCAGTGTGTGACCACATAAGCCAAACCTCCGCCCAGCGCGCCTAAAAGACCGATAAACTTCCACGATAGTCCTGCAAAAAAGAGGACATAAAAACCGGATGATGCAATCAGTAAGCTGGTGCCCAGATCGGGTTGTTTCATGATTAAACCAACTGGCACAATCATCAATATGGCGGCAAACAGATAGTGCTTCCAGCGAATGCTGGTTTCAAAATGATGGAAATACCAGGCCAGCATCATCGGTAAAGCCAGCTTCATCAATTCGGAAGGCTGAATCTTTGTGACACCAATATGCAGCCAGCGCCGCGCACCGTGGCTGATGTCGCCAAAAAGTGCCACTGCAATAAGCAGCAGCAGGCCAACCACATAGGCAGGTACGGCAAGCCGTATCAAGGTTTGTTGCGAGGTATTGGCTACCAGCCACATCACGGTGAGGGCGATACACATAAAGGTGATTTTATTGATGATCATGTCCAGATCACGATTGGATGCAGAAAACAGCAGTATCGTGGAAAGGATCAGTACCAATGTGGTAAACAGCAAAAGCCAAGGATCAATTGGTCGAATAAGGCGATCCCACAGATGTTTAATCACCGACGGCCTCCTCTGCAGCACTTGCCGCCTGGGGGACTGAGCTGGCTGTTGCCTTAGGAAGAGCAGGCAATTTACCGTTGATATAGTAGTCCAGTGCTTGCCTTGCAATCGGGGCTGCGGCTTGCGCACCAAAGCCGCCGTTTTCTACGATAACGGCTAGCGCAATAGTTGGGTTTTCTGCCGGGGCAAAAACAATAAACCAGGAGTGATCACGTAAGCGCTCACTAATATTTTTATTGTACTTACTGCCCTTCAAGCTATATACCTGCGCCGTGCCGGTTTTACCTGCGGCAAGATAATTTGCGCCGGCAAACGAGCGTGCACCGGTTCCCTCGCGAATTACACCTTCCATGCCACGAATGACACGCTCTACATTTTTACTTTGCCACGTCATGGTTTTGACGGGTTGAGGCTCAACCACTTTTATGGTTCCTGTAATCGGATCAATAATTTTGCCAACTGCATGCGGGCGGAACATGACGCCCCTGTTGGCTAAAGTGGCGGTAGCATGTGCCATTTGCATCGGGGTATAGCTGTTATAACCTTGGCCAATCCCGACCGAGACTGTTTCACCCGAATACCATTTTTGGGTAGCGGGTGTTTTAAAGCGCTTTTTCTTCCATTCGGGGCTGGGCAGAATGCCGGGGCGCTCGCCATTTAAATCGACGCCGGTCTGGTTGCCAAAATCGAGCGTTGCCATAAATTTGGCGATATTATCAATCCCCATTTGCACCGCCAGCTGGTAAAAGTAGGTATCACTGGATACTACAATGGAGCGGTCAAAACTCATCGAGCCATAGCCGCCTGCATGCGAATCTCTAAATTTATTGTTGCCATATATAAAGTAGCCTGGGTCGCTAATTGTCTGGCGGGTTAAGGGGAAATCGCCTTCAAGTGCTGCCAGGGCCATAAAAGGCTTAAAAGTTGAGCCCGGAGGGTATTCACCACGTGTGGCGCGATTAAGCAGTGGCTTATCTGGCGAGGTATTGAGCTCATTCCAATTCAGAGGGTCAATTCCATCTACAAATAAATTAGGATCAAAGCCCGGTTTGGAAACCATCGCTAATAGCCCGCCGGTTTTCGGATCAATGGCGACGAGCGAACCACGGCGTTTATCGAATAAATCTTCGACTACTTTTTGTAATTTAATGTCGATAGAAAGGGTGAGATCACTGCCGGGCACAGGAGGGGTGCGGCGTAAGGTGCGTACGGCCCGCCCACCTGAATCGATTTCTACTTCTTCAAAACCGGTTTTGCCGTGCAATTGCTGCTCGTAGCTTTGCTCAATCCCGATTTTGCCTAAATGATCGGTACCGCGGTAATTAGCGGCAACACCGTCTTCATCGAGTTGTTCTAAATCTTTGGTATTGATACGGCCAATATAGCCAATTAAATGGCTGGCGATTTCGCCTAATGGGTAATGTCTGAATAAACGCGCTTTAATTTCTACGCCGGGAAAGCGGTAGCTATTGGCCGCAAAGCGGGCGACTTCTTCATCACTTAAACGGGTGCGGATAGGCAGCGTTTCAAAATCACGTGTTTCATCCCGCAGCTTTTTAAAGCGGCGTTTATCTTTGGCAGTGATTTCGATAATGCTTGAAAGCTGCTCGATTGTTTCTTCTAGGTCGGTCTGTTTAGAGGGGGTAATTTCCAACGTATAGGCAGAAAAATTATGCGCCAGTACTACGCCGTTTCTATCCCGGATAATGCCGCGTGAAGGCGGTATAGGAACTAGTGATATCCGGTTTTGTTCAGCCAGCGTCATATATTTTTCGTGCTGAACAGCTTGTAACCAGAAAAAACGGCTAAATAACAGGGCAAAGAGAGATAAAACAAAAAGGGCAGCCGCGATGATCCGCAGCTGGAAAGCATAGCGCTCTCGATGCTGATTTTTAATCTCGCCCTGGCTCATAGTTCTTCTGTCGTCGGTCTGCGTTGGTGAGAGAGCAGAATATTGGAAAGGGGAGGCCAGATAAATGCAGCCACAAAGCAACCTGCAAAATAGGCCCAGCCAGGAAACGGTGCGCCCATCACGGTGCGTAATGCCAGCATCAATGCCTGCCCGGACAGCATAAGAGCCAAGGCAACAAAACCTTGCTGCCAGAAGGGGAAGACCGCCAGCTGGCGCTGGCGTGCCAGCGTCAGATAGGCCATGACGGTATAGGCTAATGCATGTTGACCGAGAATATTGCCATCAGCCACGTCCATTAAAAGACCAAGGAAGAAAGCACAGCCCACACCAACGCGGTGAGGTTGGTTGAGCGTCCAGTAGACAATAAAGAGTGCTACAAAATCCGGAGCAAAGCCAACCAGGCCGGCTTGCCAGGGCAATAAATTAATGGCAAGAGAGAGCACAAAGGTCAGCAGGATAAAACCACTGCTTACCGGGCGAAGTAACTGACGTGAAATTGGCATTAGCGGCCCTTCTTTTTCTTGGTGCTAGCCGCTTCTGAAGCACTGGCTGGGTAGGGGGCGAGGGCTTGATTGTGATCTAAAATAAGTAAAAACCGGTGTTGATCAATCCCGGCCAGTGGGGTGCAGTAAATGCGTGCAAAGGCATTGTTACGTTCAATTTTTTGCACTTTTGCTACAGGCAGGCCTGCAGGATATAAACCATCAATACCGGAGGTAATCAAGATATCGCCTTCTTTGATTTCAGAATTAGACGACATATTGCGAATTTCTAATGGCAAACCGCGCCCCATTCCATAAATGACGGTGCGTAACTGATTACGCTCGATTTGCACTGGCACCATATGGTTGCGATCAGAAATGAGCCGTACTTCACTGGTCATGGGTTGTACGCGCACAACCTGGCCAACTACGCCGCTGGCATCTACGACAATCTGTCCCTGGCTGATTTTAGCCATTTCACCGCGATCGACGATCAGGCGGGCTGTAAACGGATCGCGGCCATTGTAGAGGATTTCCGTAAGCTGGCTGGGCTGGCTGGCTTGCACGCTGCTAAGTTGCCTCAGGCGGGTATTTTCGGTTTCCAGTGCTTTTAATTTCATTGCATTGACACTGGCTACAAGCTGGGCGTCATGTAGCTTGCGATTTTCCCCCAGCAATTCTGCTTGTCTTGATAAAAAGCTGCTGGTGTCTCTAAGTACTTTAAACGGCGCAGTGACCAGCCACTGCAAAGGATAAAGCAAGATAGAAAGCTGCTGGCGGACAGGCCCGAGCACCCGATAGTTGGCATCTCCCACTATCAGACAAATAGACAGAATAGAAAACAGGAAAAACCGCGTCAGCGGCTTAGGTCCCTGCTTAAAAAAGGCGGGCTGAGAGGCTTGCATGAAAGACGGCCGATGGTTCCCAAAAGCTAAGTAAAACGCAAGCCACGTAAGATATGCAGAAGGCTTGCGTGTGTTTTATCGCAAATCGTTATTTCGACCTGCTTTACGAGCTTAATCGTAAGTAAAGATGCTGCCCGCTTTATCCAGCTTTTCCAGCGCTTTGCCTGAGCCACGTACAACGCAGGTGAGTGGGTCTTCAGCCACAAACACCGGCAGGCCGGTCTCTTCCATCAATAGGCGATCCAGATCACGCAGCAATGCGCCGCCGCCCGTCAGTACCATACCTTTTTCGGCAATATCTGCTCCCAACTCTGGAGGTGTTTGTTCCAGTGCCTGTTTTACGGCTGAAACAATCTGGTTGAGAGGCTCGGTCAGCGCTTCCAGAATTTCATTAGAAGAAATAGTAAACGAGCGGGGAATCCCTTCCGCCAGATTGCGACCTTTTACTTCCATCTCACGCACTTCTGCACCTGGGAAGGCGCTGCCGATGCGTTTTTTAATTTCTTCTGCGGTCGCCTCACCAATTAGCATGCCGTAGTTGCGGCGGATGTAATTGATGATCGCTTCATCAAATTTATCGCCACCTACGCGCACGCTGGATGCGTAAACAATACCGCCCAGAGAGATCACGCCGACTTCGGTTGTACCACCACCGATGTCCACTACCATTGAGCCGGTTGCTTCTTCAACCGGCATGCCTGCACCAATGGCTGCGGCCATTGGCTCTTCGATCAGTTCAACTTTTCGTGCGCCTGCACCCAGGGCCGATTCGCGGATCGCACGGCGTTCAACCTGGGTAGAGCCGCAGGGTACGCAAATAACAATACGGGGAGGGGAAGAGAACATGCGGCTTGGGTTCACTTTTTTGATGAACTGCTTGAGCATTTGTTCGGTGATGGTGAAGTCGGCAATCACACCGTCTTTCATCGGACGAATTGCGTTAATGCTGCCTGGTGTTCTGCCAAGCATTTTCTTGGCTTCTGCGCCAACGGCTAAAATCGTTTTCTTGCCTGATGGGCCACCTTCTTGCTGGATGGCCACTACGGAAGGCTCATCAAGCACAATACCTTTGCCCTGCATATAAATCAGCGTGTTGGCAGTGCCAAGGTCAATGGCGATGTCGTTGGCAAAGTAGCCGGAAAGAAGTCCAAACATTCGGGTCTCACACTTTTATAGAGGTGTTGAAGGCCGCCGGTAAAATACCCACGGGTTATTAAGTTTTGTGTGTTTTTAAGCAAGATAGAATGATCTGTTCATCTAATCAGGTGAGTGATCATGGATAACTCATCACTGAACAAAAGCCTAAATATCCAGGTCTTGCACATTGTTTAAACACATACTGCTGTCCGTCGGCATTACCAGCCACGGCACGATATTGGGTTTTACCACCTTTTTAGTCTTGCGCTTTAAAGGCAAGAGCAGCTTACTAAGGCGACGGTGCAAGCGAAAAAGTTCCGCGGCACATTTGAATCTTGATGCTGCTCACCCTAGTGTACTGACGGGTGGTAGTAATCAAACCCTGTATGATACCCTATCGAGTTGACGTTAATAAATGTTTACGGGGTAAATCCGACATGTCCCTGTCTATTGAAGATGTAGCACGTATTGCTCGCTTGTCACGCATTGCGGTGACTGGTGATGAATTAGCGGTTACTCAAGGCCAGTTAAACCAGATTCTTACTTTGATTGAAGAAATGCGTGCCGTCGATACCACAGGTATCGAGCCGATGGCACATGCGCAGGATGTGATGCTGCGTCTGCGTGATGATGTAGCGCGTGAGCCTGATCGTCGCGAGGCATGGCAGGCGGTGGCGCCAGCGGTAGAAGCTGGCTTATATCTTGTTCCGCAAGTGATTGAGTGAGGGGCGGGGGGTCTCCCGGCTAAAAAATAATGATAGAAAAATCAGTAAAGCAGTTATCGGCCATGCTGGCAGCTAAAGAAATTTCTGCGGTTGAAATGGCCAGCGAATATTTAGCACGCGCTAAAGTCATGAGCGATCTGAATGCCTTTATTACTTTGGACGAGGATAAAACCCTTGCCGAAGCGAAAGCGGCGGATGCGCTGCTGGCAAGCGGTCAGGCTGGCGTATTAACTGGCGTGCCGGTTGCGCAAAAAGATATTTTTTGCCAGCAGGGCTGGAAAACCAGCTGTGGCTCCAAAATGCTGGATAACTTTGTTGCACCCTATGATGCCAATGTAATTGAGCTATGCCGTAAGGCAGGCTTAGTGAGCCTGGGACGCACCAATATGGATGAGTTCGCAATGGGCTCATCCAATGAAAACAGCTTTTACGGGCCGGTAAAAAATCCCTGGGATAAATTGGCTGTGCCGGGTGGCTCATCAGGCGGCTCGGCTGCGGCTGTTGCGGCGCGCCTGGCTCCGATTGCCACGGCAACGGATACCGGCGGTTCGATTCGCCAGCCTGCGGCATTTTGCGGCGTAACCGGCATAAAGCCGACTTACGGCATTGTCAGCCGCTTTGGCATGATCGCTTTTGCGAGCTCCCTGGATCAGGGCGGCCCGATCGGCAAAAGCGCTGAAGACTGCGCGCTGCTTCTGAATGTGATGGCGGGCTTTGATGAGCGAGATTCCACTTCACTTGAGCACGCCAAAGAAGATTACAGCCATGATTTAAATACACCGCTGACGGGTTTAAGAATTGGCTTGCCTAAGGAATATTTTGCCGAAGGCTTGGCAAGCGATGTGGCTGCTGCTGTGGATGCTGCCATCAGCGAATATAAAAAGCTGGGTGCCACCATTGTTGAAGTCAGCTTACCGAATACCAAGCTGTCTATCCCTGCCTATTACGTCATCGCTCCTGCAGAAGCTTCGAGTAATCTGAGCCGCTTTGATGGTGTGCGTTATGGCCACCGCGCTGCGGAATACTCTGGTCTGGCTGAAATGTATGAGAAAAGCCGTGCAGAGGGCTTTGGTGCAGAAGTCAAACGCCGCATCCTGACTGGTACTTATGTGCTGAGCCATGGTTATTACGATGCTTATTATCTGCAAGCACAGAAAATCCGCCGCATTATCGCCAACGATTTCCAGGCTGCATTTGAGCATTGCGATCTGATTGCTGGCCCTGTTGCGCCAACAGCAGCCTGGAATCTGGGTGAGAAAAATGCCGATCCAACGGCGATGTATTTGGAAGACATCTATACGCTGGCGGTGAATCTGGCTGGTTTGCCAGGCATGAGTCTGCCGGCAGGCTTTGCTGTAAATGGCCGCCCGGTTGGTTTACAGCTGATTGGTAATTATTTCAGTGAAGCCAAAATGCTGAATGCTGCGCATCAATTGCAGCAAGTCACCGACTGGCACACACGTGCGCCCAGCCTTTAAGCAGCCACAGGAATCACCAAAATGAAATGGGAAGTAGTGATCGGGCTGGAAGTTCATACCCAGCTCTCGACTCAGTCGAAAATTTTCTCCAGCGCCAGTACCGCTTACGGTGCTGAGCCAAATACGCAGACCGCAGTGGTGGATGTGGCCATGCCGGGCGCCTTGCCGGTAATGAACCGCGGTGCGGTAGAGCGCGCTATTCAGCTGGGCCTGGCGATTGGCGGCAAGATTAATCGTAAATCGATTTTTGCGCGTAAAAACTATTTTTACCCTGATTTGCCTAAGGGCTACCAGATCAGCCAGTTTGAATTGCCGGTGGTTGAGGGGGGGGCGATTGAGATTCAGGTTGGCGATGTCACAAAAACAATTAATGTGACCCGTGCCCACCTGGAAGAAGATGCGGGTAAATCGGTGCACGAAGACTTCCATGGCATGACCGGGATTGATCTGAACCGCGCCGGTACACCGTTGCTGGAAATCGTTTCCGAGCCTGAAATGCGCTCCGCCGCCGAGGCGGTTGCTTACGCTAAAGCCTTGCATAGCCTGGTAACATGGATCGGTATTTGTGATGGCAATATGCAGGAAGGGAGCTTTCGTTGTGACGTCAATGTTTCTGTGCGCCCGGAAGGCCAGAAAGAATTTGGTACGCGCCGTGAAATTAAAAACTTGAACAGCTTTAAGTTTATGGAGCAGGCGATCAAGTTTGAAACACAGTGGCAGATTGATCAGATCGAAGATGGTCATAAGATTCAGCAAGCCACTATTTTGTTTGACCCGGACAGCGGCGAAACCCGCATGATGCGCAGTAAGGAAGACGCGCATGATTACCGCTATTTCCCTGATCCTGATCTGCCGCCACTACGCATCTCGGAAGACTGGATTGAGCGTGTACGCGGTGAAATGACCGAGCTGCCACAGCTGATGCGTGTGCGCTTTAGCACGCAATATGGTTTATCGGCTTATGACGCCAGCACCCTGACCAGCTCTAAAGATATGGCCGTGTACTTTGAATCCATGGTTGCCGCAGGTGCGGATGCTAAGCTGGCTGCTAATTGGATCATGGGCGATGTGTCTGCCACCCTGAACCGTGAAGAAAAATCGATTGGTGACAGCCCTGTTTCTGCCGCAGCTTTAGCCGGTTTAGTGAAGCGCGTGATGGATAACACCATCAACAACAAAACCGCTAAAGACGTGCTGAAAAAAATGTGGGATTCCGGTGATGCAGCGGATGCGATTATCGAGCGCGATGGCCTGAAGCAAACCACCGATACAGGCGCAATCGAAGCTATTATCGACGAAGTGCTGGCGGCTAATCCTAAGGCGGTTGAAGAGTATAAGAGCGGCAAGCTGGCCGCGATTAACTCCTTGATGGGCCAGTGCATGAAGGCCAGCAAGGGCAGAGCCAACCCGGCGATGGTGACCGAGATTTTGACTAAGAAGCTCAGCTGATTATTGCCTGGTTATTAGAAATAGCGAGCCTGTGGGCTCGCTATTTTTTTGCAAAAATGTTGGGCGGGTTTCACCTCATGTACGCTAAGCAAAATACAAAAAGATCTTTTTAGTGCCTTCGGCACGGTGATTTTGGAGCGGTTAGCCACCGCGGGGCCTTCCTTTCTTGCTTCGCCAAGAAACGAAGCCAAGCGACAACAGCAAAACACGAAAGCCCCTCCGCTGCGGACAGTCGGCGGTAGGCGGGATTGGCTCGTTCCTCGCTCCGGCGTGTTTCAAGGGGAGATTTAAGCCCCGGGCCGTGAGCATAGCCGTCTTCTTTTTTCTTTGTTTGCTACTAAAAACCAAATTGCTTAGCGCATATGGGGTTTCTCCCTCCCTAAGAACGATGCGATGCTTGTAAAGCATAAGCAATGATCACCAAAGCGTTGTATACCGCCTTTGTAATCACCCGCGCTTTCTCTGCGTACTGTTTTTTAAATTCCGTGTTCTCTGTGTCTGCGGATTTAAGGTTTTTCATAAAAATCCGCCTGAAGGCTGTTGCTTAAAAATTAGGCAGGCGTTAGAATGCGCGGCCTTTTACTGCGCCAGCAGACTATGCATATCGGCCCCTATCCCCTTGTTAATAATCTGATTGTTGCTCCCATGGCGGGCGTGACCGATCGCCCCTTTCGCATGCTTTGCAAGCGATTTGGTGCGGGGCATGCGGTGAGCGAGATGATGACAGCTGACAGCAGCATGCGCTCGCACCAGAAGACTTTGCGTCGCGCTAATTTTGAAGGTGAGCTTGCACCGGTTTCTGCACAAATTGCCGGCTCTGATCCGGGCTTACTTGCTGAAGCTGCGCGGTATAATGTGGCGCACGGTGCGCAGATCATCGATATCAATATGGGGTGCCCGGTTAAAAAGGTTTGCAATAAGTTAGCGGGTTCGGCCTTGTTGCAAAATGAAGACTTAGTTGCAAAGATTCTGCATGCCGTGGTGCGTGCCGTAGATGTGCCAGTTACACTGAAAACCCGTTTGGGCTTTGCCAATGGCGAAGAAAATATTATGCGTGTGGCTAAAATAGCCGAAGAGGCAGGGATAGCCGCGCTGGCTATTCATGGCCGAACACGTGAAGATATGTACCTGGGCAATGCGCGTTATGCCTTGATCGCTCAGGTAAAACAATCGATTCAGATTCCTGTAATCGCCAATGGCGATATTGATAGCCCGCAAAAAGCGGCGCTGGTGCTTAAAGAAACTGGTGCCGATGCGATTATGATAGGGCGGGCAGCACAGGGCAGACCGTGGATTTTCCGCGAAATTGCTCATTACCTGGCCAGAGGGGAAGTTCTGCCTGCGCCCGAAGTGGTAGAGGTTCGTGATGTATTACTCGGCCATCTGGACGATCTGTACGCTTTTTATGGTGAGTATTCTGGTTGTCGTATCGCTCGCAAGCATATCGCCTGGTACACCAAGGGCTTACGCGGTAGTAATGAATTTCGTCAGTCTATGTATGCACAAGAATCAACGCTAGGGCAGGCAAATGCCACCCGCAATTATTTTGATGGCTTGCTCACTTTAGGTGAGCGGTTACAGTACGAAGATGTACCAGAACAAAAAGAAAACCACAATGAATCGGGAGATTTATGAGTACTCAAACCGATCTGATCGCCGAGGCAATTTACGCTTCTCTCGACCAGTATTTCCAGGACCTGGATGGCGAACCGCCGTGCGCGATGTACGATATGGTCCTGGCCCGTGTTGAAAAGCCACTATTGGAATTAGTATTGGAGCGCGTAGAGGGAAATCAGACACGGGCCGCCGATATGCTGGGCATTAACCGCAATACCTTGCGTAAAAAATTACAGATTTACGATTTGCTGTAATGTGTAGAGGTGTAGTTTTTACAAGAAACCAGTTTGTATCTTCAATACAGGGAAGCTGAAATCATGACCAAAATTACCCGAGCGCTAATCAGCGTATCCGATAAAACCGGTGTGCTTGATTTTGCCAAAGCATTGGCAGCTCTTGGCGTCGAAATTTTGTCGACCGGTGGAACCGCTAAATTGTTTAGCGACAATGGCGTACCAGTAATTGAAGTGGCAGATTACACCGGCTTTCCTGAGATGCTTGATGGACGGGTAAAAACACTGCATCCAAAAATTCATGGCGGTATTTTGGGCCGCCGCGATTTGCCTGCACACGTAGCCACCATGGCTGAACACCAGATTGGTAATATCGATCTGGTCTGTGTGAATCTCTACCCGTTTGAAGCGACGATTGTCCGCCCTGATTGCAATTATGAAGATGCAATCGAAAACATCGATATCGGTGGCCCGGCTATGGTGCGCTCTGCCGCTAAAAACCATGCCCATGTGGCGATTGTGACAGATGCTGGTGATTACGCCTTGCTGATCAAAGAAATGCAGGCTAATGGCGGTGGCTTATTGCTGGCAACGCGTAAAGTGCTGGCTAAAAAGGCCTTTAGTCATACCGCTGCTTACGATGGTGCGATTTCTAATTACCTGACGGCGCTGACCGCCGAGGGCGAGAAAAAATCTTATCCGGATCGCCTGAATATGCAATTCGTTAAAGTGCAAGATATGCGCTATGGCGAAAACCCTCATCAAAGCGCGGCTTTTTACCGCGATATCGACCCTGCCATGGGTAGTCTTGCTGATTACAAGCAATTGCAGGGTAAGGAATTAAGCTACAACAATGTGGCCGATTCTGACGCAGCCTGGGAATGCGTGAAGCAGTTTGCAGAGCCTGCTTGCGTGATTGTGAAACATGCCAACCCTTGTGGTGTGGCCGTAGGCACAGACAGCTACTCGGCTTATCGCTTAGCATTTGCAACGGATACCACCAGTGCATTTGGTGGCATTATCGCGTTTAACCAGACTGTCGATGCTGATACTGCAGAAGCTGTTTCCAAGCAATTTATGGAAGTGCTGATTGCCCCCTCTTACACAGCAGAAGCATTGGCTTTGCTGGCCAAAAAACAGAATGTTCGTGTGCTGGAAGTGCCGGTAGAGCAGGGCGCGAATCGTTTTGATGTGAAGCGCGTGGGTGGTGGCTTATTGGTGCAAACACCTGACTCACACATTCTTACATTGAGTGATCTAAAAGTAGTCACCAAGCTTCAGCCAACCAAAGCACAGCTTAAAGATTTGCTGTTTGCCTGGAATGTTGCCAAATTTGTTAAATCAAATGCCATTGTCTTTTGCGGTAAAGGCCAGACGCTGGGTGTAGGGGCGGGCCAGATGAGCCGCGTTGATTCAACCAAAATTGCGGCCATAAAAGCAAAAAGCGCAGGTCTTGATTTACGCGGCTCGGTGGCGGCTTCTGATGCCTTTTTTCCTTTCCGTGATGGTGTGGATGTGATTGCTGAAAATGGTGTTTCTGCAATTATTCAGCCAGGCGGCTCGGTGCGGGATGATGAAGTGATTGCTGCTGCGGATGAGCATGGTATTGCAATGGTGGTAACAGGGATTCGTCATTTCCGTCATTAATGTGATAGGTTGAATGTCTGAAAGCGGGGAAGAAACTCCCCGCTTATTGTGTTTATGGTGCTTGGTATATTTAAGTATTTAACTGGGTGGCTGCTTGTATAGGCAGTGGCTTTTGCTTTGAAATATTTTGGTTGAGATAATGAAAAAACTGTTTGCCACCCTTTGCTTGCTGATTGCTTTACCTGCATCTGCAATAGATTGCTCCAATATGTGGGATTGGGCGACGGCGGCTTGTCAGCGCGTAGATAAAATTAACCGGGAAGGCAAGAATGATTTGCTGGTTTCGGGGTATTCCTGGCATCAGCGCTCTACTTATGAAGCCGAGAAGCTGGAGTCATTTAATGAGTTTGCTTACGGTGGCGGCCTGGGGAAGCGGATTGAATTTGAAAATGGGGATCAGGAATTTATCTACGGCATGATTCTGGCCGATTCGCACGAGGATCCACAGCTGCAGGTGGGCTATATGCGTCTCTGGTTTTGGCCGGTTGTTGGGAAGCTATCGGTAGGCGCGGGGATGTCGCTCTCTCTGATATCGCGCCAGGATGTGATTGCCGGAATTCCCTTTCCGGCACCTCTTCCTTTTTTAGCGGTACGTTATGGTAAGGCCTCGGTGATGGGCACTTTTATTCCTCGTTTAAATGGCCAGCTTAATAATGGCAATGTGGCTTATTTCTTTGGCCGCTACGAATTTGATTAACAGGAAACAGATTCATGAATATTTTAGTGATTGGTTCGGGTGGTCGTGAGCATGCGTTGGCCTGGAAAATTGCCCAATCCGAACGTGTAGGTAAAGTTTTTGTAGCGCCAGGTAATGCAGGTACGGCACTGGAAAAAGATTTAACTAATGTAGACATCAGCGCCATTGATGAGCTGATCAAATTTGCTAAAACAGAAAATATCGGCATCACCATCGTGGGGCCAGAGGCTCCATTATCGCAAGGTGTGGTTGACGCCTTTCGCGACGCGGGTTTGAAAATCTTTGGCCCAACCCGTGCTGCAGCGCAGCTGGAATGGTCCAAAGACTTTGCCAAAGCCTTTATGCTGCGCCATGGTATTCCCACTGCCGCTTACCAGACGTTTACCAATGCGGATGAAGCGCATGCTTACATCAAGGCACAGGGCGCTCCGATTGTCATCAAGGCGGATGGGCTGGCTGCTGGCAAGGGGGTTGTTGTTGCTGTAACTTTGGATGAAGCGCACGCAGCGGTTGACTCTATGCTGTCAGATAATAAATTTGGTGATGCGGGCGCTCGTGTAGTGATTGAAGAGTGTCTTATCGGGGAGGAAGCCAGCTTTATTGTGATGGTTGACGGTAAAAATGTACTGGCAATGGCTTCCAGCCAGGATCATAAACGTCTTCTGGATGGTGATGAAGGCCCGAATACTGGGGGAATGGGGGCATATAGCCCGGCGCCTGTGATCACCCCTGATGTGCACGCCAAAGTCATGCGTGAAGTCATCTTACCCACCGTTCAGGGTATGGCTAAAGATGGCATCGTCTTTACCGGCTTTTTGTATGCTGGTTTGATGATTGATACTTTGGGTAATCCTAAGGTGATCGAATATAATTGCCGTTTTGGTGATCCTGAAACCCAGCCGATTATGCTGCGTTTAAAGAGCGATTTTGTCACTTTGCTCGAGCACGGTGTAAATGGCACTCTGGATCAGGTTGAGGCCGAATGGGATAGACGCGTGGCAATGGGTGTGGTGATGGCTGCGGCCAATTATCCGGAAACTCCTCGCAAAAGTGATTTAATCTCAGGTCTGCCGACGGTGGCTTTGGAAGATGGTCATGTGTTTCACGCAGGCACCGTGCTTAATGAACAAGGTGAAGCCATTACTGCTGGTGGCCGTGTGCTTTGTGTTACCGCTTTTGGCGACAGTTTTAAAATGGCGCAAAAACGCGCTTATCAAATTCTGGCGGGTGTATCATTTACCGGTGCTCAGTATCGTAGTGATATCGGCTGGCGGGCGATTGGCCGTAAATAAAGGTTAAATTGACTGCAAAAAAGCCATGCATTGATTGTATGGCTTTTTTATCGCACAAAAATTGTGTGCTGATACAAGTCAATAAATCTGGGTGCTTGCATTGACGCTTGTTGATGTAAGGTAGATTATGAAGTTAACAAAAACCGTTCTCATTGCTAAAACTATGACACTCGCCGATCTTCCGCTTAACATCCCTGCCAGAATCCTCTCTGCCCGGCTTGATGCTGATTTATGCCAACGCCTTGCTGCACTGGGCTTGCATGTGCAGCGTGATGTACAGGTGATCCGTCGGGGGGTAATGGGCGGGCCTTTACAGCTGCGGGTTGGCAGTACCGAATTTATGTTGCGCCGCAATGATGCCAGGCAGATTGTGGTTGATATTCTGCCACAAGCACATAGTTGATGATTGAGGTGGTGGCATGAAACGCGTTGCCCTCGTAGGGATGCCCAATACTGGCAAATCAACCTTATTTAATCGCATTACGGGAGGTACGGCCCGCACCGCCAATTGGCCGGGGCTAACGGTGGAATTGGCTTCCAGCCGTATTTTACTGGGTGGCTCCATGGTGCAGATGGTTGATCTGCCGGGGATTTATGATTTAAGTGGTGGAGCTGAAGACGAGCGGATTACTCAGGAATTTCTGAATAAAACAGAGCTCGATGCCGTGTTGCTGGTGCTGAATGCCACGCAGCTGGACAGACAGCTGGTTTTGGCTTTGCAGCTAAAGGCATTGGGGGCGCCGCTGATTATTGCGCTTAATATGAGTGATGAAGCCAAGCAGGCGGGCGTGCAAATTAATCTGGAAGGCCTGGCTGCGGAGCTGGCCTGCCCGGTGCTTAAAATTAGTGCCAAGCATGGGCAGGGCGTGCCTGATTTAAAAGAGGCGCTTAATCGCCTGATTAGTCAAAAAGATCCTAAGCAAATTTCCCTAGCCCATGCACCGGCATCCGGCACCTTGCATCAGAATGAGGCACGGCTGTATAGCCGCTTTATTCAGCGCCCCTCCATTTTGCCGCCCGGCCCCACCGCCATGCTGGATCGCTGGATCTTACATCCGGTGCTGGGTTTGCCGCTGTTTGTATTGATGATGTTTTGTCTGTTTCAGCTTACTTATGCCATCGGCGTGCCATTGCAAGATCTGGCTAACGAAGGGCTGGATTGGTTCAAGGCTGAGATCTTGACGCCGGGTATTGCCCCCTGGCCGCCATTTTGGTCCGGTTTTCTGATTAATGGGGTGTTTGACGGCTTAGGTACGGTCCTGACATTTATTCCGATTATTTTTCTGTTTTTCTGTCTGATGGCCATCATCGAAGACTCGGGTTATTTCTCCCGCGCGGCTTTTATGATGGATGGGCTGATGGCTCGTCTGGGCATGGATGGCCGTGGCTTTGTAATGTTGATGATGGGCTTTGGTTGCAATGTGCCTGCCTTAATGGGCACAAGGGTGATTCGGGATAGAAAAGCGCGTTTGCTGACCATGCTGGCGATTCCTTTTTCGCTTTGCTCGGCGCGTTTGCAGATTTTCCTCTTTTTAACCGCTGCACTGTTTACTCCCCTGCAAGCGCCGTGGGTGCTGTTATCACTTTATTTTGCGAGTATTTTTATTTCTATGGGCACGGCGCTGTTGCTGCGCGGCCGTTTTAAATCGACCGAGCCATTCACGCTGGAGCTGCCGCCCTATCGTTTTCCTGTACTGAGGCAAATCTTTTTGCGTGGCTGGGGCGAGGCGGCCGGTTTTGTACGCCTGGCGTCCACCATGATTGTGATTGGCGTTGTTCTGGTTTGGCTATTAAGTAATTATCCGAGTCCGCAACATAGTTATTCCATCATGATTGCCGAATTTTTTCAGCCGGTGTTGTCCCCCATTGGGATTCAGGCCGAGTTGTCGATTGCCCTGATGTTTGGTTTTGTGGCAAAAGAAGTAGTGCTCGGTGCGCTGGCGGTGATTGCCGGGCAGGATGGCCCCGCCCTGGCACATCATTTATCTGTCGTGCTCGATCCGGTATCAGCTTATAGTTTTATGTTGTTTTCATTAACCTATGTGCCTTGCGTTTCTACTATTGCTGCTATGCGCAAGGAATCCAATAGCGCGGCATTAACTACTTTTTCTGTGGTCTATTCTTTATTACTTGCCTGGGTGCTGTCGTTTATCTTTTACCAGGGGGCAAGAGCCTTGGGTTTCTGATTGCATTGGTATAAACAGGGGCGGCGATGCCCCTGTTTTGCATCCATCTTACAAAGGTTAATGATGAGCGATTTATTGTTTCCGGATATCCAGCCTCGCCGCAGTGGCCGTCTTGCCGTAGATGATGTGCATACCCTTTATTGGGAAGAATGTGGTAATCCTGATGGTGTGCCGGTACTGTTTTTACACGGTGGCCCCGGCGGTGGTATTTCGCCCATGCATCGTCGTTTTTTTGACCCAGCCTATTATCGCATTGTGCTGTTTGATCAGCGCGGTGCGGGGCAATCCACGCCCTTAGGCGAATATTGCAATAACACCACCGCTCATTTAATTGCTGATATTGAAGTCTTACGCCAGATGCTGGAGGTAGAGCAGTGGCTGGTGTTTGGCGGCTCCTGGGGCTCCACCCTCGCGCTGGCTTACGGAGAAGCACATCCTAAGGTGTGTTTAGGTTTTATCTTGCGCGGGATTTTTCTTTGTACTGCGGCCGAGGTGGATTGGTTTGTGAATGGTATTGGCTATTTTTACCCGGAAGTTCATGCCGAATTTGCTGCGTATATTCCTGCGCCTGAGCGGAGTAATTTGCTTGAAGCCTATAGCCAGCGTCTTTTCAATGCTGATCCGGATGTCTATCTGCCTGCTGCCCGCAGCTGGAGCCGTTATGAAGGTAGCTGCCTGTTTTTAGAGCCGCAAAGCAGTGCCATTGCTCAGTTTGAAACCGATGCTGTTTGCATGAGTCTTGGCCGCTTAGAGGCGCACTATATGCGTTACGGGGCTTTTATGGACGAAGATCAGCTGGTGCAGAACGTGGGCAAGATTCGCCATCTGCCTGCGGTGATTATCCAGGGCCGCTACGATGTAATTTGCCCGCCAAAATCAGCTTATCGCCTGCATCAGGCCTGGCCAGAATCGACTCTACACATCATCCCCGATGCGGGGCATGCGGCGATGGAGCCGGGAATTGCTACGGCTTTAATTAAAGCGACTGAGGAATTTAAATTGCAGGGGAGGTTTTCTTAATAGGATGGGTGAGCCGTCGTAGGGCGGGTGGAACTCGCCGCTTTTGCTAACCTAAAGTCAAAAAGATCTTTTTAGTGCCTTCGGCACGTTGATTTAGGAGCGGTAGCCACCGCGGGGGCGTTCTTTTCTTGAACGGCCAAGAAAAGAACCAAAAGAAGGCCGCCCCGACCAGCACGAAAGCCCCTCACTGCGGATAATCAGCTCGGCGAAAAAGGCTGCGCGCTCGCTGCCTCGCTACCCCTTTTCCGAAACCCCGAGCTGCTTATTCCTCGCTTCGGCGTGCTTCAAGGGGACTTTAAAAAGCCCCGTGCGACTAGTCGTGATGTAAATCCAGTCGCCTAAATTTGAAAATGCTCAAACCTCAAACCTCAAAGTAAATAGCATGTTCCCCCTCTGTTTTTCTCCGTGCCCTCCGTGTTTCAGTATTTGGGTTCATCCAGCAACAAAACTACTCCCCCTCTTCATCTTCTGGCTTTTTAGCTCTTGGGTGCGTGCGGTCGTATTCTTGGGCGAGGTGTTGGTAATCGAGGTGGGTATAGACTTGGGTGGTGGCGATGCTGGCGTGGCCGAGGAGCTCTTGTACGGCGCGCAGGTCGTGTGAGCTTTGGAGTAAATGGCTGGCGCAGCTGTGGCGCAGTTTGTGCGGGTAGAGAGGTTCGGCGATATTGAGTTTGCTTTCCCAGTATTTGATGCGTAATTGCACTGCGCGGGTGCTGAGTGAGTCGCCGTTTTTGCCGACAAATACCGTGTTGCTTTTGGGGGTGAGTTTGGGGCGTTCTATCAGCCAGCGGCGGATAGCTTCACAGGCCACGCTGCCAACAGGGAGCTTGCGTGTTTTTCTGCCTTTACCGGTGACCATTGCCATGCCGTGGTTGAGGTCTAAATCGAGCAGGGTAACCGAAACTAATTCTGCCACGCGTAAGCCCGAAGAATAAGCCAGCTCGAAGATTGCTTTATCCCGGCAGGCCAGTATTTTATCGTCGGGCATGTTTTCTAAAAAGCCGCTGGCGTCATCAATGGTCATTGCGGCAGGCAGTTTTTTGCTGATCTTTGGCGGTTTTATTCCATCGGCAGGGTTTATGGGCCAGTGAAAATCCCGGCACATTAGCCGGTAAAAGGTGCGCCAGGTAGAAAGTGTGCGGGCGATGCTTCTGGCTGACAGACCTTGACCGCTCAGCTTTCTCACATAGCCACGAATTTCTTTGGGGGTAAGCGCTGGCAAATCGTGGCCAGTAGCGTATTCGAGCAGGGTAGCCATATCCCGCCCGTAGGCTGAGCGGGTGTGTTTCCCGGCTCCTTTTTCACCTTCCAGATATTGTACAAAGTGGGCGAGCATGGCGTGTTTTGTGCTGATTTGCTCGGGACTGTCACGCTCATCTGCGGGCTTGGGGACTTCCCCTGAGGGAAGACGTTCCGTGGTGGTTTGCATTACACTTCTTCGGTGAGCAGCATTGGCTCGCCATCGGGAGCAAATTGCGGCACGGCACGGCGTATTGATGCCGAGACCAAATCGGATAGGCGCTGCAAATACAGTGTGCCCATATCAGGATAGAAGCGCTCAATATCTTCACTGGCCATGACAAGTATGCCAAACGGCTCACCACCGGTGCGCAGGGCAAACTGGGCAAAAGATTTTAGTGTGCCAGCTTCAACATCAAACCAGGACAGTACTTCATCGGTGACATAGGGGCCGCAGTAAGGTGATACCAGGTTTTGAGCCAGTTTTTGTACCGTCTCACCTACGGGGGCAAACTCGCGCAGATTGCAATCGCTGTCCAGCCAGAGCCGCAAGGCGATATGCGGCACGCCAAAGCGATGCTGCAAATGGTATTCCAGAGTACCGATCATGCTGGCTAAATCGTCCGCCTGCATCAGGCTTACGCTTAGCTGGTGTAACTTTTCCGAGATATGGTCGTTTTCTTCACCAAACTGTAGTAAATCACCCAGGCGCAGCTCCAGTGAGCGGTTTTTCTCACGCAGGGTAAGAAGTTGTCGCTCGGCCAGAGAAATAGCTTGGCCACGGTGGGTGTGCGGCACATAAATTTCGGCTAGCTCATCGGCGTATTGCTCAAAAAAGTCCGGGTTGTCCCCAAGCCAGCGGGCGACGTCATTAGGCTGCATACTCTTCTCCTTGGAGATTGATAATACCGTCAAACACGGTGATGGCCGGGCCGGTCATCCATACTGCTTGCGAATCTCCACCCCAAGCGATACTTAGCTCGCCGCCATGAGTGATGACGCGAACGAGAGGGTTGAGTAAGCCACGGCGAATGCCTGCCACAACAGCCGCGCAAGCACCGGTGCCACAAGCTAGGGTTTCGCCTGCTGCACGTTCAAACACGCGTAGCCTGATTTCATCACGGCTGATGATTTGCATAAAGCCGACATTGACCTTAGCCGGAAAACGCGGATGGGTTTCAATTTTTGGCCCGATGCTGGCAATGGGGGCGGTTTCAACATCGGCAACAACTTGCACAGCGTGCGGGTTTCCCATTGATACCACGCTAATTGCAAAGTTTGTACCATCAATATCCAGCGGGTGAATGATCTGATCGCTGTCAGCAATAAAGGGGATTTCTTTTGGGGCAAATTGCGGCACGCCCATATTGACGCTGACATTGTCGTTGTTTTCCAGCCGGGGGTAAATCACCCCTCTTGCTGTTTCAACAGCGATTTCTTGTTTGAGGCTCAGGCCTTTATCGTGCACAAAGCGCGCAAAGCAGCGAGCACCATTGCCGCATTGTTCTACCTCACTGCCGTCATTATTAAAAATACGGTAGCTAAAATCGATATCATCACGCGTGGCAGGCTCCACCAATAAAAGCTGGTCAAAACCAATACCAAAATGCCTGTCACCCAGCTGGCGTATGGTGTCGGGGCTTAACTTGATCTGCTGATTTACGCCATCAATAACCATAAAGTCGTTGCCTAGGCCTTGCATCTTTGAAAACTGAATTTTCATATATCTGGCGCGCCGCTGAAAAATTTTACTAAAGGTAAACTTAGCTGCCATTTAAGGCAATGCGTGTGAAAGAAAAAAGTGAGAGGCCAAGTTCGTTACTGGCTGAATTTACGGCGGTTTGTATGGGTTTTAGTTTGTATATTATCGGCAAATTGTGCAATACACTGGCTTTTTGCATTGAAGCTCATCTGGTAGATGTGTTTCCTGTATGGTTTCTTGTTGTAAAACTGATATTTTTGTTAATTTATATATTTCTTCGTTCTTGTAAAAGGCCTGTTGAAAAATGCTAAAACCAACGTCATTGTTTGCAATCTTATTAGGCAGCTGGCTATTTGTTACTCCTGCTCAGGCTCGCAACGAAGGGAGCGAGATCGTGCAAAGTGGCTTGGCCTCTGTCGTGCTTTCGCCTGTATTGTCGTTACAAGGTAAGCCGGTTGAGGCATCGGCTGCTTTTGGTCTGGGGGTGGGGTTTACTGTGGTAGGCGTTGGTAAGGTGGCAGTGGAAGCGAGCATGCTTACCATTGAACGAGTGAGCGATGGCAGCCGGTTTATGGTGAAAATAAGCGAAGCCATGCTTAAAGAGTTGGGTATTGCTGTGGGGGCATCAATCAGAACAACGGCTGAAAGCACAGGTTATGCCTTGCTTGCCTCAGGTAAATTAGTAGCATTTATTCCCAATGAAATAGGGATGTCCTTGCTGCATCAATCCAAAATTTCTGCCCAATAAGGAAATATTTGTATGCATGTGCATCAATGGCTGCTTGGGGTGACTGCCGGTATTTTAATGAGTTCTGTTTGGGCTGGGCGTGTATGCCAGGATGCACCACCTGATGCACAGGCATTTCGTCAGGCGATGGCTGCAGGCCACACCAGTATGCAACAGCTGGATAAAATTAAACCTAAAGTGGCATTGATTGCGAGGGTGGGGCAGGATTTGTCGGCTTACCATCTGCGGTTTTCTCATCTGGGCTTTGTATGGCGAGATCCTGGCGCGCAAGGTCAATGGCGAGTGATGCATTTGTTAAATCAATGTGGCACGGTGCAATCAGATTTATGGCGAGAGGGCTTGGCTAATTTTTTTATGGATGATCCTTTTGCCTATGATGCTTTGATTGTTGTTCCATCTGTGGCAGTGCAAGATAAGCTGCACGCTTGGTTAAGCGAGCAAAGTAAAATGGAGCAACTGCATGGCAGTAAATACAATATGCTGGCGTATCCGTTTTCCACTCTTTATCAAAATTCAAATCAATGGGTTCTGGAAGGTTTGGCGTCAGCGATGAGCCGTGATCTGGATATTCACAGTCGTACTCAAGCTCAGCAATGGTTGAAATTGATGAATTACCAGCCCAGCGAGTTAAAAATAAATACTTTTAAGCGCTTGGGTGGGCGGATGTTTCGCGCCAATATTGCGTTTGATGATCATCCAACGGATCGGCGGATGGCAGGGCAAATCGATACCGTAACTGTTGATTCAATCGTGAATTTCTTGCAGCAAGCTATGCCGGGAAGCCGTAACTATCTGGTAGAGGCTCAAAAACTGCCAGAGTTACGTTAGGGTATGCCTTGATCAATGCAGCTAACCCTTCGTCAGCGGGGGGCTTTGTTTAGGCCACTGGAAATCAAACTTCAACAGATCTTAGAGCTTGAGTGATTGGCCGGGCAAATACAAGGCAGGGGGGGCGAGTCAGGCTCAGGCCTGATCTCTGAAGTGTTGCCGGGCACAAGCTAAATAAAATTCTTTCGTACTTTAAAAGCAAATAAATTGTACTGATCCGGATGGCTTTCCATTTCGATCAGACCTTTTGCTGCCAGGCAGCGTAAGCGCCACATGGCTAATACATCGCTGCGAAAAAAGTCTTTGCTGGCCTGTATCCAGAACCCGGCAATCTGGCTGCATGGCAAGTAGTTGTCTGTGAGTAAATCCAGCATTTCGGCGTCGAGTGCCGTTTCGTCCAGGTGCCGAAATGTCTGCCCGTTCCAGCCGCGGAACATACTGGTGGGCTGGCATAGTGCCTGCCATTCTTGCGCCAGTGTTTGTAATCGGGCAGGGGAGACAAGTTTGCTGCTGGCCGATTCGATTTGTGCGGTACTGAGCAGGCTAAGGGGCACTTGCCCGGCAACGTAGCTTTTTACTGCTGTCGTATCAGGAATCATCAGCTTAAAACTTTCCCCGGCCTGATTGCGCCACCAGGCCAGTCTGCGTAGTAAAAGCGCTTCGCCACAGGATGTGCCTATCCATAAAGTAAGCTCTTCCGGCAGCGCTGCAAGCTGGGCATTGCCTGCGGGCAGCACATCGCTAAAATCAAAGCTCGACAGCGGGAACACTTGATTCCAGAATTTAATTCTGGCAGCAGGATAAACATGGTCGATATCAATCAGCGGGCCAACGGCCAGATCATCACGGTGAATACGGATATCGGCATAGGGCCCCAGCAGCTCACGCAGCACCTCTGCCGCGAAATCTCCCAGGACCAGATGACAGCTCACAGGCAGAGCCTTAGATAATCAAGCTTGATGCATCTGTCCATCACTACAAACAATCCCGCTGCCCGGGCGCGCTCTGCTGCCGCTTCATTAATAATGCCTTGCTGAATCCAGATTGCGGGGATTTGCAAAGCAATGGCTTCATCCACAATAGGGCTGATTTGATCTGCAGCTCGAAATACATTGACTAAATCTACCTTGCCTGGCACATCACTTAAGTGGGCATAGGCGGTTTCACCCAGCACCGTATCGGTAAACGGGCGTACCGGCACAATTTGCATACCCGCCTGCTGCATTACTTTGGCGACAGTAAAACTGGGCCGGTCCGGTTTAGGAGAAAGGCCTACCACCGCGATGCGGTGAATGCTGAGTAAAAACTGGCGGATGGCTTCGTCGTTTGGGTTCTGGAAGAACATGCTCATAATTGCTCGCTTAAAATTATTATTCCGTCTGCCTTGATCAGTGAGCCTTTAGGGAGGGCTGCTGCTTGAATGGCGGCTCGGGCAGAGTAGGGTTTGGTAAAATACAGCTCCATGATATCGCTTAGTGCGGCAAAGCGGCTTAGGTCGATAACAAATACACCTAGCTTGGCAATGTTTTGCCGCTTGCCTCCTGTAGCCTGACATACTGCGCGTAGATTTTGAAAGACTTAATGTGCCCGAGCACTAAAGCCTTTAGCCAGAATGCCGTTGGCAGGGTTAAGGTCAGTCTGGCTGGATAAATACCCGGTATTGGCACTTTTGGCTGCATGCGAGTAAGTGCCGATGACTTTGGGCGCGAGGCTCCAGAGTTGGTTGATTTATCCGTTTATTTAGGTCTCTGAATAATAAAGCGCTCGCCAACAATGGCGTAATCCGCCCCGCCCAGACGGGATAGCGGATCGAGTGGCTCGGGGTGGATGCGCCCATCTATGAGTAAGTCGTCTGCCACGCCAAGGTGGATGACTTCTAGCAAAATTAAATCAGCCACAACAGGATCGCCAACTTCCACATGCATATGCAGACGGCACTCTAGCGCAATACCGCAATCGGCAAGGCGCGGTGGTTTTACTGCAGTGGATGGCGTAAGGGCCAGCCCAAGGGCGGTGGCTTCGCTTTCATTCGGAGCAAAGGCGGCTGCGCTGGCATTGACTTGCAGTGCATGGTCGCGAGAGGGCAGGTGAACGACACATTCACCTGTTTGCAAAATATTTCGTGCGGTGTCTTTAAGCAGGGCATTATCGTGGCGACGATTAATACTGACCGACACAATCATGGGCTCATTTGAAACAATATTAAAATAGGAAAAAGGCGCTACATTGACAATGCCACTGGTGTTTTGGGTGTTAATCCATGCAATCGGGCGTGGTACAACACAATCGCTGATTAGTGTGTATTTTTCATCGGGCGAAAGTGCCGAGACTGTTAATTCCATGCTTGTGCTGCCCATTCTGGCTTAAGTATTGCAGGTACATGGGGGCATAAATGATTAACTCAATACAATATGGAAAAGATAAGATAATGATTCAAAATTGTTTTGTTCGCTTTTGGCGGGTAGAATTACGGCCCTTTTTGCCGCCTGGAACAGGCCTGTGACTACTCCTTCTTTTGCTCGTGCCTGCGGCATCGATTTTGGTACTTCTAATTCCACGGTGGGCTGGGTTCGCCCAGGCCACAGCACGTTGATTCCTTTGGAAGACGGCAAGCCCACACTGCCTTCGATGGTGTTTTTTAATGCTGAGGAAGACTCGGTGTGCTTTGGCCGTGCGGCTATGGCTGAGTATCTGGAAGGCTATGAAGGCCGTCTGATGCGCTCCTTGAAAAGCCTTTTGGGCAGTAGCCTGATCGATGCGCAAACCGAAGTTAATGGCCGAGCCCTGCCGCTGCGTGGTTTATTGGCTAAATATATTGGCGAATTAAAACTGCGTGCAGAAAATGCCGCCGGTCGGCCTTTCGAGCAGGCGGTATTTGGCCGTCCCGTTCATTTTGTTGATGACGATGCGGCGGCCGATGCGCAGGCTGAAAAAACGCTGGCCGAGATTGCCTATCAGGTCGGTTTTAAGGAAATTAGCTTTCAGTTCGAGCCGATTGCGGCAGCTTTTCATTATGAGTGCAGTATTCAAAAAGAAGAGCTGGTGCTGATTGTGGATATTGGCGGCGGTACTTCGGATTTTTCGCTGGTGCGTTTATCACCGGAGCGCGCGCAGGGCTTAGACAGACGGAATGATTTATTAGCCAGCGCTGGTGTGCATATTGGTGGCACGGATTTTGATAAAGCATTGAGCCTTGCCGGTGTGATGCCTTTACTGGGCTATAAAACGCGGCTGAAAAATAATTCGGAAGTCCCCTCGGGCACCTTTTTTAATCTGGCCACCTGGCACACAATTAACTTTGCTTATACTCGCCGCTCCTGGAGTGATCTGGCTGATGTTTATCGTGATGCAATGGAGCGGGATAAGCTGGATCGCTTAATGAGCCTGATCGAGCAGCGTGCCGGGCACTGGCTGGCCTTGCAAGTTGAAGACGCTAAAATTGCACTATCGAGTAGCGATAAAACCACTATCTTGTTGGATAGACTGGAAGACGATCTGACCCACAATCTGACCCGTGCCGATTTTGATAACTCAATCTCACGCCTTGTCGATACCGTTGAAAAAACAGTAAATGGTTTATTAAGCAGCGCAGGCATCGGCGTAGAACAGGTCGATACCGTATTTTTTACCGGCGGCTCCAGTGGTGTGCCACTGCTACGCGCTCAGGTTGGCGCTTTATTACCCAATGCCCGCCATGTAGAAGGCGATTTGTTCGGCAGTATCGGCACAGGCCTTGCTGTGGAAGCGGCAAGACGGTTCGGCTGATCGCTCCTTCTTATTAAATATGGCAAAATCCTTGTTTTGAAACGTGGTGGGCACACTGGGTGCTTCACGGAGAGAAACGGGTCTGAATCTCTGTGGTTTGTATCGTGATCAGTGAAAAAAACTTGTCTGTCAGTGAGGTTTTTTTTCGTTGGTATTGCGGTTACAGTCCTTTTTGTTTTAGTAAATTAAAATACAGAACTTTATTTTTAAATGTATGTATAAAAGCATTATTTGGTAAAAGATCCAATTGTCAGTGTTGTTATTAAAATACAGTCTCAGTATATTTTGTTTTTTTATCTTGTTGTTTTATGAGATATGCAGAATTTATATAAATTATCGAAGTGACTAATCATTATTTTATCCAGTCGCCTTTCATTTACTTTTTGCCCTAGATTAAGTGCAACTGCGTAGAGTGTTGAATCAAATATAATGGGCGAAGAAGAAATCAGCTCAAGAAATTTAATTCCACGTGCACGATAATCAACAGGAGCATTATTCTTAGGTACGGCTTCACATATCATTTTTGCATAAGGAAATGCAGGGCAGTTCTGATTGTCAATATTGTAAAGTATCGTTATCGTACGGCCGATATTGCAGTATCTGAGATAGGGGGTTGCATTATGATGCAGGCAGGCAATATTACGCAGGCTTTGATTCGATTTTATTTCGGCAATATTTTTTCGATCGACGGCTGAAATCGCAGTTGCTTCCAGAGCCGGAATAGTGGCTAAGGGCATTGCAGAGTTCGCAATGCTTTCCAGTTTCTTAGAAAGTGCGGTATTGATTTTCTGTGATGGGGGCTGTGCGAGCAATTGAGTATTCGAAGGCTCAGCGCGGAACAGGGATGGCGCGCTTTGGCTGCGGGTAACAGAGTACATGATCACATCTCCATAGAAAAGATAAATTACATCGTATGTGAATGCTGTTTCTAGGCTGATTTCTAAAATATATCTTTAATAAAACAATCATTTTTGTGACGTTTAAATAATTGCTTGGCGATACTGTTAATTAAATTGATTTATTTTAAGATTTTTCTTATCAGAAAAATCTGATTGTTTTATATGAGTGAATAGAATTGAATAGTATTTTCATGATTTTATTTTGACATAACAACCATATAGCATTGTCATTAGTCCTTTTTTGCAAAATAAGATGACGTAAAAAATAGGCTGGGAGTAAAAAATAATAACAGGCAATTAGCTCCATTCAATTATGCTTTTCGTATAATTGAATGGGTGCTCTCTATATGCATCTAGCATGTAACAAAAAAATGGGTAAGCTAATATGCCGCAGGCTTGTTAAAAAAACAATGGCACTAGCGTTTTGTTTTAATAATTACAAATTTTGCACTTTGCGCAATCAGCTCGATATATCTAAAGCTTTTCTTTAACTCCGCCTGATAGTTCAGATGCCGGTTAGCGACAATCCATAATTCGCTATTGGCGCTCATACACAGTTTGGCCTGGGCAAACATGCTAAGGGCAATATCGGTGGTGACAGTATTTTGCTGATGAAACGGCGGGTTGATCAGAATTAAGTCAAAAGTCTGCCCCTCTGCAGCCGCACCGGAGAGACCGTCGCTGTGTTGAATCTGGCAGCAAGCATCCGGGAAGTTGGCGGCAAAGCTGAGCTGGGCCGATTCTACCGCCGCCAGCGATTCATCAAATAAATGTAAATCGGTTTTGGGGTGAAGCTGGTGGTAGGCGAGGGACAAGAGTCCATTGCCGCAACCCACATCGGCCATGCTATCTGCGCCTGGCAGGCGATCAAAATGCTCGATAAAAAAGCGTGAGCCAATATCTGTTTTTTGCTCAGCAAAAACACCAGGTGCGTTATGGAGTGTGAGGCCCAGCTCGGCTACGGCTTGCAGATAGGGCGTGGTGGCGGTATGACCTGGCCGCAGGCGGGCTGTATACATCCGCGCTTTGCGCTGAGTGGGGAGGTATTCAACGTCATCGCAGCAAGATTTAATGATGTCCAGATGCCCCTTGCTGACATGCTTTTGCATGCCTGAAAAATACAGGATCAGTGGCTTACTTAGGTGCTTCGCTACTTGCTGCAGCTGAGTCTGAAATAAAGATAAAGATTTTGGCAGCTTAACCAGGCCATAGGCCAGCGCCTGCCCGGAGTAGGGTGTAAAGCATTGCTGGCTATTAATTTCAATCGCGTGGCGCGAGCACCAGGAGTCATTGATATGGAAAACCTGCGTGCCCGCTGCACAGTGCAAAGCCCCAAAGGCGTCGTTGATAAGTAAAACGGGCGTATTTGCGATAATAAATTCCGCAAGGTATTCATCACTTGCATCCCATGCCCGTAAGTCTTTAGCGTGTTTGCTTGGATAGCGCAGTAAATTGAGCGCGGCAAAATCAGTCAAATCTATCGGGCGTACTGACATTTGTATTCTTTACCTGTGATGCCAAAGTTGGGGCTGGTTAATGGGCGATTCTACCAGTTGACGGCGGGCCTGAAATAGATTGCTGCCAGGTCAAGTGTCGTTTGACACGGGAGCATATAAAGGTTTTGCCGGGGCAAAAACAGGGCGCCTGTAAGTTTCTTGGGGTAAGGATCTTGGTACTTTCTAATATTTATTTAAATGAATTGAGCTTTTTGAGCATGATTAGAGCGTTTTCTTCTTCCTGCTCACCTGCCTCAATACAGTTTTCCAGCCCGCCATTTTCTTGCCAGTGCTTGCTGCTGTTTTCTGTGTAAAACGACACGTATTTGCACTCGTCTATGGCTTCGTTTAAACCATTTAGCGCGGTGTATCTTATCTTAACGATAAAAGTATTTTGCTGGCCTGCCAGCTGGCCTTTCCAGAGCACATTGCTGGCCTTGAGTTTGAAGCTTTGAGGCATTTTTAGAGTTTGCTTGATAATATTACTGGCGTCATCAACTTCAGATGAGCCACAGGCAGACAAGAGTAAGGCTAAATATAATGTAATCTTTCTCATTTCTTTTTCAACCTTGATAAGGTCATACGCTGTCGTGGTAAAGGGCCTTAACTATCTGACCTGAAAAGGGCGAGTTGCTCACGCTGTATTTTTGTAGGCTGGCTTTATTTAAATGACTGTGTAATGACAATTATTGCAAGGCCAGGGAATGATGGCTGTTGCTGCAGGCAATATAAGAACATATTTGGAAGGCAAAATAAAAAACGGCTCCAATTTGCATTGGAGCCGTTTTCTTTGTACTGGTGGCCTGTCTCGGAATCGAACCAAGGACACGCGGATTTTCAATCCGCTGCTCTACCAACTGAGCTAACAGGCCGCATAAAGCGGGTATTATAAAGCCAGTTAAATTCAGACTGACTTTTCATAAATCTTGGTGGCCTGTCTCGGAATCGAACCAAGGACACGCGGATTTTCAATCCGCTGCTCTACCAACTGAGCTAACAGGCCGCTGAGAGGTCGCTATTAAAGCCCATTTGTAATGAGTCGTCAACCTTTATTATGAATAATGTTTGAAAATAACTTAATTTTATATTTCGCTATATATAATGATTAGTCCTGCTGAAATTCGGGCATTTTGGCAGGGAGGATAGGAATCACTATTAAGTAAAATGGGTGGTTAAGTAACAATGCTGTTTTTATACGATTGCTAAAAAGACAAAGTCTGAAATCCATTTGGTTTGCATCAATTTGGCTCTGTTTTTGTGCTTTAGTCTATTCCTTAATAAAATAAAAGCAATGCCGAAAATATTGCTTAATCCCTGTTTTTAAATGAAATTAGCCCTCTTTATACTCGGTGGTTAGTCATGAGTTACGGAAAAGTTTCATTGCCGGGCTTGACGCAAAGGGGAACCTTGCCTAGAATGCGCTTCTCTTGTAGGGGGGGTTACCCCAGCGGTCAACGGGTCCGGACTGTAAATCCGGCGGCTAAGCCTTCGAAGGTTCGAATCC
The DNA here is from genome assembly GCF_003952345.1 of Iodobacter ciconiae. NCBI lineage: Bacteria > Pseudomonadati > Pseudomonadota > Betaproteobacteria > Neisseriales > Chitinibacteraceae > Iodobacter > Iodobacter ciconiae. Next base: position 2,640,748 of record NZ_CP034433.1, on the reverse strand, counting down.
TTCCCCCCCCACCAGAATAAATTTTATACGTAGCGAAAAATCTGCGCAGAAGGTTGTAAGGTTGGATTAGAAATAGTGCGGGTGTAGCTCAATGGTAGAGCAGAAGCCTTCCAAGCTTACGACGAGGGTTCGATTCCCTTCACCCGCTCCAAAAAAGATTAGTGTGCCGTTGTAGCTCAGGGGTAGAGCACTCCCTTGGTAAGGGAGAGGTCGCGGGTTCAATTCCCGCCAACGGCTCCAATCGCTTGGTATATTTTCAAGTTCTCGAGATAGGAAATATCATGGCAAAAGAAAAATTTACGCGCACAAAGCCACACGTTAACGTTGGTACAATTGGTCACGTTGACCATGGTAAGACCACACTGACAGCGGCAATTTCGACAATCCTGTCGAAGAGATTCGGTGGCGAAGCAAAAGACTACTCACAAATCGACAGCGCGCCTGAAGAAAAAGCACGTGGTATTACTATTAATACTTCACATGTCGAGTATGAGACAGAAACTCGTCACTACGCTCACGTTGACTGCCCGGGCCACGCGGATTACATCAAGAACATGATTACCGGTGCTGCGCAGATGGATGGCGCGATCCTGGTGTGTTCGGCTGCTGATGGTCCTATGCCACAAACTCGTGAACACATCTTGCTGGCTCGCCAGGTTGGCGTTCCATACATCATTGTTTACCTGAACAAAGCAGATCTGGTTGATGATGCTGAGTTGCTTGAATTGGTAGATATGGAAGTTCGTGAACTGCTGAGCAAGTATGACTTCCCTGGTGATGACACTCCAATCGTGGTGGGTTCAGCCCGTCTGGCACTGGAAGGTGATCAGTCAGAGCACGGCGAACCATCGATTTTCCGTCTTGCCGAAGCACTGGATTCGTACATTCCATTGCCAGAGCGCGCAGTGGATGGTGCGTTCCTGATGCCAGTTGAAGACGTATTCTCGATCTCTGGTCGCGGTACTGTGGTAACTGGCCGCGTAGAGCGCGGTGTGGTTAAAGTGGGTGAGGAAATCGAAATTGTTGGTATTACTACAACAGTTAAGACAACATGTACCGGTGTTGAAATGTTCCGTAAGCTGCTGGATCAAGGTCAGGCAGGCGATAATATTGGTGCACTGCTTCGTGGTACTAAGCGTGAAGATGTTCAGCGTGGTCAGGTTCTGGCAAAGCCAGGTTCGATCACTCCGCACACAAAGTTTGAAGGTTCTGTTTACGTTCTGTCGAAAGATGAGGGTGGTCGTCACACTCCATTCTTCAATGGCTACCGTCCACAGTTCTTCTTCCGCACGACTGACGTAACAGGCTCGGTTGATTTGCCAGCGGGCACCGAAATGGTGATGCCGGGTGATAACGTTGAAGTCACTGTTAGCCTGATTGCTCCGGTTGCGATGGAGCAGGGTCTGCGATTCGCGATTCGCGAAGGTGGTCGTACTGTTGGTGCGGGTGTTGTTGCAAAAATTATTGAATAAATAGGTTTACAAGAGAGGGTTGAATTGTTATAGTTCTGCCCTCCCGTAGGCGAGTAGCTCAATTGGTAGAGCACCGGTCTCCAAAACCGGGGGTTGGGGGTTCGACACCCTCCTCGCCTGCCACGGTTTAGACATCAGAGCCGTTTCCATAGGGAACGGCTCTGTTTTATCCAAGTTTCCGAATCGGACAAATGGTTAGCATCGATAAAATCAAAGTCGCAGCATCATTGCTGTTGGTTGCATTGGGCGTTACCGGGTTTTACCTGGTTCCGGCTGATCAAGGAATTGTTCGCTCATTGCCTGTAGTGCTTAGTTTGGCACTTGCAGGCTTTGTGCTATGGTTTTCTAATCCTGGTCGTGCGTTCGTAGATTATGCGCGCGACTCGATTAAAGAAGCGCAGAAGGTTGTGTTTCCTACTCGAAAAGAAACCTGGCAAATGACGGGCGTTGTGTTCCTGTTCGTTGGGGTGTTGTCCCTTTTTATGTGGGGCGTCGACTCCGGTCTGACATGGGTGTTCTATGATCTGATCTTAGGTCGTGGCTGAAAGTAAACAGGAATGCGGAGTATCTGAATGTCTATGCGTTGGTATGTGGTACACGCCTATTCCGGCTTTGAAAAAAGTGTGCAAAAGGCGCTGATTGAGCGGATTGAACGTGCTGATATGCAGCACTTGTTTGGTCAGATCTTGGTTCCTGTTGAAGAAGTGATGGAAGTGAAGGCCGGCACTCGTAAGCTGACCGAGCGGAAGCTCTTCCCGGGTTATGTATTTGTTGAAATGGAAATGGGTGATGAAACCTGGCACTTAGTTAAGAGTACAGCTAAGGTGAGTGGTTTTATTGGTGGAGTGGGTAATCGTCCTACACCTTTGCCTGAGCGTGAAGTTAAATCCATGCTGCAGCAGGTTCAGGAGGGGGTCGAAAAACCTCGTCCGAAAATCTTGTTTGAAGTGGGTGAAGAGCTTCGCGTTACAGAAGGCCCGTTTGCTGATTTCAATGCAACTGTTGTTGATGTTGATTATGACAAGAGCCGGATCAAAGTGTCTGTGCTTATTTTTGGTCGTGCAACACCAGTTGAAGTCGATTTTGCACAGGTCGAAAAAACCTGACCTGTGTAGTGTGCAATGCCTCAGGGCATTTTGGTAGGGGAGCGAGCTTTAGCTCGCGTTTGACCCGAATTCAGGAGTTTTAAATGGCTAAGAAAATTATTGGCTATATCAAGCTGCAAGTGCCAGCTGGTAAAGCAAATCCATCGCCACCGATTGGCCCAGCTCTGGGTCAGCGTGGTTTGAATATTATGAATTTTTGTAAGGAATTCAACGCAGCGACTCAAGGTATCGAGCCAGGCCTGCCAATTCCTGTCGTGATCACTGCTTTTGCAGACAAATCATTCACCTTTGTGATGAAGAGCCCACCAGCAACGATCTTGCTGAAAAAGGCTGCTGGTATCACTAAGGGTAGTGCTAAGCCACATACTGACAAAGTTGGTGTTGTGACTCGTGCTCAGCTTGAAGAAATCGTTAAGACCAAGAATGCTGACTTAACTGGCTCTGATATCGACGCAGCAGTGCGTACTATTGCTGGTTCCGCCCGTTCGATGGGTCTGACCGTGGAGGGTGTGTAAATGGCTAAGCTATCTAAACGCCTGAAGGCACTGAACGCAACTGTTGATTCTAACAAGCTGTACGCTATTGACGAAGCCATCGCGCTGGTTAAAGCTGCTGCAACTGCTAAATTCAACGAATCGATCGATGTATCTGTAAATTTAGGTATTGACGCACGTAAGTCGGATCAAGTGGTTCGCGGCGCTGTTGTATTGCCTAAAGGTACTGGTAAGTCAGTTCGCGTAGCAGTATTTGCACAGGGTGCAAATGCTGAAGCTGCTCGTGCTGCTGGTGCAGAAATCGTTGGTTTCGATGATTTAGCTGAATCGATTAAAGCCGGTAACATGGACTTCGACGTTGTTATTGCTTCTCCGGATGCAATGCGCGTTGTTGGTCAGTTAGGCCAGATCCTCGGTCCACGCGGTATGATGCCTAACCCGAAAGTGGGTACTGTAACTCCGAACGTTGCTGAAGCAGTTAAAAATGCTAAAGCCGGTCAGGTTCAATACCGTACTGACAAAGGTGGTATTGTTCATGCTACTCTGGGTCGTGCAACTTTCGAAGCTGCAGATCTGAAAGAAAACTTGCTGGCACTGGTTGATGCGCTGCAAAAAGCTAAACCAGCTTCGTCTAAAGGTGTATACCTTAAGAAGATCGCTGTATCGAGCACGATGGGTGTAGGCGTTCGCGTCGAAACCGCTTCGGTAGTAGCTTAAGTAATTATGGGGCCAGCCTTAGGGTTGGCCCAGTCGACTTTGGGCTTGGCGAAATATTGCCAAGGTTGTCAAAGACCGTAGGTGTCATAAGATTTCTTGTGACTTAATCCGGCTCCCAAAAGCCAGCCTACGCAGACGGTGCGCCCGAATCTATAGGCTCTAGTAGCATCACCTTTGTGGTGTTGTTGTTTTAAGTCTCCTGAAGCAAAGGTCGCCGTTTGATTGGGTGGTGTGATTTATTCGCACTGAACTACTAACCAATGGAGGTAGACCTTGAGTCTCAATCTTGAAGACAAAAAGGCGGTAGTCGCTGAGATCGCAGCAGAAGTTGCTAAAGCTCAGACGGTTATTATCGCTGAATACCGAGGTATCGGCGTTGCAAGCATGACTACACTGCGCAAACAAGCGCGTGAGTCAGGTGTGTACCTGCGTGTTCTGAAGAACACACTGGCACGGCGTGCGGTTGCAGGAACTCCGTTCGCTGAATTGGCTGACCAAATGGTTGGCCCGTTGGTGTACGGTATTTCTGAAGACCCAGTTGCTGCGGCAAAAGTTTTGAACACATTCTCTAAGAAAGACGAGAAGATTGTGATCAAGGCTGGTTCTTATGATGGTAAGGTAATGAATGCAGAAGAAGTTGCTGTTCTTGCATCCATTCCGGGCCGTGAAGAACTGTTGTCCAAGTTGCTGTACGTTATGCAAGCACCGATGGCTGGTTTCGCACGTGGCCTTGCCGCGCTGGCAGAGAAGAAGTCCGAAGGCGTTGCCGCACCGGTGGAGGCTGCAGAAGCCCCAGCCGAAGAAGCAACAGCATAAACGATTACTTAAACACGATTGTTGTATTAAAACAGACAAGATTTTCAGGAGTATTAATAAATGGCTCTGACTAAAGACGATATCCTCGAAGCAGTATCTGCTTTAACCGTAATGGAATTGAATGAGCTGGTTAAGGCATTCGAAGAAAAGTTTGGCGTTTCTGCTGCTGCTGTTGCAGTTGCCGGCCCAGCTGCTGCTGGCGCTGCTGTTGAAGAAAAAACAGAATTCGACGTAATTCTGACTGGCGCTGGCGCTAACAAAGTAGGTACGATCAAGATCGTTCGTGAACTGACAGGTCTTGGCCTGAAAGAAGCGAAGGACCTGGTTGATGGCGCTCCTAAGTCTCTGAAAGAAGGCATTTCTAAGGCTGATGCAGAAGCTATGGTTAAGAAACTCGTTGAGGCTGGTGCAACAGCTGAGATGAAGTAAGCATCCTTTAGGATGTAGTGAAGGCAGGCGGAGGAATCCGCCTGCCCTTTTGCGTTTGTGTCTATTGCTTAGCTTACAGCTGATCCCGATATTTGTCGGTTAGCGGAATCCAGCTTGTGTTCTTTGCAAGCAGTTGTCAAACCGGAAACCGCTCACAAACACGTTGGCGGGCGTTTGCGGTTTGTCCTTTGCGCCCCACTCCATGGAGAGTTTATGAGTATGAAATACTCGTTCACTGAGAAAAAACGCATTCGTAAAAGTTTTGCGAAACGGAAGAGCGTCCTTGAGGTGCCGTTCCTGCTCGCAACACAGATCGATTCTTATAGCGAATACCTGCAACTAGGGAGTCCGGCCGATTCGCGCCGGATGATCGGTTTGCAGGCAGCGTTTAATTCGATTTTCCCCATCGTCTCTCATAACGAAAACGCTCGGTTGGAGTTTGTTCATTACTCCCTCGGCGATCCTGCTTTTGATGTGCTTGAGTGCCAGCAGCGAGGTATTACCTTTGCCGCTCCACTGCGCGCACGCGTACGCCTCGTGATCATGGATCGCGAAGCGTCCAAGCCAACGATCAAGGAAGTGAAAGAGCAGGACGTTTACTTTGGCGAAGTGCCATTGATGACGCGTACTGGTTCTTTTGTGATCAATGGTACAGAGCGGGTTATTGTTAGCCAGTTACATCGCTCTCCTGGCGTGTTCTTTGAACACGACAAGGGCAAGACTCACTCTTCAGGCAAGCTTTTGTTTTCGGCACGGATTATTCCGTATCGCGGCTCTTGGCTGGATTTTGAGTTCGATCCAAAAGATCTGCTGTTCTTCCGTATCGACCGCCGTCGCAAGATGCCGGTAACCACCTTGTTGAAAGCTCTGGGCTACAGCCCGGAACAGATCCTAGCTGGCTTCTTTGATACCGATACTTTCCTGATGGACGAAGACGGCTTGTACTTGGAGCTTGTGTCAGAACGCCTGAAAGGTGAAGTAGCGAAGTTCGATATCGTTGCTGATGATGGCAAAGTGCTCGTTCAAAAAGATAAGCGTATTACAGCTAAAACCATTCGCGATATTAATGCGTCTGGTCTGCAAAAGATTCCGGTGCCACTGGACTTCTTTTATGGCCGCATCCTGGCGCACAACGTTGTTGATCCTATTACCGGCGAAGTGCTGGCTAAGGCTAACGAAGAAGTGACCGAAGATCTGGCTGTTAAGCTGGATATGGCTGATGTGAAGTCTGTGAAAGTGCTGTACGTAAATGATCTGGATCAGGGCGCGTTCCTGTCCCAGACACTGCGTTCGGACGATGTGGCTGATCAGTATGGTGCTCGCGTTGCAATCTATCGCATGATGCGCCCTGGTGAACCGCCGACTGAAGATTCGGTTGAAGCGCTGTTTAAGGGCTTGTTCTTTGCCCCAGAGCGTTATGATCTGTCTGCCGTTGGCCGTATGAAGTTTAACCGCCGTGCTTACCCGGATCGCTTGGAAGAAAAAGCACCGGGCTGGCAACGCCGTTTCTACGAAGAAGCAGGCCCGCGTGGTGTTGAAGGTGCAGGTGTTCTGTGCACGGAAGACATCATTGCTGTGATCGGTATCCTCTTAGAATTGCGTAACGGCCGTGGCGATATCGACGATATCGATCACTTGGGTAATCGCCGTGTGCGCTCGGTAGGTGAGTTGGCTGAAAATCAATTCCGTGCTGGTTTAGTTCGTGTGGAGCGCGCCGTTAAAGAGCGTTTGTCACAAGCAGAATCAGACAATCTGATGCCGCATGATTTGATTAATGCCAAGCCTGTTTCGGCTGCAATCAAAGAATTCTTTGGTTCATCCCAGTTGTCGCAGTTTATGGATCAAACCAATCCATTGTCGGAAATCACGCACAAGCGTCGTGTTTCTGCATTGGGACCAGGCGGTTTGACTCGTGAGCGCGCTGGCTTTGAAGTTCGTGACGTGCACCCGACGCATTATGGTCGTGTTTGCCCGATCGAAACGCCGGAAGGTCCAAACATTGGTCTGATCAATTCGCTCTCTTGTTATGCGCGTACCAATAGCTACGGCTTCTTGGAAACGCCTTATCGCAAAGTGATCGATTGTAAGGTTACGGATGAAATTGAATATTTGTCCGCGATTGAAGAAGGCAAGTACGTTGTTGCGCAGGCCAATGCCGAGTTTGACGAAGAAGGCCGTTTGACTGACGAGCTAGTGACTTGCCGTTCTAATGGCGACACGATCGTGGCTACGCCAGATCGCGTGCAGTACATGGATGTGGCTCCTAGCCAGATCGTATCGGTTGCGGCTTCTCTGATTCCATTTTTGGAACACGATGACGCCAACCGTGCATTGATGGGTGCCAACATGCAGCGTCAGGCTGTTCCTTGCTTACGTGCACAGGCACCGTATGTAGGTACAGGTATTGAGCGCACATGTGCAACTGACTCGGGTACTGCAGTGACTGCATTACGCGGCGGTGTGGTTGATTATGTTGATGCAGCGCGTGTGGTTATTCGTGTAAACGATGACGAAGCGATTGCGGGTGAAACGGGTGTAGATATTTACAACCTGATTAAATTTACCCGTTCTAACCAGAACACCAACACTAATCAGAAGCCAGTCGTTGTTCGTGGCAGCATTATTGCCAAGGGCGATGTGATTGCTGATGGCGCATCAACTGACTTGGGCGAAATGGCTCTGGGTCAGAACATGACCATTGCGTTTATGCCATGGAACGGTTTCAACTTCGAAGATTCGATTCTGATCTCTGAAGATGTGGTTGCCAACGATCGCTACACTTCGATTCACATCGAAGAGCTGAACGTGATGGCGCGTGACACCAAGCTGGGCGCTGAAGAAATTACCCGTGATATTTCCAATCTGTCCGAGCGTATGCTGGGCCGTCTGGATGAGTCCGGCGTGGTTTACATCGGTGCTGAGGTGGAAGCGGGCGATGTATTGTGCGGTAAGGTAACACCTAAGGGTGAAACCCAGCTGACTCCTGAAGAAAAGCTCTTACGAGCTATTTTTGGTGAAAAAGCATCCGACGTTAAAGATACTTCGCTACGCGTGCCGTCAGGCATGGTGGGTACGGTTATCGACGTGCAAGTGTTCACCCGTGAAGGCGTGGAGCGCGATCGCCGTGCCCAGTCCATCATTGATGATCAATTGCGTCGTTATCGCCAGGATCTGAACGATCAGTTACGTATTGTGCAAAGTGATTTGTTCGAACGTATTGAACGTATGATCGTGGGTAAAGTAGCCAATGGCGGCCCGATGCGCCTTGCTAAGGGTGTTGAAATCACCAAAGAATATTTGCATGGTTTACCAGCAAAAATTGATTGGTTTGATATCCGCCTGGCAGATGAAGAAGCCGCCCGCCAGCTGGAAGCCATGAAAGACCTGATTGGCCAGATGCGTACTGAGTTTGATCTGCGTTTTGAAGATAAAAAACGCAAGCTGACTCAAGGTGACGAATTGCCGCCTGGCGTGATCAAAATGGTTAAGGTGTATGTGGCCGTTAAACGCCGCCTGCAGCCTGGCGATAAGATGGCCGGCCGCCACGGTAACAAGGGTGTGGTTTCCAAGATTCTGCCGATCGAAGATCTGCCATATATGGCCGATGGTAAAACGGTAGATATCGTTCTGAACCCATTGGGCGTACCTTCGCGTATGAACATTGGTCAGATTCTGGAAATGCACTTGGGTTGGGCAGCTAAGGGTATTGGTCAGCGCATTGATGCGATGCTCCGTGAGCAACGTAACGGCATGCTGGTTGATATGCGTGCTTACTTGAACAAGATCTATAACACCAGTGGTAAGACCGAAGATATCGACGGTCTCTCTGATGAAGAGCTGATCGAGTTGGCCAATGGCCTGCGCAACGGTATGACTTTTGCAAGCCCGGTATTTGACGGCGCGAAAGAGTCTGAAATCTATCAGATGCTGGACTTAGCTTACCCAAGCGAAGATCCGCACACCCAGTTACTGGACTTCAACAGCAGCAAGACACAAATGCAGCTGTTTGATGGTCGTAATGGTGAGCCATTTGAGCGCAAAGTAACGGTTGGTGTGATGCACTACCTGAAACTGCATCACCTGGTTGATGATAAGATGCATGCTCGTTCCACTGGTCCTTACTCTCTTGTTACGCAACAACCACTGGGTGGTAAAGCTCAGTTTGGTGGTCAGCGCTTCGGGGAGATGGAAGTTTGGGCATTGGAAGCATACGGTGCGGCTTACACCTTGCAAGAAATGCTGACTGTGAAGTCGGATGATGTAAATGGTCGTACTAAGGTGTATGAAAACATCGTGAAGGGCGATCACCGGATTGATGCGGGCATGCCGGAATCCTTCAACGTGCTTGTGAAGGAAATCCGCTCACTCGGTATCGACATCGATCTGGAAACGTATTGATTCGTGGGGTAGTAGATGGCGAGCACAGTGCCCGCCATACCCCGAACGCCTCACTGGAGTCAAAGAATGAAAGGCTTACTCGAACTCTTCAAGCAAGTTGCTGCAAATGAAGAATTTGATGCGATTAAGATCGGTCTGGCATCGCCAGAAAAAATCCGCTCTTGGTCGTTCGGCGAAGTAAAAAAGCCGGAAACCATTAACTACCGTACATTTAAGCCAGAACGTGATGGCTTATTTTGCGCGCGTATTTTTGGCCCAATCAAAGATTACGAATGCCTGTGCGGTAAGTACAAACGCCTGAAGCACCGTGGTGTGATCTGCGAGAAGTGCGGTGTGGAAGTGACCCTGTCTAAGGTTCGTCGCGACCGCATGGGGCACATCGAGCTAGCTAGCCCGGTTGCACACATCTGGTTCTTGAAATCCCTGCCATCGCGCCTGGGTATGGTGCTTGATATCCCATTGCGTGATATCGAACGCGTACTTTACTTCGAAGGTTTTGTGGTCATCGAGCCAGGCATGACGCCACTGACCCGTGGCCAATTGCTGACTGAAGAAGATTACTTCAACAAAGTTGAAGAGTACGGTGACGAATTCGTAGCCCTGATGGGCGCGGAAGCGGTGCGTGAACTCTTGAAGAGCATGGATGTAGAAGACCAGATCACCACCTTGCGTGCTGAATTGTCCTCCACCGGCTCTGAAACCAAAATCAAGAAGATTTCCAAGCGCCTGAAAGTGCTGGAGGCCTTCCAACGTTCTGGCATCAAGCCAGAATGGATGGTTCTGGAAGTTCTGCCTGTATTGCCGCCAGAATTACGTCCTCTCGTACCATTGGATGGTGGTCGTTTCGCTACTTCAGATCTGAATGATCTGTATCGCCGTGTGATTAACCGTAATAACCGTCTGAAGCGTCTTTTAGAATTGCGCGCGCCTGAAATTATCGTGCGTAATGAAAAACGTATGTTGCAAGAAGCGGTTGATTCCTTGCTCGATAACGGCCGTCGCGGTAAAGCGATGACCGGTGCGAACAAGCGTCCTCTGAAATCCCTGGCCGATATGATCAAGGGTAAGGGCGGTCGTTTCCGTCAGAACTTACTGGGTAAGCGCGTAGATTATTCTGGCCGTTCGGTGATTACCGTTGGCCCGACACTGCGTCTGCACCAGTGCGGCTTGCCAAAACTGATGGGTCTGGAGCTGTTCAAACCATTTATTTTCCATAAGCTTGAAGTGCTTGGTCTTGCGACCACCATTAAAGCGGCCAAGAAAATGGTTGAAGCCCAGGATCCGGTGGTTTGGGACATCCTGGAAGACGTGATTCGCGAGCACCCGATTCTTCTGAACCGTGCGCCAACACTGCACCGCCTGGGTATTCAAGCGTTTGAGCCTGTGTTGATCGAAGGTAAAGCGATTCAACTGCACCCACTCGTTTGCGCGGCATTCAATGCCGACTTCGACGGTGACCAGATGGCTGTTCACGTTCCGCTGAGCCTTGAGGCGCAAATGGAAGCACGCACGCTGATGCTGGCTTCTAACAACGTATTGTCGCCAGCAAACGGTGAGCCAATTATCGTTCCTTCTCAGGATATCGTGCTGGGTCTGTACTACATGACTCGTGAGCGTATCAATGCCAAGGGCGAGGGCATGAACCTGATCGACGTAAGCGAAGCAATGCGCGCTTACGCGAGCAAGGAAGTGACCTTGCAAACGCGTGTTGATATCCGTTTGAAAGAATGGGTAAAAGACGAAGACGGCGAATGGCAGGCTCAGATGGTGCGTCGCAGCACTACGGTTGGCCGTGCGATTCTGTCTGAAATCCTGCCTAAGGGCCTCGATTTCAGCCATATCGACAAAGCGCTGAAAAAGAAAGAAATTGGTAAGCTGATTAACGCTTCATTCCGCCGCTGCGGTCTGAAAGATACCGTTATTTTTGCTGACCAGCTGATGTACACCGGTTTTGCTTATTCGACACGCGGCGGTATCTCGATTTGTGTTGACGATATGGTTGTGCCGGATAAGAAGGTTCAGCTCCTGGCTGAATCCTACGCTGAAGTGCGCGAGATCGAGCATCAGTACAGCTCGGGTCTGGTGACTCAGGGTGAACGTTACAACAAGGTTGTGGATATCTGGGGCCGTGCCGGTGATCAGATTGCCAAGGCAATGATGGATCAGCTCGGTAAAGAGAAGGTCGTCAATCGCGAAGGCAAAGAAGTTGATCAGGACTCGTTTAACTCGGTATTTATGATGGCCGATTCCGGTGCCCGCGGTTCTGCAGCGCAGATTCGCCAGCTGGCCGGTATGCGTGGTCTGATGGCTAAACCGGACGGTTCGATTATTGAAACGCCGATTACCACCAACTTCCGTGAAGGCCTGACCGTTCTTCAGTACTTTATCTCGACTCACGGTGCACGTAAGGGGCTGGCAGATACGGCGCTTAAAACAGCGAATTCCGGTTACCTGACACGTCGTCTGGTTGACGTCACACAAGACCTGGTTGTGATCGAAGACGATTGCGGTACCAAGAACGGTGTGGTCATGAAGGCGGTTGTACAGGGTGGTGATGTGATTGAAGCCCTGCGTGACCGTATTCTGGGCCGTGTTGTTGTGCTTGATGTGATCGATCCTGTTACGCATGAAACAGTGTTCCCAGTGGGGACATTACTGGGCGAAGATGAAGTAGACGAAATCGAACACCTTGGTATTGATGAAGTTAAGGTTCGCACGCCACTCTCATGCGAAACTCGCTACGGTCTGTGTGCTAAGTGTTATGGCCGTGACTTGGGTCGTGGTCACTTGGTGAATACCGGTGAAGCTGTTGGTGTTATTGCCGCTCAGTCGATCGGCGAGCCGGGTACCCAGCTGACTATGCGTACGTTCCACATCGGGGGTGCGGCTTCTCGTGCTGCTGCTGCAACGCAAGTTGAAGCTAAGTCCAGCGGTAATATCGCGTACAGCCCTAATATGCGTTATGTGACCAATGCCAAGGGCGATCCGGTTGTGATTGCACGCTCTGCTGAAGTGATTGTTGTCGACGACAATGGTCGCGAGCGCGAGCGTCACAAAGTGCCATACGGTGCAACGCTGACTGTTAAAGACGGCGATAGCATCAAGGCCGGTGGCGTGCTGGGAACGTGGGACCCGCATACTCGTCCAATTATTTCGGAATACGCCGGTCAGGTGAAATTCGATAATGTGGAAGAGGGTATTACCGTAATGAAGCAGGTCGATGATGTGACCGGTCTTTCGACCTTGGTTGTTATCGATCCTAAGCGTAAAGGTGGTAAGGCAACTGGCGTACGTCCAATGGTTAAACTGTTGGATGAGCGTGGTGGCGAAGTTAAAATGGCGGGTACTGATACCACCGTTATGATCGGTTTCCAGGTGGGTTGTATTATCACGGTGAAAGATGGCCAAGTGGTTGGTGTGGGTGATGTACTGGCACGTATTCCACAAGAATCTGCCAAGACTCGCGATATTACCGGGGGTCTGCCACGCGTTGCTGAGTTGTTTGAAGCGCGTATTCCGAAAGATCCGGGTATGCTGGCTGAAATTACCGGTACAGTTTCCTTCGGTAAAGAAACCAAGGGTAAACAGCGTTTAGTCTTAACAGATCTGGAAGGTGCACCGCACGAATACCTGATCTTGAAAGAAAAACACGTACTGGTTCACGATGGTCAGGTTGTTAACCGTGGTGAAAGTATTGTCGACGGCGCGATTGATCCGCACGACATCTTGCGTTTGCAAGGTATCGAAGCGTTGTCCCGCTATGTTGTACAAGAAGTGCAGGAAGTTTATCGTCTGCAAGGTGTGAAGATTAACGATAAGCACATTGAAGTAATTCTTCGACAAATGTTGCGTCGTGTTGTGATTACTGATTCTGCCGATTCTGCTTTCATCCAGGGTGAGCAAGTTGAGCGTGCTGAAGTACTTACTGTGAATGATAAGTTGATTGCTGAGGGTAAGTTACCAGCAAGCTACGATAATGTTCTGTTAGGTATTACTAAAGCATCTCTGTCTACAGATTCGTTTATTTCAGCGGCTTCCTTCCAGGAAACCACGCGGGTGCTGACTGAAGCAGCCATCATGGGCAAAATTGATGACTTGCGTGGCCTGAAAGAAAACGTGATCGTCGGCCGCTTGATTCCGGCAGGTACTGGTTTAGCTTACCACCGTAGCCGTAAGCGTCAGGCACCTGTTGTAGATCAATTGTCTGATATTTTTGCACCAACTGCAGAGGCTGAAACCGCTGTAAGTGGTGAAGTCGGGGCCTAACGATCATCAGCTTGTCTTGACGACAAGCACTTGATTTCAATAGAATCCTGTACTTTTACACAACGCTCAGCTTGGCTGGGCGTTGTGTACTTCTTTTTTACGGTTGGCACTTAAGTTTTTTTTCGCGTTAAAATTGGAAGAAATAAGCCGACGGTGGTCGGCAAAAGCCTGACTGATAATTGGCTTAATGCTTTGATTTTTATACGAATAATAATTTTTGGTTTTCCGTTTGAAAGAAGTGATTGTGAGTAGTGCCCGTAGTAAAACAAAGAGACAGACATGTGGTGGTCGGCGTAAGCCGGGCTGATAATATGTTTAATGCTTTGTATGAAAAGATAAGAAGCAAGTGCCCCAAAAGGGCTTTTTAACCTAAGGAAGTAATCAATGCCAACGATTAACCAGCTCGTCCGCAAGGGTCGTGAGCAGGAAAAAGCAAAGAGCAAAGTGCCAGCTCTTGAGTCCTGCCCGCAAAAACGTGGCGTATGCACCCGTGTATACACAACGACTCCTAAGAAGCCTAACTCCGCGCTTCGTAAAGTATGTAAAGTTCGCTTAACTAATGGTTTCGAAGTTATTTCGTACATTGGTGGTGAAGGCCATAACCTGCAGGAACACAGCGTTGTGCTGATCCGTGGCGGTCGTGTTAAGGATTTGCCGGGTGTGCGTTACCACACAGTACGCGGCTCTCTGGATACCGCCGGTGTTAAAGATCGCAAACAATCGCGCTCCAAGTACGGTACGAAGCGTCCTAAGGCTTAATTGCCTCTGGACGGTCGGCGAGTCCCATCCGGGCCGTCGAGTAAGTGGTCGTCTTGATGGGCGGCCGAGGGGGAAACCCCGACTGAATGAAATATTAAGGATAGAGAATTATGCCTAGACGCAGAGAAGTACCGAAACGCGACGTTTTACCGGATCCAAAGTTTGGTAGCCAAGAACTGACCAAGTTCATGAACGTTGTAATGATGGATGGTAAGAAAGCGGTTGCAGAGCGTATCGTTTACGGTGCACTTGTGCAGATCGAGAAAAAAACTGGCAAATCACCGCTGGAAGTGTTCTCTGCTGCAATCGGTAATGCCAAGCCAATGGTTGAAGTGAAAAGCCGTCGTGTTGGTGGTGCAAACTACCAAGTACCAGTTGAAGTCCGTCCTAGCCGTCGTTTGGCATTGGCGATGCGTTGGGTTCGTGATGCGGCTCGTAAACGTGGTGAAAAATCGATGGATCTGCGTCTGGCAGGTGAACTCCTCGATGCGGCTGAAGGCCGCGGTGGCGCAATGAAGAAGCGCGACGAAGTACACCGTATGGCAGAAGCGAATAAAGCGTTCGCTCACTACCGCTTCTAATCGCGTAACCCGGATAAGGAATCTCCCGTGGCACGTAAGACTTCTATTGAGCGTTACCGTAATATTGGTATTTCCGCTCACATCGACGCCGGTAAAACGACGACGACCGAACGCGTTCTGTTCTACACCGGTGTAAATCACAAAATCGGTGAAGTGCATGATGGCGCCGCAACAATGGACTGGATGGAGCAAGAGCAGGAGCGTGGAATCACGATTACTTCTGCTGCGACGACTACGTTCTGGAAAGGCATGGCGCAACAGTACCCGGAACACCGCATTAACATCATCGACACCCCAGGTCACGTTGACTTCACGATTGAAGTTGAGCGCTCAATGCGCGTTCTGGATGGCGCTTGCATGGTTTATTGCGCTGTGGGTGGTGTTCAGCCCCAGTCTGAAACCGTATGGCGTCAAGCTAATAAATACAAAGTTCCACGTCTTGCTTTCGTAAACAAGATGGACCGTCAGGGTGCTAACTTCTTCCGCGTAGTTGAGCAGATGAAGATTCGCCTGAAAGCTAATCCAGTACCAGTTGTTATTCCTGTTGGTGCTGAAGATGGCTTTACCGGCGTGGTTGATCTGATCAAGATGAAATCCATCTTGTGGGATGAAGCATCGCAAGGTATGAAGTTTGAATACGGTGATATCCCTGCTGAATTAGTAGAGATCGCTCAAACTTGGCGTGAAAACATGGTTGAAGCGGCTGCTGAATCGTCTGAAGAGATGATGAACAAATACCTTGAAGAAGGTGATTTGAGCGAAGCTGAGATCATTGAAGGCCTGCGTATCCGCACTTTGGCGTGCGAAATCCAGCCTATGTTGTGCGGCAGTGCGTTCAAGAACAAAGGCGTGCAACGCATGCTTGATGCTGTAATCGACTTTATGCCTTCACCGGTTGAAGTTGCTGCGATTACTGGCGTGGATGAAAAAGAGCAGCCTATTACTCGTGAAGCTTCTGATACTGCTCCGTTCTCGGCGCTGGCATTTAAGCTGATGAGTGATCCTTATGTTGGTCAGTTGACCTTCTTCCGCGTTTACTCGGGTGTTGTGAAGTCTGGCGATACCGTACTGAATTCGGTTAAGGATAAGAAAGAGCGTATTGGCCGTATCGTGCAAATGCACGCAAATGATCGTCAAGAAATTGATGAAGTTTACGCTGGTGATATTGCTGCTGCGATTGGTTTGAAAGAAGTAACAACGGGTGAGACTCTGTGTGCGCCTAATGAATTTATTATTCTGGAACGCATGGTGTTCCCGGAGCCAGTAATTCACGTTGCTGTTGAGCCAAAAACCAAGCAAGACCAAGAAAAAATGGGTATTGCTCTGAATCGTCTGGCGAAGGAAGATCCATCTTTCCGCGTACGTACAGATGAAGAAACCGGCCAGACAATTATGTCCGGCATGGGTGAGTTGCACCTGGAAATTCTGGTTGATCGTATGCGCCGTGAATTTGGCGTTGAAGCTAATGTGGGTGCTCCGCAAGTTGCATACCGCGAAACAATTACCCGTATCGCTACCGATATCGAAGGTAAGCATGCTAAACAGTCTGGCGGTAAAGGTCAGTATGGTCATTGCGTGATTACTGTTGAGCCGGCTGGTGAAGGTAATGGCTATGCGTTTATCGATGAAATCAAGGGTGGTACAATTCCTCGTGAATTTATCCCTTCGGTTGATAAGGGTATCCAAAACACACTGAAAGCTGGCGTGTTGGCAGGCTTCCCGGTTGTTGATGTTAAGGTTCGCCTGACATTCGGTTCGTACCACGATGTTGACTCTTCGCAAATTGCGTTTGAACTTGCGGGTTCGATTGCGTTTAAAGAAGCAATGCGTCGTGCTGGTGCTGTTATTCTTGAGCCAATGATGGCCGTAGAAGTTGAAACACCAGAAGAGTACATGGGTGACATCATGGGCGATATTTCGTCCCGCCGTGGTATCTTGCAAGGTATGGATGACAATCCTGCTGGTGGCAAGATGGTTAAGGCAGAGTTGCCTCTTTCCGAGATGTTTGGTTACTCGACTCGCTTGCGTTCTATGTCGCAAGGTCGTGCAACTTACTCTATGGAATTCAAGCATTACTCCGAAGCGCCGAAGCATGTGGCTGACGCGATTATTGCGAACAAAAAATAATTAAATAATTTAAAGGATATATAGCAATGGCAAAAGAAAAATTTACGCGCACAAAGCCACACGTTAACGTTGGTACAATTGGTCACGTTGACCATGGTAAGACCACACTGACAGCGGCAATTTCGACAATCCTGTCGAAGAAATTCGGTGGTGAAGCAAAAGACTACTCACAAATCGACAGCGCGCCTGAAGAAAAAGCACGTGGTATTACTATTAATACTTCACACGTTGAGTATGAGACAGAAACTCGTCACTACGCTCACGTTGACTGCCCGGGTCACGCGGATTACATCAAGAACATGATTACCGGTGCTGCGCAGATGGATGGCGCGATCCTGGTGTGTTCGGCTGCTGATGGTCCCATGCCACAAACTCGTGAACACATCTTGCTGGCTCGCCAGGTTGGCGTTCCATACATCATTGTTTACCTGAACAAAGCAGATCTGGTTGATGATGCTGAGTTGCTTGAATTGGTAGATATGGAAGTTCGTGAACTGCTGAGCAAGTATGACTTCCCTGGTGATGACACTCCAATCGTGGTGGGTTCAGCCCGTCTGGCACTGGAAGGTGATCAGTCAGAGCACGGCGAACCATCGATTTTCCGTCTTGCCGAAGCACTGGATTCGTACATTCCATTGCCAGAGCGCGCAGTGGATGGTGCGTTTCTGATGCCAGTTGAAGACGTATTCTCGATCTCTGGTCGCGGTACTGTGGTAACTGGCCGCGTAGAGCGCGGTGTGGTTAAAGTGGGTGAGGAAATCGAAATTGTTGGTATTACTACAACAGTTAAGACAACATGTACCGGTGTTGAAATGTTCCGTAAGCTGCTGGATCAAGGGCAGGCAGGCGATAATATTGGTGCACTGCTTCGTGGTACTAAGCGTGAAGATGTTCAGCGTGGTCAGGTTCTGGCAAAGCCAGGTTCGATCACTCCGCACACAAAGTTTGAAGGTTCTGTTTACGTTCTGTCGAAAGATGAAGGTGGCCGTCATACTCCATTCTTCAATGGCTACCGTCCACAGTTCTTCTTCCGCACGACTGACGTAACAGGCTCGGTTGATTTGCCAGAAGGTACTGAAATGGTGATGCCAGGCGATAACGTTGAAGTTACCGTTACCCTGATCGCTCCGGTTGCAATGGAACAAGGTCTGCGTTTCGCGATTCGCGAAGGTGGTCGTACTGTTGGCGCGGGTGTTGTTGCCAAAGTCCTCGTTTAATAGGTCCCTAAAATGCAAAACCAAAAAATTCGTATCCGTCTGAAAGCTTTTGACTACGCTTTGATCGATCGTTCGGCGCAGGAAATTGTTGATACGGCTAAGCGTACTGGTGCTGTTGTGAAAGGCCCGGTTCCGCTTCCTACAAAAATTGAGCGTTTTGACATTCTGAGCTCTCCACACGTTAATAAAATGGCGCGTGATCAGATGGAAATCCGTACACATTTGCGCTTAATGGACATTGTCAATCCAACAGACAAAACCGTTGATGCACTGATGAAGCTGGATTTGCCAGCGGGTGTAGACGTAGAAATCAAGCTGCAATAATCGATAATTGAGATTTTTTTACTGTGATATGCGCTAAGTACTTGCGGTAAAAGAAAAATCTTGCTAAAGTCGCGGGCTTGCCACTTAAGGGTGGCAAGCCTTTTTTACTTTAGGTTTAGCCGGTCAATCGTAATCGGCCCTGAAAGGGATATAACTATGAGCTTAGGACTTGTCGGACGTAAAGTCGGCATGACCCGCGTATTTGCTGAGGATGGTGCATCCATTCCGGTAACTGTGCTGGACATGTCTGCTAATCGCGTTACGCAAATCAAGACGCCGGAAACTGATGGCTATGCAGCTGTTCAGGTTACTTTCGGTGCAAAGAAAGCTAGTCGTGTTAACAAGGCTCAAGCTGGTCACTTTGCGAAAGCAGGCGTGGAAGCAGGTTTGGGTTTGGTTGAATTTAACGTTACTGCTGAGAAATTGGCAGAACTGAAGGCTGGTGATCAGCTTTCCGTTGAAATGTTTGCGGCTGGTTCTTACGTTGATGTAACTGGTACTACTCTGGGTAAGGGTTTTGCCGGTGTAATTAAACGTCACCATTTCTCTTCCAACCGTGCCTCCCACGGTAACTCGCGCTCGCACAATACGCCGGGTTCCATTGGTCAAGCGCAAGATCCGGGTCGTGTTCTACCTGGTAAGCGCATGGCAGGTCAACTGGGTAATGTTCAACGTACAACTCAGAACTTGGAAATCGTCCGTGTCGATGCCGAACGTCAATTGCTGTTAGTTAAGGGCGCAGTCCCTGGCTGCAAGGGTAATGACGTGGTTGTTCGTCCGAGTGTGAAGGCAGGTGCGTAATGGATCTTAAAGTCATCAATGCTGCCGGCGAGGCGCAAGCCGCTGTCGCTGGTTCGGATGCACTGTTCGCACGCGAATTTAACGAAGCGCTGGTTCACCAGGTTGTGACAGCTTACTTCGCGAACGCTCGTAGCGGCAATCGTGCTCAAAAAGGTCGTGATAACGTAAGTCACTCGACCAAAAAGCCTTGGAAACAGAAGGGTACAGGCCGTGCTCGTGCTGGTATGAGCTCTTCCCCGCTATGGCGTGGTGGTGGTCGTGCTTTCCCGAATAGCCCGGACGAGAACTTCTCGCAAAAGGTTAATCGTAAGATGTTCCGTGCCGGTATTGCGACCATTTTGTCGCAGCTGGTTCGTGAAGAGCGTCTTGTGGTGGTGGAAGGCTTTACTGCTGAAACACCAAAAACTAAGGCTTTCGCGCAGAAATTGGCTGCTATGCAGTTGGATTCCGTGTTGATTATCACCAAAGAGCTGGATGAGAACCTGTATCTCGCGTCGCGCAATCTTGCGCACGTTCTGGTGCTTGAGCCATCGCAAGCTGATCCAGTGAGCCTCGTTCGTTTTAAGAAAGTGGTTATCACTCGCGAAGCACTGCAAGCTTTTGAGGAGTTGTACGCATGATGCAATTCTCTGAAAATCGTCTGCTTCAAGTTCTTCTGGCACCTATCGTGTCAGAAAAGACCACTTTTGTGGCTGAAAAGAATGACCAGGTTGTTTTCCGTGTATCCACGGACGCTACTAAGGCAGAAATCAAGGCCGCCGTTGAGCTTCTCTTTAAAGTGAAGGTTGAAGGTGTGTCGACATTGAATGTCAAGGGCAAGGGCAAGAAATTTGGTCGTACCGTAGGTCGTCGCAAGGACTGGAAAAAGGCTTATATCAGCCTTGCTGCAGGCCAAGAACTCGACCTCGCGGCAGCGCAGTAAAGGAGACTGAAAATGGCATTGGTAAAAGTAAAACCGACGTCCCCCGGTCGCCGCGCCGTCGTCAAGGTTGTGACCCCAGATCTACACAAGGGTGCGCCATACGCTCCTTTGCTCGAGTCGCAAAGCAAGACAGCTGGTCGTAACAACCGTGGTGTGATTACAACCCGTCATATGGGTGGTGGTCACAAGCAGCATTATCGTCTTATCGACTTTAAGCGCAATGACAAGGATGGTATCGTTGCTCGTGTAGAGCGTCTTGAATACGATCCTAACCGTACTGCTAACATCGCGTTGCTTTGCTACGCAGATGGTGAGCGTCGTTATATCATTGCTCCGAAAGGCCTAAAGGCTGATATGACCGTGATTTCTGGCTCGGATGCACCGATTAAGGTGGGTAATACCCTCCCAATCCGCAATATCCCAGTTGGTTCCACGATTCATTGTATCGAACTGCAACCGGGTAAAGGCGCTCAGTTGGCACGTTCTGCAGGTGCAGCTGTTCAGTTGCTGGCTCGTGAAGGTGCTTACGCTCAATTGCGTCTGCGCTCTGGCGAAATCCGCAAGGTTCACGTTGATTGCCGCGCAACAATCGGTGAAGTAGGTAATGAAGAGCATAATCTTCGCTCCTACGGTAAAGCAGGTGCCAAGCGTTGGTTGGGTATTCGCCCAACAGTACGTGGTACTGCAATGAATCCGGTTGATCACCCGCACGGTGGTGGTGAAGGTCGTACTGGTGAAGGTCGTGTTCCAGTTAGTCCATGGGGCCAGCCTGCTAAGGGCTATCGCACTCGTCGCAACAAGCGCACAAGCAGCATGATCGTGCGTCGTCGTCCCGCGAACAAGAGGTAATGTAAATGGCACGTTCTATTAAAAAAGGCCCATTCGTTGACCTGCACCTGATCAAAAAGGTGGAAACTGCCCGCGCGGCGAACGACAAGCGTCCAGTGAAAACTTGGTCACGCCGTTCTACTGTGTTGCCAGACTTCGTTGGTCTGACAATTGCGGTTCACAATGGTAAGCAGCACGTTCCAGTATATGTGAACGAAAACATGGTTGGACACAAGCTGGGCGAGTTTGCACTTACCCGCACGTTCAAAGGCCATGCTGCGGACAAAAAAGCCAAGCGATAAGGTGAAGACATGCAAGTATCTGCTGTATTAAGCAACACTCGCCTCTCCGCCCAAAAAGCGCGGCTGGTCGCTGACCTAGTCCGTGGCAAGCCGGTAGAGCAGGCGTTGAATATTCTGGCCTTCTGCCCTAAAAAGGGCGCGGTTTTAATCAAGAAGGTTCTGGAATCCGCTATTGCCAATGCTGAGCACAATGAAGGCGCCGATATCGACGCACTCAAAGTGACCACAATTTTTGTGGATAAGGGACCTTCTCTTAAGCGTTTCAGCGCACGTGCCAAAGGCCGTGGCAATCGTATCGAGAAGCAAACTTGCCATATCACATTGATTGTTGGCGATTAAGGAGCGACTATGGGTCAGAAAGTTCATCCGACGGGTTTTCGTCTCGCCGTCACTAAGAACTGGGCTTCGCGTTGGTACGCCAACAGTAGCAATTTTGCCGGTATGCTCAATGAAGATATCGCAGTACGCGATTATCTGAAAAAGAAACTGGCCAGTGCTTCAGTGAGTCGTGTCGTAATCGAGCGTCCGGCTAAAAATGCCAAAATCACTATCTTCACGGCTCGTCCGGGAGTGGTGATTGGTAAAAAGGGCGAGGATATTGAGCAGCTCAAAAAAGCGCTGCAAAAAATCCTGAATGTGCCCGTGCATGTAAATATCGAAGAAGTGCGTAAGCCTGAAATCGATGCACAAATTATTGCTGACAGTATTTCTGCGCAACTTGAAAAGCGTGTGATGTTCCGTCGTGCCATGAAGCGTGCAATGCAAAACGCAATGCGTCTTGGTGCACAAGGTATCAAGATCATGTCGTCAGGCCGTTTGAACGGCATCGAAATTGCACGTACAGAATGGTATCGTGAAGGCCGCGTGCCTTTGCATACACTGCGTGCTGATATCGATTACGCAACTTCTGAAGCCAAAACCACCTACGGTATCATTGGTATCAAGGTTTGGGTTTATAAAGGCGAAATGAAGCCGGGCGAAAAGGCTGCTGAACCAGCACCTGAAGCTCAGAAGAAAAACGCACGGAAGGGGCCTCGCAATGCTGCAGCCAACTAGACTTAAGTATCGCAAGGTCCAGAAGGGCCGTAACACGGGTATCGCTACTCGTGGTAACAGCGTTGCTTTTGGTGTGTTTGGGCTCAAGGCCACTAGTCGTGGCCGTCTGACAGCTCGTCAGATTGAATCCGCACGTCGTGCGATTACCCGTTACATTAAACGTGGTGGTCGTGTGTGGATTCGTACGTTCCCAGATAAGCCAATCTCTACCAAGCCCGCTGAAGTGCGTATGGGTAATGGTAAGGGTAGCCCGGATTACTGGGTTGCTGAGATTCAACCAGGCAAAGTTTTGTATGAGCTGGATGGTGTTGATGAAGTAGTTGCACGTGAGGCTTTCCGCCTTGCATCTGCTAAATTACCATTCGCGACTACCTTTGTTACTCGTCAGGCGGGACAACGATGAAAGCTGCTGAACTACATCAGAAATCTGTTGAAGAGCTGAAGGCTGAGTTGACCGCATTGTTGAAGGCGCAGTTTAGCTTGCGTATGCAGCATGCGACGGGTCAACTGGCCAAGCCAAGCGAACTCAACCGTGTGCGCAAAGATATTGCGCGCGTTCATACCATCATGGCTCAGAAGGCGGCTTAACGATGTCTGAAGCTAAACTGAAGCGCGAACTGACAGGCCGTATCGTCAGCGACAAAATGGATAAGACTGTTACCGTGTTGGTAGAGCGTCTGGTTAAACACCCGCTCTACGGCAAGATGATGCGTCGTTCCAAAAAATACCACGCACACGACGAAAGCAATCAATATCACGAAGGTGATTTGGTTACGATCCAAGAAATTCGTCCACTTTCCAAGACTAAAAACTGGGCTGTGACGACGTTGGTAGAAAAGGCTCGTAATTAATATTTAATACGTGCTTGCGCGGGCATTGTGCTTTATGTACAATGCCCGCTTTCTTATCCATATACAACATTTTGCTGTGTATGGAGTTCTTCCCTACGGGATCCAAAACTAGCTGCTAATGCTCGGTTTTGCCGAGCGACTCGGTCTTGCTGAGATTATGGCGGAAAAAGTTGGAGGTTTGTTTCAATGATTCAAATGCAAACTAGGCTTGAGGTTGCTGATAACACTGGTGCACGTTCTGTAATGTGCATTAAGGTTCTCGGTGGTTCCAAGCGTCGCTACGCTTCGGTGGGCGATATTATTAAAGTTGCCATTAAAGATGCTGCCCCTCGTGGTCGTGTTAAAAAAGGTGATGTTTATAGCGCCGTAGTGGTTCGCACCGCTAAGGGCGTACGCCGTGCTGATGGTTCACTGATCAAATTTGACGGTAACGCTGCAGTTCTCCTTAACGCCAAGCTTGAGCCAATTGGTACCCGTATTTTCGGGCCAGTGACGCGTGAGCTGCGCAATGAACGATTCATGAAAATCGTTTCACTTGCGCCAGAAGTGTTGTAAGGGGACAGGCATGAACAAGATTCGCAAAGGCGATGAAATCATCGTTATCACAGGCAAGGACAACGGCAAGCGCGGTACAGTGCTGCGCGTAATCCCGGCTGAAGATCGTGTCGTGGTTGAAGGCGTTAATGTGGTGAAAAAACACCAGAAGCCTAATCCAATGCGCGGTGTACAGGGCGGTATTGTCGAAAAGACTATGCCGGTTCACATTTCTAATGTTGCCTTGTTTAACACTGCAACGGGCAAGGCTGATCGCGTTGGCTTCAAGACTTTAGAGGATGGCCGCAAGGTTCGTTTCTTTAAGTCTAGTGGCGAAGTGATCGGCGGCTAAGGGGTGATGAAAAATGGCTCGTCTGCAAGAGTTTTATAAAGATCAAGTAGTGCCGAAGCTGGTTGAACAGTTCGGGTATAAGTCCATCATGCAAGTTCCGCGTATCGACAAAATCACCATTAACATGGGTGTTGGCGAAGCGATCGCAGATAAGAAAGTGATGGACCACGCTGTTGGTGATTTGGTGAAAATTGCTGGTCAAAAGCCGGTTGTTACTGTAGCTAAAAAGTCGATTGCCGGTTTTAAAATTCGTGAAGGTTATCCGGTTGGCTGCAAAGTGACTTTGCGCCGCGAACGCATGTTCGAATTCCTGGATCGTCTGGTAACGATTGCTCTGCCACGTGTACGCGATTTCCGTGGCGTGAGTGGCAAGTCGTTTGACGGTCGTGGTAATTTCAATATGGGCGTACGTGAGCAAATCATTTTCCCAGAAATCGAATACGACAAGATTGACGCTTTGCGTGGTATGAATATTACGATTACCACTACTGCTAAATCCGATGAAGAAGCGCGTGCTTTACTCGCTTGCTTCAAGTTCCCATTCAAGAGTTGAGGCAACCATGGCTAAAGTCGCAGTGATTAAGCGTGAGGAAAAGCGTCGTGCAACCGTCGCCAAGTACGCCGCCAAGCGTGAAAAGCTGATGGCGGTCATCAATGACCAGAATGCATCTGACGAAGAGCGTTTTGCTGCTCGTTTGCAATTCCAGCAGCTTCCGCGTAATGCAAGCCCGGTACGTCTAGTAAATCGTTGTTCGATTACTGGTCGTGGTCGTGGCGTGTATCGCAAATTCGGACTCGGCCGTATCAAGCTACGTGAACTCGCCTTCAAGGGTGAAGTTCCTGGCATGGTCAAGGCTAGCTGGTAATAGGAGAGATAAAACATGGCAATGCATGATCCTATCGCCGATATGCTAACCCGTATTCGCAACGCACAACGCGCGGACAAGGCACAAGTTACAATGCCATCGTCCACGCTGAAGTTAGCAATTGCTGGCGTGTTGCAAGATGAAGGTTATATCGAATCGTTTGAAGTCACAGGTGAAGTTAAACCTGTTCTGACCATCGAACTCAAGTACTACGCTGGTCGTCCGGTTATCGAGCGTTTGGACCGTGTGTCCAAACCGGGGCTGCGCATCTACAAAGGTGCGACAGAAATCCCAACGGTGATGAACGGTCTGGGTGTGGCTATTTTGTCCACCTCCAAAGGCGTAATGACAGATCGCAAAGCACGCGCCAATGGTATTGGTGGCGAGCTTCTGTGCGTCGTCGCTTAAAGAGGTGAATCGATGTCTCGCGTAGCAAAAAACCCAGTAGTTATCCCGGCAGGCGTTGAAGTCAAGTTCGCTGCTGGTGAAATCGTTGTGAAGGGCCCACATGGCACAATGACGCAAACTCTTTGCGTTGATGTGGATGTTAAGGTTGAGGACAATGCTGTTCAATTTGCCGCCAAGGGTGCATCCAAGCATGCTCGCTCTATGTCCGGTACTTTACGCGCATTGGTAAATAACATGGTAACAGGCGTTTCTAAAGGCTTCGAGCGCAAGCTCTTGCTGGTAGGCGTTGGTTACCGTGCCCAGGCTCAAGGTGATATCTTGAATCTGACTCTCGGCTTTTCCCACCCTGTTGCGCATACAATGCCAGCAGGTGTGAAGGTGGAAACTCCGACACAAACCGAAATCGTCCTTAAGGGCGCCGACAAGCAACTGGTTGGTCAGGTTGCAGCCGAAATTCGTGAATACCGTAAACCTGAGCCATATAAAGGCAAGGGCGTACGTTATTCCGATGAGGTTGTCGTATTGAAAGAAACCAAGAAGAAGTAATCGAGGCTGAATCATGGACAAGAACCAAGCTCGACTCCGCCGCGCACGTAAAACCCGTGCAAAGATTTCGGAGCTCAAGATGTTGCGTCTGTCGGTGCACCGCACCAACAGTCACATCTACGCCCAGATCATCGACGAAACCGGTAGCAAAGTACTGGTTTCTGCTTCAACTCTTGAAGCTGATGTTCGTGGCCAACTCAAGAACGGCGGCTCTGTTGATGCCGCAGTCGTGATTGGCAAGCGTATCGCGGAAAAAGCGAAAGCTGCAGGTGTCGAAACGGTTGCATTTGACCGTTCCGGCTTCAAATATCACGGCCGTGTTAAGGCCTTAGCTGACGCTGCCCGTGAGGGCGGCCTCGTCTTCTAATTGAGTTTGGAGTTGATATAATGGCTAAGAACGATATGGAAGAACGCGGCGACGGCCTTCGTGAAAAGATGGTCGCTGTAAATCGCGTAACCAAGGTCGTCAAGGGTGGTCGTATCCTTGGTTTTGCCGCACTGACAGTAGTTGGTGACGGTGATGGCGGCGTTGGTATGGGTAAGGGCAAGTCGAAAGAAGTGCCTGTAGCCGTACAAAAAGCAATGGAAGAAGCCCGTCGTAAGTTGCAAAAAGTTACTTTGCGCAATGGTACGATTCACCACACAGTATTCGGCAAACATGGCGCTACTACAGTGTTCATGCAGCCTGCTGCGGATGGTAAGGGTATTATTGCTGGTGGTCCAATGCGTGCTGTGTTCGAAGTTATGGGTATCCATAATATTTCGGCAAAGTGTCACGGTTCGACCAACCCGTACAACATCGTACGTGCAACATTAGACGGCCTTTCCAAGCTTCATACACCAGCAGATATTGCTGCGAAGCGTGGTAAGTCTGTTGAAGAGATTCTGGGAGCTGCTAAATGAGCGACTCTAAGAAATTCAAAGTAACTTTAGTTAAAAGTCTGATTGGTCGCCTGGAAGCTCACAAAGCATGTGCTCGTGGCTTAGGTCTCCGTCGTCTTAATAGTAGCTCTGAAGTGATCGATACCCCGGAAAACCGCGGTATGGCTAACAAGATCAGCTACCTACTGAAGGTGGAAGGCTAAATGGAACTTAATAACCTGAAACCAGCTGTTGGTTCTACTCACGCTAAGCGTCGTGTAGGCCGCGGTATTGGCTCTGGCTTAGGCAAAACGTCTGGTCGTGGTCACAAAGGTCAGAAGTCACGTACTGGTGGTTTTCATAAAGTCGGTTTTGAAGGCGGTCAAATGCCTTTACAACGCCGTCTGCCAAAACGTGGTTTTGTTTCACTCACACGTGGTGATACCGCTGAAGTTCGCTTGTCGGACATCAACGATTTGCCATTGAGCGAAATTACCTTTGAAGCACTGCTTCAAGCTGGTGTGGTATCTCAGCATGCTCTGCGCGGGAAAGTTGTACTTTCCGGCACTATCGGGCGTGCCGTTGTACTCAAGGGCTTGGCTGTAACTAAGGGTGCCCGTGCTGCTATTGAAGCAGCTGGTGGCAGCATCACCGAGTAATTCGGTAAACTGAGGATAAGGCAGTAATGGCAAATCCCGCTCTGGCTAGTTCTGCAAATAAGTTTGCGGATCTGAAAAGCCGGATTTGGTTCCTCATCGGGGCACTGATCGTATATCGAATCGGTGCACATATCCCGGTGCCAGGGATCAATCCGGCAGAACTGGCAAAATTGTTTGAGTCGTCGCAGACCGGTTTATTGAACATGTTCAATATGTTTTCCGGTGGTGCTCTCTCTCGCTTTACCGTGTTCGCTATCGGGATCATGCCTTACATCTCGGCATCGATTATTTTACAGCTCGCTGCCGAGGTGCTGCCATCTCTAAAGCAGATGAAAAAAGAGGGAGAGGCAGGCCGTCGTAAAATTACGCAATATACGCGTTATGCGACGTTGCTTCTTGCTACGGCACAGAGCTTTGGTATTGCAATGATGCTGTTCAAACAGCCGAATCTAGTGGTTGTGGCACAAGCTCAGTTTGTGTTTACGACTATCGTGACGCTGGCGACTGGCACCATGTTCCTGATGTGGTTAGGTGAGCAGATCACCGAACGGGGTATCGGTAACGGTATTTCAATTTTGATCTGTTCTGGTATTGCTTCTGGTTTGCCTTCGGCAATCGGTAAGACGTTATCACTGGCTAATCAAGGTGCATTACCTATTTTGCTTGTGTTGTTTCTCTTTGTTGGTGTTGTGTTGTTAACTGCGGCGGTTGTGTTCGTAGAACGTGGCCAGCGTAAAGTTCCTATTCATTATGCGAAGCGCCAGGTTGGCAACCGCATGATGCAGGCGCAAAGCACTCACCTTCCACTGAAACTGAATATGGCGGGCGTGATCCCTCCGATTTTTGCCTCATCAATTATTTTATTTCCTGCGACTTTACTGTCGTGGACTGGGAATAGTGATAAGTTGTCTTGGTTGAAATCGATCGGTGACATGCTGCATCCTGGTCAGCCGCTCTATGTACTGTTGTATGCGACTGCGATCATTTTCTTTTGCTACTTCTACACTGCTTTGGTCTTCAACCCGAAGGAAACTGCAGATAATCTAAAGAAGAGCGGAGCAATGATTCCGGGCTATCGCCCGGGAGACCATACTGCGAAATACATCGAAAAATTGATTTTAAAACTCACATTAATCGGTGCTGTTTATATTACGGTAATCTGCTTGATTCCAGAGTTTTTGATCCTAAAGTGGAATGTTCCATTCTATTTTGGTGGTACTTCTCTGTTGATTCTTGTGGTCGTAACAATGGACTTTATGTCGCAGATGCAGTCTTACGTACTCTCACACCAGTACGAGAGTCTGCTCAAGAAAGCTAACTTCAAGGGCTAGGCGTAACAGGCTATGGCGAAAGACGAAGTCATTCAGATGCAGGGCGAAGTCCTGGAAACGTTGCCAAATGCAACGTTCAAGGTCAAGCTCGAAAACGGACATGTGGTTCTTGGTCATATTTCTGGTAAGATGCGGATGCACTACATTCGTATCCTGCCTGGAGATAAGGTCACAGTGGAGTTGACTCCCTATGATCTGACCAAGGCTCGCATTGTATTCCGGGCCAAGTAATTGCCTGGATTTAATTTTGATCGAAAGGAAAGACGATGAGAGTTCAAGCGTCGGTCAAGAAAATTTGCCGCAATTGTAAAATCGTACGCCGCAACCGTGTTGTGCGTGTGATTTGCACCGACCCGCGGCACAAGCAGCGTCAAGGCTGATTGTTGCGACAATCAGTTTCTGATGTTAACATGCAAAGCTTTTTGAACCTGGGGTAAGAAAAGTATGGCCCGTATTGCTGGGGTTAATATCCCGAATCATCAGCATACTGTGATCGGCCTTCAGGCTATTTTCGGTATTGGTCGCACCCGCGCCTATGCCGTCTGCGCAGCTACAAGCGTTGAGCCTACAAAAAAGGTTAAAGATCTCAGCGATGCTGAATTAGATCTGCTGCGTGAAGAACTTGGCAAATATATTGTCGAGGGTGATTTGCGCCGCGAAGTGACCATGAGCATCAAGCGTCTTATGGACCTTGGTTGCTACCGTGGTTTCCGTCACCGCAGAGGACTTCCGTGCCGCGGTCAGCGTACTCGTACCAATGCGCGTACTCGCAAGGGTCCGCGTAAGTCCATCGCTGGCAAGAAGTAATCCAAGGAATTAAAGAATGGCTAAAGCAAACACAGTACGTGTACGGAAGAAAGTCAAAAAGAGCGTGTCGGAAGGTGTTGTGCACGTGCACGCGTCTTTCAATAACACGATCATAACCATCACTGATCGCCAAGGGAATGCACTGTCTTGGGCTACCTCGGGCGGTGCTGGTTTTAAAGGCTCTCGGAAGAGTACACCTTTTGCGGCTCAGGTAGCTGCAGAGGCTGCTGGTAAAGTTGCCCAAGAATACGGTGTAAAGAACCTCGAAGTTCGTATCAAGGGTCCGGGTCCGGGTCGTGAGTCCGCTGTGCGTGCATTGAACGCTCTCGGCTTCAAGATCACGAGCATTTCGGATGTTACGCCGATTCCGCATAACGGTTGTCGTCCGCCGAAGAAGCGTCGTATCTAATCCCGGAGTAAGTTATGGCTCGTTATATTGGACCCAAGTGCAAACTTGCACGTCGTGAGGGTACGGATCTTTTCCTGAAGAGCGCTCGTCGTTCTCTGGATAGTAAGTGCAAATTAGAACAAGCTCCTGGTCAGCACGGTGTGAGTGGCGGTAAAAAGCCATCACGTCTGTCTGACTACGGCGTTCATTTGCGTGAAAAGCAAAAGATCCGTCGCATTTACGGCGTATTGGAACGTCAGTTCCGTCGTTATTTTGAAGAAGCTAGCCGACGCAAAGGCTCAACAGGTGAAAACCTGCTGAAGCTTCTTGAATGTCGTCTCGATAATGTTGTTTATCGTATGGGTTTTGGCTCTACACGTGCTGAAGCTCGTCAACTTGTTTCCCACAAAGCTATTGTGGTAAACGGTAGTGTTGTGAATATTCCTTCCTACTTGGTTAAAGCTGGCGATGTTGTTTCTGTTCGCGATAAATCGAAAACTCAAGCTCGTATCCAGGAAGCTGTTTCTCTAGCTGAGGGTATCGGTTTTCCGAGCTGGGTTCAGGTAGATTCTAAGAAGCTTGAAGGTATGTTTAAAAGCATGCCAGAGCGTTCCGATCTGTCCAGCGACATTAACGAAGCACTGGTTGTGGAATTCTACTCCAAGTAATATTCTGACCCGGCTAGCCAAGGGATACTGACTTATGCAAATCAACGCGAATGAGTTGCTCAAGCCGCGCATCATTGATGTGCAGGCTCTAAACGCTGCCCAGGCGAAAGTCGTGATGGAGCCGTTCGAGCGCGGTTACGGCCATACGCTCGGCAATGCTCTACGCCGCATCCTTCTTTCTTCTATGTCTGGTTTTGCACCGACTGAAGTGAAAATTGAAGGTGTGGTTCACGAGTATTCCGCACTGGATGGCGTGCAGGAAGATGTAGTCGATATCTTGCTGAACCTCAAAGGCGTTGTGCTCAAGCTGCATGGTCGGGACTCGGTCGTTCTTACCCTCTCAAAAGAGGGTGAGGGCGTCGTTAAAGCGTCCGATATTCAGCTGTCACACGACGTTGAGGTGATCAATCCAGATCATGTGATTGCCCATCTGTCTGCTGGTGGAAAGCTTAATATGGAAATTACGGTTGAAAAAGGTCGCGGCTATCAGCCAGCTCCTAACCGTCTTGCTAAAGATGAAAACCGTACCATCGGTAACATCATGCTTGACGCGTCTTTCAGCCCGATTCGCCGTGTTAGCTACCACGTAGAAAGCGCACGTGTGGAGCAACGTACTGACCTTGATCGTTTGATTATTGACATTGAAACAAATGGCGTAATTGAACCTGAAGAAGCTGTGCGTCAGGCTGCACGTATGCTAATTGACCAGCTCGCCGTGTTCGCTGATCTTGAAGGCACTCCTGTAGAGGAAGAGCAACCACAGGCACCGCAGATCGATCCGATTCTGTTACGTCCGGTTGATGACCTCGAACTGACTGTCCGTTCGGCTAACTGCCTGAAGGCAGAGAACATTTATTATATCGGCGACCTGATCCAGCGCACCGAGACTGAGCTTTTGAAGGCACCTAATCTTGGGCGTAAATCGCTTAATGAGATCAAGGAAGTTCTTGCCTCTAAAGGCCTCTCGCTGGGCATGCGCCTTGAAAACTGGCCGCCTGCTGGCTTAGAAAAGCCGTAATAGCGGGCAAAAGGAAATCGACAAATGCGTCACCGTCAATCTAATCGCAAATTAAATCGCACGACAAGTCATCGTCTGGCGATGTTGCGCAATCTTGCGAATTCGTTGCTCCGTCACGAAGTCATCAAGACCACTTTACCTAAGGCAAAAGAGCTGCGACGTGTTGCAGAGCCTTTGATCACTTTGGGTAAAAAGCCTTCGCTTGCGAACCGCCGTCTGGCGTTCAATCGTACTCGCGATCGCGATATGGTGGTTAAGCTGTTCGACGTGCTCGGTCCGCGTTATGCTGCCCGTAATGGTGGCTACCTTCGTATTCTGAAGTGCGGCTTCCGTCAAGGCGACAATGCTCCTATGGCATATGTTGAGCTTGTAGACCGTCCTGAAGAAGCGGAAGCGGTTGAAGCAGCTGAGTAATCAGCTGTTTTACAGCTATTCGTTGTAATGTGAAAAAGCCAGCCATTAGGTTGGCTTTTTTATTATCTGATAATCATTGCTGTGGAATTTGAGTTGCAACAGGTAGCACAGAAAACCATTCCCATTCATGTGCTGCTTTGATGCAAACATTACGTATCAGGCTATAGGCATGATCAAGATCGCACGATAGCAAATCTGCAATGTTTTGGTAGTCATCCGGTAATGCGGGGTTTTGCCAATGGTTTGTCAGGTGCCGTGCTGTTGAAGTAGCAATGGTCACGGTCCTAACCCTAGGCTCATTAGTATATTTTTCATCCATTAGATGAGTGAGAAGGCTGGGTAAATGCCAGTGTAGGGCCAGTTTTGTTTGTAATTCATTGCCGGTGAACCCCAGTATTTGTTTCTGAGCTTCATAGCTTCGGCAGCTTGGATTATTTAATAGTAAGTATGTAATTTTTTGTGCCAGCTCTGGCATGGATAACCAAAGTAATATTTCAGCCAGATCATGTAGTAAGGAGGCTGTTGTGACCTCAATCGGGTCGATATCGTGACGCTGGCTGCTTAAACTTTCTGCAATTCTGGCGGCAAGATATGATCTGGAAATGATTTTTCTTATTCCTGATAATGCCTCAGGTTTTTGTTGCAATTGAGTTTCTACTGATTCTGTAGAGCCAAATTTATGGAAAAACCCGCCGACGCCCACCATTAAAAGTACGTGTTCAATTGTGTTTACATCTTTCATTTGTACGGCCCTTCGCTGGCTTTGCTGGTAACGGATAAGCTTTAAGGTTAGCAATGGGTCGTGTCGGATAAGAAGCGAGAGATCTCTGATACTTATATCATCACTTTTTGACTGTAAGTGAGCCATTTGATACAAGGTATACTGCATTGCAGGGATTTCTATACTACTCAGTTTAATGAGCCAGTCATTCAGGCTGGAGGGGGCATTGGTGGTCATAGTCATTAATCTGCTGCATCAATGGTGATGTTTTCATTTTAGCCGTTAAATGGATGGGTTATGTCGAGATATGCAATCGGTGATATTCAGGGCTGTTTTGTGGAGTTAATGTCTGTAGTGGAGAGCATGGCATTTAGCCCTCAAAGTGATCAGATATTCCTGGTCGGCGACTTGGTGAATCGCGGGCCATCCTCCCTTGCTACATTGCGCTGGGCCTCCCAGACAGAAGGAGTATCAATTGTATTGGGTAATCATGATTTGCATTTATTGGCAATGTTTGCCGGTTTGGCGCAACCAAAGCCCGGAGATACATTGCAAGAAGTGATAGATGCACCAGATGCAGAGCATTTGTTGTTTTGGTTGCGTCAGCAACCATTACTTATTGATCTGGGCGATGTGCTATTGGTTCATGCCGGAGTGAGTCCTAGCTGGCCACTTGAAACGGCAAAGCTCGCTGCTCAAGAGGTTGAAATGGCATTGCGTGGTGACCAATGGAAGGATTTTATTGCTGTTATGTACGGCAATCAGCCCGTTGAATGGACCTCTGATATGAAGGCCTTTGATAGAATGCGCTATAGCGTAAATTGTTTCACCCGTATGCGTTTTGTAACTACGGATGGAGCGTTGCAATTAAAGTATAAAGGTGAGCGTGAACAGGCCCCTGCAGGAATAAAACCCTGGTTTGAACTGGCTAATCGTTTGCTTTTAAATCGGCGCGTTGTTTGTGGTCACTGGTCAGCACTCGGGCTGATGCTTAAGGACGATGTGTGGGCGCTGGATACTGGCTGTGTTTGGGGTGGTGCTTTAACTGCTGTTTGCTTAGATAGCGGTAAACTTTATCAGGCCGCAGCCCGTTTTGAATATCAGGCTTTATCTGATTGAGCTCTGAGCGCGTGATGTGCTGTGCAAATGCGTGCTTCTATAAATTGTGTTAGGGCGCGCCGGTTTTCATAATTTGCAGGAAATGGGGTTAAAAAATTAATTTCTGCATGTAAAGAGCGAGTACCTAAAATACGCCATACAGATTGTGCTATCGACATATTGCCTATGTAGGTGGCGGCATCGGAGTGCTGTCCGTTTGCATCGGTGTAGCGAAGATAAACAGGCTGTATTGTGGCATTGCCATCTATAGCGGCTTGTAAAAGTGATGAGCGAAAAGGCAATAGCTGTCGTCCACAGCCTGTCGTACCTTCCGGGAACACGGCGATGCAGTGCCCCTCACTGAGCGCAGTTACAATCGCTTCATTTACACGGGCTGTGTCTCTTTTTCGCTCTCTTTCAATAAAAAGTGTGCCTGTACCTATGCATAATCTGCCAATTACAGGCCAGGCTCTAAGTTCTGATTTAGCGACAAACCTTGAAACAGTCACCGAATCCAGCACAAAAATATCAAGCCAGGAAATGTGATTGGCTAGCAGCATATGCTGTTCTGGGTATTTTCCTGGCTCAATTCCTTGTATTCGTAAGCTAACACCTAGTATTTGTGTTAATTGTCTTGACCATTGTTGTATATAGTCCACTCTTTCTGATAACAGTAAGCGTGGAAAACGGTAAGTGACGGTAAATAATCCTTTGGCAAAATGCACTATTAAGCGGCATAAGCGACTAAGACGTAGGCATAATAATGGAGTGCGCATGCAGCTAAATTTCTGTATGAAAATTCGTAATGCTGTGAGTTTAGCTGTTTCTTGTCCATTCGGCCAACTCCCTTGTGTGTGAAGATCACCGCATGAAGTGTCGGGTATAACGCATATCCAGATTTTGCATCGGTAGAATAATAAAAAGGTCGGCAGTAGACTGCGAGAAAATTCTACTTAAAAATGAGCTGGTTTTGTGGGGGGATTACCGGTGTATGCATGAGCGGCCGACTTTGACGAGTTGTTCACGTAAATGTCCAAGCCGAGCCAGATCAAATTTCGTGTCTGAGTAGTAGCTGCCAAGCTTTCGTGCCTGATGTGGCGGAAGAATGCGATAAGTTACCGACAACCTCTCCTGTCTCGTCATCCTGAACCAATAAATGCTCGCAATATGCATCAAACAGATCGCGATCAATACCAGGCTCGCGGCATACTATATGTGCACCCATTTCTTCAACGAAAACCCGGTATCGTAAAGCTTGTGCTGCGTGAATAACTCTTCACTGTCAGCAATACACGCAGAGAGTTTACGTTTGCGGCTAGGGATAATCTGAGTTTGAAGCATGGGTTGCCTCCTGAATAAGAGGAAACTTAAAGCCTGCAGATGACACTGCTATGACGAGGAGATGAAGCTGAAGTGACAGGCTGAAAAAATTTAATCTGTAGGAGAGTCCAGATCATCAGTGCGGTTGCTGGAAGCCGAAATGGTGTATTCCTCATTTGCCCAGCGACCCAAATCAATCAGCTGGCATCGTTCAGAGCAAAAAGGGCGGTTGGGGTTATCTATAGAGTATGTATGTTGTTTACCACAGCTAGGGCATTGGGTCTGGAAGATAGGTGTATTCATAAATTGCAGTAACCCAGGTTAAAATCAACATCCGTATCAACAACCTTTGCGCGTTCTCCGCTGGTTGACGGTACTACAAAGCGAATGTTGATTGCATACCGGTTCGCTGAAAGCTCAGGTACTGCAGCCAAATGTTCAGGTAAGCCAACTCTTAATAGCTGGACTGTCTTACCTCCGGACATTTGCTGGAAATTCCCATTTTTTGCGGTGTAGTTATTTTCACGCATATTGTCCCTGAGTAATCGCAGCACAATATCCAAGCCATGTTTGATAGGAAGCAGTGGGTTAAACCATCCGTCAATATCTGTTCTGCGATATTCAGGGTTTTGTTGTTGCCAGTAATGATAGGAAGGCAGGTCAAAAGCACATGCTCCACCAGGGATGGTGACGCGTTGTTTAATTGCCATTAACCACTCATTCTCTCGCAGTGATTGTCCAAATTTACCCGTCATATTTAGCATTTTACAATGTGTTTCATCAATATCGATCAGAACACGTTCAAGGGCGTCTTCAGATATTTGCGGATTATTTCGAAGAGCGGACAGAGCCTGCCGCTGACGTTCTAGTTCTTGGAGTAAGTCCGATTTCATGTCAGCTCGGCTTGCCACTTCCATAATTTCAAAAATACCAAGTAAAGCAGCATGATGGTCCGCTGCAGAGTCACACCCCACATACTGAATGGTGCGGTTGTATAAGTTTTCGAGTCGCAAAAGAGTACGAATGCGCTCGTTAATTGGGAATTCGTAGCTAATCACGATGTGTCTAACCGGCGGAGATACTTAATTTTGCAGCAAAAAATGGTTTATGAAAATTACTTACGTAAACCGACATGTTTGATCCTGATATCGCTCGTGGAGTGAGTTAACGCTGGATTGTAAATGAGCAAGAGAGCTTTCATTTAAAATAATATCATCTGCAAGTTGTATTCGTGCTTTTCTTGGCAGTTGATTGGCAATAATCGCAGCAATTTCTGTATTTTTTAGGCCACTGCGTGCTTGTACGCGCTCAATTTGTTGTTCAACAGAGCAATCCACTAAAAGGCTGCGGTCTATTATGTTGCTGTATGTATTTGTTTCAAATAACAGGGGAACAACCAACAAGACGTATGGTGTATGGGCTGCTTGTATATCCAGCCGTTGTATCACAATGCTTTTGATAAGTGGGTGGAATATATTTTCAAGCCTCATTTTTGCATCTTTATTGGCATAAATGTGTGCACGCATATGAGCTCGGTTGAGTGAGCCATTTTGTTCAATAAAATGCTGACCAAATTCTAAAGCAATTTGCTTTAGCGCTTCAGAAGGGGGGTGGCTTAGTGTATGTGCAATCTCATCTGTATCTATAATTGGAACACCTAGCTCGGCAAAAAGAGTGGCAACAGTTGATTTCCCGCTGCCTATTCCTCCTGTAAGCCCGATGATTCTCATTCCATCAGTACGCATTATGCTGCTATATACAAAAGTTGTTGTAATGAACTGCCAATTAGTAAAGTCAACCAGCCGGCAATACTTAAATAAGGGCCAAATGGCATCGGCTTACCCATGCCCCGTTTAGCAAGTATGGCAAGTGCAATGCCGATAATGGCTCCGCTGACTGATGATAGTAAAATAATACTGGGTAAGGCTTGCCATCCAAACCAGGCGCCTAGTGCGGCGAGTAGTTTAAAGTCGCCGTAGCCCATGCCTTCTTTTCCTGTGATGAGCTTGAATAGCCAATACACGCCCCAGAGCAACAGGTAGCCCGCAATAGCACCGATCACTGCTTGATCTAGCGGTACAAATACATTGTTTAAATTGAAAAGTAAGCCTAGCCAAAGTAGAGGTAAGGTAATGTTATCGGGCAGGAGGTAGGTATCTGCATCAATAAACACCAATGCAATGAGGAACCAAGTCAGCATAATCGCAGCAATTGCCGTGATTGTTACACCAAAATGCAGGCCCGCAATGGTAGTGAGTACTGCGCAAAGAAGCTCAACCATTGGATAGCGAGGGCTGATGGGCGTTTTACAACCTCTGCAGCGCCCGCGTAAAACTAAATAGCTAATAACTGGAATATTTTCCAAAGCACTGATAGCGTGGCCGCAGCTTGGGCAGGCAGAACGTGGGACCACTAGGTTATAGGTTGGAGTCTGTGGCATTGGAGCATCGACAGGGGCATCAATCAGCTGACACTCCTGTCTGAATTGTTGCTCCATTATTTTAGGAATGCGGTGAATCACTACATTCAAAAAACTTCCGACTAAAAGACCCAGTATGAATAAAAAACTACCAAAGATAGCAGGGCTGTCTAAAAACAATTCAATCATTAACCGACAACCTCGCCCATCTTGAAAATTGGCAGGTACATTGCAACAACCAGGCCACCAATCAGCGTACCCAAGACCACCATAATAACGGGCTCCATTAGACTGGATAAGGCTTCTACAGCGTTATCTACTTCTTCTTCATAATAGTCAGCAACTTTACTAAGCATGGAATCCAATGCCCCTGACTCTTCACCAATTGCTACCATTTGCATCACCATATTGGGAAACATATTGGTGCTTTGCATGGATAAAGTGAGGCTGGTTCCTGTGCTTACTTCCGTTTGAATTTTTTTGGTGGCAAGCTTATAGAGGTAATTTCCTGCGGCACCACCGACAGAATCCAGCGAGTCTACTAAAGGTACCCCTGCGGCAAACATGGTTGAAAGAGTGCGGCACCAGCGTGCGATAGTGGCATCCAGCATGATTTTTCCAATAACTGGAATCTTGAGCAATAAGCGATCCATTACTATCTGGATGGCCTCAGATTTTTTCCATGCTTTTAAGAAGCTCCAAATTCCGCCAAATATTCCGCCAAATATAAGCCACCAATAGGTCACAAATACATCGGAAATAGCCATTACCACCAAGGTCGGCGTTGGTAAGTTGGCTCCAAAACTGGAAAATAATTCTTTAAATGCTGGAATAACAAAAATCATAATCACTGCGGTAATTACAAACGCGGCAACGATAATGGCCGTTGGATAAAATAGTGCAGATTTGATTTTCTTTTTAACACCTAACGTTTTTTCTTTGTACGTGGCGAGCCGGGCCAGTAGAGCATCTAAAATACCAGCTTGCTCACCCGCCTGAATCAGATTGCAATAAAGCGTATCAAACTCATTTGGGTGTTTCCTAAATGCCTGGGTGAGCGACAAGCCTGTTTCAATATCATTTTTGATATCCATAAGTAGCTTTGTTACGGATGGATTGTTATGCCCCTTGGCAACGATATCAAATGCGGTAAGGAGCGGTACACCTGATTTAAGCATGGTGGCAAGTTGCCGAGTAAACATGGTAATGTCTTCCTCAGTAATTTTCTTGCCTGTGCCTGTCCTCTGCTTCTTTATTTTTAAGACATTAATGCCTTGGCGGCGTAACGCGTTTTTAACCACGTGTTCACCGCTGGCCCGTACCTCGCCTTTGACAACCTTACCACTGCGATCTTTCCCTTCCCAGATAAAAGTAAACTCTTTTACTTTGAGTGTTTTAGGTGCTAGCGCCATGACGCCCCTCTTTGGATATTATTCATTGGTTACCGCCATAACTTCTTCTAGTGAGGTCAGGCCTTGTTTTACTTTACGTAAGCCAGAGCCTCGTAAATCACGCACGCCATCACGTTTTGCCTGGTCAGCAATATCAATTGCATTTCCATTAGTCATAATGATGCGGTTCATGGCATCAGTAATTGGCATTACCTGATAAATCCCTACGCGGCCTTTGTAGCCTGAGCCCTTGCAAATATCACAGCCAACGGGTTTATAAGGGCTCCAGGTGCCGTCCAGCTCTTCTTCTTCAAAACCTGCATCGAGTAGTGCCTGATGAGGAATATCTATTGGTGTTTTACAGCTGCATAGCTTTCGGGCCAAACGCTGCGCTGTAATTAAAATAACCGAAGATGCAATATTAAATGGGGCAATTCCCATATTGAGCATCCGTGTCAGCGTAGTGGGTGCATCGTTGGTATGCAGGGTAGAAAAAACCATATGCCCTGTTTGGGCAGCCTTGATGGATATATCTGCTGTGCCTAAATCACGGATTTCCCCAACCATGATGATGTCAGGATCCTGACGCAAGAAGGCCTTTAGTGCAACAGCAAATGTCAGTCCAGACTTTTCGTTGACATTGACCTGGTTTACGCCAGGCAGGTTAATTTCACAGGGGTCTTCAGCAGTGGAGATGTTAATACCCGGCTGATTTAGAATATTCAGGCAGGTATAAAGCGAAACTGTCTTCCCCGAACCTGTCGGGCCAGTTACTAATATCATACCGTAAGGGCGCTGAATGGCTTCCAGCAAGATTTCTTTTTGATCCGGATCATACCCTAGGGCATCAATACCCAAGGTGGCTGAAGAGGGATCCAGAATCCGCATACAAATCTTTTCTCCATGCATTGTTGGCATGGTAGACACGCGAAAGTCGATGGCTCGGCTTTTTGAAAGCACAAGTTTCATTCGGCCATCTTGCGGTACACGTTTTTCAGAGATGTCGAGCTTGGAGATAACTTTGATACGTGAGGCAAGTTTATCTTTAATCGCCAAGGGAGGTTGCGCTACTTCACGCAATACGCCGTCAAGGCGGTAACGGATGCGAAAGAACTTTTCATAGGGCTCAAAGTGAATATCGGAAACACCTGCATTGATGGCATCAAGCAGGATTTTTTGCAGATACTTAACGATGGGTGCATCATCTACTTCCAGAACTGCGGCATCGTTTTGGCTGGTATCTTCCTCGCCCCCATCCATCTCTAAATTGACATCATCCAGAGCCATATTACTTAGATTGGCCCCTGTAGATTCGACAATTTTGTTGAGCAGAATAACAAGCTTACCGTCTTCTACTACCAGGGGCTGAACTTGTAGTCCGGTTTGAAAGCGCACTTCTTCGAGCGCTTGCAGGTTGGTAATATCAGATAGCCCGATAAATAGCTTGGTACCACGTTTGAATAGTGGCACGAGGCGTTGGATCTGCATTACTTTATTGTCCAGCACGCCTTGAGGGATATAGCTCGGATCAATATGGTCCAGATCAAGAAGAGGATAGCCAAACGCCTGGGATGAGAATTCAGCAATACCCCGCGCCGTCATTTTATGACTGCGTATGAGTTGCTCAATAAATGGTGTTTTGCTGCTGTTCGCTGTGGATTGCAGCGTTTCAGCATCTGCTTCAATTAATCTGCCGTGTTGAACTAGCAGGCGGGCGAGACCAGATACAGGTGAGTTAGGTGCTGACATGGTCTTCAATATGTAATCAAAAATTGGAAAAAATAGCGGTATTGTCTTACTTTTTCAGTTTAGCAAACACCTTTTAATCTTGCGCTTTCTTTGCTTTAAAATATTTTCATATCATGAAAGGGATTTAATGTCCTGAGCATAAAGACGAATAACACGAATGCTTCGATCCTGAGTTTGAACAATTTCAATTCGCTGGCCTGCTAAAACAAGGCAAGTCCCCGCATCGGGAATATCTTCAAAGTGCTCGAGTATGAGTCCATTTAATGTTTTAGGTCCATCTACAGGAAATGCCAGGCGTAATTTTCTATTGAGCTCCCGCAGGCTGGATGCTCCATCCAGTAAGACGCTCCCATCTGGTTGTCGTAATACTTTGCCCTGAGCTGGTGCATTGGTGGTGAATTCTCCAATTACTTGCTCCAGGATATCTTCCAGAGTGACAAGGCCTTGCATTTCCCCATATTCATCAACTACGACGGCCATTCTACGTTTATTTTCTTGAAAATTCTGTAATTGGGTAAATAGTGGCGTACTTGATGGAATAAAGTAAGGAGGCCGCATCATTTCACTTAGTCTTACCTGATTTATTTCGTCTTCCTTTAAGGACAAAATTTTACGGATATGCAAAATACCAGTGATATTGTCTGGATTACTCGAGTAAACCGGTAAACGCGTATGGTGACAGGTGAAAATTTGCTTGCGAATTTCATCAGTAGGAGCATCCAGGTCGATACTTTCTATTTGATGTCGGGGAGTCATTACATCGTCGACCGTAATACTTGCAAGTTCAAATAAATTAAGCAAAATAGTGTGGTGTTTTTTTTCCATATAACGCCCTGATTCTAAAACCAATAGGCGTAATTCCTCAGGGGAGAGAGCGTGCTGATTATTATGGTTTTTTTTTAGGCGTAATATTTTAATAAGGGCACTGACAAATAAATTAACCAGCCAGACTGCTGGATAAAAAATACGCAACAAAATAAGTAGCGGATAAGATGCTGCATAGGCAAAAGGCTCTGCGTAATTAGCAGCTAATACTTTAGGCGTAGCTTCAGAGAAAATAAGAATTGAAAAGGCCACCAGCAGTGTCGCGACTCCCAGTGCAAAATCATTACCTGCAAAAAGCTTGCTTGCAATTAGGGTAGATAGCGTAGCAGATGCTGTATTTATGAGCGTGTTGCCAATTAAAATAACTGAAAGTAGCTTGTCCGTTTGATCAAGTAACTTTTGTGTGCGTGCAGCAGCCAAATGTCCCTGGCGTGCTTTGCTGGCAATTTTATAGCGGTTGACCGCCATCATAGCCGTTTCCGCTGCAGAAAAAA
This sequence comes from Iodobacter ciconiae, assembly GCF_003952345.1. Lineage (NCBI taxonomy): Bacteria > Pseudomonadati > Pseudomonadota > Betaproteobacteria > Neisseriales > Chitinibacteraceae > Iodobacter > Iodobacter ciconiae. The sequence goes on along the minus strand of NZ_CP034433.1, from coordinate 2,598,413 downwards.
AAGCGGAAGTTGCTAAGCATAGGGCAAGAGCAATGTATAAGTAGGATAAAGAAATTTGTTCCAATGTTGTTGCTGTATCCGTAGTTTGTGGTGTTGTATTTTATTTTTTCAAAAAGGCCGGTGTAGAAGCGCTTCCAGAACAAAGCGGCTACCTATATAACCTAGAAAAAGTAGGGCAAAGCCAAAAAGTGTCCAGTTTGCTGCAAAGCGCCCGCGCCAGCCATTTTTCCACCGTCCCCAAAGTAAAGTTCCGAACACTAGCCATGCGGCAATGGAGAGAATAATTTTGTGTGAAAATATCAGGCCATGCCCAAATACCTGTTCTGCAAAAAAGATTCCGGTGAGTAGTGCTAAAGTCAGTAAAATAAAGCCCAACCTCACACAAGCAAACATGAGTCGCTCAAGCGTCATTAGCGGGGGTAATGTACGAATGAGAGAGCCTGCCTGAGCTTTGTGTAATGTTCTATCAGCAAAACGCATTAGAATGGCGACGCCAGCAGCATTAAGCAGCATGCCATGCGCAAACATGGCGAGTAAAAAGTGCCCCCGGGATAGTGGGCTGAGAGGGTAAGTAATTGAGTGCCCGAGGGGGAGTAGTAGGGATATAAATAGGAATGCTGCCGCTATACCTAGCATCGGCGGTTGTAAGCCATCCATTTTCCAAAATAGCTGACCGCATAAATAAATGCATAGAGTGGAAAATGCGCTCAATGATAAGGCCTCTGCTGCACCAAAACGTAGATCACTTGACCACAATAACGGTGGGAGGAGAACCAGGGCGTGTAAAATTAGCCCAAAGACGAGCAAAAGCTGCTCAAGCATTGGGTTAAGCAGTCGCTTAGGGCGTGAGGAGGCGAGCCGGCTGCGATAAAAATGCCAGCCAAGCAGCAGATAAATGGCTAAGGCCAGCAGCGCTAAATAAGTTGCTGGGCTAACTTCAGGTAAAATAGTCATCATATAAGTTTATCAGAGCGAGGCCCCTCTTGGGGTTGTTGCCAAGCAAAGGATACGCATGTTTGAAAATCTTTCTAGTCGTCTTTCAGGTGTTGTCAAAAACCTGCGTGGTCAGTCTCGCCTGACCGAAGCCAATATTCAAGATGCTATGCGTGAAGTGCGCATGGCTTTGCTTGAAGCCGATGTTGCCTTGCCGGTGGTTAAGCAGTTTATTAATGACGTTAAAGTCCGAGCTCAGGGTCATGAAGTTATTGGTAGTCTTACTCCAGGTCAAGCAGTAATTGGTGTTGTACATGAAGAACTAACCAAGTTAATGGGAGCGCAAAATGATGCGCTCAACTTGGCAGCTGTTCCGCCCGCCGTTATCTTAATGGCAGGCTTACAAGGTGCTGGTAAAACAACTACATCAGGTAAATTAGCAAAATTACTGAAAGAGACACAAAAGAAAAAGATCTTATTGGTTTCCACAGACGTTTATCGCCCGGCCGCAATTGAACAGTTAAAAATGCTGGCTGGGCAACTAGAGGTGGAGTGGTTTCCTTCCGATGTTGGGCAAAAACCAGTTGAGATTGCTCTGGCTGCGCATGATTACGCTAAAAAGCATTTTCATGACGTGTTGATTGTTGACACCGCCGGCCGCTTGGCAATTGATGAAGCCTTGATGGCTGAAATTAAAGCGCTGCATGGGGCAGTTAACCCTGTTGAAACTCTGTTTGTGGTTGATGCCATGCAGGGGCAGGATGCTGTTAATACGGCGAAGGCTTTTAATGAGGCTCTTCCTTTAACAGGTGTCATTCTTACTAAAATGGATGGCGATTCACGTGGTGGTGCCGCATTATCAGTACGGCATATTACGGGCAGGCCGATCAAATTTTTAGGTACGGGCGAGAAGCTGACGGGATTAGAGCCCTTTCACCCTGATCGTATGGCTGGTCGTATTCTGGGTATGGGTGATGTGCTGTCCTTGATTGAAGACGTACAAAATAGCGTTGATCAGGAAGAAGCACTCAAAATGATGAAGAAAGTTAAATCCGGCAAAGGGTTTGACTTAGAGGATTTTAAAACACAAATCCAGCAAATGAAAAAAATGGGCGGGATGAGTGCATTAATGGATAAGTTGCCAGGCCAAGTGAGCCAGATGGCCAATAGCCAGGTAACAGATAAGTCGGTAGCACGTATCGAGGGTATTATTAATTCGATGACGCCAGAAGAGCGTCGGAAGCCCGAGCTACTTAAGGCTAGCCGTAAGCGTCGTATCGCTGCCGGGGCAGGGGTACAGGTTCAGGAAGTGAATCGTCTTTTAAAACAGTTTGAAGAAACGCAAAAGATGATGAAGCAGTTTTCTAAGGGGGGTATGGCGAAATTGATGCGAGGTATGAGTGGCATGAAGGGAATGCTGCCAGGTATGTAAGCTGGGCTTTGAAGAAATTCTCGTGCTTGATCTTCCCGCCCTGTTCAAATTACCCGCCTGCTTTAGGTATGCGTCTTACTAATTAGCAAGGTTTTTTATAAAATATTCGCACCTGACCGGCTGCCGAATATCACGTTAGGCTTTACAACGTGATTGTTTTTGCTGTACTTTCGCCGGTTATTCTTGCGGGGTTCGGCTATTTGTTTCATAATCGGACCCCTTTAGTTAATCTCCATTACTGGGTTTAATGCCATGGTTGTTATTCGTCTTTCCCGCGGCGGTGCTAAAAACCGTCCGTTTTACAATGTTGTTGTAACTGACTCCCGTAATCGTCGTGATGGTCGCTTTGTTGAGCGTCTTGGCTTTTACAATCCTCTCGCTAAAGATGGCGAAGAAGGCGTGCGTCTAGCTATGGACCGCGTAAGCTACTGGGTTGGCGTTGGTGCACAAGCTTCTGACTCCGTTGCTAAGTTGCTGAAAAGCTACAAGCCAGCTGCTGTTTGATTCAAACCGTGACGACGCAAAAACGGGCTTTGCTGCCGGTGCCTGATGATCTTCTGGTCATGGGCTATGTAAGTGGGGCTTTTGGAGTTCATGGCTGGATTAATCTGGTTGGTGATACCGAGGATGCCGATAGTCTTTTTGACTACGCCACTTGGTGGATTGGCCACGATGGTCAATGGCAGGCTTATAAGCTTGTAGAAGGTCAGGTTCATACAAAGAAATTAGCGGCTCAGCTTGAAGGTGTTAATGATCGCGATGCGGCATTTGCGCTAAAGAGTTGTAAAATTGCTGTTTCCCGTAGCCTACTGCCGACACCTGCTACTGATGAATACTACTGGGTTGATTTGATCGGCCTGGATGTCATTAATGTGCAAGGTGAAAAGTTAGGCATTGTGGATAATTTGTTTGAAACCGGTGCTAACGATGTGATCGTTGTGAAAGATGGACAGACCGAGCGTCTGCTGCCTTTTGTGGCGCATGTTGTGCTCAAGGTTGATCTTGCTGTTAAAACAATCTCTGTGGATTGGGGCCTTGATTACTAAGGCTCAGGTATATCGCTTTGATGTGATTACTTTGTTTCCGGAGATGTTTGAAGCAATCACTTGTCATGGTATTACCCGGCGAGCGGTTGAATTAGGTCTTTTTGGACTTAACAGCTGGAATCCACGTGATTTCACCGTAGACAAACATCGTACTGTGGACGACCGGCCATATGGTGGCGGCCCCGGTATGGTGATGTTGCCAGAGCCACTTGAAAGTGCGCTGGAAGCAGCTAAGAAAAGGCAGCGTGAAGAGGGTGTTGCTAGTACGCATACCGTCTATTTATCTCCCCAAGGGGCGGCATTAACACACGATAAAGTCTTGGAGCTGGCTCAAAAGCCGGGTTTGGTTTTGCTATGTGGCCGTTACGAAGGCGTAGATGAGCGTTTGCTGGATCGTCAGATCGATGAAGAAATCTCGGTCGGCGATTATGTGCTCTCAGGTGGAGAGTTGCCTGCAATGGTGTTGATGGATGCCATCATTCGCCAATTGCCTGGTGTACTTAATACTGCAGCGAGTGCAGAAGAAGATTCATTTGTGGATGGGTTGCTGGATTGCCCGCACTATACCCGTCCCGAAAATTATCTAGGTATGAGCGTACCGGAAGTCTTACTTTCAGGAAATCATGCACTGATACGGCGCTGGCGCTTAAAACAGTCTTTAGGCAGAACGTTTTTGCGTAGGCCTGACTTGTTGATAAAGCGACAGCTATCAAAAGAGGAAGCTCGTCTTCTGGCCGAATTTAAGGCGGATCTGGTGATAAACCAAGATCAGGTGGTTTAGCCGCCTTTGAAGGAACAAGCTTCACATTGGAGTAATACCCATGAATTTGATTCAACAACTTGAGCAAGAAGAAATCGCTCGCTTAGCTAAGACTCTTCCTGAATTCGCCCCTGGCGATACCGTGATCGTTCAGGTCAAGGTTAAGGAAGGTACACGTGAGCGTCTGCAGGCTTATGAAGGCGTTGTGATTGCTAAGCGTAATCGTGGCCTGAATAGCTCCTTTATCGTGCGTAAAATTTCCGCCGGTATGGGTGTTGAGCGTACTTTCCAAACTTACTCTCCGCTGGTTGCTGGTGTTGAAGTGAAACGTCGCGGCGATGTACGTCGTGCCAAGCTTTACTACCTCCGTGATCGTTCAGGTAAGTCTGCACGTATTAAGGAAAAGTTGCCTGCCCGTAAGGTTGTTGCAAAAGCTGCTGCTTAATTTATTTAAGTAACATTGTATTCAAACGCGGGCCAAGTGCCCGCGTTTTCGTTTCCATAACATTCGGATTTGTTATGCGCATCGAAAGTAAAGATTCTTACTCGGTTATTTCCAGCCCCATTGGCCACTTAGGCCTTGCTGAGCGGAATGAGCAGCTTGTTTTAGTTGAATTTCTTCCTGGTTCTTCTTTCTTGCAGACGCCAATAAGTCCTTTATTGCAAGAGGCTGCCCGTCAGCTGGCTGCTTATTTTCAGGACCCTTTGTTTGTTTTTCATTTGCCGTGTGCTTTGTCCGTAAGTGAGCATCAAAAGAAAGTTTTGGCTGAAATTGCGGTAATTCCTTCTGGACAGTTGCAAACCTACGCTGATATTTCCAGGAAAATTCATTCTAGCCCTCGTGCTGTGGGTGGTGCTTGTGGGCGAAATCCTTTACCGCTGCTAATTCCTTGCCATCGGGTCGTGGCGGCAAAAGGTTTAGGCGGGTTTAATGCGGGTCGAAATGGAGTTGACTGGTTGCCTATTAAGCGTTGGTTGTTGAACCACGAAGGTGTTCATGTATGAGCCAAGCGGGCCTGGATGAGCAGTTGGTTTTAATTGATGAGTTTTTAGATGCAATTTGGCTGAGTGATCAGCTCTCTAAAAATACGACTGATGGTTATCGGCGTGATTTGCTGATCTGGGCTCATTGGCTAGTTGCAGAACGTAACTGTAATTTATTGTCTGCAGATCGTGAATGTGTACAGGCTTTTTTGGCACGGCAGGCACGGGATATGAAAGCTGCAACTTTAGCGAGACGTATGGCCAGTTTGCGTAAGTTCTATCGGCATTGGGTCTTATCTGGGCAAACTAGTTTTGATCCAACGGCAGAGCTTACTGCTCCTAAGCGGGTAAGACCTTTACCAAAAGCACTGGATGAAGATCGCATTGAGGCGCTTTTGCGTGTTCCTGAGTTAGATCAGGCAGGGGGGTTAAGAGATAGAGCGATGCTGGAGTTAATGTATGCAACGGGCTTGCGTGTTACTGAGTTAGTCACTTTGCCTCTTGGGCAAATTAAAACACGTGAGCGTTATGTGCAGATTCTGGCAGGTAAGGGAGGTAAACAGCGCTTGGTGCCAATGGGGGAAGTGGCCACAGATTGGATTGAGCAATATTTACTGCGATCTCGTCCGATTTTGGTCGGTACACATCAAGTAGCTGAAGCATTTGTAAATCAGCGGGGCAGACCGCTCACCCGGCAAGGCTTCTGGTACATCATCAAGCAGTACGCCGCTGCGGCAGGAATAGATGCCAGCCATTTAAGTCCGCATGTTTTACGGCACGCATTTGCAACACATTTGTTAAACCATGGTGCAGATTTACGTATTGTGCAAATGCTGTTGGGACATGCTGATATTACGACTACCCAGATTTATACTCATGTGGCAAATGCGCGTTTGAAATCGTTGCATAAAGAGCACCATCCACGTGGTTCTCGTTCATAAGAATTATGCCTATATGTTAATCTTGTAGTTAGTCCGCCATTTGGTGGTTTAGGGAGATAGATAATGGATGTAACGTGGGCGCAGAAATACCAAGATCTTGCTATGGGCTATGCGGCTGAGTTTGGTGTGAAAATTATTGCGGCAATTGCTTTTTGGGTGATCGGTCGCTGGCTGATTGGTTTTGCTGTACGCCTGGTACAGGGCTCGTTGGGTAAACAAAAAGTTGATCCAACGGTCTTACGCTATGTCGGGTCAGTAATTACCGTTACGCTAAATATATTATTGGTTATCGGCATTCTGGGTTATTGCGGAATTCAAACTACAACTTTTGCGGCTTTAATTGCAGCTGGTGGTATTGCAATCGGGATGGCATGGTCTGGTTTGCTGGCTAATTTCGCTGCTGGTGCGTTTATTATTGTATTGCGCCCGTTTAAAGTGGGTGATTTTGTTTCTGTTGCAGGGATTGTGGGTACGGTGAGTGAGATTGGTCTATTTTCTACCATGCTCAATACGCCTGATAATGTGATGACTCTGGTCGGGAATAATAAAATTTTTTCAGACAATATTCAGAATTTTACTCTGAACCCATTTCGCCGTGTCGATTTAAAAGCACAATTGGCAGGTAGTGCGGATCATGCTGCTGCTATGCAAGTTTTGCGTGAGAAGATTGCGGCCATTCCTAATGTGCTTGCTGAGCCTAAAGTTGACGTGGAAATTCTTGAGTTTAATTTGGTAGGGCCTGTGTTGGTTGTTCGCCCTTATTGCCATAATGATCATTACTGGCAAGTTTATTTTGATACAAATCGTACTATTAAAGAAAGCTTGGCCGAGGCTGGATTTCCAGTACCTATGCCTGCGCAAACTGTTGTGGTGCAGCAACAGGCTTAATTCTTATTAAATCTGGAATAACAAAGCCCCTTCTTAAAATAAGAAGGGGCTTTTGTTTGAGGAGAATCAGGCAGGTATCGCTATTTTATTAGGGATCTCTAAACTTACTTTCCCATCATCATCAATATCAATGGTGACTTCACCTCCATTAATTAATCGGCCAAAGAGTAACTCATCTGCAAGCGCTTTGCGGATGGTGTCTTGGATTAATCTAGCCATTGGTCTTGCTCCCATCAGCGGATCAAAACCTTCAGCAGCAAGGTGCGTTTTCAAAGCCGGGGTGAAGTGGGCTTCTACTTTCTTTTCTTGTAGCTGTACTTCGAGTTGAATCAGGAATTTATCCACAACCTGCATAATAATTTCATGCGAGAGCGGTGCAAAAGGAATAATTGCATCTAAACGGTTGCGAAATTCTGGAGTGAACATGCGTTTAATATCCTGCATCTCATCACCAGTTTGCTTGCTAGTGGTAAAGCCGATAACTGATTTGGTGAGTGTTTCAGCGCCAGTATTGGTTGTCATTACAATGACTACGTTTCTGAAGTCTGCTTTTCGTCCGTTGTTATCGGTGAGCGTACCGTGATCCATTACTTGTAGTAGGACGTTAAAGATGTCCGGATGTGCTTTTTCGATTTCATCTAGCAGCAACACTGCATAGGGATGTTTGGTAATTGCTTCTGTTAGTAAGCCGCCCTGCTCAAAGCCCACGTATCCTGGAGGAGCGCCAATCAAGCGGCTCACTGCGTGACGCTCCATATACTCGGACATATCAAAGCGCAGCAACTCAATGCCCATGGTATAGGCTAGCTGGCGAGCAACCTCTGTCTTACCTACACCGGTTGGGCCACTGAACAAGAATGTACCGATAGGTTTTTGTGGGTTTCCTAGGCCAGCACGCGCCATCTTGATTGAAGTCGCGACGGATTCAATGGCTTTTTCTTGGCCAAACACCACATGCTTAAGATCGTTCTCCAGTGTCTTAAGTGTGTTCCGGTCGTCTGTCGACACACTCTTAGGTGGAATCCGTGCAATTTTAGCAACTATTTCTTCGATTTCGTGTTTGTTAATGGTTTTCTTTTGCTTTGATTTTGGCAAAATCTTCTGTGCTGCACCTGCCTCATCAATTACGTCAATGGCTTTATCTGGCAAGTGCCTGTCATTGATATATCTGGCTGAAAGCTCTGCTGCTGTTGTTAGTGCTGCCAGGGTATATTTTACGCCGTGGTGTTGCTCAAACTTATCTTTTAAGCCCTTAAGAATTTCAATCGTTTGCTCGACTGTAGGCTCAGGCACATCGATTTTCTGGAAGCGACGTGATAAGGCATTGTCTTTCTCGAAAATACCACGGTATTCGGTATAGGTGGTCGCACCAATGCATTTTAAAGAGCCATTAGATAGTGCAGGTTTGAGCAGGTTGGACGCATCCAATGTTCCACCGGAAGCGGCGCCGGCACCGACCAGGGTGTGAATTTCATCGATAAACAGCACAGCATTGCGTTCTTCTTGCAGCTGTTTGATAACAGCTTTTAAGCGTTGCTCAAAATCTCCACGGTATTTGGTGCCCGCCAGCAGAGCGCCCATATCCAAGCCATAGACGGTAGCATCTTTGAGTACGTCTGGTACATTGCCCTCAACAATGCGGCGGGCAAGTCCTTCAGCAATTGCCGTTTTGCCCACACCTGCTTCGCCAACCAGCAAGGGATTATTTTTGCGGCGACGGCACAGTGTTTGAATCACGCGCTCTAATTCATGCTCACGACCAATCAGTGGGTCAATACGCCCAGCAATAGCTTGCTGGTTTAAGTTTTCGGTAAAGCTGTTGAGTGCTCCGTTGCTTGTTGTTTCTTCTTCGTGCTCTTCGTTTTGCTCGGTGCGTGGAGTGGGCTGTTGTGTATTAGCTGATTTTGCAATGCCGTGAGCAATAAAGTTCACTACATCCAAGCGGGTAATAGCCTGTTGATGCAGGTAATAAACTGCATGGCTGTCTTTTTCGCCAAAAATGGCGACGAGCACATTAGCTCCAGTCACTTCTTTTTTTCCTGAAGATTGCACATGTAAGATAGCGCGCTGAATCACGCGCTGAAAGCCTATGGTTGGTTGCGTTTCAACTTCGCCATCGCCAGATACGACCGGTGTATGCTCTTTAACAAAATCACCGAGCTGACGACGCAGCTCGTCCATGTGCGCGCCGCAGGCACGCAGAACCTCTGCTGCTGATGGATTGTCCAGCAGGGCAAGTAAAAGATGCTCCACGGTGATGTACTCGTGGCGCTTTTGCCTCGCATCAGTAAAGGCCATGTGGAGGCTGACTTCTAGTTCTTGGGCAATCATTCGTTCACCTCCATTGTGCATTGCAGTGGTTGCTGATGTTGCCTTGAATACTGGCTGACCTCTGCGACCTTTGTGGACGCAATGTCCCTTGGGAATATCCCACACATTCCGCGCCCCTCTGTGTGAACTTTAAGCATAACCTGTGTCGCCCGTTCACGGTTCATTCCGAAAAATTTTTCTAATACATTGATGACAAAATCCATTGGTGTAAAGTCATCGTTTAGCAGAAGTACACGCCACAAAGCGGGTGGTGGTGAGAGTGTCGATTGCTGATTAAGTTCGGCATCGGTTTGATGCTGTGAAGGCATTTTTCTACCATATCGTGTGATTTATAGTCATTTTGGTCCGCCCCTGTTCTTTTTCAAGCTCTGATCTGCATGAAGATGGGTGGGTGGTGTACATGCTTGTTTGGGACCGTGGTTTTTTATTGAGTATAAGTATCTATTTTTAGAATTTTACTTGACCTTTAGTGTGAAAGTCGCGTAAAAAGGTGGCTCGAGTTTGATGTACAAGTTTCTGCAGTACCGGTTTGGCCGTTTTGCTGGTCTTGGACCTCAAACCTCATGGTGCCTCTTCGAGGCGGTTCATGTTTTACAAGTTGATAGGAAAGACCCCAAATGGCTCTGGGCACTGTTAAGTGGTTCAATGATTCTAAAGGCTTCGGTTTTGTTACTCCAGACGAAGGCGGCGAAGACATCTTCGCTCACTTCTCCGCGATTAACATGCCAGGCTTCAAAACCTTGAAAGAAGGCCAGCGTGTTTCTTTCGAGATCACCAATGGTGCTAAAGGCAAACAAGCCTCTAACATCCAAGCTGCTTAATCGCAGCTAGGTGGTATGGTATCCCGCTCACGCGGGTTTTTTCGGGCCAATCCCTTAACCGGGCCTCATTTCTGAGGTGGTCCATGTTTCATCGTTTAGATAGGAAGTGCCAAAATGGCTCTAGGTACCGTAAAGTGGTTCAATGATTCTAAAGGCTTCGGCTTTGTTACTCCAGACGAAGGCGGCGAAGATATTTTCGCTCACTTTTCTGCGATCAACATGCCAGGCTTCAAAACTCTGAAAGAAGGCCAACGCGTTTCTTTCGACATCACCAATGGTGCTAAAGGCAAACAAGCCTCTAACATCCAAGCTGCTTAATTAGCTGCTGGTGATTAAAAACCCCGCCAAGGCGGGGTTTTTTTGCGTCTATATATCGGAGGGCATACTTTGGAGTAAATAAAAAACCCGCCGAAGCGGGGTTGGACCTGGCTATATTCAGCCTGATAGATTACATCCGTTCAATAATGGCTTTGCCAAAGCCTGAGCAGCTTACTTCCGTTGGATTGTCCATTAAGCGGGCAAAGTCGTAAGTAACAATTTTGTCGGCAATGGTTTTTTCCATGGCGGTAATGATCAAATCTGCAGCTTCTTTCCAGCCCATATGACGCAACATCATTTCAGCAGAAAGCAGTAGCGAGCCCGGATTTACTTTGTCCTGGCCAGAATACTTCGGTGCTGTGCCGTGCGTTGCTTCAAACATGGCAACGCTATCAGATAAGTTTGCGCCCGGAGCAATCCCAATGCCGCCTACCTGTGCTGCTAAGGCGTCAGAAATGTAATCGCCATTCAGGTTGAGTGTTGCAATTACATCGTATTCAGCTGGGCGTAAGAGGATTTGCTGCAAGAATGCATCAGCAATTACATCTTTAATAACGATGCCATTTGGTAGCTCAAGGTATGGACCGCCATCAATTTCTACGCCGCCAAATTCTTTCTTGGCTAATTCATAGCCCCAGGTGCGAAACATGCCTTCGGTATATTTCATGATGTTACCTTTATGAACCAAGGTAACACTCTTACGGTTGTTGTCGATTGCATACTGAATTGCGCGACGCACCAGGCGTTCAGTCCCATCTTTGCTTACAGGCTTGATGCCTATGCTGGATGATTCCGGGAAGCGAATTTTCTTCACGCCCATTTCGTTTTGCAGGAAATCGATCACTTTTTTTGCGCCTTCAGATTGCGCATCCCACTCGATACCTGCGTAGATGTCTTCGGTATTTTCACGGAAAATGACCATTTCGATCTGCTCAGGGTGTTTAACAGGAGAAGGAACTCCCTGGAAATAGCGAACCGGGCGCAGGCAAACGTAGAGGTCAAGTTGCTGACGCAGTGCCACATTTAATGAGCGAATGCCGCCGCCTACTGGTGTTGCCAGCGGGCCTTTGATTGATACAACATATTCTTGCAATGCAGCTAATGTTTCTTCTGGCAGGTAAGTGCCATCCGGATACAATTTAGATGCTTTTTCACCGCAGTAGATTTCCATCCAGTGAATTTTACGGCCGCTGCCGTAGCATTTCTTTACTGCAGCATCGACAACGTCGATCATGACGGGGGTGATATCTACGCCAATACCGTCGCCTTCGATAAACGGGATAATCGGATTATCTGGAGTTGCAAGGTTTTGGACGATTTTCGCGCCATCTTGCGGAACTTTGATCAGGCTCATCTGTGTATTCCTGTTGTGTCGAGTGGTTTGTCTCTTCTCATCGGTAAGTATTGTGAATTTCTTGTGGGGCACCGATGAAAAAACAGCCTATTATCGCTGTTTTGTAGCAATACTGCCAAGCCGCTATGCCTCAGCTCATACTTTTAAATAAACCTTACGGGGTGATCTGCCAGTTTTCACCCTCGCCGCCGCATGCTTCGCTGGCTGATTTTGTTCCTATTAAGGATGTTTATCCAGCCGGGCGTTTGGATACAGATTCAGAAGGTCTGCTGCTTCTAACGGATTCAGGTCCTCTGCAAGCAAAAATTGCCGACCCCAGGCATAAATTGCCCAAAACATATTGGGTGCAGGTAGAGGGTAGCCCGAGTTTGTCAGATTTGCAGCCTTTATTGACGGGCGTGGATTTAGGTGATTTTATTACTCGTCCAGCACAGGTGCGCATCATTGATGAGCCCGCTTGTTTGTGGCCGCGCGTGCCTCCTGTGCGCTTTAGGGTGTGTGTGCCGACAACCTGGCTGGAAATTATCATTCGAGAGGGTAAAAATCGTCAGGTGCGGCGCATGACCGCTAAGGTCGGTTTTCCTACATTAAGACTGATTCGCTATGCAATTGGTGATTGGTCTGTAGATAACTTGCCTTTGGGGGCTTGGCGCGTTGAAACAGTGGCAGCTCCCCGAGTCGTAAATCCAAATCCAGAAACTACAAAGCCTAAGCAACGGGGGCGGCGGGGGCCGAATAAAACTCGCTAATACGGATGAGTTGATAATTGATGAAGGAATGTCGATGTGGAAACCTAATGTGACAGTCGCTGCAGTGATTGAAGAGGCGGGCCGGTTTTTATTGGTTGAAGAACGAATTTTAGGTAAATTAAAACTTAATCAGCCGGCTGGTCATGTTGAATATGGCGAAGGTATTGTTGAAGCGGCGATTCGCGAAACATTAGAAGAAACGGCCTATCGTTTTGTGCCTCGCTTCTTGATCGGTATGTATCAGTGGTCACCGCCAGAGCGACCAGAATTAACGTATCTTCGCTTTGCATTTGCTGGTGATTTAGCTGGTGTTGAGGCTGGTCGTGTTTTAGATGCGGATATTGAGCAGGCGGTGTGGCTGACGCGGGATGAAGTTGTGGCGCGCGCTGAACAGCATCGCAGTCCCTTGTTATTGGCGTGTATCGATGATTATTCAGCGGGTTGTCGTTACTCGCTGGAAATTTTGCGTGATTTTGATCGTTAGAGAGATCGTAATGCGGTTTACTGGAAATATAAGTATGTCTGACAAAATTGTAGTAGGGCTTTCCGGGGGGGTCGACTCTTCGGTGACTGCGTGGCTCTTAAAAGAGCAGGGCTTCGACGTAGTTGGTGTCTTTATGCAAAACTGGGAGGACGATAATACCGATGAGTATTGTTCGATTAAAGAAGATAGCCTAGATGCGATTTCGGTTGCGGATAAAGTGGGCGTTGATATTGAATTGGTTAATTTCGCCCAAGAATATAAGGAGCGTGTGTTTAGCTATTTTCTGGCGGAGTATTCGGCTGGCCGAACGCCAAACCCGGATATCTTATGTAATAGCGAAATTAAATTTAAGTGCTTTCTGGATTACGCAATCAAACTGGGTGGTACTAAGTTGGCAACTGGGCATTACGCTTCCAATCGCGTGCGCCCAGATGGCCGTACAGAGCTGCTTCGT